>DAHUXM010000004.1 GCA_027307165.1 Gemmatimonadota bacterium | reverse complement strand
GCAACTGCCAACTCCGCCAGCGCTTCCAACGGCTGCATGGATCAACAAGCCGGTCAATCCATCCGAAGTCGCCCGCTTAATCGATGGAAATGCTCTCTAAATTCTGACCACCAAGTGTCTCAAACTCATTGACAGGTTCCGAAGCTCACGATGGAGCGCGACATCCTGAAACAAAGCCGCGGCCTACTTTGCAGTGGCGTCGATGTGAACTTCGACTCTGTGGCGAAGCACCGAGTGATCTGGCCGGTTGATCTCACATGTGAGGCACTCAGTGTCTCGCGCAGCGGCTTCTACTCGTGGCTTACGCGTGTTCCGAGCGCTCGCAGCGTGAGTGATGCGGTAGTTGGCCAAGAGATACGCACGAGTTTCCGTCGAGCGACCGCACCTCCGGAGCACGTCGTGTGTGGTACGACGTCACGAGTGATGCCCATAACTGCCGCTTGCACAAGATCGAACAGCCAATGCGAGCGCAGACGCTTCGTGCGCGACCAAGGCGGCAAGAACGCCCTGTCGATGCTGGTGCCCGCGATGCGGCTTCACTGAGCACCTAACATCCTGCACCGTCAATTCCCAGCGTCGGCACCCAATCAATGGGTTTCCGCTCTTAACTTCATCTGGACTGCGGAAGGTTGGCTATACGTGGCCGTGGTGCTGACGCTGTACTCGCGCAGAGTGGTCGGCTGGTTGACGCAGCCCACGATGACAGCACAGTTAGTGACCGACGCGCTCACGATGGCTGTCTGGCGATGTGGCGGTAAGCAAACAGATCTACTGCAGCACTCGGCTCGCGGAAGCCCGTACACAAGCGAGTCATTTCATCGGGCCCTCAGCGCACTGGGCGTAACATGCAGCATGAGCCGATGTGGCAACGTGTGGGGCAACTCGGCGATGGAGAGCTTATTCTCCTCGCTCAAGACCGAAGTGCGCCACAGGGAAGATGTAATCGCACTAGGAATGCAGCCCGCTCCGACGTGTTTGTTTAGGTCGAGCGCTTTTAGAACCCAATCCAACGCCACTCAACCCTGGGCTATCTGAACCCCATGGACTCCGAGCAGCAAGAACATATAGCTTATCCGTGTGTCCACGGGACCGACAGCAGGCCATACCTAAATGTCGACGCATGATCGCAGACACCCCACGTCGCAAACCTCTGTATCAGTTCGCAACCGAGCAGAATAAGATCGCCACATGTTATCCTTTGCGATCGGCCGCACCGCTACAATGTCAGTGACGTGAACGACATGCGAGTGTGACGAGCGTTATGGGATCGCTTGACAGCATCAGTGTTCATTACAACACTATCGGTCTGGAGCGTTAGTCGTTGAGAGCGGAATTAGTCGATGCAAACTGTCGAGTCATTAGGAGAAGCGTCGATTCACAAGCTCACAAACACGACTTCCATCGGACGTAGCTATCTCTCGCGAGCCTAGCATACCGCGCCGCCGAGGCTATAGCCATTTCTTCCGAGCCAGTCTTGCTAACATGGAAGACCAGAAGGGCGGCTCGGGTTCGACGACGAATGGAAGGCTGCCGCGGGTAATTAGCCGGAATTGGCACACCTGGGCTGAGGAACGACCCGACGCGACAAGCTAGTTGTTCATCCAACCCTTGAGATCCAGTAGAGCCCCATGATATTGTCGAATTCTATCACGGTTGGGCTCGTACTCTGTCGGTACATGATGGGCGTCGTCGGTGTTTCCAAACGTAGCTGCAACGCGATCCGTCAACCCAGGAGGGCATTTCATCTCAGAAAGGAGCGTCCGCACGTCCTTTTTATTGAGTGTACTAGCATCTCGATGTCGGCTCAGTTTTCGCTTTACCGCAGTGGCCGTGAGATCGCACACTGCGACGCGTACGTCTGCTTCTGCTCGCTGAAGTTCTTGAACAGAGCAAGAACCGTCGTTGGCGATTTGGAGGATACTCTTAATGCGTTCGTCGATTGGCATCCAGGTGCGCTCGGTTAACTGCGGTCCGTCCTTACCGTAACCGGAAATCGTATAACGAATTCCTCGGACCGTCTGACATCCGTCGGCAACGACGGAAATCCAAGAATCTCGATGTGATAACAGAATGACCTGACGATCTTCGATCTCTACAAGTTCTCTAACCAGTGATATGAACTGAACCTCATGTTCCGCGTCCCACGATTGAATGGGATCGTCGACAACAACGAATCCGCACGGTCCGTTACTCGCTGCTGCGGACGCAATACTTACGCAGAGTCCCAGTGCATTGAGTTTGGACTCGCTGAGTGACGACACGGCCGACGCAAGCTCGACCCCATACGACTTTGCAGCGATGCGAACGCGGGCGTTCTTGTAGTCGCCCGTCTTGGTCTTCTCCATTGAGAAATTCGCGAAATGAACATCAGGATCTCCTTTTGTGCGAATCATTTCATACCACCGCATTACTGACTTGGTGAGTTTCTCATCGAACGCCAATTCCATGACTTCGCCGAGACTCTGCTGTGCGTTGGAGCGAAGCGTCTTGAGTTCACTTAGCATCGACTTTAGCCTTACTGCTCGACGGATCGATTCAGGCTTCTCAAGCAGTCGACTCAGTAGTGATAACTCCTCCGTACCCGCCTTGGCATCCACTACTCGTCGAAGTACATCGGCGGCAGCGAGTACCTGATCAGCCCAAGAGTCGACAATCTCGTTCCAATTGTTTAGTGCGTTAAGATGCAACTGGATCGCACCAATTACTGCTTCGGCATGTCCAATCTGTTCGGTTTTGTCCTTGAGATGCCCTTCACATTCTTCAATTACATTCTGAAGTGCTTCGGCCGTTGACTCCACTTCGAGTTCACTATCTCGCAACGATATCGCCGCAGAAGTGAGCACGTCGGCGGCACCGGACTCATCCTGGGCCAGGAGCTCGCGTAAGCGCTTCTGGTTCTCCGGCTCGGCAACTCCCATCAAGTCGGATGTTTGAGATCGAAGTAGCGCCCAATTCGCACCTAGTATCGTTCGCGCAGTGGAGAGCCGCTTCGACAGCTTTTCTCGCACGTCCTTCTCGGCCGGTGTAGAGAGCTCGGCGAGGATTGCAGCGTGCTGGCCGCGAATGTGCTCGCTAAGCATTCCACCCTCGTCCACGACGCCACATAGCGGACAGCGCAGTGGGTCATCCGCAAGATACTCCAGTCCCGCACCCAGGAAATCAGCTTGGCGTTGAAGTCTTGATAGTGCGTCTTGCTTCGCAAGGGCCATTACCTCGTCGATGAATTCCACTGTACCAAGGAGTTCGATCGCCTCTCGGTGCCTGAGTTGTTGAGCCGCCTTATCCGCCGCTAGACGAAGAACCCTCGGATCACCCTCGTATATTTCTCTCGCGAGATCATCGCGCTTCCGCGCGAGCGCCATGAGCAAGTCGGCTGCCGCTGCGCCGGTTAAACCTGTGGCGTACGCGCGCGCTTTTAGCGACGTGTCATCGAACGCTTGTTCACCTTTTCGCAACGAGAGAGCGATAGGGCGCAGTGAGACAATATTAGCGAGTTGATCTTCGAGTTGCGCCAGCCCTGCTAAGTACTTGAGAGCCTTCGGCGGCAGCGAAACCTCAGGCTTGGTGCACAGACTCGTGATCACTCTGTACATCGCGTCAACGTCATTTAGGCCAAGAATGCGCGCGAATCTAACGAACCTGTCACTGGGTGCGACGAGGAGGAGCTCCTTGAGTGCATGCTGAATAACGAATGGCGTTGCTGACATTCGGAGCTGTGCTTCGAATGGCCACGACTCGACTTCCGTTCCATCAACGAAACATTGCGATGCGCCATCTTGCCTCAATGTTCGACGGATGGTCAGCGTAGTTCGGTCGTCATTGACACACGTTGCTTCAACAAAGGCCGTCTGGCCGATTGGGAAATGCCTGTTGCGGTAGGAGTCCTTGTACTCCTCTTTGGAGTCCGCCTGATCAACCTTCGATGTCACACCAAAGAAGAGGAATTCGAGCGCTTCAGCGATGCTTGTCTTGCCGTAACTATTTGGCGCTCCTATCAGGGTAAGTCGCGGGTGCAGACGGAGCTCGCGCTCGGAGTTGAACCCACGAAATCCGGCGATTTTGAGCATGTCAAGCTTCATCGATGATCTCGTTCGCGAGCGCCGCTAACTGCGCACTCATGGCCGCTAGAGGCTCTGGCGAGCGAGCGGCTTTAAGCAACCGAAAGTGCGCCACCGAGCTAGACTTGGATTCGATGGATATTAGAAACTCTTCGACGGCGTCCGGCAGGGCCACGACGGCTTGATGCTCATCCCCGGATGTCATTGCATTTGGAGAGTTGATGGAGTTGGGCTGGCGTAACGAGAATCAGATGCAACGACTGCGGCTGCACTCAGCATTCGACTAATGACGAACCCGAGCGCGTCCGAGCGAGACAAATAGGAAGCGAATGTGAGATATTAGCAAGTCGCTAAGCCGCTCGTCTGGCGTGGCCTTGACTGCCACAGCAAAGCAACTCCCTGCCGCCGTTTGCGTTTCTACACACACCCCTAGCGGATCGCTTCTTTCTCCGAGCCGGTTCCGTTAGTCCGCTAGTGTACTCAGCCCTGCCCACTTGATGCAGCACTAGTAAAGGCCGAACGCTTGGTCGGCCTGAGCACGAGAGAGAATCAAGAGATTCTGAACTAACATGGTTGGTTTGTCTACTGCTTCGAGAAAGTGAAGATAGGCGCGAGCGCGGAACGTAGCCCGGAGTTTCTCCTCGGTCCATCCGATCACGATTCCTAAGTGCCCCAGCGCCACTGCATTCATAATTCCGCCCATTAGGTGTTTGCGAGAAACGGCATTCTCTATCTCAATCGCGAGGAAACACCGAGCATTGTGATTGCTATTCAGTGCGAACTGGAGGTTTAGAATCGACTGCGGGCTCTGCGCGCCAAAGCGAGTTTCATTCTCACTATGGAAACTCCACAAGGCCCTAAGGAATTCGTCGTGTTCGCCACATAGTCGCGCGAAGTCCTGCGTGAGGAGACCTCCCGGCGTGGTTGAGAACGGGCCGACGGCAAGGTCTAGGCGTGGCGAGTAGCGATCCAACGTCCGAGAGAACGCCGCCCATTCGGTGACGCACTCCGGGCCGAATTCCTGTTTAAGGCCTCGAAGCCAACGCTTCTGATATGATCGCAGACTGCGGTGTGACACTTGATGGTAAATGAAATGTGGTCACTGCCTAATCAGCTCCTCGACAGACGAATATGATACGCGAAGTACAGGAAAGGTGGCTCACCACCGCTATAACTCGATCATGAGCTATTCGAATGTTTAGCGGTCGCCTTCGCGGACATTGCCATCCTTCCCCGCCCCCAGATCATTCCAGTTCATGATCGCATTGAACCCTAACATATAAGTCCCCTGCGTCTGCCATCTCCAGAACGGCCTTATCGCAAACATCACGATATGCCCCTTCCCTACTGATTCATCCACAACCTGCGCGCGTCCTGACAGAGCCTGGCCACCCGACAACACCCCCGACAACAACATGTCCGCCGGCCTGGTCGGGAATTTCAGAATCACGCGCGGTCCGTCAGTATCCGCATTACCAGCCGCAGCTCCACGCCCACCACGCTGCGCACCGGCTTCACCCGCACCCGCCGCTGCACCAGCCTGCGCACCACCACGACGACGCGCACCTTCACCAGCCGACGCATCAGCATCCGGATTCCACGGCGAGAGTTGCTGCACCGTCGCCATCGGCGTGATGTCCTGGCTGTTCACACCACCACGCCCGAACCCGCCGAATCCACCAAACCCGCCGCCGCCCGCGCGGATCACGGGTCCCTGATTGAAGTACACCGGGATCTGGTCGTGCCCGTATCCGTACACGATCGGACTCTTCATGTCGCTGATCACTCCGCGCATGATGCTGCCGCGCACGAACAGGCTGTCCGGCTCCTCGATCGTCACGCCGGGCGTGAGGTTGTAGCTCGGCATTATCGTCGACGTCGATCCTTCGACGATCAACGTTCCGCCCTGCCGCACGAACTCGTCGAGATTTTTCACGCCTTCGAGTCCCATCCCGCCACGAATGTCATCCGACGCGTCGGGTGTGCCGAGTGCCTGGAACTCGGCGGTCTTCCTGTACGGAAGCGGCGTCGCACCGTTCTTGGCGATACCGTTCACCATCGTCTGCACCGTGCCGCCGATGTGCGGGAAGATTATCACATCGTACTTCCGGCGCAGATTGCCCTTACGCAGATCGATGTCGCCGAAGTACGAGTACGGTATGCCGTACGTGTCGAGCGCAGCACGAACCCAACCCTCGTCCTGCGTGCGCGACCAGCTGTGCACGTAACCGATGCGCGGCACGTCCAGATCGTGCGTCTTCACACTCGGCGCTGCCGACATCGCGTAGGCAGAGAGGCCGAGCTTCTTCAGCTCGGGCTCCAGTGCAGACCGATTGGCGTTCGCAATGATCATCGCGCCGGCGCGGAAGTGATGACCGTCGGCATCGAAGTCCTCTTCAGCTGCCGACATCTTCGTCTTCGCAAACTTGAAGCGGAATGCAGCAACGTTGTTGTCAGCGGTATTGTCGACCACCACGACGTTACCGGTACCCGAGATCCCGCCCGCGGCGACGGCATTGGCAGTGAGCAACGTCATCGGCTGCGTCAACAGGCTCTTGTCGTTCACAGCCGCGATCGTGATGTCGCGCATCAACGGAAAGGTCCAGCCCGTGTCGTCGTACGGTGCGGGGTTCCCGGGCGCGAAATGCTGCAGCGCAAAGTACATGTCAGCTATCGTGCGGTATGGCTGATCGCCACGCACGATGTAATCGCCCGGCTTGACCGAAAGCTTACCAACTGTAAAAGCAGTAGTTGCGGTATCCACCTCTAGTCCCTGCGCCCGCAGCTCGTTCACCGCATCAGCCGCGTCGGCCTTGCGGCGCTGCGACGCCGGGATCACCCAGCCGAAGATCGGCCCGGTCTTTCCCTTGTCCACCGCGCGTTGCGCTTTGCGCCAGAAGTTGTCCAGGAACTGATCCCTGTTCTTCGCGACGTTGTTGAGCGCGAAAAGAATCGCGGATTCCTGGATGTTGGTGTTGTTGCGCGGCCCCCAGTTGATGCTGTCCAGCGGCGGATTGGGCCTGAACCACTCCCGGCTAGTCGTCGTCGCACGCGGCTTCACTACGTAATTATCCGGCCCGTAACTCTGCACTTCATAGAACCGCCCGACTTCGTTGTGCGTGTGCGCGATGAAGAAGAGATAGTTCGGCGTCCAGCCGTCGTAATATCCGTACGTCCACACACCCGGCACGCCGCGCTTCGTCATCTCCATCACGTCGTTTTCGGCCATCATCCACCACTCGTCGATCGTGATCGGATCGACGGCTTCGTTGTACGGACCCGTACCGGTCGACGCGTAGAGATAGGTCTGCGCTTCGTGCAGATCGTGCAACACTGTCGGATGCCAGTCGAGCACCGTCTGCGTTGTGTGCTGCGTCAGCTTGAGGAACTGACCCATCCCGTCACGGTTGTTATCATGCTGCACGTACTTGCCCCAGTACATCAGCGGCAACCGCTCGGCGCCCTTTGGCAGCTTCTTGTTGTAGTAGTAGGTGTCGACAGCCTTGTCGCGGCCATCGGGCTCGATCACCGGGGTGATCAGTGTGATGACGTTGTTCCGGATGTTCGAAACGATCGCAGACGAATCCACGACGAGCCGGTACGCCAGCTCCATCAACATCTCGGGACCGCCGAACTCGGGCGAGTGGATGCCGCTGGTGATGTAGTAGATGGGCTTGGCGGTGTGGATCAGCTTCTGCGCCTGTTCCTGCGTCGTCTTGCGGGGATCGCTCAACTGCGCGAGCATGCCGCGATAGTTGTCGATGTTCTTTATCGTCTCTTCATCGCCGATCGCCGCGAGGATCATCTCGCGCCCCTCTTCCGTCTTGCCGATGCGCCAGACCTTGACGCGCGGCGACGCCTTCGCCAGCGCGTCGAAGTACTTGTAGATGTCTGCAGAGCGATCCAGCTCGCCCGGCGCGCCGATGATGTGCCCGAGCACCTTGAGCGGCGTCGGCACGGTGGACGACGCGGGCAGATAATCCACGAGCTCCGTCGTGATGCGCGGATCTTCCAGATCCTTTTTGATCTGCGCCGTGTACACGGAGTCGATTGCCTGGTGCGCGGCCCGCTGCGCGCCAGCGACCGAAGGGAGCACGAGCGCGCAGGAGGCGGCCGTTACACCGGCCAGCGTGCACGTCGTCAGATACTTCCGGATCGACTTCTGATACATCCTGTCTTCCTCTCGGGTTGGATCGAGTGGCGCGGCGACACACCAGGCTATATGGGTGCGTGCGATAAAATACGTGTAATGGGATGAGGACGTTAGGATCGACTGATCGAGGGCGGCGCTACGCCGAGCGGGCCGGTGAGCGATACATTGTGAAAGCGAGAGAACCCGTGTGTCCAATTGACTGAGTCCGCCAAGCGCTGGACGCTCATCGGATCGATACTCGGCTCCGGTGCGGTTTTCATAGAGGGGAGCGTGACGAACGTCGCGCTGCCAGCCATCGCGCGCGATCTGCATCTCGGAATCACGGGCCTGCAGTGGACGATGAACGGCTACCTGCTCACACTGAGCGCGCTCATCCTGCTCGGCGGTGCACTCGGCGACAGATTTTCACGCCGCAAGGTGTTCGCGTGGGGACTGGTCGGATTTGCCATCGCCTCGCTCGCGTGTGCGGTGGCGCCGAATCTGATTCTGCTCGTGATTGCGCGCGTGCTTCAGGGAATCGCCGGCGGCATCCTCATACCGAACAGCCTCGCTCTGCTCGAGTCGACGTTCGAGGGCGAGGAGCGTGGCGCCGCGGTCGGCCACTGGGCTTCATGGTCGGCAGTGTCGACGGCGATAGGACCGCTGGTAGGCGGATGGATCGTGGATGCAACGTCGTGGCGATTCGTGTTCGTGATAATGGTGCCGTTCGCGATCGCTGGGGCCATCGCAGTGACGGTCGCTGGCAGATCCGCAAAGAAAAGTAAATCCGCATCGACCGTCGATTACCCAGGCGCCGCGCTCATGACGCTCGGACTTGCAGCGATCGTCGGCGCTCTGATGCTGGGACCCGATCGCGGATTCACGACGCTCTATCCGATATCACTCGGCGCAGCCGGTATCCTGCTGCTCGTCGCGTTCATCGTGGTCGAGAGTCGAACGAAAGAACCGCTTCTTCCACCGAATACCTTTGCATCGAAGAAGTTCGCCGGTGTGAACGCTGCCACGTTCGCGATATACGCCGCGCTGACGGGTTTGTTCTTCCTTCTCATGCTCCAGCTCCAGGACGTACTCGGCTACAGCGCGCTCGCGGCAGGCGCGTCGCTGATGCCGATCAATGTTCTCTTGCTGATCATCTCACCATTTGCAGGACGAATCTCCGCGCGATGGGGAGCGCGGCTGCCGATGACTGCAGGAGCGTTTGTAGCGGCAGTTGGAATGCTGCTGTTCGCTCTGGTGCGTCCTGGCGCCAGCTATCTGGCGTCGGTGTTGCCTGCCGCAATCGTGTTCGGACTGGGACTGTCATCACTCGTCACGCCACTCACAACTGTCGCACTCGCTTCACTGGGCGAAAGTCGTGCTGGTCTCGCATCGGGCGTGAACAATTCAGTTGCACGCGTCGCCGGCTTGCTGGCTACCGCGATAATCCCGCTGGCGGCCGGGCTGGGCGGCGCACAGAGCCTGTCTGGCGCGACACTGGCGCATGGATTCACGCGCGCGATGTACATCTGCGCTGGGTTGTGTGCGGCTGGCAGCGTGATATCGCTGTTCACGATGAGCGGCCGGCCGGAACGTTAGGAAGCAGCGGTGTGCTGCGTCCGACATCATCGCAGATGAAAGAGTTCCTGATGGAACGCGCTTCCGGGAAGTCCGTGCGCGGCGAAGTCCTCGCGCAATTCCTTCCCAAATATCACCGGCCCGCAGAACCAGATGTCCGCAGACTTCCATTCCGGCACGACTCTGCGAATATCTTCTCCGGTCATTCGTCCATCCTCGGCGGCGACCCAGACGCGCAGAAGTACGTGCGCGGATTCCGCGAGTGCGCGTAGCTGCTCGACAGGCGCGGTGTCACGCGAGCCGGTCGCGTGGAACAGATCGATGGCCTTTCCGTCGGGGTGGGCTGCGAGTTCCTGCATCCGCGAGACGAACGGCGTGATGCCGATTCCTGCGCTCACCCAGATCTGGCGGTTGCTCTCTCCCTCGAAGGTGAAGCGGCCGTACGGACCTTCGACCGTGACAAGCGTCCCTGGCTTTAGTGTGCTCGGAAGCGACCGTGTGTAATCTCCCAGTCCCTTGATGAGGAAAAGCAGGTGGCCATCGCCCTTCCACGTAGACGAGATCGTGAAAGGATGCGGCCCTTCCCCATCCTCGAAATTCACGAATGCGAACTGCCCCGCGTTGTGACCGCTCCAACGGTCTTTGAGACGGATGCTGACCTGCAGAATGCCCACGTCCGCGCGCGACGTGACTTCATCGATCTCACCAACAGCACGATGCGTGTATCCAACTCTGCGAAACAGCATCAGGATCGCTGACACCGTCCCCGCCGCCATCAGTGCGACGATCACGTACGAAATCGCGTGGGACCAGTACGAGATCTTCATCAGGACCACCCCGTGGAACACGAGGAGGAGAAATACTATCGCAAGCAGCCGGTGAGTCTTCAGGAAGTAGCGATAGGGAAACCAGCGCAGCAGCGCGAGTATCACGAGGACGACGAGCGCGTAGAAGCAGATCTGACCAACGGATCGCGCCGGATTCTGCAGCGTGTGAAGGAGCGCCGGCCCTTCCGCACTCGCCGCGGCACGTCCCGGCTGCCGTGCGGCCGGCGCCATCAAACCAAGAGCGGTGAGCCAGCCGGGTCCGCTGATCCACAGCCAGTGCGCGATCGCCATGAGGAGGCCGGCGACGCCGAGCCACTTGTGCAGCCTGTAGCCCTTGTCGAGCCCGCCGATGAAGGACTCCACCTTCGACGATCGTACCGCCAGTATCATCGCCACACTTATCACCCCCATGGCGAGGATGCCAGTGTAGTTGATGAGCGACAGCCTCACCTGCGAGAATGGAGCGGTGTGCAGCAGGATCGGATCGGCGGCGATCCACAGAGCCGTGAGGCCGATGCACAGTACCCAGAAGCTGACCTTGATGCGCGTCATTTCCCCAGCCCGATGTGGAAATCGCCCCACCGTGAGACCTCGTAATCCGAGGAAGAGGCGATTGCATGACCCGCCTTACGCATGGATCATGCTCCCACGGTCGCGTCAGACCATGACGGAGCGCGCCCTCCATAGCGGTCCGACAAGCTCTGCGGGGCCGTTTGCCGTAATCGAACCCCCGGCGCTGTCGGCGGGAGGTGCATTGAAGAAGAGTCGCCAGAACGCGTCCGGTGTCCCGGTTACGCGCGCTGTTGGTCGCACAGCTTCACCTGCATAGAGTCGCCAACGCCGGTTCTCGCGCAAGAGCGTCCGTACAAGCGGTTCGGCATGTGGAAGCTCTTCCGGCGACGCATCTGTCACAATGAGCAGTAGAGCGGTGCCTTCCGGTGCCTCCGTCGCGCGGTAGGCGTGTGGAAGCACGTGCAGCGCAGTGTCGTGGAGTGGGTCGAAGAAGCGGTGCGCGAGCAGCACGCCCGGATGCGCCCTTTCTCCGACAGCCATGCGGATCTGCATCTGGTGGTGCCAGCGCTCCGTGTACTCACGCGCAGTGTCGAAGCGATTGTCCGATTGGATATCGCCAGCCCACGCTACCGGGAAAAGAGCGGGAGCGTCCGGGTCGAGCGCCGTAACGAACGTGCTCATCCAGTGTCCCGTCGTCTCGAGCAGGTCCGTCAGGAGCCGCGGACTCAGACGCTCGCCGAAGTTGACACCACTCGCATTCAGCCCTTCAATGAGC
Source organism: Gemmatimonadota bacterium (assembly GCA_027307165.1). Classification (GTDB taxonomy): domain Bacteria; phylum Gemmatimonadota; class Gemmatimonadetes; order Gemmatimonadales; family Gemmatimonadaceae; genus Fen-1247. The sequence continues at coordinate 299,811 of DAHUXM010000004.1, read as the reverse complement.
GAAAGGACATCCGCGTAACCCGTTACGGTTCCATCGGGCGTGAGTGAATGACCATCCCTGTGCGCTGCAAGCGTGCGCAATTCGCCATCGAGCAGGTGCGCAACGACGTCGCGCACACGCCATGCGCCAGCCACGGTCGACAGATCCCAGTCGGTTGGCTCGAGCGATCGAAGCAGTGTGATAAGTTCCGCGTGGATGGGCGGAAATAGCGGTGCAGTATCCGGTGTGGCGAGGGGGCGGAGTGCCGACATCAAGTCAAGTTAGTCGCGCCGCTACACCGCGTCGATCTCGTCGATCCGCCTCTGATGCCGGCCGCCATCAAATGGCGTATTCAGCCACATCTCCAGTATCTGGATCGCCAGCTCCTCCGACACCATCCGCTCGCCAATCGACAGCACGTTGGCATTGTTGTGTCGTCGTCCCAACTCAGCCGAGTCCAGGTTCCAGCACAGGGCGGCGCGTACACCCTTCACGCGATTCGCGACCATCGCTTCTCCGTTCCCCGAGCCGCCGATCACGATCCCGCGCTCGGTCTCGCCACTCGCGACTGCAACGGCGACGGGATGACAGAACAAGGGATAATCCACCGGCAGCTCGGAGTCGGTTCCGAAGTCCTTCACTTCATGTCCGAGCTCGGTGAGCCGTGCCTTGAACATTTCCTTGTAACGGAAGCCCGCGTGGTCCGATCCGATTGCGATGCGCATTTGATGGCTGTGATGTTGGTTTGACGATGTTGACTAACTATAGCACGAACTGCATCCGACCTAACGTTCTTGCGCGCGCTCACCTAGCGAACGGTCCGCAGGGCCGGATTCTTTGCGAATGCCCATGCCGAATGCGCGAACACGATCACCGCGCATCCGCCGATCGCCCAATCGACTCCAACGACGTGCGCCAGTGCGCCCGAGATGAACGATCCCACCGGCACCAGTCCAACGGCGACAAACACGTACGCGGACACCACTCTGCCCCGCAATTCATCGGGCGCGATGGATTGCAGCAATCCATTCGCCAGCGCGCCCATCACCAGCATCGCGAATCCTACGAACACCAGGATCACCGCTGCCGGCAGAAGTCTGCTCATCAGCGAGAAGATCATGAGGCCTGCGGAGAATCCATATGCAGACCATACGTACAGCTTGCCCCGAGCGATGTGGTGGCCGAGTGCCGCCATCGAAAGGGCACCGATGAGCGCGCCGAGGCCTACGCAGGCGAGCAGAATTCCGTAACCCGCTGCGCCCGCATGTACGACGTCACGCGCCACCACAGGCATCATGGCGAGAAACGGCATCCCGAAGACGGACGTCACTCCCACGACGCGTACCAGCACACTCACCAGTGGTGTATCGCGCATGTAGCGGAAGCCTTCCAGCATCCCCTCGATCGGCGACACGCGACTCTTGATGCGCTGCCATTTGGGGACGTGGATCATGAACAGCCCGGTGAGCACCGCGAGATAGCTCATGGAGTTGAGCGCGAAGCACCACTTGGGACCGAGCGTGCCGATGACTATCGCGGCGATCGACGGGCCGATGACTCGTGCGAAATTGAAGCCTGCGGAGTTGAGCGCGATCGCGTCAACCAGGTCCTCGCGGCCGACCAGCTCCACGATGAAGCTCTGTCGCGCCGGAATCTCGAAAGCGCTGATGGTCCCGTTGAGCGTCGCGAGCATGATCAGCCAGTTGATCGTGAGATGGTTCGACGCGGTGAACCACCACAGCACCGATGCCTGCACCAGCAGCAGCGATTGCGCGATTCTGACCAGCTTGAGCTTGTCGTTCCGATCGGCAACCACGCCGCCGTACAGGGAGAGCAGCAGAACCGGGAGCGCGGACGCACCAGCCACGACTCCGACCATCAGTGCGCTGTTGGACAGTTGCAGCGCCAGCCATCCCTCGCCCACCGACTGCATCCACGTGCCCACGAGCGACAGCGTCTGCCCGCCCCAGAATATCCGGAAATTCCGATGTTTGAGCGGACGAAACGGATTGTTGGCGGCGGCCTTCTGCACGCGGGAAATGTATTGCGTACCGGGTGTATTATTCAGTTATGCGGTTCCATACGTACTCCAGGTTCAGCCCGGAGATGGCCGACGCGGTCGATCTTCAGTCGCTCCTGGATAAGATGGCCGACTTCCTCCTCCAGTCCGGCTTCGCCGGCGGCGAGAATTTCAATCCCTACTGGGGGATGACGGGCGAGGACGCCGACCGCTCCGTGGACGCGCTGCGCGAGGCGATCCTCAACGCCATGATCGAGAGCGGCCAGTTCACGCCGGAGATGCTCGAAGCTCTGCGCGGCAACGGCGACGAGGACGCGCAGGAAAAACTCGCGAAGTTCCTGGACGAGCTGATCGAGCGCCTCACAAAAGAAGGCTACCTCAACCTCGAAGCTCCGCCCCAGATGCCGGCCGGCCACCAGCAGGTCGAGGGCAAGGGCAGTCTCTCCCACGCAGCCTCCAAATCGGTCCAGTTCAATCTCACCGACAAGGGCGTCGACTTCCTGGGCTACAAGGCGCTCCGCCACATAATGAGCTCGCTCGGCAAGTCCAGCTTCGGTAGCCACGACACACCGTATCTGGCCACCGGAATCGAGTCGGACGGATGGAGCAAGCAGTATGAATTCGGCGACGTACTGAACCTCGACGTGAACGAGACCCTCAAGCGCTCGATGAAGCGCACGGGCTCCCTCACGGTGCCGATGGATCTCGATTACGACGACCTGATGGTGCACCAGGCCGAGTATCGCTCGTCGTGTGCGACCGTGCTGATGCTGGATACGTCGCACTCGATGATCCTGTACGGGGAGGACCGCTTCACGCCGGCCAAGAAGGTCGCGCTCGCGCTGACGCATCTCATCCGCACCCAGTTTCCCGGCGACACCATCCGCATCGTGCTATTTCACGATTCGGCGGAAGAGATTCCGATCTCCGCGCTGGCGCGTGCGCAGGTTGGTCCGTACCACACCAACACGGCCGAAGGCTTGAAGCTTGCGCGTCGCATTCTTCTGTCGCAGAAGAAGGACATGCGCCAGATCGTGATGATCACCGACGGAAAGCCGAGCGCCCTGACGCTTCCGAACGGCCAGATCTACAAGAATTCGATGGGTCTCGACATGAACGTGGTGTCGGAGACGCTGCGCGAAGTGGCGGACTGCCGCCGATCGGGGATCGTCATCAACACGTTCATGCTGGCGCGCGATCGGGCGCTGGTGGAGTTCGTGAAGCGCGTATCAGCGATCGCGAAGGGCAAGGCCTACTTCACGAACACGATGACGCTGGGCCAGTTCATCCTGATGGACTTTTTGCGGAAGAAGACGAAAACCGTTTCGTAGGAAGACGACTCCATTCGACGCGCCGAATTGGTACGCATGCGTAGGGCGCGGATTCTTCCGCGCCTGGCCCATTTACGTGCGATCGAAATTGGATGTTCATGGGATAAACCCGCGCCTGGCCCATTAACGTGCAATCGAAATTGGATGTTCATGGGATAAACCCGCGCGTGGCCCATTTACGTGCAATCGAACGCGAATGAACGCACCGTCAATTCTCGAACACCGCGTATCCAGCCATTACGATTGACGAAATTCGGATAATGGAATTTGGATCCCGCGCCGTTGCGGCAGACGCCGTCATACGCCATCAGGTCATCCCGTCATCCCGTCATCCCGTCATCCCCACCAAAACGATGCGTGATGACATTCAACGACACCGGTGAATATCCAATTTCGATCGCGCGTAAATGGGCCAGGCGCGGAAGAATCCGCGCCCTACGCAGGCGTACCGGATCGGCGCGTCGAATGGAGTCGTAAATATGCGTGACCATCAATTCGGTGCGTGGATAGCGTCGTCAATATGCCCGACCATCAATTCGGTGCGTGGATAGCGTCGTCGATATGCCCAACCATCAATTCGGTGCGTGGATAGAGTCGTCCGACGGTCACCCCGTATACACGTACGTGCAGTGTTGCTCCTGCGCGCGTCCAACCGCGATGATCATCGCAGGCACCAGCACCACACCCGGAATGAGCGACGCCGTCAGATCGCGCTCGATCTCTTCCTTGCTGCCGAATTTCTTCTGATCCGCGAGTTCGCTCGCGATTCCCCGCAGCGCCGTTCTGCACGACAGTACCACGACACCAGCAGCAAGCGCCTCCCGTATGCCGGGATTCTCGTCGTCACCGGCGTAGTACACGTTCCGCGTCGCCGTATCCTTGGTCTTGGGATCCTTCACGTCGAACATCTTTCCGAAACCGTACTTCTCCCACGCCGCATCGACGTACGTGGTAGCTCCCGTCTTCCCGTGAGCGGCGAGCACTGCGTTGACGTCGTTTGGATTCACGCCGTATTCCGTGGGATACGCCGTCTTGTATCGTATGGAGTATTCGATTCCCTTGGTCCACTTGTCATGCGCGTGGAACAGTTGACGGTGTTTCCCTGCCAACGCCTTGAGCCACGCCTCCGGCTCGTCGCCGGGCTCGGGCGCGACACCCGCGAGCGATACGTCCGGAAGCAGCGCGCTGGCACCAGCGAGCGCGGCGAGATGAGTCACGAAAGCCCTGCGGCTGGGTTTGTAGCTGAACATTGAAGCTCCTGAGCTGATTTGCGCGCCACACGTTACACCGTCGTTCCAGCCGCAAATCTACGAGAGAAATCGCTTGTTTGCCGCGCGCGGGGACGGAGTGGGGACGGAGTGGGGACGGACTCCGGCGGAACTTTCTGCCGGGGAGACGGACCCGGGACGGACTCCAACGTGGCGCCCGCACCCTCACACAAGCGTCCGCGGCGCACATCGTGCGACGATTCGCTAGACTGCATTACGTCACCACCAACGGAGAAAAAGATGCCCACACGCAAGGCAAGCGCGATCTGGGAGAAGGGTCTTCAGAACGGAAAGGGATCGTTCAAGGGCGAAAGCGGAACGATCAGCGGCAACTACTCATTCGGCTCCCGATTCGAGAGTGCCGCCGGCTCCAACCCCGAAGAGCTACTGGCAGCCGCCGAGGCCGCCTGTTTCTCGATGGCACTCGCGCTGGGCCTCGAGAAGAACGGCACGCCCGCCGACAAGGTCGAGACCAGCGCAGCATGCACCATCGAAAAATCCGGCGACGGCTTCAAGATCACCACGATGAGCCTGGTCGTAAACGCGAAGGTACCCGGAATCGACAACGCGAAGTTTCAACAGATCGCCGAAGGCACCAGGGAAGGCTGCCCGGTGTCGCAGGCGTTGAAGGGAAACGTGAACATCACGCTGACGGCAAAGCTGAATTAAAGCGGCACCCGACTGCGCGCCGCATGTCCAGCGGCGCCAGTAAGGCCACGGATCATGAAAGTCAAACGGGCGCGCCGATTTCTCGGCGCGCCCGTTGTTTGAGTGATATCGAACCGGTTTCTACTTGATACCGACGTTGATCGTCTGCTTGAACTGACGCTCGCCATGGCCGGTAAAGATCTGGCGTGGACGGGCGATCTTCTGCTCCTTGTCCAGCAGCATCTCTTCCCACTGCGACAGCCACCCCGCCATGCGCGCGATCGCGAACAGCACGGTGAAGAATTCCGTCGGGAAGCCCATCGAGCGATAGATGAGACCCGTGTAGAAATCGACGTTCGGGTACAGCTTGCGCGAGACGAAGTAATCGTCCTGCAGCGCGATGCGCTCCAGCTCCAGCGCGATCTCGAGGCCGCGATCGACGCCGGTGATCTTGAACACGCTGTCCGCCAGCTGCTTCACGATCTTGGCGCGCGGATCGTAGCTCTTGTACACGCGGTGGCCGAAGCCCATCAACTTGCCGCTGCCGCTCTTGACCGTCTCGATGAACGCCGGCACGTTCTGAATGGTGCCGATCTCCTCGATCATGCGCAGCACCTGCTCGTTCGCGCCGCCATGCAGCGGGCCGAACAGAGCCGCGACGCCGGCGGACATCGCAGAGAATGGATCCACATGCGACGAGCCCACCATGCGCACCGAGCTGGTCGAGCAGTTCTGCTCGTGATCGGCGTGCAGGATGAACAGAATCTCCAGAGCGCGAACGAAGGTCGGATTCGCCTCGTAGCGCGGCTCCGTCATCCTGTTGATCATCGACAGGAAGTTCTCGACGTACGACAGCGAGTTGTCGGGATATACGACCGGCAGACCCTTGGAGTGACGATACGAAAAAGCCGCGATCGTCGGCGTCTTGGCCAGCAGCCGGATCACGGCGATGTTGCGCTGCTCGGGATCGAAGATGTTGCGCGCTTCAGGATAGAACGACGACAGCGCCGCGACCGAGCTCTGGAGCATCGACATCGGATGCGCGTCGTACCTGAAGCCCTGCAGGAAGTTGCGGATGTTCTCGTGCACGTACGTGTGATACGTGATGTCGTGTACGAAACCGTCGTACTCCTTCTGATTGGGCAACTCTCCGTGACGCAGCAGCCACGCTACCTCGAGAAACGACGCCTTCTCGGCAAGCTGCTCGATCGGGTATCCGCGATAGCGCAGGATTCCCTTGTCGCCATCGATGTAGGTGATCGAGCTGCGACACGAGGCAGTGTTCATGAACGCCGGATCGTACGATAGCAGACCAACGTCGTCACGATCGGCGGTCTTTATCTGTCGCAGATCGGCAGCTCTGATCGCGCCGTCCTTGATCGAAAGGTCGTAGTTCTTGTTGGTCCGCTTGTCGGTGATCGAAAGATCGCCAGCGGTCTTGTCCGTGGACTGAGTGTTTCCGGGTGTGGTCATCTCGGATGAGCCGTTCTTGGTAGGGGTTTCGATGCGAAATCTAGCGGGTGGGTTCTTCATCCAAAACGCCGGAGGCCAAACGAATGACCGACCATCGTCCGGCGGCTGCCATATGGAAGACCGGGAGCGGTGGCAAACCGGCCGCTCGCGCGCCAGTCGAACAAGCGGGTCCTGCCGCACATATTTATGGATGAGCTCGCGGCGACGGCCACTTCCGGGCCGCCTCCCGTCGCTCGCGTCGCTCGCGTCGCTCGCGTCGCTGGACGATCACATACACGATTCCAGGAATCGCAGGAATGTTTCTCGGGCATTACGGCATTGCGTTCGGATCCAAGCGGGTTGTGCCGGATACGTCGCTGGGGACCCTCGCATTCGCGACTCAGTTCCTCGATGAGCTGTGGCCAATCCTTCTGTTGTTCGGCATCGAGCAGGTGCGTATCGTACCAGGCGCGACATTGGGCAATCCGCTGGTGTTCACGTCGTATCCGTTCTCGCACAGTCTGGCCATGGCCGTGTTGTGGGGAGCGATCATCGGCGCAATCCATTATGCCGCGCGGCGAAATCGTCGCACTGCCTGTGTCATTGCACTCGTCGTGATCAGTCACTGGATACTCGACTTTCCCGTGCACACAGCAGATCTGCCGCTATGGCCGGGAGGTTCCACACGCGTCGGGTTGGGCCTGTGGAACTCGATTCCCGCAACGTTGATCCTCGAGCTCGGAATATTTGGCGGCGGTCTCATGCTTTACATTCGGCAGACGCGCACGCGCGATCGCATTGGCACATGGGGTCTGTGGTCAATGGTGCTGGTGCTGCTGCTCATATTCGCGAGCGGCTACGTAACCCCGCCGCCCCCCAGTCCTGGTGCAGTGGCGTGGACCGCGCTCGGACTCTGGCTGTTCGTGCCGTGGAGCTACTGGGTGGATCGTCATCGCGAGCGAATCTGACCTCGCGATGCACTCGAATTACCTGTGTCCCGTACTTCCGAATCCGCCGTCCCGATCTGTTGTCTGCCGTACATCTCCGTCTTCGAATTCGAGCACCTCGTATTTCGCGATCACCATCTGCGCGATGCGCTCGCCATGCGTGATGAAGATGGGCTCCGCACCGTCGTTCCTGACCAGCACGCCCCACTCACCGTTGTAGTCGGGATCGATGGTGCCCGGCGAGTTCGCGATGGCGAGCGATGTCTTGAAACTGGTGCCGCTCCGAGGACGGATCTGCGCCTCGTAACCCGGTGGCAGCGAAGCGCGAAACCCGAGCGGGATTATCGCACGCTCACCCGGCAACAGCTGCAGCGACGCGCCATCGGCCGTGTGTTTCGGCACGCCCTCGTACTGGCGGCTGCCCAGGCTCAACTTGACTGTGGGATCACCAAGCAGAAATGCCTTGAGATCGTAGCCGGCACTGTGCGCGGTCGCACGAACCGGAAATTCGACCCCGTCCCGGAGTCGTTCGAAACGGATGCTCTTGCGATCTGAATCCATGCGGCCAATCTAGCCACTCGCCCGGGCCAACCGTCGCGCACGGGCGCGGAAGCTGTATTTTCAGACTCATGAACGAGATCGACGCGCTCCTCACCGAAGAGCGGAAATTTCCGCCGCCGCCAAAATTCGTTGCCAATGCCGTGGTCAACGATCCGGCGATCTACGACGAAGCCGAACGTGATCCGGAAGCATACTGGGCACGTGAAGCTGCTCGCCTCGAGTGGATCCAGCCTTGGACGCAGGTTCTCGACTGGACGCCACCCCACTTCAAATGGTTCGTTGGCGGAAAACTCAACGCCGCCGCGAATTGCGTCGACCGGCACGCACTCGGTCCAAGACGCGACAAGCCAGCACTCATATGGGAAGGGGAGCCGGGCGATAAGCGCACCATCACCTATGGCGAGCTGTATAGCGAGGTGACGCGCTTCGCGAACGCTCTCAAGTCGCTCGGTGTGACGAAAGGCGATCGCGTCGCCGTGTATCTGCCGCTCATCCCCGAAGCCGCTATCGCGATGCTCGCGTGCGCACGCATCGGCGCGATCCACTCGGTCGTGTTCGGCGGATTCTCTCCCGATTCGCTGCGCGACAGAATCATCGACGCGGAGGCACGCGTCCTCATCACCGCCGACGGTGGCTATCGTCGTGGGGGCGTCGTCGCGCTCAAGGCCAACGCCGACAAGGCACTCGCCGAGACTCCGTCGATCGAGCACGTCGTGGTCGTGCAGCGCAACCACGGAACATCCAGCGAACAGATCTCCTGCTCCATGCAGCAGCCGCGCGATCTCTGGTGGCACGAGCTGATGCAAAAGGCCCCCGAAGGCGGCGATCCGGTTCCCATGGACGCCGAGGATATTCTGTATATCCTCTACACGTCGGGAACTACCGGAAACCCCAAGGGCGTCGTGCACACCACTGGCGGTTACATGACCGCGGTGACCAGCACGACGCGCAACGTCTTCGATCTTCGCGAGGACGACGTATTCTGGTGCACGGCCGATGTGGGCTGGGTGACCGGCCACTCCTATCTCGTGTACGGCCCCCTCTCCAACGGCGCGACGTGCGTCATGTACGAGGGCGCTCCCGACTGGCCCGACAAGGACCGCTTCTGGGCGCTGATCGCGAAGCACAAAATCACGATCCTCTACACCGCCCCGACCGCGATCCGCGCCTTCATGAAATGGGGCGATCAGTACCCCGCTCGGCACGACCTCTCCTCGCTGAGACTGCTGGGCTCCGTGGGCGAGCCCATCAATCCGGAAGCCTGGATCTGGTATTCCAGACACATCGGCCACGACCGGTGCCCGATCGTCGACACCTGGTGGCAGACCGAGACCGGCTCGATCGTCATCTCGCCGCTCCCGGGCATCACCTCAACCAAGCCCGGCAGCGCGACCTTTCCGCTTCCCGGCTGCAGCGCCGATCTACTCGATTCGAACGGTCGTTCGATACCCGTCGGCGGTGGTCTTCTGGCCCTCACTCGGCCTATCCCGTCGATGCTCCGCACCGTCTGGGGCGACGACGAGCGGTACCGGAAGACGTATTTCTCCAAATGGCCCGGCCGGCCGGACCTGTATTTTCCGGGGGACGGGGCGAAACGTGACGAGGAAGGCTTCTACTGGATCCTGGGCCGCGTGGACGACGTCCTCAACGTCGCTGGCCACCGCATCGGGACGATGGAAGTCGAATCGGCTCTCGTGGAGCATCCGGCTGTCGCCGAGGCCGCGGTGGTCGGCAAGGCACACGAGTTGAAGGGGCAGGCGCTGGCAGCGTTCGTGACAGTTCGCGCGAGCCATCAGTCGTCGCCGGAGCTGGCCACCGAGCTCAAGCAATTCGTGGCCGACAAGATCGGCGCGATAGCTCGGCCGGACGACATAATCTTCGCCGCCGACCTTCCCAAGACCCGGTCCGGCAAGATCATGCGCCGTTTATTGCGTGATATCGCCGAAGGTCGCGCGCTCGGCGACACCACGACGCTTGCTGATGCCGCAGTCGTCGAGGGCCTCAAGCAGCAGTACGAATCACTGGAGCCATGATTTTTCGATCGCTTTTTCCCGAAGCACTCTTTGGCCGGCGGCTGCATCCCAATGCGGAGCGCCGTCTGCGGCTGGCCCAGGCCCGCGCGGACGAGACGATAATTCGCGCCCACGTCGACAACGCGCTCATGTTCGTGGACACGCTGGCGGAGGACCTGTCGTTCGATCGCGCAATCGACACGTACATCCGCGTGATGGCGATCCCGGAGCCGCTGGCGAGCGCGGTCGCAACGCGCGCGCTCGTTACCCTCGGACGCGACCTGGTCCCGTTCCGCCGTCGCGCGCGCGAGGAAGGCGAGGAGGATGTCGAGGTGAAGCCGCGTGTCCGTCTGGACGACGCGGCCGCACGTCAACGCTCCATACGGCGGGTGTAACTACAGAGCAGCCCCGCCCCGATTACTCGCCGGACTGCAGTCGATTTCCCATTGCCACGTCGGCGATGCTGACGATGAAGATCGCCGTCACGATCACCGCCGACGTGACGCAGTACTTGCAGATCGCTTCGATCACGAACAGCTCGAGATACGTGAGCCACGCGGTGAACGCGACGCCGACGAACGACATCCCCGCGAGCACGTAGGCAATCTCGCGCCGATCGATCCACGACGGCGACGTTCCGATCAGTGCAACCACGAACGTCGTGGTGTAGAACGCCACCCCCCATGCGGCGACCGGCGCGCCGGCGAATATCGCCCACTTGCTCGTGTTGACGCGCTCGCATCCGCCCAGCCCGCATGCGAGATGTCCTATCACGCCCATCTTGTACAGCGTGAGATACAGCGCCACGAACACGCCGATCAGCGCGAGCGCAGCAATCAACATCCGTCTCATATGGCCAGCTCTACTTTGGCGCCGCTGGCTTTGCTGCGGGGTTGACCGCGGAGGTTCCTGCCGGCGTCGTCGCAGGCGCTGCTGCCGGAGCTGACTTCTTCGCTGCCGCTGCGTCGTCTACTGCTTTCTTCATCACGTCGTAGGGAATCGAGCCGGCGAACATCTTTCCGTTGATGAAAAACGTGGGTGTCTGATTCACGTTGCGGCGGAAGCCTTCGGCCGCGTTTGCGTTGACGCGAGCCTGCTCCTTCTTGCTGTCGTAGCACTGCTCGAAGTCCGACGTATTGAGCCCGATCGCCTTGGCGTATCCCATGAAGACAGACTTCGGATTGTCCGTAACCTGCGTCGCGCCGTCGGGATTGAGTCCCCACGCATCCTGACCTGCAAACAGCTGGTCGTGCATCTCCCAGAACTTGCCCTGGTCGGCCGCGCACGCGGCAGCGTTCGATGCGGACTGAGTGTTGTGGTGCATCGGCAGCGGAAAATCATAGTACTTGTAGTACGCCAGATGCGTGTCGATGATCATCCTGCGAACGTCCGGCTCCGTGACCGTCGCATACGATCCGCACACGGGGCATTCGAAGTCGGCGAACTCCTCGATCACGACTGGCGCGGTGCTGTCGCCCATCACGTACGGCCTGGGCGGACCGGCCTTCGCGTAATCCCGCTGCAGAGCGGCATATGCGGCCTGCGCTGACGCGCCACTATCCGCCGACGGCGGACTGGCCTTGAGGTAGAGGATCGCGGCGATGCCGACGATCACTATTGCGACGAGGATTCCGTAGAATGCCCCGCGATTGGACGACGGCTTCGCTGCCGCGCTTTTTGCGTTCCTGGGAGGATTATTATTCGCCATCCCGTGAATTTATCTCCAGATGCAAGCTGACGTCTTACGCGTTCCGGTTGGGCCCGGCGCGGTGCACGTGGAGCGATACGGCCACGGCGGCGTCCCGATCGTCCTGCTGCACGGCTTCGGCACGTGCACTTTCCTCTGGCGCTACGTGGCGCCGATCCTGGCCGAGGCGGGTCATACGGCCTACGCCATCGACCTGTTCGGGCACGGTGAATCCGACCGCTCGCCAGACGCGGATTTCGGGATCGCGGCGCAGGCTGAGTATCTCGACGCGGCGATGACCGCGCTGCGGCTCGCCCGCGCGACCATCGTCGGCGTCGACCTGGGTGGCGACGTGGCACTCCGGCTGGCGGCCACACGCCCGGATCGCGTCGCCAGGCTCGTCCTGATCAACGTTCCGGCGTACGACGAGCTGCCGGCACGCGACATCGGCGTGATGCAGCGGAGCACGGCCAGATTCGCCTTCAAGGTGACGCGCGGAGTGCTGGGCGCCACGACGTTGCTCCAGCCGCTGCTCGAGGGAAGCGTCGCGCTGCCGGAGCACATGCCCACCCGGCTTCTGGCCAGATATCTGGCCCCGTTCGCCGGCCGCGATGGAGTGAGTCACCTTCTGACGCTCGGCGCCGCGATCCGGCGCTCGGACATCGAGGATCTGGATCTTTCGGGCGTCAGGGCACCAACGCTGATAATTCGCGGCGATCACGACGAATGGTTGAGCCGCGACGTCGCAAATCGACTCGCAGCCGACATTCCGCGCGCGACCTTGCATCGCATCGCCGGAGTGGCGCGGTTGATCCCTGAAGAAAGTCCGGACAATCTGGCTGAACAGCTGCTCGAATTCATCGGATCAGCAGGCGCGGTTGCAGATTCTCGATCGAGTGCATCCACTATTAAATGACCGAGGAATTAGTTAAATTAGAGTGTTGTAGCAGGGCGACTTTTCTTAACCGGGTTTAATGGCCAAGAAGCAGAATTCACCGAGATACCAGGCGCACTCGGCGCCAACGAGTCAGAAGTCACCGTTGGACGAGGCGCGTGACGAGCTATTTCAGCACATCATGCGGTGCGGCGTCATTGGCGCCGAACAGGAGCATCAGCAGGAGTGGTTCGACGCGACGATTGCGTACTTCGCTGAGCGGTATCCCGAGCTTACGAAGCTCGAGCTTACACAGCTCCGCACGTTGGGCGAGCGTTTCGCTCAGCCGCTGAAGACGAAACAAGCTGTTTGACGAACGGGCGCCATTGGCGCCCGTTGTGTTTTTCAGTCATGCAGCGAGCGCGAAATCACGCTCGCTGCTCGTCGGTCAGTTGCAGCGTTAGCGATGCGCGGGATTGCCTGTGAATCGCATCGTGACGCCGAGTCGTACGCCGCCGCCGAATCCAAGCTCGACACCGGGAGCGATGCTGCCGGTGCTGGGTCCGTTTGCGCCGATGAAGCCGAGCAGATAGGTACGCGTGCCCGGCCCGCCGCCGTCGCCGCGCACCGTGACGCCACCGCCCACGTACGGCTCCCATTCGTACTGGTGATACGGATCGAGCGAGAACTGGCCATATGCGTCACCGCGGCCGCTGAAGCCCGTCGAGCTGATTCCAGCGCCGACAGTGGCGCCGACGCTGAAATAATTGCTGAACGGGAACGCAATCCCCGCGCCCGCCTGAAGCGCCGTCGGGTTGCCGCCCAGCACGTCCAGTCGCAGCGACGGAATGTAGGAGACCGCAACTGCGACTTGCTGAGTCTGGGCTGATGCGATGTGTGGAGCGACAGCCGATGCTGAGAGAATCATTGCGGCTGACAGAACCGCTTGCCGCAGCGTTGGCGTCAGGCGCCGGCAACGGCGCGGCAGACCGATCTCGTTAGACGCTCTTTGTGCGGCGATGACGGCCGCGCGGTGAATCATCACTGTTGGAGTTCCTCTTGCGTTGACGGTGTGACGGCGAGTGCTGATTGCTCGTGACGGTTTGTGCAGGCTCGTGTGCAAGCGCTTTCACGCAGGCGACCGAACACGTGCGCGCCACAGTGCCAATGTATAATCGAAAATCGACATGGCCGACAGGATTGCAATGGCGACGATCAACCAGGGTGTAGCCGATGGCTGCAGCAGCACCGCCATCAGCGTCGCTAGTTGGAGCACCGTCACCGCCTTGCCGAGCAGGCGCGCACGAAATGTTACAGGCCGTAGCCACGGAATGATCCGCGCGACGATGAATCCAACCGCAGTCGCGATGTCCCGCGAGATGAAGATGAAGTACTGCCCCGTGGTGAGCAGCCCGTTGAACAGGTACGCAGAAACCGCCGCCAGGACGAACAACCGGTCGGCAATTGGATCGAGCAGCGCGCCGACGACACTGCGCTGGTCGGAAAGTCGCGCAACCAGCCCGTCGAGAAAGTCGGTCAGCGCCGCGACCGCGATGAGCACGATCCTGGCGGGAGTATCGTTTACCAGCACGAATGCGACCGCGAGCGCCACGCGCGACGACGAGATCACATTCGGTACGTTCCACAACCGCGTGCTCCGGTTCATGGCGAATTATATCGGGCTTGGTGCGGTCGAGTGAATCGGAGCCGTCATTGTTAAGCCGTCATTCCCGCGAAAGCGGGAATCCAGGTTATAGGTCTCTGGTTGCGACAGGAGTAGGAAGGCTGGTCGGCAGCAGATGGATTCCCGCTTTCGCGGGAATGACGATCCTGGGATGCTGCCCGCCTGGTTGCCAGCGCCGAGTCCACTCCCTAGCTTCGGCGCGATGCTCTCGACGTACCGCGTGCTTCTGACAGGCTATTTCGGGCTCGGCGCCGCGATCATCCTGTGGAACATCGCCGCGGCCACTCTGATCCTTCGGGGCCGCCGGTCGCCATCCGTTTCCACCCTCGCGACGAGCTTTGCCGCATTGCTCCTCGTGCCCGGCCTCGTCGTCACGGTTTCCGACGCCTCGCTGGTGTACGGACGCGCGATTCAGCATGTGGCATGGCTCTGGCCCCTCGTGACGGTGCTGTTCGTGATCCAGGCCGTCGCCGCTCTCTCGGCCGGCCGCGTGGGGTCGATGCTCGGCGTTCCGATAGTCGCGTACGACCTGATGATCGCCATCGTCTCGATCGCGCGATACATGAACTCGCTCGGAGTTGCTCCGCCTTATTTCTCGCTGGTGCTCTCCGCCGCGCAATCGGACGCGCTTGGCGTCGTCGCCGGCTCTGCCGCCCTGGCGCGTGCGACCTGGCTGCTGGTCCCCATGTTCTCGCCAGCCTTGCCGTCGCACTCGCGCGTACGCGTGGTAATTCGCTATGCGCTGACGCTGGGTGCGAGCATCGCCACTGCACTGGTGCTGGTGGAGCTTCCCGGCGCCAGCGAGACGATAAGCAGCTACAACCGCTACCAGCACGACGCGCTAACCGCTCGAGGAGCGGGCGACTTTCAGTTCGCCCTCAAGGTATTCCCGGATCTGCGTGCCGCGCCGCCACCTGTCGCGATCAACAATGATTTTCAGCTCACCGACTCGCTCGGCATCGACGGAATCTCGATAGTCGTGGACCCGGAAGGTGCGCGCGGAAAGGCGCTCGATTCCCTGGTGCACTCACTGGACAACGTTCGCGACGACAGCACGGTGCTCATCGTCACTCTAGGTTATCCACGCGGCGCGCGTGCGGCGCTGAACCGCTCGCCGTCAGCGTACATGAACGACCGGCTGGCCGACGTGAATCGTCTGGCGCGCGCGCTCCGCCCCAACATCATCGTACCGGCGTACGAGCCCTATGGTGAAGGCGCGCGTGCATTGGGGGTGAGAACGCCGGACTACTGGATCGACTTCATCACTCGGTGTGCGGCGATCGTGCACCACGTCAATCCGAACATTCGCGTTGCAGTTGCGGCAGCGAGTTTCGGCGCACGCGACAGTGTCGTGTATCGCTGGGCCGCCGCGCGCGGGTCACCCGTCGACGTACTCGGATTCTCACTGATGCCCGGCTTCGATGGTGCAACGTCGCTGGACACGCACATGCGTATCGCGCAGCGCTGGCTCCGCGCGACTCCTCGTCCCAAGCCGCACTGGATACTCGCGGCGGGCGGCTATCCGGTCGCTCACGGCGAGAACAGTCAGGTCATGGCGTTACGCGGAGTGCTCGCGTGGGCCACGTCACAGCCGGCAGTGCGCGGCGTCGTATTCACGGACGCCGGAGATTACGATGCCCAACGCGGGCTTCGAGCACCGGACGGCCGCTTTCGTCCGGCGCTCGCGGAGCTGGCGCGATCGATCGACGCGGAGCGCGAGTCAGCCAGTCAGTAGTTGCAGTTGCTCCTGCATCACCTGGCAATGCCTGCAGTCTCACCACGCACGACGCCCTCGACGATTCGAGTCGTATCGAAGTAGTCCAGCGCGAGTCGCTGGATGTCGGCCGCGCTCACCGCCGCGATCTTCGCCGCATAACTGTCCAGCTCCGACAGGCCAGCTCCCAGCAGCCACGCATTGATGATGTCGCCGAGGACCGCGCCACCACTCTCCTGCCGAATGTCGTGCATGCCGAGCATGTAGCGCTTTGCGCGCCTCAGTTCCTCATCCGTCACGGGCGCAGTGCGCAGACTGGTGAATTGCTCGATCAGTGCATCGCGTGCTTCTTCCTCCCGTTCCGGTGCCGTCGCGATGTAGGCCATGAATTCCCCGCTCAGCCGATGCTCGCTACCGAATGCGTGGACCGTGTAGGCGAGCGAGCGGCGGTCGCGCAGCTCCTCGAAGAACCGTCCGCCCAGCCCACTCGCAATGGAAGCCAGTACGTGCGCGGCGAACCGATCGTCATTCGTACGTGACGGTGATGGCAATCCGAGCACGAGAGCACTCTGATTCTTGTCGCGCGCGACGCGGCGCACGACCGACTCCGCCGGCCATTCCGGAACGGACAGACTCTCCCGTGCAGCGAGCGACAGCTCGCTGAAATTATCGGCGACGATGTTGGCGACTTCGTCGGCACTCATGTCGCCCGTCAGTGCGATCACGAACGGCGCGCGCAGCAACGCGGTGCGATACCAATCGCGCACATCGCTGAACGCCAGCGAGCGCAGAGACTCTTCCGTTCCGCCTGCGGGAATCGAATACGGGTGCCCGTCATACGTCGCTTCGGTGGCGAGACGCATCGGGTAGCGATACATGTCGTCTCGCAGCCGCGCGACGTCGGTCAGCATCGCCGACCGCTCCGTTTCGAGCGCATCATCCGGAAGCGTTGCGTGCTGTATCACGTCGCCGAGAAGCGCGAGCGCCGGCTGCAGGTTCGCGGCGGGAACCGAGAACGACCAGCCGAAAGTCTCGGAGCCGACCGACGCTCCGATGCTGCCACCCAGCAGTTCCGATTCTTCTGCAATCTGAAGCGAGGTGCGTGAGGTGGTCGCGCGCGAGGCGGTGCGTGCACCAAGTGCGGAAATACCCGCCCGCTCGCGCGGTTCGTACGCGGATCCGGACGCAGCGTACACACCGATGTGCGCAATCGGCGCATTTCCGCGATGCTTGATCAGCACCGGAATCCCCGACGCGAGCTCATACACACGTACGCCCGCTTCATCTCGTACGAACCTGGCTGTTGCACGCGACGGCGCAACTTCCACGACTGACGGCGCCGATGCATCCAGTGGCGCAACGTTTCCGCTGTTCAGTAGAGCGTGGAATGCGGCTGAATCGACTGCCATCACAGCCTCGTTGCGCGGACGATACACTACCGCGCCGGCGAGATCCTCGCCGAGATACTTCCGTACGACCGCGACGACCGATTTCGCGTCCGCACGCATGAACGAGTCGTAATACTCCTGCCCCTTGCGCCATCCGCCCAGCGATTCCCACTCGGCGAGATACGCCGCCTGCCCTTCCGTAGTCTCTATATGCCGAGCCCAGCGCGACATGAAGAGCTTGTGCGCACGCTCGACTTCGTCGGCCGACACTTCGCCCGCGCGCACTGCCGCAAGCTGCGCCCACATCGCGCGCGCAGAATCGGCCGCAGTCGCCGGATCTCCCTCGGATGACATGACGAATACGCCGACTTCAGCGGGTGAATAATTGTATGCGCCCACGCTACCGGCCAGTTTCCGGTCTCTTACTGCACGATACAACCGCGATGCACGACCGCTTCCCAGCACTGCGGCCGCGAGATCCAGCGCCGGAACGTCTGGATGCTCGCTCGGCACGGTGCGCCAGCCAATCTCGACGTGCGTCTGCTCCACGTCGCCGCTCAGTTCCTCGTAGCGAAATCCGGAATGCGCTGGCTCCGATGGCCCGGGCGTTCGTACCGGCTCACCTGACGGCAGTGCGCCGTACAGAGCCTTCACACGCTCGAGGGTTCTCACCGGATCCACGTCGCCCGCGATCGCAAGGACGGTATTCGACGGTGTGTAGAAGTTGCGGTAGAAGCGCGAAACGTCGTCGCGCGTGAATCCGCGCAGCTCGTCCGGTCTGCCGATGCGCCAGCGCCGGATGCGATGCCGGTCGTGCAACAGCGCGTACAGCGTTTCCGTCGTGACCGCCCCTGCATTGTCTTCCTTGCGCATCGCTTCCTGGATGATCACCTCCAGCTCCTTCGCGAGCGCGTCGGCCTCGATCGCCGAGTTGGCGTACGCATCCGCCTGAACGGCGAGACCCTCGTCGAATCCGCTCGCCGGCAGGACGGCGTAATAGCTCGTATGGTCGTAGATCGTGTGAGCGTTGAGGTATCCGCCAGCGGCTTTCGTTGCCTTCGCTATCTCGCCGACTCCGTACTTCGCCGTGCCCTTGAAATACATGTGCTCCAGCACGTGCGCGATTCCCGCGACGTCATCGGTCTCGTCAAAGTAGCCAGCTCTCACGTACGTATTGACGGCGACAACTGGCGCGGCCGGATTCTGATAGATGAGCACGGTTAGGCCGTTTGCGAGCACCGTGCGCGTTACTGCGTCTGCATTGATGAACGTCGTCATTTCTCGATGAAGCAAGGATGAAGCAGGGATGAGCCACGACGGACGAAAAAAGCTCGGCCGCAAATCTTATGCGGCCGAGGATCATTGTCGAAGCTGAAGCCTGGCGCTGGTACCGCGTCAGGGACCCGCTGGCGCGTTTGGATTGGGCTGTATCGTAACGCACGAAGACCATGTCCCCGTGCCGGCACGCGCGAAGAATTTCTGCGCTTCCGCCGCGCGGTTCAATCCCATCAGCGCGCACCCCAGGTAGCCCTGTGCCGCACTGTCGGCAGGGTTGAGCTGAGCCGCGCGAATGAGAAAGTTGCGGGCCAGCGACGGATTGTGATCCGCGAGCTGGAATATCCCCATCTCCCGCTGAGCAGGCTCGTAAGCCGGATCGAGCCGGATGGCCGTGACGAGCTCCTGCCGCGCCGTGTTCATGTCGGGCGGAGTGTCGCTGCGCGCGAGGCGGGAGAGAAAGACGTGCGGCTCTGCTCTGTCCGGGTACTCGTGTGCGATGGCGCCGAACGCGGCACGCGCCGCCTCGGTGCGGCCAGTGGTCATCAGATCGATGGCAGTGCTCATCTCGCCCTGGAACTTGGAGTTGCCTCCCATCGTGAAGTACGCGGCAGCGGCGATGATGATCACCAGGATCACGCCAGCACCGATCATCACGGGGCGCGAGATCTTCCTTGCACGCGCTGGAACGCGCGACTGCGCGGCAGTCGGATCATCTACTGAAAAACCAGTAGTTCGCGGAGCCGTGGACGAACCGGCTGCCGCGCCGCCCGACGCGCCCATTGCCGCGCCGGCAGCTGCACCTGCCGCCGCACCGGTTGCCGCACCGCCTGGCGCGAACGTGGATGTCGACGAACCAGCTGTTGCGTTCGGCGCTCCGGTCGTCGGCGGCTCGTTCGCGACGCGGATGAGCTCGTTGTAGCCTGCACGTGCAAAGCCGACGTCGGTCAACGTCGGCTTGTACGCGACATCATCGGAGCGGCTCCTCGCGTCCCAGAAGCTCGCGATGGTGTTCGCGTTCTCCAGATTGAGAACTCCGCGCTGGCGCAGCTCGCGGACCAGGGCCTGACCGGCAAGGGTGGAACCGCCAAGCATTGCTCGCATGGCGGTTTCCGCGACCGTCCAGAGGTCCATTATGTCCGCTGCCGCGTCCTCCGGGCCGCGGATCTGGTCGAGCCGGGCGTAGACCACCCGGCCAGCGCTCAGGGCAGCCTGAGCGGCAGCTCTATCGGATGGCGTCACCTATCGATACGCAGCAGTCCCGCCGTGGCGCTCCCCTTGATGAAGCTTTCCGGGTCCCGCCAGGGAATTTCCACGCCCGTCTTTCCGTATCCGCGTCTGGCTTCCTTCGCCATGTACTGGTCGATTGGCAGGCCCGCTGCCTTCTGGTCTCGCATCTGCTGCACGATCTCCTCCCAGGTGCCCTGGTACGTGTGTCCGCCACTCTCGATACTGTGGTGGGTCACTGGCAACTCCTGGACCTCTGCGATCGCTTCGTCCGCTTGCGTACCGCCATCCACCAGCGAATTCAGCAGCGCCCCGAACATCTCCATCTGGCCCCGGGTCTTCTGCTGGTCCCGCTCCATGGCTCTGGCCTCTATCTCGGCGAGCATGTCATCTATCTCGTCCGGCTCGCCTGCCAGCTCCTGGACACGGTCTTCCCACGGCTTCAGCTCCGGATCTCCGTCCGTCAGCTTGAAGATCGTTTTCTTGAGTTCGATGAGGCGCCAGATTCCGAGCTCGTCCCAGTGGTCGTCCGGATTGGACTTGTCCAGATGGAACAGCGCAGCCTCGTAGTCGCCGCGGTCGTACAGGATGTTGGCGAGATAGACCCTGGCCTCGACGTGATCCGGGTCCAGTCGCAACGCGGAGCGGAGCGTGACTATGGCCGCCTCGTCCTCGCCCAGCCGATGCTGCGCGTAACCGACGCACGACACGGCTTCGGCATTTTCAGGCGCATTCTGGACGGCTATCTCGAAGAACTCCCGTGCGTTGCCGATCATTCCTTCCCTGAAGAGTGCGCGGCCGATCTGAAGCATCAGATCGAGGTCATCGGCATAGCCAAGCTCGAGCGTTCGCCTGAAGCAGTGCAGCGATGCGTCCCGCAGGCCGAATTTGAGCAGGGTTTCACCGATGCCTGCAAGGGCATCTTCGTGATCGGGATCCAGGATGAGCGCCTCCTCGAAGGCGCGGCGGGCCCACGCGTATTCCTCACGCGCGTGGTGCGCGTATCCCACGCCGATGTGAAGCTCCACAGCGCTCGGATACAGTGTCAGACCTTCGCGGAGTACTGCTAGTGCTTGATCGTATTCTCCCTCGTTATAAAGTTGGTGCGCGCGTTCGTCATATTCTTCGGACGAAAGGAATGGGCTGGGCATCCGGCACACCTCCCTCGATCGGATACATTGCTGTCGTATTCTACTCGGCGACACACGGTTTGTTCAAGAACCGACACAACTAATATTCAACGCGGTCCGCAACTTCGACAGTCACCAGATTCGCGCTGAAGCCGGTCAAGTGGCAAGTCGCCGGCCACTCCCGCGGCTAGTTATCATTAAAGTCTCGGCTTGACCGCTCAGGTAATAATAGCGGCCAGGCCGTTGTCGCTTCCGTGGCCGCTTGGATTGCTGCTTCGGTTGCTGCGTCAGGTGACGACGGCAGAGCTCGCGGCTTCGGAGAAGCGACGCCAATCGCCGTTGGCGAGACACTCGTCGATCGCACCTATGCATGTGTCAAGCTCCTCATCTCGCGTGTAGAAATGGGGTCCGACTCTGATGCCGGCTCCGACACGATAATCAACGATGATGTCTCGCGACAGAAGGAATTGCGCGACCTCACGTCCGTGCGGAACGTCGAACGCCACGGTGCCGCCGCGTTGCCCGGATTCACGTGGCGCATGCACACGGTAACCGCGCGCATCCGCAGCAGCGATCAGCCACTCCGTCTGACGCACTGACTTGGCGCGAATTGCATCTATGCCGGCATTGAGTACGATCCGCGGGCCGGCGACGGCTGCGAACAACGCCGGAATCGCCGGCGTGCCGGTAAGCCAGCGCTCGATTCCGCCCGCGTAGTCCATGTCCTGTTCGAATGCGAACGGATGCGCGTGCGCCTGCCAGCCGGTCAGTGCCGGCGCCAGGGTCGTTCGCACCTCGGGCGAGACGTACAGAAACGCGGCGCCAGGGCCGCCGCACAGCCACTTCAGCACGCCGCCGGTGAGAAAATCCACGCCGGATCGCTTCACGTCCACCGGAATCACGCCCACCGAATGATAGGCATCCAGCGAGACCAGAGCTCCGACACTGTGCGCATGCGCACAGATCGCGTCGGCGTCCATGATGAACGCCGACTTGAACAGAACGTGCGACACGGAGACGAGCCGCACACGCTCGTCGATCGCGTCCATCAGGCGATTCTGATCGATGCTGAGTCCGTCATCCGACGGAACGACGACGACGCGCGCGCCGAATCGCCGGGCGAGCTGCTCGTACGCATATCGCACCGATGGGAAGTCCAGCTCGGTCATCACGATAGTGTCGCGCTCGCCGGTGAAGTCCATCGCCGACAGAACGATCGACTGCGCGATCGAGACGCTCGGCTGCATGGACACCGACCGTGCATCGGCGCCAATCAACGGCGCGATCGTATCACCAACGCGCACCGGCATGTCCCACCAGCCCTGCGCCCACGCACGCACGCCACGCTCGGCCCACTCGCGCGAGTATTCCGCAAGCTGGTCCGGCACAGCACGCGGCATCGCGCCAAGCGAGTTGGAAACCAGATAATTCGTCCGCTCGAGAATGGGAAATTCTTCGCGGAATGCAAGCAGTTCGTCCGCCACTGTATCGATCACTCTACCGTGAGCTGAGAGACTTTTCACGAATCGCACGGAACTCGGCGTCCTTGTTCCACGTCGGGATCGTCGCCGAGTTGGCGAGCTCGGTTCCAAAGCGGTACGCGATGTCGGCGATCTGTGCGGTTCCCGTGAGCGGCCACTTGGGATTGTACTCGTCCGATGGCTGATGGTAACGCTTCGCGACGTACTCGTCTGCCTGTGCCTTTCCCCACCCCGCCGGCTTGCCGACGAAGTCCACACCGGCTGCGATCGTTGTCGACGGAATTCCAACGCGCGCGAACGAGAAGTGATCGGAGCGATAGAAATAACCGGCTTCCGGATGCTCGTCCGGAGATATGCGAACGCCTTCGGGCTTGAGCATCGCCGCGAGCGCCGGACCGAGCGAGCTCTTGTTGTCGCCCATCACGGTGACATCGCGCACCGGACCTTCGGGATTCGCTTCATCCACGTTCAGGTCCGCGATGATGTCGCGCGCGGGCACGGGCGGATGCTCGCCGAAGTATTGCGAGCCGAGCAACCCTGCTTCTTCTGCGGTGACGAATGCGAACAACTGCGAACGCTTTGGTTTTACCGGCGCCTTCGCTGCAGCGTGCGCAACAGCGAGGATCGCGGCGACGCCTGACGCATTGTCGTACGCACCATTGTATATGGAATCACCGTTGATCGCCGGTCCGATTCCGAAATGATCGTGATGCGCGCTGTAGACCACGTACTGCGAAGCGAGCTTCGCGTCCGAGCCCGGCACCAATCCGACCACGTTGTTCGCGGACATGTGAGCGACGCGATTCTTGAACGACATGTCGATCGTTATGCCGGTCGGGACAGGACGAAAGGCACGCGTGTCAGCCTGTTTTACGAGATCCGCGAGATTGAGCCCCGCCTGTTTCAGAAGATTGGCCGCAACGTCGTGCTGTATCCACCCACGCACACCGATCGGAGCAGGGCCGTTTTCGGGACGGGGAAGCGTCCTGTGCTCTGTGGAGTTCGAGGAGACCACCACCTGCCACGGATAACCCGCTTCGTACGTCGTGTGCACGATCAGCATTCCCGCCGCGCCCTGACGCTCCGCCTCTTCGTACTTGTAGGTCCATCGTCCGTAGTAGGTCATCGCCTTGCCGCCGAACAACGCCGGCTCCGCGGAAGTCGCCGGCGGATCGTTGACCAGAACGAGCAGGATCTTCCCCTTGAGATTCATTCCCTTGAAATCGTCCCAGCGATATTCCGGTGCCTTCACACCATATCCGACAAAGACGAGCTCGCCCCTTGCTTCGCTCGCGGGCGTCGCGGAGCCGGCCCAGACGACCACATCACCGGTTGAATGAAGATTTGCAGTCGCCTTTCCGGATGCCGTTACCTTGATCGTCGCAGGTTCCGCCGTCACTATGTCGATGGGCACCTTCTGAAAGTAGGACCCGTTCATACCTGGCTTCACACCATACGATTCGAGCTGCGTGGCGATGAACTGCTCGGCGAGCGCGCCGCCGCGCGTTGCAGGTGCGCGGCCCTCCAGGAGATCGGACGAGAGGAATCGGAGATTGGCGTCTATCTCGCGGACCGGCATCACGGCAGTTGCAGGTTGCTGGGCAGCCGCGGCGGCGGAAACAAGAATCAACGCCAGGCCGGCGATGGACGCATGACGGGAGATAGGCACTATTGTGTGTCCTCTGATTGGTGGGAACACTGTATTCTTCTACAGATAAATTACCCGCCAGAGGGCGCAGATGTATCCGCGTCCCGAGTCATACCTCGATCGCGCCGGTATTCGCGTAGTCTTTCACACTGAGGGACATGGTTTCACAGGGGCGACCAAACTCATTCGGACCGAAGCGCTTCGTGGCTCTGGGCGCGCTCCAGATCGGAGTGCTGGCTGTCGTGCTCGCCTCGACGCCGTTCAAGCCGTTCGAGCTGGACCGGTTCTTCGTCCCGAAAGAGCTTGCGCTTCACATGGCGGCCTTCGTCTGCGTGCTGTTCTGCCTGGGCCGTCTGCGCACACTGGCGCTCGACCGCGTGGACTTCTTCCTCGTCGCGTTCGGCGCACTGTCGGTCGTCTCCGCAATTCTCGCGTCCAATCGGTGGCTCTCGACGCGCTCGGTGGCCATCACGATCTCCGGACTCGCGGTGTTCTGGTGCGCGCGATCACTGGCGGCAAGCGGCCTCAAGCGCCCGCTCATGGCAGTGATAGTACTGGCGACGGTTCTCGGCGCCGCCAGCTCGCTCGCGCAGGCTTACGGACTCGAAAGCGATTACTTCACGCTGAGCCGCGCACCCGGCGGTACGTTCGGAAATCGGAACTTCGTCGCGCACGTGTCTGCGATCGGTGTGCCGCTCCTCGTATGGTACGCAGTAACGGCAAGACGAGCGATAGCGGTGCTTCTCTGCGCGATGGGGGGCGCGATTCTGGCCGCCGCGCTGGTGCTGTCGCGCTCGCGCGCCGCATGGCTGGCACTCCTCGTGGTCGCGATCCTCCTCGCGATGCCCGTGTGGCGCGCAGCTCTCCGGGTGCCTCACGCGGACGCCGGCCGACGACTGATCCTTCTCGGGATCTTCGCCGTCGTCGGCGTCGTGCTCTCACTGGTGCTTCCCAACAGACTCAACTGGAAGAGCGACTCTCCATATCTCGATTCCGTGCGCGGTGTCGTCGCGTACAACAGCGGCAGTGGACGCGGAAGGATCATACAGTACCGCAACACGCTCCACATGGTCGAGGCATATCCGATCCTCGGTGTCGGTCCGGGCAACTGGCCGGTACACTACCCGAGATTCGCTTCCCGCAACGATCCGTCGCTGACGCGTGACGACAACGTGACCGCAAACCCGTGGCCCAGCAGCGATTGGGTCGCACTCATTGCGGAGCGCGGAGTGATTTCCGTCGTTGCGCTGCTGTTGGCATTCGCAGGAATCATCATCAACGCATTTCAACTGACACGCGGCAGTACTACCAACAATCCGGATGCGCGCGATCCATTTCTGCCCGTCGCGGTTACGGCGACTGTGTTGATCGCGATCGCAGTCGGATTCTTCGACGCGGTCCTGATACTTGCGGCGCCCGCCTTCATCGTCTGGGCGTCGCTCGGAGCGCTCGGAGCGACGGGACGAACGCGGTCCGAGTGGACTCCGAGCACAGGTTCACGAGCGCGCTGGTCACTCGTTCTCGTCGTACCACTGTTCCTTTTCGCGCTGCAGAGCACGGGTATGACACTCGCGATGCAGGCGTTCGGCACCGGTGACCGGCTCGGGAGAGTGGAGCAGGCCGCCATCCTGGACCCCGGCAGCTACCGGATCCAGATGCGACTGGCCTTGCTCGCTCTCAACCGCCATGGCTGTGCACAGGCGCGCCCGCATGCGCTCCGCGCGCAGGCAATGCTCCCCGCCGCGGGCGCGCCACGGAGCATCCTGCGACATTGCGGTGGCTGAAACTTCGCAAGCAGCCCGCTTTACGGGCGCCAGACAACCGCGAATTAGTATAGATTTGTAACAGCCTGCATGGCTCGGATGCTCGCGCCATGCAGTGGCTCCGCCTTTCACCGCGCACCGCCGCACGCCGGCGCAGTCCCGCGCGGCCGTGCGCGACCGCACCGAGAACCACAAAAATGACGCACCCGAATTCGTTCGGATCCCGCGCGACACTGTCTGTCGCCGGACGCGACTACACAATCTTCCGCCTCGACGCCCTGACGTCGCCTTCTGGCGGAAACTCGGACCGACTTCCCGTCAGCCTCAAGATCCTGCTCGAAAACCTGTTGCGAAACGAGGACGGCGCTTTCGTCAAGCGCGACGACGTCCTCGCACTCGCGAACTGGCGCGTGAAGGACAGGGCGGAAAAGGAAATCGCCTTCAAGACCGCACGCGTGCTGCTGCAGGACTTCACCGGGGTACCGGCCGTCGTCGATCTCGCCGCGATGCGGGATGCGCTTTCGAAGCTGGGCGGTGATGCCACGCTCATCAATCCGCTCCAGCCAGTCGACCTCGTGATCGACCACTCGGTTCAGGTCGACGAGTACGGCTCCGAAGCAGCGTTCCTGATCAATGCAGACATGGAATTGCAGCGCAACAGACAGCGCTATGCGTTCCTGCGCTGGGGCCAGACGGCGTTCAGAAACTTCCGCGTCGTTCCGCCAGACACCGGCATCGTGCACCAGGTCAATCTCGAATATCTGGCGAGCTGCGTATTCACGCGCGAAGACAATGGCGAAACACTCGCGTACCCTGATTCGCTCGTCGGCACGGACTCGCACACCACGATGATCAACGGGCTCGGCGTACTGGGTTGGGGCGTCGGTGGAATCGAAGCCGAGGCGGCCATGCTCGGCCAACCCGTATCGATGCTCATTCCGGAAGTCGTCGGATTCAAGGTGCACGGCAAGCTTCCGCCTGGCGCGACCGCGACAGATCTGGTGCTCACTGTCACCGAGATGCTTCGCAAGAAGAAAGTCGTCGGCAAGTTCGTGGAGTTCTACGGCAACGGGCTCTCGTCTCTGTCGCTCGCCGATCGCGCGACACTTGGAAACATGGCTCCGGAGTACGGCGCAACCATGGGCTTCTTCCCCGTAGACGACGAAACGATTCGCTACCTCCGCTTCACAGGACGCGAGGAGCGCGCCCAGCTCGCCGAAGCCTATTGCAAGGCCCAGGGAATGTTCCGCACCGACGACATGCCCGAGCCGGAGTTTACGGATACGGTTGAGCTGGATCTCGGCACCGTTACGCCGAGCATTGCCGGTCCCAAGCGGCCGCAGGACCGCATTCCACTGCGTCAGGCCAAGACCATGTTCCGTGAGGCCTTGACCGTCGATCTCGAACGCGCAACGCCGGCCGGCGCAGCAGCAATTCTTCGCCGCGCGACAGCGGTGAGCGCCCCGAACCAGCTCGATCCCGCAACCGTTGCAACCGCGCAACTGCCCCCGGATGAATCCGTGAGCGTCACGATGAACGGTGAGCAGTTCTCGCTCCGTCACGGATCGGTGGTAATCGCGGCGATCACCAGCTGCACCAATACCAGCAATCCCAGCGTGATGCTCGCCGCCGGACTGCTCGCACGCAATGCAGTCGCCAAAGGATTGAGCACGAGGCCGTGGGTCAAGACCAGTCTCGCTCCCGGCTCCAAGGTCGTGACGGACTACTTCAACGCCGCAGGCGTGACAGAAGCCTTGAACAAGCTTCGCTTCAACACCGTCGGTTACGGATGCACGACGTGCATCGGCAACTCCGGTCCGCTGCCGCAGCCAATTGGGGAAGCTGTGGAATCCGGCAAGCTCGTCGTCGCGGCGGTCCTGTCCGGCAATCGCAACTTCGAGGGGCGCATCAATCCAATGACGCGCTTCAACTATCTCATGTCGCCGCCACTCGTGGTTGCATACGCGATCGCCGGCCGCATGGACATCGACTTCGAGACTGAGCCGCTTGCAATTGGCAAAGACGGGCCCGTGTTTCTGCGTGACATCTGGCCGTCGCCCAAGGAGGTCGCGGACGAGATACTTCGCAGCGTGCGAGCAGACATGTTCCGCAAGCAGTACGCGAACGTGTTCGAAGGCGACGAGACGTGGCGCTCTCTGCCCATCCCCGAAGGCGATCTCTACGCGTGGGATGAAAACTCCACCTACGTTAAGAATCCGCCGTACTTCGAAGGAATGACGATGACCCCGCCCGGCGTCAAGCCGGTGAAGGGCGCACGCGCACTCGCGATGCTCGGCGACTCGATCACTACCGATCACATCTCTCCGGCCGGATCGATTCCCGCCGCGAGTCCCGCGGGCAAGTGGCTCATCGCGCACGGCGTCGCGACCAAGGATTTCAATTCGTACGGCTCGCGCCGCGGCAATCACGAGGTGATGATGCGCGGAACGTTCGCCAACATCCGCCTGCGCAACGAGCTGGCACCCGGCACCGAGGGCGGATGGACTGCGACGGAGCCCGGTGGAGAAGCATCAACAATTTTTGATGCGTCGATGGAGTATCAGAAGAAGAACGTTCCACTGATCATCATCGCCGGAAAGGAATACGGCACCGGATCGTCGCGCGACTGGGCCGCGAAGGGAACGCTGCTGCTCGGTGTGAGCGCGGTCATCGCAGAATCGTTCGAGCGCATTCACCGCTCCAACCTCGTCGGAATGGGAGTCATTCCGCTCGAGTTCATGAACGGAGAGACGCGTCAGTCGCTCGGCCTCACCGGCTTCGAGACCTTCGACATCGACGGAATGAACGACGAGATGCGTCCGCACGCGCTGGTCACCGTCCGAGCCACAGCCAAAGACGGGACAGTGCGCACGTTCAAGGCGCAGTCACGGATCGACACACCTGAAGAGATGCAGTATTACCGGCACGGCGGCATTCTCCCTTATGTGCTCCGCTCGCTGATGCGACGGTAGATTACCTCGTCATTCCCGCTGTAGGGCGTGGATGCATCCGCGCCTTGGGAATCCATGTTATCGATCCCAGAGTGCGATGTTGGCACAAAGCTGGTCGGCAGCAGATGGATTCCCGCTTTCGCGGGAATGACGATGGCGTGCATCGCGGTGGAACGGTAGAACGGCCTGACGTTTGCCTTATAGGCTGAGACTCTTTCCGGAGAACGCAATGCACTCGCGAAAATTGAACACGCGCCTGAACGTCCGCCTTGCAGCGATCGCCGTGCTCGCGACCGCATTCATCATTGCACCGCTCGGTGCTTCAGCGCAGGACACTACGTCCACCGATTACCGCGTTTCGATCGACGGAACGCCTGCCGGTACTGCGACAGCCGTCGTGAATCTTCCAGGCAATGCCGTCGTTCTGCATCAGGATTCGATCCCGAACCTTCCGTCCAAACAGATAGTGTCCGCAGACCAGGGCAGCATCATGCTTACGACGACCGATCCTGCGCTCGTTGCAGCGATCCAGGCGTGGATGAAGGCCAACAACTCCGGCTACAAGGACACCGTACAGCGCAAGACAGTCGAGATCGACCGCATTGGCGGGGGCCCCAATTCGCGCACACGTCTCTCCGGTGCGTGGCCCACCAAGGTGACAGCTGCAACCACAGGGAACACGATAACGATCGTGTATCAGCAGCTCGCGCCGGTGCCGTGACCGTCACTTGTCGTGACTCGCGTGACCTTCTGGTCGCTCGGAAATTGCCCGCGACATGAAATCCTGGCTTGCGCGATAGAGGCCATCACCACAATTTTATTTCCGATGCGCCACTCTTCTCCCGCCACGCGATTTTATTACTACGCCAGTTACTGGGGACTCCCCCAGGGTGTAATCGTCGCACGCGGGTACCTGGCCAGACAAGGACAGCAAGGCTAGAAGTACAGAAGCAGCGCTCTCGATATCACGCCCTGGGGATTCAATCCTCAGGGCTTTTTTGTTTTTCCGACCGATCCACCGAGGCTCCAGATGTCCCAGTCAGCTCCTGAATACACTTTAGCCGCCCACCCGACGACCGTTGGTGACGCCAGAGCATCGACGAAACCCGTTCGCGTGACTCCCACACTTGTCATCGGGGGGCACGATGTGATCGTCGCGGCGGGCCCGTGCTCCGTCGAGGGATACGACATGCTCCTCGCCAGCGCGCGGCACGTGCAGGCGGCCGGCGGCACGCTGCTGCGCGGCGGCGCATTCAAGCCGCGCACATCCCCCTACGCATTTCAGGGACTCGGCGAGGAAGGACTTCTGCTGCTCGCATCCGTCCGCGAGCAGACCGGGATGCCGATCGTCACCGAAGTGATGGATACGCGCCAGGTCGCGCGCGTCGCACAGATCGCCGACGTGCTTCAGGTCGGTGCTCGCAACATGCAGAACTTCCCACTGCTCGCCGAGCTGGGACGGGCGGGAAAACCTGTACTCCTCAAACGCGGCGCATCGGCGCGAATTTCGGAGCTCCTGCTTGCCGCCGAATATGTTATTGCCAATGGGAACGAGCGCGTGATACTGTGCGAACGCGGCATCCGAACGTTCGAGACGATCACCCGAAACACCCTGGACATATCGGCGATCCCTGTGTTGAAAGCGGAGACGCATCTTCCCGTGATCGTCGACCCGAGCCATGCCGGCGGTCGTGCGGATCTCGTGCTGCCGCTCGCCCTCGCTGCGATCGCCGCCGGCGCCGATGGATTGATCGTCGAGGTTCATCCCGATCCGTCAACAGCGCGCTCCGACGCAGATCAGCAGCTGACGTTCGCGCAGTTCACCGATCTCATGCATGGCATCTCACTGATCGCCGCCGCGACCAACCGGGCTGTCCGCAAGCCGATTCCATCTCCGGTCGTGCCCAACATCGCCACGAGCGATGGCGCTGCCATGTCACACGACACACGGCGGCTCGCGGAGGAGACTCTCGCGGAGGAGACTCTCGCGGAAGAGACTCTCGCGGAAGAGACTCTCGCGGAAGAGACTCTGGCGGTGGTGGCCGCATGATCGCGACACACCGCTCGACCGCGAGACTCGCTTCAACGTGCAAACACCCCGACGACGGCATCCACGTTGCATTCCAGGGCGAGCTCGGCGCATACGGACATCAGGCAATCGCGCAACGCTGGCACGGTGATGCGGTGCCGGCGCCATCGGCATCATTCGAGCACGTCGTCACTGACGTCGCGTGGGAGATGGCCGATTTCGGGATACTGCCCGTGTGGAACTCCGTGGTGGGCGACATCGCCGGTGGATGTGCAGCCGTCAGGCTTGCCAGGAGTTCACCGTATGGACTCATCGTGATCGGCGATACCCACGTCGTCGTGCGACACCATCTGCTCGCCCTTCCAGGTGATCGAATCGAGGACATCGAATACGTGACCAGCCATCCCGTCGCGCTCGCGCAGTGCGGCAAGTTCCTCGCAGCGCATCCGGAAATCAGGCCGATATCGGGCTATGACACCGCCGGTGCCGCCCGTGATCTCGCAATGCACGGCACGCGTAACGCGGCGGCAATCGCAGGCCGCTTCGCTGCCGAACGCTACGGTCTCATCGTACTCGAAGCGGACATCCAGGATGTCCCCGACAACGTGACACACTTTCTGATTCTGGCGCGTCCGGTGCGCAACAGCGACGCAGCGCGCATGGCGTGCGCGAGCGAGGTCGTGCGATGGTGATCCCACCCGATCTGGACGCGTGGCGTGTCCGCGCAGTCCGCGGCGCAACAACTGTCGCAGGGGACAATCAGCTGCTCGTCCACGACGCCATACGCGAGCTGCTGACCACCCTCATGGCGCACAACGATATCAGAGAGAGCGACATCGTCAGCGCAGTGTTCACCGCCACGACGGACCTGCGCTCCGCCTTCCCCGCCACCGCCGCGCGCGCCCTCGGCTGGAACGATGTTCCGATGCTGTGCGCGTCCGAGATCGACGTTCCCGACGCCCAGCCGCGCTGTCTTCGTGTGCTCCTGCACGTCGACCGTCGCGCCTCGCAAGCGCCGCTCGTACCGATCTACCTCCGCGACGCCGCATCACTCAGACCCGATCTGCCGGCCGCATCTCAGCGCGAGCCGGAGCTGGCGGGAATGGCCCGGAGTTGATATATCCACTCGTAATGCAATCAGCCACATCCGAAGTAACGCGCTCCAGTACCACGCCACGCACAGCACGGGGGGTGTTGGCGCGCTATGCAGAATTTCTTCCGCTGACCGCGGCGACCCCTGCCCTGTCTCTCGCAGAGGGCGACACCCCGCTGCTTGCAGCTCCGCGCCTTGCGAAGTGGATCGGCGTGGACGATCTGCACCTCAAGTACGAAGGGGCCAATCCGAGCGGATCGTTCAAGGATCGCGGCATGGTGGTCGCCGTCGCCAAGGCGATCGAGGCTGGCTCGACGACGATAATCTGCGCGTCTACCGGCAACACCTCGGCAAGTGCTGCTGCTTACGCGGCGCGCGCTGGCATCGAGGCTGTAGTGTTGCTGCCCGCTGGAAAGGTTGCGCGCGGCAAGCTTGCGCAGGCCATCATGGCAGGTGCGACTGTGATCACGCTCGATGGAAACTTCGACCAGGCGCTGTCGGTCGCGCGCGATCTCGCACGTGATTACCGCGTCGCGCTCGTGAACTCGGTCAACCCGCATCGCATAGCCGGCCAGACGACTGCCGCATTCGAAGTGTGCGACGTACTCGGCGACGCGCCGGAAGTTGTCGCGCTACCCGTCGGTAATGGCGGAAACGTCACCGCGTATTCGGAAGGCTTCCGCATTTATCGGGACGCGAACCGGAGTACACGCATGCCCATGTTCATCGGCGCGCAGGCCGCCGGCGCTGCGCCGCTGGTACACGGTGCGCCAGTCGCGAATCCCGAAACCGTTGCGACCGCAATACGCATCGGCAATCCGGCTAGCTGGAAGTCGGCGGTGAATGCGGTAACGTCATCGGGCGGTGAATTCAGCGCAGTCACCGACGATGAAATTCTGGAATCGTATCACAAGGTCGCCGAGCTCGAAGGCGTGTTCTGCGAGCCCGCCTCTGCCGCGGGGATCGCCGCGCTCAGAATCGCCGTTCGCAACGGACGCGTTGCGCCAGGAATGCGCGCGGTGTGCGTGCTTACCGGCAACGGATTGAAAGATCCCGATCGCGCAGTGCCTGAATCGTTTGCTCCTGCAATTCTTCCAGCCGACGCGGCAGAGCTCGCCAGACAGCTGCATCTGACACGACTGTCGTAAATCACGGCGGCATGACACATACGCCTGCAAGTTCCTCCTTGCGGGCGCGAGTACGGAGCTGTATCGTGGTTCAATGCCGTCATTCAAACACGCGAACAATGTGGTCCCATGCAATCTCAAGCGAAACTGCTTGGAGAGGGTGATCTTGTTGCGCGGATGATCTGACAGCACCAGACATACCGGTTGCACAATCGCCCTTCCGAGCCGTCGCTCCGAAGGGTTTTTCGTTTAGAAGTCGTCGCTGATTGCCGAAACTCATGGCAATCCCGATGGGGTGTAGGTCAATTGGCAGACCACCCGACTGTTACTCGGGAAGTTGCAGGTTCGAATCCCGCCGCCCCAGCTTGAGATACACGGTTACGAAATCAACGCCCGAGTCGTATTGATGAATTCGGAGCCACTCCACAGCCCTCGCGGCGACTGGCGGCATGCCAGCCGGCGCAAATCTGCAATGAAGTCAGCCCCACTTCGGCGCCTTGATAGCCACCCTGCCACTCGGCAGGGCGGGCACGGCTGCGTCACCGCGACTCTGTGACCCCATTGCGCAGCTCGCTAGCGCCGGTCAACCCGTCGAGTCGGGCGCAAGCCACTCGCGAGACAACCTCGGTCTGGGAGATCGGGCTCTTCCTGCTGGCGACCGCGTGCTTCGCGGGATATCTCGTCTGGGTCGGCTTCGACAGCATGGGCGCCAGTAGCACCGTCTCCCGCGTTCCGATCGTCACCCAGTCGCTGCTGTTCGTCCTCTCGATGCTGACTGCGGTCCTCTGCACGATCGTGTCCGGGTACGGCCTCGACCGGGCCACGCGGCGCGCCTGGCTCTTCTTCGCCATCGCTCAGATTGCGACCGGAATTGTCAGCCTGTCATGGGTTTACCGGCTCGCATCCGGCAGTAGCGTCGCGGGCCCGCTGGCTCTCCAACTGATCGCCGCCACGTACGACGTGTTCCTGCTGGCGGCCCTCGTCACCTTCCCTGTCCGGCGCATGGCCAGTGGGGATCGGTCGACGTTCTGGTTCGATGGTGCAATCGTCGCTGGCGTGGCAACTCTGCTTACGTGGCATCTGCTGCTACGAGCGGCCCTCGTCGCGGCCGGATCGGACTGGCGCACGGCCATGTACGCGTTGGCATACCCGGTTGCCGACGTGGTGCTGCTGTTCGCAGCCGTGGTGTTGTTGCTCCGGCGCCCGTTGCCGGGAAGTCTGCGGTCCATTCGCATCCTTGCCGTCAGCATTCTCCTGAATACAGCCGCCGATCTGCTCTACATGTGGGCATACATCGCACATGAGTCACAGAGCGGCCGGTTCTTCTACGTGGTGTGGGCAGTCGTCGCGTGGATGGCGACGGCGGCAGTGTTCGCGCAGTGCCAGAACGTGCAGCAGGATTTCGGGTCGGTACATCTGACGTCGCATGAACGGCGAAATCATCCACACAGCCTCATTCCGTACCTGGCGATAGCAGCGATTTACGCAACGCTGATAGTCGAGGCATTTCGAACCGAGGCTCACGCTGCAGGAGTTGGCCACCGGCTGTCCATCGCCGCGGACTTCCCTGTCACCACGCTTGTCGTCGGAGCGATGGTGGTCACAGCGATCGTGATCGCGCGCCAGGTCGCGGCGCAGCGGAGAAACGCCGAACTCGTACGCGAGCGGCTCGCACGCGAGGCGCACTTCCGTGCGCTCGTCCAGCATTCGTCCGACATGCTGCTGGTGCTCGAAGCGGATGGAACGGTACGCGAGGCCAGCCCAGCGGTCGCTCGCGTTCTCGGTCACGCCCCTCAAAAAGTTGTCGGACGCACATTCTGGGAGTTCTTCGTCTCTGACGACATGGCGGTCGTTCAAGCCGACATCGCGCAGGCCATCGCTGCAGGAGACGGAGAAGTCACTGCGAGCGGCCCGTGCGAGTGGCGCATCCGCGCCGCCAACGGCAGCGAGCGATGGGTTGAAGCCATCTGCACGAACCTGCTCGACGATCCGGTCGTGATGGGTCTCGTCATCAACGGGCGTGACGTCAGCGAGCGCAAGCAACTGGAAGTCGAGCTCACACATCGCGCATACCACGATACCCTCACCGGGCTGGTGAATCGAACACGTTTCCGTGCGAAAGTCGTCGACGCAATCGGTCGCACCAGATCCGGCAAGAGGCCCGATGATGGACGCAGCGGACTCGCAATTCTCTACATCGATCTCGATGGCTTCAAGGCTGTGAACGACATCTTCGGGCACGACGCCGGTGACCTGGTCCTTGCAACGGTCGCCGACCGCCTGCGCGACGCCACACGCGGCTCCGATACGGCCGCACGACTGGGTGGCGATGAATTCGCCATCTTGCTGGAGCGTCTCCGAGACGCAGATGAAGTTCGCATGGTTGCGAAGCGCGTATTGCATCTCGTGCGCGGTCCGATCAGGATCGATCACCGCGACGTGGTGGTCGGCGCCAGTATCGGAATCGTTTGCGCCTCACTGGGCGACACAACCCGGGAACGCGAATCTGCGATGGATCCCGATGTCTTGCTGCGCAACGCCGACTCCGCGATGTACGCGGCGAAGGCGCGGGGGCGCGGGAATTATGAGTTTTTCGTTCCCGCCGCGGGTGGGATTGCGTGAATCTGACAATGGTCGCCGCAGCCGGACTCACCGCGGTGATCGGCAAACCATCGGTATCCGCGCTGAGCGACTTGCCGCGCGAATGGTAGCCTGAACAACCACGATACAACCCATCCGGCGCGCAACGCTCTTATGATCTCCTCGACCGCCGCCGCCCCTGCCCAGGTCCAGCCGTCGGAAGCACGCACTACCTGAAGCGATTCGTCGTACGCGTTTGCGGGAATCCATGAAAACCGGGCGCGAACGCCCGCTGACTGCGACGGTACGATCTCCAGAACGCTGTGCGTATCAAGCTTGGCGACCCGCTCCGCGAGCCGCGTGCAGACTCCGCAATGGCCGTCATAGATAACGGTGAGCTGCGTTCCCATCGCCTCGCTCAGGTGCCGCGATAATCGATCGCCATCGCCGGCTGCTGCTGCGTGAGGCAGTGCAGCGTTCCCATCCCCCACACGAGATCCACGGCATGTATTCCGATCACCGTGCGAACCGGGAATAGTGTCGCGATGATTTCGAGCGCAACGCGGTCGTTCGCATCATTGAACGTGGGCACGAGAACGACTTCGTTCGCGATGTAGAAATTCGCGTAACTCGCTGGAAGTCTCTGTCCATCCATCATGACCGGACGTGGATACGGCAGCAGCACGACGTTCAACGGCTGCCGCTCCGCCGCGAGACGCAACCGTTCCAGATTGTCCACGGACGACGCGTGATTCGCATCCGACGGATCGGCTTCGTACGCCAGCGCCACGGTGTCGAAGTTGACGAAACGTGCTATGTCGTCGATGTGCCCGTGCGTGTCATCACCGGCGCATCCATTCCCGAGCCAGATGGTGTCATGACAGCCAAGGTAGGTAGCAAATGCTTTTTCGTATCCAGCGCGCGTGACACCTGGATTGCGGACCTGCACGTCGCTCAACAACCATTCCTCGGTGGCCAGGATTCTCCCCTGTCCATTCACCTCCAACCCACCGCCTTCGAGCACCAATCTCCGACTTGCGTCGTCAGGACGCGTCGCAGGCGTCATGGGCAACCCGGTCGCATCCTGGATCGCGCCGGGAACGCGGCGGTCACGCGTGAAGTTGTCGTACTTGGCCCATGCGTTGAAATCCCACGCGATCATCTCGACTTCGCCGTTCCCGTTCCACACGAACGACGGTCCGGAATCGCGCAGCCACACGCGATCCGTCGGAATGAGCCGCAGATTGACGCGCTGCATCGCAACGTCCTGCGAGCGCAGCATCGCCACGGCAGAATTGCGAACGCGCTCGTCGTGACACAGGATCTCGACACGCTCGTGCATGGCGAGCACCCGGACTATTTCCGCATATGCCCAGCGTACAGCCTCGAGTTTTCCAGGCCAGTCGGGCTCGTGGTGTGGCCATGCTATCCAGGTCGCGTCGTGACGCTCCCATTCGGCCGGCATGCGCCAGCGCGTCACCCCAGGTACCGATTCAGAATGGGTGTGTATGCGTCGATACGCCTGTCACGCAGGAATGGCCAGTTGCGGCGCGTGTACTCGATCAGTGCGGGATCGCACTTCGCGACGAGCACGCTAGGCTCGAGGCCCGCCTCGACGATCACTCTTCCGAATGGATCCGACACGAAGGAGTGGCCGAAGAATTCGATTCCATCGGTGCCCGGCTCGTCCTCGAATCCCACGCGGTTGGGCGATGCGACGTACACACCGTTCGCGATCGCGTGCGCGCGCTGCGCCGTACGCCATGCGTCCAGCTGCGCCGGCCCGAACTCCGCCTTCTCCGCGGGATGCCATCCAATCGCCGTAGGATAGAAGATGATGTCGGCACCCAGTAGTGCGGTGATACGGGCGGCTTCGGGATACCACTGATCCCAGCAGATCAGGACACCGATATCGGCATAGCGCGTCTTCCAGACTCGAAAGCCGCTAGCCCCCGGGTGTTCTTCCGTCTCGTACGTGCGGTTCGCGTCGCCGGGCGTGAAGTAATACTTCTCGTAGTACAGCGGGTCGTCAGGGATGTGCATCTTGTGATACACACCCAGCAGCGAGCCGTCGGCGTCGATCACCGCAGCCGAGTTGCGATAGAGTCCAGCGGCCTGACGCTCGAAGATGGGGACGATGATCACGACCTCGAGCTCCCGGGCCAGCTCCTGCATCCGATCCGTTACCGGCCCCGGAATGGGCTCCGCGATGTCGAACCGCTCGCAGCTCTGGCTGGTGCAGAAGTAGTGAGAGTTGAACATCTCCTGCAGGCAGATGACCTGGGCCCCGCGGCCCGCGGCCTCCCGGATCCGGGTCACCGCCCGTTCCAGTGTCTCGGCGGGCGTTGCGGCGACCGCTTCCTGGATGATTCCGACGGTGAAGGGCTCTCTGCGCATAGGCGAAAATTAACCGAATCCCGCTAGATGCAGGACCTTGAGCGGAGGTCACAGGCTTCAATCGACGCCGTCGCCTGCCGAAACTCTCTCTAGAGCTGCGTCCCCGTCTTGTAAGATGGTGACACAGTGCTCGTCCATGTCGTCCTTGTAGGGCGGCATCGAGTGGAGCGGCGTCGAGCGGATGCCCTGCCTGGCTGTCTCGGTTGCATTGGTGGCACTGGAGGTTTTGTTGGATCGTCGTATGGTCGTCGCGGCTCTTGCCGCGTCCATAAGCACCTTGAGCACCTTGGTCGCCTGCTCCCGCCAGCCTCGGGAGTACCTGATTGGCGCGGCCGGTCCCCAGACCGTGGCTTACGGAATCCAGAACCAGCACGGGATCGATCTCGCTGTGGATGAGATCAACCGCGCCGGCGGGATAGACGGTGTGCCGCTGCGCGTGGTCGCTCGTGACGATCGCGCAAGCGGAGCCGACGCAGCACGCGTCGCCGGCGAGTTCGTGGCGAACCGGAAGATTCTTGCAGTGATTGGCCACGCAGGCTCTGGCGCCGAGGTATCGGCTGCACGCGTATACGACGGCGGTCATCTTCCAGCTGTCGCCACGACGCCGTCGTCGCCCGACATAACCGGCATCTCGCCGTGGGTGTTTCGCATGAGCACCAGCGATTCCGTGAACGGAATAACGCTCGCGCGCTTCGCATCGTCGCTGAGCGACTCGCTGCACCGTCCTGCAAGGGTCGGCATTCTGTATCACAACGACTCGTATGGACGCGGGCTGTCCGACGCCTTCCTTCACAGTTTCAAGGGCCAGGTTCTGAGCACCGATCCGATCGGCACAGACACGAACCTCGAGCCGTACATCACGTACTTCAAGACACACGCGCCCGACATCGTATTCGTCGCAAGCGATGAGGATCTTGGAATCAAGGTGCTGCGCGAGGCGCGCAGGCAACACCTGACGGCCACGTTCCTCGGTGGCGACGGATGGCAGGGTGTTGTCAGTGATCCTGCGTCGGAAGGCGCATTTGTCGGAACACCGTTCACCGCGCAGAACAGCAGCGAAGCAACGCAGAGATTCGCGTCCGCATTTCGCGCCAGGTACGGGATGGTGCCGGACGCACATGCCGCGCTGGCGTACGACGCGACACGGCTGATCGCGAGCGCGCTCAGGAGCGGCGCTACCACCAGAACCGAAATTCGCGATTATCTCTCATCGCTCAAGCAATCGACTGCATTCGCGAGCCTGTCCGGCCCCACGTGGTTCGACGGCACCGATCCCGTTGGAGATACCTTCCGTATGACCCGCGTACACGACGGGCTCATGCTTCCGGTGGCGCGCCGATGAGTATCCGCGAACATCTACGCCTCACAACGATCAGGGATACCCTGCTCGTGGGATTTGCGGCGCTTGTATTCTGCCTGATAATCGCCGGGACTGTCGGATGGATGGCGGTGCGGGCCGGCGCCGGCGACGTTACCGGGGAGCTGCAGAGCGTACTCGCTACGGCGCAGCAGACCTCGGATTATTCCAACATCGTGACGCGAGAGATCCAGGCCGCGTCCGCCTATCTCGCCAATGGCGATTCCGTATCGCTGCGTGAATTTCGCCAGCTGGGGCACTCTGCACACAGCTTGCAGCGCAGATTCGGCAGCACGCAACGTGCAACGCCGACTGAAGTTGCAGCGATCGCCGCAGTCGATAACCGCCTCGCTGACTTCGAGAACGCATATGCGCTCGCGCATCGCCTTCGCGATATGGGACGCACACAGGAAGCCCGCGTGCAGGCCGAGCAGGCGCGCGTCGTGGTTGCCGGTCTTCTCGGCGATCTCGCGCGTTTCGAGGACACCAAGGCCACCGACGTCTCGAACGCGACAAGCCATATCGATTATCTGGCGAAGTGGCGCGCGACAGCGGT
Source organism: Gemmatimonadota bacterium (assembly GCA_027307165.1). Taxonomy (GTDB): domain Bacteria; phylum Gemmatimonadota; class Gemmatimonadetes; order Gemmatimonadales; family Gemmatimonadaceae; genus Fen-1247. The sequence goes on along the minus strand of DAHUXM010000004.1, from coordinate 259,632 downwards.
ACTGGGTGCCGTCGCCATCGCTGTGCTGCTCGCCATCATGATCGCGATTCGCACCATCCGCGCAATCGCGACGCCACTTCGAGAGTTGTCCAGGCACGCCCGCAGCTTCAGCGAAGGCGATCTCACGGCCCGCACCGATACCGCCGGCCTCCCGGGTGAGTTTGCAACGGTCGCAATCGCAATGAATCACGCGGCAGATTCGTTGTCGCGCGTCATCGACGTCGCGACGCAGACTGCCGACGATGTAACCCATTCGGCGGGCGACCTCGCCAGCGCATCGCAGCAGATTTCGGACACCGCCAACCAGGTGTCGGAAGCCGTGACGCAGGTTTCAGCTGGCGCCGAGGCCCAGGTGCGACAAATCAAGGTGGTGACCCACTCGCTCGACTCGATTCGCGACGCGGCCGACAGTGTCGCAGCCGGCGCCGAGGAAGTGCAGGCGCTCGCCGCGTCGATTCACGGTCAGGCGGCCGACAAGCGCACGGAGCTGGAGCGAACTCTCTCGATACTCGTGGACGTTCGCACGATAGTCCGGCAGGCCGCCGACGAAGTGCGCGCGCTCAATGCGACAGTGGGAGATATCAACAAATTCGTCATCTCCGTAGGACGTATTGCCGATCAGACGAATTTGCTGTCACTGAACGCCGCGATCGAAGCCGCGCGTGCCGGCGCAGCCGGCCGCGGGTTCGGCGTAGTGGCGGACGAGATTCGCAAGCTTGCCGACCAGTCACGCGCAGCCGCTGACGATGTCGTCGACCTCACAACTTCCGTTACGAGCCGCGTCAGCCGTACCTACAGCACGATGGAGCGCGGAGAAAATCAGGTCGGCGAATTGGAGCGCGTCTCTCGCGACATCGACGACGCGCTGGCGTCGATCGCGGCTGCTGCCGAGCGCACTACGCGTGCGGCAGAAGGAGTCGCGCGCACCGCGGATGACAACGTTCGCGTGGTTCAGCACGCAACCGACGGTCTTGCCGCCGTCGCACGCACCGCCGAGGGTCATGCCGCAACAGCGATGCAGGTCAGCGCATCGACGGAGGAACAGAGCGCCGCGTGCGAGCAGATGACGACAGCATCGGCACTGTTGCTGCGCGGAAGCACGCACCTGCGAAACCTGGTCGGAGAATTGCGCACCGCATAAACGCCGCGCGCGAAATTCGTACGACGCCACGACGACGCCCACCCACGCGCCGAATTGATGGTCATGCGTAGGGCGCGGATATATCCGCGCCTGGCCCCGTTACGTGGAATCGAATTCGGATGTCCGCCGGATATATCCCCCCCGCCCCCGTTACGCGTAATCGAAATCGGGTGTCCGCATTATTTCACACCAGCAATACCGGTGAATGACCTAATGCGCAAGCACGCGCGCAAAGACATCGCGATCCACGTTTCCCCCCGATAATACCACACCAACTTTACGTCCACGCATCGACTCGCGCTCCTGCATCAGTGCCGCCAGCGCTGCAGCACCTGCGCCTTCTGCAACATTGTGCGTATCGGTGAAGTACGCACGCATCGCCTCCTCCACCTCGGCGTCGCTCACCTGCACGACGCGCTCGGTACCGCGCGTGATGATTTCGAGCGGCTCCGCGAGCGGAGTGCGACACGCCATTCCATCGGCGATTTCAGTCGTGACCGGGTGCGAGACCACCTGGCCAGCAGAGACCGACAGCGCGTAGGCCGGTGCGCCCGTCGAAACCACTCCGACGATTCTGGTGGACAACCCGAGCCCATCCCGCGCCGCCACCATTCCGCAGATCCCGGAACCGAGCCCGATCGGCACGTAGACGGTATCCATGTCCGGCTCAGCCCGCAGGAATTCGAGCGCGTAGGTACCGACGCCACTCACCAGATCTGGATGGTACGATGGCAATCTGTGCCAGCCGCGTTCCACGGCGATCCGGTCGGCCGCCTCTACGGCCGCCTGAAAGTCGCGCCCCTCCTCGACGAGGTCGGCGCCCAGCGCCCGCATCGCACTGTTCTTCTCCACGCTGTTCCCGTGCGGGACCACGACCAGAACCGGAATGTTGTAGCGCCGCGCGGCGAACGGCACGGACTGGCCATGGTTGCCGCGCGTCGCAGTCACGATGCCCGGAACCCGTTGCGGAGTGCGCTGCAGATGATCCATGTACACGATTCCCCCACGAACCTTGAAGGCTCCGACGGGAGTGTGGTTTTCGTGCTTGACGATCACGCGTGCCCCCGTGCGCTCGGCAAGCAAGGGCCACGCATATTGCGGCGTCGGCGGCACGAACCGGCGGACGATCTCCGTCGCGGCCTCGAGATCGCTCAACGATGGAAGAACGGCTGTCATGCGGATCAAGATACTCGTTATCGGCGGTCTCGGCGACGACGAGGGCCGCCGATACTCACCGCGGCGCGAGCCTGTGATACAGTGCCTGTTGTAGATTTCACCATGTCCCACACACGTCCGGCCGTCGTGCTCTTGAGCGGTGGCCTCGACTCCACAACTGTGCTCGCCATTGCCAGGCGCGACGGCTATGAGGTCAACGCCCTCTCGTTCAGCTACGGGCAGAGACACGACCGCGAGATCGACGCTGCGCGCCGGATAGCGAGCAGCTACGGCGTTGCACGTCACGAGGCGGTGACCATCGATCTCCGCGTGTTCGGTGGCTCCGCGCTCACATCGGACATCGCAGTACCCAAGGGACGCGACGTGAGCGATGCGACTGACGTGCCAATCACGTATGTACCGGCTCGCAATACGATTTTTCTCTCGTACGCGCTCGCGTTCGCTGAAGTCACGCACGCGCGAGACATATTCATCGGAGTCAATGCGGTCGACTATTCCGGCTACCCGGATTGCCGGCCCGAGTACATCCATGCATTCGAACGCATGGCCAACCTCGCGACCCGAGCCGGTGCCGAAGGCAACACGATCACCATCCGCACACCACTCATCCATCTGACCAAGGCGCAGATCATCGCGCTCGGCATGTCGCTCGGCGTCGATTACTCGATGACGACGAGCTGCTATGATCCGTCTGCCACCGGCGAGGCATGCGGCCAGTGTGATGCGTGTCAGCTACGCCTGGCCGGGTTCAGTGCGGCAGGGGCCACCGATCCGATAGCATACGCGCGCGTGGGACGCGCTTAGCGCGATGGCGTACACAGTCAAGGAAATCTTCTACACGCTGCAAGGGGAAGGAGCAAACACCGGACGCGCGGCGGTGTTCTGCCGTTTTTCAGGGTGCAACCTGTGGACGGGCCGCGAGAGCGACCGCGCGAGTGCCGTCTGTACGTTCTGTGACACTGATTTCGTCGGCGTTGGCCCTGACGGCGGGAAGTTCGCAGATGCCGAAGCACTCGCGAGTGCGGTGGAGTCGGCCTGGAGACCGACCACGGACGAGGGAGCTGAACGGTTTGTGGTGTGCACGGGTGGTGAGCCGTTACTGCAGCTGGACGAGCCGGCGGTCGAGGCACTGCATCGCCGTGGCTTTCGCGTTGCTGTCGAAACCAATGGAACGCAGCCTGCAATAGCCGGCCTCGACTGGATCTGTGTGAGCCCCAAATCCGACGCACCGCTCGCGATCGCGACTGGTGACGAGCTCAAGCTGGTCTATCCGCAGGAGCGCGCACTTCCGGAGCGTTTCGCGAATCTCCAGTTCACGCACTTCTACCTTCAGCCGATGGATGGACCGTCGCTTGAACAGGCAACCCGGGCGGCAATCCAGTATTGCCTCGACCATCCGAAGTGGCGGCTATCGGTACAGACGCACAAGGTGGCCGGAATCCGCTGACATTGCGACCGTATCGACTTTGGACCCGCACTGTTGCGGGCGGCCTGTCATGTGCGTCGTAAAGTGGATGAGCACGACGATGGCGACCACACCAGACGCGGACTAACCCTTGTCCGATGAATGGAACGCGATTCACGGTGACGGCCGGGATGTCGCGCGACAGGATCGGACCTACGAAGCCGTGCTGGCCAGCGAGGCGCGCTTCCGAGCCGTCTTTGAGCACTCCGCCGTCGGCATCGCGCTCATCGATACCGATGGCAGGATCATCGCCACGAATGCTGCCATGCAGCAGTTCCTTGGCTACTCCAGCGAAGAGCTGCTGAACCGTCAGCTGTACCAGCTCGTTCCCGACGATGACGCCAACGGTCTCGCCGCAGCGATGGCGGCGATCTCGAGCGGCGCAAGTCCGGAGCTCGCGATCGAGCAGCGCTATACTCGCCGCGATGGCGAGATCGTATGGGCCGCGTTGACGATGTCGCGCGCACACAGCGCAACCAGCGGCAAGTCGCTCGGCGTCATCGCCATGGTGCAGGACATACGCACACGCAAGTCGCTCGAAGAACGACTCACACATCAGGCATCGCATGATCCACTCACGGACCTCCCGAATCGCACGCTGTTCAGGCAGCGAGTCGAGATGGCACTGCAACGCGCAGCTCACCGTGATCGCGTAGTAGTGATGTTTCTCGATGTGGACAACTTCAAGGCGGTGAACGACAGCGCCGGGCACAGTGCGGGCGACCAGCTGCTCGTCGTCGCAGCGGCCCGCTTGCTCAACGCGACGCGTGGCTCGGACACCGTCGCGCGCTTCGGAGGCGACGAGTTCGCGATCCTGCTCGAGAATGTGCGCGACGACGAGGAGGCGAGGATCGTTGCCGATCGCATTACACGCGCGATGCGACAGCCGATCCCGATCGGAAACGAGATGGTGACCGTCGGAATAAGCACAGGCATCGCGCGACCACACTCGGACAGCGACGGCGCCGATGAGGTGCTCCGCAATGCCGATGTGGCGATGTACTCCGCCAAGGGATCGGGCAAGAACCGCTACCAGTTCTTCGAGCCTTCGATGCACACCGCGGTGGTCGACAGGATCGGTCTCGAGACCGACCTGCGCCACGCAGTGGCGGTACCAGCGTCGGAATTCGTGCTGCACTATCAGCCGCTCGTCCAGCTCGATACCGACACCGTCGTCGGTGTCGAAGCTCTCGTGCGCTGGAATCACCCTCGCCGCGGCGAACTGCAGCCGGCTGACTTCATCACGGTAGCCGAGGAAACCGGCCTCATCGTTCCGCTTGGCCGATGGGTGCTTCATGAAGCGTGCACCCAGGCCTTCGCCTGGTGGCACGGCTTGCCGGATGAACATCACATGAGCGTCGCCGTAAACGTCTCCGGAAAGCAGATCCAGGACGCGACCTTCGTTTCCGACGTCGCCGCTGCACTCGCCGACTCCAGACTTCCACCGGAGCGACTGGTCCTCGAGATCACGGAAACCGTCATCATGCACCGTACCGAGATGATGGTCCAGCGGCTGCAGGAACTGAAGGAGCTCGGCGTTCATCTCGCAATCGATGACTTCGGCACGGGCTATTCATCGCTTAGCTATCTGCAGCAGTTCCCGATCGACATCATCAAGATCGACAAGGCCTTCATCGAAGGAATGGAGCGTGACGCCGCCGGCGCTGCCCTCACCCGCACCATAATCGGACTCGGCGGGACGCTCGGCCTGTCGACCATCGCCGAGGGAATCGAGCATGCATCGCAGCGCGTGACGCTCGAGGATCTGGGCTGCGTCATGGGCCAGGGTTTCCTTTTCGCGCGGCCATCCATAGCAGCCGGCGTAGGCGAGAACGTCAGCAAGCCAAACAAGGCTCCAGAGAAGAAGTGATCGCCCGCTAAGTTTAGGGAGCGTACAACACACCACCTCCGGAATGCCGATCCATCTGGTAAAAGGTCTCACCCTTGCGCTCGCGTTGCTCGCGCCCGTCGTCACCACGCTCTTCTTTCACAGACGATCACTTGCTGCAGCCCGGCGACAGGGTCAGGTGCAATAGTGTACGCTGGTCACATCGGCTTTGGGCTTGGTGCGTACTCGTTCCGGAAGACACTACCTCTGTGGCTCGTGCTCGTCGCGGCGCAGATCCCGGATTGGCTCGACGCTGGATCCTGCGTCGCGGATATCAGTCGCGGTCCCAACGGCATGTACACACACGGATTCATTCCCGTTGGAGCTGCTGCGATCGTCTTTGCGTTGCTTGCATATGCAATCACTCGCAATGTGACCGGCACGATGATCGTGGCACTGGTGGTCCTGTCGCATTGGGGCCTGGACTATTTTACAGGGATCAAGCCGACGTGGCCGGGCGGACCGGTGGTGGGTATGAATCTCTATGCGCGGCCGTTGGTCGACTTCGCGCTGGAGTCGGCGACGATTCTCGCAGGATGGCTGCTGTATCGTCGTACGCTTCCGAAGTCGGTAAGAAATCACGGTTGGACATACGCCACACTGCTGATGCTGTGCACACTGCAAGTGCTCGCAGGCGCAGCATTCGCCCTCAGTCTTGGAGGTCACACAAAATGCTGATGAGCATCCCCGTCATATCGCCGATCGAGATACGGCTTGGTGAGCCGGGCGTTCGCATGCTGCCAGCGCCGGATTACGAAATTCACGCACTTCCCCCCGCTGCCATCCTGAGCGCTGAGACGTCGACGCCGTCCGAGGATCCAGCAATCACGGCGCTGAATGAGATCGAGCTCGCCGCACAGATCAGCGAATATCACGATTTCTCCTGGTGGGATGAGCGCATTCGACAGATCCGCGAGCGACTGGGACAGGATGGAGCAAGCTGACGCAGTTCGTCTAAGGAACGTCAGCCCCGGGAAAGCGGGCTTGATGGCATTTACGCTGACAGGCACTGATGCATCCGTGCCCCACATTCGCGTCGCACTGCTCACGCCTGCTACGCGACGGCGTTGAATCCGATCGGACTATGCTTTCGCATCACAGGTCGTCCACCGACTTGGGCCAGTCCTGTTTGAGTAATCGCGACAGACCGCGATCCGCCAGCAACTTCCCGTTGGTCTGGCACCGGGCGCAGTAATCGGTCTCGTTGCTTGCATATCTGATGCGCTGCACGGGGGTTCCGCATACCGGGCACGGCTCCCCGTACTTGCCGTGCACCGCCATCTCAGGGCGGAACGCCGTGACACGCTCCGGAAATTTGTCGCCGGCCTCCGCGCGCAGACGATCGGTCCACTCGCGCAGCACCACCCGCGTTGCGTCGTACAATCTGAGTGCGTCATCGTCGCTGATGCGTCCGCTCAGCGCGACCGGAGAGAGACGCGCGCGATGCAGTATCTCGTCGGAATATGCGTTCCCGATTCCATCGAACAGACGCGGATCCGTGAGTGCCCGCTTGAGGGTGTGATTCTCGCTCCGCAGGCGCGTCGCGAACGCGCTGAAATCCGACGCGAAGACATCGAGCCCGCCCCGATCCAGCTGCGACAGCGCTTCCCTGCCGCCGATCAGTGACAGCGAGGCACGCCGCGTGGTTCCGGCTTCTGTGAGAACGAGCGTGCCAGTTTCGAACGCGAACGTCGCGAGACTCAGTTTTTTCGGTGCGGCCTTGCCAGCCGGCAACCAGCGCAACCTGCCGGCGATCATGAGATGGATGACGATGAACAACTCGCCTTTCAATCCAATGACGATTCGCTTCCCGATCCTCCCAACCTCCACGACTTCACGTCCGCTCGCTTCGGCGATTGGCGGATCGAAAGTTCGGAGCACGAACGGATTCAATACGGCAAGCGCGATGAGGCGCTGATGCAGAATTCGTGCGTTCAGCGCCTCGATGTAGACCGTGATATCGGGAAGCTCAGGCACTCTCGGTTACGTCAGAAATTCGTGCAGCAACGAATGGAAGTGGTGCACGCCGTTCTCTCGCTTGACCGAGTAGCGTCCGCGATCGTAGATCCTGGATCTGAGATTCTTCTGAACCGCCTCGCAGATCTCGATATCCTCGACCTGTATCTCATCGCTGAACTTCAGCAGTCGAGTCCATGTCTCGTCGGCCTCCACGTCCGCCGGCGGGCTGGCGGAATACCACTCGAATATCGTCAAGGTGCGATCCACGTCGAGTGGCAGGATCACGTTCGTCTGCATCTGACCCAGGTAGACGTTGAGCATGACATTCGGGAACAGCCAGTAATACTGCGCCTGGTCGTCGGCAGTGCCGCGTTGCTCCGGAGGAAGGTAGTTGCGCGCCTCCCGGTTCCCGGTGACAGGGCGCAGCGGCGCATGCTGCAGCGAATAGTACCGGTGCGGCTCGACGCGATACTCGTCGTACGCGATCTCCTTGTGAAGGCCGGGATGCACCACCGGAATGTGGTAGCCTTCGAGATAGTTGTCGATGTACACCTTCCAGTTGCAGTGGAGAGTGTATTCACGCCGCATCACGTAGCGCATCTCGTCGATGTGAAAGTGCCGCGCACGATCCGGGATGTCCTCCAGAAACTCGCTCAACGGTGGCGCCTTGAGATCGAGGTTCGCGAAGACAAGCGGACCCCACTGCGTTACCTGGACTGGCTTGAGGTGCATGTCCTCCATGGCGAATCGCTCGACACCTTCCATCTCCGGCGCGCGAATCAGATCACCCTGAAGATTGTACGTCCAGCCGTGATAGTGGCACTGCAACGTCTTGCGCTTGCCACACCCCACGGCGACCATCCCTGCCCTGTGCAGACAGACATTGTGAAAGCCGCGCAGCGTTGGACCGTCGCGCAGTATCACGATTCCCTCGCCAGCAACATCGGCAGTGAAGAACTGCCCCGACTCGACGACCTGATCCGCACGCCCCACGAGTTGCCACGTTCGGCCGAATATCCGCTCCTGCTCCAGCTCGAGATAGACCGGATCCGTGTAGAGACGTGACGGAATCGTCGACGCGCTCGCGATCGACGCGTCGAACGGGAAATGGACCGGCATGAGAAATTCCTGGATCGATTGGTCAGAAATTGTAACACAAAGAAAAGGGGCCCGGCAGCTTCACGCCGCCGGACCCCTTCATCAAAAGCGCTATCGTAGCGTGGCTACGGCACGAGCAGAATCAGGTAAGGCGAGGGGCGCCAAAAGGTCTTCGGGTCAGTAATGTGAATCGCCCCGTGGAACACCCGGCCCTTTGCATTGGACCGATCTGCACCGGTGAGGTCCTGCGACGAGATGATCTCGTACGAGCGCGTCGTATCTACTGGAACCGTCGTCATCGCAGACATGTCGAACGCACGGAACAGCGTGGAATCCGGGTGGCCATTTGCCGGTCGGATGGTCTGGCCGATCTTCACGATGAACGGGAAGCGCGATCCGCCAACCACCTGCGCGATGTGGTGCTTCACGAGATAGTCGGCCGTCCCGCTTACGACGAACACCCTGCGATTCTCATAGGCTGTGGAATCGATCGTGTAGCCCAGCTGCTGCGTACGGTACTGGAGCGAATCGCCACGAATGTTCGCCGCGTAGAGCTGCCGGACCAGTGAATCGGCGCGCGTCTGCGACGACGCGAGCTGCGTCTGCAATGCCGCGACCGTCGTCTGGAACTCTGTAACCTGTGCCTTGAGCTGGGCGTTCTCGCCACCCAGTCTGGAAACCCGTTCGTCTATGGTGCGAAGACGGGCCTGAGTGCTCTTGAGCCGCGCGAGAGCCTGGACCGTCCGTGCGCGAACGCCTTCTTCATAGGAAGTGATTGGCTCACCCTTGTTCTTCGCCTTGATGCCAGCGGAGGAGGTTGCCGAGTCGATCGACGCCATCGCCGCCAGAAGGCTGCGCGTAACGCCCATGAGCGAGTCCTTCTGTGCCTGTAGCTCCGCCGTCTGGGACACGGTTGTGGAATCGGTAGCCGGCGCCGTGGCGTTGCTGGCTGACGTTGTCGCTCCCGCACTCGTGCCCTTTTCACCCTTCTGGCAAGCGGCGAGCGTAATCGCCAGCAGGACAGCTGGTGATATCCATCTTGCGGCACGACTCATATATGCTGATCTCCCATAGTGGTTACATGCGCCGCTGCATCCGCAGAGGGCATATTCCGGACTGCCGTTCGAGTGAATGTCTGCCAGTATCGCGCCAGACTGATAATCATATGTTTATCATGCCGTTGACCTCGGATATGGTCGAGCGCCGTGCGTGCAAGACTGTATGTTTCCCCTATGAAACAGCCTCGTGAGGCGCGTTGAACCGGCACCTCCCATTTTCGGTTTTGATAGCGCAAAAAAATGGGCTCGAGCCACGTCGGCGGAGCTCTGAATCGGGGAACAGGGAAATTTTGGCTGCTCACAGAATCCCCGGTCGACGCGAGATCGAAGCAAGGCATTCGACCCCCCATAGCGACAATGGCGACCTGCCAGCTGCTCCATTTGGACGGCGGCCGACGGCGACGCGCTCGCCGGTGATTGCGACGCGCGCTGCGAGATGGATCACCGCAATCATCGTGGCCACGTTGACCCTCGCCGCTCCCCGAACCGCGTGGGCCCACGCACACCTGCTCAGGAGCGCGCCGTCGGCGGGATCTCACATGGCCGTCGCGCCGACCGGGATCGAGCTGTGGTACAGTGAAGCCGCTGAAGCGACGCTGACCACAATCTCCATAACCGGACCAGGTGGCAGCCGCACAGCAGTCGGGCCGGCGAAGGTCGACCCTGCCAATCCGCTGCACCTGCTTGCGACGATCGATTCACCTCTTCGGCCGGGACAGTACACGGTGGCCTGGCGTACGGTCGCGAAGGATGATGGGCACCCCTCCAGAGGCAGCTTCACCTTCGTGGTCGATAGCGCAGCCGGTACGACGACAGGTGCCGGCAGTGCATCCACCGGTGCAATCCAGCACGATAGCGCCGGGACCGCGACCGCCAGGACATCTCCCGCTCCCGTGCAGGGAATGGATGTCGAAGCACCGGTCTACGTGCTGGCGCGCTGGCTGACCTTCGTCGCACTTATAACGGTAGTGGGCGTGGCAGCGTTCGTACTGCTGGTACTGTCGAGGGTGCGCTCGGAGGGCGACGCAGACACTGTCGGCGCTTTCGACGATCGCGCGACGAGGCAGGCGGCCAGGCTCGGGCTTGCCGCCGGAATCGTCTTTCTCGTAGCCTCGGTATGCCGGCTGTACGCGGAGCACGCCGTAGTCGGCGGAAACGTGGCGATGGGGTCGCTCCTGGGCATGTTCTGGGGGCGAGTCTGGATCACGCAGTTCGTCATCACGGCGATCGTGTGCATCGCCTTTGCATCGGCTCGTGGCGCGCATCGCCGAGGAACGCCATGGCTCGTTGTGGCGTTTGTTTCAGTGGCGCTTGCTGCGACGCCCGCATTCGCCGGACACGCCATGGCAGCGCCCGGAAACAGAAGTCTCTCCATTGCCATCGACGTCATTCACGTAGTTGCGGCCGGCGCATGGCTGGGTGGCTTGCTGACCCTCGCAGTGGTTGGCGTGCCTGCGGCGCTCTCGATAGGGAATTCCATCGACACGCATGCGCGCGCGACAGGACGGGTGCCATTGGTTGCAAGACTGGTGAATGCGTTCAGTCCGCTGGCGCTGGTGTCTGCGGGATTCGTCGTCGCCAGCGGAGTGCTTGCCGCGTGGATGCGTGTCGGATCTTTTGCGGCGCTGTTCCATTCGACGTACGGTACGGTGCTCCTCGTAAAGCTGGGGTTCGTGATGCTGGTATTCGCGGGCGGTGCGTTCAACTGGCTGCGGATGCGTGGAGCGCTCGCTCATCGGGAAACCGGTGGATCTGCAGTCGGCGGCTTCCGGCGCTCGGTGTGGATCGAGCTCACGGCTGGAGTGCTCGTGATCGCGGCAACGGCCGTCCTCGTGGCGACCCAGCCGCCCGTGCGTTGAACCGCTGAGCTCTCATTTCGTAGCAGAAATACTCGTTTGTCTCCGGGGCGACCCGGGACCATGCTGCCGATCGCCGGGTATGATATCGCTTCTGGTGACGTGACCGGACGCTGATCCGCGCCACGATGCGCCCCGTTCGCGACGTCAACGATCGAGGAACTCGGCATGACAGGCGGGCCAACTCAATCCAGCCTGACGCGTTGGGCGACGCCTGCGCGAGGATATAGCGCCGGAAGTATTGATCATTCCGCTGCGGCGACGCGACGAACTGCATGGTGGGCGCCTCTCGCATTCGTCGCCGTCGTGCTTGCCGTTCTGACCGCGACTCCGGTGCTGGTGAGTTATCGCGTGCGCCGGCTGCGCGATCAGCTTACCGATGGCAGCGGCGCGGGACGCGTGATCGTCAACGATCTCGAAGTAGCGTTCGCGACACAGCTACTGATCCATGAAGGTGAGAATGCCGCCGGCACGCCAGCCGCCAGTGCGTCGGGTGATTCGGTCGCCAAGTTGCGTGAGCGGGTGGACGAATTGGCGCTCGATTCGGTTGCACGACGTGTGGGGCCGGATGCCGTCGAGCAATTCGTGGAACTGCGCACGCTTGCACAATCTTGGCACGACCGGATGGATTCGGAGGTGGCCACGTCTGGAGTTGCGGCGGCGAGACTCACGAAAGGTCTCAGCATAACCGGGCAACAGGTGCTCAACTCCGCTGAGTCGCTGGACAATTATTTCCAGAGGCTGGGGCTGCAGCAACGCGAGCGTATTCGACGCCTCGAGCGTGTCAACCTGATATCGGCCGTCATACTCGCGCCACTGGCACTTGCCGCGGCACTGGTGCTCTTCTGGACAGGACGGCGCACTCTGTTCTTCGCGCACGCCGCCGAGCACGACAGAGCAGCGCTTGCGCGTGCGATGTTATCCAAGGCCACGCTCGTTCGCGGCCTTACACACGACCTCAAGAATCCACTCGGCGCAGCCTACGGTTATGCGGAGCTGCTCGAAGACAACATGGTGGGGCCGGTTTCCAGAGAGCAGCGCGAAATGCTCGGCAGAATCAAGGGACTCGTCACACTATCCGTGACTACCGTGAATGACCTGCTGGAACTGTATCGCGACGGCTCCGAAGGTCTGCAACTGCAGCGAGTGCCGACCGAAGTGGAAAGTCTGGCGCGAATCGTAGTAGCGGATTTCATGGCTGAAGCGCAGCAGTCCAGTCTGGACCTCGCGTTCGACAGCGACACGCGGCTGAAATCGGATGAGCCGCGCTCCGCTGGCAATTCTTCCATTCTTGCGAGCACCGATCCGGCGCGCGTACGCCAGATTCTTGGCAATCTCGTTTCGAATGCGATCAAGTACACGCCAGCCGGCGGCCGCGTGCGACTGTCGATACGCGGACCGAGCACTAGCGATCCGCGGATCGCGATCGACGTGCGGGATACGGGCCCCGGCATACCGGCACCGTTTCAGGAGCGCATCTTCGAAGAGTTCTTCCGGTTGCCGGAGAACGAAGGGATCGCCGGCTCGGGTGTCGGACTCGCAATCAGTCGTCGCTTCGCGCGCCTCCTTGGCGGCGATATCACGGTGACTGACTGGTTCGAGGGCGGATCCGTGTTCACGCTATGGCTGCCAGCGGATCAGGCAGGAAAACACAACGCGCCGGTAAGGGTTGCGTAAACGTTTTCCCATACGCGCCGAATTGGTAGTCCCGCGTAGGGCGCGGATTCATCCGCGCCTGGCCCATTTACGTGGTATCGGAATTGGATGTTCGTGGGATTCATCCGCGCCTGGCCCATTTAGGCCTGATCTGATTTGGATGAACACCCCGTTGATCCCGTCACATCACGCGCCCAATCGATTTACGCGTGATCGCACGTCAGGGTTTGCCCGGCGGCAGGTTGGTCAGCAGATACCGCGTCAACAACGAGTAGACGTGAAGCGTGGTTCCCGCGCCCTCACAGATGCAGTGAGTGCGATTGGGATACACCATCATGTCGAACTCCTTGCCGAGTGACACGAGGCGATTGACGAGACGCTCGGTGCCCTGATAGTGAACGTTGTCATCACCCGAGCCGTGCACCACCAGCAACTTGCCGCGCAACCCCTGCGCGAAGTTGATCGGCGATCCGACATCATAGCCGTGCGCATTGGTGGATGGCAGGCCGACGTAGCGTTCCTCGTAAATCGTGTCGTACAACCGTTGATCCGCAACTGGCGCCACAGCCATGCCGAGCTTGTATACATCGGGATAACGGAACATTGCGTTGAGCGTGCTCGATCCACCACCGCTCCATCCCCATATCGCGACGCGATTGCTATCGGCGTACGACCTGGTGCGGGCGAAGGTGCGTACCGCATCGGCCTCTTCCTGGCTCGAAAGCGGACCGATCGCGCCGTAGATGACGTGACGCCATGCGCGGCCCTTTGGCGCCGGTGTCCCGCGCGTGTCGAAGCTCACAACTATGTAGCCCAGGTCGGCCAGCATGCGATGCCACAACATTCCGGGGCCGCCCCAGCGGTCCACCACCGTCTGCGCGGCCGGCTCGCCATATACCTGGACGAGCACTGGATATTTCTTCTTCGGATCGAAATTGTGTGGGCGCAGCATCCAGCCATCGAGTGTGGCGCCGTCGCTGATTTGAACCTGGAAGAACTCGACAGGAGGCTGGATCAGAGGCGCGACTGCGGCCTTGAGTGCCGCGTTGCTGACGAGCGTGCGCGCGGTGCGGTGCGCCGGCAGCTCGACGATGTCGGTAACTGGCGGCGTGTCGAACGTCGAATACGTGTGGACTGCCCACTGTGCATTCGGCGATATCGAATAGCTGTTCGTGCCAGTGAGATTTGCGGGAGTTATGCGCTCGGGCGGACCTGGCGACCGGTACGATACTCGGTAGAGATACCGTTGCGTGGCGTTCGTCGGCGACGCGATGACGTAGAGCCAGCCACGCTTCTGGTCGATGCCGGCGACGGAGATCACGTCGTATGCACCGGGTGTGACAAGCCGCAATTCGCCTGTCGCACGACTGCCTACATATATATGGCGCCACCCGTCGCGCTCGCTCGGCCAGAGAAATTCCTTGCCGCCGTTCAACCACTGAAAGTCCTGCTCACGCATGTCGACCCAGGTGGTATCCTGTTCCGTGAGCAGATGATGAACGTCACCGGTGCTCACACTCGCGAGGACGAGATTGTCAGTGTTCTGGAGCCGGTTCATCCGCTGGATGACTACGTTGTTCGAGTCGGCCCATTCCATCCAGGGGACGTAGTTGTTGCGCGGATCACCGGTGAGCTTGGCCCAGACCACGGGGCCGCCGGTGGCATCGACGACACCGACCCGAACGGCCGAATTGGTCGTTCCTGCCTTGGGGTACTGAATTTCCTTCGTTACGGGATACAACGAGTCCGTATCATTGATGAGCGTGAAGTCACGGACGCCGGACATGTCGAATTGCCAGAACGCAATGTGTCGCGAGTCGGGACTCCATCTGAATCCATCGCGCAGATCGAATTCCTCTTCGTATACCCAGTCGCTCATGCCGTTGACGAGCGTGCGTGTCGCATCGCTCGTCAATCTCGTTACGGCACCACCAGCAGTCGGCTCGACGTACAGGTCGCCCTTGTAGACGTACGCAACGTGCGACCCGTCCGGGGAGAACTTGGCAAACATGAGCGCGCTTGGCTCAGTGCTGGCACCCACGCGATGCAGCGCACCGGAACGCGTATCGAGCACCCAGTAGTCACCACGTGTGTTCTGGCGCCACACCTTCTGGGTGTTCGTGAAGATGAGCAGATGGCTTCCATCCTGCGACCACGCGTAGTTATCGACTTCGAGCGGGTTTGCGGAAGTCGATGGACGGAGCAGTCGTGCCGAGACCAGAACCTCTCGCGCGCCAGTCCCCGCCGCGTACTGCACGATGTCGGTGCCGCCCGCGACATCCTTCGAAGGCTCGAGCGTGGTGTAGTGAATCCCGTCATGACGCCAGCGTGCGGGGGCGGCCCGATCGCCGACGTAGGCTCTTGAATCGAAGATCCGGTGTAACGATGAATCGACATGCGCGGGTAGCTGCGCGTGCAGCTGTACCGGAACAACCGACACGATGGTCGCTGCTGCCGCGACGTACGCCAGACGTTGAAGCATTTCAGACCGTACGGCGCAGCTCGAATGAAGATTCATGACAGTTGCCGTGAAGAGGTTAGTCGATCAGGCAGCGGACGCCGTGGTCGTCATCGGTGTGGACTTGATGGCGGGACGACGCGCCAGGTGATCCCGAAGCAGCGCTCTGGTTTCCGCGGCTGCAGCAGGCGGCAGCTCGAGACGCGGTGCACGGACGGACGCCGTCCCGCAACCCATCTCCTGCTGAACTAACTTGATGTACTGAACGAACTCCGGCACGGTATCGAGGCGTAGCAGCGGCAGGAACCAGTCGTAGATCGCTCGCGCTTCCTTGATCTTGCCCGCGCTGGCCAGCCGCACCAGCTCCACGGATTCGGCGGGAAATGCGTTGACCAGGCCGGCGACCCATCCGCTGGCGCCCATGACGATTGATTCGACGATCATGTCGTCCAGGCCGGCGAATACGTTGAGCCTGTCGCCCACTCGCGCGACGACCGCGGTCACGCGGCGTACGTCGCCACTGGATTCCTTCACCGCATGGAGATTCGGATGCATCGTCAGTTCAGCCACCTGTTCCGGCGTGACGTCCGTACCGTAGGCGATCGGATTGTTGTATAGCATGCACGAAAGATCCGTCGCCTCGATCACGGCACTGAAGTGTGCGCGCATTTCGGGCCACGTGCCCTTGTACACGTAGGGAGGAAGCACCATGAGGCCTTCGCATCCCGCCTGCGCCGCTCGTTTGGCGAGCACGACACATTCGGCGGTCTGAAGGCCCGCGATGCCGGCGACGACCGGAACACGCTTGCCGACCGAGCTCACGCAGGTTCGAAGTACCTCGACCTTTTCGTCGAAGTCGAGCGTTGCACTTTCACCAAGCGACCCGAGCGCAACGATACCGGTGCAGCCGTGATCTACGAGCCACGAAACATGGCGCGCCACGAATTCGTGATCGACAGTCAGATCCTGCTTGAACGGCGTTGTGATCGCGGGGAACACACCCGTCCATTGCGCCTTCTTCATTGGTACGCTTCTCCGACAGAGGAATTGAAAAGGATCGAAGCAGCCGCGTCATCCGCGAGCTCCGACGACAGAACTGACACCAGCGCCGGTTCGATTGGCGGTCGAACCGTGTCCGGCTGCCAGGCGAGAAGAAAATCCAGCCCTGGCATGCACGTGCGGCCCTGGCAAGGACCCATGCCAACACGTGTGTACAACTTGGCCTGGCGCGCGCAGACCGCATCCTTCACGGCGCCGTACGACACATCCTCGCACCGGCACACGATCGTTCCGCCGGTAGGAAGCGACCGCAGTTCCTGGCGAAGTGCGAAGGCATCGAGCATGCGTCTAGCGGCGATCTCGAGCGCAGCTCGCTTTCGCAGCAATGCATCGGAGATACGGGCCCGTGGTGAGACAACCGACCCTGCGATCTCGCCTTCGATCAACGACAATGGTTCTCCGCCAATACCCGTCGCTTCACCCACTGCGAGCACGTTGGCAACGGTGGTGCGTTGTTGAGCATCCACTACAATGACCGCGTCTCGCGTGTCGCAGCCAAGCAGTCGTGCGAGCTCGATGTTCGGTACGAGGCCGTAGCCGGTGCAGAGCACGTCGACTGCCTCACGCCACGTCCGGCGACCATTGGTTACCGTCACGCTCTCCAACCGATCGGCGCCGTGCGCCGCGGTCACCCACGTGCCGGTCGAGTATGATGTAGACAGAAAGCGTGCGCGATAGCGAGCCGCCTGCACGACCAGGGCAGGCGCTCGCCACAAGCCGGCTGCAAAGCGCATCACCGCGCTGCGCCGGGCCTGCTCGGCGACGAGTATCAGCTTCGCACCCGAGTTCGCGAGTGATGCCGCGACTGGGAGCATGAGCGGCCCCGACCCGGCAACGATCACGCGCTTGCCGGCGAATGATGCACCGGACTTGAGCAATGCCTGGGCACCGCCGATGCCCATTACACCGGGGAGCGTCCATCCGTCGAACGGGATGAACAGTTCGCGCGCACCGGTCGCGAGTATGATCCTGCCTGCACGTACGCGCAGCGCACTTCCGGACGAATCCGCCAGAATCTCGAATTCTGCATCTTCGTGCTGCACATCTACTACTGATGTACCGTGAATCACCTGCGCACCGGAGCGCGATAGCTGTGCAATCCAGCGCTGCGCCATTCGCGGAACCGGGCCGCCACTCATGTGACGCCAGATCTGTCCACCGGTCTCCAGTCCGCGATCGAGCACGACAACACGCAAACCTGACTCCGCCGCGCGGGTGGCGGCGGCGATTCCGGCCGGCCCTGCACCGATGACCGCGACGTCCGCTACGATGAGCGTCGCATCAGTGCCAGCGAGCGGCGCCATCATGCTTCGGTGGCCGTGCGAATGTGCATTCCGTCAGCGACAGCGATCAGACACGCACGCTGATGTGGTCTGCTGTCGATCGTCACTCTGCACTCGAAGCAGACGCCCATCCCACAGACCGGGCCGCGCGGCTCGCCTGAAACCGATGTACGAAAAGCCGCGGTTCCAAGATTGAACAGCGCGGCAGCCACTGTCGTGCCGGCAGCTACACGAATGCGCTGGTCGTCAACGACGATGTTCAGCTCCGCCGCGGCGCCGTTGATTGCCATCAGTGCTCTCCAACGCCGGCGAGCACTCGCGACGGAGCGAATGGCGCTGGATCGATCGCGGGCGCGCGCCCAGTGATGAGATCGGCAAGCAGCTGTCCCGTTCCAACCGATGTCGTAATGCCCAACCCCTCGTGACCGGCCGCGATCCATAATCCCGGCATCTCGTCCCATGAGCCGATGAGGGGAAGCTTGTCCGGGGTCGTCGGACGAAAGCCGGTCCACGTCCGGATTGCCGATGCGAGCGCCAGTCCCGGCATGAAGTCGAGTGCGCGATCGAGCATCCTGCGCACGATGGACCGATTGATCGATCCGTCCCATCCGACGAGCTCGCGCGATGACCCGATCAACATCTGGCCGGTAGCCCGCGGCTGAACGTTGAACGCAACTGATTCCGTCGTCATTGTGTGAGCACTCGTCAGATAGCCAAGCTCGACCAGCTGGTGCCGGCAGAATCCCGGATACCGGTCGGTGATGACGAGATGCCCCTTGCGTGGTACGATGGGAATGCCGGGAGTGAGCTCCGGCGCCAGCGCACCTGCTGCGTTGATCACACAGTCGCATGAGATCCGTTCGTTGCCGGCAATCACTTCACGCGCGCCGATTGCGTTGACACGAACGCCCTCCCGCACGCTGGCCCCGTTGGTGATCGCGCGCTGCAGCAGCGCACGCGCACCGTTCGGCGGATAGATGACCGCATCGCCGCGCACGAGCAGGGCGCCAGCCAGCCCGGGTCGCAGATGAGGTTCGGCTTCGGCAAGCTGCGCTGGGGACAGTATCTCAGTCGCGACGCCGCTATCGGCATAGACACTTTGTTTTGCGCGCACTGCTTCGAGCTGCTCATCATCTTCGGCAACCCAGAGGGTGCCGCACGCCTCATGCTCGACGTTACGCGGCAGCTCTGGCGCCAGTGCGGCCCACAGCCGTCCGGAATACGCGGTGAGAGCGAGCTGCGCAGGCGAGTCATCCATCACAACGAGATGACCCATGCCAGCCGCCGTCGTACCGCTTCCGGCGAAGCTCGCGTCCAGCACGAGCACACTCATCCCCGACCGGGACAGCGCCTCAGCGCACGCTGCACCGACGATCCCCGCGCCGACAACCACAGCGTCGTGGTGCGCAGTCACCGTGTCCCGTCCACGTGCAGCACCAATGCAGTGCGGATCACGCCGAAGGAATTCCACCGCGGAACGGGTCCGTCGGGTCGAATAGCAGCGTCGCCTCCGCAGTCACGTAAGCCGTGCCGCGAATGTGCGGAATCAGCTCACCGCGCTCGTTCGTCGTGAGCCAACCCGTGAAAAGGCTTCCGCTGATGCTCTCCTGGCGCCACCGAGTCCCGAGCGTGATCTCGCCCTTGGCATAGAGTACGGCAAGCTTGGCGGACGTTCCGGTGCCACACGGAGAGCGGTCGTATTCACCGCCAGAGCACAGCACGAAGTTCCTGCAATCCGCATCGGCGCGCGTGGGCGCCGCCGAGATCTCGATGTGATCGATCGGCTCCCCGTTCGCGCCGGTGATGCCGGCGGCGTTGATCGCATCCTGAATCGCCTGCGTCACGCGGGTCAATTCCTTCGCGTTCGAGGCGACTACCGGGATAGGCGTGCTATGCGTGATGAAGAACCAGTTGCCGCCCCACGCGACGTCGCCAACTACGAGACCAATGCCTGGAACCTGAACCTCGACGTTGCGCGCATGACAGAACGACGGGACGTTCTCGATCGTCACGCTGCCATCGACACTCAGCTCGGCCGACACTGTTCCGACTGGCGTGTCCAGACGGATTGTGCCTGGTTGCACGCGGCCGAGGTGCTGCAGCGTGCGCACGACACCGATCGCGCCATGCCCGCACATCCCCAGATACGTTCCGTTGTTGAAGAAGATCACACCGGTCGTCGAATCCGGATTCACGGGCGGCGTCAGCAGCGCACCGACAATCGCGTCGTTGCCGCGCGGCTCGCACACCACTGCACGCCGCAGATGATCGAAGTGCGTGCGCATATCGTCGCTCCGTTCCGCCATCGTAGCGCCGCGCGGCTGTGGCCATCCATCCAGCACCACGCGCGTGGGCTCGCCCTCGGTGTGCGAATCGACAACGTGAATCTTCGCGGGAAAGGTCGCAGTCGGTTCTTCTGCCATCACACCCGACTCCATGGTGGCGGTGCCGTCTGTCACGGATTCACCTGTACGGTCTTGATCTCGGTGTAGAACTCGCGCGCAGCAGGTCCCTGCTCGCGACTACCGGAACTCGAGCCCTTCATTCCGCCAAAGGGCGCATGCGGGTCGACACCAGTGGTGTCTCCATTCACGCGCACCAGGCCGACGTGAATGCGATTGATGTAATCCAGCGCAGTCGTCAGATCGCGCGTGAAGATCGATGCGCTCAGACCATAGGACGTGTGATTCGCCAGCTCGATTGCGTGGTCTGCGTCCTCTGCGGTGAATTCGGCCAGTACCGGACCGAACAGTTCGCGCTGCGCGAGCAATCCATCCGGATCGCCTCCACGCACGACTGTCGGCGGAAAGAAGTTGCCGTTGCTGAACTCGGTAGACCCCGGTATGGGGACCGAAAACAGCGCCTCGGCCTTCGCATCCCTGAGCGCCTCGGTTATCGAATCGTGCGACACTCGACTGATCAGTGGACCCACTGCGGCCTTCGCGTCCGTGACCGGGCCGATGGGAAGCGATTCGACCTGCGAGCGAAGCTGGCTCAGAAACTCATTCTCGACGCTGCGGGCGACGACTACCCTGCTCGTTGCAGTGCACTTCTGGCCGGCGTAGCGCATTGCGCCCGCCGCCGTAAGTGATGCAGCCTTTGCAATGTCGGCATCCGGCATGACGATGACGACGTTCTTGCCGCCCATCTCGGTCTGATACCGTATATTGCGCGCCGCCGCGGTCGTAGCCACGCGTGCCCCAACGGCGCCGGATCCCGTGAAGCTGACGGCGCGAACTTCCGGTGCCTCGAGTAGTGCCGCGCCAACTGTGGCGCCGGCACCGAACAGAACGTTGAACACGCCGGCAGGAATGCCAGCTGCAGAAGCAGTCTCGGCAAGCAACGCCGCGAGGTACGACGACGACTCCGCTGGCTTGAGTACGACGGTGTTACCGAATGCGAGCGCAGGCGCGACTTTCCATAGCGGAATCGCGAGTGGAAAATTCCACGGCGTGATCATCGCCACCACACCGAGCGGCTCGCGCAGACTGAATTGAAGGGCGCCTGGAGATTGTGCTGGAATCACTTCGCCGATCTGGCGCACCGCGTCACCGGCGTAGTACCGCAGAATCACAACGCAGCGGGATACCTCGCCCCGCGCCTCGCCGATCGGCTTTCCGACCTCGCGCGCCATGACCTGCGCCAGCTCTTCGGCCCGGTCGCCGATCGCCGCGGCCCATTTGTAAAGATGCTCGGCGCGTGCGGGACCCGTGAGGGCGCGCCACGCCGGGAACGCCCGCGCAGCGGCACTTGCCGCAGCATGCGCGTCGTTCGTCGAACCCTTCGGCACGAGTGCGATGACGTCGCGCACGTCCGAAGGGTTTACATCATCTATCCATCCATCTGTCTCGCTGTCACGCCAGCCATTATCGATGAAGTGCTGCAGTCGTCTGGCAGTACTACCTGTCATGATCTTCGTTCCTTTGTTGGTCGCCCTTCTTCAGCCTCTCGCTCCGCACTGACGTACCTGACGAGCTGACGGCCGGCGCCGAGTATGTGTTGCCGCATGAGCGAGCAAGCCTGCTTGACATCCTGTGCCGCGACGGCCGCAAGAATGGCGCGATGCTCGTCGATCGCGCGCGATTCACCGTGCGTGAGCACCAGTTGCATACGCAGATACCGATCGCTCTGCTGGTGCAATCGCTGAATGATCGCCATGGTGAATGGGCGATCGGCGGCCGCATAGAGGGTCGAGTGGAATTCCCAGTTCAACTTGCCCCACTCCGCGACCTCACCAGCGCGGAACGCCGCCTCGTAGGCCTTGAGTATGTCCTTGGCGCGGGAGATGCTTTCCACCGTTGTCCGCATGATTGCGCGGCGGACCAGGTCACCCTCGATCTGCGCGCGCAGCTCGAACAGCTCGTTGATCTCATCCACGGAGAGCGACGAAACCACCGCGCCGCGATGCGGATTGAATACGACGAGTCCTTCTGCTTCCAGCTGACGAAGTGCTTCGCGAATCGGGATTCGACTCACGCCCAATTCGGCGGCAAGCGCGTCCTGTCGAAGCGGCGTGTCGTCGGCGTAAACCCCGCGCAGGATCCTCTCGCGCAACGCCTCCGTCGCCTGGTGCGTGACGGTCTGGCGCGTGATCGGCACTACCATCATCTTCGTCTCGTTCGAACTCTTGCCGACGGCCTTGACGGCCTTGTTGGATGAACCGAGGGTGCGACCCATTTGCTATGTTCTCCGGAGTTGGGATGTGGCCTTCTGGGCCAAGCAATCCGTAGAGATAAGCCGACTTGCCGCGACTCGCCAGCAGCGCTGGTGGATTGGATACAATATCCTATTTTTCGACGCGCGGCAAGTGCGGAGTGCCGCCGCGGCAGCGGCGGCACCAGTTCCTCGACAACTACCGGCGGCCGCCGCTGCCGAACGACGTGGGGATCG
Organism: Gemmatimonadota bacterium; assembly: GCA_027307165.1. Taxonomy (GTDB): domain Bacteria; phylum Gemmatimonadota; class Gemmatimonadetes; order Gemmatimonadales; family Gemmatimonadaceae; genus Fen-1247. The sequence continues at coordinate 236,645 of DAHUXM010000004.1, read as the reverse complement.
CCCCCACTTTTCCCTGCATCCGGCTGTTGAACGCCGGTACGGCGCGATCGACCAGGGTCGTATAGCTGGCCCGCGCCGCGGCCAGATCCCGCTCGATCCCGCTCAGCACCTCGAGCGACTGCGATGTGGGCCGATAATCCGCCCCGCCGGCAACGTCGCCAGCACCGCTACCCACCTCGCCCGAGAGCCAGACCAGGTTCATGTATACCTTGAACTGCTCGACGTAATACTTGTCATCGCTCTCCATGTCCGAGCGCGTCAATAATTGCAGCTCGACGCCGAGCATCTGGTCGTTCAGACGATCCAGCGCCTCAACAACGTCCGATTTGCCCGCATTGGCGGCGCGCTCGTCGGCGATGGTCTTCCGCATCGACTCGATGTGGTTGATCATGTTCACCGCCTCTGTCATGTCGTTGCGAATCCGAAGCTGAGTCTCGGTCGATGCAACGAGGTCCGCTGTCGGCGACGGCATGTCCGGGTCGCGAATCACTTCGAACGGCTGAGTCCAGCTCTTTCCCGACGCCGTGAGCCGCACGGAATACTTGCCCGGCGATGCGATCGGGCCAGTCCGCACAGGAGCTTCGATTCCCCAGTGCAACACGGGACGAGTCGAGCTCCCGGCGAATCGCGGATCGGCAAAGATGTGCGGATTGTCAGGAGCGACCGTGCGCAGCACGACCTGCGGCGCCGCTTCGTAGCGCAGATCCCACGGCACACGATTGAGTCCTGCGCGAGCTCTGAGATGGAAGGTGCGAATCGGCGTGCCGGATGCATCCAGCACTTCGACGCCCACGCTGTCCTGCGCCTGTGGCAACTCGAAGGTGAAGTCGGCGCGGCCCGACCGCGACTGGCGGAATGCCAGATGCGGCGCGAAGAGACGTGGCGCCGCTGGCGTCGCGGACGCTCCCTGCTCGAGCGCCGTGACGTCGCGCAGAATGTACAGCCCACGTCCATACGTCGACACCACGACGTCGTTCCATTTCTTCGGAACGGCTATCCACGTCACCGGCGCCGCCGGGAGACCGGCGTTGAACCTCGTCCAGTGCGCGCCGTCGTTCACCGAGTAGTAGAACGCGTTCCCCGTTCCCGCAAACAACATCCCCTTCCTGTCCGGATTCTCCGCGATCGTCATCACGTACGCGAGCGGGTGATCGTTCGGGAGATCCGAGGTGATGTTGGTCCACGTGTGTCCGTAATCGGTCGTCTTGTAGATGTACGGCTTGCGGTTGTCCATGATGTGGAAATCGATCGCCACGTATGCCGTCGCGGGATCGAAGTGCGACGGCTCGATCCTCCGGATCGTTCCCCACGGCGGCAACCCCTTCATGTTGGCCGTGACGTTGTTCCAGTGACCGCCAGCATCGGATGTGTACCATACCTGCCCGTCGTTCGTACCAGCCCAGATCAGGCCACGCTTGATCTCCGACGGAGCAATTGCGAATACAACCTCGCCGTAGAACTGCCCGAGGTTGTCGGCCACGATTCCGCCGGACGATACGATGCGCGAAGGGTCGCGCGTCGAGAGATCCGGACTGATCACAGTCCAGTGCTGTCCCGCATCCGACGTGCGGAATATCACCTGGCAGCCGTAGTACACGGTCTTGGTATCGAATGGATCGATTGCGAGCGGCGGCGTCCAGTGACAGCGATACTTCGTCTTGTCGGGCGGAGAATCGAGTGTGTGAACCCACGGACTCACCGAGTGCGCAAGTTTGGTGCGTGCATCGTAACGAGTGACCTCGTTTCCGTAGCAGCTCGCCCACACTATGTCGGTGTTTGCCTTGTCCGGCAGCGTGAAGCCCGACTCGCATCCGCCAAGTCCATTTTCCCACGGCGTGCGGCTGTACACATTGCCAAAGCTCTGCGGCGGAAATTCCGGATTCTCACCCGCAGCCGGCGCGCGACGGCGCCCCTCGCCCGCTGCCGTGTCACGAGCCGCCCCGCGCCGGATCGTCGAATCCCTTCGCATGCTGTCGGCGTGGACTGTGTCGGCTGGCGGCTCCGGACGGCGGCGCTCGAAGTTGCGAATCGGTGCGTCGCTTGCGCCGCGCATCGGAAAGCTGTTGTCCTGCCGGTTGGAGTAGATCCAGTACGGCACCCTGTCATCGACGGCGACGTGGTACATCTGTCCGTTGGGAAGCGATACCTGCGTGAAGCTCTTCCCGTGATTGAGCGTGATGTGCGCACCAGCGTCATCCGTCAGCGCAAAGCTGTCCGGGTTCTTCGGATCGATCCAGATGTCGTGCGTATCGCCGCCCCACGGCACTGCCTTGAACGTCTTCCCGCCGTCCTTCGATTGCCAGAAGCTGCTGTTGGCAATCAGTATCTCATCCGCGTCCCCGCTGGACACCTTGATGTTGATGTAGTAGCCCGCGCGGCCTATCAGTGTTCGCTGCCAGTTCACGTTCTTCCACGTGCGTCCGGCGTCATCGGATCGCCACACGGATCCCTGATCAGCGGTCTGTATCAGTGCATAGACGCGATTCGAATTCGTCGGCGCAACGGCGACATCGATCTTGCCAAGCGGTGACTTGGGAAGACCTGGATCGGTGAGCTTGCTCCACGTATTGCCGCCATCGCGCGTGACGTAGAGTCCGCTCGATGGACCACCGCCCAACATTACCCAGGTGTGCATCACGACCTGCCACATTCCCGCGAATACAACGTTCGGATCGTGCGCATCCATCGACAACCCGGAGCATCCCGTGCCATCGTCGACAAACAGCACGCGTGTCCACGACTTGCCCCCATCAGTCGTGCGATACACTCCGCGCTCCTGCTGCGGGCCGGTCGTGCGCCCGAGCGCGCAGACGAATACGATGTTCGCGTTGGTCGGATTGACTATGATCCGGCCAATTCGCCCCGTCTCGCGCAAGCCCATGTTCTTCCACGTCTTGCCTGCATCCGTGGACTTGTAAATCCCATCGCCCATGACGTCCGCATCCCGAATCGCCCACGCCTCGCCGGTCCCGGCCCATACGGTACCGGGTTCCGACGGAGCAGTGGCGAGCGCACCGATCGCCTGAACGTCCATACTGTCAAACACTGGCACGAAGGTGCGCCCGCTATCGCTCGACTTCCACACACCGCCCGACGCCGAGCCCATGTACCACGTACGCGGATCACCCGCGACGCCCGACACCGAAGCGATGCGACCACCGTTCGCCGGCCCCATGTACTCGAAAGCAAACGGTTCCGTTTCAAGCCCGCGATTTGGCGGACCCGTACGCTGCGCAACAGCGGACGCAGGGCCAAGCGTTGTCGCTATTGCGATAGTTGCGGCGATCAGGAAAATCGAGCGATTGTGCATTGAAATCCCGGTGTGTTGTTATCAGGCGCCGCACGCGTGCGGATCGTTCCAGTTGAGCGTCGGATCCGCAGGGACGTTCGGATTCGTCTGACGCTCGGAATTCGTGTACAGCATTCGGCCAGGCAGCGACGCCGCACCATTCGCCGGTACGAGCGCTGGCAGGCACGTGCGCTTGTAGTCGTTCCATGCCTCTACGTTCTGGAACAGAGTGATGTACTTCTCCTGCATGATGCTGGCGAGCGATGCAGGCCCCGCTATCGCCGGAAGCGTCAACGCCGAGTGCCACGGTGTCGCGGTCGCCCATGCGGCACGCTCACGGTTGAGCGTATCGAGCGCTGCCTGAGTGTTACCCAGCTGGAACAACGCCTCCGCCTTGATCAACAGATTCTCGTTGTATGTGACGAGCGGTTGGCGATAATCAGGCGCAAGTCGCTTCGCGCTGATCGTAGACATGTTTCCAGCGAGCCCCTGTCCCGGCGACGCGCCGATGTAATCTGTCGCGCCAGCCGCAATCTGGTAATATTCGGCCAACCGTGGATCACCGATGCTCTTGAGCAGGTCTACCTGATACTTGCCGGCGCGCATGAAGCCGGTACGCGTTCCGGTAAGCATGAACTGATACCAGTCATTCTGCTCGTTCGCGTTGCTCGTCTGGTAGGTGATGTAGTCAGCCGCGTTGCTCGAGATGCCCAGATTGGCCTCGGTCAGCGCCTTTGCATAGTTGGTCGGATCCCGCTCCGCCAGATGCAGATAGAAGCGGGCCTTGAGCGTGTGCGCAAGCTGCAACCAGAGAGCTGGATTCCCCTTGTAGACGATCTCCGCAGCGCCCGGCCCCACTCCCGTAGCAGCACTGAGATTCGCGATCGCCTGATCCAGCGTTGCCAGCACACTGTCGTACACGACCTGCTGCGGATCGTACTTTGGCGTCGGGAACGAATCGGCCTTGGCAGCCTGGCTGTACGGCACGTCGCCCCAGACGTCGGCGAGCGTTCCAATCTCCCATGCCTTGAGCGTCTGCGCTATGCCAAGAAATATCTTGTCCCCGGACGCAGCCGAGTTTGCCTCGATCGAGCGGATGTCGATCAGACCGCCGCCGGTGTACGGCATGCTGAAGTCGCCACTTCCGCCGTCCAGAACGTACAGATCCTGCACCTGATACTGCAGCTGCGTCCCCGCCATCTGCTGCATCCACATGGATATCACGCGTGGCAGGTTGCCGTTGAGAAACTGTGTGAGCTTCGCCTGCACAGCGACGAGACGCTGCGTGGAAGTTGCTGCGGTCGGCGCGTTTGGACTGGTTATGCAGTCGGCGCACTTGAGATAGTTGTCGCCGCAGCTCGCAACGACGACTGGAATCGCCGCTGCCAGTGCCGCACTCCTGATGTATCGCTTCACGGATGGATCTCCTTTGGGATCAGCGGTTCAGAGCGACTGAAAACACGAACGATCGCGTCTGCGGCATGTTGAAGAAGTCATAGCCCTGCACCAGCGCGTCTGCTCCAGCGAGATTGGTTTCGGGATCGATGCCCGAGTACTTCGTCCACGTGTGCAGATTGCGCCCGGAAATCCGAAGGTCGGCGCTGCTGAACCCGGCATGGCGCACGAATGCGCCGGTGAGCGAGTACGTCACCGACAACTCGCGCAGCTTGGTGTACGTGCCATCCTCCATGAACGGCTCGCCAATTCCGGAGTAGATGCTCCCGAGCCCCGTGTACCATGACTGCCCGATCTGAACAGGAGTGCCCTTGCCCGGTCCCACCGTTGCTCCCGGCATGAAGTCCACTCCGAAGGTGCGGGTGACGTCGCGCTGCTCTGTTTCAATGGACGTCCCGAAGTTGTTGAGTGCACCCTTGGTCATGTTGGCGACCATACCACCCTGCTTGTGGTCGAGCAGCGCCGACAGCGCCCAGCTTCCGAAGTGGACGGTCGTGTGCACGTTGCCGGTCCAGTGCGGATTGGGATCGCCGATTACGCGATTCACAGGATCGTTCACCGGGAAGCCGGACGCTGCGATGTACAACGCGCCTCGCGGCGCACCCGCGCACGCTGACGCGAGGTCTACCGGATGACCGGCGGGATCCTTCAGATTGGTGCTCTTGGTGACGCCACAGCGAACGTAGCCCAGCCCGCGGAACGCGAATGTTCCACCGACTGTTGCTGACGGCTGTGCTTCGGAGAACGTTCCGCCACCAGCGCCAATGTACGTCGCACCGTTGAGGCTGAGAACGCGAGTTTCATTCTGCGCCCACTGACCACCAATTTCCCACGCCAGCTTCTGCGTCGTTATCGGCCGCACGTTCAGTGTCGCCTCCCAACCGCGGTTGAGGATCGCCGCTCCATTGAGAAGCTGCGCCGAGAAGCCCGTCGTCGATGGACGCGGCACACTCAGGATGACGTCCGTCGAGTTGTCGCGATAATACGTGATGCCCGCGTCCGCCATCTGATTGAACAGACCAACATCGAGACCTGTCTCGAACTCCTTCTGGCGCTCGGGCCTGAGGTTGTTGTTGCCCTGTGTGCCAGAGGTGACCAGACCGCCGTAGCCACCCTGCGTCGATGACAGTTGATCGGTGTAGCCGCTGCCGAAGATCGCTCGGCCGAGTGTCGAAAGGGTGGAGTAGACGTTCGGCTCCTTGCCCGTCTCGCCGTACGACGCGCGCAGCTTTCCATAGCTGAGAAGCCCGCGATGGTCGGTATTGCCCAGTGCATTCGTGAACGTCCAGGCGAGGCTCCCCTTGGGGTACGACGCACGCGGATTGCTTGCGCCGAACGTCGAGAACCCGTCGTTTCGAACGGCGCCGGTGAGATACAACTGATTGTAGAGATCGACAGTCGCCTCGCCGAAATACGACAGTGCGTGGATCACGTAGTCATATTCCGTCGCGAGCTGCGTCACCGTGTTGTTCAGCGAGAACGGTGACGGTGCGATCAGCCCGTTGCCGGTCGCATCCACTTCGCGTCCCCGCCGGCTGTTGACGTTGTTCCCAACAGTCAACGTGCCGCTCACGTTGGAATTGAAGGTGTGCGTAGCGGTTGCGATGAGATTCTGGTCGATCTGGAGGTGCATCAGATCTGCGCGTCTGACGAGACCGAGTGGTGATTCGCTCGCGGTGAACGACTCGCCCGTGAGCTGAGTGTCGCCGAAGTAGTCGCCGCCCAGATTCTCCGCCAGGCGCAGCCAGCTCTTCGGTTGCCAGTCGGCATTGAGATTGGCGATCGTTCGGTTCGTCTCTTCCGTGCTCGGATTCTCGTACACGGCGAACAGCGGGTTGTCATAACCGCGCGACCGCGTGAGCGATGCCGGCGATGGGTCGGGAAAGCGATATGAGCGCTGCAGCCCCGTCGTGGGCGAGAGATATGGGAACTGGTTGAAGTCCGGCGGCGTCCGCAATGCGCCCAGCATCAGACCGGACACCGACCCGCCGCGCAGGATCGACGCACCGCGGTCGTCCGCGAACGAGATGTTGCCGCCAATCTTGAGGTTGTCGAAGACCTGGTGCGTCGCCTTGAGGCGCACGTCGGTTCTGTCGTAGTAATTGTTCGGGCCGATGATCACGCCGTTCTGCGCATCGCGCCCGCCGGATGCGAAGAACGTGGTGCGCTCGTTTCCGCCCGAAATCGTGATGTGGTTGTTCGTCGTATGACCGGTGTGGAACAGCTCGCTGAAGTGATCGTACGTTGGGACTCCCGAGAGCGCCGGCCCCCACGAACCGCTCGCCGCGGAGCAGTCTGGCGTCGAGCATGCACCGGGGTTGCCATTGCTGCCCTGGCCATACTTGGTCTGCAACGGGATGCTGTGGCTGACGTCGTCCACGGAATAGCTCGAATTCAGCGTGTAACGCGTCGGGCCTGCCTGTCCCGATTTCGTTGTGATGAGCACGACACCGTTGGATGCGCGCGCGCCGTAGATGGCGGCCGCTGCGGCGCCCTTGAGTATGTCGACCGACGCGATGTCGTCGGGGTTGATATCCGACGCACGGTTCGGCGTGTTCGAGCCCGTGAGGTTGCTGCCATTGACGTTGGTCGTGTTGTCGATCGGCACTCCATCGACCACGAACAGCGGCTGTCCGTCACCCGATAGCGACTTGATACCGCGAATGCGGATGTACGCCGACGATCCGGGAACGCCCGATTCGGATACCACCGACACACCCGGCGCCTTGGCTGCAAGTGCGTTGACCACATTCGACTCGTTGCTCTTGGCAATGGCTGTCGAGTCGACGGAGTTGATCACGTTGCCCAGCTTCTCGCGCGTGCTGCTCGTGCCGGCGCCGGTGACGACCACCTCGCCAAGACGCAGTGGATTGCTCGCAAGACTGAAGTTCTGCGTTACAGTCCCGGGGTTGAGTGTGATCTGGACCGATTTCGGTGCGAACCCGATGAGTCGCGCAGTGAGCGTGACCTTCTGCCCGAGCGATCGGGCGGCGGACACGGTTATGGTGTAATGACCGTCAGCGCGCGTCGCGGCGCCGAGCCCCATCGTCTGTACCACGACTTCCGCAGCCTGAAGCGGCACGCCCTTGTCTGTCGTGACCACGCCGACGATCGTGGTTCCAGTTTGCTGCGCGGCTGCGCGCTGGGGCGCGATCTCCGCGCCGATACAGAGCGGCAACACCAACCATACCGTAGCTCTCATGACTCCTCTCCGACCGCACGCAGCAAAGTGCGGCAGAAATGTGAAAGCAGACGGGCGCCGCCCACCCGGGACTCCGGCGCCCTCCGCCGAGGACTGGCAGGATATAGTATCCCATTTTGGATTGCGCAAGCACGCCTTTTCCGGCGGCGCAGGCTATTGAGGATGTGATTCCGCGTTCAGCTGCGCGAGAATTGGCCGCGTCAGCCCGGCGATTTCAGACGCGCCATTGTGACCGTTCAGCTCGAACACAACGACGTCGTTTCGCCCACGCCGGAGCCATGCACCCGGAAGGTACAAAGTCTGCTGCGGACCGGAATTCCAGTATCTGCCGATGTTGATGCCGTTCACAAAAACGATTCCCTTGTTCCACGCCCGCATGTCGAGAAACGTGTCGCCAGTGCGATCGAGCGTGAAGCTGCCCCTATACAAAGTCGGCGTTCCCGCTGCTGCACTCACCACTCGTTTGGTAGTTCCCCCGCTTGGTACGCTGGCGAACGGTAGCCGATACATCGACCAGCCGGTGATCTCCGCACTCGCAATCGTCACGGGCTGAACTATCCCCTTCCGATCACTCACGAGTGCCGAGCCATAGTTGATCCGCCCCATGTTCTCGACCAGAATGTCCAGCCGGCCACCCGCAGGAATATCCACGGCGCAGGAGAAATTCTTCGTGCGGCGATCCAGTGTCGCAACGCGACGCCCATCCACGAATACTGCTGCGTAATCGCGCAGCCCGGGCACGCTCAGAACGGCGTGCATTGCACTCGCAGATCGGTGGCGATACAGCACGTATCCACTGGACTGATCGAGATCCTCGAACGACATCGGCTGACTGGAATTCACCGGTGTGATACGATCGACGATGCCGAAGAGATCAGTCACAGCAGTGAGATGAACTGGCGGCACAGCGATCACAGGCAATGCATCCGGCACATCCGGAATCGCGTATGACACGTTCCGCCGTATCACGTCGCGCAACGCGTAATACTTGGGAGTCGCCCATCCAGCCTCGGACAGCGGGGCGTCGTAATCATAACTCGTCATACTCGGCTCGATCGGCATCGCCTTTGTATAGTTGGCGCCGGATGTAAAACCGAAGTTGGTGCCGCCGTGAAACATGTACAGATTGATGCTCACCCCCCGCTTCAGCAGACTGTCGTACGCGGGCAGAAAACTGTCGACAGGCGTGACGGGAAACGGCTCCGCCCAGTGCGTGAGCCATCCGGGATACAACTCCGCAACCATGTACGGACCGGTGCCCTTGTTGAATGCGTCGACTCGCTTGGTGAGACTGTCGTAATTCATCTCACCGTTCGCAGCCGCGAACACGCCAGGAATTCCGCCCTTCTGAAACAGCCAGTCACCATCGGCTGTGAACAGTGGCACATCGATGCCGGCGTGAATCAGCATTCTGCGAGTCGCTTCCTTGTAGCTGGAGTCCGAGCCGAATGAGCCGTACTCGTTCTCTACCTGCACCATGAGAATCGGGCCCCCGTGCGTCACCAGTAATGGCCGTATCTCCTTCGCCATCGCGTCGATGTACCGTCGCGCGGCTTTCATGTAGCGAGGATCGTTGCTGCGTACAGCCACCGCCGGCGTCTTGAGCAGATACGATGGCAATCCTCCGAAGTCCCATTCGGCGCAGACGTACGGTCCCGGACGCAGAATCACCCACAAGCCTTCCTCCTGCGCGATCCTGATGAACTCGCCGAGGTCGCGATTCCCGGTGTGAAAATCGAACACGCCGGGCCGCACTTCGTGATAGTTCCAGAACACGTAGGTGGCGATGGTGTTGAGACCCATCGCCCTTGCCATCCTGAGGCGATGGCGCCAGTACTCGCGAGGAATGCGTGCATAGTGCAACTCGCCCGATATGATCTGGAGCGGCTTTCCGTCGAGCAGAAACGCGCCCTTCGCGATCTGGAACGAATGCGTGGCTGGTTTCTGAGCTACGGACGGCTGCGCCATTCCGACGAGGCACGCCATCACGATCCAGAAACGTCCAAAGGCGTCAGATAGTCGCATGTGATTCATCCTGGAGAATTTGCGCTGCCGTCTGCGACCGGCCAGAGGCACGAATAAGGTGCTGCCTGTCCTTGACCGGCGCCCACCCAGGCGATAATCTCGCCACCACGGCGATCGATTCCGATCCGCTCGCAACACGCATATATAAGGAGCACGGACCTGTGGCGGATAGCCGGGATCGTTCCAATTCATCGCCCCCACCCACGTCCCGTTCCGGGCTCAGTCGGCGCGATTTCCTCGACCGCACGGGCCGGATCGCCGTCGGACTCGGCGCGCTGCAGCTCGGCTTGGGCCCCACTGGCTTCGCAGAAGGACTCAGCCTGCTCGGCGGAGCCGGCGCACCGCTCGCGAGTCGAGCCGCCGTGTCGGCAGATGATTTCACACTCGGTAATGATGCCATTACTGCGATCTGGACCACCGCCGGCGGCTCGTTTCGTCCGGTTCGGCTGACCGACGTGCTCAATAACGCGACGCTCCCCGTATCCGCACAGGCATTCACCCTGACGCTCGCGGACAAGTCCACGATCCAGGCGAGCGAGATGCGCATCACATCCGCGCCGCGAACAGAAGTACTGTCCCCGAATGCCAGCGCGTCCCGCATGGTCGAGCGGCTCGCGGGCCATCAGGTGACGATGACGCTTCAGGACCCGGCCGGCCGTATCGAAGCGGTGTGGCGTGGAATACTGCGCGATGGATCGAGCTACGTTCGCCAGGAAATCACGTTGCGCGCGCTCGGTGGAGAGGTACCGGTGCACGAGATTGCCCTGCTCGACTTCAACGCGCGCAACGCCATGGCGCCCGGAACCGTACCCGGCACGCCGATCGTCGTTGGAGACGCGTACTTCGCATTCGAGCATCCTCTCGCCAACAACGCAGTGGATGGCGACCGCGTGCGTTGCCGGATGTCACGCACGTTGCCGCTCCGGCCCGGCACCGCCATCGACTTCAGCTCTGTCGTCGGCGTCACGCACCCGGGTCAACTGCGACGGGATTTTCTCAAGTACGTCGAGCGGGAGCGTGCCCATCCGTATCGCACTTTTCTGCACTACAACTCATGGTATGACATCGGGTACTTCAACAAGTACACCGAGGCCGATGCACTCGGCGCCATAGCGGCATTCGGAACGGAGCTTCACGAGAAGCGTGGCGTGACGCTCGATTCGTTTCTCTTCGACGACGGCTGGGACGACTCGAAGACATTGTGGCACTTCAATTCGGGATTCCCCAACGGATTCACCAACGTAGAAGCTGCAACTCACAAATACGGCGCCGCGCCCGGAGTCTGGATGTCGCCGTGGGGCGGATACGGACAGCCGCACAAGGAACGCATCGAGTACGGAACGGCGCAGGGCTACGAGACCAACAAGGACGGGTTCGCGCTTTCCGGTCCCGTCTACTACAAGCACTTCCGCGATACATGCATCGACATGATCCGGAAGTACGGCGTGAATCAGTTCAAGTTCGACGGAACGGGGAACTATGCGAGCACCTATCCCGGCAGTCCATTCGACAGCGACTTTGACGCAGCGATCCATCTCATTGGCGAACTGCGCGCCGAGAAGCCGGATCTGTACGTGAACCTCACGACCGGCACGTATCCGTCACCGTTCTGGCTGCGCTACGCCGATTCGATCTGGCGCGGCGGAGACGACCACGACTTCGCGGGAATCGGCACGAGCAGACAGCGGTGGATCACGTATCGCGACGCCGATACGTACGAGCACGTCGTCCGTGCAGGCGCCCTCTTCCCGATCAATTCGTTGATGCTGCATGGAATGATCTATGCCAGGCAGGCGCACAATCTGATGACCGATCCGGGCAACGACTTCACATCCGAAGTTCGCGACTACTTCGGCACGGGGACTCAGCTGCAGGAGATGTACATCACCCCTTCGCTGCTCTCACAGGCGAACTGGGATACGATCGCCGAATGCGCAAAGTGGTCCCGCAACAACGCTCAGACTCTGGTCGACACGCACTGGGTGGGTGGTGATCCGCAACGACTCGAGCCCTATGGCTGGGCGTCGTGGTCGCCTCGCACGGGAATTCTCACGCTCCGCAATCCGAGCAACGTCGCACAGAACATCGCGATCGATCCCGAGCGCTTGTTCGAGCTTCCGCACTCGGCGCCGCGCCAGTATTCTGCCAGGAGTCCGTGGGCGCAGTATCACGGAAAGGCCCCGATTCGTTTTCGCGCCGGCGAAGAGCGCAAGGTCCGACTGGAACCGTTCGAGGTGCTGACACTCGAAATGATCGCTGTGTAGGGCGCGGATGCATCCGCGCCTTCTCTGGCACCACGCAGTTATTTATATCGCTACCGCGGATGCGTCCGTGCATCCTCCCGCACCACGCATTGCCCGCGCTCGCGCGCCCGTGACGTTACCGCACCTACACCTACACAGCCAACAGGGTACAACCGAATGCAGCTGACGTCGCTTGATTGGGTGATCGTCGCGGTAAGCCTCTTTCTCTGCTATCTGCCGGCATTGTTCTACATCCGCCGCTCGCAGTCGAGCGTCGCGGAGTTCTTTACATCCGGCCAGTCGGCGCCGTGGTGGCTGGTCGGAACGTCGATGGTGGCGACGACGTTCAGCACGGACACGCCGAACCTGGTAACGGACTTCGTCCGCTCGCACGGCGTCTCCTACAACTGGGTTTGGTGGGCATTCCTGCTCACGGGAATGGCCACGGTCTTCTTCTACGCTCAGCTGTGGCGTCGCTCAGGCGTTCTCACCGATCTCGAGTTCTACGAGCTGCGCTACTCCGGCCGCCCCGCTGCGCTCGTGCGCGGATTCCGGGCTGTGTACCTCGGCTTCTTCTTCAACATCATGATCATGTCGACGGTAACGCTCGCCGCCGTCAAGATCGCAAACGTGATGCTCGGCTGGGGCCGTCTCGAAACGATCGTCATCGCCGGAACGGCGTGCGTTCTATTTGCCTCGATATCGGGCCTGTGGGGTGTACTCGCGACCGACATGGTTCAGTTCGCGCTCGCGATGATCGGCGTGATCGCTGCCGCGTATGTCTCGCTGGATCAGCCGGCCGTCGGCGGCCTCGCCGGAATGCTCTCGAAGATCGACCCCAAGACGCTGTCGCTCCTTCCGGATTTCAACGACACTTCGCTCACTCTCACCGTTCTCGTCATCCCGCTCACAATCCAATGGTGGTCGGTCTGGTACCCGGGTTCGGAGCCAGGGGGCGGTAGCTACGTCGCGCAGCGCATCCTCGCATCCAGGAACGAGCGTCACGCTCTCGGCGCGACCCTCTGGTTCAACGTTGCGAACTACGCTTTGCGCCCCTGGCCTTGGATAATCGTCGCGCTCTGTTCCATGCTGGTCTTCCCGACGCTTGGCGACATTCACCGTGCATTGCCAAACGTCGATCCGAAGCTCATCGGCAACGATCTCGCCTATCCGGCGATGCTCACGTTGCTGCCGGTCGGAATGAAGGGACTGATCATCGCCGCGCTGTTCGCGGCGTACAGATCGACCATGGAAACGCATCTCAACTGGGGATCATCCTATCTGGTGATCGATTTCTACCAGCGCTTTCTCGCGCCGGGAAAGAGCGAGCGTCACTATCTATGGATCTCGCGTTCGCTCACTGCTGTCCTGATGATTGCCGCGGGTGCATTCACTCTGTTTCTATCGACCGCCAGTGACGCATTTCAGTTGCTGCTGTCGGTCGGCGCCGGAACGGGACTCATCTATCTGCTTCGCTGGTTCTGGTGGCGCATAAATGCCTGGAGCGAGATATCGGCGATGGCATCGTCGTTCATCGTCGCGATTGGATTCTTCGTGGCTGAGAAGATGGGTCACGCGGCCCCGGAGCCGATGCCGCTTCTCGTTACCGTTGCTGTAACTACCGTGGTCTGGGTTTCCGTCACCGTGTTCACGAGCCCTGCCGATCACGCGACGCTGCTTCGCTTCTACGAGCTCACGCGTCCCGCCGGCCCGGGATGGAAGGCGATTCGCGCGGAGTCCAAAATAGCTGCCTCGCCTGACAGTCTGCCACAGATGCTGCTCGGCTGGACGTCCGGTGTCATGTTCGTTTACGCAGGCCTGTTCGGAACCGGCAGCATCATCTACGGCCGTACGTTCCAGGCGTCGATATGGTTTGTGGCGTTCATCGTAAGCGGTGTTGTTCTCATGCAGGTCGTGCGACGCATCTGGTCGGCGGACGAGCCGGTGCGCAGCGACGACACATCTGCGATTGCCGCTAACCGGTCGTGCACCAAGGCTGTGATTCTGGCCCGCGGTCTTGGCAAGCGCATGCGCGAAGCCGACGCCAGCGCCGCCCTCGATCCGGCCCAGGCCGCAGCCGCCGAGTCCGGCGTCAAGGGGATGATTCCCATCGGCCGGCCCTTCCTTGATTACGTGCTGAGCTCGCTCGCCGACGCCGGGTTTACCGACGTCTGCATCGTCGTCGCGCCGGATCATGCGGAGATGGAGAGCTACTACACCAACACCGCCATCCCGAAACGACTGCGCATCTCGTTCGCCGTTCAGTCCGCTGCGATCGGTACCGCCGACGCTGTGCTGGCCGCCGAGGAGTTCACTGCGGGCGAGCCGTTTGTCGTTCTGAATTCGGATAACTACTACCCGTCTGCTCCGCTCACGCGTCTCCGCCTTGCCAATGGACCGGCAACGCTCGGGTTCTCCCACGCGGGGCTGTTGCGCGGCAACATTCCCGCCGAGCGCGTCGCGGCATTTGCCTTGCTCGACGTCGCGCCGGATGGCACGCTACGCAAAATATCCGAGAAGCCAGACGCAGCATCGCTCGCTGCGCTGGGCGACGACGTCGACGTGAGCATGAATTGCTGGCGCCTCACGTCCCAGTTCTTCCGTGCATGCAGAGACGTGCAACCGTCGCCGCGCGGCGAGCTGGAGCTTCCGCTCGCGGTACAGTATGCAATCGACATTCTCGGGATGCGCTTCAAGGTCATTCCAGTGAACGAAGCTGTGCTCGACCTCTCCAGACGAGCGGATATCCCGCGCGTCGCGGCGCTGCTCTCGGGGACTGAGGTATCACTCTGACCGATGTAGCGGCCCGTCTCAACGCGGCGGGAATGAGTATCGCGGAATCAGAGGTCAAGGCCCGACGCATCGCGCAGCTCGCGCGTGACCTCGCACGGCTCCGCGGTGATGTGCCAGCCCCTGCCGACAATCCGGTGGCCTTCTGGGTGCCGGGACGAATCGAGGTTCTGGGCAAGCACACCGATTACGGCGGCGGCCGCAGTCTGTTGTGTGCCGTGGAACGCGGAATCTGCATCGTAGCCAGCGCACGGCCGGGGCATGCAGCGTCCACGAGCACTGCGAGCACTGTGCGCATACTCGACGCACGCTCTGGCGACGTCGCGGAGTTGGAACTTTCGCCCGATGTCGAGTCGACGCCCGGGCACTGGTCCAACTACGCGATCACCGTTGCGCGCCGCATCGCGATGAACTTTCCCGGTGAGATGCGTGGCGCGGACATCGCATTCACGAGCGATCTACCGCCCGCTGCCGGTGTGAGCAGCTCGAGCGCTCTCGTTGTCGCGTTCTTCCTGGCGCTCTCCGCAATCAACGATCTGCCTGCGCGACAGGAGTATCGCGACAGCATTCAGACGCCGGAAGACCTGGCCGGCTACCTTGGGTGCGTTGAGAATGGACTCGATTTCAAATCACTGCACGGTCGTGCAGGGGTCGGAACGTTCGGTGGGAGCGAGGATCAGACGGCGATTCTCTGCGCACGACCGAACGCTCTGGTACAGTATTCGTTCTGTCCGGTGAGATTCGAGCGCGCGATCGCTGTGCCGAACGATCTTACATTCGTGATCGCGGCGAGCGGCGTACTCGCTGAGAAGACCGGCTCTGCGCTGGAGCTTTACAATCGCGTATCACGCCGCCTGAGCGTGGGACTCGAATCGTGGAACCGAGCGACTGGCCGGACTGACGTGTCGATGGGCGCGGCCATCGCGTCGTCGCCGGATGCCCGTATGCAGATCCGGGAAGTGCTTCGCACAACTACCGACGCGGCTTATGCGCCGGAGTCGCTACTACGAAGATTCGACCAGTTCGATACCGAGGCGAACGAGATCATTCCTGCAGCGGCAGACGCGCTCGCTCGTGGAGACGTCGCTGCGTTTGGCAGTCAGGTGGCTGAATCTCAGCGCGGTGCGGAGCGCGGGCTGGAGAATCAGATTCCGGAGACTGTCGCGCTGGTGCGTCGTGCTCGCGCGATAGGCGCCGTCGCCGCGTCGGCGTTTGGGGCAGGTTTCGGCGGAAGTGTGTGGGCACTGGTCGATTCATCGTCCGTCGAGGATTTTCGGCGCGAATGGATACAGCGCTATCATATGGCGTTCCCCGAACGCGCAGACCGATCGGATTTCTTCACCACGCGCGCCGGCCCAGCGGCTACGGCGCTATAACGTCGGCGCTTCCTGCGTTCGCCGCACCTACGACGCCCAGTTACTCCGCCACGTCCGAGCCTATGCGATGAATTTCACCCGTCGCACGATGCTGCGATAGCGCTCCAAGTATCGCCTCGTACGCACCAATCTGCTTGTCATATCTGGACTTGCGCGCTGCCCATTCATCGCCGCTCGCTGCGTCGGTCTTCCAGTCCACAATCAGCCATTCACCATCCGTCAATGCAGCGGCGTCGATGACGCCTTCGGTCAGCAGCGCACGACCATCATGGTCGCTGACGTGCATGAGCGGGAGTTCGAACCGTGCATTCTCACCGCGCATCAATTGCTTCCAGACGTCCGACCGTTGCAATTCGCAGATCAGCGTGAACAGCTCGGCGGCGCACTCCTCGTTCAGTTCTTCGTCCGCGACTACTGCGGCGGCGAATGCACTCAGCGCCGCACCACTTCTCCCGCGTCCCGCCGCCTCGATGCAACGGTGAACCGCGCGGCCCCACGCCACTCCGCGTCCGGAGGCGCGCGGCAGATCGTACGCACGCGCCGTCTCGCGTTCATCGCGTGCCGACTCCGTAACCGTACGACGTATGAGCGACGACGCGGCTGCCGTCATCACGCGCCTATTCGCAGCGGTGATCCCATCGAGCACCTCCGATAGAGCCCGTTTCGAAGTCTGCCGGCCGGGCACGGGCGTGACCTGCATCTCAGCCTCTCCACCGACGGCGCTCAGCACCGCTCCGAACGGTGCCCACGCCGACATATCCGGCTTGTCGCCGGTAGAGGTTTTCAGCGGAGGATATTTGCAGCGCGCAATCACCAGTTCCCTGGCCGCGCGCGTGGCGGCAACGTAGCGAAGCCGCTCCTTCTCTGCTTCGGCGAAGCCACGCTCCTCAGCTGCCATCGCTGCCCAACCCGTGGGCCGCGCAATGGCCTTCCTCTCGTTCTCCAGAACGATCCCGCTGGTAACGGGCCCGGAGGCGTCACGTGTGATGTGCACCTTGGGTGGATGCTCCCCGTCCGGGATCGGTGCTGCAAGTATCACTACCTTTGCTTCCAGTCCTTTCGCCTTGTGCAGGTTCATCACGCGAACCGCACCGGATCCGCCACCCATTAGCGTCGCGTCGTCGGAATCCTGGCCCAGCAGGAGCTCGATGCGATCGATCGCGTCCGCAGTTCCCGACGCCCCGGTCAATGATATTTCACGAAGCGTTTCGATGACACGCATCAGTGCACCGGCGCGAACATCACCCAGCGTCTGGCTCGCGGCGAAGTACAGAAGACCCGTGTCGTCCAGTATCCGTTCCAGCAGCACGTCCGCCGACTGCCGCTGCGATGCCGTCCACCATTCGTGCAACTGGCGCAGCGCTCGCACCACGATCCCTTCGCCGGTGCCCGGGGAGCTCGTTACCCGGAAGCGAATTCCATCGGCGTGGGCGTCGTAGAGATCCGCCGGTCCGCAGCCGAAGAACAATCCCTCCAGCGCGGCGGCCACGGCAATGGCATTGTCAGGATCGGCGATCGCGTGCAACACCAGCAGCAGCTCGGACAACTCCAGCTCGCGCGGGATCTTCGCCCCGGCAGTCGTGACCGGGATATTGCGTTCGGCGAGCGCACGCGCATAGCTGGCGACGGGATCGCGTTTCGCGGTCAGTATGAGAAAGTCTCCGGGCTCACATTCACCACTCGCCACCCGCTGCGCGATCCACGATGCCACCAGCGCACAGTCCGCGTCGACGATCGAGCCGATGTCGCGCTTCGCCGGCGTGACCGTGTACGCCTTCACCCCGTCCGTCGCGCCGCCGTCATGCGTCGCGTGCATCGGCGTGAACGCGGCCTGGACATCCGACGCGGTCGCACCGAACACGTCCTGAAAGTAGCGATCGACGAACTCGGCGATCGGCGTCACCGAGCGGAAGTTGCGCGTCAGCGCGAGCACGACACCGTGCGCCGCCACGCGCTCCTTCGCGAATTCGTACACCTGAATATCCGCGCGGCGGAACCGATAGATGCTCTGCTTGGGGTCGCCGACAAGAAATATTGCACCTGCACGCGGCTTCACGTTGCGCCAGTCGTTCCCCTCCGACGACTCGGATGCGAGCAGAAAGCACACTTCGGCCTGCACAGGATCAGTATCCTGAAATTCATCAACGAGCAGCCGCCTGTAGCGCATCCCAAGCGCATCACGTACGCGAGGATGCTCGCGCAACAGCGTTGCCGAGAGCATCAGCAGATCCTCGAAGCCGAGCTGGCCCGTCTCGTGCCGTTCGCGCGCGAAGTCCTGGGACGCACGCTTGAGGAAGCGCATCACAGGTGGATAACGGAACTCGTACCAGCAACCGAGAACCTCCGCTATCTCACCCCCGAGCAACCGGACGAAATCAGCCCCCAGGTTCTTCGCCGCGCTTCTCGTCGCATTGTCGCTGCCCCAGCGGTTCAGCGTGACAGCGCAGGAAGTTGCTGTGATCTGCTCCAGTGTTGCGCAGAATGTTGCGGCGTCGCGCCAGTCATCGCTTCGCCGGGCGTATTCGAGGCGATTGACCAGCTTCATCAACTCATCGCGCCCGCCATCCGGCTCCATCTTCGGCATCATCTCACGCGCGCGCGCAAGCAGTGCCTCGAGCTTGCCCCGGCATGCCGTCGTCTCGGGCAATACCGTTTCCACGAGTGGAAAGTCCACGTCCATGTACTGCAGCACGCGCGTGAAACTCCTGTACAGCGCCTGTGGATCGACGCCCATGCCGGCAAGGCCGGCCAGCATCGCGTCGCCGTTGGACTTGCAACGCTCCAGCCACCGGTTCCAGAACCTTCTGCACAGCTCCTCCCAACCGTTCTCGCTCACCTCGACAAAGTTGGGGTCGAGAGAAATTTCGAGCGGATGCTCCCGCAGAATTCGCGCGCAGAACGAGTGGATCGTGCCCAGAAATGCACGATCGATATCACGCAGCGCGCGCTCGCAACGCAGCCACGGTTCGCTGCCCACTTCCGATTCCGCGCGGTGCTTCTCCAGTTCGTTCTGAAACCGCTCCCTCAGTTCGTTGGCTGCCTTCCTCGTGAATGTCACCGCCGCGATGCTCTCGACGGGCTCGCCCCGCATGACTAGCGAGCACATCCGGCCTACCAGAGAGGTCGTCTTCCCCGAGCCGGCACCGGCTTCCACGAGCATGTTGCAGTCAAGATCGGTGCGAATCCGCTCGCGGGCAGCAGCATCGCCCTCCCACGCCGCATGGTCGTTTCCGGCATCCGTTGCGGCGCTCATTCACTCTCCCCGATGCCACGCCGTTCCCGCATTCCCCGGAACGCGTCGAGCCCCGAATTGGCTTTCGCCCATTCCGCACGTGGCGACTCCCTTACCATCCCGTAGTTGTCCTCGCGCGTCCGACAGATCGTTCGCGCGTCGCAGTATCTGCAATCGTTCATGTCGGTAGTCGGAATGAACTCTCCGTCGCGAACGTGCTCCAGCAACTGCGTCACGACCGGCCGCGCACCAGCGAGCTCCGTGGAGTCGTATGCTATGGTCTCGTTGTGGCCTCTCTCGGTGGGAAACCGGTACTCGAACCGTGAAACGTCGCCGCCAAGCAGATCCTGCAATGCACCCGCATAGATCGCCGGCTGCAACTGCCTGCCGCCGTTGAACCGGCCCATCTTCGATACGCTCCTGAAGCGATCCGGCCTGCCGGCCTTGTAATCGACGACCCGGAATGACCCGTCCGTCAGCGCGTCGATTCGATCGACGCGGCCGCGCACGGGAAGTGAGCTGCCGTCGGTGAGCGTGTAGTGCACGCTCTGGCCGTCCTCTCCGAATGCATATTCGAGATGCCGCCACGTGGCGGTGTCTCCGTCCGCACGCGCGTCGCTTTCCATCCGATGGAACGAAGCCGCGGCGCGCCTCAGCTCGTCGATCTCCTGCGCCAGAACCAGCCCGCCGGGCGGCGGTACGTCGACTTGCCATTGTGCGATGATCTCATCAACGATCGCGTCCATCTCTCTGGATGCCGCAGGCGTTGCGATGGCCTCCATGCGATCGGCGAAGCGAACGCCGAATTGCTCGAAGATCTGGTGCAGGAGCGCACCTCGCTGCCTCGAATCGAGCCACGCTTCCGGATCGTACTCCGGATCTTCCGGAGCACGCAGCCACAGTCCGTAACGATAGAACCACGCCAGCGGACACTTTGCGAGCAGCTCGAGCGACGAAGGTGAGATCGGCCTGTCGAGACGATCTCGCGGATCCAGTTCTCCCGCGGCACGCCTCACCAATCCGTTGAACTGCGTCAGCTCCGCGCGTCTCATCTCGACCGCCGCGCGCATTCCGCTGTCGAGACCCTTGAAGTACGCTCGCACCAGCGACTCGCCATCCAGCAGCATCGTTCCGTCACTCAGAGCCCCGAACCATACATCTCTCGCATCGAGCGACGCGGAGCCGCCGCTTGTATCTGAAGGTACCGCGCAGGCCGGCGCTCCCAGTCGCGCCCGCAACTCTGCGTACGACAGATTGCTTTCACAGTCGAGCGTACGCCTGAGTTGCAGCAGCTCGGGTGCAGGCCTCGCCTCGCCGGCATCGGCTGATCGCGCGGCGGCGTACGACAGCGTGATGCGTCCACGTGCAGACGCCAGTGCGCTCGCGATCTGCTCGGCACGATCCTGGCGCCGCTGAGCGCTCGTCGACAGCGCGTTGTGCTGGAGCGCCGCGCGTACCGGGTCGGCGATCAACGGATCCTGGCGCGACGGACCGGCGGTCGCATCGGCATCCAATCCTACCAGAAATGCCCGAGCGCGACCCGTCGTTCCAGCGTGTGCCACGTCGGTCAGGTGCACCATGCCACCGCTTGCGGCCCACGGCTTCGCTTCGCTCGTCATGAGCGGCCACGCGCGCATGTCGCTCAACGCGTCGCGCAGTGTCGCTAGTGCAGCGCCGAACGTCGTCTCCGCGTCATCGACCTCGACGAGATCGCGCAAGCGATTGCAGACACGCTCACGCGTCTGAGACTCGGCTGGCCCGTGTACGTACGCGAGAGAGATCCATCCGAGAGTGGCCGTCGCGAGCTTCGATACCGATGACCTGATTACCGTGTCATCGCCGCGCTCCGGAACGGGAGGTGTCGATACGAGCAGTTCCTGCAGCACGGTTCGCAGTGCATCGGCGCACGTGGCTTCGAATGCCACGCGCACGCGGAATTCATCCTCCGACTCGTCGTCGTAACGGCGGAGATGCGACTCCGCATCCCGCTCGTTCAGGTGATCCACGGCGTTCGTGTAGCGCCCGCGTCCCCATCCGATGTGCAGTTTGCGAAGCTTGCGCGCAAGCAGCACCGGCTGCACCTCGACGTTCGCGCCGATCTCACCGGCTTCCAGCGCCTCGCGCAGCACGTCCGCTGGCAGACCGTCGCCAAGCCACGTGAAACAACGTTCCAGTATACGCCCGAAACGAGTACGCGCGAGCGGGATACCACGCGTCATCGTTCCGCCAATGCCGGTCTGCTGACACAGCACATCCAGCGACACTCCGTACGTATCAACATTTGTTGATACGATTTCGACCTCGTCCCAGCGCAGCCCTTCCGCGACCACCCTGCGGAACACCTCGCGCAACTCGTCGGCTGGCGACGTGGCCACGAACATGTCTACATGTGTGGCATTCACGCCTTCCTTATCGCAATCCAGGCGCTGCGCTCCAAACGACACCAGGCGCTCGAGAAACGCGCCCGGCAGCCCGCGCTCCACAATCGACGGCGCGAGCAGCAGCCGTCCGTCCAGGCAGTACGGCGCCTGGTCGTCGAAATTCGCGAGCGCTGCTTCGAATACGCCGGCAGGATCGGCGGTGCGATGCTTCTGCAGCAACGCCTCGTATTCCCCGAGAACCGCCGCGACCCCGCGGGCGGGTGATCCCGTCGCCGTCACAGCGTGCAACGCGTCCGGTGTGATGCCGCCGACGCGCAACTCCAGCACCGAGTCCAGCAGTGCCTGCCGGAATCCGACGCTCCGGCCGAGCCGCGCGAATTCCCGGCTGACCAGATCACGCTGGATCACACCCTCCAGTGCCCGATTCACGAGGACACGAATGCTGATGTCGCTGCCGATGCGGATCCCGGCCGCGTGAAGAGGCACGAACGCAACCTCGTCGGCGAGCCGTCGCAGGCTCGTCGCCGTCCATCCGATCCAGCCACCGGTCCGTTGCGCGAGTGCGGCGAGCAGCTCCCGCCCGTAATACACGTCAGGCCCGATCAGCCGCTTGGGTTCGTACGGATATGCTTCGGTCTCCAGTCGCAGCGATCGCAGCAACGCCGATTCCTGCAACTCTCCTCGTCCTGGCTTCATCGCGTTCGTGCTTACCGGAGGTTCGTCCATGCCGCCAATGTACCGCGAAACTGCCGCTCCGGTTACATCTCGACCGGTCTGATGAATCCGCCAACCCCGTGCTAGCTTCCGTGATGGCGCACGGACAGCACGTTCTATCGACCCGGACCTTCGTCTCCAGACCGCGCAGCGAGGTATTCGCGTTCTTCTCCAACGCCGAAAACCTCGAACAGATCACGCCACCGCAACTCCACTTCGCGATGATCACTCCCACGCCGATACGGATGCGCGCCGGCGCGATCATCGAGTATCACCTGCGGCTGTTCGCAGTTCCCATCTACTGGAAAACGCGAATCGTGGAGTGGACCCCTGACAGCAGCTTCGTCGATGAACAGCTCGCGGGCCCGTACGCCGAGTGGATCCACACCCACTCGTTTCGTGAGGTGGACGGAGGTACGGAGATGACGGACGTTGTCCGCTACCGCCTACCGCTCTACCCGTTCGGTGAACTCGCGCACCCGCTCGTCGCGATGCAACTGAATCGCATCTTCGCCTTCCGCGCGCACGCCATCGCGAAACTCCTCGGCGCACCCGGCGTACCGGCCGTCCGGTAGTCATGCGACTCTGGTCTCTTCACCCGGAATATCTCGATCAGAAGGGGCTTGTTGCGCTGTGGCGCGAGGGACTGCTCGCGCAGGCTGTGATCAATGGGAGAACGCGCGGCTACACCAGGCATCCCCAGCTGAGCCGTTTCCTCGAAGTGGAGAATCCGGGCGCGCAGATCGCTGCATATCTGCGCGCCGTGCACGCCGAAGCCACACGCCGGAACTACAACTTCGACTCATCAAAGCTCGGCGCGCCCGAGGAAGCCAAGCAGTTGCTAGTGACGCGCGGTCAGCTGGACTACGAGTGGTTGCACCTGTGCCGCAAGCTCGCGACACGCGCTCCCGCCTGGCGCGAGGAGCTCGGCAACGTGCAGAACCCGCGCCCGCATCCCATGTTCGATGTGATCGACGGAGAGATAGCCGCGTGGGAAGTCGTGACGACCACGACGCGCTGAATCGCGCGCCCCACCGGCGCTACTCACACTCGATTCTCACTGCTTCCACCCCGCCCCTCTCACCGCCCTTCCCGGCTTCGCGTTCGTCACCGCACCGTTGCTCACGACGGCGGTCCCGTTCACGAATACATCCTGTATTCCCTCAGACAACTGGTGCGGCCTGTCGTACGTCGCACGGTCGATCACCGTCTCCGGATCGAGCACCACGACATCCGCGAAGAAACCAGTGCGAAGCTGCCCGCGCTCGCGCAGTCCAAGCCTGTCAGCCGGCAACGACGTCATCTTCCGAACCGCATCCTCCAGCGTGAGCAGCTTCTGCTCGCGAACGTATCGCCCGAGTATGCGCGGGAAGCTCCCGTACGCACGTGGATGCGTGAGTCCCTTTAGCGAGTCCGCAGGATTCCATGCTTCGGCATCGGTACCGAACATCATCCACGGCTTCTGCATCTGCATCGCAACGTTGGATTCGTTCATCGAGAACGTCACGCGACCTGGCGTATCTCCCGCGAGCGTTATCTCTACCACTGCGTGCTGCCAGGTCGTGCCCATCGACTTCGCGATCTCCGACAGTCGCTTACCCTCGTACTGCTTGAATTGGGGCTTCGTGAAGCCGACCACCATTATCTGATCCGGTGCGATTCCCTGGCAATCGGCGGTGACGCCAAGCGACGCGTCGGCCATCTCGCGCTCGATGCGCGCACTCTTCGTCGAATCACGCAGATTCTCCAGCAGCTTTCCATTTGCTGATGCATAGGGCGGAATGCAGGAAGCCAATCCGTTGGACGATGCAGGATACGGATACATCGTCGCCGTCACGTCCTGTCCCGCCGCGCGCGCCGAATCGATCTTCGCAAGCAGCGCAGGTTCCTTGAACCAGTTCCTGGGCCCTGCCGCCTTCAGATGATAGAGAATCACTGGTACCCCACCCTCACGCCCGATCCGCATCGCTTCATCGGTCGCTTCGAGAAGTGAGTCATCCTCCGAGCGCATGTGCGTGATGTAGGTTCCGTGAAACGGCGACATCGCGCGCGCGATCTCTATCAGCTCCGGCGTGCCCGCGTATGAGCCCGGCGGATAGATCAGCGCGCTCGCAACCCCGAACGCGCCGTCGCGCATCGCGTCGCGAACGACTCTGCGCATCGTATCGAGCTGCGCCGCGGACGGCGCTCCAGGCGCCGCTCCCATCGCGTACGTGCGCACGGTCGCCGCGCCGAGATACGAACCTACGTTCACCGCAACGCCGTGACGCTCCATCGCATCGAGCCACGTGCCGAACCCGTGCTCGCCCGTGAATCCGTGCATCGCGCGTATCATCGCGGTATCCGATGGCGACGCCGCTGCGGAATCCAACGCCAGTATCTTTTCGTTCGCCGGCGCCGGCGTGCTGCCTTCGCCGAGTATTTCGGATGTGACACCCTGCGTGATCTTGCTGATCGCACGGCTGTCCCCGTTCACGAATGCGTCGGCAGACTGGCCCTGCATGTCGATGAAGCCGGGCGTGACCACGAGGCCCTTCGCGTCGATGCGACGCGTCGCCTTCGCGGAGTCGAGCGCGTGTGGCGGCGCCACGACGGCGATCCGGTCACCGCGAATTGCCACATCGGCGTAGTACCACGGATTACCGGTCCCATCCACCACTCGGCCGTTGGCGATGATGACGTCGAACGGACCGGAGAAATCGGTAGGCGTGGAAGTGCTGCCCGTGCCAGCCCGGGCGCAACCGCCAAGGAGCAGCATTGTCGCCAGCCACGCGGCACCACACCGAACGTTGTGCATTTCACACCCCGAAGAATGACGCGCAAAACATAGACGCCAGTTCATCTAGAGTGCAAGATGCAAGCGGGGATTGATGACCATCATTCCCGCGAAAGCGTGTCAGAAAACGTCATTCCCGCGAAAGCGGGAATCCATGTTATCGATCCTTGAGTGTTATGACAGAACGAAGAGGGTCGGCAACAGATGGATTCCCGCTTTCGCGGGAATGACGAGTTCTAACGAGCCAGTTTCAGTTTGTGAGACCTACTTCGCCCCGCCTCCGTAGATCCCGTTGAAGAGAAAGCGGAACGTCCCGTGCGGCTGCGCACGGAAGGTAATTTCCGGGCCGAACATGAAGAGCTGTCCCTGTCCAACCTTCGCTTCCGCAATCGCGACCGCGCCATCCAGATAATTCTGGCCCCATGCCCAACCGCTGCGAAGCGGGTGATCCGAATCGAACCACGCCACCGGATGAACGCCCTTGAGAGCGGCATCGGGGGCTAGACGGAACGCGGGACTGTTGTCGAAGAAGACATCCATGCGCGACGGAGCACCCGCGGCAATGCCAAGGTTGTTGTTCACAGCCATGCTCAGAACCGAGCCCGGCACGTAGAACTTGTCGCCCGGCAGCGGACGCGTCTTCCCGTTCGGCGATTGCTCGACCAGCGCGTTGCCCACCGGAAGTCCAATCATTGACGCCAGCGACGTCGATGCGCCGATCGTGAGCACGTTACCGCCCTGCTCCATGAACTTCTTGAGCATCGGCGCGCTCTTCTCGGCAGTAAGTCGCCCAGTCATGTGTTGATATTCCTGCGGAATGTCGCTTTCGCGCGACGCACCACCGAATCCGCGCGCAGCTGCATCACTCAGCGCGCCGGATGGAAGAATCAATGCATCGAACTTCCCATCGAGCTTGCCACCGTCGATGTCCTGCGGATACACCAGCGTGTACGGAAACTCGAACTGCTCCAGCATCCAGCGAATCTGACCCGATGGCATCGATCCACCGTACGTATCCCACAGCGCAACCCGCTCCTGCTTGAGCTTGGTGTCGTTTGCCGTCGCGCGTGTGCTCGTTCCCTGGAAGCTCACTCCGAGTTCCTTCGCGGCCTTCGTGATCACAGGCATGGCCGCCGATGCAGCGGAGACGTAGAACGTTCCGGCCGGATAGGTCTTCCCGTGAGCACTCACCGGCTCCTTGAGCCAGTACACGTCAGCGTGATTCCTGAGCAGACGATTCACTACGGTGAACGCGTCGTTCTCTGCATGCGAGAACAGGAATCCCGCTGCTCCACCTGCATCCGCCACGGTGCCAGCCGGTGGACTTGCAAGTCCGTTCACCGTCTCGAACGGGCCGTTGAACGCGTCCAGGATGCGATCGAAGTGCACGCCCATCATGTAGGCGAGCGTGTAGCCGGTGTTGTCGTACGGCCGCGTCGGCGGACCGCCGGGATACGGAAAGTCGTTCGGATAATCCTGTGGCTCGAACATGTCCATCACGTACGGGCGGAATGCCTGCGCCGTCTTCACGACGAAGGATCCGGCGGGATACTGCTTCCCATTCACGGCGAACGCCGTCGTCGCCCGCTGAACCGTAATGCCATTGTGCCGCAGTGTGTTGACGAACTTCACCGCCGTGAGAAAGTCTGGCTGATCAGTACTGATTATGTAGCCGCGTGGATCACGCTTTGCCGGATCGTGCAGCACACTGGCGTAATACTTGTCATCCACGCCACGCGAACGGCCGGCCGCGGCGCGCGCGCTGCGTGCTCCACTCTGATCTGCCGCAACAGCCGAATCCACTGCAGCGATCCGGTCTCCCGAGATCGTCCACGTGTCGCGATTCCCCTTGTCGATCGAGTTGCGTCCCATCGCGTACAGGTCGTACAAAAATTCATCCTTCTGCCGCGACGCGAGATCCAGCACCGCGTAGTTCGCAGTGACTTCGTAGTCGATCGACTGCTTGAAGTGCCATTCCTGAGGCGCGATCGGATACGGCACGTCGCCACGCGGAAGTTGCATCTCCGGTACGAACGGAATCCTCTCCGGCGTCGGATTGCCGATCGCTTCGGTCAGCAAGCCGATCATGTTGTGGAAGTACGGTGTCGTACGCAGTCCGCCATTCCACCACGTCGAATAGTTCGCCGCGGAGCGCGTTACGACTCCTGGCTTGTGCTCTCGATTGAACCTGTCGTGCATCGCCGCGCCGATGAGATCCAGGTCTGTCGCGATCATCGGGTCGTAGTTGTAGTTGAACGGATCTCTGAATGGCGGTGAGAACATCACGGCGCCAGCAGGGCCGGTCTGGTGGTGGTTGTAAACGATCTGTGGAAACCACTCCCAGTACAGCACGTGATTGATGTTCTTCGTCTCAGCCTGATTCGACATGTAGAAGTCACGGTTGTTGTCGTGTCCCGTGTACTTCTGCCATAGACGCGGTACATTCTCGTTGCGCTTCAGCGTGTCGGCATCCTTCATGTACCAGTTCGACACCAGCTGCATTCCGTCAGGATTGGCGTGCACCGCGAGAATTATGCAGTCGTTGAGGATGCGCTTCGTCTCTGGATCGTTGCGACTCAACAGGTCGTATACCGTCTGCATCAGCTGGTGCGCACCGAGCACCTCGCTCGCGTGCAGTCCGCCGTCGATCCAGACTACAGCCTTCCCTTCCTCCGCCAGCGCGCGTGCCTGCGCGTCAGTCAGCCCCTCTGCGTGCGCGAGCCGCGCGGAGATTTCCTTGTAGCGATCCAGATGCTTCATGTTCTCCGGCGATGATATGATCGCCATGAGCTGAGTGCGTCCCTCTTCCGTCTTCCCGATATCCACCAGCTTCATCCGATCGGATTCGCCAGCCAGCTTGTGCCAGTACGCCGAGAACTGATCGTAATTCGCGAGCCAGTAATCGTCACCGATGTTGTGGCCAAACTGCTGTTTTGGCGTCGTGATCGATACGTTTATCGATGTGTCCGCGGACTGCTGCGCTCGCGCGAGGGACGGGATTACGACTGTACCGGCCGGCGCCAGTACGATTGCGGCGCCCAGCAACGCTCGGCGCAGGGACTGCCTGGATATCTTCATCATCAGGTAGGCGGGATGGGAAGGTGACGAGAGCGCGCGAGGCGCCCTGCCGAAAATACGCGGTGGAGGGGCCGAGTGATGAAATCCAGTATCCGCGAATCCAACAGGAGCTATCATGCGAGCCGATCGAGCAGCGGGGACGTTCGACGTAAAAGTTGCCCCACTCACGAGTTACAACTCCGATGACGCGTTCATGGGACGAATGTCCATCGACAAGCAATTTCACGGAGCACTCGAGGCGACCAGCAAGGGAGAGATGCTCAGTTCCATGGACCGTGCTGTTGGCTCCGGCGCATACGTTGCCATCGAACGCGTGACGGGCACTATTGCGGGCCGCCAGGGCGCCTTTGCCCTCTACCACATCGGCACGATGGACCGCGGTAAACCGCAACTGTCGGTCAAGGTAGTACCCGACTCAGGCACCGGTCAGCTGGCCGGCCTCACAGGTACGATGACGATCGACATCGATGCCGGAAATCACTCCTACGGCTTCGACTATTCGCTTCCTGAACTGGACGAATGATTGCCGGGAGCGTTCCATGTAGCACCGGTGAGCTTCGCCCGGCATCTGGTCTCAGGTTCCGAAATCGGCTGCGACTTCGTGTGTAGCTGACAACTCCGCGTCAGCGCGTGTGTCGAAACCCCTGGCACAACACCGCGGACGCACCTTCGGCCTGACAGTGACTGCGGGATGCGGATGTCTCACGCCTTCCGTACGAGGCCGAGTAGGATGACACTCCGCTCGCATACACGTGCTGGTCGGCGGTACCCCATCTGGCACGCGTCCCGCGCACGTCGATGTGCGCAAATGGCCCACTGGGTCCCATCTCTCGATACAGCCCGAGACCGCCCGCGAGCTCGGGATGCGCCAGCTCCACGCGATCGACCGCTGCTTCGATCACGCGTACGTCGCCCGCATCCACGCGGCCGTCATGATTGAGGTCGTCCATACGGCCGTCCCCGTCGGAATCGATTATCATGTCGACGGCATCGCCATACTGATGCCGGCTCTCGCGTGCGCGACCGCTCGCATCGCCGAGCGCAAAATTGTATGACGGTGTGCGGAATCCGGATAGCACGCGCACGTGTTCAGTGGAAACGCCGTGCATCTCCAGATCTGTGAGCACCAGTTCCACCTTGTCGAGCAACGCCTCACGCAGCACGATGTACTTCGGAAACGGCGCACCATCGTGCGTCACGAAATCGCCGAGTGTGAAGTGATCGGAGACCGGGGTGCTGGCATTCTCCGCCGTTACTTCGACGAAGCCGGCCGGATTCTCATACGCATCCGATTGCACCGCGTGTATCTCCGCGGGCCAGAAGCCCATGCGGTAGTCGTCGATGAACTCACCACGCTTCGCCGCGAAAGGGACGACGCCGATGAACGCAAACGGATGTCCGCCAACCCCGTTCGGAATCGCGTACACTCCGCTCGGTGCGCTCCCCGCTGCGAGGAGATGAATGCGGAGACGCCCACTCGCACCGGTGCTGGTGTCGCCGCGCTCCGCGAGCGGCACCACGGACAACCCGTCTGGCGCGGCTGGGGGCTCGGCTCGTGAGTCGTCGCGTGGAAGTCGCGCCGCAACTGCAGTGCTTTTACTCTTTGCCGCGGTGGCCTTCCGACCGTCCCCACGCGCGAATGCGGGGATCGCAACGGCACCAAGCAACAGGCACAACGCAGCGGCCCCCATCGCGTGAACGCGGGAAATGGGCGACATGCCCCGAGTATCGGCAGCTGATCGCTATCCGCCACCCCCGGATTTGCCCTAGCCGCTCACACGCTGAGGGCGAACGCCTGCCGAACGGTGCGGAGCACCCCCCGAGTGACATCGTCGGCGCGCTCCGTACCATCGCGGAGGACGTCGCGCAGGAAGGAACGGTCGCCCGCCAGCGCCGCCCGCCGCTCGCGTATCGGCGCGACCACCTGCTCCAGCAGGTCCACGAGACGCCGCTTGAGTACCGCGTCGCCCAGTCCGCCGTGCCGATAGCGGCGCTTGAGCTCAGCGACCGCTGCCGCATCCGGGTCGAAGGCGTCCAGGTACGCAAAGACGACGTTCCCCTCGACGCAGCCGGGATCGCTCGCCCTGAGGTGTCCCGGGTCGGTGTACATCGCCCGCACGAGCTGGCGAATCTCGTCTGCCGTGGCATTGATCGGGACGGCGTTGCCAAGCGACTTGCTCGCCTTGCGGCCATCGACGCCCGGCAATCGTGGGGTCGCAGAAAGGAGTGCGCGGCACTCCGGAACGATTGGCGCTTCGGCCAGCCGATTCACCCGGCGCACGATCTCGTTCGTCTGTTCGATCATCGGTAGCTGATCGTCGCCCACCGGAACGAGCGTGGCCCGGAACCCGGTGATGTCCGCGGCCTGGCTCACCGGATAGCACAGGAACCCGGCCGGGATGTCGCGGGCGAAGCCGCGCAGCTCGATTTCGGCCTTCACGGTCGGGTTACGCTCCAGCCGCGCGACCGTGACCAGGTTGAGGTACAGCACCGTCAGCTCGGCCAGCGCCGGCAGCCGCGACTGCACGGCGATGGTAGTGAGCGCCGGATCGATGCCGGCGGCGAGATAATCGAGCGCGACTTCCTCGACCTGCGTGGCAACGTACGCCGGTCCCCCGGAGGCCGCCCTGTTGCTCGCGTCTGTCAGGGCCTGAAGATCGGCGATGAGCAACGTCTGGACACAGCGGCCCTGAAGTGCGACGCGCGTCGAGAGCGACCCGGCGTAGTGGCCCAGGTGGAGCGGGCCCGTTGGACGGTCCCCTGTAAGGACCACGTCTCCGGGGAGGGGTGCATCGGTGGGTTGGGCCGGCGCGGTGGCGCCAGCTTCGGCGGGGGAAGACATGGACAACTGAACACCATAACGTCGAGCCGGCGAGCCGGAAAGGCTGACGACGTCGCTCGACACGCACGCCGCCAATTACTCGGGGTCTAGCGTCCGTGCGCTTTCAGACGTATAGCTCCGGAGCAGAGTTCGCCCGCTTTCCGCCCCCAACGAGACGACCATGCATCGTTCCGCCCCACTCGCGACTGCCTTCCTCCTCGCCACCCTCGCCGGATCCTCCGCCGCCCAGCAGGCCCCGAGTGGTAAACGGGCGTTTACGCCGACAGACTACTACAAGATCACCGACCTCGCAGCCCCGGAAATCTCGCCGGACGGCAAGCTGGTCGCCTTCACCGTGACCACGGTCAAGGAGAAGGACAACAAGCGCCATTCCGAGGTCTGGGTGGTGCCAACCACGAGCGGCGCGCCCACACGCTACACGTCGTCCGGCTTCGAGAGCAGCAACCCGCACTTCTCGCCCGATGGCAAGTATCTCTTTTTCACCTCTCGCCGTCCCGAAGGAAAGGGTGCACGCTGGGCTCTTCGAATGGATGTACCCGGCGGCGAGGCATTCCAGATGGATGACTACCCCAACTCGACCTCCGTCTCGGCGGATCACCGCATCGGCGTCTGGGCCGACACGGTCGACGCGCCGGCGAGCGACACGAGCAAGCACGCCGCGGGTCCTTACGCAGCGATGGGCAAGCTGTCACGTCCGCCATTCGACGCGATCACAAAGCCAATCGACCCCAAGCGCTTCGACGGAATGCAGTTCACCGACATGCGATTCAAGAGCAACGACGCCGGCTTCGTCGCGAGTCGCAGCGAGCCGCGCCGTTATTCCGCGTCGCAGATCTGGATTCAGTCGTACGACGGCACACCGAAGAAGATGTTGACGAATACGGCGTACTCCCATCGAGAAGTCGTCATATCGCCGGATGGCAGATCGATCGCGTTCATCGCCGATGCCGAGCTGCGCCCCGACTCGGTTGTCGAAGCGGAGCGTGATTCACTCGCAAAGCTGCCGTACGACTCGGTGCGTGACGAGCGCACGCGCGACGACGTCGACGTGTTCGTCATGCCCAGTGATGGCAGCGGCGCACCGCGTCGCGTAACGCGCTTCGCCGGTATCAAGCGGTCGCTCCAGTGGTCGCCCGATTCCAGGTCGATATCTTTTACAAGCGCGCCATCGCGGGTGATGTCACAGCGCATCTATGTTGCCAACATCGCGGACGGCAACCCGCAGAACGTGCTGGGCGACTTCAAGTACGAGCCGCAGAAATATCAGTGGACTCCGAAGGGCGAGATCGTGATGAGTGCCGCGGTCGGAGGGCGTGGTGCGCTCTTCACCGTGAATCCGAAGACCAAAGCGGTCAGGGAGATCCTCAGTGGACGTCGCGCACTGCGCGGATGGGATATCAACGCGCAGCACGGGCAGATTGCGTTCATCGCAACCGACATGACGCACCCCACGGAGCTGTTCATCGCTGACGCAACCGGAGCACATGAACGCAAGCTTACCGGCTTCAACGACCGGGTGAACTCCGAGATCGCATTTGCCGACGGCGAGCGCTTCACCTACAATTCCGTCGGCGGACTCGAGATCGAAGGATGGCTGATGAAGCCGTACGGATATCAGGCCGGAAAGAAGTACCCGCTCGTCCTCTACATCCACGGTGGCCCGCACTCGCAGTACGACGAGGGATGGTTCGACGAATTTCAGAATCTCGCCGGCGCCGGAATGATGGTGTTGTTCACGAACCCGCGCGGATCGTCCGGCTACGGCGCGCACTTCACGTATTCCACGCGCGGCCGATGGGGCGCGGAAGATTACACCGATCTGATGAAGGCGGTCGACATTGCCGCCGCGCGACCCGACGTCGACTCCACGCGGATGGGCGTCACCGGCGGTTCCTACGGCGGATACATGACTGCATGGATCGAAACGAAAACCGATCGCTTCAAGGCAGCGCAGACGGATCGCATGATCAGCGACTGGACCTACTGGTACGGAGCGAGCGACGCCCAGGGTCTCACCGAATTCGAATTCTACGGAAAGCCGTGGGATAATTTCGCGATGTACGATTCACTCTCGCCGATCCGCCACGTGACCAGGGTCCGGACGCCGACGCTGCTGGTGCAGAGCGAGAACGACTTCCGCGCACCGATGGGCGACGCCGAGTTGTGGTATCTTGCTCTCAAGAAGCAGGGAGTTCCGGCTGAGTTCGTGCGATATCCACGGTCGACGCACGAGCTGTCGCGTTCAGGCGAGCCTTGGCTCCTGGTAGACAGACTCGGCCGCATCCGCCAGTGGTTCTCGCACTGGCTCAGGTCCACATGAAAATACGCATTGGTATTGCCGCACTGTCGCTCGCACTCGTCGGTGCGAGCGCCCCCCAGTCTCACAGTGTGTATCTCGACAATGGACTCGCACTGACGCCACCGATGGGATGGAACAGCTGGAACCATTTCGGTTGCAACGTGAGCGAGTCGTTGATCCGGGAGACCGCTGATTCGATGGCAGCGAACGGAATGCGCGATGCCGGATACAAGTACGTTGTGATCGACGACTGCTGGCAGGTGGCACGCGCCGCGGACGGAACCATCATTGCGGACTCCACGCGCTTCCCGCATGGCATCGCGGCACTCGCCGACTACGTCCATAGCAAGGGACTCAAATTCGGCATCTACACGGATGCAGGAACGAAAACCTGCCAGGGACGACCGGGTACCTACGGACATGAAGTGCAGGATGCGCGCACGTATGCCGCGTGGCACGTCGACTACGTGAAGGAAGACTGGTGCAACGCGAGCGGACTGGATGCACCAACACAGTATGCAAAGTTCCGCGACGCGCTCGCGCATTCCGGCCGCAAGATCGTTTTCAGCATCTGTGAGTGGGGACACAATCAGCCGTGGGACTGGGCACCGAAAACCGGCAATCTCTGGCGCACGACTGAGGATATCGAAGACAAGTGGCCGTCGATGCTCACGAATCTCGACATCTCGGCGCAGCACTCAAAGATCGCCGGCCCTGGTGCGTGGAATGATCCCGACATGCTGGAAGTCGGCAACGGCGGAATGACCGATGGCGAGTATCGCGCGCACTTCAGCATGTGGGCAATGATGGCTGCGCCGTTGCTGGCTGGCAACGACGTACGCACGATGTCAGCCGCGACGAAGGCAATTCTTCTCAACCCCGAAGTCATCGCCGTCGATCAGGACTCCCTCGGCGCACAGGGTGTGATAGTGTGGGAGCCGACACCCGAGCTGCAGGTGTGGTCCAAACGTCTGCACGACGGCTCGATCGCAGTTGCGCTGCTCAACCGCTCGACAGCCCCCGCGAAGATCTCCGCAAACTTCTGGCGTGCCGGACTTCACGTTGGATCAGCAAGCGTGCGCGATCTGTGGGCCCACGCGGATCTCGGCACATTCAAGAATGAATACGCAACAACCGTCGCCGCCCACGCCGTCGTCATGATACGCGTAAAACCCGTCGGATAGGATCAATCCGCCCGATCCCGACGCCACGCCCCACCGCAACGATGTTCCGCGAAGGTGGGGCACGGACGTGTCCGTGCCTGTCATTCCAGATGCAATCGGGCCCCGATCACTCCGACTGCATCGTATTTCCTGAGCCGCGCTACGACATCAGGCGAAAGTCATCCTCGACGCGTCTGATGATGCTCGTCGGCGAGTTGGAGTTTGGAAACAGCAGCGCATCGCTCACCGAAGTCAGAGCGATGCGCATCACGCGAAAGCGATCGGCAGCGAGCGCGTAGAACTCGCTTATCCCCGCTTCCTGCGCGAGCTTGTGATTCGCGGCGAGCTCGTAGCCTCGCCTGCCCATCGATTCATAATATTCGAGATCCGGCCCGCCCCTCCGCCAGCGTCGCTCCTCGATGTGATCGGGGAACACCCCACTGAGCCAAAGGGCGTAATTGCCAAGATGTTCGCGCGCCAGAAAGCTCCGCTTGGGATCCGAGCTGTCAGCTGCGGCGAGGATTGCGCCGAGCGTGTCGTAGGTCTCGTCATCGAATCGGCTGATGCGTTGTGCGCGGTCTCGTACACCGAACTCCATGAAGAGCGATGCGAGGAAGTCCGCCAGAACGCGGTCGCGCTCACCGATGCGAGTGAGCGCATGGCGCATCACCACATACGTCAGAAGGGCATAGGATGCGATGACACCGCGGCCCGTCCTCAGTAAGCCAATGAGCAAGCGCGGGTCGTCGAGCAGAACATCGACACCATCGTGCGCGAGCCGCCGCTCGCCTTCCTCCAGATCCGCGATGCGACCCGAAGCAATTACGTGAAGCGCGAGCTGAGCATCATCCCTCGTGAGTGAAGCGCGAACATTGGGTTTGACCATTGCGCGTACCCTCCGGCTGAAGCCTGTGGGTAGGAGTATCGGCAGGTGATTTTCCGATGGGTGGTTGTCCGCGTCTACTTCCCGATCATGCAACTACATCTACTGGCTACTGCCAATGGTTTCGCGTTTCCAAGGCATC
Organism: Gemmatimonadota bacterium; assembly: GCA_027307165.1. Classification (GTDB taxonomy): domain Bacteria; phylum Gemmatimonadota; class Gemmatimonadetes; order Gemmatimonadales; family Gemmatimonadaceae; genus Fen-1247. The sequence continues at coordinate 200,755 of DAHUXM010000004.1, read as the reverse complement.
GGGATTCGATACGACACGATCGCGGTAGCTCCAACGCACAACCCCCACACCGGCCTATTGTACTGAGACTACCCGTGGCGGCAGAAACATTTCCGGATTATCTTTACAGCAAAGATGTATTAAAGTGCTGTATCTGCCGCCATCACCATGACGATCAAAAGAGCACGCAAAACATTGGATATAGACCCTGGTCTCCTCGAAGACGTCCGTGTTCGACTAGGCGTTCGTACCGAGCGCGAAGCCGTGACTCGCTCACTCGAGCAAATGCAACGGCAGTTGCGGATGGCAGATCTCATCCACGAATTCCACGGCATAGGTCCTCTTGACGTCACCCGCATCGAGGACTGAAGCTCGCGTGTTCGCGCTCGATACGAACGTCTACGTGGACGTCGAGAATGACGCGAAGTTCGCGTCCGCTGGCAGCGTGTTCGTTGCGCAGAATGCTGTCATTGTGAGTAGCGTCGTAGTCGCCGAGCTACTCCTGGCGGTCGATTCCAGGAGCAGATCTCGCCTCCTTCGCAATCTGCGAAATCAGATCGACGTCGCCGGATCACTCACGCCCAACGCGGACGACTGGCAGACAGCAGCGCTCGCGTGGACGAGCATGGCGCCGCGCACCAGTCAGCGCAGATCTTTCTGGAATGATTTGCTGCTCGCCGCCAGCTGCGCACGCATGGGCGTCACTCTCATTACGAGCAACGCTTCGGACTTTACCCGGATCGCGAAACACATCCCGGTGCGGCACGAGCGACCGTGGCGACGAGGCTCTGCGTAACGTCATTATCGACTACGGACAGAGCTGATAGCACAATGGCACCGCCCCATCACTGAAGCAGTGCCTCCCTTGATCCAATTGTCGAACAATTGTCCCTGCGGGCTTCCAATTGCCCCTCCTGGGGTCGAACCAGGACTCTTCCGCTCCAGAGGCGGACGTGTTGCCAGTTACACCAAGGGGCATCGGCCGGATTCCTCACCCGGCAGATCCACCAAAGCTAAACCCGCACCACACCCCCATCAACCCCGGTCAGCCCACCCCTCTCGGTCACAAACAACCCTCGCGCCCCGTCGCGCGTATCTATATACTGTGCAACCGGAAACGACCGACTGGGCATGGGTCTATTCCCGCGCCTGCGTTATCCGGCCGATTACCCATCGCCACTAGCCATGAAACGCTTCTCCATTATCGCGGCTTCCATGCTCGCGCCTGCGCTCCTTGGAGCCCAGCAGGCACCCGCAACCGAAGCACCGCCGACCATCGTCCCGTACCCGCCGACGACGCTCCCGCTCAAGCACGCTGCGCAGCCGACGACCTCGGCGATCACCGCGCAGGACCTCATGACGCGGCTCTATATCTTTGCCGACGACTCCATGCAGGGCCGCGAAGCCGGCACCATCGGCAACTTCAAGGGCACCGATTACATCGCGGCAGAGGCGAAAAAGATCGGCCTCATTCCCGCCGGCGATAACGGTGGCTACTTCCAGACGATTCCGCTCAAGGTTCGCTCGATCGACAATGGCTCGACCTTCACCGTCGGCGACGCCAACCTCGCTTACGGAAGCGACTGGGTTGCGACAGGATCCAAATCAGTCGACGCAAGCAACGTGCAGATCATCTACGGCGGCATCCTCGGCGACACCACGCAGATGATCAAGGCCGGCGAGGGCGCCGGAAAGATCGTCGTCTTCACCATGCCTCCAGGCACATCGCCACGCGCAATGCGCAGCGCCGCTCGGGCAGTCGAAGGCGCGGTCGCGGTCGGCATCATCGGGCTCGACCAGTTCATGCCGTTCTTCACTCGGCCGCAGACCTTCGTCGACGATCCGAGCAACGAGCCGGCCGAGACGCCGCCGCCCACCCTCCTCATCTCGCACGCTGCTGCCGGCAAACTGATCCAGGGTAGCCCTGCGCCCGGCGCAACTCTGGGAGGCGCTCCAGGCAAGCTCGACCTCAAGCTTTCCGTCGAGCCGGTACCCTATCCCGCCCGTAACGTCGTCGGAATCATCCGCGGCAGCGATCCCAAGCTCGCGGGAGAGTACGTCGCGATGGGCGCGCACAACGACCACATCGGCTTCAACAACCGCCCTGTGGATCACGATTCGCTGCGCTTCTTCAACCACATCGTGCGGCCCGGTGGCGCCGAGGATGGCGCGAAGCAGGCGACCCCGGAGCAGCAGGCTGAGGTGAACAAGGTGCTCGCCGAATATCGCGCGGCACATCCCAACTCTTCGCGCCCCGATTCGATCTCCAACGGCGCCGATGACGACGGCTCAGGCTCCGTGAGCGTTCTCGAGATCGCTCAGAAAATGGTGTCGGCCAAACCCAAGCGCTCCATCATCTTCGTCTGGCACGTCGGCGAGGAGAAGGGTCTGCTCGGCTCGACCTACTTCACCGATCACCCGACCGTCCCTCGTGATTCCATAGTTGCACAGCTCAACATGGACATGGTCGGCCGCGGCGACGCGTACGACATCACTGGCAAGTCGAAGGACGGTGCCATCCTGCGCGGCAGCCCGAACTACCTGCAGCTCGTCGGCTCTCGTCGCTTGTCGACCGAGCTCGGCAACATGGCAGAGTCGGTAAACAAGGATGACAAGCACGGCCTGGTGTTCGACTACTCGATGGATGCCAACGGTCACCCGGACAACATCTACTGCCGCAGCGATCACTACGAGTACGCGCGGTACAATATTCCGATCATCTTCTTCACGACCGGCCTGCACTCCGATTACCACCAGGTGACGGACGAACCGCAGTACATCGACTATGACCACATGGCGCGCGTCGATAACTTCATCGAAGACCTTGCCATGCACGTCGCTAACATGGACCACCGTCCGGTTGTGGACGGCCCGCACATGGACCCGCACGGAAGCTGCAAGCAGTAGCATCGCTGCAAGCTTTCTGATAAAAGAAGGCGCGAACAGAACTCTCGTTCGCGCCTTCTTTTATTGAGATGGTGCGCTTCTCCCTGTAGCCTGCCGCAACGTGGCCGCGCGTTTGGGCGTACCAGTTTAGTCGTCGTCTTGCCCGCTTCCTGTAAGGTTGACGGGGCCAGCAGCCGTCTGATTCCTTCCCGCTCTCCACCGTTTTGGAAAATTTTTGATGAACAGGTTGTTCTCCATTCTTCTGCTACTGGTGATGCCTGCGATGGTTCACGCACAGGCATCCGTGCACGGAACAGTTGTCGATCAACAGACGGGGACGCCCATCGTCGGAGCGTCGGTCGTGATCACAGGTACGACGGTCGGCGCCATCACCAACGACGCGGGCGGCTTCAACATCATCACCGACCGCAGCGTCACGAGTCTCACGGTGACGAGCGCAGGCTATGCGGCTGCGGAAATCCCCGTGACCGATGCGAGTGTTGCGCTGCGCATCAGACTCACGCCGTCCCAGACCAAGCTTCCCGGTGTGCAGATTGTCGCCAACAAGCCGACGCCATCCACCGCGGTCCTCACGCAGCAGGATCTCGATCGCGCGAGCGGACTGAACCTCGAGAACTCGATCAATACCGTTCCCGGCGTCTTCATGCAGTCGCGCACACCCTGGGGCGGTGCCCGCATTACGATCCGCGGCTACTACCCGAGCACGAGTGGCAACAGCCCGAACTCCAACGGCCTGGGATACAACGTATTTCTGAACGACATCCCGGTTACCGATGCCTCCGGTGCGACCATTCTCGACGACATCGACTATTCAACACTCGGCAATGTTGAAGTCATCAAGGGGCCAGCATCGAGCCAGTATGGCAGCCAGATAGGTGGTACGGTGAGATTCACCACTGCGCGCCCGACGCCGAACGAGACCAGCCTCAGTCAGCAGCTGACGAGCGGGAGCTACGGGCTGCTCCGCAGCAACACCAGTTTCCAGACCGCGACGAGCTCGTCCGACCTGGTGTTGAACTACGGCCATCAGACCTACGATTCATTCCGTCCACACAGCGGGTCTCTCAAGGATTACCTCAGCGCGACGGGTGATTACACGGTCAGCGACAACCAGACCCTGTCCGCGTATTTCGCCTACAACCGGTCGTTCGAGGAGCTCGCGGGCGAGATCGACAGCGCCGACTTCTACGCGCGTCGCCGGGTGAGCAACGCAGCCTACCTCGCCAACGACTCGCACATCCAGATCACCAGCTTCATCACCGGCCTGACCGACAATTATCGGCTGACCGACGACATCACCAACAAGACCACGGTGTTCGGCACGGGTCGTACTTACGGCCAGCCATTCGCTCACGGCTTCACAGACGCGAACCAGTTCACCTTCGGTGCGCGCTCGGCCTTCGGCTACTCGGGGCAGTGGGGTGTTGTCGATGTGACCGGCACACTTGGCGGAATGCTCGAGCGCACCAACATCTCGACCAATGGCGTGTTCATCGTTCCGGCGCCACCATACCCCCAGCGGCCCACGGATCAGGAGAACTACGCCACCATCGCGTCGCTGTTCACGGAATGGAACTTCGCCATGCCGAGCCAGGTTACGCTGACGGTTGGTGCGAGCCTCAACAAGAACGAATTCGGCATCCGCAACATGCTGAAGAACGGTCAGGTATTCGACACCACTACGACTCAGGTCAGGTCGTTCGACGCAGTGATCGCGCCGCGCGTCGCACTGACCAAGGGGTTTGGCAGCAACGCGTCGGTGTACGCGAGCGTCAGCTCCGGTTACACACCACCGCTGCTGAGCAACACCATCGACAACACCGGTGCCGTCGATCTCTCGCTCAAGCCCGAGCGCGCCGTGCAGTATGAAGTCGGTGCGCAGGGGAGCCTCTTCGCGAACCGGCTCAACGGCCAGGTCGCGCTGTTCGACGTCGAGAACACCGACAAGCTGGTATCCCAGACGGCGAACTCGATAACGTACACGACCAACGCAGGCAAACAGCGCGACCGCGGTGCGGAAGCATCACTCAGCTATCTCGTGATCGACGACCCCACGCAACTCGTGTCGCTGGTACGTCCGTGGGCATCGTACACGTACAACGATTCCAGATTCATCGACTTCAAGAGCGATAACAACAACACCGCTGCCACCGTCGATTTCTCGGACAGGGCGGTGCCACGCGTTCCGCGCAACATGTTCAACGGCGGACTCGACCTGAGCAGCAACCAGCGGATCTACCTCAACAGCACCTATCAGTACGTCGACAAGGTCCCTGTCACCTTGGACAACTCGACCTACGTCAAGTCGTACGATCTGCTCGGCGCCAAGATCGGCTACAAAACGAAGATGGACAGGCACTGGTCGCTCGATGCGTCCCTGGGCGGCGACAACCTGCTCGGCAGCACGTACTACAGCTTCCTGTTCGTTGGCCCGAACTACGCCGGTCTCGCACAGGCACCGGACGGCGGCCACGGTGACGGATACATCATCCCCGGACCGTACAAGGCGACGGTCTACGGAAACCTCACGCTGCGCTACACGTTCTGACGCTGCCAGGACTCGTCATTCCCGCGAAAGCGGGAATCCATCTGCTGCCGATTGGCTCTCTATCGCAATCCCACCGAAGACCGATAACATGGATTCCCGCTTTCGCGGGAATGACGAATTAAGAACAAAGCGGGGCCGGCATTACGCCGGCCCCGCTTTGTTCAAGCCTGTCTGCTACGATCCAGTAAGGATCGGCGATTACTCCCGACGGTTCCTCTCTGAATCGGTCGAATCCCGATGCGTATCCGGGTCCAGCGCACGCTCGGCCTTGCCAAAGTTCTTCTGAATCTTGCCCTTCAGCTGCTCGCCACGACCTTCGGCGTGCATGCTCGAATCATCGAGCGCGTCGCCGACGTCGCCCTTGACTTTGCCGGCGGTTTCCCTGATCGCTCCCTTTGCCTCGTTTGCGGCACCCTTCTTGTTCATGTCTCCCATGTGCTCAACCTCCGTATTTGCACGATGATAGTCCTACCCGAGGCAAGCGGCATGCCGAGTAGCGCTCAAACCCTCTGTACTCATCAGACGCACATGTTGGGGTTGCGCTCTCCGGAGAATATCTTTGTATGCTCCTGCACTGACCCTCATATCACACCTTGATCAAGCGTTCCAGAATAGCGCAGACCCTCCGATCGATCGCGCGCGCAGCGACCTTCGTCACTATCGCGACGACGATCGCGGCATGCGCCGACGTCCCAGCTGCGTTCGGACCCACGCCCGCGCAGGCGAAGGCGAACGCCGATGGACTGTTCGGAGCGTTCGTCAAGCGATTCACGAACGTCGAGCGTACGCCGCGCTACGCTCGCGCGAGAGAAATGTTGGTGCACAATGCGCTCACACCGTCCCGGGTGTATGGCGACACGTCCCTCTGGACATCGTCCGGGCCCGACGGATATCGCACGCTGTTCGGCAACGCCACGTTCCAGGATGGTCGCTACATCTTCAGCAATACCGTCACGGATGATCCCGTACAGGAGCTTGGAGAAGGGCGCCACATCATGCGCCTTCACAAGCTCAACGACGACGATTACGACTGGTTCACCGGCGTTGATTTCGTTGCTGGAACCATCAAGGCAGACGAGTTCGGGAACGTCATTACACGGTGGCTGGCGGCGAGTGAAGGACACAGCGGAGCAGAGCTGCGCGCCGCATATCGCACGCAGTTTCCACGAACCACTGACGCGCTGGGCAGACTTTACTCGCTCGACACGCTGACTTCAACGCGCGATGTAGATGGCGCCAACAGTCTTTATGCAGTAGTACACATCACGCCCGAGGGAATTCGCAGGATTTATCCGGCGTACGCGGCCTACATGGCAAAGTATGCAGACAAGGTGAAGCTTCACTTCACGCTGCAGGACTCGCGCGGATCGAGCTGGCTCGACGTGACGTCCCGCGATGGATACATCACACTCCATCTGCGCTCACGTGACGGACATTTCGCTCCACTCGACGGCTCCATCCGCCCCATGCCCGATACACTCGCAATGCGGGTGGATCTGACCGCGAAGATCAAGCTGTTCACGATCGGCGTCGAGCACATGACCGGGGAGTGGGTCAACATCCACACCGAGCACGATCGCGGCTGGGCTCTCCGCTTCACAAAGGAGCCAGGCTGGGTGCTTCCCCCGATCGTCGGGCTTCTCATCAAATCGCCACTGCGCCGCCCGTTCGAGGGAAACGGCACGCAATTCCGCTTCACCATCCACGACCAGCCCGGCGGACCCACGCTCATGAGCCGCCGCGGCTCCACGACCGTCCGCGAGAGTGCAATCCTTCGCTTCATCGGCAGGCTGGGGGGCACTGCGATGGGCGATTTCGTGGACAAGGCGGAACCCGAGGAGAATCGCTTCAATGTCGTGTTGTACAGCGCACTGAAAGCGGACGTGGATTCAGCGCTTCGCTAGATCGCAGCTTCCTCGTCATCGAACGGGATCACGACCTCCATCCCGTCCCGCGCGACGACAGCGGACGGAAACACCGACCTCGCTTCCGCGGCCAGCTCCTGCACGTCACGGGAGTATCGCGATGATATGTGCGTGAGCACCAATCGCTTCACCGCAGCCTTTTCCGCAACAGTTGCGGCCTCGCGAGCGGTACTGTGACCGGTCTCGATCGCGAGCGCCGCTTCCTCGTCTGCGAACGTCGCCTCGTGAATCAGGAGATCGGCGCCAGTGGCGATATCGACCGTTGTGTCCGACGGACGAGCGTCGCCCGTGAAGACGAGCTTCCGTCCGGCACGCGTCGGTCCCACGAGCTCCGATGGATGCACGACCGTCCCGTCTGCCAGCGTTATCTCGTGCCCTTTATGGATCTGACCCCAGAGCGGGCCCTCTGGAATTCCCATTGACCGCGCAAGATCGGGGTTGAACCGGCCCAGTCGTGGGTTCTCCACGATCGCCAGGCCCAGCGCCAGCGCACCGCCGTGCTCGACACCGAACGGGAGTATGGAGTAGCCATCACGCTGGAGCGGCTCACCGGGTGTCATCTCGGTGTAGATGATAGGAAAGTGCTGTTTGTCGCTTCCGAGCGTCACAGCCTGGCGCAGGAGCCGCTCTGATTTGGGCGGCCCGAAGAGCCTCATGGGTTCGGCCCGCCCTTGCAGCGCCATGGTGCGTATGAGTCCCGTAACCCCGAGAATGTGGTCAGCGTGCATGTGGGTGAAAAAGATGTCACCGACGTTGAATGAGACGCCGTAGCGCATCATTTGACGCTGGGTCCCTTCACCGCAGTCGAAGAGAAACGTCTCGCCCCCCCGGCGGATCGCCAGCGAGGTGACGTTGCGCTCGACGGTGGGCCGAGAAGCAGATGTTCCTAAAAACCGAACGCTCAGATCCATGGCCCAATATATCGAAGTTGACTTTTGGGTCGTTCCGGCCTATAATTGGTGGAGTACCACCCGTGTGCGACGGGTAGCTACGCCTTTGTCGCAACCAGAATTCACGGTCGCGGGGCTGTAGCTCAGTTGGTAGAGCGCTGCAATCGCACTGCAGAGGTCAGGGGTTCGATTCCCCTCAGCTCCACTTTGATGTTACGACAGGCTTCGGCCTGCGTCTTGTAAATAGATATTGTATTGCCCGCCGCCGATCGGTAGGACGTAGAGTTCCAATGACGGCGTGCGTGGCAGCCTAACCCCGGGATAACTCCTGGGGTTTTTTATTGGGCGGACACAGGGGCCCGCCCTTACGAATGGGAGCAGGCGGTGTACGGACAGAGGCGCTCATGCCTCCCACCACGGATGGGAGCCGGGCCTGTACGGGCAGGCCCCTGTGCCTGCCCTCAGTACGACGAGGCCCTACCGCGCTATATCTACGCCGGCGCGAAGGCCGGCGCCCCGAACCCGATCGGCATCGACCGCTTGAAGAGATCGGCGATCGCCGAATCGGTCAGCGCCGCCTGGATCTTCGAGACCGGAACCCGCTCGGTAACGACCGAGGCGCCCGCCCCGCGCCAGTCGAATCGGGCATACCGGTCCTTGCGCGACGTGCTGGGGTCCGGATGATGGAAAATGATGTTCGCGCTGCTATGGCCCGGAAGCTGGACCTCGACACCCCAAAGCGTGCCGTCCGCAGTCTGAAAGGGCTTCATATTCTTGATGCTCACGGTCCCTCCTCGAAGAGTTGCTGCACGTCCAGCTCGACGCCAAGATAATTGATCTCGGCGACGTAGCTCTCGATGTCCACGGCCAGCGCGCGCACCTCGGCTTCGAGTTCCGCCGCCGCCGCACCCGGCTCCGCCGCCGTGCTGTTCACCGATGCGAACTCGAACTCGCGCACCTTGTCCCGCCAGATCGATAAATCGCGGCGAAGGTCAGCCACGATCTCTCGAACCATGGGAAACGACGGATGTCGCGCATCGAGTAGTGGCCCCCAATCCATTTGCCGAATCTAATCGGCGGTGTTGTGGGGTTGTAGCAAGCCGAGGCTGACGTCGTGTTGCACCGCTGCAGTGCGCTGCCGCGAGAGCTGGACCTCGACAACCGCGTACGAACCCAATACCAGAACCGCGGCAATTGCCTGCGCGACGAGCGTCTCGACCGTCGGGAAGATGGCGAACCACAGGCCCATCCACGGACGAATGATTCCATCGAGAGCTGGAATCGGAGTCGTCCCGATCCAGTGCGCCAATTGCATCTCCTGCGCCTGCTCGCCAACCATGACGAGCAGCACGACTCCAAGCAGCGCGCCAGTGAGCACAAGCATGCGCTTGTACGGCAGCTTGCGGTGCGCGACGAACGTCAGCACCGCCACGATGCTGGCGAAGATGAGACCGACGATCACTCCGTTCAGCACCGCGTGACCGCCCAGCTTGAGCCGGTAGTTCTGCAGGAAGAGAACCACCTCGAAGCCCTCGCGATACAGCGACGTGAATCCAAGCGCCGCAAGGCCCCACGCAACACGCGCGCGCGATTCGCCGCGATCGGCGCTCTTGAGCAACGCGCGCTTCTTCTTGGTATGCAGCGAGATCCAGCCGGACCAGTAGAACTTGTGAAAGAACCAGTTCATCACGATGAGAAGCACGATTATCGCGATCAGTCCAGTTGCCGCCTGCAGGTCGAGCGCCGGCACATTATCCTCGATGCTGTCGAGAATGCCGACGACGATTCGCCACGTCAGCAACGTCGCGACGAACGCGACCGCGGCGCCGAGTGTTATGGGCCTTCGATACAACTTGCTGTCGCCCACCATGCTCGCAGTTATCGCGGAGAGCACGAGAATGCATTCGAGACCCTCGCGGAAGACGAGCACCGCGATGTCGATCGACGCCGCGGTCGAGCTGTGGTCGAGCGAAGGGTTCGGATTCCCTCCCCGACTCACGCCCTGCCAGATCAGCAAGGCAATGACGGCAAGAGCGCCGGCGATCCAGGCAATGCGGGGTCCGATGTGCCGCGCCGGAAGAGTGGATTCCTCTGAACGTTCAATCATCTGTGAGATGGTGCTCTATCACGTAACGTGTCTGGCCGGCGACCGACGAGATGCCCAGCTTGCGCGCGATGCTCTCGCGGTGGGTCTCGACCGTTCGGTGGCTGATTCCGAGATCCGCCGCGATCTCCTTGTTGGTACCGCCAGCGGCGACACGCACGAGCACCTGCCGCTCGCGCCTGGTAATTGGCGATTCGGGTTGTTCAATGGGTGTAACACGCGGCCGCGCCAGCTCGGGACTGAAGAACGTCTCACCAGCCATCACGGCGCGAACTGCGGCGCGCAGATCCGTCGCTGCGCTGTCCTTCAACAGGTAGCCGTGAGTACCGGCGCGCACGCTCTCTGCAATGTATTCCGCATCGTCGTGCATGCTCAACATCAGAATGCGCGTGTTCTCCAGATCGCGCCGCAATTCGGCGAGCACTCCAAGCCCTGATCCACCGGGCATGGAAACGTCGAGTATTATCACATCGGGACGTTGCTCTCGTGCAAGCCGCAACGCGGACGGTCCATCAGTGGCCTCGGCGACCACCGCGACACCAGGCATCGACTCGAGGATGTGCCTGATCCCCGCGCGGACCACGGCGTGATCGTCGGCTACGAGAACCGTTATCTCCTGCGTCACTGCGGTCACGCGATGACACCCACGTCCAGCGGCAGACTCGCGGCGAGCCGGGCGCCTCCGCCTGGATTGTCGCAGAGCTCGACGGAACCGCCAAGCGACGCGAATCGCTCCCGCATTCCGATGAGTCCCATGCCGGAGTGTACCGCACCGCCGCGCTCGGATGGAAGTCCGCATCCATCGTCGATGACTGTCAGCCTGACGCTGCCGTCGTTGCAACGAAGAGCTATGTGGACGACCGATGCGCCAGCGTGACGGCCGATGTTCGACAACGCCTCCTGAAGGGCGCGATAGAACGCGAGATCCGCACCGTCTTCGAGCGCAGGAAACTCCTGAGCTGGTGGAAGATCGAGACGCACTTCCGTGCCGGATCGTTGCGCGAATGCCGTCGCGACCGATCGCAGCGCGGGCACCAGCCCCAGATCGTCGAGCAGCGATGGTCGGAGATCGTGAATCACCGCGCGGATGCTGCGGATGCCGGCATCGGTCAGCGCGAGTGCTTCGTCAACGCGTCCTGCGTCGGACGCGGGAACGACGTCGCGGAGAATCGCGAGCTCCATCTTCACGGCGGACAGCAGCTGCGCGGTTTCATCGTGCAGCTCGCGCGACAGCCTGCGCCGTTCATCTTCCTGCTGCAACACCATTCGTGTCGAGAGGCGCTCGAGATCAGCGGTGCGCTGCTGCAGCGCGCCGTACAGGCGCGAATTTTCGAGAGTGCCGCTCATCTGGCGGCCGAGCGCGGTGAGAAAGGTCGCGTCGAGCGCTGCGAATGGAACGTGATCTTCCGCGACAATCACGAGCGCGCTGCCGCCGCCTTCCGAGCCGCGCTCCTCCACCGGCAGCACTGCTGCAAATGGAAAGGCGAGCCCGTCGCCGATTGCGTCCGCCGCAGCGCTCCACTCCGGCGCGATGAACGCGCGTTGCGAACCAGCCGCGACACGCGACAGCAGCTCGGCCTGCGACCCCGTTGGCGTCGTTCCACTCCAACCCTCGCACGCACCGACGCCGAGCTCGAAATATCCGTCACGTACCGGGTCGAGTCGGAATACCGCCGCACCGCTCACCGCCGGTACCGAAACGATCCGCTGAAGAACCGTCGCGACCACGCGCTCACGCGACGATGATGCGGCCGACATCAGATCGGACGAGAGAGTGCCGAGTGTACCGACACCGCGACGCAGGTCGTCTGTGACGAGCAGAAGAATCCCCGCACCGACTGTGATCGTGAGGAGCACGTCGACGTAGTATCCCCACGGCAACCACGCGCCGTACGCGCGCAGCACGGGATAGTCGAGATGATGTACGCCCCAGACGAAAAACGCCGCGGCGAGTACGGTCGCTCCGGTCGAGCGGGTGCTGCGTGCGTAGCGATAGAACACGACTCCAGTCCACAGCGTCGCGCACGACAGGAACAACACCATCGGGACAGAAGCGAGCGTGTACGCTCCGAGATGGTAGACTGCGAAGTAGGACCAGACAGGTGGGAACAGAACCGCGATTATGTGCCAGCGTCGTCGCCGGAATCTGCCCGAGAATACCAGCGCGGTCGCGAGCACGGCGAGCGCCGTCCATCCAGTGAAGACCTGATGCCAGTAGAGCAGTACCGACTCGCGCGTGAAGATGAACGCGCCGATCGCCGCCAGTCGCACGACATACAGTCCCCACGCAAGGGACCACCACGCGAACACCGGCTTGCGGTACTCGCGGTACTGCCATGCGCAGACCACCATGAGCCCGAGTGTGACCGAAATCTGCAATAGCACGGCCGCCAGTTCGGCGCCTGCTGCGGCAAATGCTGGGCTGGACTCCGGCGACCAACTCTGGATCATCGACCTCGACTGAGAGAAAACTTACCCGAACAATTCTCTCGGTATTATATAACCGGTGAGGCCTACGGCAAAGTCACAAATATGGTTGGAGAAATGTCTGACCCTGGCTCTCGTCGTGATCCCGCAAAAGCCGTCATCCCCGCGAAAGCGGCGATCCACCTGCTGCGGAGGTGCCGGCGGCTATCATCGCAGCTGAAGATCGATAGCATGGGTTCCCGCTTTCGCGGGAATGACCACTTCCAAAACGGCCCGGCTCTCCCTAGTTCCGTTCCGCCAGCATCTGCTCCCGGCGCCTTGCCGCGATGCCGTGCAGGTGATGATCGGCCTCGGTCTCCAGAATCAGGGGCGGAACCGGGGCCGGTTTGCCGTCATCGCCCAGATGGACGAAGGTCAGCCAGCATTCGTTGGTGTGGCGGCGGCCGCCGGTTCTCAAATCCTCGGCGTACACATCTGCCACGACTGACATCGACGTTCGGCCGACGTGAGCGACGTGGGACCGGATCTCGACCAGATCGCCGACCAGAATCGGCTCCTTGAACAGAATCCGCTCGACCGACAGCGTCGTCGCCTGCCCGCCGGAGTGTTTCATCGCCGACAGCGCAGCACACTTGTCGACCATGCTCATCACCACTCCTCCAAAGATCGATGGCGTGCGCAGACCGTTTGCCTGGCTCGGCATCATCAGGTCCGCGATGATCGCTTCGGATTCGCGCGGGGTCTTCCCCTTCATCTGTCTTCCGTTTGTTGATGGTGCAGCCTGAATCGCGACGCCCGAGCCATCAGACATGACGGAGAGTCCTGGCTCGCGACGCAGGACGCGCGGGGTGCACATATCGCACGTATTTCACTGTCTCGTCGTAAGCCGCTGCCGAGTTGAACGCGCGAACGAGAGCGCGACGCGTGGCGGCGTCGATCGGCGGATTGTCCAGCCAGTAGATGCGCGGATGCGCACTGACTGTAAATAGCGGCCAGGAGCGTTGTGACCTGTCGCGCAGGGAGATCGATACCGATCCATCGGCGACGCCACGAGCGTAAAGCGCGTAGTCCTTGCGAATCCAGCTGTGCGGCACCGAACGAACGACGTTGGAATCTTCGGCCGCTGAATCGCGCTGCATGTCAGCGGGAGTTGCTGCGGCACCGGTCCGGAGATCGACTGCGGTATGTACGGTGTCATGCATATCACCCGCGGGCATCTCGTAGAACGTGCGGTGCTCCAGGAGCGCATACGGGCCGCGCACTTCCAGCACGTCCGTTTCGCCTGAAGCGGAGATGGAGGGGTCCTGCGGCGTGTCGTCCTGAGGCCCGAGCGGAGTAGCATCGGGATATACGCGAGCGTGATGGGCCGCCATCGTCACGATGGCCGTATCGTCGTACACCAGTGTCGAGTCGTTCGACTGGAGGTCGCGCACGTAGACGCGCTCGCCGGTGAAGACAGCGTCGTCGAACGATCGGTCGACATCGGTTATGAACACCTCGTGGAAGCGCCCGCCAAAGTGCGCGAGGGTCATGGGCACGGCCTTGACGTGGATTCCCGTCGCGCCGCTGTGTACCCAGAAAGTCGAATCCGCTGTTGCAACCAGAAATTCGGCATCAGGCGGATCCGGCGCGTGCGCTTCGCAGCCCATGAGTCCCGCCGCCAGCGCCAGCGCGAGAATGGGAAATACGGCCGATCCGGGCCGGAGGGAGCGAATGCGTGCGTGCCGTAACATCGCGCTGAATATACTCTGAGCGCCGTCCGCGCCGTAGATTTCCCGAGCCGCTCCCCCTCCCGTCTCGCGCCTGTCTCGCGCCACACTCTACCGCATGCGCCTTCTCGCTCTTCTTCTTATTCCGACGCTTGCCTGCGAGCAGGCTGCGTCGGGAACGCCGGCCCCTTCGCGCCATGCCGCGACGACCGCGACGACGGCTGCGACGGCTGCGAGGGTCGCAGGAGCGGAGGCCGACACGGCGCCTCGCGCTCTGACGGGATACGCGGAAGCGATGTCGCTGCAAAAAGAACCGCGTCCGATTCGCGCGTTGTACATCAACCGGTTCGCGGCGCAGAGCAGTGCGAAGATGCAGCACCTGATCGCCATCGCGGATTCGACGGAGATCAATGCATTCGTCATCGACATCAAGGACGAGTTCGGGCTCAGCTGGCACTCATCCGATCCGTTGCTGCAACGCAACGAAGGGACTGCGAACAAGGTCGCGAATCTGCCGGCGCTCGTAGATACGCTCCGTGCGCACGGCATTCTTCCGATCGCGCGCATGGTGGTCTTCAAGGATTCGGTTGCTGCTCGCAACAATCCGGAGCATGTGATTCGGAAGGCCGACGGCACTCCATGGCGCGACAAGAAGCGAGTCACATGGGTGAATCCGTACTCGCGCGCAATATGGGATTACAATTTCCGCGTGGCCGATGAAGCGGTGAAGATGGGTTTCGGCGAGATACAGTTCGATTACGTACGCTTCCCGGAGCCGTACAAATCACTGCCACCCCAGGTCTTTCCCGAGGCTGCGGGTCGCAGCAAGGCCGATGCGCTGAACGATCTTCTCAAGACCGCGCAAGCACGGTACAGGAAGCTGGGCGTGCGTATGACGGCCGACATATTCGGGCTCGTCACCACGGTGCAGGGTCCGCTCGAAGTGGGCCAGGACTGGGAGAAGATCTCTCCTGTAGTGGACATCGTACTACCGATGGTATATCCGTCACTCTACCCGCGCGGTTCGTTCGGAATCCGCATCCCGAACGCCGAGCCGCACAGGACAATCTTCATAGCTATCACGAGTGCGCGAACGCGCGACGCCAGGCTCGGCATCACCACTCCGGAACATGTACGCCCGTGGCTACAGGCCTTCACGCTTGGTGCGCCACCTTACGGACCGGCGGAGCTCGAGGCGGAGAAGCAGGCTGTGTACGATGCGGGCTACGACGGATGGGTGCTGTGGAATCCGGGATCCAAGTACGACGATTTCCTTCCCGCGCTCGCGAAGAAGTTCGAGTCGCACAAAAAGTCACCGCCACTGCCACTCCCACCGCACACGCCGCTTGACTAAGTTGCGTTCAGCATGAGAACGGTTGTAACCATCGCTGGGATGCGCGGAGACCACTGCAAGCGCGCGCTCTTCACCGCACTGACACCGATCGCGGGAATTCGATCTGCCGAGGTTGCGTTGGGCCGCATCACTGTCGAACATGACGGGACGGTGACCGAGCAGGAATTGCGCGACGCCATCTCAGTCACCGGCTATGTCATCGCCGACGTTGTCGAAGAGCGTCGCGTGCTGCCGGTAATGGATCCGTCACTGGAAGCGCACGGAATCTAGCGTTCGTTCGGAAACCGCTCCGACGGCGGAACACGCAGGAAGAAGTACATCCCCACCACCGCGATTATCGCGAACGAGAACCACTGAATCGCGTAGCTCCTGTGCGGGCCCTCATCCAGCGGTGGCGGCGGAACGCGCGGTGGTATGTTCCCGTTCGCTGCGGTGCTTCCCTCCAGCACGATGACAAACGGATAAAGGGGATATGGCACGCGCGATTTGAGCGCGCTCAGGTCCAGCCAGCGGAACGAGTCGGGTCGTCCAGGCAACACCGGAGATCCTGGAAGCGCCCTGAAGAGCGGACGCGCGTAACCCGTGAAATTCACCGAATCGCCCTCCCGCCAGCGCGACAGATCTGCAGTCAGACCGTCGGGTGCATAGACCCAACCTCTGTTCACGAGTACAGCAGTGTCGGTTCCGGCAATGTGGAGCGGCGTGACGATGTTGATACCGGGAGACCCGAGCCGCGTTCGATCCGCGATCTTGATCTCGTGCGCGTAGTCGTACGCACCGTGCAGTGTTACGCGACGGTAATGCAGCGCTGCCGAATCGTGCGTCAGTTGCCGAACAGGGATCGGCGGCTCGGCCAGGCGCGCAATTACCTCGGCGTTCTGGGCGCGCCGTTGCGCCAGTCGCCGAAGCTGCCAGAAGCCGAGCGATGTGGTGAGGATCACAAACGCGACGGCAAGCACCGACAGGACATAATCGCGAACTGGGCGATGCATCATCTTTCGAAGGTAGTAGCGCGGCACGACGCCCGCACGGTGGGTTGAATTGGACGGGCGTGAACGACGTTCACAGGAGGCGCATCTGCTCGCCCAGCATGTCCGGGTCTATGGATTCCTGGCCCAGCATCTCCTGAAGATCGCGCGCGGAGCGAGGGGCGTGACCGGCGAAATAATTGCTCATGTATCCGTAAATGTCGGTAACGCTGTCGGGAACGAATTCGATCGCGCCGGCCCACTTTCGCAATTCGGGCGTGCGGTCCACCTGAATGCGTGAGTGATCGACGAGAAATCTGTTGGGCCCCATCCATCTGATATAGTGGAAAGCGGCCGTCGGTCGCGCCAGCAGCTCGATCATCCAGCGGCGTGGGATCCACGACCCATCCACGAGCGCGACCGCAATCCCGTAGTCGCGCAGGAATGCGAGCACGCCGGGCGTCATCCAGCCACGCGCACGGAATTCGATCGCGACGCGAATGTCGCGCGGCACACGTGGAACGAATTCGACCAGCGCGGGAAGCTCTTCCGGTCCGAAGTCAGGGCCGAGCTGCACCAGTACAGGGCCGAGTTTCTCGCGCAATTCGCGCGCTCGATCGAAGAAGATGTCGATGGTGCCATCGACGTCGCGCAGCCGCGCCTCGTGCGTTACCGTTTGCGGAAACTTGAGCGCGAAGATGAAATTCGCTGGCGTGCGATCGTACCAGCCGCGGACCGTTGTCGATGGCGGTACGGCGTAGAATGTCGAATCGACTTCGACGGTGGCGAACGCACGAGCGTAGGTCGGAAGAACATCCGCGGCCCGCGTTCCGTCCGGATAGAACACACCGGCCCACGCAGAGTAGTTCCATCCCTGTGTTCCGATGCGGATCGTTGTCGCCATACATTGAATCGGTAGAGTAATCGAATCGCTGTCAAGATGAACACACGTCGTGTGGCATCCACCTTGCCCCTCATGTCTGCATATCGGTGTCCCGCGTAGCAGACGATCGGACGCCATTCCCATTGGAGGCAGTATGGATACCAGAAAGGACAACCCGGATAAGCACAGCTCCGTTCCGAAAAGCCCGTCCCGAATCGCAGGCGACGAAATTGGCGAAGCTGCTGGCGGCATCTCCGGCGTCGTGGTTGGCGCGGCAATCGGGTCGGTCGGTGGCCCGGTTGGTACGCTCATTGGCGGAATTGCAGGCGCGGTCGGCGGATGGTGGGCGGGGCATGCAGTGGCCGAAGCTGCCCAGGAATACACACCGGGCGACGATGCAGTTTATCGCAACCACTACGACAACTCGCCGGACCGGCTCGCAGATCGGGATTACGAATCCGTAAGTCCCGCCTACCGGTTGGGCCATCTCGCGGCGCGCAATCCGGACTATCGTGGCCGTCCGTTCGACGACATCGAGGGCGAGCTGCGCCGCGGCTGGGACGGTGGTGCGAGCCAGACGTACGGCGAATGGAATACCGTACGCGGCTATGTCAGGGACGCGTACGATCGTAGCGCGAGCGCGAGCGAACAGCAGCGTCTTCGCGACGAAGCAAACAACGCAGCAAACGAAGCCGACAGGCGCCTGGAAGAATCAGGCGACATGAACATCTTCTAGAGCGGAGCATACGAAGACGAGGAACACTCGTCATTCCCGCGAAAGCCGCCCCCACCCGTCATTCCCGCGAAAGCGGGAATCCATTTGTTGCCGATCCGCTTTCTGCTGTCATCGCATCCGGAGATCGATAACATGGATCCCCGCTTTCGCGGGAATGACAATCGCTGTCAGTCCTCTATCTCGCCGCCGCCCTCGGCCCATCCGCGGAAGCCGCCCTTGAGCGACGTAACATGCTGATATCCCATTTGCTGCAGCGTATCGGCGGCGAGCGCGGAACGTGATCCGCCGGCACAGTACACGACGATGTTCTTGTCGCGATCGAGAACGCCTTCGATCTTCCCTTCGAGCTGACCGCGCGGAACATGAATCGCGCCGGGTACGTGTCCGAGATTCCACTCGTTCGCCTCGCGCACGTCCAGGAAGAAAGTGCCCGGTTTCTGCCTCTCCATGATCGCGTTCGCCGCATCGATTTCCTTTATTCGCGCCTTTGCTTCTGCAACGAGATCATTTCCGCTTTTCGTCATGACTGCTCCACGTGGAGGGTTAGTGAATCCGTGTCGAGCGTCGCGATTGCACCGAGCGGGATCGTCCACTGATCGTCGACGTGGCCCATCGGTATTCCAGCGATGCACGGAATGTTCAAAGTGCCTGCAAATTCCGCGAGCACGTCATCGAGCGTACGTGATTCACGCGTGTCACCGGGTGATTCGTCCGCATCACAGGACGTGCAGTATCCAAATGCGATTCCAGCAAGCCCGGACAGCTCGCCCGCGAGCGAAAGCTGCGTGAGCATGCGATCGATGCGGTACAACCCTTCGTTGGTGTCTTCGATTACCAGAATCGCACCATCGAGATCCGGGAAATATGGCGTACCGGCGAGCGAAGATACCAGAGAAAGATTTCCCCCCGCAAGTCTTCCGCGTGCGCGGCCCGCGCGAATCACCCGGGCGCCAGACGCGGCGCCGCACGGATCTTCACCCTGAATCAGTGCACGCTCGAATGACGTGCGCGCAAACGGCGTGAGCGGCGTGCGCGCATTGGGTGAATGATAAGTGACGATCTCGCACGCACGACCCATCGCTGCGTGCAACCCGGAGATATCGGAGTATCCCATGACCGGTTTGGGATGTCTGCGCGCCGCGTCATAGTCGAGATGCTCCAGAATCCGCATCACACCGTAACCACCCCGCAGACACCAGATTGCGTCGACGGAATCATCGCGCAATGCAGCGTTCATGTCCGCGATGCGGTCTGCGTCCTTCGCGGCAAAATAGCTGTAGCGCGCAAGAACGTGCTCACCAACTGTCGTTTCCCAGCCGAAGGAGCGAGCAGTCTCGAGAGCTGTCTCCACATCGCAACGATCCTTCAATGGACCGGATGGTGCAACGAACGCTACCCTGGCGCCCGCGCCTGTCGTTTGAACGTGTGCAAAGCCGCGAATTGGCATGTGAATATTTGAGTGCGAGTTGGCGAACACCCGACGTTACAAGACTAATCTGGCACATGCGTTGCCGGTCTTCACCGCAAAGGGAAAACAACTTCTCGGTATCACGGAGGAATCTTTTATGGCCGGCAGAGATAAGCATGATAACAATCCGAACGACTCGAACAACAGTTCTCGCAAGTCAAAACCAAAGATCAGCTCGAACGGCGGGATGAACGCCTCGACTGGTTCGACGCAGGACAGACAGTCAAGCATGGGCGGTTCGCAGGGAACCATGGACGAAGCTCGCGAGCGGGACCGCGACCAGGCGCGGAGAGGCGCATCCTCCAGCAGCTCGCGCGACGAGGGCGGATACGGCGCCGATTCAGGGTACAGCGACGCATCATCACGAAGCTCCGGCAGGCAGGGACCGAACGACGAGAACGCCCGTCGGGCGAGTGGTACCTCCAGCGGTGCTCCACGCGATGCATCCGCCACGCGGTCGCCGAGTGACAGCAGTTCTTCAGGCACGCGCGAGTCCGAAAATGACGCGTCACATCGCAGCACGGGCGGCTCTGGCAGCGGCCGGACCTGATTATCCAGCTGTCGAAATCCACGAGAGGCGCGCCGACACCGGCGCGCCTCTCGTGCGTTCAGGGGCGGAATGCGAATACCTTTCGCCCATGCCGGCAATGAACCATTCCCTCGCGGCCAGCATCGCCGCGACGATCCCGTGGATCCTCACGCCGATAATCGCCTCTCTGCGCATGGCGCGCTCCAAATCTCTCGATGCTGAATCGGCGCAGCCACCAGCCGATCCGCCGCGCGTTACCGTGATAGTTCCCGCGCGCAACGAGTCTCGAAACATCGCGGCTTGCCTCCAGTCGATCCTCGCCTCGTCATACCCTCGGCTGGAAGTAATTGCAGTCAACGATCACTCGACCGACGACACTGCGGTGATCGCGCGCGCCATCGCGTCGGCCGATCCGCGCCTCACAGTTCTGAATAATCCCGATCTGCCGGCGGACTGGTTCGGCAAGCAATGGGCCTGCCAGACCGGCGCCGACGCGGCATCAGGCGAGATACTCGTGTTCATGGACGCGGACGCGCGTGCCGCGCCCGACCTGATCGTACGATCCGTGAACGGCATGCTCCGAACCCACGCAGATTTCTATTCCGTGCTGGGGCGCCAGGAAATGGTCACCTTCTGGGAGCGTCTGCTTCAGATGCAGGTCTTCACTGTTCTGGTAACCCGGTTCGGCGGGACCGAGATCGTCAACCGTTCCCGGAACGCATACGCTAAGATCGCTAACGGCCAGTATCTCATGGTGCGCCGCGCAACCTACGACGAATTTGGCGGACATGGACTCGTGCGCGGATACGTCGCAGAAGACCTGATGCTCGCCCAGCGCTACTTCGAGCTGGGGAAAAAGACGGTGCTGGTCGAGGGTATCGATCAGCTGTCGACGCGCATGTACACTTCGCTCGCGGAGCTGATGGGCGGTTGGCGCAAGAATCTCTTCGCCGGCGGCCGTCATTCCATGCCGTTCGGGGGCCGCGCTGCCTGGCTCGCGCCACTGTTGCTACCGCTCCCATTCCTCATGCAGCTGGCGCCCCCTCTCCTGCTTGTCGTCGCCGTCGTGTTCCGAATTCCGGCACTCGAGCTGTGGGGCGCCATTGCGACAGCTGTCACGCTGCTCACATGGCTCGCCTACTACCGCCTGGCCCGCGTACCGATGCTGTACGCGCTGCTCTTTCCGCTGGGCGCAGGAGTGACTCTCTACATCACGCTTTCTGCGGTATTACGCGGCAGTCGCGTCGAGTGGAAGGGACGCGAGTACCAGAGCGTACATCCAGCGAACCCCTGATGCATGCTGCCTACTTGCCGCGCTGACCCGACTTGGCCGAGGTGGCCTGCGGCTTGGGGCGAGGAGCCGAAACGTTGACCGTCCGGGATTTGGCCTGCGGAACTGCGTTGGGAATCCCTCCCGCCTTTGGGCGCGATGGCTTGCGTGAGAAATCAGGAATCTCGCGTGTCGATTTCTTTTTCATATAGCCCCCAGAGTGTGATGGCTCGGCTTCCGGCGACCGGACGCCGAACATCTCCGCCTTCTCCCGAAACGTAAACGTCGTGCCACACTGGGTGCACACGTAGCTTCCCGTGCGCTTTCCCAGATCGTACTCCTTCGCGAGCGCAGGATGCTTACAGGGTTTGTCGCCCCATTCCTGTTTGATCGCCGCTGCCCGCTTTTTCTGCATGAATGTAAGATAAGCAGCGATGGCCGCTCCGCGGACCGCTCGGCAGCCCGCCCGGCGGGCCGCTCAGCGCGCTCCCTTGTCGATCACGATCAGCTTCGCGTCGTCCGTCGCGATCTTGCGCATCCACTCGAGCATGGCCTTGAGTTGATCCGGAGCATAGTCGCCCCCTGCACCGGTGATCGTTCGCTTCAGCACCAGCTCGCGGCCTGACTGTGCGTACTCGCTGTGGTACTTGCCGAACTCGCTCGACGCATCCACATCGGCCGGTAGTTGAGCGTGCCATCCCTCCGGCATCGTGAGGCGGAATTCCATCGTCGTCACGCCGTACCCGAAGATCTTGTCTGCTGCAATCGGAAACAGCCTCGGCCCGGCTGTTTCTATTTCCTGCGCCGCGGCGGAAAACCCGCTCATCGTGCCGAACGGATTGGTGAGGATCGCGT
Organism: Gemmatimonadota bacterium; assembly: GCA_027307165.1. Taxonomy (GTDB): domain Bacteria; phylum Gemmatimonadota; class Gemmatimonadetes; order Gemmatimonadales; family Gemmatimonadaceae; genus Fen-1247. The sequence goes on along the minus strand of DAHUXM010000004.1, from coordinate 178,203 downwards.
TGGTCCCTGCCATCGATGCAGCTCGCCCGTTTCGAACGACGACCGACATCCTCGGTTTCGCCGCGAGATCCTTCCCGGCGAATCCGGTGAGACTGTCGCCCTGTGCGCCCTCGAAAACGTTACCCGCAATGGCGTTGGCGGCCTTGGCCCGTTGAACGGAATCCAGCGGGTTCTCGAAAGCGTTCCGCAACGAATACTGACGCGCACCGAGTCCGCTCTCTTCATACCGCCCGGTGAACTGCCCGTCGGCTGAAAGCGTGCCGACGATGCGGCGCGAGCCGGAATTATCCGCAATGGGGGCCTTGGGGAACGTCATCTCCTCGATGTTCCCATCCGGATGGACGATCATTCCGAATGCTCCCTGATAATCGAACGGCAGCTCACCGAGCGGCGTGAGCGATGCGGTGAGATCGGCAAATTCGTATGTCGTCGCGCCAGGCCGTTTGAAAGCCGCGATTACGTGGTCGAGCTGCGCGATGGATGGCATGCTTCGCTGCACACCTCCACTCGAATTCAGAATTACAGGATACGCTGTGATCCCCAATCGCTTGAGCGCGACGATGAAGAGCGTAGCCTTGTCTTTGCAATCCCCGAATCCGGTGCGTACCACCTCGTCGGGCGACCTCGGCTGATAGCCGCCCAATCCAAGCGCGATGCTGACGTACCGAATGTCCTGCGCCACCCAGCGATGCACCGCACGGATGGAATCATCCAGCGTCCGGGCGCCTTTGACAGCCTGCGTGATGGCGGAATCGACGGCGGGCGAGGTCACGTATCGGTCGCGCGCATTTCCAGCGTACCACTTGCCAATCGCCGCCCACGTGATCGGCGATGATACCATGACGGACATGTACACGCCGTTCGAATCCGACTCGAATGCTTCGGACTTGACGCTCTTGATGTTGCTGGTCGCCCACGTATAGACGTGGCGTCCGTTCGCCGACTTCTCCGTACGTGCGAAGTTGAGATTGTCCTCGCGGATGCGCGGTGTGAAGCCAGCGGGGACATCGACCACGTAACGCGAGCGCATCACCTGCGGCCCGCTGCTCACGTTCCACGAGTCGAAGAAGTCACCGGGTAGAAACGGCTTCAACTCCGTCGTCGTGTAGCTCAGATCGACGATCGTGCCGGGCGCGACACCGGTAAGGGATACCCGTACGACTTTCTGATCCGAATAGGTCGGATCACCGAACTGCGCTGGCACGTCCGACTCCTGCACCTGCGACGGCGCCGCGCTCACGACCGTGCCGTCCGGCTTGACCACGCGAATCCAGTTCAGCGTGAATCGCTGATGCTTGGGTGCATAGGAAAACTGCTGCTCTCTATACCGATCGACGGCTTCGGGGCGCAATATCTCGATGATCTGCCGATATGTCGATTCCTCGCGCCCGTCGGCCTCGATGTGCAGGACTCCGTCGTCCAGCAGCAGAACTCCTGATTCTTCAGGAAATTGTTCCGGCTTGACCGCAAGCCGGTAGATCGTGTCGGCGTTGACCGACGGGTCTCCGGCTGGCGTGATGTGGGGAGCCTGCGCCAGTGCAGGCGATGATACGAGAGTGAGTGAAATCGCGGCAGTCAGCGTGCGAAAGAGCAAACGGGAGCGCAAGAGGTTCTCCGGGCGTCGCGCACGTGGGTAGCTCATCGCGCTCACGACGCACAATTGAGTGATGATGATACTGAACTTGGTCGATTACGTGCCGCTTCCGGCATGTTTCGTCGCCCGCAGCTCCATGCCGCGCGCGATGACGTATGCAATCAGCAGGAACACGAACGCGACGAGCAACATCCATGCAGTGCTCTGCAGCGTTTCGATCACGGTGCGGTACACTTCCAGCGTCCAGCGCTCGGGTGTGAGTACCAGGGGTGGTGCCTTCGGATCTGCCGGATTCACATATTGCTCGAGCGAGAAGATCCTCACTCCGCCCGATATTCCCACAACGTAAAGTGCGAATATCATGTACCGATGCCATGCGCCCGCGAGGTCAGGCGCCACGACACGATCGAGTATCCGCCGGATCGATCCGCTGAATATGAACGCGACGATGGCCGACACCACCAGCGCTACGGCGAACGTAACCACGAGCAGCGCTAGAAACACTGGCTCACCGTGATTGTGTCAGACATTGGCCGAATTCTCCGTTTGCATGCGTGAGCTTGCGGACCTCGTATTTAAATGTCGGACGCAATGACTCCCGCCGCCAGTTCCCGGCGGGAGTCGCGGCCGCTCTCGCAACCCGGGCCGCCCCGCAAATTGCCGCCTGGCGTCACGCGATCAATCAGAGCAGCGGCAGGCGAGGCACCCGGTAGATATTTGATCGCGCCCGTCTGGAGCTGCTCGGTCCCACCATACCGGCGGCACGTACTGTGGCTGAGTGGACTCTCTCACTCATGCCGCGCGGATCATCGACGCCACCGCTCACGAGGGTGGAATGGACGCGCTGCTCGCGACGCTGGGCTTCACCGACCAGTCACATCCGCTCGATGCTGCGTCGCGCGATCGGCTCGGACTTCCCACCGCAATACTCTCAGCCCGCATAAGCTCTGGCGAGGGATCGTTGCGCGCGCTGAGCGCAGAGATCGAACACGCTGCGAACGTGCGGGAAGCAATAACCGTGATAGCGCGCCAGCTCACGATGCAGGCGCCGCACCTCCTCTGGCTCGTCGTCGTCGGTCATCGCGACGGATCGACACTCGGCATCGCAACGTGGCGCCGCGTTCGCTCCAGCCCACAGATCGTCGCATTGATCTCCGAGCGCGGCAACGTCGTGGACAGTGACGCGGAGACGTTGTGCGCGTTGTCAGCGGCAAGCGCCGCTTACGGGGATGAGATGCGTCACATGCGCTGGCTCGACGTACTCGGCCGTGATGCGGTTACCCGCCGGTTCTTTCATGCTCTCGCGCATGCGATCGACTCACTCGTCGACTCTCTCCCATCACAAGTGCCAGTCGCAGATGCGCGCGAGATTGCGATTCTCACGACGAGCCGCCTTCTCTTCCTTTCGTTTCTCGAAACCAAGGGTTGGCTCAACAACGACTTCGGCTTTCTCGCCAACGGATTCACCGAGTGTATTGCGAGCGGAGGCGCGTATCAGCGCCGCGTACTCGAGCCGCTCTTCTTTGGAACGCTGAACACGCGGGTCTCCGAACGCGCACCGCGATCCCGGGCGTTCGGACGCGTCCCGTTCCTCAACGGCGGACTCTTCTCCCGCACGACCGTCGAGCGCATCCACCGCCAGTCGCGATTCTCCGACGACGCACTCGGCGCTCTCTTCGGTGATGTCCTCATTCGATTTCGCTTCACCGCGCGTGAGGACGCAACCACATGGTCCCAGGCCGCCATCGATCCCGAGATGCTCGGCAAGGTCTTCGAATCGCTGATGGAATCCGGCGACCGCAAACGCGGAGGAGTGTTCTACACTCCACAGCGCTTCGTGGAAAGGCTCACCACTCTCGCATTCCGGAGCGCGCTCGAACGCACCGGCATGACACGCAGACAGGCCGAGCTGCTGCTCGATGACCAGACACCGAGAACGGGCCCGAATCCACGCCTTCTGGAAGACGTGAAGCGCCTGCGAATTCTCGATCCCGCCTGCGGCTCCGGCGCATTCCTCGTCTATGCACTCGAACGCATGGCACGCCTGCGGATCGCGCTCGGTGATACGGACTCGCCGAGCAATGTGCGGCGCTCGGTGCTCCGACAGTCGATTTTCGGCGTGGATTCCAGTCCGACAGCAGTATGGCTGTGCGAGTTGCGGCTGTGGCTGTCTGCCGTGATCGACAGCGACGAGCAGGACCCCATGCGTGTCATTCCTCTGCCGAATCTGGATCGCCAGATTCGCGTCGGGAACTCGCTTGCGGACGACGGATTCGCAGGTCAGGCTTCGCGCGCTGCCACACCGCGAGGCCCATCGGCGCTACGGGATCGATACGCGCGATCCAGCGGTCGGAGAAAGCTTTCCCTCGGCAGGCAGCTCGACGTCGTGGAGCGTATGCGTGCAGTTGATGCGATCGACGTCCGAATCACCGCGGTCCGATTCGAGCGCAAGGAGATCGTTCGTGCCGTCCGGTCGCGCGACCTCTTCGACGTACGCACGGCGCCGGATCCGAAACAGCGCGACAGACTGCTCCAACTGCGCGCAACCATGCGAGCGTTGCGACGAAAGCGTGTGGCAATCACGCGCGGCGCGACACCGGCGTTCGCCTATCCGATCCATTTCGCGGATGTCGCCGAGTCCGGTGGATTCGATGTAATCGTCGGTAATCCGCCCTGGGTTCGGGTGCACAACATGCACGTCGACGATCGCGCGCGCTATCGGGAGAAATTCAGCGTGTTCCGTCGTGGCGCGTGGTTGGAGGGAGCGCGTGGTGCAAGCGCCGGTCAGGGCTTCGCCGGACAGACTGACCTCGCGGCTCTGTTCGTGGAGCGATCGGTGGACCTGCTCGCGCCCGGTGGCGTCATGGGACTGCTTCTACCATCCAAGCTGTGGAGCTCGCTGGCGGGCGGTGGCGCGCGCCAGCTCGTACTCGAACGCACCCGAATCATCGCGCTCGGCGATTACTCCAATGCTCCCGACGCATTCGAGGCTGCAGTGTACCCTTCGATGCTTGTTGCAACGCGCATTTCCGAAGGCGAAGCAGAACACAACTGTCCCGTACAAGTCAGCGTACAGCATCGCAGCGACATTTCGCACTGGAACGTTGCTGCGGAAAACCTTTCGCTCGATCCTTCGCCGGGGAGCCCGTGGCTGTTGCTCGCCCCTCGGGCTCGCGAGTCATTCGATCTGCTGACAGCCGCCGGCGCTCCACTATTTACCACAGCACTGGGACGACCACACCTCGGCGTCAAGACCGGCTGCAACGACGCATTTGTCGTTCGAGCGTGCGACAATCATGGTGAGGTGACGGACATCACCGCGGCCGGAAGACGGAGCGAGATCGAAACGCAGTTGCTTCGGCCGCTGGTCCGGGGAGAAACGCTGACGCGATGGCGGCTCGCTCCGGACGATGAGCGAATCATATGGACCCACGATGACGCCGGCACACCGTTCCGCGCGCTGCCACCGAACGCGCACCGCTGGCTTGCGCGCTCCCGGCGCGCGCTCGAGCGACGGAGCGACTCCCGCTCGGATCGCTGGTGGTCCCTCTTCCGCGTCGAGAGTGCGTGCGCCATGTCGCCGCGCGTGATCTGGGCCGACTTCGGGCGCGCGCCCAGAGCAGCCGTTCTCGAAGCAGGTGATCCGACAGTCCCTCTCAACACCTGTTACTCCGTGACGTGCAATTGCATGACAGACGCTCTCGCGCTCGCGACCATCCTCAACTCGCGGATAGCTGCAGCATGGCTCGGCGCGATTGCGGAGCCGGCACGCGGCGGCTATCACCGGTATCTCGGCTGGACGATCGCGCGCTTGCCCGTCCCGTCGGACTGGTCGCGCGCCGTGAGACTGCTCGCGCCGGTCGCGGAAGCCGCGCGTGGCGGGAAAGAGCCAGACGACGATGATCTCGATGCTCTCGTGCTGTCCGCGTATGGCTTGAACGAATCTGCCCTCCTGCCGCTTCTCGAGTGGACCCATGCTCGCAACAACGATTGACACGACCCAGCAGGACGCCGAGCCGCGCGTCGTCTCTGTCGCTGATGCACGCGCGGCGATCGCTGCGTGCATGCTTGGCGACGAACCGCAGCAACTTCGCATTGGGGACATCACACTTCACCCCCACCAGCGGTCCGCGGTCGCACGCATAAAGCGTACGATATCGGAGCATGGCGGCGCGCTTCTCTGCGACGATGTCGGGCTCGGCAAGACGTACGTCGCACTCGCGGTCGGGGCTCGTTACCAGGCAGTGACCGTAATCGCCCCAGCCTCGCTCACGGACATGTGGCTGCATGCCCTCGCCGCGACCCACGTCAGAGCTGAATTCGTCACGGCCGAATCACTCGGGCGCACGGGCCCGCCCGTGAGACGACGCGATCTGATAATCGTCGACGAGGCTCACAACTTTCGGAATACCTGCACTCGTCGCTACTCGGCACTCGCACGTCTCTGCATCCTCAGCCGTGTTCTCCTGCTCTCTGCGACTCCACTGCATAATTCGCACGATGACGTCGCGGCACTTGCCGCTCTGTTCATCGGGTCACGCGCATACACGATGACCGGAGCGGAATTCCTCCCCCTCATGGTGCGGCGCGACTCAGCAGCGCACGCCGGAGCGGGCAACATACCCGTTGTGGAGCACGCTCCTCCGGTGGTGATCGCGACGGATGCTACCATACTCGACATGATTCTCGCCCTTCCGCCGCCGGTGCCTCCGAGCGACGGCGGCGTCGCGACACGGCTCGTCATGCACGGACTGGTGCGACAGTGGGTGTCCAGCAACGCGGCGCTCGTCGGCGCGCTCAAACGCAGAATAGCACGCTCGCATGGACTGCTCGCATCTCTCGATACGGGCCGGTATCCTACCGCCGCCGAGCTGTCTGCGTGGATGTACAGCGACGACGCAGTGCAGCTCGCGTTTGCAGAGTTGCTGGTTCCAGCGACCGCTCCGCTCGCGGCGCTCGGCTCGGCACTGCGCGAGCACGTGTCGGCACTCGACGCGCTGCTGGTGCACGCCAGGACGATCGACGACCAGGTACTCGCGGGATTCGTCCGGCATGTCGTGCGAACGCATCCCGCCGAGAAGGTCGTGGCGTTCTCGTGCTATGCAGAGACCGCTGAAGCGATTTATCGGCTTGTCAAACGCGATGGGCACGCTGCTTTGTTGACCGCCCGCGGAGCGATGATCGCAAGCGGACCCGTCAGCCGAGCGGAGGTGCTCGCCCAGTTCGCACCAGAGGGTCGACACGATCGGCTCGATAACCACGCAACCATCAACTTCCTCGTCGCGACGGATCTGTTGAGCGAGGGCGTGAATCTCCAGGAAGCGTCCGTCGTGATTCACCTCGACCTTCCGTGGACCGCTGCTCGCGTGGAGCAACGCATCGGCCGCCTGGCACGCATGGGTTCGCGACACCATCGCGTGATGTCATACACTGTGAGCCCTTCGCCACGAGCGGAGATGTTTCTCCATGAGCTGGAGATAATCGCGCGCAAGTCGGATTTCGCCGCGCACATGTTCGGTCACTCGACGATCACCAACCTGTCTGCGCGACCGAACGACCGAGCGACGATCCAGCGTGGCGAACGTGTACGCGCAACGATCGAGAAATGGCGACGCACCGATCTCGATGTGTTAGATCCGGCAAGCAGCTCGCGCGTCGTCGCCCTGGCGCGCGCGGCCCGCGCTGCCACGCTCGGCGTGTGGATCGTCGACGGCAGCGCCACCCTGCTCGCATGGGACGAAGTTTCCGGACTGACCGACGACGCTCACGCCGTCGAAGCCGCGACCGATCTCGCAGACCGTGCTGAAGCCGCTGAAGGCACCGAAGACGCGGCGTTCCGCCATGAGATTGCGACACGTCTGTCGTTGGTACTCCAGTCTGCCGATTCCTGGTATCAACAGCGCTGCGCCTGGCACGCACTCGGCGCACCAGACGGAAGCGCAACCATTCCCGGAGTGCACGACGCAAGACGAGCCCTCGCACGCGTCGCAGATGCCGCCAGCGCCAACGCGAACTTTGCGCGAAGAGCCCATTTCGCCGCTATCGCCACACGCCTCAGGAGTGCGGCCACAAAGCCACTGCCGCTAGCGGTGGAGTGGTCGCTCGAGACCCTCTCCGACTCCCCCGACGAGGCCGCCGTCGACACCATCCTCGAGCTTGTCGACAGAGCTCGGCGTTTCCCCGACCAGGTACGTGAAAAGGGCATCCGTCTGGCCGCGCTCATCTTCATGTCGCCGGAGAGGCTGCCGTAATGCTTTCGAACGCCCGTTCGAGATACGCCCAATCGAGGGTCGCGATCCATTACATTCGCCATATGGCACAACCGAACACAGCTGCGCCCGGAGTGCAGCATCGTACCCGTCCGATCGCAGTCCTTTTCGACCTGGACGGCACTCTCATCGATTCCATAGGCCTGTTGCTCGCCAGCGTCAAACACGCATTCGAGGGCTTTACCGGACGATCCCCGACGGAGGAAGAATGGGTCGCCGGAATCGGCACCCCGCTTGCCACCCAGCTCAAAGCATACTGCGAGACCGACGACCAGCTGGACGCAGTAACGACGCGCTACCGCGTCTTTCAGCGCGCCGCGCACGATCGCCTGACGACGGTCTTCCCGGGAACGCTGGAAACCCTCGGACACCTCGCTGCGGCAGGCCATCCGATGGGCATCGTCACGAGCAAGTCCAATGAGATGATGGACCGCGCTCTCGATCTCACAGGCATCGCACCGTACATGCAGTCGAAAATCGGCTGCGACTCCTGTTCCGCCCACAAGCCCGATCCATTCCCGGTCCGCATGGCCCTGGGCGAGCTGGGCTACGAGGCGAGCGAGGCCGTTTTCGTCGGAGACTCACCGCACGACGTCAACGCCGGCAATGCAGCAGGTGTGGTTTCGATAGCCGCGCTCTGGGGCCCTTTTCGCCGCGACCAGCTCGAGAGCGCGAGTCCGACGCATTTCCTGACGGACATAGCCCACCTCCCAGCGCTCGTGGAACGAATCCAGAACCGTTCCGCGGTGTAATATTGTTGCAGTCTCTTCCTTTCAATCGGAGCCTTTGATGGGTTTCTCACTTCCCGTCACTTCCGGCCTTGTCCGGACCGGCGAGGAGCGCGCGCAGCTCGTCCGCCGTACGTACTCGCTGGTTTTCGTCAGCGTACTGGTCACGGTTGTCGGCGCAACCTACGCGATGTCGAACCAGTACATCCTGGATCAGATCATCCAGCATCGGTGGCTGTCGATGGCGGCTGTGTTCGTACCGCTTCTCGTCGCCCAGGGAGCCCGGAATCGCTTTCCCCTGAACATCGCGATGGTGCTGCTGTTCTCGTTCGCGATGGGCGCGCTGATCGGGCCGGTGATAGTCCTCAGCACACGCGGCGGCACCGAGCTCGTAACGCAAGCCGCGACGATCACACTGGGGGCATTCGGGATACTCACGCTCTACGCGTTCGTCAGCCGGCGTGACTTCTCCGCATGGGGCAGCTTCTTCGTCGTCGGCCTGTGGGTGCTGATCGCGACGTCGTTGCTGAGCATGTTTTTCGGCAACGCCACGAGTGAGCTCTGGCTCGCCGGCGGAACCGTGCTGGTCTTCAGCGGCTTGCTCGTGTTCGATACGTGGCGCCTGCGCAACGTGTACGGACCCGAGGATTACGTCATGGCAGCCCTGCAGATCTATCTCGATCTGCTCAACATGTTCCTGGCGGTTCTCCGCCTGCTCGGCGGCGGCCGGCGCAGCTAGACCGGCGACTCCGTACGCAAAAAGGCGCGTCCCAGCTGGACGCGCCTTTTGCACGGGTAACCTTCCCTATCGTCATTCCCGCCCCTATCGTCATTCCCGCGAAAGCGGGAATCCACCTGCTGCCGACCGGCTCTCTGCTCTCGTCGCACTTGAGGATCGATAACCTGGATTCCCGCTTTCGCGGGAATGACGATCTTTACCGAGTTGCCGCGAACTCTATCTCGTTGGCCATATTGAGATCCTTCTGCGTGATGCCACCTGCGTCGTGGGTCGTCAGCAGGCAGGTGATCCTGGTGTAACGAATGTCGATGTCGGGATGGTGCTGCGCCGCTTCTGCCGCTTCCGCGACGCGCGTCACGAAGGCAATCGCATCCGGAAAGGTCTCGAACTGAAACGTTTTGGAAAGCACATCACCCTTCCGGGCCCAGCCTGGGAGCGACCCAAGCCCCCGCTGAACCGCGATGTCCGACAACCGCTCAGGACGCTCCATATTTTTCATGATCCTTGCCCCCAAACGTTTGAGTGGGATCTTCGTTTCAGTCGTGCTGGTACTCGTATCCGCCGCTCCGGTTTCAGCGCAGACGATGCGCGAATCGATCTTCACGCTCGCGCCGCACTGCACCCTCGCCTGCCAGTCACCGCCGTTAGCGCCAGATTCGACGAATCATACTACATCGAGACACTATTGGCGCAATCTCGCCACGGGCTTTGCAGCCAGCATCCTTGCGCACGAGGCGGGCCACGTCGGAATGTCCTACGCCCTCGGCGCACACCCCACCTTCGGCTTCCTGGATGGCAAACCGACGGTCTATTCGGGAATCGACGCCACCCGGGACCCGCGCAAGCAATTCCTGTTCTCCAGTGCTGGCCTAGACGTGCAGGCGATAATGGATGAGGCGATCCTGGACATTCCGCACCAGCGCGGTGGCGCGTTCGAGCGCGGTATTCTCGCCGGCGGAATTGCCACGGCCTACTTCTACGCGACCTTCGGACGCAACGCGCCGAACAGTGACATCACCTACATGGCGAGCACGTCATCGCTGAGCCGGACCACCGCATCGCTCATGTACGCAGGCATCGCGACCATTCAGACGATCCGCATCGCGCACGACGGACACTACGCAAACTTCTTCCTGCGTCCTTCATCTAACGGCGCGATCAATGTTGGAGTCGCGCTGCTCCCGGACGATCGGTCGCAGGAGAAGTAGCAGCGGGCGCAGCAGTGGAATCGGGCCGCGCGGTCGTATCGGCAGCCCAGACTGCGCCATCCGACGTCCGTACTACCTGATGAAGTCCGATGTCGCGTGCGAGCGTCTCCGGTGCGACGAAGTCCGGGCTGCGCTCATTGAATGCGACGACGTAACCGTGATCGGCGCGTATCCGCTCTGCGAAACCTGACATGTCGCCCGGATCTGCGCTGTCGGGAAGCTCGCGCGCAATCCGGTTCGCATGGAAATACAACGCCGGCGGCCAGTTGGAATAGAGCGGCCGGCCGGCTGCATTGGCGCGAACCCAGGCGGTGAGCGGTGAATCGCGCCAGCTCGTGTTGGCGAAGTCGCTTCCTTCCGTCGTCGCGTACACCGCGTCATTCACCGTCGCTGTTGCAGTCGCACCAAGCCAGACGAGCGCGACCGCTGCAATTGCGACGCGTACCGGCAAGTGATATGCACGCCACCAGTATCCGATCGCGGCGACGACCTCTATCTCGACAAGCACGATCAACGGCGCCAGAATGCGCCAGTCGAACGGGATCGTGCCGCCGACGAACGCGCGAGACGCGACGATGACCGCGACGTAGCACGCGCCGAGCAATGAGGTGGCGCCGAGTAGGGCGGAAACTCCGCCGACACGAAGCTGCCTGAGACGGTTGCCGGAAGTGTCGCTCGCCGCCATGATGACGAACGCAGCCAGGGCGACCGTCAGAACCAGCGCGAGCGCCCGTTGCAGCGTTCCGTCAGAGAGCAGCGGGGCAAGCCATTCCGCGAGTGTGTCGCGGGCCTGAACGATGGTGTCGCTCCAGCCGCCATACACGCGCAACTTGGGCGTCGCGTGGCGATCCGGGACCATGGCGGTACGCGCGAACCATAGCGTGAGTGCGATGAACGGGAGGAACGCGACGGTGGTTGCGCGGCGCACGCGTGCGCGAAAATCGCGTTGCGAGTCGAAGAGTGTCCAGATCACTGCGGCCGCGGGTGCGGATGCTCCGGCGTATCGCACCATTACGGTTGCAGTCGCGATCACGCTCAGAAGAATGAGACGGTCGCGCGCGTAGACCATCACGAACAACAGCAACAGCATCAACGCGATGAACAGCGGCTCGCTCAACACGGAGAGGTACGTATCGAACACTGCCTGCGTCGCGAAGATCACGACAGCTCCTGCCACGCCGGCGAAAATACCGAGCGGACCTGAGATGAGCAGCACTATCGTTGCTGCAGTTACGGCGGCGGCTGCGACATTGATCCAGCGTGCTGACTGCACCGGCGACGCGCCCAGGAATACCGGCACCGCTATCGCCGCTGGGAAGCCGGGTGGCCACAGGGAAAGCGCAGATGTGGAATCGGTCCGGTCCCACTCCGCTGTCGGAACGCGCATGCGGCCACTACGCACCAGAGACGTCGCCGCACCCATGTACGCCATCGAGTCCGGGTCCAGGCCGGGACCCGGCGAGCTGGTCGAGAGAAAAACGAGGGCCGCGGCAATCACCGCGGCCCCCAGTACAGTTAGTGATTTCAGATGCGTGGGGAATTGGAATTCGGCATCGTGTCTCGCTTGGGCATGGTGTCCTTCTTCGGCATCGTATCGTGACGCGGCATCATCGGCATTGTTGATATCGTATCGCGCTTCGCGGAGGTGTCAAGCGGTGGCTTCGCAGGCATCATCCGCTTGCCCTTCTTCATGTCGACCTTGCCGGCAGTCCTCACCCTGGTCGTGCTCGAACCACTGATTCCGCCGGCACTCATGCTGCCGCCGCCGGCGCCCGCACGAGCCATGCTGAGGGTGGGAACCGGGATTCCATTCCCGAACCCGATGTCCATCGCGGCGAGCATCGACTTGGCGTCGGTAGCGCCAGAGTACTTGCTCGCGCATTTGTGGACCGCCGCGCGCGTGGTGGGGTCCATCCTTCCAGTAACGTGTGTCACACCGCAGCCGTCGTCCCGCAGCTGTTGCTGCAATGCGATCGTCTCCACGCGTGTGAGACCCTGCGCAAACGCCGGAGCGGTGCAACATACGGCGACTGCACAGGCGCCAAGCAAACTGTACTTCATGTCAGCCTCCAGAGGAGTGGGTCATGCGCCTAAACCGCGCTATTTCCTCCAGCCGGCAAACGACGGGCCCAAAGGCTATTTGAGCACCGCATGGGCGATGATCGCCCCGAGAGTGAGAAGTACAGCAGCCGCGACGAACATCACTGCCGGATTCATACTTATCGAACGCTTGTACCACGGACGATGACCGCGATAGGTATCGTCCGGCAGGGAGTCCATGATTCGTTTATGGACGTACAGTGGCGTGGTGCGGCTACGCAGCGTTTCCGCCTCGTCGTGGATCTTCGTCCACAGGTCCACAGCGTCGTTGCCGCCCGGCGTTGCACGGACCATTGAGATGCTCACATCGCCGTCGAGCCATTGATGCAACAACGCAGTCCCGCCGCTGTTCGGGATCGGAACTTCGCGATCCGGCGTGTGGTGCGTAAGCGCACCATTGTTGTCGTTCGGCCTCGACCTGGGCGGTTGATAGCCCAGTTCCGGGTCAGACTGCTCGTCTGGAGTGTGCAGGTCATCGTACGTCACGCGTATTTCCCCTCAAGCAGGTGCTGGAGTGCCTCGCGCGCCCTGTGAACACGCATCTTGAGGGCTCCAACCGTTGTGCGCAGCAGTTCCGCCATTTCCTCATACGACCGTCCTTCCACGTGCTTCATTACAAAAGCTTCACGAAGGGCAGGCGCAAGAGCAGCGAGCGCCACTTCGAGATCCGTCCGCAATTCGTTGCGATCCAGCTCCTCTTCGGGCGTCGAATATGAGGACGGTTGATCGTCCTCTTCGTAACTGACGTGGGAGCGGCGAATGTTCTTGAGCCAATCCTTGCACGCATTGGCTACGATGCGGAACACCCACGCATCGAACCTGCCACGCACTTCGCCGAGATGTGCGTATGCTTTGATGAACGACTGCTGCAGAATGTCCTCTGCTACATCCGGACTACCGGTCATGCCGAGCGCGTGCCGGTACAGTGGATCGCTGTATCGGACAATCAGAAGCTCGAACGAGTCGCGTGACCCATTCAGTACGCGCTTGATGACCTCCTGGTCGAGGTCAGCCTGGTCGACCTGTCCGGTCGCAGAGGTCACGGATGTTACCTACGGTTACCTGATTGGCATGAAATACGCCTATTCCGGCCATAATATCCACTAATAGGCGATACTACGCCACCCCGAAGCGTCAATGGGTTGCGAAAGTGTTGAAAAATCATATACTTAGCGCGGTTTACACCCATCTTCATTCAATTAGCCGCCCATGGCAGATAAGTCAGTGACGCCTGAGGTCACGCCGGAAGAACTGGCGACCCCGGCGGCTCCAACGGTTCCTCCCCCTCCCAAGCGTAGCCCGGGTCACCGCGGCGCAGACGTGAAGGATACGGTAGCGGAGATGACCGCCAAGGCTCATGAAATTAGTCTCGAGGCGGGCAGCAAGATGGCCGCCGCGATGAAAGATGTTGTAAACGCGGCTGCGGGCCTCACCGGTTTCGTTCTGGAGAGTGCGCGCGACCTCGTCCAGTACATGGTCCGTCGCGGCCAGATGACCCAGGAAGAAGCCGACAAGCTCATCCGCCAGGCCGAAGAGGCTCAGGTGGGTCGCCCGGCTCCTCCACCGCGCGCACCAGAGCCGGAGCCAACCCACAAGGTGGTTGCGGCCCCCGTGGCCGCTCCAGCAGCCCCAGCGCCCACTCCACCGGCACAGGCGGCAGCGCCTGCAGCTGCACCAGCTCCGGCCCACAAGCCGGAACCCAAAGCCGCCGCGAAGCCCGCTGCTCCGGCCCCGGCTCCTGCGAAGGCAAAAGCGCCCGCTCCCAAGCCGGCCGCGAAGACCGCCGCCAAGCCGGCAGCCAAGAAGTCAGCGGCCCGCACTGCTCACAAGTCCGATAACGTGGTCGCGAAGAAAGCTGCGAAGCCCGCACACAAGAAGGCGACTCCAAAGCGTAAATGAAGCCGGCCGAGTTGGCCGCCGCGCTGATCGAGTTCGATTCCCGTAATCCGTCGTTGGCGCCTGATGCTCCTGGTGAGCATCAGGTCGCTTTGTTTCTGGCCGGAATTCTCGAAGGATGGGGTTTCAAGGTCGAGCTGCACGAAGTCGTGCCCGGCCGATCCAATCTCGTCGCGCGGGCCGGCAGATCGCTCCCGAATGCCCGCTCCCTGATGCTGAACGGCCACCTCGACGTGGTCGGAGTCGAGCGGATGAGCCACCCCCCATTCAGGCCGGACATCAGCGAGGGGAACATGTACGGCCGCGGTTCAGCAGACATGAAGGGCGGCATCGCTGCGATGTGCATCGCGGCCCGTGACGCGGTCCAGCGGGGGATCGACGGCGAAGTCGTGATCGCAGCCGTGATCGACGAGGAGTATGAAAGCCTCGGCACACGTGCGCTCATTGCAGCCGGGGTGCGGGCTGATGCCGCGGTGATTACGGAGCCTACGCGACTCTCGCTCTGCCCCGCACATCGTGGCTTCGTGTGGGCACGACTCGACGTGCGCGGCCGCGCAGCTCACGGTAGCCGCTACGACCTCGGTGTCGATGCGATCACGCACGCTGCGCTGATCATCGCCGAGCTGGACCGGATGCAGAGCCGGAGCATGTCGCGGCACACCCATCCGCTGCTCGGCCGCGGCTCGCTGCACGCGTCGCTCATATCAGGTGGAAGCGGCATCTCCACCTATCCGGAGCTGTGCACCGTCGAGATCGAGCGACGCACACTGCCGGGCGAGACAGAGCGCACATTTCTGGACGAGCTGGTATCGGTGACGGCGATGGTGCGGAATACGCATCCGGACCTGGACGTGGACATCACCATCACCACCTCGCAACTCGCGAGTGACGTATCACGGGATGCTCCGGTAATGACCGAGATGCTCGACGCGCTGAGGCAGGAGCGGCTGCCGCTGCGCGTCGAGGGCTTGAGCGCCTGGACCGACGCGGCACTGCTCAACGAAGCGGGAATTCCGGCGATCTGCTTCGGGCCGGGTGACATCGCGCTCGCCCATTCGGCGACCGAATACCTGCCACTCGCCGAGCTGGACGCGGCGACTCGCGTCCTGACTCGTTTCGTCGATTCGTGGTGTAACAGCAGCCGCTGAGTGGATTCGTCGCGCATCGTGCGACACGGAACGACAGCGTCCGATTAGTATCGTTAGATGCAACTCTCGACCAGGCAGTACAACTTGCTGGAGCGCGCCATAGCCGATGGCCTTCGGATCGTCGTTTACCGCCGCGGATCGGAATTCGTTGTCCGGCCGGAGTCGCTCGGCCTTCGCGCGGGGCGTGAGGCCATCGAGACGATTCAGCCGGCAACAGGAGACCGCATGACGATCTATCTCGACGACCTGGAAGGCTTCGAGATTGTCGATGCCTGAGACGCCCGACGAAATAATCGCGGTCTTCGCGGACGAATCCTGTCTCGGAAACGGCCGCGAAGGCGACAACGCCGGCGGTGCTGGCGGGTTGATCGAGTGGAAGAGTCCGGCGACGGGCCAGATCGTGCGATGGGATTACTGGATCAGCGAGCCGGCGACAACCAATAACCGCATGGCCCTCCGATCGGTAATCGAAGCTTTTCGCGGCATCTCGGCGAAGCGGAAGCGATTCGCTGTAGTATTCACCACGGACTCCAGATACATCGTCGACGGGATGACGAGTTGGGTGCATGGCTGGGCGAAGCAGGGATGGAAGCGCAAGAGCGGTCCGATCGAGAACCTGGAGCTATGGAAGGAAGCGCTCCGCGCGCTCGGCCCGCATCACTGTGAGTGGCGCTGGGTGCGCGGGCACAATGGACAGCCGCAGAACGAATACGCCAATCATCTCGCCACGAGAGCCGCGGCGGCGCAGAACTCTTCCGGCGGACTGGTCGAGTCCGGCTTCGACGCCTGGCTCATCGAGCACGGAGGGACTGGCGTGACGACGCAAACGATTGCACCATTTCCGAACCACGAAACGTTCAAGGGGAAGCACCGAGAATGGACGATCTAGATCGCCTCTATCGCAGACTGGTACACAACATCCGCGCGACGCGTCCGGAATACCTCAAGATTCCGTTCAGTGTGCGTGAGCTGTACGAGCAGATCGTTCCATATCGCCACAATCGCCGCGAGCTGGCGATCGAGACCAACGACGATTACGAGACGGCGGTCGCGCGGCTTCTTTCGGGCGAGCGCAATTATGTAACGGCTGATCCCGCGATGCAGGAATCGCTGCAGCGCGAGCTCGCGTCACCCACCGGCGATCCTGGTGTGTTCAAGGATTACGCGAATGCGACGCTGACACTTACAGCTGCCGCGGAATCGGCGCTGACACCGGTGCCGACGACAGCGGGTTCCGGAATGAATACTCCGGCTTCGGTATCGGAGCGCGAGGAATCGCATCGTGAGATGACACCGGGTCAGAGCGCTGTCGCGGCCTTCGACGCGATGTCGCCCGCAGCCGTCGCGCCCGAGGTTCCCACGGCGCCGGTCCCCAGTTTGCTTGAGTCTCTGTCGGCGATCGACGTTCCAACCGGATGTCGTTTCTGCGGCGGCACATTGCCGGAAGGTCGCGAGACCAACTACTGCCCTCACTGCGGCGAGAATCTTCGCACGCGCCGCTGTCCGGCATGTGGTTCGGAGATGGATAGTTCGTGGAAGTTCTGTGTGACGTGCGGGAGAGCAGCGACGTAGGGCCGCGTCGGTTCTCCGTCCGAATGCGGGTTATTGTATAGTAATATCGATATCTGCGTGGCCAAGGAATACGCCATTCGATAACACATCTGCTCGAATCGTGTGAGGTCCGGGATACTGCGCAGTCATCTGCCATGCGGTACTCGCGGTTGTTCCGAGTGATTGGCCGTCTTCGAAGAACTCGTACTGAGTTCCACGGGTGCCGCCGAGCACCTTGAACGTCATTTGGTCACCCTCGCTGTAGGCGTCCTGACCCCCCATCACGTATTGCTGCGCAACGAACGGAAGGCTGACGTGTGCCTCTCCAGTCAGGCCGTCGCCAGCTGTGACGTCGTTATACGCGTCATCGTGGTTGGTGGGATCGTCACCGTACGGGACTCCTGTCGACCCCGCAAGGTATTCGCCACTCACGTCGGCGACGGCTTGGTCGCCATCCGGAGAGAAATATCCCGTTACGTCAGCTATTGGATCACCGTACTTATCGTAAAACGTCACGGGAAACGTTGATTCGACATCCTGTGGCGCGGTAACGGTGGCGGCGTAGGGCGTCGGCTGCCCGCCGGATGAGGGCACACCGACGGGGCACGTTCTCGGGACGTATACCGCAATAGCGAATCCCTCGCCTTGCCATATTTCGTCGCTATCAACCGCACATCGAGAGGTTGGGTCCTGACCATCAGTGCATACACTCGTGGAGAGGATAAGCATACTTGCGAGCGCAGCTCGGTAAATCCGAAACCGATGTAGTGGCATGGTCAATGCTTCTCCACTGAGGGCGCTAAGACGCCGACGACCGGTTCGAATACCACCGGCATACCCCTAGATCGTATAGCGTTCGCAGAGTGCCTAACGCGAGGTGGCGCACCCGGGCCTGTCCAATGTTGCGGTGGAGGGGAGAGCCATTCAAACGTGACACTGTCGGGCTGAGTCGGCGCAAGGCGAGCAAGTAGGGTGTCGCCAGCGCGGCGCATTCCGACATAAACGTCTTGCTGTCGTACCGTACCGTCTTTCGTTCGAACCAATGCGGTTGAGTCGAGCCGCAAGTGCCACCTTGCAAGTTGCGGCATCGAATGTCCGGGAATAACAAGCTCTGGAGCTGCGGCAACACGTCTCCCGGTCTGCGCGAACATTGCAGCAACGGCCTCCTCCGGCGGGAAGGGTAAACCAGCTGACCCGGCCGGGATACCCATCCATTTGAATTCCTCACCGCTAGATTTCGGAAAGCCAACCCTTCCACCAGCGAGCGTTAAATCCGTTGCGTATGCGGAGACAGCGAGTGAAACGGCAGGCGTTTGTCCGTCGCATATTGTAACTATCCAATACGGACCAAAGGATCGCCGCGCGTAACCGGGTAACGCAGGTGGAAGCGGATCAAACGCTGAGCGTGCGAAGTACGTCTTGCCGCAAACCCGTAACGCAGGAATGTTTAATGGCGCGCCGCGTTGCCGCTCTAGACTTGGCCGAACCATTCCGGCAAATACTCGCGCCCATCCTTGAGCCAGACTGTCCGCTCGGCTCGCACTGACCTGCGGTTGCTCAGTCGGGACAGCTCCCATAACCTCAATTTCTCCGGAGGGGTTAAGGCGCGCACTTCCGGTAAGCATCGTGGCGAGTCGTGCCGTTGGATTTGGTGCGACGATCGCGCTGTCTGATAGCTGTCGATCAGTACAACCAACGAACACGAGCGCACAGACTCCAGCAACAAGCGTGTAATGACCTTTGATTCGCCACCGCGATAAACGGCCGAACATTTTACCCTCCAAATGATGTGCTCACGAACGCTGAAGCGTCGCCTGCTGGTAGTGCACCTATCACTTGATCGCGTTGCATCGAAAGCTTGCCACTGAACGTCAACGACAGTTAGATGCGTTATGATAAATAATGTGTAAAGATTACGATGTTCCACCAGTCCCCACATCCGTACTAACGTCAACCGCCGTGGATAGCGCGGGCGCGATACCAAATCGTGGCATCTATCACTTTACCGCCGAGCGTGCGGTCTCGGTAATCAACCGGGCGCCACGCTGGTATGTGAAGTACGCGTACGCCCACTGCAGCAACACGCTGAGTCTGTTACGGAATCCAATAAGATAGGTGATGTGAATTCCGAGCCACAGGAACCACGCGAGCCGTCCACCAACCTGAATCTTTCCTCCGAACAGGTTCGCGATCGCCTTTCCGCGACCGATCGTCGCGAGGTCGCCCTTGTTGAAATAATTGAAGTCGGAGCGTGGCCGTCTTTCGATGGTTGCGATTATGTTCCTCGCCGCGACGCGACCTTCCTGCATTGCGACCTGCGCGACGCCTGGCGCAGGCTGACCGTTCTTCTGTAGTGCGTGCGCGAGGTCACCGATGACAAAGACGTTGGGATGGCCCGGGATCGAAAGGTCTCGTTCCACTATCACCTGCCCCGTTCTTGTAAGCGGCACACCAAGCGACTTCGACACCGGTGATGCAACGTTTCCAGCGGCCCAGAATACGGAACGTGTCCTGATCTTGTGGTCACCAACGTAAACAGCATCAGGCTCAATTCGCGTTACGGCCGACGACGTCCGCACATCGACGCGCAGCTCCGTGAGATCACGCGACGCGCGCGCGGCAAGCGGCTCTGGAAACGCCGGTAGAATGCGACTTCCCGCTTCGAGCAGAATGACCGCTGTGTCACGGGTATCGACGTGCCGGAAATCCCTGCGCATTCCGTGCGCGATCTCCTGCATCACGCCTGCGAGCTCGCACCCGGTTGGACCGGCGCCGACGATCACGAAGGTCAGCCACGCATCACGTTCGTCCGGAGTCGCCGCGCGGTCCGCTTCCTCGAACGCGAGCAGAAAGCGTCGCCGAATCTCCAGCGCATCTTCGACTGCTTTCAATCCCGGCGCGAGCTTCTCCCATTCCGGATGGGCGAAATACGAGTGCCGAGTGCCGCACGCCACAATGAGATAGTCGTACGGGACTTCGAAATCCTGCTTGAGTCTCGATGGGTCGGCGCACTTCACGATCCGCGCATTCACGTCGATCTCGCGCACCTCGGCAAGCTCCACGCTGGTATTTGCCTGATTTCGCAGCACGTGCCTGATGGCGGCGGCTATGTCGCTCGGCGCGAGCGATGCGGTCGCCACCTGATACAACAAGGGCTGAAAGAGATGATGGTTCGTCTTGTCGAGCACCGTCACTCGGGCCTTGACTCGGCCCAGTTTTTTTGCCGCGAGCAATCCGCCAAAGCCACCGCCTATGATGACGATACGCGGTAGCTTTTCTGTCTCTTCCTGATCCACGAAATCACATCCTTATTGCATCCGTGATTCTGCAAAGCGTGCCGCGAGTGCCATTATGAGCACCAGACCGATCAACAATGCGCTGTATGCCGACGCGGTCCCAAAAGCGTATGAGCGAAGTTGAGCGAGTATCTCGATCGATATGGGTCGGTTTCCATGCGTGTACAGCACGATGCTCGCGACGAACTCACCGACTGCGGTAACACATGCGAGTAACGCGCCTGCGACGATACCGGGTCGCGCCGCCGGTAGCACCACGCGCCGCACTGCCATCCACCACGATGCACCGAGCCCCCGCGCAGCTGGCTCCAGCGAAGGATCCATCTGCTTGAGCGATCCCTCTACCGCCTGCGATACGAGAGGGATGTCACGCACGAAATACGCCAGCGGCAGGATCCAGAACGTGCCGACCAGCAGTACCTTGCCCGTCGAAAGGTCGTTCTTGTTGAACGTGGCAAGGAGGCCAAGCGCGATCGCGGTTCCAGGAATTGCCCACGGCAGCGCGACGAGCGCTTCCAGCAATCGGCGCCCGCTGAACTTGCGCGTCACGATCAGGTACGCCCCCGCAACACAGAACACCACGTTGCCGGCGGTCGCCAGCAGCGACATGACGATGCTGTTGCGAATCGGCGTCCAGAGCTGGTTCTCGGTAAATAATCCAGCGTAGTTGTGCGTGGTGTATTCCGGCGGCAATACCTGCGTCGTCCACGCTCCGTCCTTGGCGAAGGACACGAGCACGATCATGAGATGCGGCAACACCAGCACGAGTACTATGAGGGCGGCCGAAGTCGCGAGCCCGATACGCGCCCATCGCGACCGAACGGGCTGGCGACTTGCACCGCCCTTTCCCGCAGCAACGTAGGCTCGCTTCCCCTCGAGCCACCGGAACAGCAACAATCCAGCAACTGCACTTATCGCAAGCACCGTCGTCTCGACGTACGCCAGACCGATCGCGTCGTTCAGCTTCGAGTTGAGAATTTGCGTCGACAGCACTCGCACGCCGCCGCCGAACACGTATGGAGCGGAGAACGAGCCGAGCGCGCTCATGAAGACCAGCAGCGCCGAACCCGCGATGGCAGGAGTGAGCAGGGGAAGCGTCACACGAGTCAGGCGGCGGAGCGTTCCCGCGCCAAGACCGATCGCTGCCTCGTCCAGCGACGCCTCGTAACGCTCGAGACCCGCGGATACGAACAGATACACATACACGTACATGGTGTACGCGTGTATGAAGATGATCGCGCCGATTCCGTTCAGGTGCCATGGAACATCCTTGAGACGAAGTGCGATCTGCACCACTCTCGTAATCACTCCCGTGTCGCCGTACAGAAAGAGAAACGAGATGACGCCAACCAGCGGCGGCAGCGCCGCCGGAAGCAGCGCAGCTGCGCGCAGCACCGTTCGTCCCGGAAAGTCGAAGCGCGTGAGAAGGAATGCCAGCGGTACTCCGATCGCAAGCGATGCCGCAACGGACGCCACGGCGATGATTATGCTGTTCTTGAGCGCCTCGACATCGGACGGGGATTCCGCAAATTCACGCCAGTGACCCACGCTGCCCATGATCACTGCAACGTTCGGATAGATAACCGTCCAGACCAGTATGAGCAGCAGTGGCAGTGCCGCCAGCGTCGCCATTCGCTCGGCGCGGCTGCGTCCGCCGAACCACACCGGCACGGTCACGGCACCATCGGAACCGGGCGCGTCACACGCACCGCAACCGCGGCACCGGTTTCGATGCGTTCGCGTGACGCGACGTCGAACACGATGTCGGCGTCCAGCCGCAGCCGGTAAACGAACTGTGCGCCGGCGAATCGTCGAGCGATCACGGTTGCGCTCCATTGGTCGCCACCATCATCTCGGGCGATCTCGACCGCTTCCGGACGGAGCACCACGGCACCGGTTTCACCATCGGCGATACCGGTGAACGAGCTCAAAACCACGCGATGCATCGCACCAGCAATCGACACGGTCGCGAAATCACCGGTGCGGCGCGCCGGTATCAGCGTCGCGTGCCCGATGAACATCGCGACGTCGCGGGTCGCCGGCCTGTCGTACAGATCTTCCGGCGAACCATCCTGCAGTACACGCCCGCGTGACAGCAGCACTATCCTGTCAGCGATGGCAAATGCGTCGTCCTGATCGTGCGTGACGAACAGCGCCGGCGCCTTCGACTCCTTGAGCGTGGTACGCAGCTCGTCGCGCGTGCTCTGTCGCAGCGTCGGATCCAGGTTGGACAGTGGCTCGTCCAGCAGCAACAGCCGAGGCTCGATGACCGCCGCGCGGGCGAGCGCAACACGCTGCTGCTCGCCGCCGGAAAGCTGCTGCACCATACGTGCGCCCTTTCCACCGAGTCCCACGCGATCGAGCGCCGCACTGGCGCGCTGCATTCGCTCCGAACGGCTCACTCCACGCGCCTCGAGGCCGAATGCCACGTTTTCAGCGACTGACATATGCGGAAAGAGCGCGTAATGCTGGAACACCATGCCGAAGTCACGCTTCGACGGACCGAGCCGCGTTATGTCCTGACCATCGTACAGGACTCGCCCGGTATCAGCCTGCTCGTAACCGGCGACGATTCTGAGCGTCGTCGTCTTGCCCGAGCCTGACGCGCCTACCAGCGCTACGAGCTCTCCCGGCTTCACCTCGAACGACACGTGATCCACCGCCGTCTGACCGCTGAAGACGCGCACTATGCTGTCGACTACGAGCCCGGCACCGCTTCCACTCATCCGCGCTTCCTGATGTGTGCGTCCCAATATCTCATCCACTCGTTCAGGTGCTGCGCCAGCAAGGCGCCGTCGACCGGCATCGGCTTGATCTGCTTCATCGCTGTCTGAATCCATGCAGGCAGCGAGTCGGTCGGAATGTCCGTGCGTGCGGGAATGCGCAGGAATTGTCGGGCAGCCTCGAGCTGTGCGTGCTGGCTCGTCACGAATTCATAGTACAGCTTCGCTTCGCGAGGATGCTTGGTGCCGCGCACGATCGCGATAGCATCCACCAGCAGCGGTGTCCCGCTACGCGGTATCACGTAGTCGATCGGGATCCCCACGCGATCCCGCATCGTCGCCACGTCAGGCATGTCCCAGAGCGTTATCAGACCTTCACGACTCTTCAGCTTCTGGTACAGAATCGTGGGGTTGAGCACGTACTCCTTGGTATTTGCATCGAGCCGCCGCAGCCAGTCGTAACCGCGCTGCGGTGAGCCGGTCTCCGTAACGCTCTTGGCTATGATCGCCCCGAATATCGCGCGCATCGTACCCGATGCGATCGGATCGCGTATGATCACCTTGCCGCGCCACTTGGGATCGAGCACGTCGTCCCAGTCCTGCGGTGCACTGTCGCGCGGGATCGCGTCGCCGTTGTAGGCGATCACTTCCGGAGTCAGGTATGTGCCGTACCAGAGATCATGTGCGTCGTGCGCCTCCGCCGGAACATCAGCCGCCCACGTCGGCCGATAGGGTTGCAGCAGATTTTCCTTCGCGGCACGCTCGAACGACTCCGATGGTGCGCCAAACCAGACATCTGCCTGCGGGTTCACAGCCTCGCCACGAATTCGATCGAGAACTTCCTGCGATCCCATGTCCACCCACTGCACGTCGATGGTGGGATACGCTTTCTCGAATTCCGTCTCGTAGTACTTGAGCAGATCGATTCCGTGCGGCGAATACACCGTAAGCACGGTTCGATTGTCGTGCACGCAGGACCCAAGCATCGTCGCGGCCACCGCGCAGACGATGCCTCCCGCCAGGCGGCGGAGCCTCACCGCAGCAGATTCGCGAATATGCGCGCGCCGCCCGGTACGGCGGCCGGAAGCTGGCGAAACAGCGCGAGCGTCACGTACGTATAACGTCCCTTGCCAACCTGCGCCGTCAGAAGTCCCGCGCTGTTGGGCTCTTCATCTGGATCGTTCATGCGCAGTGCCGTCGAATAGTGTGGATCGAACGTGCTCGGCATGTACGTCGCACGCTCCTGCACCCAACCTGCGAAATCCGCACTCGTGATCCTGTTCGGAGTATCGAGCAGCGCGCTTCGCGGCTCGATTATCGTCACTGGTGCATTCTCATCCGTCACGCGGGCGGCGGGGCGCGCAAGCTTGATCGGGTACGGCATCACACCTGCCTGCTGCATCTCGTTCTGACCATACTGCACGACGAGATTGCCGCCGCGGCGTACGTAGTTCATCAGGTACGAGTTGTTGTCGATCAACAGCTGGTTGGCCTGATACGCGCGCGGGCCCACCACTATCGTGCTGAAACGCGACAGATCCGCTGTCGGCAGAGCAGCCGGATTCAGTCGCTGAACATTCAGTCCGAGATCGCGCAGCGCGTCTGCCACGTTGTCACCGACGCCCTGAACATATCCGATGAGCGCGTGAGCAGGCACTATCACGTTCACGGCCTGGATCGATACCTCGGCCTTGCGGTACATCCGCTGGGGCGTGATGTGGCTGTAATCGATTGGAATGAATCCAATGCTGTCGCGCTGCATGCCATCCACAACTACGGCGCGCACCGCGTGAGTCCCCGCGGCAACGCGGCCCGTCGCCCGGAATGTCACGATTCTCGTTTCGCCGGCGCCCAGCGTCACGGTACGCTGGCTGGAATCGGCTTGCATCCCGTTCGGCACTTCGAGTCGCACCTGCAACCTGTGCGCGATCGGCCACGACGACCGGAGCGTCAGCTGAAACGTACGGTCGAGCGGAGCGCCGGCGCGTGCAAGCTCCACATCTCGATCGAAAGTGACAGATACTCCCGGCGCGGTCGCCAGCGGTTCCTCGATTTCCCCGCGCACGGGATCGGCGTAGCGATAAATCGCCGGCGTGCGCACCACGACTGGAGCCTGACCGGGGAGATTCACTGTCACGGGTACCCAACCGTCTCTCTCACGCGCATCATCCGAAATGGAATCGGATGCAGAGGCAAACAGATCTCCGACACGCGGGCGAACGAGCCAGTAGGGCTGCGTCAGCCGCTCGCCGTGGATGTACACCGTTCGCAGAGCGCTGCTGTCCACGGTACCGCTCCGGTACACTGCAATGTGCACCGCGACGCTGTCGCCCAGTGCGACGCGCGGCCGCTCGGCAACTGCCTCGACGTCGACGCCTGCATCGGCAAGCGCGACCCGATCGCGATCCGCCTGCGTCACGTCGTGCGTGGTGTCCAGCCCCTCGAAGATCGACCGCTCGGATTGCGCAGGCGTCGCGGCATTCACGCGCGTCGCTTCGCGCCTGAGGTAATCCATGACGACGCCCTTGCGCGCACTGCTGCCAAAACCCTGTGACTTGTGCTGACTGCGGCTTTCAGCCGCAATCTCGGCGTACGTGAGCCCAAGTATTGGATCGTACTCGCCCACGTTCATCGAGATCGTGCCGTCCTCGCGAGAGAACCGCGCGCCCCGGTAGAACTTGGATACCGTCCACGGCTTCCCGAACTTGCTGACGGGAAAGCGCACCGTATCAGCCGCTGCGTCATACACCTCGCGTGACAGAATTCCCGCCACCTGATGCTGCCCATGTCCGTCGCGGGGAGTTCCGGAGAATACCGACACGATGATCTGCGGCCGGAAACCCCGCACCACCTTGATCATGTCGCCGAGTACGGAGTCGCGCGGCCAGTGCGAGAAGCTCTCGGCCGCAGTCTTGGAGAAGCCGAAATCGTACGCGCGCGTGAAGTACTGGTGCGCACCGTCGATGCGTCTCGCAGCGAGCAACTCCTCCGTGCGAATCACGCCGAGCGCTTCACCGAGCTCGTTGCCGATCAGGTTCTGTCCCCCATCGCCCCGAGTGAGCGACAGGTAAGCAGTCTCGGCGCGATGACCGCGCGCGAGCCATGCGATCAGCTGCGTGTCCTCGTCATCCGGATGCGCGCCGATCACGAGCACGCGCGTATGCACTCCGGCCGCGGCCTTCGCTTCCGCCAACGCGACGATGCCGCGCCCCTGAGCATTCAGGAAACGCGGCATCAACATTAAACCGAGCGCTGTTGCCAGTGTGGCAACGGCTCGTACGGAAAACCTCATCCGGTGCCTTTCGGCGATGGTCACCCCGCTCAACGGGCTGATGCCCGCGCGCGCCCACTCTGCGCAGGCCGGGGAAGCGTGAACACTTCCGACACTATCCGCTCCTGTTCAATTTTGTGTGGCCCGGCATAGCCCTCGGCCGGACTCGCGCGCTCTGCCCGCCCGATGTAACGGACCGTTATTGCATTCCCCGTCGATACTCTGAGGCGCGGCCAGACAAAGGTCCAGGCTCCCATGTTCTTCGGCTCTTCCTGCGCCCAGACCACATCCTCGATCGCCGGATACGAATCCACGATTCGCGCAACGTCCTCGTGCGGCCAGGGATACAACTCCTCCACGCGCACGAGCGCAACACCGTCTCCGCCATCGCGCTTCCGCTTCTCGATCAGATCGTAATAGATCTTGCCCGTGCAGAATACGATGCGTTTCACGCTCTCGCGCTCGTTCGACGTCGACGCATCGTCGATCACGGTCTGGAACGTACCGGACGTGAGATCGGTCAACTTCGACGCCGCTTCCGGCGAACGAAGCAGGCTCTTCGGCTGCATCAGAATGAGCGGCCGCCGCTCGGTATCACGGGCCTGGCGTCGCAGGATGTGAAAGTACTGCGCCGGCGTCGATGGATACGCCACACGCATGTTGCCCTCGGCGCACAACTGCAGATAGCGCTCGAGTCTCGCGCTCGAATGCTCCGGGCCCTGACCTTCATAGCCGTGCGGCAGCAGAACCGTGATGGATGAATCCTGCCCCCACTTCGCGCGCCCCGATGCGATGAACTGGTCGAACATGATCTGCGCAACGTTGGCGAAGTCGCCGTATTGCGCTTCCCAGATTACCAGCGTATCGCTGGCAGTCACGCTGAAACCGTACTCGAAGCCCAGAACTGCGGTCTCGGACAACGGAGAATTGTAGACGTCGATCGTGCCCCTGGCGGAATCGATGTGCTTCAACGGCACATACGTCACGCCCGACGATGCATCGTGCAACACGTCCTGCCGGTGCGAGAACGTACCGCGCTCCACATCCTGGCCACTCATCCGCACCGACGTTCCGTCGATCAGCAACGAGCCGAGCGCGAGCGATTCCGCATGACCCCAATCGATTCCGCCAGCATCGCCCATCGCATCACGACGCCGCGCGAGCGTGCGCGCCACACGGCTGTTCGGCTTGAAATCCTCCGGCCAGCGAAGCAACGCCTCGTTCAGCGATTGCAGCACCGCTGCGCTCACTGCCGTGTCGATCGCGTGCGGAGCCGATGGCGATTCGCGCGTGTCCACGTGTTCCGGCAACGGACGCGCGCTACGCTGAATCTCTTCCAGCTTCGACATGATGCCGCGCTCGACAGACTGCATCTCCTCGGCCGTTATCACCCCTTCGGCTACGAGTCGCTCGCCCCATACCTCGCGCGGAGTCTTGTGCGCCCGAATCTTCGCATACAGAAGGGGCTGCGTGAACGCGGGCTCGTCGGTCTCGTTGTGTCCATGCCGCCGGTAGCTCACCAGATCGATCAACACGTCCTTGTTGAACGTCGCGCGATACGCCATCGCCAGACGCACAGCCTGTACGCAGGCGAGTGCATCGTCGCCGTTCACGTGCATGATGGGTATGTCGTAACCCTTGGCCGGATCGCTCGCGTACCGCGTGGAGCGTCCATCTCGCGGATCCACCGTGAATCCGATCTGGTTGTTGACGATGATGTGGACCGTACCACCAGTGCGGAATCCATCCAGCATCGACAGGTTCATCGTCTCGGCGACGATCCCTTCGCCCGTAAATGCGGCATCCCCGTGTACGCATACGGGAATCACCGCAGATTCGTCGTGCGTTCCATCGGCCGCGCTCTGCTTGGCGCGCGCCACACCCTCGAGCACCGCGTTCACGAACTCGAGATGACTCGGATTCGGGACCAGCGTGAGCGCGATCTCGCGCCCGGCGATCGCGCGCTTGCCATCCGCTCCTTGATGGTACTTCACGTCACCGCTCGTATCGACCGCACCGCTGGGATGCTTGTCCTCGAACTCGTCGAAGATGGTCGCATATGATTTGCCGAGCACGTGCGTCAGTACGTTGATGCGACCGCGATGCGCCATCGACATCGCGACTTCGCGTACGCCGCCAAGTGCGGAAAGCGCGATGATCTCGTCCAGCATCACCACCAGCGCGTCGCTCCCCTCTATCGAGAAACGCTTGTAGCCCTGGTATGCGCGTCCCAGGAAACGCTCGAGCGCGTCGACTTCGGTAAGCCGCGTGAGAACTGCCTTCTTCTCATCGACTGTGAGATCCTGGTGATACGTACCGCCCTCGACGGCATTACGCAGCCACTGACGCTCCTTGAAGGAACCCAGATGCTCGAACTCGAAGCCGGTCGTCGACGAATACAGCGAGCGCAGGCGCGCGGTGGCGGCAGCGGCCGTAGCGTCCGGCATTCCCACCACGCTACCTGGAATCGATGCGAGCACGGCCTCCGTCACACCGTGACTCTCGGGGCTCAGCTCCGGTGATCCAGGGGGTGCGCTCCCCAGTGGATCTACCGCGACCGCGAGATGCCCGTATGCACGAATCGCGTCGAGCAGCGCCGCAGCACCGGCTGCCGCACGAAGTGCGTCCGAGCCGATCGCCGTCTGACCGAGGGAACCCGTTCCGCCAATCCCCTCGGCGAAACGGAAGAATTGGCGCCAGGACTCATCTACCGACGCAGGATCGCGCTTGTATGCGTCGTAAACTTCGGCTATGTAGCCGTCGTTGAAGACGCTCGTTATGGCTTCGCTACTCATGGCTCTCAATTTAACCCTTTCTTGCGGCGCTTTTCGCGCACTCCGAATCAGCGCGGAGCGTCCGCCGAAAGGGATTCGGAACGGGTGCCAGTGAAGGTCGGCGCACCCGGCGTGTAGCGTGGACGCGCAGCTGCCGCTCGTACCAGCTTGAGCGCGTTCGCCGAATCCAGCGTGGGAAGATATAGGAATCCTGCGATTCCGTTGCAGTCCAGCGGCACCAGCTCGTTGGATCTGCGCGTGAGACTCACGGCAACGATGGGCGTCTTGCGCAGCACCTCGTCGCACTCCCACTCGTCCAGCGGCTGCGTCGTCAACAATTCGTACTCGCATACCACCACGTCCGGTGCACATGAACGTGTGGATTCCACCACGCCCTGCACTCCCACGACACCTACCGTGCAGACTTCGTCGCTCTCGAAGAATCGAGCGATGTGGCTTGCGAGATATTCGTGACGCGCTACGCAGACGACGTACAATGGACTCAAGATTTCGGCCTCTGTAGGCACTCTACAGAATGATGCCGCGCGAACGCCCGCTCCGAAAGTGGGGGCGCGTAACGGCAGTGTCGAGAATTGGCTGCAAAAAGAAGAGGGCGGCTGAGAGCCGCCCTCCAACCGGTCAAGCCGGCAAGGCGATCCCACCTTACGGCCGGTTTGGTACCTTTTTCTTGTCCACGTTGTTCCCGATCACAGCACCCAGTATTCCGCCGGCTGCCGCCCCTATCACTCCGCCCTTCACCTTGTCCCTGCTCGTCACCGCACCGAGAATCGCACCAGCCCCGGCGCCGATCGCGGCGTCGCGGTTGGTGTTCTTCTCGATATGCGTGCCAGACGACCGAGAGGCCGAACTGCCGCTGCTGCTCTCGTAAACATGATGAACCACGGTCCTGTGCGTCACGGGCGCCGTCGCGGTCTGCTGAGCAGCCAGAGAATTGGTGCGGGAACGCTCGAGTGCCGAAACGCTATCGGCCGGAGTCATTGGGTGTGCCTGCGAGGCAAGCGACAGGTCGCTGTTCAGAGCGTCGTCAACTTTCTTGGAGTCGTTGCCCTTGCACCCAAAGGCGAGGACGACCAGTGGCAAGATTGCCAAACGAGAAAAGGACTTCATAAGATTCCGACTCCTGCATCAATTTGCGGCGGCATGATTGCCGTACGCGGCCCCAAAGGGGCAGGGACTGTGCCATTCAACATGGGACAACCACAACCAGGTCCCCTAAACTAACCACTCCCCCCATCAAGACCTTACCATACACTCGGCTCCAACCAGGGTTCGCCTTCTGGGAGATTCGCACGAAACGTCCGTTTACAAACGAGTCCCGGATCGTCTTGCAAGGGGACGTATAATCGGTCAACTGGACCACCGCGCCCCCAACCGTGACCCGCGCTCCGGGTATCATCTCGGCCCAGTCCAGCCCGGTGATCGTGAGATTCTCCCCGGCAGAGCCCGGAAAGATCGGGTGTCCCTCTCGCTGAAGCGCCTCGATGAGCTCCGTCGCATAGATGCACACCGCGCGCTCCGGCCCACCGTGAGAATCAACATCGTCGTGACCGTCCCCGGCAAAGCCTTGGACACCCAGCTCTGCACTCCGGACGGGCAACTTGGGCACGCCGCCTCGCGAAATATTCAGCGATACCACGGTTCCCTCACTCATTTGCCGCCCTGCCCCGCAAAAATCTTATTGCGATCCCACCGTTCTTTGTCTCGAACACTTGTTCGAGAGGGGTCCCCAACTGCCGGTCGAGTTCCGTAGAAGCCGATAGAATCCCCAGGTTCCAGCCTGCGAACGACGTCTGCATCATCGATCCAAGTCGCGCGTAAAGGTTTCGAACATCCGTTCCAACACGTACTCCGTAGGGTGGATTGGTGATGAGCCATCCTGTTCGCTCGTCACTTGGACTCGTTGCGGACAGTGGCTGTTGCACGATCTGGACGTCGCCACCGACTTCGGCACGCACTGCGTTCGACATGGCGGCTTCTACAGCCCCAGCGTCGCGATCTGAAGCGACTATGCTTGCCGGGGCAGAATCTGCCGCGCCCGCCCGCGCCTCGTCGCGGAGGGCCGCCCAGCCCGTACGATCGAAGCCGGGCCATCGCTCGAATCGGAATTCCCGATTCATGCCGGGAGCCATGTTTCGCGCAATCAGGACGGCCTCGATCGCGATGGTCCCCGACCCGCACAGCGGATCGACCAGTGGCTCCCGGCGACTCCATCCGCTCGACAGCAGCATCGCCGCGGCCAGGGTCTCCCGCATCGGCGCCTTGGCGGTCGCCTGGCGATAGCCGCGCTTGTGCAGCAGTGTCCCGGAGCTGTCGGCGCTCACCGTGACAGTGTCATGGTCGATCCGCACGATGAACAACTGCTCCCCGGAACTCGCTTCGTGGGAGGCCGGATCCTGTTCATCGGTTTCCGCATTTCCGGCGAACGTGCATCCTGTTTCCGCAGCGACGCTCTCGCCCAGTCTTTGCGCCACCGCATCGCTGTGATACAGAGCCGACTTGTGACAGGTCACCCTGAATCGGGCACGGTCTCTCGCGCGAACGAAGCGTCCCCACGGCACTGCCTTTGCCCGCCGCTCCAGTTCCGCGAAGGATCCGGCATGAAATCTGGAAACGCGTATCAGCACCCGGGTGGCTGTGCGCAGCCACAGATTGGCACGGTACAGATCCAGCATCGTGCCGCGCCATGAAACACCGCCGTGCATTTCACTGCCGGAAGTCATGCCAAGGGCAGCAAGCTCCGAAGCCGTGATGTGCTCCAGTCCCGGCGCGGTGACCAAATAGAGATCGGAAGATGAATCAGCCATATATTTTCGCTTCGTGACATTACGCACCCCCGCCCGCGAGTAACAGTGCCACCGGTAACTTCCACCCGCCATCATTACGTACTTGGCATTACGGTCGCTCTTGCTGCAGGCTACCTCGGCATCGCGCTCTTCCGGCACTCGGCGCCGATTCAGCGGTTGCGACGCCTGGGCGGCGATCGCACGGCGGCAATCGTTCCGCGCATGCTCGCGATATTCACCTTCGTCGCTGGAGCGCTCCTGCTGTTCTCGGGCGCCACGCCGGCGATCGCTGGACGGTTGCGATGGTTGAGCATGTGGATTCCGCTCCCGGTCGTCGAGCTGTCCCACTTCATGGACAACCTCGCGGGCGTGACGCTGCTCATTCTGGCACGCGGCGTCGAGCGGCGGCTGGACGTCGCGTACCACCTCACCATCGGGATGCTCGTCGCGGGCATCGTCCTGTCGCTGCTCCGTGCACTGGACATAGAACAGGCACTCGTTCTCTCCTTGATGCTGGCCGCGTTCCTGCCAAGCCGAAAGTATTTCTATCGTCGCAGCTCGTTGATCGAGGAACGTTTCTCGGCATCGTGGATCGCAGCGATTCTGCTTGTGACGCTCGGCTCGATTGCGCTTGGCATCGTCTCATACGCGAATCTTCATATATCGACCGCTACCTTCTTTCATTTCGCGAGACATGCACAGGCTGCTCGCTTTCTACGCGCGAGCGCTGGTGTTCTCGCCACGCTGATGGTATTCGCGGCCCTGCGTCTGATGCGTACTGCACGCAAGCCAGCTCCGCGCCCGACCCAGGCAGATCTGCGCGACGCGCGCGCGATCGTTGCGAACTATCCGCAAGCGGCCGCGCAACTCGCATTTCTGGGTGACAAGTCGTTCCTGTTCAATGAGCAACGCACCGGGTTCATCATGTTCGGTGTGCATGGGCGTAGCTGGGTCTCGCTCGGCGATCCGATCTGCACGCCTTCCGACGCGACGGAGCTCATTCGCTCGTTCATACGGCTTGCAGATCAGAACGGTGGCTGGCCGGTATTCTACAAGGTTGCTCCGACGCTCCTGTATCTGTACCTCGATCATGGGCTCAACGTCGTCAAGCTGGGCGAGGAGGCACGGGTCTCGCTCGCGGACTTTTCTCTGGAAGGATCCAGCAGAAAGAATCTGCGACGCGTATGGCGCAAGATCACGGACGACGGATACAGGTTCGAGATCGTTCAGCCAGCCGACGTACCGCCCCTTCTTCCCGAACTGCGCGCCGTCTCCGACGAATGGCTCAGACAGAAGCAGACACGGGAGAAGTCGTTTTCGCTGGGTTCGTTCAGCGACGATTACGTAGCGCGCTACCCGGTTGCGATCGCACGGAAGGACGGACGGATCGTTGCTTTCTCCAACGCATGGCTTTCCGGAGGAAAGGAAGAGATCGAAGCTGATCTCATGCGCTACACGACGGACGCACCGCCTGGCATCATGCGCTTCGTTCTGATCGAGATGATGCTCTGGGCGCAGGGAGAGGGCTTCCGCTGGTTCAACCTCGGCATGGCGTCGCTCAGCGGGCTCAGCGTTCACCGCGGCGCACCGATCTGGAACCGGCTTGCGGTTGCCATACGCGGGTACGGAGAGCGATTCTACAACTTTCAGGGAATCAGGGAATTCAAGCAGTGGTTCCATCCCGAGTGGGATCCGATCTTCCTCGTAAGTGCCGGTGGCGCCGCGCGACCGGTCATTCTCGCCAACATCGCAGCGCTCATCTCGGGCGACTTGCAGGGAGTCATTCAGAAGTAACGATGCGCAACGCAAAGCTTGCAATTTCTCTGATCGTCGTCGCGTCGATAGTACGTCTCGCGCTCGCCGCATTCATCCCGTTGCTTCCCGATGAGACGTACTACTGGGACTGGAGCCGGCGCATCGCTGCCGGGTATTTCGATCACCCGCCGGCCGTCGCCCTTCTCATCCGCTCCGGCGCCGCGATCTTTGGACAGACCGCGCTTGGTGTCCGGTTCGGCGCCATTCTCGCCGGCGCACTCGCCTCGATTGCGGTCGTCGTGATGGCGTGGCGGCTGAGCGCTGAGTCAACTCGCGACGTCGAACGCGCTGGAGCAGCCACGAGCGCGCTCGATGATCCGGGTGTGCGCGCTGCATTGCTGATGCTGGTGATACCTGGCGCCCTTGTCGGATTCGTGCTTGCGACACCGGACGCTCCTCTGCTTGCTGCAATCGCACTTACGCTCGCGTCACTCGAACGAGCCATTGCATCGCCGCCAAAATCCGTTACGTCACTCGGTTGGTGGTGCGCAGCGGGCGTGATGCTCGGCGTTGCCTTCTGCTCCAAATTCACATCGGTACTGATTCCGGCTGGCGTGCTCGTCGCACTGCTGTCGCGACGCGCCCTGCGCACGCGACTGGCCGGACCAGGCCCGTACCTCGCAACATTGCTCGCGCTGACCGTGCTGGCACCCACGCTGGTCTGGAACTCTCACAACGGCTGGATCTCCTTCGTATTCCAGCTGCATCACGGATTCACGCAGGCACGCGGCTCGATCGTCAGCCGAGAGGCCGGACTGGTTGCCGGGCAGCTCGGAATCGTTTCACCAATCATAGCTGTGATGGCGGCGTTTGCGGTTGCGCGCAGTCTGCGCCGCATGGCCGACGATCGGCGTTTCATGTTCGCGGTCATCGCAACCACTGTCGCTGCATTCTTTGTGGTTAGTGCCATCCGACGCCCAGTCGAGCCGAACTGGCCCGTTCCAGCCCTCGTCGCAGCGCTCCCCTTGCTCGCAACGATGCGACTGCGCCGCGGCGCCCGCGCATGGCTGATCGCTGGTTCCGTGCTCGGCGCTGCGTGTACACTGGTGGTGATTGCACAAGCCGCCGCACGTGTGATCGATGTCCCGCCACGCAGGGATCCCATATCGAAAGCGTTTGGCTGGCCCGATCTTGCACGCGCGGTGCAGAAGGCAGAAGCTGCGAACAGGAGCTGCACGGCAACGTGGATCGCGGCTGACAGATATCAGGATGCTTCGGAACTCGCGTTCAACTTGCCGGGCAATCCGCACGTCTTCTCGCTCAACCTCGGCGGTAGAGCCAATCAATACGATCTGTGGCCCAGCATTTATTCAGTCGCGAGCCACACGGATTGCGCGGTCATAGCCGTGGATGAGGGACCCGCAGGCGAACGCATAGTGCGAAAAATAGGCGCCGACAGTGCAGCACTGGTCGGTCGCGCGGTAATGAGCTGGCGCGGAATCCCGGTTGGACGACGAGCGATCTGGATCGTTCGCGGACTGCCCAACGTTCAACCGACCGAAGTTGCGCTCAGTCCCGCCGGCGGTGCTGCACTGGCAACAGCCACGGCGACCTTCGCTGCGCACAAGACGATCCTGGACTCCATCGTTGCAGTTTACCGACTGGCCCCTGTCCCGGACGTCGTTACCCCGACGGCAGCGACACCCATAACGAGCAAGGACCGGCGCGTTGCGATCTCGGCGCGAATCGACGCGCTTCACGGCCTGTTGCAGCGCGGCGGGTTCCGGGCAGTGTACAGAGACGCACGTTATCACGAGTGCACCTTCGTCAGATCGACCGAGCCGGACAGCACCGACGTCGGCTATGTCTACGCGCCGGACGGCTGCAAGCTTGCCACGGGCCTTGGCGATCGCGTCTTGCGGATCGAGCACGCCGGGGGATCCTGGTTTTCATATGCCTCGCCGGAGCGCCGGCCCAACTGAAATGCCCGCGAATTCACACGGGAAGGCTCGGGATTGACTGAATGATCCCGGGATCGCCACTCCCGCGGAATGGATCCTGCCTTGCATGCGGATTGCATGACAGACAAGACCGCTGCGGCCGGCAAACGGCCCCGAGCCAGATCCCTGCTGTCCGAGAGATTCGGTCATCCAAATTTCCGACCCGGCCAGTGGGAACCAATCGACGCGCTCCTCTCCGGGCGTGACACACTCGTCGTGATGCCCACGGGTAGCGGCAAGTCGGTGATCTACCAACTCCCCGCCCTGTTGACGCCGGGCCTCACCCTTGTCGTAAGCCCACTCATTGCGCTGATGAAGGATCAGCACGACAAGATGGACGCAATAGGCGTCGACTCGGTGTCGCTGCACTCGCATCTTTCGTCCGCGGAAAACAGAGAGGCGCGCCGGCAGATCGCGGACGGGGAGGGCGAGATCCTCTACGTCACACCGGAGCGTTTCAAGGATCGCGATTTCTTCGAGCAGTTGCTTCAGCGCGAGATATCCCTCTTCGTCGTCGACGAAGCGCACTGCGTGTCGCAGTGGGGCCACGACTTCCGTCCCGATTACCTGACGCTTGGCTCGATAGCGCAACGTGTCGGCCGGCCACCAATCCTGGCACTTACGGCGACAGCGACGCAGATCGTCCGCGACGACATCATTCGCCAGCTCGGGATGCGCGATCCATATCTGACCGTCACCGGTTTCGCGCGGCCCAATCTTCGCTTTCAGGTGGTGCGCGCCGTCAACGACAATCTCAAGGATCGCATAGTCGAGAACCTCCTGAACGACACGCCCGGATCCGGCGTGATTTACGCCGCAACCGTCAAGGAGGCAGCCCGTCTGCACAAACAGCTGTCCGAGAAGTTTGCGGATCAGTTACAGATCGGACTGTACCACGGCAAGATGGCCGCGGCGGAGCGCCGTGATACTCAGGACCGCTTCATGAGCGGCCAACTCAAAGCGATAGTGGCGACCAACGCATTCGGGCTCGGCGTCGACAAGCAGGATCTGCGTTTCGTGATTCACTACCACTTTCCCGGCTCCATCGAATCCTACTATCAGGAAGCCGGACGCGCTGGCCGCGATGGCCAGCCGGCAACATGCACGCTGCTGTATCGCGTCGAGGACAGACGCATCCAGTCGTACTTCCTCGGCGGCAAGTATCCCGAGGTGTCCGAGGCAGCGCGCGTGGCGATTGCACTCGAGAAATATCCCGCCGACGCGTCGGTATCGCTCGACGACCTGGTAAACGTGACCGAAGTCGCCACGCGCAAGGTGAAGATCGTTCTCGCGCTGCTCAAGAAACACGGGCTGGCACGCGAGCATCGAGGCAATCACTGGCAACGGCTTCGCGACAATCTCACGTCGATCGATCTAAGCGCGGATCTGACTGATTATGAGGAACGGCGCGCGAGAGATCAGGAACAGCTCAATACCATCGTCCAGTTCTGCCAGACCACCGGCTGCCGGACCCGGTTCATCCTCGAGCATTTCGGGGAAGCCGTGGCGCCGGACTGGACCTGCGGCAATTGTGATGCCTGCGACCAGCTCGCGGAGTGGGAACGCCGTCGAACGGCGTAGCGACGTATCTCCGAGCCAAAGTGCTGTAATTTTATCGCCATGCAGATCTCGCCCGTCGTAAAGCAACTGGCGCAGCGCACCCGCCTGCTCTTCATAATCTTCCTCACGGCGTGGCTCGTTCCGCAGTTCGTCGACTTCCCGCACAAATACGAAACGCGAATCGACCGCGCCCTGGAAGCGGTTGCAATCATCGCGTTGTTCCTGCAGATCGGGATATGGATCAACGTTCTGGTCAACTACTGGTCCCGGTCGTACGTCCAGCGCCACGAGGGCAATCGCGCGGACGCAACGACGATCCAGGCGATCTCGGTTCTGATCAAGGTCACGCTGTGGATCATACTTGCGATCATAACCCTCGAAGAGGGATTCCGGCAGAACGTCACTGCGCTGGTAGCCGGACTCGGCGTCGGTGGTATCGCGATCGCATTTGCACTCCAGAACGTTCTCAGCGACATCTTCGCCGCGATGTCCATAGTGACCGACAAGCCGTTCGTGATCGGGGATTCGATTCAGGTCGATACGTTTTCAGGAAAGGTCGAGCATATCGGACTCAAATCGACGCGCGTGCGCTCCGATACCGGCGAACAGATTGTCTTCGGGAACAGTGACCTGCTCAAGGGACGCATTCGCAATTTCGGGCGCATGGAGGAACGGCAGGCAGTCGTGGTGACCCGTGTCGCCGGTAGCACACCCGCTGACAAGCTCGCGCTCGTTCCGAAGATCATGCGGGAAGTGATCGAGAGCATTCCCAATACGCGCTTTGTTCGCGCCGCGATGACCACGCTGAGCGACACTACCATCGACTTCACG
Source organism: Gemmatimonadota bacterium (assembly GCA_027307165.1). Lineage (GTDB taxonomy): Bacteria > Gemmatimonadota > Gemmatimonadetes > Gemmatimonadales > Gemmatimonadaceae > Fen-1247. The sequence goes on along the minus strand of DAHUXM010000004.1, from coordinate 139,956 downwards.
TCCGTCTACTATCTCACGGACCCCGCCTATCAGGTCTACGTGGACTCACAGCAAGCGGTAATGCTGGAGCTGATGCGCCGTCTCTCGGCTGAAGGTATCATGCTCAGCGTCCAGCTCGAGGCTGCAGTCAAGGAGAAGACAGCCGGCCTCAAAGTCGCAGGAGCACCGGCGTAATTCAAATCGCCGGTGACTGCTGCTCCGATGCTGAAGCAGATGCCGAAGCAGCAGCCGCGGCGCGCTTGAGACGCGTCACCATTGCGTTCAGACCGACCTCGCGCGCATTGAGGCCCATCCCCGCCATGAGGATCGGCACGAAGTCATGCGGAATTGCGAGCGTGACTGACGGAGGTTGATCGTTCACCGCCGCGAATACGATGGCCAGGACAGCCGCCACCGTCGGTGACTGACGCACGTTGACGTCTGCGTAGAAGTGCATCTTCCCATCGTGCACTTCAGGAAATATGTCGACCCGCGTCTGACATTCCGGTACGATGAACGCTGCACGATCTACATCGGCGTACCGCTCCGGAACAGGCTCCAGCCTGCGCGAATACTGCACCAGCGCCTGCATCTTGTCGGCACGTTCCATCGCACGGAACCGTCGCAGCACCCGCCCGATCGCGTCTGGAAGATGCTCGCCCGTCTGTCTGTCAGCTTCACCCAACGTTATTTCCCCTCACCAATCCCGCTCTTTGAGACGAGCTGCGCCGCAAGCACCGTCTGAATCACGCTCGTGATATTGTTCGTAGCCCCGTCCGCCGCACTCGTGCCGTCGCTCGAGATATTGATCAACCGCGCCTCGGCCAGCGCACTCGCGATGACCGGTGCCACCTGCGGCAACAGCTCGATCTGACGATAACGGAAGTAGCTCTCGCCACCTGCCTGAATCGCAGCGTTCACCTTGGCGATGCTCTCGGCGTTCGCCGTGGCGACGCGAGTTATCCGAATTGCTTCAGCGTCAGCCGCTGCCTCCGCCTCGATCTTCACACGCTCGGCGTCTGCTCGCGCCTGCGCGATCTGCGTCGCCTCCAGCTCAGACGTACGCTGCACGGCAAGCGCATCCTGCTTGAGTGCTTCGGCCTGCGCGATGAGTGCGGCGTTGGATGCCTTGGTCTGCTCCAGCTCGCGCTGTTTGTCGGAGATCACGCGCTCTGCTTCGAGCTGGGCCTCCTTGGCACGACGCGCCTGCTGCGCGGAAACGATATCGGCGTTCGCCTGCGCTTCCGCGGCCGACTGTCTGCGACGTGCATCTGCGACCTCGGATTGCACGACCTTGATGTTGAGCGAATTGAACCCGAGTCCGAGATCCGTCAGCTCTCGCGAACAAGCCTTGCGAATGATGACGGCCAGTGGATCGTCATCGTCGTCCGCTGCCTGAGCCGCAGATACCGACATCTGATTCGCCGATGATGGAACCATCATCGCAGTGCTGGCCACCTCGGCTCCCGACTGCGACGCAATCGCGCGCGGAGCGGTCTTGGCGGAGAAGAGTTGATCGTGCGTGAGCAGATTGATTGCCCGACGTCCCGAGCTCGACAGCAGATCGGTGATCGTGCTCATCTGATCCGCCTCCGGCTTCGCGAAAAAGCGGTTCGCCGCGGTCTTGATCATTGCATCCGTCTCCCCGACAGATACGATGGCACTCGCCAGTACGCGAACCTTGATGGGCTGCGGATGGCCGTTCTCATCCACATCCGCGGTCTGGTCCGTGATGTCGAGATCGACGTTGATCACCTTGCTCGACAACGTGGTGCCCGTAGTCAGCAGCGGGATTTCCTTGGACTTCCCCGGGCCGCGGTAGATCACCGTACCACCGCCGGTCCAGCTCACCAACCGTATCGTGCCGGCTTCGACGTTGCGCAGAAATGAAGCGACGATCGTCGGAATCAGGATCAGGACGATGAATACGACGCCGACGATCAGAAGCAGTGATTCCATGGTCAGATGGTCCCTGTAAGTTGTTTGAGTTGTCGCATGTACCGGTCGCGCATTGCCTGTCTATCTGGCGCCATGTCCGACATACGAAACTGTGCAACGACTGCGTGCGGCATCCACTTGTTCCACACGCAACACATCACCAGCGCGAACCCGCACGCCGAGCGCGCGATCATCGTCGCGCAGCGTGCCGAGGCATTGTACGATCTGGCCATCGACTTCGACGGCCACCAGTCCCTGTCCGTTGTCGTCGAAACCGCTCGCTGCACGAGCCTCGCTCAGCAGGCTGCCTTCGAGCGTCGTTGCGGGATTGGATGCAAATCGAAAGAGAAAGCGCCACAGCGGCGCGACCAGTGCACGTTCGAACACGACGGCGCCAAGCAAAGCGACGAAGAGCAGCACGACGCCGCTCAACAGCGGCCGCGCGGCGACCCCCGTGAGTCCAAAGCCCACCAGCAAGCTGAACAGAACCCGGGGAGATGCCAGCGACAGTAGCGTGGACTTCAAGCCGCCCGCATGATGCGCCGCCGCGTGGGCTGGGAGGTGCGCGCCAGCGGCATGGCCGGTATGCATCGCGCTGTCGCCGTGCGGCAGATGCCCGTGGCCGCCGGAATCATGGCCACCCCCACCCGCACCTTCGTGCGATCCGGAATGCGCAAGCCCCGTCGCGGCCATCGCGACCAGGCCGGCACCGCCAAGCGCGAGCGCGAAGGTATAGGAATCCATGTGGTCCTACCTGAATATACGCGGCGCGAGGAACGGAGGGCGGCATCCGTTGCCCCGCCGCACTCCGTCGCTACGCTCTGCGGGCGTCACTTCGCGGGTGCGGTCCCGCCTACCATCGACGCGATGCGCGCTTCGAGCGAACCTGTAGTGGAGCAGACCACGGGAGCCGTCCCAAAGGCCATCGGCGTCGCCGTCGCCTGGATCAGAGTTGCAACCTCCGTGGCGTTCTCGGACGTCGGACTCAGACGTGACACCACGCTCATGTTGATCGAATAGACGTCCGCGTTGGCACTGCCGCTGCCGCCGGATCCGCAGTCCAGAAATTGTGACAGACGCTGATTCGCCAGTGTATGACTCCGCTTCATCCCTTCGTTGCCAAGCACGTGCGCATCGGGCTGAACCGTCGTCAGTGGTATGCCGAGATCGGAGTAAGCCTTCGCCAGACGGGTCCACGCATCCGCGATCGGGACTTGCACGGTCATCCGCTGGGCCACCTTGAACTGGGGGACGCTCGCCATGCGGTCTCCACTCTGCGTGTTGCTTTCCTGTATTGAAGGCCCGCTGGACACTCCGGCGCTGAGCGGCGCATTACCCGATGCACAGCTGGCCAGCAAGACAACCCCCGCAAACGACAACGACCTTGAGTAGCGTCGCGCTGATGGATACATGGCGGTCTCCTCGATCCAAGGTGAATCGAAAATGTACGCCTGCATACCAACTATCGGAACCACCGTGGCGCTCGCCTGGCGCCGACCTGCGGCAGGCTAGACCGCTACCGGCAAGAGGGCTCGGTGCCAGGATTCGGCAGCATCGACCTCGAAGCGACCGCGCCACTCGCCAACGGTGTGCACGCTCAGGTCGAACACGTGGCTATCGCTTGTAATCATGCCGGCCTGTGCACGCTCCGCAAAACCGGCGCGATCAGTGGCGTCAATCGAGCCATTCCGGGTCCGGAAGTAAACCCGGGAGTTTCCCAACAGCGAAGTGCCCAGGCGCGGCTCGAGATCGCGAAGCACGCGAAACAACGCGTCCAGCGAACAGCCCGACGCATTCTCGTTACGCTGATCCACGGCTATCGCGAGAAATCGCCCGTTACGCCATTCTCGCGCAACGGTCAAGGGAGATCCGTGCGCGCGCCAGTCGCTCAGATAGTCGTCGATTGCGGCAAGCAGAACGGACTCACGTTCCGTGGACAGCACGTCCGCACTTCCAAACACCCACACTCGCGCGTCGTCGGGCAGAGAGGTGAACGCAACAAGAGGCATATCGCAATATAACCGCGGTACGCCTCTGCTCCATCTCAAGAAAACGCGTCAAGCAACCATCTGGCGAAGCTACATTCCGCTTGCGGCCATCGGTGTCGGAGCGTGCCCGGTGCCGCCAATCGGCGACGGAACTTCACCCTGCGACGCGCGGTTCTTGATGGCGTCGTCGAATGCCGCGAGCTCGATCACCATCGCGGCCCGCAGGTGCTCGACTTCCTCCGCCGCGCCGTCGCCCTTCCACAACTTGTCGATCTGCTGCACGGTACGGATCGCGCCAACGTTGAGCGCGGCACCGCGAGCGCGCGTAACTACCGAGTTGAGCAACGGAACGTCGACAGGTCCGACCTGCGCCTGTGCCAGAGCGTCGTCCAGTTCATGCAGAACCTGGTTCGCGATGGCCAGCATCGGCTGGATCGTCCGGCTGTAGAAGCGCAGACGCTTGCTCATCTCGCGCCACGATTCCCAGCGCACCGGCGAGCGTTCCATGGCGCGATTGATGCGCCCCGCGAACGACTGGATCGCGATCGGTTTCTTCACGAAATCGATTGCACCAAAACCGAGCGCCGCTTCCACCGTTTCGATATCCGCCTGGGCTGTGCAGCAGAGCACTGGAATGTCACGCAGATGAGGCATGCTGTGCTTCTGCTTGAGAAGATCCAGGCCGTTCATGTCAGGCAGCATCATGTCGGCAATCACCATGTCGATCGGCTGCGTTCGAAGCTGCTGCAGAGCCTCGGCGCCGGTGTGCGCTTCGCAGTGCGCGTAACGCATACGCTTGAGCAACGCGGAGATGATGTGGCACGTGACGAGGTCGTCTTCGATGATCTGGATCATACTCCAATTATCGGCGTCTCAGTGCCGGACTGTAGAGGAGAACGTCCACCGTAAGGCCCGTGCTGCCAAGCCTCAGGCTGCTACCGCGTGACTCGGAAAAGCGCTGTCCAGAACCCCTCTGACACGCATGAACTCGGCTTCCATCTCGTCGATCAGCGTCCGCGCGCCAGCCGTATCGTGCTTCTGTCCCGCCCCTTGCAGCGCAGCACCCAGCGCGGCCATGGTCGTCGCACCCATGTTACCGCTGCTGCCCTTGAGGGCGTGACCCGTGCGCTCGATCAGCGGCAGGTCCCCGGTATCCAGCGCAGCGCGAAGGGTGACAATTCGGGACGAAGTGTCCGATATGAACGTTCCTATGAGGCGCGACACGAAGTCATCGCCACCTTCCGCCATGGCTGCGAGATTATCCAGCACGGACAGGTCGACCGATGATTGATCCATGGAGCCCCCGGAATTATCGAACTGGGCCGCAAGCGCCGCGACCAGAGCCGGATCGGCCGCGAACGACGTCGCCGGACCGGATTCGGCGGGTTCGCGCTGCCTCGCCGGTCCAGTAAACAGATAGTCGCTGGCGTCCGGCGTTGAACTCTCGGCACCCGGTTTCGAATCGCTCGGGATCCAGCATTCCATGGCAGTTTCGAGCTCTTCCAGCGCAATCGGCTTTGGAATGAAGCCGTCCATGCCTGCGTCCAGGCAGCGCGCACGATCCTCGCGCATTGCGTTCGCAGTCATTGCGATGATCGGCGTATGCCGATCCTGAGCATCCTCGCGCTGCCGGATCGCGCGAGTAGCGGTGTAGCCGTCCATCTCCGGCATCTGACAATCCATCAGCACAAGATCGTACGGGAGCTGGGCAAGCATCGCGACAGCTTCCAGACCATTGGACGCAATGTCGCAGCGATACCCGAGCTTGTTCAGCATGTGCGACGCTACGCGTTGGTTTACCGGATTGTCCTCTGCCACCAGTACGCGCGCGCGCGCCTTGCTCTGTGCACCGGCAACTGCCGTTTCCGCGACCCGTCGCACCTTGGGCGCGAGATCCGGATGGAGCACCGATCCGAGAACGCCAAGCAGTCGCGTGGGACGGACTGGCAGGGCGAAGGTGACATCGATGCCCGCTCTGGACGCCGTGTCGGCGCTGGGCTTTTGCCGGTTTGGTGCCAGTGCGACGACGCCGCCGATACCCTCGGAAAATTCGCGGCGCAGATCCCGAATCGACCGAAGAGGATCGGAGCCCAGCGTCGAAAGATCGGCGATCACCAGGTCGTACCGCAGACCGGCGGCGATGCTGGCGCGAAGCAAAGCGCGTGCATCGGCAACCGTGCGTGCACCATCCACGATTGCACCCCAATCTGCGGCGTAACGTCGGAGCACTACACGTGTGAGCTTGCCGCGAACGAGTACCAGGACGCGTGAGTCCTTCATCACGTTTGCGCTCGGCGTCGACATCACTCGTGGCCCCCGCTGCGCTGCGATGGTGAAGTGAAATACACTTCCCTCTCCCGGAACGCTGGCGACGTCCATGGCGCCGCCGAGCAGGCCGACGAGATGCTTCGAGATCGCGAGCCCCAGACCGGTGCCGCCGTACTTGCGCGTAGTGGAACTGTCTGCCTGCTGAAACGGCTGGAACAATCGCGTTCGCGCTTCGGCGGTGAGACCGATGCCGGTGTCGTTGACGTCGAATCGCAACTGCACGCCTGCGTCGGTTTCCGACTCGACGGTCACGTGGATGTAGATGCGACCGACCTGTGTGAACTTGATCGCGTTGCCTACCAGGTTCAGGAGAATCTGGCGCAGCCGGCCCTGATCCGTGCGAACGACGGCAGGCACGCGCTCGTCGACATAGAAGCCGAGCTCCAGCTTCTTCTGCATCGCCTGATCGGCAAGCAGCTCGACGACTTCCTCCACCGTCGTGCGAACATTGCAATCGATGATCTCGATCTCGAGTCGGCCCGCTTCGATCTTGGAGAAGTCGAGAATCTCATTGATGATCGTGAGGAGCGCCTGTCCCGATGACCGAACCGTATCGACGTACTCGCGCTGTTCCTGATTGAGTCCCGTATCGAGGAGCAGTCCCGTCATGCCGAGGATGCCGTTCATGGGCGTACGGATCTCGTGCGACATGCGCGCAAGAAATTCGCTCTTGGCCTGGTTCCCCTGCTCGGCCTTCTCCATCGCCTCTGCGAGCTCGAGCGTCCGCTCACGCACCTTCTGATCCAGCCCCGAGAGTATCTGCTGCATCTCGCGCATGAGCGTCTCGCGCTCTGTGAGTGCGCCGCGGATGCTTTGCGCGTGGCCCTCGTCTACGCGGGTCGTTGCTGCGGCGGCAGCACCAGCAAGCTTCAGGCGTCGTACGTGTCGAGCGAGCATGACGACGAGAACCGCCTCGATCGAGATGCCGAGCCCAAGAATCAGAACTGACGCATGCACTTTGTAGCTGGCTCTGCGTGGGCTACTGCGTGGTCTTGCCGGAGTGATCGCACCAGAACAGCGCGTCGGCCGTGGCCTGACGCTCGAACGAGTTTCTCGTGGAGGCGGACTCGCTGAAGGTTGGCAGCTGTTCGTTGGAAATGACAGCCGCTTCTGCACGACCACCGGACAGCAGCGACGACGTTGCGTGCAGGCGGCGCTCTATGTCACGGAGCATCTGCGCGACGTGCCCCAGCTGTTGCGATGTGATGTCCTGAAATTGCAGCGAGCCCATGACGGCGAACAGCTCATCGCGCACCTTCGCCCGTACGGCCGCTGCTTCGACGATCGAGTCGTCGAAGGAGCCGGAGGCGTCGATCTCATCCAGGCGGTCGACGTATGCATGTGCGCGCTCCAGGCCGTCCATCATGCGTGTGGCGGCGAGCTCGGTGGCGGAACACACCTCGCCAAGCTTGGCCGTGCTGTCGTGAATCTCCTGAAGTGTTACGCCCTGGAGGGCTTCGCGACTCGTGTGCAGTGTGCACAGGACCTGTGCGATCTCGCCCGTGGCGCGTTGCATCATGGCGAGCAGCACGCCGACGTTGTTTCCGCGAAGGCCGGTATCCCGCCCGTCGTCACGCAGCTCTTCGAGCTCGCTGTCGACCAGGCGGAGCATCGTCTCGGAATCGTAAAGGACTTCGGCGATGCGTGAGTTGGACATTGGAATCTATGCTGCTCTGGTAGCCAGTACCGCGTCGATCTTCTCGCGCAGAACCTGGGGGGTGAATGGCTTGACGACGTAGCTGTCGACTCCCGCTTCCATGGCGGTGAGAATATCATCACGAACACTGCGTGCGGTGACCATGATGAGAGGCATCGACTTTGTCTCGTCGCAGGAGCGAATCGCTCTTGTGAGCTCCGCACCACTGACCTTCGGCATGTTCCAGTCAGTAATGACGAAATCGACAGTAGCGATCTTCTCCAGTGCCTCTGCTCCGTCACTCGCCTCCACCACGTCGCTGAAACCGACGCGTTGCAGGGAGTTCACCACTATGCGGCGCATGGTGGCAGAGTCGTCAACAACAAGGAAGCGCATGTGCTTGGCTCCAGAAATACTGAGAAAATGCTGCTACAGGTCGCCGCTGCGAATTACAGCGCGCGCAACCTGATCGGCCATTTCAAGCGAATTGTAGGCGCCCGAGAGAACCTTCGAACGGATCTGATCGGCGCGTGCCGGGTCGAGGGACGATGAGACCGGCGCGCTCGCGCCATCACTTGCAAGAGCGAGCCCCGCATCCGATATCTGAACCGCATCAGCGCCGCGTGTCGGCGAGATGGGATCGACGGGAACTTCAGGCGCAGCTGCACCCTGCACGCGCTGTAGCGCGTCGGTACGAAGTGTGTCGGCTGCGATTCTGTTTACGTGCATGAGTAGTATCTCCTTCCCTTCGAATATCGGGTTACGGGGGCCGTTACTTTACCGCCGCCCGGTCGTACCTGTGCCTAGCGGACCAGATTGAGCGTAGGGGCGGCCGCGGGTGCTTCGGGTGCCCTGTACGTGGCTGTGGCACGTGGTTGAGTATCGAGCGCTCTCAGCGCATGCGCGACGTGGCCGCACAGGTCGGCCATTGTCTCTCGCGCCTCCGCCTCGTCCAGCGACGCGCTGTCGGTCGCATCCATCGCCTGCATGGAATCGGGGTCCGGCACCGCCCCCAGTCCTGCGTTGACGTTCCGAACGACGGAATCGATCACGCGGTCCAGGTTTTCCTCGAGGAGCGATCCCGCCGTCGGCACGCTACCGCCCTCTGGGATCGTACAGCGAATCGCCGGGCTGAGCCGTGCTTCCTGCCGGCCATTGAGTCCGTGCGGCAATCACCCAGGATTCATGCAGGCTGGAAGCCATCTCCATGATCTTGGTGAGTCGTCCTGTATCCAGGGTCCGGCCAATGGCCAGGATCTCGGTACCGAAGTACGCATACAGCGCTGCGAGGCGCTGGGCGAGTTCCCCGCCCTTCTCACGATCGAGAGATCCCATCAACTCGATGACTATCGCTGAAGCCTTCTCCAGGCTCGCTGCCTTGCCCTCGAAATCGCGTTGCTGGATCTGGACCTGAGCGCGCCGGAGCTGCGCCAGCAGGTGCTCGTACAGCAGGGGAACCAGCCATTCCTTCGACCGGCTCACGACATCATTCTCAAGGTACTTGGAGGTATAAGCGCTATATCCCATGCTGGCCAGTGTCGGGTGAGCGGGTGCAAAACTTGAACGTCACCGGTCCTCCTGGAGACGCTGAAGGCCGCGTTCAGCCGCGACGGTCGATGAAGCGCTGTGATCCGGTACGATATGCGGGCGGGAGACCAGCCTCCGGACTCACCGACGCCCCGCCGCGCAGGTCGCGCCCCATGATGTCGCGCTGTGCGCTACACACGCCAGCGAGACGCGACGCGGAGCCATCCAGCGTTTCGGCTTGCGAGCGGGAGCGGAAGCTTCGCCGCTGAATGTCATTCGCACGCGGGCCGGCAAACTGACCCGACGCAATCGCGCTCACGAGCGGCGCGAAGCGCTTCCCACACAGCGCCGCATCGCGTGCAAGCTTGTCTCCGCGTGATGCCATCTCGAAGAGTCCGGCGAAATTCGCTGTCCGTACAAGCACCTGCTGCGTGTCGAGCAGCATCTCATACTTCGACACGAGCGCGTCGAATTCATCGAGCGCATGCACCGCCTTGGCATATGCAGCGACCGGTACGTCAGCGATGAGTGCCCGCGTCAATGGCCGAGCCCGGTTGAGGTGGTTCCATTCGTGCTGGTGTTCGATGGGTTCGTGAACGCTGCCAGGAAGGATTTCCCTTGCGCCATGATCTGCTGCACCGTGCTGTCCATCGTCGAGTATTCCTTGAGCAGCGCGGCACGCTGCAGCGCGATTCTCGCATTGAAATCAGTGAGACGCGACTGCTGCATGCTAATCGTGTCGTTGAGCTGCTGGTTCTGTGCATCGATCGTTCCGCCGGTCTGCGTCCAGCTGGTGAGAAGCCGGTCGATCACGGAGCCGAACCCCTGCGTCAGCGTAAGACTGCCGATCGCACCAGGTGTCGTACCGAGATAGGCCATGCTCAGGCCATCGACGGGTGTTCCGGACGCACCAACGAGCTGGCGTCCCGACCCGGTAGCAGTGTAGCCGCCAATCGTGCCCTGTACATCCGCGCCGTGCGCACTTCCCGCCGCGATCCCCAGCTGTGTCGCCGGATTCCCCGTGCCGGAGTAGGCGATCGAGAATCCGGCCGACGCACCGAACGCATTGTGCTGAATCTGAACCTGGCCGCCTACTGCGGTGGCAGTCATCGACAGAATACCGTGACCGGTTGCAGTCACGTTCATCGTCCCCAGATTGAGCTGGCCGCCACCTTCGTTGTTCGCTGTGAGCGACATCGCGAGCTGCGACGTCCCGCTGTTGCCCGCCTTCACCGAGATCTGCCCGTTGACGAACGATACCGTTGCACTTGTGCCAACCGATGACTGCAGCTGCGTAACGAAGTCTGCAACCGTCGATGTGGAGGTCGTGGTGAATGTGCCACTGTAGGCAGAGCCATCGGAACGCGTGCCGCTGTAGCCGATCGTATCACCGGCAACCACTCCAGCGGACGAGCCGTTCGACAGATGAAGATCGGTCAGCAGTGTCGCGGACGTCGCTGCTGCCGTCCCGGTTGCGTCGTTCAGTGTCACCGATCCCAACAGTGCGCGATTCTCCGGCGTGCCGAACGATGCGTTCAGAGCAGCCACGATCTGATCGGTGGTCATTCCTCCACTCAGCTGAATCTGAGCGGTGGAGCTCGATGCAAGATCGGTGACGGTCATCGTATCCGGCGCGCCAGGCTGGTTGTAGACGCCGCTGAAGCCGGTACCGAGCATCTGCGCCTGAGCAGCAACCTGCGTGATGTTGACAGCGTAGCTACCGGGCTGAGTTGCGGTCGTCGATGCTGTGTACACGAGCGACGGATTGGTCGAGACTCCGGATTCCTCGAACAGCTTTGTCACGTCTGCATAGCGGCTCGTGAACGCGGTCTGAAATTTCGCGGAGTCGAACGATAGATGACCGTCCTTCGTGAGCGATATGCCGACCGTGTCCGGCGTCGCCATGTCCGATGCCGCGCCGGTGACTGGCGTGAGCATCGATGTGGAAAGTGCGCTTCGCGCGGTGCGCAGCAACGGGTCGTTGTACAGAGTCGGGTTGCTGGTGGGATCGGTTCCAGGCGTCTGCTGCGTCTTGATGAAATCGACGACTGCGTTGTACGCATTGACGTAATTCTGAACGGCCGATGTCGCCGCGCTGCTGCTGAGCGATACGTTCACGTTCGCGATCGTATTCGGATCCGCAGCGGTGAGCGTGAGCGTCGTGTTTGCTATTACGTCCGAAACCGTATTGCTCGAGCGCGTGAATGCAACGCCGTCGACCGAGAACTTTGCATCGGTCCCGGTCACGAGCTCACGCGAGCGACCCGTGGATGTAGTTGCGAAGGCGCCGAAATCGAGCCGGCCGCCGCCTTGATTGTTGGCCACCATCTGCAGCGAGAGACTGCTCTGACCGACTGTCCCGTCGCTGACGACGATATGACCGCTCGCGTCGATGGATGCTGTCGCCGGCCGCGCGCCTGCGCCGAAGCCAGTGGTTGCGTTGTTGAGCGTATTGAGCAGATCCTGCACCGTGCTGCCTGCAGCGACGGTGAACGACACGTTCACAGCCGAGCCATCACCGCGGGTTCCGGATATCGTCAGCGTGTCGCCGACCTTGGCGCCCGATGCGGAGCCGCCATTCCAAAGATTGGTAATAAGCGTGGACGCCGTTGCCGGCGTGCTGCCGTTGCCGTCCGTCATCGCGCCACTCTGCAGCTGCTGCGCCACTGCCGACCGGCCGGCAGTGAGAATGCCGAGCTGTTGCAATGTGTTTCCGCCATCGACAAAGCTCGTCGTGTTGCGGACGTCGAGGTAATACTGCGTGGTGCCGTTGACCGTCGTGCTCTGGACTGTCGCCTGGATCCCCGGTACCGCCGAGAACTTCGCCGCGAGCGAAGTGAGAGAGTCGGTGCTGAGATCGACCGAGACAGCCTGACCCGCTATCGTGACCGTCTGCGCGCCTGGCGCGACGGTGAGTCCGAGCTGGGATCCGATGCTCGTCGTGGCGGAGGCGAAGTTATCGCTCTGCGCTCCCGCGCTGGTAACGTGCTTGATCGCGGTGGTCGAGTCGATCCAGCCCAACGACTGGGCGATGCCCTGCGAGCCATCCACGAGGTTGATTCCCTGGGAACCAGTCTGCACACTCGTGAGGACGAGCCGTTGCGCGTTCGACGAATCGGTAACGATCGCTGCGCTGACACCGCTGGCTGTCGCGCCGGAGTTGACTGCGTTGATCTTGTCGCGAACCGAGACCAGTGTATCGGCAGCGGCTATCGTCACGGTCTTGCCATTGATGACGAAGTCGCCCGAAAGACCGAGGGCCGTGGTACTGCTCGCGAAGGTGTTACCGGAGAGTTTTTCCGCCTGTGCGGTCTGGAGCACCTGGACCGCGTAGGATCCTGGTGATGCCCCGCTCAGCGCCGAGGCGGAGAGGATCGTCTGGCCGTTCGCAGCAGTCGCGTTGGAAACGCTGGCGTTGACACCCTGAAACGCCGTTCCATCGCGCATGAGGCTTGTGGTAGCCTCGAGGTTCGAGAGGAGGCCGCTGTAGGTCTGGTACGCGCTCTGTTGCGCCTGTGCGGTCGTGATGCGTGTCTGCATCGCGACGCCGGGCTGCGACTGAACCTGGATCAGGCTATCGACCAGCGCGGTGTAGTCGAAGCTGCTGCCAAGGCCTGGGAATGATCCTACAGGACTGCTCATCGTTATATCCTCCTTATGCGACGAGCCCGCAGGAGCCCATTCGGGCCCCTACGGTCTCGTAGCCGAGCTTGGGGAGACAGGAGATCCCTCTCCGCTGCCCTCACCCGGTTAGTTCATTTACTGGAAGAGCTTCAGCACGCTCTGCTGGCTCGAGTTCGCCTGCGCGAGCATGGCCGTACCGGCCTGCTGGAGGATCGAGAGCTTGCTGTAGTTCGTGTATTCCTGCGCCATGTTGGTGTCGCGGATGACCGACTCCGCCGCCGACACGTTTTGGAAAAGCGACGCGACGTTGGTGCTCGCGTAGTTGAGGCGGTTCTCAGCCGCACCGAGCGAACCGATGACGGTGTTGACCGCCGATACGGCCGACGTGATGCTCGCGAGAGCGGAAGTCGCGTTCGCCAGCGTGTCAACGGAAACGCCGGCGAGGTTCAGGCCGGTGGCGGAGCTGGCACGAAGATCGCCGAGGCTCACGCTCACGAGGTTATCCGAATCGCTGGTTGCACCGCTGCCAACGCGGAAGGCCGCACTGGTGGTGTTTGCGGTGATGATCGTCTTGGTGTCGAGCGTTGTCGGGTCGCCGTTGAACGAGAACGAAATGCCCATCTTGTCGAAGTTCACGGTCTGAACGCCCGTCGCCGCGGTCGTGACAGTCTGACTGAACGTGCCGTCCGAGAGCTTCAGATGCGTGGCATCGACCTTCGTGAAGGTATAGGTCGAGTTGACGTTCGCGCCTGCAACCGAGAGACCCGAGAAGCCAACAACCGCGTTCGCGGTGCCTGTGCCTGAATCGCTCACGCCGAAGCTACCGTTCAACAGCTGAGAACCCTGGTACACCGTGCTTCCAACCGTGCGGTTGATTTCGGCGTAGAGCTGCGTGAACTCTGCGTTGATCTTCTGGCGATCGTTGTCGGTCACGTTGGCAGATGCAGACTCGGTGGCGAGCTGCTTCATACGATCCAGGATCGAGGAAATCGTCTGAGTCGCACCGTCGGCGATCTGGAGCAGCGAGCCTGCCTGCGATGCATTCTGCTGGGCCTGCTGCAAGCCAACACCGTTGTTACGAAGCGAGTTCGCGATGCTCATGCCTGCCGCGTCGTCGCCTGCACGATTGAGACGGAAGCCAGATGACAGCTTCTGGATCGAGCTGGTCAGCTGGGTCTCGTTCGTGTTGAGGTTGTTCAACGCGTTCATCGAGTTGATGTTGTTCTGAATAAACATTACGGTGTGGCTCCTTTAGCGGTTTGTGGCAGAGCTTCCTTGCTCCACCCGGTCCGGCCGGTATGGCCGTATGGACTATTTATCGGCAGTGCCAAGTAAAGCTTTAACGCGAAAGGCGCGAATATTTTCGCGCCTTTCGCGTTCGAACTATTACAAGGTGCCCCCGGGCAAGGCGGGAGTGCGTCCGCGCCCTACAACTTGAACGATTCCCGGATGCCGTAACTGCTCTCGGCGAGCACCACCTGGCTGCCTTCGCTGAGGCGGGTGTTGATCACCACGGGCCCCTGAAGATTGGCGGTGGGCAGCTCGCCGGGTGCGCCGGGCAGCGTTACGATTGCGAGGACGCTTACCTCATCGGGCGAGGCCGCGTGGGTTTCCGTTGCATCCAGGTCGAGCGTGTAGCCTTCGAAGAACATGAACGGATCGACGAGGAGAAAGGCGAGCGACGAGTAGTCGGCTGACTGGAGCCAGTACACGTGTGGCCGTTCGGACGGAAGAAGGACGAAGGAGCGACACTCGGGAAAGCCGAGCAATCCCTGCGGGAAGGTGAGCAAGGAACCGGGCTCGACGGCGATCGTGCCTAGTATGTCGGAGGAGATTGTGACGGTGCTGGGCATCGAGTAAGCCAGGGCGGCGGATGTCATTTCAGATAGTCTGTCAGGGTCATGCCCAGCACGCGCGACGTTGCGAGCATCGCGGATTGGTACGCCGTCTGGCGGGTCACCAGATCGGTTATCGCCTGTTCCTGGTTCACGTTCGAGAGATTCGACTTGAACGTGGTGAGGTTCTGCTGCAGCGCGGTGATGTTGGAGCTGGTGACCTGAAGCTGGTTCTCGCGCGCGCCGAGATCGCCGACGAGCGACTGGATTCCCTGTTGGGAATTATTGAGGCTCGTGAGGGCCGCACCAATGCCGGTCTGGTCGTTGTTGCCCAGCGCGGTCGAAAGATCCTTGAGCGACTGGAGCGTGCCGGTGTCGAGCAGCAGCTCCTTCGCATTGTGGTTGGACTTGAACAGCTGGCCCGTACCGATCGCTATCGTGTGCGTTCCGGATGGCGCGGTTCCGGTAAAGAATGGTGGTGTGGTCGTGACGGGCGCAGTCGTGGTGTTGTCGCCACCAAAGAGATACGTGCCCTGGTACTGAGTATTGCCAGCGGCCACGGCGGAGCTGAGAAGGTTATCGACTTCCTGTTTCGCGGCGAGGCGGTCGGACGCGCTCGCTGTCGCGGTGCCCTGTTGCGTTGCGATCGCCGTCGCGCGCGTCACCGTGTCGGTGAGCTGTTGCAGCACCGTGTCTTCCATGTTTGCGCGGGCTGTGGCATCGTTGACATTGCGCTGATACTGATTGAGCGCATTGAGGGCGGTGGAGGTCTGCATGACCGACGACTGCGCCTGCGGGTCGTCGGCGAATGAGCTGAACTTGAGACCGGTGCTCACCTGATTCTGAGCGGTGCTCATTGCTTGCAAATTCGACTGTAGCGACAGAGTCGCGTTAGTCTGGATCATGCTGTTGGTGATGCGCATCGTATTGCTTTGCTCCTCGCAAAAGCGTATGCTGTGGAGTATCGAGCGGGGCGCCTGGCAACTTTACGGTCTCGAAAAGAAAACGGGCAGGCACGGGGGCCTGCCCCAACGGAGCGCCCATATACTTCACCACGTCATCCAGCCATGGCAACTATTCTATATGTAGATGACGAGCCATCGGTCGGGTTGATACTGGAGGATACGCTGCGGCGCGCCGGGCATGACGCTGTCGGCGCCCGGAACGTTCCGGAGGCTCTCCAGGCGTTGGCGCGTGGCAACGTGGATCTGATAATCTCGGACTACCGCATGCCGGGATTGACGGGCCTGGAGTTTCTGTCGCTCATCAGGCGCGAGGGGTACGAGGTGCCTCTCATAATGTTGACCGGTTATGCCAGCATCGAGCACGCGGTGTCGTCGATCAAGGCCGGGGCGGTTGATTACATCACCAAGCCCGTTCGCCCGCAGCAGCTCGAGCTCGCCGTCGATCAGGCACTGAAGCTGGTTCGCCTCAAGAAGGAGAACGACGCGCTCCGGCGTGAGGTGATGGAGTTCCGGAACGAGCGCCAGATCGTAGGCGACAGCGTTGCCATCCGCCGGATAATGCAGACGGTCGCGACGGCGGCGCCTACGCGGGCGACGGTGCTGCTGCAGGGTGAGTCCGGTACTGGAAAGGAATTGTTCGCCCGTTCGGTCCACGATCAGAGCGACCGCCGGGACCGGCCTTTCATACAGCTCAACTGCGCTGCGCTGCCCGAGGGTCTGGTGGAGAGCGCGCTGTTCGGCCACGAGAAGGGCGCGTTCACGGGGGCCATCAAGCGCGTCGAGGGAGCATTCGAGCGCGCCAACCGTGGTACGCTCCTGCTGGACGAAATATCCGAGATGCGGCTGGATCTTCAGGCGAAGCTGCTGCGCGTGCTTCAGGAGCAGGAGTTCGAGCGGGTTGGTGGCACGTCCACCATACGGGTGGATGTTCGGATCATCGCGACGACGAACCGGGACCTGGCGGCCGAAGCCGCGCGTGGAGCATTCCGGCAGGATCTATACTATAGGTTGAGCACGATTCCGATCGCGATCCCGCCGCTCCGGGACCGAAAGGACGACATTCCAGCGCTCGCCTACAGGTTCGCGATTCGAATCGGCGCGGAGATGGGCAAGGAAGTGCGGGCGATATCGCAGGAGGGGCTCGAGGTACTGCAACGATACGACTGGCCGGGAAATGTCCGGGAGCTCCAGCACGTTGTGGAGCGGGCGGTGATCCTTTCGTCTGACCCAATCGTGCCAGCCCATGCGTTCGAGGGCCTCAGATTCGGGTTGGCCAACGTGCTCGCCGGCCCGGTATCGGCTACGCAACGGGCGCTGATCGCCGCGGGACTGGTACCGATTCCGGACGACGACCGGGATGACGGAGTACTGCTGCGGTTGACCTCGCTGAATGTCGAGGACGCCGAGCGTGCGATGATCCAGAAGGCCCTCGAGATGTCGGGCAATAATCGCACGAAAGCGGCCGAATTGCTGGGCTTGAGTGTCCGGACGCTCAGGAACAAACTGAACGGTCCGGCGAATGGCGAGGCAAGCTTGACCCTGTAAAATCCGGCAAGATGTGCCGATCCGGCACTTTCTTCCTCTTTTTGCCGCTAGGCAAATAGTGCCGCAGGAGCCCATTTCCGGCCGATTTCAAGACGCTAAGTGATTTCCATATAATCACTTAGCGTTTTTGCATATCCGCCCGAGAAGTCCGTAATCGCTTTGGTCCTGCGGTTGCTTTAGCACGATCCCGAGATGATCACAGGATTCATTAGCCGAGTAGTTCCGGCAGCCGAGCTGAAGGACGCTCTCGACATCGGGACCCAGAGGGTTCGGGCGATCGCCGACCGTGTGTCCAAGGCATCGCTCCAGAATCAGGACGGCTTCGCTCTTCCGGGCACGCCTGGAGCCAGCGGGGCCGTTGCGAACTCGTCCGGTGTGGACATCGAGAGTGAGATGATCAGTCTGGCCGATGAGCAGCTGCGCTACGAGGCGACATCGAAGCTGCTGTCGAAGGCCTACGATCAGGTTCGAACCGCCCTCAAGCCCTGATAACCGATGCCTCGTCCAGTCGGATTACTTCCGTCACCAGCGGTGAACCAGCCGCAGCCGATGTTCCGGTCTCTCGCGATCTCAGCGAGCGGACTTTCGGCGCAGCGGGTTCGCATGGAGACAATTGCATCGAACATCGCCAATGCGGAAACAACGCACGACGTAAACGGGCAACCGTACAAACGGCGCGTTGCCGTTCTGGCAGCAGGCGACGGTGGAACTGCGACGGGCGATCCGGTTGCGCCGGGACAGCCGTCGGGAACTTCGGGCGTATTCAACGGCATCAACGCGTTTCAGGTACCGAGCGGCGATTTCCCGACCGACGGACCGCGCCGGTTCGAAGTGCCGGTGCTCGAAACGAACGGGCCAAGCGGCGGCGGCACTGGTGTGCATGTCGCGGGCATCAAGGAAGACAATACGGACGGTCAGCTGGTCTACGATCCTGGACATCCGGACGCAGACAAGAACGGATATGTGCATTACCCGAACGTGCGTGTGACGGATGAGATGGTGGACATGATGGATGCGCGCCGGGTGTACGAGGCGAACGCCAGCGTGTTTCAGACGGCGAAGGGAATGCTGAAGCAAGCTCTGAACATTTAAGCCACAAGCGAACAGAATGGCGATCAACGGAATTGGCGGCGGCGGGTTCAATCCATACGCAACGGGCGTAACGCGTCCGAGTGCGGGCGTGCCGCGTCAGGCGCCGCCCACGTCGAGCGACGTCGCAGCGATGGATCCAAAGTCGCTCGCTAACGCGATCAAGAGCGACGCAGCGGCCCGCACGGCACAACTGAACTCCGGAACGGCGCCGAGTGGCGTGGATCAGGATCTGTGGAGCGTGTTGAGCAAGGAAGAGCGCTCGTTCTTCATGAAGGCGGGAACGATGGGGCCGTTGACGTACGGCCGCACGAGCTCGTCGCAGGGTCCGGCACCAGCGCCGATCCTGCGTGGCGGACGTCTGGACATCAAGGCCTGAGAATCCAATGTCGAATCCAATTGGCGGGATAAGCAACGCGATCGCGAGTACTGGACTGGACACCGGTGCGAAACAGATACCGGTGTTGCAGGACCGTGGTGGTAGCGCGAGCGGGACGAGCTTCGGCGATACGCTCAAGGGACTCGTCAACAACGTTTCGGACCAGCAGGACGTGGCCGCTGACTATGCGCAGCGTTTTGCGCGTGGCGAGCCGGTCGAGCTGCACCAGGTGATGGCCGCTTCCGAGGAAGCGTCGATTTCGCTGGAGATGTTGGTACAGGTGCGCAACAAGTTCCAGGATGCGTATCGGACGTTGATCAGCATGCAATCGTGATCGAGAACCGGGGATTATAAGCCGTGGCTGACGCAATTCAGGACATGCTCGACCGCATCGGCGGTCGCCAACGTGCCATGTTGTTGATGGTGGGCGTTGGCGTGGCCGCGGTGATTTTCGGTGTATCGAAGTGGGCCACGGCGCCGGACTGGGTACCGGCCTTCACCAATCAGCCGATCGAGACGGTCGGACAGATGACGGACAAGCTCACGGCTGCCGGCATCGGGTTCAAGCTGGATCGTGGCGGCAGCGACATTCTGGTGAGCGCCAACGACGTTGCACGTGCGCGGGTGACGCTGGCGCAGGCTGGGCTTCCGTCGGCGGGACGTCCCGGCATGGAGCTGTTCGATCAGCCGTCGTGGGGAATGACTGACTTCACGCAGCGAATCAATTACAGGCGCGCACTCGAAGGAGAGCTCGAGCGCACGATCGGCAAGATGACGGGAGTGCAGTCGGCGCAGGTTCATCTCGCGCTGCACGAGCAGGCGACGTTCCGTTCTCAGGACAAGCCGGCGAATGCATCAGTTGTGTTGAAGACCGGTGGCGCCGCACCATCGCAGGATGTCGTGCAGGGTATCGCGCATCTCGTGGCGGGCAGCGTGGACGGGATAACGGCGGACCACGTGACGATACTCGACGATGCCGGAAGAATGCTGTCCACTCCGGACGATGGCTCGATGGCTTCCCTTACGAACGCGCAGCTTTCGACCCAGCGCGAGGTCGAGGGATATCTACAGACCAAGGCGGAAAGCCTGGTCGACGACATCGTAGGCAGCGGCAATGCGCGCGTTCGCGTATCCGCCGCGCTCAACTTCGACAAGATCGAGCGGTCATCGCAGCTCGTGGATCCTGACAAGCAGGCCACCAGCACGGAGCAGCGTTACGAGATCACGCCTGGAGCGCAGGGCGGCGCTGCGTCGTCGAACGTCGCAATGAGCTATGACAATTCCAAGGTCACCGAGAACTTCTCCGGAGCGATCGGGAACATCAAGAGACTGTCGGTTGCCGTTCTGCTGAATGACCGCATGATTCCGCCGCCGGCTAATGCAGGCCCCAACGCGAAGCCGACATATGTTGCGCGCACTCCAGAAGAGATCGCGCGCATAGAATCGCTTATCCGCGGTGCCGTGGGAGCTGACAGCACACGCGGTGACGTCGTCACGGTAGTCGCGACCCACTTCGACGCGGCGCCTGTCGCGGACGTGGAGAAGACGGCGCCACAGACGATCATCAATACCGTTCAGCAATTCCAGAAGCCGGCGATCTCCGTGTTTGCCATTCTGGTGCTCTTCATCGTCGCGATGATGCTCATCAAGGCGATCAAGTCTCTACCCGCATCGAACTCACGCTCGGCGTACGCTCCGCTCGCGCTTCCTGCACCTGGCGGGCAACACTCCAACCAGTTCTCCACTGCGGCGCACGACATGGCTAACGCGATCTCCGCGAACGCGCATCAGCAGCATCAGAGCTACGCAGTTCAGCCTCCGCCTCAACCGCTCTCGTTTCCGGAACAGAATCAAACCCGCGGTCGCGTAGCGGCAACCATCGCGGCCAAGCCTGAAGTCTCGACCCGCGTTGTACGTGCGTGGCTCAAGGAAGCTGTATAAATGGGAACCGCAGTAGTGCCGGTGGAAGAAAAGAAGAGCGTTGCGAAACTCACCGCTGCCGACCTGACCGGACCGCAGAAGGTCGCGGTGTTGTGCATGTCGCTCGGCGCTGATGAGGCGGTGAAGCTGACGCAGTCGCTCACCCCCGAAGAGGCTGAGGAGATCAGCTTCCATATCGCGCAGATGGAACAGGTGAGCGCGGGCACCGTCGAAGCAGTCCTGACCGAGTGGATGCAGATGGCACTCGCCGTCGACTCGATCGCCCAGGGCGGTATCAGCTATGCTGGTGAGGTTCTGGAAAAGGCGTTCGGCAGTCACAGAGCCAGCGCGACGCTGACGCGAATTCAGTCGCAGCTGGCAGACTCGGCTGGCTTGCACCGGCTACGGAGCGCTGACCCGCAGCAGCTCGCGACGACGCTGCGCGGCGAGCATCCTCAGACGATCGCGCTTGTTCTCGCTCATCTCGAGCCGCAACAGACCGCGACGATTCTGCGCGACCTGGATCCGTCGCTCGGCGGCGAGGTCATGTACCGCATCGGCTGCATGGAAAAGGTGGCCCCCGACATGATGCTGCTGGTTGAGAAGGCTCTCAGCAACGAGACCGATCTCAGCTTCACTCGCGGCTTGCGCGCGGCTGGTGGACCCGATGCGGTTGCGAGCGTGCTCAACCATGTCTCGGGCTCGCTCGAGAAAGACCTGCTTGATCACATCGGCGAGCGGGACACGCAGCTTTGCGAGCAGATCAAGAACCTCATGTTCGTCTTCGACGACGTGGGCAAGCTGGACGACCGCTCGTTGCAGCGACTGCTGCGCGAGATCGACGCCCGTACTCTATCGCTGGCACTCAAGACCGCAAAGGAAGAGATGCGCGAGCGCATCATGGCCGGCATGTCGGCACGCGCGGTCACGGCGCTCAAGGAAGAGATATCGATGCTCGGCGCCGTTCGCGTCCGCGATGTGGAAGCGGCCCAGGCGCAGATCGTCGCACAGGTTCGGGCGCTCGAAGCGGCCGGAGAAATCACCATCGGTGCCGGAGCCTCGGAAGATGCGTTCATCGAATAGGCCCGGAGTGCTTGCGGCCGATGCGCTGCCCGCAAATCCGGCGCGATGGGCCCCGGATGACATGGCGACACTCACCTGGACGACCGCTGTCAACTCGCAGCCCGCGTCGCAGATGGAGCAGGAAGCGCATGCTCGTATCGAGCTGGAGCAGCGCCTGGTGGAGGCGCAGTCAGCGGGCTACGACGCCGGCAGGCTGGATGGCGAGCTGGCGGAGGCGACACGCCTGCGCAATGCGGTCGCGGCAGCCGAGCAGGCACTCGACACGATTCGCACCAGCGAATCCAAGTGGCAGGAATGTGTTACCGAAAACATTGCGGCTCTCGCCGTTACTGTGGCGCGTCACATAGTTGGACGTGAACTGCGCACCGACGCGGCGTCCGTCGCAGATCTGGTCAAGCGAGCGCTGGCGGAATTTCCGATCGATCAGCCGATGCGCGTTCGTGTAAATCCACACGATCTATCGCTTCTGTCGCACCCCACCCCGACTGGCGGCGAGCCTGTTCCGATCGCGCCGAATCGTGACGTTCGGTGGCTGGCAGACTCGCGTATTCAACCGGGTGGCTGTGTCGTTGAGGGACGCGAGAGAATCGTGGACGGCCGCGTCGATACGGCACTTGAACGACTCTACAGAAAGTTGACGGACAATGTTGCCTGATACCGTCGCGGATGTCGTTGCGGATACGCCGCGATTCGATCGCTATGGTCGCGTCACACGAGTCGTTGGTCTCGTCATCGAGGCAACGGGAATCGACGTGGGCGTCGGCGAGCTCTGTCGTGTCACGAGCTTGACGGACGACAGATCGGTGCTGGCGGAAGTCGTGGGTTTCCACGAAGACAACGTCATCCTGATGCCGCTCGGCGAGCTCGACGGACTGCACGCTGGAAGCTTCGTTCAGCCTCTTGGCCGCTCCTTCGGTGTCGATGTCGGGCCGTCGCTGCTGGGTCGCGTTCTGAATGGGCTCGGGCATCCAATCGACGACAAGGGCCCGATCGAATTCACAGACCGCGTTCCGCTTGCAGCCGAGCCTCCGAATCCACTCGAGCGGCGCATGATCAACGAGCCACTGGAGACGGGCGTTCGCGCAATCGACGGGATGCTCACCATCGGCCGTGGCCAGCGCGTCGGAATATTTGCCGGATCGGGTGTCGGAAAGAGCACCCTTCTGGGCATGATCGCACGGCACGCCAAGGCGGACGTGAACGTGATCGCACTACTTGGCGAGCGTGGCCGCGAGGTACGCGACTTCATCGAGCATTCGCTTGGCGAGGAAGGACTTGCGCGCTCCGTAATCATTGTCGCTACCGGCGATCAGGCTGCGCTGGTTCGCGCCCGTGGCGCGCTCGTGGCGACTGCAATCGCCGAGTATTTTCGCGACCAGGGCAAGCAAGTGATGCTGATGCTCGATTCAGTTACGCGTGTAGCGATGGCGTGGCGCGAGATCGGGCTGGCAACTGGGGAGCCACCGACCACAAAGGGGTACCCGCCTTCCGTATTCGCGTCACTACCGCGTCTTCTCGAGCGTGCAGGGAATGCGCGCGTCGGCGGCATCACCGGCATTTACACGGTGCTCGTGGATGGCGACGATTTCAACGAACCGGTTGCCGACGCAACGCGCTCCATACTCGACGGCCACATAGTGCTGACCCGCAAGCTGGCATCGGCAGGACACTTTCCTTCCATCGACATACTCGACAGCAAGAGCCGAGTTCGGGATCAGGTGGTGTCGCCGGCCCATCGTACGGCGGCCGAGACGATTCTGCGCACCGAGGCAACGTATCGCGAGAAGGAAGATCTCATACTCGTGGGCGCGTACCAGAAAGGAACGAGTGCGACAGTGGACTCCGCTGTGGAGCATCGCGAAGCCGTGCTGTCGCTGCTGCGGCAGCGTGCAGACGAGACCACGACTATCGGCGAGACACATGCGACAATGCGCGATCTCGCGGCACGCATCACGGCCTCCAACCGGCAGGCGGCGTAACGATGTTTCGTTTTCGTCTTCAGCAGGTTCTGGATCTCCGAGAGAAGCAGGAGCGTCATCTCGCAACTCAACTGGCCGCCGCTCTCGGAGCTGAACGCGAGGCGAAGGACGCGCTCAACGGGCTGCGCGCGGAGCGGGCAGCTGGCTCGGAAGCCGTGAGGGAAGGTGAGAGCCACTCGGTTGGCGAGCTCGCAAATCTCGCATTCATGATGCAGCAACTCGACGACAGGATCGCCGGCGCGAACGATACCGTCAGCGCAGCGAACAACAGCGTCTCGCAGGTGCAGGAAGCACTTACCGCAGCGTTCAAGGATCGCCGCGTCCTGGATCGTCTTCGTGAGCGTCACGAAGAGACATATCGCGCAACTGCGGAGCAGACAGACCGGAGAGCGATGGATGATATTGCGCTCTCCCGCTTCGTGCACAACGACAACGGGCAATGAAGAAACTTCTAATTCCATTCATCGCGTCATTCGGACTCAGCCTCGGTATCGCAACCGGAGTGGTGATGGTTCGCGCGCCGAAGCCGGTGGCTTCGGCGAAAACCGACAAGATGGCGGCGGCGAGTCAGAAACCGGATTCGACTCGGGCGGCGAAGGACAGCATTGCCGCAACGCCGGCCGACTCGACCAACTCCGTCAATGCCGTCGCGAATGCGCAGACGGCCAATCCGAATGCCGCGGGCCCTTCTGGTGCCAGCGCGCCGGCGGGGGCGCCAGCAGGATCCGGCGCTACGGCACCGCCGCCAGCAAGCCATGATGTCGCTTCCGCGCAGGACAAGGCAGCCGGGTCCGGCCGGCCAGCTTCTGCGACGCAAACGCCGAATGCGAAGCTTGCATCGACTGCCCAGTCCGGCGGCGCTGCACCCAAACCGGTGGTTCGGCCAATCAGGCCCGCGACAGATTCGCTCATCGGCCGACGCCTGGCGCAGGTATTTGGCGCGATGCAGCCCAAGGATGCCGCGCGTGTGCTCGAGCAGATGGATGACAACGATGTTCGCGCGATACTGGGCTCGCTATCGAGCAAGCAACAGGCCGCCATTCTTGGGTCCTTCCCGACGCAGCGCGCCGCGCTGATCCTGCAGGCAACGCTTCGCACCGCATCCAGCGGAGGCACGGAATGAGTATGCTGCCAGTCAATTTTGCTCCTTCAGAACCTGCATCGGCGGAGCCGACGACGTCGTCGCGCTCGAGGCGCGATGCGGATGGTCCCAGCCCGTCCGGTACGAATGCATTCGCCGCAACGCTCGCGACAGCGATGCATGCACCCGCACCTCACGCAGCGAAGCTGAAGAACGACGGCGCGAACTCCGAGCTCGACGCACCTGCATCGACGGCCTCGTCCAGTGCCGCATCAAGCACTGCATCAAGCACTGCATCCAGTGCAGCATCCAGTGCAGCATCCAAGACCGGCGCGTCTGGCGTCGGCAGCGGGGCTCACGCCGGAAAGCCGGCCTTCGCTGCAGCCGCGGAAGCGCGCGCAGCCGCGGCCACCACTTCCGTCGACACCCCCAACGCCGACGCCGACGCGCTCAATCCGGATTTCCGCACGCGGCTTGCCCGTGTGGTGAGTCGGATGCATGACGAGTTCGGCAAGGACGTCAATCTCGTGGAAGGATTCAGGACTCAGTCGCGACAGGATCACCTCTACGATCAGGGGCGAGTGAATCCAGGCGAGGTCGTGACCTGGACCAAGTCGAGCAAGCACACGCTCGGGCTTGCGGCGGACGTCACCATCGACGGGGGATACACCGACACCGCGGGCTTCCAGCAGCTGGCGCAGATCGCCGCTCAGGAAGGACTTCGCACGCTCGGTCCCAAGGATCCGGGTCACATCGAGATGCCGACGCGCGGAGGTGCCGCTGCGTGGGGCGACAGCAGTCCCGTCGACACTCTGAACATCGATGACAATGTGTCTCGCGCAATCGGTATTGCGATGGATCAGAGCAATGTGACTGACAATTCGCGCGACGACAGCGACAGTCTCAACAACTTCAATGGTTTGCTGAGCAGAGTTGGCCGCAGTGCATCCACCGGAATGCCGCAGATCCAGATGACGATGATGTCCGGCAACGGAATGGCTGGTAACGGAATGGCGGGCAACGGTGGCGGAATGTCTGGCAACATGTCTCAGCGCGATCGCGGAGATATTCTGAAGGATAGCGCGATAACGGGTGCCACCGCGAAGGTAGCCGATGTCGCTAGCGTTGCAAGCGTCGCATCGGTTGCCCAGGTAGCGCAGGTGGCACACGTCGCTGCGCCGGTGCAACCGATGGTCATCGGAGCGCAGACGCCTCAGACCGTACAGGTCGCCAGCGGCACCGATGCCGCCGACAAGGTCGGCAAGCTGCTGGATGCGCGCGACGCGGCACCAGCGCAACCGCTCTCACAGGTGACCCTCAACGTCGACAACGCAGCCGGAGGCTCCGACAAGATCACGGTTCAGCTGCGTGCCGGCGTCGTGGACACGGCAATATCAGTTGCAGATCCGAATCGCGCTGACAAGATGTCATTGCGTGTCGGCGAATTGCAGCACGCATTGGAGCAGCACGGACTGGATGCAACGGCCATCAACGTGGCATCCACGTCGGCTGGCTCAGGGCCGGGATGGAACCCGCGCCAAGGCAGCGATCAGAGCGCCCAGAACGGGCGCCCTTCGCTCAATTACCGGGACAACCGACAGGACGCGGATGCGACCCGACAGCGCTCTCGTAGAGAGCAGCAGGGAGGAAGACAGAAATGATTACCGCGCCCGCTGGCGGCATCGCCCCGATGCGTGATACGAACGCACCGAACTCCTCGTCGGGTTCGGCAAGCAACGCGATCACCAACGCAGCAGGCGGTGCTATGGGTAAGGACCAGTTCGTCAAGTTGCTCGTGACGGAAATGCAGAACCAGGATCCTATGAATCCGATGGACGGAAAGGATCTCGCTGCGCAGCTGGCGCAGTTCTCGAGCGTCGAGCAGTTGATGAACATCAACACCAAACTCGACAACTTCGCTACGCTGTTCGCGCCGACGACCCCGACTTCGGGCTCTTCGGGCTCAACAGGCTCGAGCTCATCGACCACGGGCGCGTAAGCGCCCGAATGACCATACACACACTCATAGGACTTTAACGACATGGATCGCTCGCTATTCTCCGCCGTATCGGGCCTGCGGAACAACCAGACCCGAATGGACGTCATCGGTAACAACATCGCGAACGTCAACACGACGGCATTCAAGGCAAGTCGTGCAAACTTCACGGAGAGCTTCTCGCAGGTTCTCTCCGGCGCGACGCGTCCCGGCACCACGACAGGCGGCATCAACTCGATGGCCGTCGGACTTGGCTCTCAGCTCAGCAGCATCGATACCGTCTTCACGCAGGGAAACCGCGAGACGACCAACGTCCCGACCAACCTCGCGATACAGGGAAATTCGTTCTTCGTCGTCTCGAATGGCGCGCAGAACTCGTTCACGCGTGACGGTAACTTCAAGTGGGATTCCAACGGTACGCTCGTCGCAGGCAATGGCGGAATCGTCCAGGGCCTGATGGCGAAGAGCGGCGTCCTCGGCGGAGGTCTCACCGGCATCTCGGTGCCGATCGGCCAGACCACCCCAGCAGCCCCAACCACCAAGGTGACGGTCGCCGGCAACTTCAACTCCGAAGCTCCCAACTTCGTCGCAGTCGATCCAAATAATCCGACTGCCGCCGAGCTCGCCGACCCGGTGAACGCGGGCTCGAAGGTCGAGACCACACTCGGTGTCTTCGATTCGCTCGGCTCGAAGCACGACCTCACGCTCGTGGCCTGGAAGACCGGCCCGAACACATGGGAGTGCAAGATAGACCCCAGCAGCCTGAACTACGACGCGACAAAACCGTTTACCTTCGGACCAGGCGCCCAGTCGTCGCCCGCAGCCGCCGCGACTCCGTGGCAGTTCACCTTCAAGAGCGACGGCACGATCGATAGCACAAATTCCAATCTTCCAACTGTGACGTTTACACCGGCCGGTGGCGGCGCCGCGGTTTCACTCAAGCTCGATCCTGGCACCGGCTCGACTGGCGTCACGTCACTCGCGGTCGGGAATTCCGCAGTGCTGCGGGACCAGAACGGTTACGCGTCAGGTGTTCTGCAGGACGTATCGATCGGCCAGGATGGCGTCGTGACGGGATCCTTCTCGAACGGCACCAATCAGACGCTGGCACAGATCGCCCTCGCGGACTTCAACAACCCCGAGGGTCTGGACCAGGCCGCCGACAGCATGTACACGGTCTCCGCAAACTCGGGAACGCCCCTGATCGGCTACTCGGGCAAGGACACCACCTCGACGATTGCGAGCGGCGCGCTGGAAATGTCGAACGTCGATCTGGCGCAGGAATTCACCGACATGATCATCACGCAGCGCGGCTTCGAAGCCAACGGCAAGATGATCACGACCAGCGACCAGATGCTTCAGACTCTGATAAACATGCGTCAGTAGTGATGTAGGACAGTCGCCCAAAGATTCACTGCTGCGGCAATATTAGCCGAGGGCAGCCCGGAAGAAATTGCCGGGCTGCCCTTTTTTGTCCATCACAGACCTCCGATGCTGGAACCGCCCACTATCACGCAACTGCTTATAAGACAATGACTTAGATCGTCAGATAAATCGTGCCGGATCGTCGCTTTCGTGTGGTATGTCGCCTGCTTTTACCGGTGCTGCGAAGTCCGCGATAGAACTACTTCCGAAAGGCGACACGCATGGCAGAAGAGAAACCATCAGAGAGTGAACAAGCCGCTGCGCCGGCCGCCAAGGGCGGGATGGCCAAGCTGCTACCGCTGATCGGCGGCATTGTTGGAGGTCTCGCGCTTGGCGGGATCCTCGGGTTCACGCTGCTCGGCCCCAAACTCTCCCACAAGGCCGCGGCCGCACCGGCTGCCGCGGACAGTGCGGCAACCGCGAAGAAGGACGCCGGGCCAGAGGCCAGAAAGGGCGACGCTCCGCCACCGATCTATCAGGTGGACAACCTCGTAATGAATCCCGCTGGATCGGGCGGCTCGCACTTCCTGCTGATGTCAGTTGCGTTGCAGCTGAAGGATGCCAGCTCGCTCGAGGTCATCAAGGGACGTGACGCCGAGCTGCGCGACGCGATCCTCCGGCTTTTCTCGCGAAAGACCAGCGATCAGATCTCCGATATCTCGGCGCGTGACCAGTTCGCTGCTGAATTGATGGCCGTGCTCGACAGGATGTTCGGCGCCGGCACCGTGGCAAAGATCTACTTCCCTCAATTCGTAATTCAGTGAGCACCGATGCACGCCCGATGGCATCGGGCACGCTCTCGCAGAGCGAGATCGACCGCCTGCTGGGCGGCGCGAGCAATGTTCCGTTCTCCGGCGCGTCGGAAGAATCGCCGGTTCAGATGTACGACTTTCGCCGCCCGCACCGCGTTTCAAAGGAGCGCCTTCGGACGCTGGAGGCGATCTACGAGAGACTGGTGAAGTCGCTCGAGAGCTGGGTGATTGGTCGTGTACGCGGACAGATCGAGATGCGGCTGCAGGGTGTCGAGCAGTTCTCGTTCGGCGAGTTCACGCTTTCGCTTCCGACGCCGTGCGCGTCCTTCATCTGCGAGATCAACGACTCCGGCGGACAGCTGGGCGTCGTTGATATCGGTGAGGAGTTCGCCTTCTATATGGTGGACAGGCTGTTCGGCGGCAGTGGCCAGCAGATGTCGACATCGCGGCCGCTCACGCGTGTGGAACGGATGGCGCTGCGCGGCCTGGTCGAAAAGGTAAACTCGCTGCTGGCTGAAGTCTGGTCCGACTACATAACGATGTCGCTCGAGATCAGCTCGTTCGAGTCGTTCCCCGATATCCTGCTTCAGAGCGCGAACCGTGACGATCCGGTTCTCGTCGCCAACATCGAGGTGACAGCGGGCGATGTCAGTTCGCTGATGCTCGTATGTCTTCCGTTCGCGGTGCTTGACAAGTTCTTCACCAACACGGCGACGCGCAGCTTCGCGAACGCAACCGGTTCCGAGCATGAGCGCGCAGTCAGTCGTGCGCTTGCTGAATACTCGCTGCGTGCCACGCGCGTCAACGTATCCGCGCGGCTTCCTGAATTTCGAATGTCGATGCGCGACCTTGCCTCGCTGTCTCAGGGCGGTGTCATCACGACTGCGTTACCGAGCGACAGTCCCATCCGCGTCATGGTCGGCGACCAGGAGCGTTTCGCCGGTACCGCCGGCCGCGTGGGCCACAAGCTCGCCATTCGCCTCGAGGGCGCCCTCACACAGTCGGGTGAAGTCCGAGGTGCAGCACCAGTTGTTCCACAATTCGATGCTTCGGTGATCGCCGAAGCGCTTCAAACCCAACCGATCTCCGCCGAGTAACATGGATCAGAATGTGAACGCCGCCGCTGGCGCCGAGTCTGTCAACGCAGTGGACGCCGGATTTGCGGGCGTCAACAACGAAGTACCCATATCGATGCTGCTCGATCTCACGCTTCCGATTTCGATCGAGCTCGGCAGAACGTCGATGACCGTGCAGGACATCCTGCGTCTCGGACGCGGATCTGTAATTCAGCTTGATCGCCTCGCAGGCGAGCCAATCGACGTATTCGTTGGAGATCGTCGATTTGCAGAGGGCGAGGTTGTTCTACTGGGTGAGACGTTCGGCGTGCGCATCACGCGAATCCTCCCACGCGCCAACGCAGTCGAGGAAATCGCAGCGTGAGTGCTCCTTCGTTCCTGATGGTCATGGCAATGCTCGCCATCGTGCTCGGCGCGATGGGTGTTGCAATGCGTTTGCTGCGACGCTATGCGGTGACCAACGCATCGAAGAAAGGCAGCGTCAAGATGGAGATCATCCAGCGGCTGTCGCTCGGCCAGCGCCAGGGACTTGCCGTCGTGCGCATCGGTACGCGCGTGCTCGCCGTGTCGATGGGCGAGGGTGGAGTTCATCAGGTCGCGGAACTCGGTGAGGCCGATCTGGCATCGACGGCCGACGCAGCGAGGGGAGCCGCAAGTGCGCCAATTCACGCGATTGCAGACGGGATCCGCAAGCTGGTTCTGATCCGGGGTAATGGAGAGGCCACGGCGAAGTACACGTCCGGCGGCGCAGTGCTCGATGAATCCGCAGCAGGTCGTAGCGGCAAGAAGGACGGCAAGCGCATTTCCTACGTCGCACCAATGGAAGACTTCCAGGCTGTGCTGAGCATGGCCATGGCGGGCGGTACCAAGTAGTGACGATTCGCGGCGTTGTCATCGGACTCGCGACTCTGCTGGCGTTCTCGCCAGCGAGCGCGTCGTTGCTGGCGCAGGGCACTGCGCAACCTGCGCCGCAGCCGGCCACGCAGCAGTCGACCGCACCGCAGTCGACCGCGCAGCCAAACGCGATTCCAGCACCGCCGAAGATCACGGCGCCAGCGGCCAACGCAGCAGCGCGAGGTGCAGCCACTCCTCGCACCGCACGCGCCGGCGCGCAGCCTGCAGCGCCGAAGGCCGCCAACACGGCAGCAGCGAATGCGCCGCTGACGCCATCGCCCAGCGTGGACAACATGGTCTCCAAGTTGGCGCCGCAGATGGACCTGCGCGTCGGTGGCGGCAAGGACGACGGCGGTCTTCGCCTGAGTGGAACGGTAGGCATCGTCGTGATGATGGGGCTGCTGACGCTCCTCCCGACGCTCGTACTCCTCATGACGGGCTTCACGCGCATCCTCATCGTCCTCAACTTCCTTCGCCAGGCGCTCGGCACACAGAACGCTCCGCCGGCACAGATGGTCGCCGCGCTTTCGCTCATCCTGACGGGCTTCGTGATGGCACCGACGCTCAACAAGGTGAACGAGACAGCGCTGCAGCCGTGGATGAACGGCCAGATCGAGCAGGGTGAGATGATGAAGCTCGCGGTCGTACCATTCCGGGAATTCATGCTCGCGCATACACGCGATCACGACCTGCAGGTGTTCATCGACATGAGCAGCGGCGTTGCGCCGCGAAACGAGGACGAGATTCCGCTCGTGACGCTGGTGTCTGCATTCGCGACCAGCGAGCTGCGCACGGCATTCCAGATCGGCTTTGCATTGTTCCTGCCATTCATCATCATCGACATCGTCGTGTCGAGCGTGCTGATGAGCATGGGTATGTTCATGCTTCCGCCGGCGATGATATCGCTGCCGTTCAAGTTGCTGCTCTTCGTCCTCGTGGACGGCTGGACACTCGTCGTCCAGTCGCTCGTGACCAGTTTCCGCGTCTAGAGCATGTCACACGTCCTCGTCGTCGATCTCGCGCGCAACATGATCATGACTGCACTTCTGATCGCGTCGCCGATGCTGGTCGTCGCGCTCGCTGTCGGCCTCGTGATTTCGATCATCCAGGCGGTGACACAGATCCAGGAGCAGACGCTCTCGTTCGTGCCCAAGCTTGTTGCAGTCGCGGTCACGTTCATCATCGCGCTGCCGTGGATCATCCAGATCATGGTCAAGTACACGAGCGAGCTGTTTCGCTCACTGCCGTCCATGATTTCGTGACGGACGTTCGCCCGTTCGACCTGTTCGCGCCCGGCTCCGGAACCGTAGCCGTGCTCGTTGCATTGCGTCTCACAGGACTCATGCTCATCGCGCCGGTCTTCTCCGCTGCGACGGTGCCGGTCAAGTGGCGCACATCGCTTCTGATCGTGCTGACGATCGTGATCCAGCCAATTGCGTATGCCAACATGCACGTGATCCCGCAGATCACGCCGGCTTCCGCGATGGGCGAGCTGCTCGTGGGCTTCGGCATCGGACTCGGCGCTGCGCTGCTGGTTGGCGCGGCCGAGAGTGCGGGCGACCTGCTCGCGATTCAGATCGGACTGTCGGGCGCGTCGTTGCTCGATCCGCTCACCAAGCAGACCTCGCCGGTGCTCGCCAATTTCCTCTCGCTGTTTGCAATAACGATTCTTCTCGCGCTCAACGTGCACCTCGGCATGATCGAGGCACTTGCTTCGAGCCTCCGCGCCGTGCCGGTGGGCAGCGCTCTGGATCTGCACGCTGGACTCGCGAATCTTCTCGCGCTCGCGAGTACGCTATTCCTTGCCGGACTCCGGTTCGCGGCTCCGGTCATCGCAACCGTAATGGTTGGTAACGCGGCGCTCGCAGTACTCAGCCGCGCAACGCCGCAGCTGAACATTCTTTCCGTCGCCTTCCCGCTTCAGATCGGCCTCGGTCTGTTCGCGCTCGGCATCGCACTCCCGTTCATCGCCAGCGCGCTCGGCAACTGGCAGACTGCCTACGACCAGCAGCTCTCATCGTTCTTCACGGCGATTGCGCCGGGAGGGATTCACTGAGCATGGCTGATGACTACGGCGACAAAACAGAAGAAGCGACCCCCAAGAAACGTCAGGAAGCTCAGGACGAAGGACGCATCCCGAAGAGTCCTGAACTTTCGGTCGCTGTCCTGTTACTTGGCATCGCACTCGTGCTGACCGCGATCGTGCCGCACGTTGCAAGCCGCCTGTTCGCCATCATGGGCGAGGGTCTCGCTTCGGCTGGTGATACGTCGTTCTCAGCGGAGAGCGCGATCAAGACTCTGCAGGCGCTCGGGTGGCGCACGCTATCCGCGATCATGCTCGTCGCCTCGGCGATGGCCGGCATCTCGCTCGTCATCAACGCCGTGCAGGCTCGAGGTGTATTCTCGCTCAAGCCCATTACACCGCAGTTCAAGCGGATCAGTCCCGCATCCAACGTCAAGCGCCTGGTCGGCATGCAGGCGCTCGTCGAGCTTGCAAAGTCACTCTTCAAGCTCATCATCGTCGGCTTCGCGATACACGCCGCTCTTGGGCGCGAAGCCATCAACGCAATCGTCGTCACCACTCAGCAGTCGCCGATCGCGCTGCTGCAGGTCGTCACGCACTACTCGGTCAAGCTCATCATGACCGCTGGACTGGCGTATTTGGCGCTCGCGTTGGCGGATTATCTCTGGCAGTACTGGCAGTTCTCGAAGGAAATGCGCATGAGCAAGGCGGAGATCAAGCAGGAGTTCAAGAACTCCGAAGGCGATCCCCTGCTCAAGCAGCGCATGCGCTCGATCGGCCGCGCGATGGCACGCAAGCAGATGCTCCGGGATGTGCCGAGCGCCGATGTCGTCATCGTCAACCCGACTCACCGCGCCATTGCGCTCAAGTATGATCCGTCCAAGGCGCCAGCGCCGATCGTACTTGCCATGGGTCAACGCAAGGTTGCGGAACGCATCAAGATGCTCGCCCTCGAGAACGGCGTTCCGATCGTCGAAAACCGTCCACTCGCAATCGCGCTCATCAAGCATGCTCGTGTGGGAATGGTGATTCCTGTCGAGCTGTACCTCGCGGTCGCTGAAGTTCTCGCATTCGTGATTCGCCAGCGACATGAACGCGGCGCACGCTGGGCATATCGCCCGATATCGCATCTCGTTGGAGACACGGTCTGATGGCGGCAATAGCAGCAAAACCGGTGACCACAACGGCAGCTCCGAGCAGGGGAGGCGCAGAAGTCGGACTCGCCGTGGCAGTCGTCCTCGTCATCGGCCTGTTGATCATTCCGCTGCCGGGCGTCATGCTGGACATGCTGCTCGTGACGAGCATCTCCCTCTCGCTCGTGGTCCTGCTCTCGGCGCTGTACACGACCAACCCTCTCGAGTTCAGCTCCTTCCCTGGCCTGCTGCTGCTGCTCACGCTCTTCCGGCTTGCGCTCAACGTCGCGAGTACGCGACTGATCCTGACGCACGGCCAGGCCGGACACGTCATCCAGGCATTCGGCGAGTTCGTGATCGGCGGCAACTACGCCGTCGGACTCGTGTTGTTCCTGATTCTCATCGGCATCAACTTCATCGTCATTACAAAGGGTGCCGGACGCGTCGCAGAGGTCGCTGCACGATTCACACTCGACGCGATGCCGGGCAAGCAGATGGCGATCGACGCCGATCTGAATGCCGGACTCATCGACGAGAACGAAGCGCGCCGCCGGCGCGCCGAGATCTCGAGCCAGGCAGATTTCTACGGCGCGATGGACGGGTCGTCCAAGTTCGTGAAGGGAGACGCGATCGCTGCGTTGATCATTACGTTCATCAACATCATCGGCGGAATATTCATCGGTGTCGTGCAGAAGGGCCTTCCCTTCTCGCAAGCCGTGAGCACCTATACCATCCTCACCGTTGGTGAAGGACTGGTATCGCAGATTCCATCGCTGGTCGTATCGACGGCGGCCGGTATCATGGTCACCCACTCTGCCGGCTCCACGCAGATGGGAACAGTGGTGGCGTCACAGATGACGAAGCACCCGCGCGCCATGTGGATCGCGGCCGGCGTGCTGGCGCTCTTCTCCGTCGTTCCCGGCCTTCCCATGCTGCCGTTCCTGTCGCTCGCCTGCATCCTCGGGATGCTTGCACGCACGGCATCAGCGGCGGAAAAGAGGCGCGCGGCAACCGCAGTTTCCGCGCTGACCGCACCGAAATCCGAATCGCCGACGTCAACCGATCCGATGAAGGATCTGCTCCAGATTGATCCGATCGAGCTCGAGGTTGGCTACGCACTCATTCCGCTCGTCGACGAGCGTCAGGGCGGCGATCTGCTTGACCGCATCTCCATGTTGCGCAAACAGGCGGCAGTCGAGCTCGGGATTCTCATACCGCCAGTTCGCATCCGTGACGACATCAGACTGCCGTCGAACGAATACGTGATCAAGCTCCGCGGAAGCGAGATGGCTCGGGGTGAGGTCATGCCCCGTTTCCTCATGGCGCTCAACACCGGCGCAGTGATCTCACCGATCGAAGGAATCGACGCGGTCGATCCGAGCTTCGGCATGCCCGCGCGATGGATCGCAACCAATCGTCGCGCAGATGCCGAAGCCTACGGCTACGTCGTCGTCGAGCCATCCACCGTCGTGGCCACGCATCTCATGGAGGTCCTGAAAGCCAATGCGGCCGAGCTGCTCGGACGCCAGGACGTTCAGGAGATGGTCGAGACGCTCAAGAAAACGCATCCGGCACTGGTCGACGACATCGTTCCAACCAAGATCTCGCTCGGTACGCTCCACCGCGTGCTCCAGCGTCTTCTCCGCGAGCGCATTCCGATCCGGGATCTCGTCACGATCCTCGAAGCGCTTGGAGATTCCGCCGACACCACGAAGGACCCGGAAGCGCTCACGGAGCACGTGCGCCGATCCCTGTCGAACGTCATCGCGCGGTTGTACGCCGAGCCGGATTCGTCGGTGCGCGGAATCACGATGGGGCCACGGTTGGAGCAGGCGCTCACAGGCCTCTTCTCACCGCGCACGGCGCAGCCCGGAGTATCGATGCTCAATCCGGACGCGCTCGCGAGAATGCTCCGGGATCTCAACGAGATGTCGCAGGCGTATTCGACGGAAGGACGTCCCATACCGCTCGTCACGCCGCCGAGTCTGCGTGTTGGCGTGCGGCGCCTCATCGAGCCAGTGCTTCCAGCGCTGCCGGTCATCTCGCTTGCGGAGCTTCCCACAGCGGTGAATCTGCACAGCGTAGGGATGTGGGAGATGGCGAATGCCGCATGATCCGGGCGCGCCGCGCATCATCGTGGCGTCGGGCATGTCGGGGACCGGCGTCTCGTCGGTCAGCGCCTGTCTGCAGGATGCTGCACCGGCCTTGAACGTCATCGACGCTGGATCTCGATGGGCGGACATTGCCGAAGCATGCGCACCGGGATTCACGCGCATGATCGTCGTAACGACGCACGACATCATTGCGATCACGTCGTCCTACGCGTTGATCAAGATGGTGCGGGATCATTTCACGGATGCACCGCTCGAGTTGCTCGTCAACGCGAGTGAAGAGCGCGATGCGCTCAAGACGTACGAGAGGATACAGGTGGCGTGCAGTCACTTCCTCGGCGAAACAGTCGGCTACGCGGGTTCCGTACCGACTGACTCTGGTGAGCAAGAACCTGGCGAGAACGACGCTATGAAACCGGCGCGTGCCGCACTCGGCGCTACCGCTACCATGGCGATCCATAATCTCGCGACGCGATTGGATGAAGAACTTGAAGCGACAGTGCTACGAGGCTCGTGGCGTCACGGTGAGCGAAGAGGAGTCCTATGACAAAAATGGATATGCAGCTTTGGAAGGAATTTGCGCGCGGCAGCCAGGAAGCCCGCGATAGTCTCCTCGCCGAGCATCTCGGTCTGGTCCACCATGTCGCGCGGCAGTTGTCGCGCACACTCGCGGCGAAAGCCGACGTCGACGAGATGGTGAGTGCCGGCACAATGGGATTGATGAGCGCATTGTCGGGTTTCGACCCGTCGCGCGGACTCGCGTTCAGCACGTTCGCGGCTCCGCGGATTCGCGGAGCGATTCTGGACGAGCTGCGGCGACAGGATCACGTCCCGCGCTCCGTTCGCCGCAAGGCGCGCGAGCTCTCCGGCGCTCGTGAAACACTCCAGCGCATCTTCGGACGACCGCCTGAGCCTCAGGAGATGGCCGAGCACCTGGGCGTCGACGTCGCCACGCTCTGGCGCTGGGAAGCCGACGTGGAGAACGCGGTGCATCTCTCGATCGACCGTCAGCCGGGCGAGCCCGATTCCGGAATGGCCGCGCCAGCCGAGATGCTCGCCGACGAGACACATGGCGATATCGAGGAGACCCTCAACCATGAGCAGGAAGTCTCGCTTCTCCGGGACGCCATCATGGAGCTCAAGGAACAGGAGCGGGTGGTACTGTCGCTGTACTACTTCGAGGAGCTCAAGCTCCACGAAATCGCGTCGGTGCTGAACCTCACCGAGAGCCGCGTAAGCCAGATCCGCTCCAAGGCACTCGGAAAATTGCGCGCGGAGCTGGGCCCGATCCGTAGCTTCGTCGCCTGATTTGTAGCGGCAATTATTGCCGGCAGGCAGAAATTACCGTGTAGAAGCGCCGTTCCACTAGCGTTGAATTGCAGTGTAAGTTCTTAACTACCAATGAGTTATACGTTCTGTCAACATGCTGTTGAAGTGGTATCCGTGTTGCCAATACGGAGCATGTCAAACCGGAGATCCGAACAATGGGTACAAGTGTCCGACCGAATGGAATGTCCAGCGCCGCCGCCGCGCTCCGCTACTGGGAGCGCAGGCAGGAGGTCGCGTCGAACAACCTGGCGAACGTCTCGACCGACGGCTTCAAGGGCCAGAAGGTCTTCGCGCGCATGGTCGAAGGTGCACTCCCCGCCGCTGACGCGGTGACGGATTTCACGCAGGGGACTCTCCAGAACACCGGTAATCCTCGCGACGTAGCGCTGGACGGTCCCGGCTTTTTCGTAGTCAAGACTGCGAACGGTGAGCGATACAGCCGCGGCGGGTCCGTGCAGGTCAACGAATCCGGAGAGCTCACCGACGCGGCTGGCCACCAGCTGCTCGGCGAAAACGGCCCCATTCGCGTCACGGCACGCGGCGACGACCAGATCGGAAACCTCCAGATCGCGAAAGACGGGACGGTGTCCGTGGCTAACGCCGAGGTCGGGCGCCTGCGCATCGAGACAATCCCGGCAAAAACAACACTTCTAACGGAAGGCAGTGGGCTGTTCATCCCACCTGCCGCACGCACGAAAATAGATCCCGACGCCCGAATCGTCCGACAGGGCGCTCTCGAGCAGAGCAACGTGACGCCGATCAGCGAGATGGTGGACATGATCTCGATTCAGCGCTCGTTCACGGCAGTGCAGCAGGCAGTCACGGCGCTCGATACGGCGCGTCAGATCGCGACAACCGAGCTGGCCCGCCCCGCAAACTAAGGAGACTGAAACGTGGATCCCGCACTTCGCACAGCAGCGACAGGCATGCAGGCGCAGCAGACGCGCACCGACGTCATCGCCAACAATCTCGCCAACGTCAACACAACCGGCTTCAAGCGGAGCCGCGCACATTTCGAAGACCTGCTGTACCAGACACTTCAGGGACCGGCAACGCTCGGCTCGCGCGACACCGAGCAGCTTCCCGCCATCCAGGTTGGATTGGGTACGCGCCTCACCGCAGTGCAGCGAATCGATTCGCAGGGCTCGCTCGAGCAGACGTCTCGTCCGCTGGATCTCGCGATTCAGGGCGAGGGCTACTTCGAGGTGCAGATGCCCAACGGCAACACAGCGTACACGCGTGACGGAAGTCTTCAGGTTTCCGATCAGGGCATGCTGGTGACTGGCCAGGGCTACGCGATCCAGCCGCCCATCAGGATTCCGAAGGAAGCGACATCGATCACCGTATCCGAGACTGGCGTCGTCACCGCAAACGGATTGACGGCAGCCGCGGGTGGTACACAGGAGCTCGGCCGCATAGAGCTGGCGCGCTTCCCCAACTCGTCTGGACTGGAATCGATGGGACAGAATCTCTTCACGGAGACCACGTCGTCCGGCGAGCCGATCAGAGGTATGCCGACCGAGAATGGTAACGGCAGCATCGCGCAGGGTTACCTCGAGTCCAGCAACGTGGAGATCGTCACCGAGATGGTCGACATGATCACTGCTCAGCGCGCCTACGAGATCAATTCCAAGGCGATCAAGAACAGCGAAGACATGGCACAGACCGCCAACTCGTTGATGCGATAAAGATGAAGAGACACAATGCCGCATTTCTGGCCGGACTCATGTGCGTCGTGCACAGCGCACGCGCGCAATCGGTCAGTCGCGGCACGAACAGGATTCCCGTCGCCGCGCGCGATCTCATGCGCGGAACGATTCTGTCACCCACGGACATCAAGTGGACCGACACTACGTTGACCGACGGAAGCACGCCGACGGCCGCAACGGACGTGGCACCGGGATGGGTCGCGCGCCGAGTAATTCGCGCCGGCGAGATTCTGCAGGAACCGGGGGTCGCCAAACCTGATCTCGTCAATGCCGGCGACGCGGTAGAGGTGATCTACTCCGTACCGGGCGTTGCAATAAGGATGCATGGAACAGCGGTCGGCCGCGGCAGCAAGGGCGACGAAGTGTATGTACGACTCGACAACAGACGGCGCCTGCGCGGCATAATCGCGGGACCGAACACCGTGAGGGTGATGTAATGGGTGATGCAACGAGGAACAGAATCACCCGCACGATCGCATGTGCAGCGATCGCATGTGCAGCGATCGCATCTGCGGCAATCGCGGGCGCATCCGTCGCGGGCGCGCAGGCACCGAGCACAGCAGCGCGAGCTGGAGCGCAGGCTCCTGCCGGTGGACAGGGGGCAGCGCAATCAGCGCAGAGTACGCCCCCGCTCACGTCGACAGCCGTAGCAGGCAGACAGTCGTGGCTCTCGGATCGCAGGGATTTCCATCTGGGCGACATCGTGACGGTGCTGGTGGACGAGTACACGCTCACTTCGCTGGACAAGGAAGTGAACGCGACGGAGAACCGTCAACGTGGTCTCGGGCTCGGCATCAACACGCCGTCCAGCAACAAGACCTACGGCATCAACTCGAACAACAACAATCAATCCCAGAACAGCGGATTGGATGCAAGAACAAACCGGCTCACAACGGAGATGAGCGCACGCGTAGTAG
This sequence comes from Gemmatimonadota bacterium, assembly GCA_027307165.1. Lineage (GTDB taxonomy): Bacteria > Gemmatimonadota > Gemmatimonadetes > Gemmatimonadales > Gemmatimonadaceae > Fen-1247. Next base: position 99,695 of record DAHUXM010000004.1, on the reverse strand, counting down.
CGATCGCTCCCAACGGAGTGATGCAGCTCAAGGGGAACAAGATCATCAAGGTCGAGGAGAGCAAGGTGAACCTCACTCTCACCGGCTGGGTGCGCGTGCAGGACGTGGCTCCCGACAACAGCGTACAATCATTCCGCATGGCTGACGCCGATCTCGATTACCAGGCGGAAGGCCCGCTTGGCAAGGCGAAGAGCGGAATAATCGGCAGGTTGCTGGGAGCGTTCTGGCCATGAGACGTATAATCGAAACGATCACCGTTGCGCTCGGCTGCTTCGCCGTACTTGCATTTCAGGCAGGCGCACAATCAGCGCGGATTCGCGACATAACGATGGCCGACGGATCCATGCCCGTTCGTCTGCTCGGCTACGGCATCGTCGTTGGCCTGGATGGAACCGGCGATCGCGGCATCGGCGGACAACAGGGTGGCCAGACTGTACAGTCAGTCGCGAACCTGCTGCGTCGCTTCGACATCGAGATTCCCGCACAGGCGCTGCGGACACGCAACGCGGCAGCGGTGCTGGTCACGGCCGAAGTGTCACCGTACCTCAGGCCCGGCGGAAAGTTCGACATCACCATTTCGTCGCTGGGCGATGCTCGCTCGCTGCGCGGAGGTACGCTGTGGATGACACCACTCGTCACCGATGCGGGCGCTCAGGCAGTTGGAACTGCACAAGGCTCCATCGTCATAAGCGACGGCAACATCAATTCGCGCGACTTCAATACGGTAGAAACGTCGGGACGCATCCCGAGCGGCGGACTGCTCGAAGGATCGGTGACGACCGCGAGCTTCGCCAATTCGTCGCGACTTCTATTGAAGGATCCTGACATTGGAACTGCAACCAAGATCGCTGCCGCAATCAATCAGGCGATCGGCGCGAACACTGCAAAGGTGGAAGACCCTGGCTCCGTAGCGCTCACGCTTCCAGCAACGGGCGACCGCGCGACCACCATCGTCAAGATTCAGGATCTCAAGGTCACTCCGGACCGATCCAACAGACTCGTCATCGATGGACGCGACGGTACCGTGGTAGCGGGTGGCGACATGACTGTAGGTGAAGCCGTGGTGAGTCACGGCGGAGTCACGCTGACGATTGGCGGGCCAGCGGCAGCAACGGCCGGCCCATCGGCGCCAGCGGCCGGACCACCGGGGCCGGACGGGGCGGCCGGCAATGGAAACCAGGCTGTACGAGTCGCAACGGGTGCGTCGGTTCAGGCGGTAGCGTCGGCATTGCAGGCGGTCCAGACATCGCCATCCGAAATCGCGGCGATCTTCGAATCGCTGCGCGAAGTTGGGGCGCTCGCCGCCGAGGTCACCATCAGATGACGCCAATCGGCGGGCCGGCACCAGTTCGCAACGGTGGATCCGTCGATCCCATCGCAGCTGCCCAGGATGCCAAGCTTCATAAGGTATCGAGCCAGCTGGAGGGAGTCTTCGTCCAGGAGATGTACAAGTCAATGCGCTCCACCGTACCAAGCGGTGGGCTGTTCGACGGTGGAACTGGTGAAGAAATGTTTACAGGAATGCTGGACGAACACATTGCTGCCGATACTCCACAACACTGGAAACATGGCCTGAGCGAGTCGATCTACCGGCAACTCCGGGAGAAGATACACGCTCAGAACCCATCGCTTCCGCCCGACAGCAGCCTCGTGACGTCGACCAGCGTGGACAAGTGAAGCACATCGCAGAGTACAGCGCAGCGCACATCGTGTTGATCACGCAGTCGATCGAGAGACTATCGTTATGATGCAGACGTATCAGGAACACCCGGTCCAGGAAGGCAACTTCCGGACGAGCACCGCGCCGGTGTCACCCGCCGCGCTGGAGGCGCTGTGCGATGCGCTGCTGTCCGAGCGCAAGCTCATCGACGACCTCACGGATGTCGTTCTGCGCCAGCGCTCCGCTGTTGCCACAGACGACCTGCAGGCGATCGACGATTCCGTGTTCGCCACACACCGTCTTCTTCTCACGCTTGGCGAGGCGCGCAAGCAGCGCCGCTCGATCAACGCGATGGTCGGCTGCAGGGAAGAAACCGGCGTCAAACACCTCGAAGATGCGCTGGGCAAGTGGATGACGCCGCGTCTTCGTCAGGCCCGCGAGGAGCTGCAGATCGCCGCAGCGCGCCTCTCGCGCGAGATAGGCATCAACCGACGCATCCTGCGCGAGGCGATATCGAATAGCGATTCATTCGTCAGAGCGGTCGTCGGCGCACCTACAGACGCAACCCAACAAGGCTACGGCTCTGCAACGCCGTCCGCATACACGCGCAGCGACGCCATCGCCTTCTCGCGCACCGCATAGGGGCCGATCATGTCAATCAATTCCATCTTCAATACGGCAACGCTTGCCATCCAGGCACAGCAGACGGCCATTGATACCGCGGCGCATAACATCGCGAACGCAGGTGTCGCTGGCTACAGCCGCCAGGTGGTAAATCTTCAGCCCAACACCCCGCTCTACACACCGAACGGCGCGATCGGCACCGGCGTGGTCGTCCAGGATATCTCGCGCGTCCGCGATACGATGCTGGACACCAATTTCCGCGCTCAGTCATCCCAGGCGGCGGGTTACTCCACACGCGGCGACATCCTCACATCGATCGGACAGGTCTTCGGCGAGCCGTCCACCACCGGACTGTCCAGCACGCTGGATCAGTTCTACGCCTCATGGGGCGATCTGGCCAACAACCCAACCAGCTCGGCGGCCAAGAGCGTCGTTCAGGAGCGTGGGTCGCAGGTCGCATCGATGCTCAATCAGTTCTCGACCAACCTGGATCAGCTGTCATCCAACACGTTGGCGGACGCCACGCAGAAGGTAAGCAACACCAACCAGTACACGGCGCAGATCGCGAACATCAACAAGCAGATCGTGGCAGCCGAAGCAGACGGCAAGACAACGGCGAACGATCTGCGTGACATGCGCGACAACGCAATCGATGCGCTCAGCAAGATCGTGCCGGTGCGCGTGATCGACCAGGCGAACGGCTCTGACACGATCTACGTTGCGGGGGCAACAGTCGTCGATGGCTCATCGTCTTCGACGTTCAGCCTGCAGCAGTCCAGCGGCAAGGTCACCCTTCAGCTCAACGGACGTGCGTTCTCCACGCAGTCGCCTGGCGGTGCGCTGGGTGCCGATCTCGATGGGCTGAACACCGACATTCCGAACGCCAAGAGTCAGCTCGACACACTCGCTGCTGGCATCGTCACGAGTGTCAACGCGATCCACACTAAGGGATGGACCGCCGCCGGCGATGCCGCGGGTGGTTCCAACTGGAACGCTTCCGCTCCTCCGACTGGATCGAACATCAACTTCTTCGATCCCACCAAGACGACCGCTGCAAGCATCAGCCTGTCATCGCAGGTTGCATCGAATGCGTCGTACATTGCGGCCGGCGATACACAAGGCGCCACTGGCAACAACAACGTCGCGAACGCCCTGGCCGCGCTCGGAAGCAACATGACGACGATGACGAAGTTCGGATCGACGACCGAGACCACATCGATCAGCGAGTTCTATCGCGATCTCGTCACGCGCGTTGGAGTCGCAACCAGCGATGCCACATCGTCGGCAACGGTATATCAGACACTCACGCAACAGGCTGAAACGCAGCGTCAGAGCGTGAGCGGAGTATCCACCGATGAAGAGCTCATCTCGCTCACGAAAAGCCAGCAGGCGTATGCCGCGGCAGCCAAGGTCATCACGACCGCGGCCAGCATGTCGCAGACTCTGCTCGACATGATTCACTAGCACTTTCGCTAGCTTAGTTCGGCAACCGGGTTATCTTCCGCTTATCCCATGCTGATTCTGGGGCGGCGGCCCGGAGACACGCTAATCATCGACGGTGGCATCAAGATCGTCGTGCTCCAGTGCGACCGGAGCGGCGTGCGTCTGGGCATCGAAGCGCCCAGCGACGTGACGATTCTGCGCGGTGAGATAGTCAATCAGATCGCGGACGAAAACAAGCGCGCCAACGTCGTTTCCGAAGCAAAGGAGTGGGCCACGACCATTCCGCTCAAAAAGACAGAATCGCCGCGTTAATTGCGGTTCAGTTCCGCCCCGCGCTGAGCAATCGCGCTCGCACCACAGATGATCCGGCGTGAATCAGCAGATCATCCACCTCGCACGAAAACACGATCTGAATTGGAGCCGGTGCACCCGTCCCTCCCGCACTGCCGTCCGGGTCGGCCAATCTGGACGCCGCCGCCACGAGCGCGGCCACTATTTCATGCGTGAGAGCAGTCGGTCGCGCTATGACCGGTGGCACCTCTCGCCTCCCCTCGACCTCGAAACGAACGTTCCGGCAGGCCGGATGAAGGCTGGCCAGCGAAATCGCGTCGTCGGTGGCCCGCGTGGCTTCCAGCGCCTCATCACCCTCGTCGTCCGGCACCGCAAGCAGTCGCAATAGCCGAATTCCCTCCTCCAGCCGCGGGACTTCGTCGGCCAGGGCCCGCAATGTCGGCGGAATTGTCGGATCCCCAGACAGAATGTCTGAAACTCCGGCAAGCGTAGCTACGCGATTGCTGATGTTGTGGGTGACGCCGAGTAGCAGTTTGTCCAGCACCGCGGCCCAACCTTCGGGGCGCCCGGCGCGGGTATCCATGTCCAGTTTTGCCATCTGTTCGCCGATACTGACACCTATGCGAAGAACTTGGGCCAGTTACACGCTGGCTGACGGAAGTCAGGAAAGATACGCGTGTTCGTAATCATTGGTTTGGTGGTCGTTTTCGGCAGCATCCTCGGCGGATTCATAATGGAGCACGGCAAGGTAGCTGCCCTGATCCAGATATCTGAATTCGTCGTCATTGGCGGCGCCGCATTCGGATCGATGGTCGTCGGCAACCCGCCGGCGCTCATCAAGCGCGTATTCGGGTCGGTGTTCGGGCTTCTCAAGCCGAGCCCGTACACGGAAAAGGCGTATGGTGAGCTGCTGCAGTTGTTGTACGACGTATTCCAGAAGGCGCGCAAGGAAGGCCTCATCGGCCTTGAAGCTCATATCGAAGATCCGGAGAAGTCCGACATCTTCAACAAGTATCCATCGGTCGCGAAGAATCATCATGCAGTCGCGTTCCTCACGGACACACTGAAGGTGCTTCTGACGGGCGCAGTGGAAGACCATCATCTCGCGGAGATTCTGGATCTCGATCTCGAGCGCCAACATGAGGAAGCGATGCTCGTGCCCGGCGCGTTGAACAGAGTCGGCGACGCGATGCCTGGTTTCGGAATCGTCGCCGCCGTGCTTGGCGTCGTGATCACGATGGGATCGATTGGCGGCGCAGCATCGGAGATCGGCGAGAAGGTGGCCGCCGCACTGGTGGGAACGTTCCTCGGAATTCTGCTGTCGTACGGAGTCGTCGGTCCGATCGCGTCTGCAGTCGAGACGAGGATACGCGCGGAGGAGGCATACATGATGTCGATCCGCACTGCCCTGCTCGCGTTTGCGCGTGGCGATTCGCCGATGACCGCTGTCGAATTCGCGCGCCGCAACATAGAGCCAGGCGATCGTCCAAGTTTCTCCGAGCTGGAGAACTTGACTCGCCGCCGCGCTGCCTGAGTAGATCGTGGCAATGCCGGGCAAGGAAAAACAGATCATCCGCATCGTCAAGAGGAAGAAGACACATGCGGCTCATCATGGCGGAAGCTGGAAGGTCGCGTATGCGGACTTCGTAACTGCCATGATGGCGTTCTTCATGGTCATGTGGCTGTTGAGCATGGACCAGAAGATGAAGGACGCGATCGAAGGTTACTTCTCCAATCCAGTCGGTTTCAAGAAAGGCTTCTCCGCTGGAACGAACATCATCTCCAGTGGAAACTCACCTGCTGGCGAGGTCAAGCCGCCACTCAGAATCCTGATTCGGACGGCGGAAGAGAAAAAATTCGGCGATCTGGCCAAGGATCTTCGCACGCGACTCAACGGCTCGCCGGATCTCCGCGCGCTCGGTGCACACATCGAGGCCGTGCAGACAAAGAGTGGTCTGCGCATCGAGCTGATCGAAAGCGGCAGCGGCCAGACGTTCTTTCGCAACGGATCGGCGGAGCCGTTGCCCATCACCGTCGCGGCACTGCGCCTTATCGGCGCCGAGCTGAGTCGATTGCAAACGCCGATCATAATCGAAGGTCATACCGACTCGCAGCAGTTCGGCAGCTCCGCGTCGTACACCAACTGGGAGCTGTCTTCGGACCGGGCAAACGCCGCTCGACGCCTGGTACAGGCGGCTGGGGTCGATCCGTCCCGGATCGTCGAAGTGCGTGGCATGGCCGACAGGGATCTGCGGGTGCCGAGCAATCCCATGGATCCGGCCAATCGACGAATATCGATCCTGCTTCCGTTCACGGTTCTGCCGGGCGAAGCCGATCCGGCCGAAGCAGTCTCGGGCGATGCGGAGATCGTGAAGCGATCGAGTTAGCGCCGGGTGCACCATACGCGCACAGCAGGTGTCTGATACGTGCACTGGCCGGTAACATTCGGCAGTGCATATTTCGTATGAGGAGCGAAACCCGATGCCCGATTCAACGTACACTCGCGAGCAGGAATTCGAGGATGTCCAGCGAGCGCTCGCGGGACAGTACTCGCTTCATCGCGAGCTGGGCCGCGGTGGGATGGGCGTGGTGTATCTCGCGCGCGAGGTCGAGCTCGATCGATTCGTCGCTATAAAGGTTCTTCCGGCAGCGCTCGCACTTCGCGCCGACATGCGCGAGCGATTCATGCGTGAGGCACGCGCATCCGCGCGGCTTTCGCACCCCAACATCGTGCCGATCTTCCGTGTTGGCGAGCAGAACGGCGTCGCGTTCTTCTCGATGGCGTATGTCGATGGCGAATCACTCGGCGAGCGACTTCGTTCTCGCGGCGTTCTGCCCCCTCGCGAAGCGACTCGCATTCTTCGTGATGCTTCGTGGGCGCTCGCGTATGCGCACGCCCAGGGCGTCGTGCATCGTGACGTCAAGCCCGACAACATCCTGCTAGAGCGTGACAGCGAGCGAGTTTTCGTCACGGACTTCGGGATCGCCGCTGTGGAAGATGCAGCGACAGCCATTACAGGGGCGCACGAGATCGTCGGGACCGCGCAGTACATGTCGCCGGAGCAGGCGTCGTCCGGCGCGATTGATGGACGCGCGGATCTGTATTCACTGGGCATTATAGGATTTCTTGCCACTACAGGTCGGCTGCCATTCGATGGCAGGACCGCGGCAGTTGTTATCGCCAAGCAGGTATCGGAACCCGCACCATCGATGGCGCGAGAGACCGGGGTTCCGGCGCAGCTCGCCGCGGTGATCGATCGGGTTCTGCGCAAGGATCCCGCCGAGCGATTTGCCACCGGTGAGGCGATGGCCGAGGCGTTGAGCGAGAGCACGGTTCCGACGCGACGGCTGCCGCCAGCGCTCCGACTCTGGGTGGACAATCGCGATCCAATGCGTGTGCCTTACAGTGCGTGGTCCTTCGCATTTGGATTCGGGGCGGTGGTGACGATTGTTCGCGGTCACTCCGGCTGGCTTCCGCTCATCGGGATGGCTGCGTTGCCTCTCATTCCGCACCTGATCTTCCGCGCGCGTCAGACACGACGCGTGCTGAGTGCGGGACACGGTGTGGAAGACATGCAGTTCGCGCTGGCCGAGGTGAACGATCGCCGACGGGAGGAGATGAGCATCGAGCTGCACGAGGGCCAGACGCCGGCGCTCAAGTTTCTGCGGGCGATCACGACCGCGGTCGTGGTGGCCGACGTCGGACTCGTCATCGGCGCGCAGAGCGTCTCGAACGCGTTCCTCAAGGCGTTCTATCAGCACCATACGATCGCGATGCGTGCAGGTTTCGCGGCAGCCGTTCTGCTGCCGCTCATTCTGATTCCGATGAGCATGGCGCTTGGCGTTCCATTGCTCGGCCGCCGATTCAAGAACTTCAATTCCGGGACGTTGCGCGAGCGGTTGTGGAACAGTCGCGTCGGCATCACGATCGCAAAGTGGCTTCGCCCGAAAAACACCAGGCCCGCCGCCGCGTTCGTGTCGCAGCCGACCGAAGTCGCGCTCGGCAGCGCGGCGGGCAATCTCTTTACTGCGTTGCCGCAGACCGTTCGCGATCAGTTTCCAGAATTGCCCAGCGTCGTGAGCGGGCTCGAAGCGCACGCGGCGAAGTGCAGAGTCAGGATTCAGGAACTGGATCGCTTGTACAACGAGGCGATAAACGACACCGCGATCTCGCGGCTTCGCGGTGCCGATCCATTGAGCGATGACACGAGTATATCAGTGCAGCGCAAGCAGACCGTGGATGAGCTCGACGCTGCGCGCGGAATCGCACGCGCTGATCTGGCGCACACCGTGGCCGCGCTGGAATCGATACGGCTCGATCTGCTCAAGATGCACGCTGGCGGCGATGCGTCGCGCCAGATCGCTACGTCGATCGAAGCGGCGCGGGAGCTCAAGCATGGACTGGATCTCGCGCTCTCGGCGAAGCATGAAGTGAGCTCGATATTGCGGCCGTCGGCTGCCGAGTAGGGCGCGGATGCTCCCCAGGCGCGGATATATCCGCGCCCTACGTCCCCTGCCGGTTCTCCGCGGTCGCGTCCAGACTACGCCATAGATACCACGACGCAATCGTGCGATGCGGTGCCCATTTCGCACCGACCTCGAGCACGCGCTTTGGAGTCGGAAGCTTGCGCATTCGGTAGGCGCGCTGAATTCCCTTCTGGATTCCGAGATCGAGATCCGGGAGCACATCCGGGCGTCCGAGACGGAACATGAGGAACATCTGCGCGGTCCAGCGCCCTATTCCTTTGATCGATGTGAGAGTCGTGATGATGTCGTCATCGGACAGCTCGTCCAGTTTGTCGATCGGCACATCGCCGGTGTGCACGCGGGTCGCTAGATCGCGCAGGTAGCCAATCTTCTGGCGCGACAGCCCGACAGCGCGCATCTGCTCGTCGGACAGGTCTATCAACTTGTGTGCGACGGGGGTCTCGTCGTCGAACAATGCCGCGAAACGGTTGTAGATGGTGGATGCGGCCTTGCCCGAGAGCTGCTGAAAAACGATCGACCGCGTGATGGCCGTGAAGTGCGCCATGTGTTCGGCGGGCGCAAACGTGCAGGGGCCGACGGCGTCGATGACAGCGGCCAGCTTGGGATCGGCCTTTCGGAGGTGAGTGATGGCGCGTTTGTGGGACATGTGACGAAGTTATTCGATCCATCATTTGCGAGTAGCCGCCCGTATGCGAACGGCGAGCGCGGCGCAGATCGTGCTTCCCGATGGGGGGCCGGCTCCGAATGAGCCGGATTTCGCATCATAATTGTGATTGTCGCGGGGCGAATCGGGTGACTTTTACGGTATTCGCCCGCTAACTTTCAAGATTCATCCGAAACCAGGAGTAGCAGTACATGACGATCTCGTTGCGCAGCGCCATTCCGGCGCTCCTGTGCGCGGCCGCCTATGCCGGCCTGGCCGGCGCCCAGGGAACGCCAGCGCCAGCCGCGCCGGCATGTGACCCGGGCGCGAGTCAGGCAGTCGCCAAGGCGACCTTGTTTCTTCAACAGGCTGCCGCGAGCGTCAATGCGAAGCAGGACGCCACCAAGCCTCTCAAGCTCGCGATCACGGCGCTTACGACGCCGACCAAGGACGCAAAGGACGCCGCCGACTCTGTCGGACGGGCGTACTATCTGGGTCAGGCCTACATCCTCATGTTGCAGCAGGCGGGGGTGCCGGCGTCGGGACCGCGCTCGACCTACGGAATAGCGACGCAGCCGACTGCGAACATCGACCTGCTCTCGGCCGCCGATTCCGCTTTCACCACTGTAGAGAAGGCACAGCCCGGCTGCAAGTCGGAGATCGAGCAGTGGCGCGAACAGAAGCCGTGGCTCGAGGCTGTCAACGCCGCGATTGCGGCCGTCAACGCGGAGCACTACGACTCAGCTGAAGTTTACGCCAGGCGTGCACTGACGATCGACCGGAAGGCGCCGTACGCGTACACCGTGCTCGCATCAGTCGCGTCAAGCAAGAAGGATTATGCGACCGCAACCGCAATGATGCGCAAGGCCATCGAGGCCGCGAGCGCGGATACGATCTACAACGACGCGAAACAGAACGCGATGTATGATCTGGCGAATACACTGTCCACTCAATACGACGGAGCCACCGGCGCCGACAAGGCGACGATCGGCAAACAGGCTATCGAAGCGTGGGAAGCGTACATCCCCGTCGGCACGATGGACGCACGTGTGGGACATGCGCAGGCACTGGCATCTCAGATCGCGCTCGCGATAAAGGACACCACCGAGTACGCGAAGATCTACGCGCCAGTCGCAGCGAATCCGGCCCGGTTCGGCGATCAAGCGCTGCTCAACGCCGGTGTAATCGCAACGCAGGCCGAAAAGCCCGACGACGCGATCAAGCTGTTTGCCGCCGTGGTCGAGCGCAATCCATATCAGCGTGATGCGCTCAAGAATCTCGCGGCGAGTTATGTTGGCGCCAAGCAGCCGGAGAAAGTCGCGCCTGTCGTCGACAAGCTGGTTGCGCTGGATCCAAACAGCGCGTCGAACTGGTTGCTTTACGCGTACGGATATTCGGGAATGCTCAAGGACACAAAGGATCCCAAGCTGACAAAGGCGTACACGGATTCGCTCGTGAAGTACAACACCAAATCCGAGAAGATGACGCCGAACGTCGAGATCCAGCAGTTCGCCGTGGACAGCGCCGCCAAGTCGGCGACGCTGAGCGGAACGATCGAGAATCGTGGCGCGGCTGCCAAGTCGTACACGATGACGGTAGAGTTCCTCGACAAGAGCGGTACCGTTGTAGGGACGCAGTCGGTGACGGTTGGTCCGGTTGCACCAAAGGCTTCGGCGCCGTTCAAGGCGACGGCGCAGGCAGCGGGTGTTGCGGGATACCGGTACAAGCCGATCGTGTAGTCTGGCGATCGAGGTACGGCGGTATTATAAAAGGGGCTCACGGAACGTTCGTGAGCCCCTTTTTCAAATCCCGCGTTTCACACTCAGTGGGGTCATGATGACGTCGGCATTGTTCAAGAAGATGAACTTGAAAGATCAGAGTGAAATCGTGGTCATGAATGCACCGGCGTCGTTCGAGCCCGAGCTGGCGACGCTCGGCTCCGTGCGCGTCGTGCGCGACCCGGGCGAGGTGAAGAAGATTGGATTTGCCATTGCGTTTGCGATTACTCAGACGGAACTGGATCGTGCGTCGAGGGCGTTGAGTGCGAAGGCGGAAGGCGATGCAATCCTGTGGATCGCGTATCCCAAGGGAACGTCGAAGCGGTACAAGTGCGAGTTCAATCGGGATTCAGGGTGGACGGTGCTCAGTGACGCAGGATTCGAGACTGTTCGGATGGTTGCGATAGACGAGGACTGGTCGGCGCTGAGATTTCGGAGCGGGGAGTATGTAAAGCGGTGACGATGTCGATTGCGCGGCCGCAGTTCCGTCATTCGGATATCCAGCATCACAATCCACCCAAGTCAGGAAATCCGACCATGCGTTACGCTCTTCTCATCCACTACCCGCAACCCGCCGTCTCCACCCTTACCGAGGACCAAATCAAGGAGGGCATGGCCGCCTTCCATGCCTATGCCAAGGCGCTCGACGACGCTGGCGTGCTCCTCTCCGCCGAGGTGCTGCAGACCATCGCCACCGCCACCAGCGTGTCGATGAAACAGGGCAAGCTCCAGGTGCAGGACGGTCCATTCGCTGATACGAAGGAAGCGTTTGCCGGCATCTTCATGCTCGACGTCCCCGACCTCGACGCTGCGCTTGCGTGGGCCGAAAAGTGCCCGGCGGCGCAGTGGGGCACGGTGGAGATCCGTCCTTCGAGCGTCCGCTTCGTCGACGGCGCGTGGACAAGCGCGCGATGAAGCCGTTCCTTCTGTCATCGTGACTGGTCTCACCCAGCCGGGATCGCTTCCAGCATGACCCAAGACGCCGCGGCGCGCGCGGAGGAGTTGGCGCGCGCCGCGTACGGTCGCCTGCTTGCCGTCCTCGCTGCGAAGGACGGCGACATCGAGTCGGCCGAGGACTGCCTCGCCGAGGCCTTCGCGCAGGCCCTGTCCTCGTGGCCAGAGACGGGCGTCCCACATAACCCCGAAGCCTGGCTCCTCACCGTGGCGCGCAATCGTCGGCACGACCTCCGCCGCTCGGCGGCACACCGACTGTCCGATCCGCTGGACGACGTCGCGCGCAGCGGTACGCTGCCGGTGGTGGAGGACCTCGACCCTGACGCGATCCCCGACCGGCGACTCGCACTGCTCTTCGTCTGCGCACACCCGGCGATCGATCCGGCTGTGCGCACGCCGCTCATGCTCCAGGCGGTGCTCGGTTTCGACGCCGATCAGATCGCGCGCGCGTTCGCAATACCAGCAACAGCGATGGCGCAACGACTCGTGCGCGCCAAGCGCCGCATCCGCGACGCGCGCATCCCGTTCGTCGTGCCCGAGCGCAGCCACATGCCGGAGCGCCTCGCGCCGGTACTCGAGGCTGTCTACGGGACCTACGCGATCGACTTCCCTCTCGTCGCCGGCACCGAGCTGCGCGATTCCCTCGCCACCGAGTCTCACTATCTCGCCACCACTCTGGTCGAGCTGCTCCCGGAAGAGGCAGAGGCGCTAGGCCTGGCCGCACTCATCTCGCTTTCTCTCGCGCGGGAGCCCGCGCGCGGAACGGCGGGCGAGTTCGTCCCGCTCGACGAGCAGGATTCGTCGCTGTGGGACACGGAGCTCATCGCGCTCGGTGAGCATTTGCTCCATCGCGCCCGCGCTCTCGGGGGTATGGGCCGCTTTCAGATCGAGGCGGCAATCCAGTCCGTCCACTGTGCGCGCGCGACCTCCGGCGTGACCGACTGGCATTCGCTGCTGACACTCCACACCGCGCTCGTGGCGATCGCGCCGACGCTCGGCGCGCGCGTCGCCCACGCGGCGGCGGTCGGGCGGGCCGAGGGCTCGCAGGCAGGGCTCGAGGCGCTCGACACGATCACCGATGACGCCGTGCAACGCTTCCAGCCTGCGTGGGCGACGCGCGCGCACCTGCTCGCCGAGGCGGGACGTACGGAAGCGGCGGTGAGAGCGTTCGAGCGTGCGCTATCGCTCACGACGGACAATGGTGCACGCAGATACCTCGAGCGGCGACGCGCGCAACTGTCCGGCGACAGCCGGTGACGGACGGTTGCGGTTCACAATGGACTGTGTAGGCTGTATGATCCGCAAACGCGCAGCGCCCTCAACCAGCTAGCCAAGCACCATGCCGAACTCAAAAACGTGTTTCTCGTGGACGTTGCGTCCCGCATTTCCGCTCGTGGCAGCCGCTGCCGCCCTTGCCTTGATGGGCCGCCCCGCCGCCGCGCAGGGCCCCACTGACGAGATCCAGGTCTACGACGCCGGCATCGCCGCGCCTGGCAAGTTCAATCTCACGCTGCACACCAACTTCACCCCCGATGGCGCCAAAGCTCCGGCATTTCCCGGCGCCATCGTCTCCAACCATTCGTTCGACGGCGGCTTCGAGTGGGCTTACGGTGCCAGGCCCTGGCTCGAGCTCGGCGTCTACATGCCGCTCTACAGCGTCACTGACAAGTACGGTCCCACTGTGAACGGCGGCAAACTGCGTCTGCTCTTTGTTTCACCCAACGCCGACGATCGCCCCTTCTTCTACGGCGCCAACTTCGAGTTCAGCTACAACGCCGCGAGATGGGATTCGCACCGATACAGCTCCGAGATCCGTCCGATCATCGGCTGGCATGTCCATCCGTGGGACTTCATCTTCAACCCGATTCTCGACAATTCCTGGGCTGGCGGAGTCCCGGCGCTCGAATTCAATCCCGCGGCGCGCGTTGCCTACCACGTCAACTCGCAGTGGGCCGTGGCTGCAGAGCACTACTCCGGGTTCGGGACGCTCCACGAGCTGCTTCCCCATGGACAGCAAGTTCAGCAGATCTGGGCGGCGTTCGATCACTACTCCACCATGAACATCGAAGGCGGCGTCGGCTTTGGCCTCACCCCAGCGTCGGACAAGGTCACGCTCAAGCTGATGTTTTCGCGGGACCTGAATTAGCGAGTGTGTGAGCCGGGAGTCGCCCGGAACTATTTCATCGCCATCACGTGCTCGACGAACTGATCGAGGGCGATCTCGGTGCCCTCGTAAAAGCCTGACGTCTTGTTCTTCTCGAGGTCCGCTTCATCCCGGTGCAGCGCAGTAAAGACGTAGCGCGTGCCGGTGCCCACGGGTTCCATCGTCATGATGGCGGTGATCGGAATGTCGTCAAATACAGCCGGACGATAGTCTGGGAACAACATGGAGGTCCAGACAAGGCGTTCCATCGGAACTACTTCCAGGACACACCCGACGTTGGGAACCTCCGGGCCGTCCGTCACCGCGATGTCGATACTGATGATGCCGCCTGGCCGCAGGTCCAGCTGTGCGCGCGTCACACGCCCCCAGACCTTCGGCATGTACCACTCCTTCAGATGCTCCGGTTTCGTCAACGCTTCCCAGACGAGCCGCGTCGGCGCGTCGATGAACCGTTCGATAGCGAAATCGAGTTTCGGATCGATCGTGACTTGCTTGCTCATGAGTCTGACTCCTTCTGCTTGAGTTGTTTGACGTAGTTGTCGAACCGATCCAATCGGGCTTCCCACATCTGACGCCGCTCGGTCAGCCAGTGCTCAGCGACTTTGAACCGTTCGGGTGCGATCTCGTAAGTCCGCACGCGCCCTCGCTTTTTCGACTTCACCAGCCGGCTCTGTTCCAGCACCGACAGGTGCTGCACGAACGACGGGAGTTGCATGTCGAACGGTGCCGCGAGTTCGCTGACGGTGGCCGGTCCGACAGACAGTCGCTCCAGGACTCTCCGCCGAGTCGGGTTTGCCAGGGCATGAAAAACTTCGTCAGCGACTGCGGATTGAACCATTTGCGACACCATCCAAATGCTCGGGTTATCCGATCTGTACGAGAGATCTACAACTGCCGAATACTTCTGTCAATACCTAAGTATTTATTGCCTTGAAATTTCGTGCCCGTCACACGGTTTCGAGAACGCCCAGGAAAGCTGTGTCCGTACGATGGGCACATGCGACAGGCACAGGCCTGAAAAGAGATGCGTACTCGGGGGAGGCCGGTTGCCGTTTGTCGTGCGTCTCAGTCCGCCGCAGGTAATTTGAGCGGAATGGTGAAGCCACTATTCCGGCACCGTTCGTTGAAAAGCGTGCTGTTCACACTCCTCGGCCTGACTGCGCTCGCGGCCGCATCATTCGGCTACGCCGGCTATCGCGCGAGCATGAAGCCGCCCACTTCTCGACTCGCACTCGACGCATCCTATCCCGAGATGCCGGCCGATGCGCAACATCACTACCTGAACTTCCCGCTGGACTATGGGGATTCGTCCAGCGCCCTCTTCCGCGGTTTCTACATCCTGAGTCCGCACTTCAATCCCGCCGGCCCGGTAGTCTTCTTCATCACCGACGGGCAGATGGAGCTGGTCAGTCCCACTCCGGACTTCGCGTTCTTCGAGGCGGAGCTCCCGGGCCTTTCCTACGCGCTCATCGGTCACCGGGGACACAGTCCAACGCTGTTCCCCGAAGTCTATCGAGGCGGAAAGATCGACCTGCGCCGCGCCATGCGCCTGTACGGATCCGCGCAACGAGTGGAGGACATCGAGCGCGTGCGCCTCGACATGGTCAGGCAACGATTGCTCCCACCCGACGGGCGAATCATGATCTTCGCCGCGTCGGGTGCGGGAGTACTCGCGCAGCAGTATCTGCAACGATATGGCGATCACGTGTCGCGAGTCATTCTCGCATCCACCGGAGCCCCGGATCTCGCGCGCGAACACGGATGGGACTACGGCCGCCCTTTTGCTGACTTCGATTCCGGCGCCGCCGCCGATCTGGGCAAGGTGCTCCAGACGCGCGATGTGTCCCGCACGAGCCTGACGTACCTGCTTTTTCAACTCGGGCGCGAAGGTACCAAAGGCCGCGTGGCCCAGCGGAACGTCATCCGAGGTCTACTCGGCTACAATCCGTTGCCGTACGCCTGGTACCGGCTGCACCCGCCTCTCAACTGGTTGCTCGCCAGAATGATTCTCAATGCACCGGCCGCGGACGCTGCCAAAGTCCGGATGTACGAACTGCTCGGCGGAGACCTCCAACGCCATGTGGCGACGTCGCGCCCGGGGGCGTCGCTGATGTATCCGTGGACAGCCACGCTACTGGAGGACTACCTCGCTGCAAAGGTGCCGGTTCCGGACCTCCGGATCGATCGCAGCCGCTATCATGGCGAGGTCCTGGTGATTTCGGGCCTCGATGACGTCGTGTTCTCTCCGGAGATTGGCAGGGCCATAGCCGATGCATATCGCGACAGCCGCTTTGTGGTCGTGCGCGGAGGACATCGGCTCGAGCAGGACAGACGGTACCAGTCAGCGCTTCGGACGGCATTCTTTACTCTTGGCCTGCACGCGCCGCGCACCGAAGCACTGCTCGCATCTCCACCGTGATGGGCGCGGCAAGGGAAGTGCAGGGCGAAGACAGTCGTTCAACGTCAAGGAGGAACGTCGTGAAAGGCTTCATAGAGGACATCGAGAGCATCGCCGTAAAGAACCAGGACTTCCGCCAGGTGCTTTACACGGCGAAGAATTGCCAGCTCGTCGTCATGGCGTTGAAGCCCGGCGAAGAGATCGGGGCCGAAGTGCACAAGCTGGATCAGTTCTTTCGCGTGGAAGAAGGGACCGGGGCAGCGATTCTCGACGGCGCGCGGACGGCGATCCAGGCCGGTTTTGCCGTCATCGTTCCGGCCGGCACGAATCACAATATCATCAACACCGGCAGTTACCCGCTCAAGCTATACACGATCTACGCGCCCCCTAATCACCGGGACGGTGTTATCCACCATACGCGCGCAGATGCGGAGGCCGACAAGGAAAAATTCGACGGCAAGACTACGGAATAACTTTCCGGACCCCGGCGCATTCCTGCAACATCACGAAGGTAGCGATCGGCGAACGTACCGTCGGCGAAGTGCGTATGCCTGTTGGATCTGTCGGTGATCGGGACGGTCGATCGCGGTCGCCAACGCATGGGGCTATCTTTACGTCTTCTTTCACCCTTCCCTTCCACGGCGGCAGCAGCAGACCTGTGAATCTCTCTCGCCTCTCCGCTACCGCCCTCGTTGCACTTGGGCTGATACTTGTCCGCCAGCCGGCCACCGCACATGCGCAAGGCTCGATGGCGGGAATGAACATGGGCGACCATGGTCACATCACGATCCCCAAGGGCGTGCTCTACACGGTGCCTGACGTCGAGTTCATGCAAGGGATGATCGCCCATCACGGGCAGGCCATCTACATGTCGCGCATGGCCGCCGCGCACCAGGCCGATCCCCGCGTACTCAAGCTCGCGGACAAGATCGATCAGTCGCAGGTCGCCGAGATCCGGATCATGCAGGAGTGGCTCATCCGGAACGGACAGGTAGCGCCGGACTCGTCGTCGTGGCACACCGTGACGATGCCGGGGATGCTGACCGCGGCACAGCTCAAGCAGCTCGACGCTGCGAGCGGCACCGCATTCGACCGCGCGTACCTCACGCTGATGATCCAGCACCACGAGGGCGCGCTGAAAATGGTCGACGATCTTTTTGCCACGCCCGGAACCGCGCAGGACGTGGACGTGAACGTGTTCGCGAACGATGTTGTCGCGGTTCAGACCGCCGAGATCAACGCGATGCGGCAGATGCTTTCGAAGTTGCCCGAGAACTGACCACTTTAACACACCACCCGGAGTTCTTCCTGATGCACCTCGCCCGCCGGATGTTCGCGTTGATCGCGCCCCTTGTTCTCGTGCCTGCGGTCCTCGCCGCGCAGACGTATCCGAGCACCACTGATCCTCGGTCCGGCCTCAAGCCGGGCCGGTTCGACGCAGGGACAGCCGCCGAGAACATGCGCCTCGTTTCATTCTCGCCCAAGCCGGCCGCGTTCGACACGGCACGTGGTCTGACGTTCATCAACTCGGATCTTGCCTTCAGCAACAAGTACGTCTATCAGGGCAACTTTGCCGGGTTCACGGTATGGGACGTTAGCAACCCGGTCGCGCCGAAGACGGTCGCTGTGGTGTCGTGCATCACCGCGCAGGCTGACCCGTCAGTGTACGGAAACCTGCTCTTCATCTCTGCAGAAGGTCGCGGAAATCGCAACGACTGCGCAAAGGGCGGCGTGCAGGATCCAAAGGACCACATGGCTGGCGTCCGCATCTACGACGTATCCAATCCAGCCGCGCCGCGGCTCATCAAGAACGTGCAGACGTGCAAGGGATCGCACACTCACACGATCGTTCCCGATCCCAGGGACAAGGGTGTCATATACATCTACGTCTCCGGCAATCAGGAGGCGCGCCCGGCCACCGAGCTCGCGGGTTGCAATAACGGAACGGACCCCGCAGACGTCAACAACTCGCTTTACCGGCTCGACGTGATCCGAGTGCCGCTTGCGCATCCCGAGCAATCCGAAGTGGTGACGGGTGCACGCATCTTCACCGGGCTCGGCGCCGCACCTCGAGCAACCGGCAGGCCCGGCCGCGCCCGTCCCGCCGGAGAAGAGCCAGCGCCTCCAACCGGGCCGCGAAACTGCCACGACGTCACGGCGTATCCGGCCATGAACCTCCTTGCCGGAGCGTGTGCGAGCTACGGGCTGCTGGTGGATATCTCGAATCCGCTGAAGCCGGTACGTCTCGACGCAGTCTCCGATACGAACTTCTCGCTCTGGCACACAGCCGTGTTCAGCAACGACGGCAAGCAAGTCGTGTTCACCGATGAGTGGGGCGGTGGTACGGGTCCGATGTGCCAGGCAACGTCGATGATGGAGATGGGCGGAAACACCACCCTGACGATCGACTCGAAGCGGAAGCTCACTCAACACGCGTACTTCAAGATCCCGACGGCGCAGTCGGCGCAGGAAAACTGCGTTTCGCACAACGGTGGGCTCATCCCGGTGCCTGGCCGCGACATCATGGCGCAGGGCTGGTATCAGGGTGGAGTGAACGTCATCGACTTCACGGACCCCGACCATCCAAAGGAGCTGGCATACTTCGACCGCGGACCGATCGACGCCGCGCCCACTGCGCCAGAGGGTGATCGTGGCACGCGCGGTACGATTGGTGGATCGTGGGGCGCTTACTGGTGGAACGGATTGATCTATTCGTCGGAGCTCGATCGCGGATTCGACATCTACGAGCTCACGCCAAGCGATCAGCTCTCCGCGAACGAGATCGCAGCGGCGAAGCTCGTGCATCTGGAGCAGTACAATCCGCAGAGCCAGCCGCACATCGTGTGGCCGGCGGCGTTCCCCGTTGTCCGCTCGTATCTGGACCAACTAGTTCGCGGCAACGGCCTTGCCACGGAGCGTGCGACAGCAATCGCGAAAGCGCTCGACGCCGCGGAGAAGCAGAACGGCTCGCAGCGGCGCGCCTCACTTCAGACGCTGGCCGCACAGGTGAACAAGGACGCGAATGGCGCACACGATCAGGCGCGAGTCAAGTCGATGGCGGCGGCAATCACGGCTCTCGCCAAGGCGACCGAGTAGCACGCAATGTGAAGAGGATGCACGTGTGACCGACTATCACAACGTCGGATAGCACTTGATAGAACCGCGGATCGCCACGCTGACGTCAGCACTGCGATCCGCGGTTTTGTTTGCCCGGGATCTGTCGGCGACATCGCGTATGCGCGCACCAGTAACGGTGTGACATACGTCACGTTCTTGCACTCCCGTTTTCAGCGTAGGTACATTGTAGATACAATGACCTCCGCCCGACGTCAGTCAGGGAACGGAGATTTTCGAATTTTCATAAGCGGTCAACCGGCGTGTCGATAGCATGTCATGGCGACACAAAAATCAAATACGAGCAGATAATGGCAAATACAGAGTGGTGGCAGCGCGGTCCCGTCGAGGGTGTTCCTTCGCTCCTGCAGCCGGTGGCGCACATCCTCCTCCAGGTCCGGGAAAGTGTCGGCGAGCTGACCGCGAATCTGACTGAAGCCGAGTGGAACGCGCGTCCGGCCAACGTTGCGTCGTGTGCATTTCACGTGCGCCACATGACTGGTGTCATCGATCGCCTCTTCACCTACGCACGAGGTGACGGCCTGTCACCGGAACAGTTCTTGGCGATTCGGTCCGAAGGCGATCATCTACCTGCCTCCGACGTCGCGGCAGTGCTCGACGCACTGTCAGCGCGCGTCGACTCGGCGATCGCCGAGCTTCGCACGACAGATGTCGCGACACTGGGCGACTTTCGCGCAGTCGGACGTGCAAAGCTCCCTTCGACGGTGATCGGGTGCCTTGTGCATGGTGCGGAACACTCGATGCGTCATGTCGGTCAGTTATCGGTAACTGCACGCATAGCGCGAGCGACGGATGCCAAGGCGTAATAGGCGCCGGCCATATCGTACGCGCGAGCGGTATGCCTGAACCCCGCATTCCACACATTTCAACCAACGGCAAAACACTGCTCACGATCACTGACTCGTACGTCGATCCCGATTTTGCGGCGCGATATGCGGCGGCGGTAGACGAAGCTCCGTACAATGCGTTGTACGAACGGCCTGCCATGCTCGCTCTGCTGCCACCGGTCGCGGACCGTCACATTCTCGACGCTGGCTGCGGTGGCGGATGGTACGCGGCGCAATTGGTGGGGCGTGGGGCGAATGTTACGGCGATCGATGCCAGCGCCGCGCTCGTCGAGCACGCCCGTCGTCGTCTCTCGTCCTTTCTCACAGGTGACTCTGCACGGCTGCGTGTGCGAGTAGCGAATCTCGCCGAACCGCTGGCGTTTCTGACGGACGCGAGCGTGGACGGTGTAGTATCACCACTCGTCCTTCATTATCTCGAGGACTGGCGCCCGACGCTGCGAGAGATCCGACGGGTCCTCAAGCCTGGCGGCTGGTTACTGTTGTCCACGCACCATCCAGGCGCAGACGCGGCGCGCTTTCCGAGCAGCCCATACTACGAAACTCAACTCGTGGAAGACGACTGGAAGTGGGTCGGCAAGGTAAAGTTCTATCGGCGACCGCTTACCGAGATAGCGTCGGCGCTGACCGACGTTGGATTCGTGATCGAGCGGCTTGTCGAGCCGAGACCGACGGAGGCTTTTCGACTCATCGATCCGGACGCGTACCGCCGGCTGCTCCAGCAACCCGAGTTTCTGATAGTTCGCGCTCGCGTTTCCTGACTTGCCCCTACCGCGACCTTCTGCTCTCGCTGGTAGAATCATGACTCGTCTGCCGAACGCTAATCGCACCAGTCGTCACAAGCGTCTCGCCTTCCCAGAATTGTGGAGTTCCGCCGACGTCAAGCACCGACGACCCTCGTGGGAGCTTCTCTATCAACCCGCGGAACAACGCGAACCTTTTACGGCGCATGCGACTTGCGAGCGACGCAGGGTCGTTGAAATTCGCCAAACGTTTGAGTCCCATGTTGGATCGGCCTCGTTACTGAACCAAAGAGCACGCATGCCTAGATTCCCGAGCGAATTTTTCCGGGCCAGGCGATCAGGGATATACTACTACATGCCACAACCTGCACGTGCTCGTTACGCGACAGAGCACGCGGCTCGATAAGTAAAGGCGGATGGTCAGCCAGCGAGTGCTGGCGGCTCGAGGTCACGTTGCCGTCCTCGTCGTGGTGCTTTGTATCTGTCACCGGACCCGTGACGCTGCCCGGGCGAAGTAAGCAGGCATCCACACTGCCTCGTCCCGCCGTCAACTCCGCACAAATAAGCGATATTGACGTGAAGCATCTGGACCGACTTCTGCGATGGATCGGAGTCTGACAAGCCTTGCCGGCAAGCCCGGTAGCGACATGCGGGACTTTCGCGGAGATAGGTACGTGCACGAAATTCAACCATGATGATGGCTAGAGCTCAAATCCGCGGCATCCTTCGAATCGTCGCAGCGATTCTCACGGTCCTGATTCTGGTTGTGCTCGTCCAGTCGATCCGGCGGGATGGACCGGCGGCGGTCGACGCCTGGCGCAGCGCTCACGTACGCTGGACGTGGGTTGCACTGTCGGTCGTATTGGGAGCGCTCGGACATGCATTCTATGTGATCGGATGGCGACGCCTCCTCAACGATGCAGGCATTCGAGTTCCGCTGTGGCAACTGATTCGCTTCTTTCTCGTAAGCAACCTCGGGCGCTATCTGCCGGGCGGGAAGGCATGGCAGATGGGCATCATCGGCGTGATGGCGGCAGAGCACGACCTTCCAGCCGCCGCCATCACTGCAAGCTCGCTCTTCCAGGGTGTCATAGGCGTCGGTGTCGGCGCGATCGTGTTGTTCGCGGCTGGCGGCGCCCTCGTCGGTCTGCCCACGCCGTGGCTGGCATTGCCGTTGATCGGTGTGACGATCCTGCTCCTGTGTCCGGTGATCATCAAATCGTCCGATCGCCTGCGACAGTTGATCACCCGGCACTGGCCCGATGTCACTTCAGTGACCGTTGGCACGATGTGGATGTTGATCTGGACCTCGGTCGGCAACTGGGTCATGTGGGGCGCGGCATTCTACGCACTCGGCGGTGCGCTTCTGCCGTCACCCGTGGCTTCGATCAGCTCGTACATCGCTGCGTGGAGTGGATCGTTTCTCGCCGGCTTGATCGCAGTCGTATCTCCAGCCGGGCTGGGTGCGAGAGAAGGAGTGATGCAGGCGATTCTTCACAACGCGGGCATGAACGCTGCGGACGTGCTGATAGTCGTCCTCATCGCGCGCGTGTGGTCGACGGTACTCGACGTCGTTCCTGCCGTGACTGTCCTGATCTTCCGAAAGCGCCGCCATGCGCGAGCAGCCGCCGATCAACTCGCGCAGGAAGTCGAGACGTGAGCGAGCGCATCCTTCAATACACGCATCTTTCACCCCCGGACCATGCGCTACATCCTGAAGCAGAAGCTGTTTTCGCTCGGCGACGATTTCTTCATCAAGGACGAATCCGGCCGCGACCTCTATTTCGTCGACGGCAAGGTGTTCAGCTTCGGCAATCAAATGTCGTTCCAGGATCTCGAGCGCAACGAGCTTGCGTTCATCAAGCAACGCGTGTTCGCCTGGGGAAAGACGTACGAGATCATCCGAAACGGTCAGATAGCGGCGGTTGTGCAGAAGCATCTCTTCTCGCTGGTCCATCACCGGTTTAACGTGGACGTCCCCGGGCCGGACGATCTGGAAGCGGAAGGAAACTTTACCGACCACGAGTATGTTTTCCGGCGAGGCACGCTACCCGTTGCAACCGTCTCGAAGAAGTGGTTCACCTGGGCGGATACTTACGGAATCGAGATCGCACCGGAGGAAGATCAGGTGCTGGTACTGGCGAGTGCGGTAGTCGTTGATGAAGCGTGCCATCCGGATGATGGGAGGCGCCATTGAGCGTCTGTCCATACATCCCGTTCCATTCTATTTGAGGCAATAAAGTGATGTCTCTGCTCGAGGGGTGATGCACATGCCAGAAGATGTAGCAGATTTGATAGCACGCGGTACTCGAGCTCGGCGCGAGCAACGTCTGAATGACGCATACGCTGCATATCAAGAAGCAGCCGAACTGTCACGCTCAGCGGGACTGGAACAGGATCTGATTTCCGCGCTCGTTGGCCTTGGTCAGCTACAACGCGATCGCGGGGATCTCGACCACGCTCAGCAGCATTACGCCGATGCTCTCGCTATCTGTCGCCATCATGGTGACCCGCTTGCGATCGCCCACACTGCGAGACACCTGGGTGACATCTATCGGGAAAATGGCCACACGGAACAGGCCAGGACGCTGCTTGCAGAGGCGATCACGATTTACCGTCAGGACCTGAATACGAAAGTCCTTGATCTCGCCAATGCGATCAGGCCATTTGCGCTCCTCATGATGGAAATTGGCGACGTCGATGCGGCTCGTCCGCTCTTGCAAGAAGCGTTGGTACTTTACTCGGCGCTAAATCTGACTGGTGGCGTCGCTGAATGCTCGACTCAGTTGGCAAAGCTTGTCACTTCGTAGGCGTGCTATACGGTTGACTATTCACCCGGACGGACGGCGGCATCAGACATGAATCAACATTCGTGTCAGACGATTACAACTTCCTTTCTCATATGCCCCGCTATTCAGACGTTCCCCTCGCCCTCACCGCACTTCGCGCGCTACTGGCTCCTGTCGTCGTACTTCTGGCAATCTTCCACCCGAGCCGGCCTGCGTTCGGTGCATGCCTCATCGCCGCGTTTGTCTCCGACATTTTCGATGGCATTCTTGCGCGGCGCATGAACGTTGCGACACCGATTCTGCGCCGGCTGGACAGCATCGCCGACACAATATTCTATCTATGCACTGCGTTCGCGGCGTGGCATCTCTATCCATCGGTAATCTTGCAGCACATGGTAGCGCTGGTGGCTCTCGCAGGTTTGGAAGTCGTACGGTACATCTTCGATCTTCGCAAATTCGGGCGCGAAGCGAGTTATCACATGTGGTCTTCCAAGCTCTGGGGAATTGCACTGTTCGTGGGCATCTTCTCGCTGCTCGCGCTGGGATCATCCGGTGTCGCGGTATCGGCGGCGATCTATCTTGGCATCGTAGCGGATATTGAAGGCCTGACGATCTCCGTTATCATCAATGAGTGGGAATCCGATATTCCGACTTTTGTACACGCATATCGACGACGCAGCGCGAAGGCCGCCCAGGTCTCCGTGTGACTACCGCCAACTGCCTGAGCAGGATTGAAACAATGCGCCGAGTACGTTACAACGTAGCAGCAAGCCTCGACGGCTACATCGCCGGCCCCAATGGCGAGTACGACTGGATTCCGGAGGACGCAACAGTCGATTTCGCATCGATCTTCGCGCGTGTCGACACGGTGCTACTGGGACGCCGCAGCTACGAGGTGGCGCGCGCGGTGCCCGAGGTACCGTGGTCAGCGGGAACACGCGTGTATGTCTTCTCGCACACCCTCCGGCCGGAGGAACACCCGGGAGTAACCATCGTGCGCGACGACGCGGCGGGCGTGGTGGCGGCGCTCCGAGCAGAATCTGGAGATGGTGACATCTGGTTGTTCGGCGGCGGCGTGCTGTTCGGCGATCTCCTCGCCGCTGGACAGGTTGACGCTGTCGAAGTCACTGTCGTTCCGGTGCTGCTCGGCGAAGGTGTTCGACTACTGCCGCGCGGCGTACGGACCGTGCTTACGCTGACCGGTTCCCACGTGTACCCGAGCGGGATGGTTGGCCTTTACTACTCGGTGCCGAGTGCTCGCACGGCCAGTGACACCTGAACGGACGACGCGTGGAATGGTACAGGTGCAATTACTTCGGAAATATCACCGGGAAGACTTCGTCCGTCGTGAAGATGCAGCGGTCGTTGTGACCGCACTCCGGAACGATGATCGCCTTGTGCCTGGCGCCGAGCGTCTCGTTGACATATTTGAAGAACGCTTCGCCGCGCGCGCGTCGCGTCGGGCCCTGCGCCATCGCGGACGGCGATGAATCGAATCCGCCGAGCGGCAGTACGTCCACCTGGCCAAGGAGGTATGTCGTCGGACGCTCGACCAGCTGCTTCTTCAGCTGCTCGTCCGACATCTTCGCAGTGTAGGAGTTGCGATTCTCGAGACCGGACGGCCACTGATTGTACGTCGCAACCCTGGTCGAGTCGAACGGGCCATAGGTGAAATCCGCGTTCACCTTCTCTCCATTCGGGCCCAGCGCTTCCTTGTATGCATCGACTGGATCTGCGTTGCCCGTAGGCAGCGGCCGCACAGCAGCCGGCCATGCGTAGCTCGACGGATTGGCAACGGCGTAGCTCATCGTCACACCCTTGAGCGTCCCGTCGACCGTGTTCGCCATCTCGTAGCGCGTCGCGAACTGTCCGCCCGCTGAATGTCCCGTGACGACGATGTGCTTGAGATTCGGGAAATTCTTCTTGTTCGCAAGCTTGCGTACGATCTCGTCGACAAAATCAAATGCGGAGAGATCCGGATTGGTCGGCGACATGCCACCCGATCGCCAGCTGTCACGTCGTTCGGGCCACATCACCTCGTTCGCCGCCGGCTTGTCCTTGCCAGCCGTAAAGTGTGGCGCGATGATGACAGTGTTGTTGAGCGCATTGGCGAGAAATCCCGCCGACGTTGCGGTCTCGAAGTAGTGATCCGCATTGCGATTCGCGCCGTGGACCATGATGAGCGCGCGTGTCATCGCCGGATTCGGCTTGTCCAGCGAGTATGTCGAATAGACCATCGACCGCGCTGGTCCACTACCAAAGACTATCCATTGTTCGCAAGCCGTAGTGGCGTGCGTGCAGGGGGCGGCGGTTTGCGCCTGGCTCGCCGCCGGAATAAACACGAGCGCAGCGGCAGAAACAAAGAGGGAGGACTTTCGCATGAGAAACCGTTTCGGGGAAAAGATGATCGTGAGGAGATCATCCCGAGGGCCGTCCTGGTACGCACAAGAATACGCCCCGATGTCGCGACTCGTTGAGCCCGTCCGCGCAATGTATTATCACGCGGCCTTCCCCACGCGCATCGGTCGGACGCATATTCGGCGCATGACCTCACGGCGTGAATTTGTGGAGCAGGCGACCCTGTCTGCACTCGGCCTGATGATGCCGATCCCTGATGTGTCCAGCGCGGCGCGGGAATTATCCGTGCCGCAACCGCGCAACGGCTTTCTTGACCTGCTTCGCATGCCGGATCGCGTGATCGTCCAGACGACCACAGGCAATCAATCGCTCGATCACCACGCAGGCGAGAACTGGACGAGCGATGCCGGCGTGGTCATCACGACGTCGATACGGACCCGGACGCTTCACGTAGCGCTTTCAGCGCCGTCGACCGCGATAAAACGATTGTATCTCCGCTGGCGCGGCGACATGGCCGGCGTGCGTCTCATCATGGGTGACGCATGGGAGCGCGCGTACGGCGATCTCGAGTGGCGTACGTGGATCCCCGACCGCGTCATGCCATGGTACTTCGCGACGCACGATGGCACTCACACGAATACATATGGAGTTCGTACTGGCGCCAATGCATTCTGCTTCTGGCAGATCGACAGACATGGCATCAGCCTTTGCGCGGATGTGAGGAGCGGCGCTCTGGGCGTGCAGCTCAGTGAGCGCACTCTCGACGTCTGTGACATTGTCTGTCGTGCCGGCCGCGAAGGCGAGTCTGCGTTCGCGGCCGTGCATTCGTTCTGTCGCCAGATGTGTCCCGACCCGCGACTTCCGTCGCAACCGGTTTATGGAAGCAACGACTGGTACTGGGCATACGGAAAGAACAGCGCCGATTCGGTACGCGTCGATGCTCGTCACATCGTCGAGCTCTCACCCGCGGGGAAGAACCGGCCATTCGTCGTGATCGATGACGGATGGCAGCCAGGACGCGGAAAGGATGAGACCGGCGCCGGGACATGGGATCGTGGCAACGAAAAATTCCCGGACATGCCAGGCCTCACCGCCGACATCAGAAACATCGGCGCACGTGCCGGCGTGTGGATTCGTCCACTGCAGCCGACGGCGGACACTCCGGACAGCTGGCGTTTGGCGCGTACACGCACCGTACTCGACCCAACAGTACCAGAAGTGCGCCAGAAGATCGCCAACGACATCGCGCGGTTACGCGAATGGGGCTTCGAGCTGATCAAGCACGACTATACGACCTTCGACATATTCGGTCGCTGGGGCTTTCAGATGGACACCGATCTAACGCGCGGTGATTGGAGATTCGCGTCCGGCACGGGCAGTACGACGGCGGAAGTGATAAATGATCTCTACGGAATCATCCGTGCAGCTGCCGGCAAGAGCCTCGTCATCGGATGCAATACGGTGAGCCACCTGTCGGCGGGACACTTCGAGCTGTGCAGGATCGGCGACGATACCAGTGGCACCGACTGGGCACGCACGCGAAAGATGGGCGTGAACTCGCTCGCCTTCCGCGGTGCGCAGCATGACGCGTTCTACGCCGCCGATGCCGATTGCGTGGGCGTGACGAACGACATTCCATGGATGTTCAATCGGCAGTGGCTCGACCTGCTTGCCCGAAGCGGCACGACGCTCTTCGTATCGCTCGCACCGGATGCACTCGGCGTCCAGCAGCGCGCGGATCTCCGAAATGCACTCGCGCTCGCTGCAACGCGCCAGCCGCAAGGCGAGCCGCTCGATTGGCAGCGTACCGTCTATCCCGAACAGTGGAGACTGGGAAACGAAGAACGCAGTTTCAACTGGGTGAGCCCCGACGGCGTCGGGCTGCCGTAATTGGCGGTGGCGAGGCCGGCCACAGCGAGCACGACGACCGAAACACTCAGCGACCAACTACGCGTTATGGCGCCATGATGTTCGCGTGATGGCCCGTTACGGCCTTGAATTGCCGTTGCAATATGGCAAGCGAAAACGGCTCGCAAGCGCGGTGTCAAAGAAAAGGGCGTCGGTACGCGAACGCACGAGAGCTCGTCGACCGAGCCTGCCGGGCCCGCAACGCCTGCCAAGTGGCTGGCGTACATTTGTATGGATGGCCATACTTCTGAACTGGCCACCCCTCTTCGTCACAAGCTCAGGTTCCAGATTCCGTGATGTTCATACCACGATGTAAGCACGCTGCAGCGTCAGTTACTGCCATGGCTCTGGTGGCAGTTTCGATTGGCGCTTCCGTGCAATTGCCTGCGCAAGCCGCACAAAAGGCTTCGGCGCACAGTGCAGCAGCACCACATGATTACGTCCAGGCCGACGTCGACTTCGTGCAGGGCATGATCATCCATCATGCACAGGCCGTCGTGATGTCCGACTGGGCGGCCACTCACGGCGCGCGGCCCAATCTGCAGATCCTCTGCAAGCGCATCGCTCTCTCGCAGCGCGACGAGATCACGATGATGCAGAGCTGGCTGGAGCAGCGCCATCTCGCGACGCCGGACCCGCTCGACATGCTGCATCCTACGCGCGGCCCGATCCACGACCGGAGCGGAATGAACATGCCGGGCATGGACATGGGTGACCACATGATGATGATGGCCGGAATGCTCACACCCGCGGAGATGCGGCAGCTCGATTCCGCTCGCGGTCCGACATTCGATCATCTGTATCTCACCGGAATGATCAAGCATCACCAAGGCGCTCTCGACATGGTCGCCAAACTCTTCGCCACTCCAGGCGCGGGGCAACAGCCGGAGCTCTTCAGCTTCGCAACCGATGTCGATGCGGGCCAGCGCGCCGAGATGGCGCGAATGCAGGCCATGTTGAACACGCTCACCCCGAGTCAAACCAGATGACACAGAAGCAGGAATCGTTTCGTACCCGCGCGACGCTGCGGACGCTGTTCTGCGCCGCCGCGTCGCTAGCGCTGGCCATGCCGGCGCACGCCCAATCCAGCACCAACGACCCGCGCGTCGGCCTCAAGCCGGGGTTGTACGACGCAGGTGTAGCCTCGAAGGGTCTGACTCTCGTGGCGCACCGCAACAAGCCGGAAGTGTTCAAGCCCAACGCGCCGGGCGGCCTGACATACGCGAATTCCGACATGGCGTTCGGCGGCCACTATCTGTACCAGGGAAATTTCAGCGGCTTCCAGATCTGGGACATCGCCAACCCGCTCCAGCCCAGGATCACCGAGGCGTACGCCTGCTTCACCGAGCAGGGCGACGTATCCATCTACGGCCACCTTCTCTTCGTCTCGGCGGAGAACACGGGAAACCGGCTCGACTGCGGAAGCCAGGGGATCAAGGACAGCGTGAGCAAGGAGCGGATGCTGGGCATTCGCATCTTCGACATCGCCGACCCCATGCATCCCAAGCAGGTTGCCGACGTTCAGACATGCCGCGGCTCGCATACGCACACTCTCGTACCGGATCCGATCGACAAGTCGGTCGTTTACGTGTACGTGTCCGGACTCGCGCGCGTGCGATCCAAGAATGAGATGGCAAGCTGCGAGAACGGCGGCATCGACGATCCGAATAGTGCGCAGTTCCGACTCGAAGTAATTCGAGTTCCGCTCGCGCATCCGGAGCAGTCCAAGATCGTCAGCACCGCCCGCATCTTCAACGACCTCACGGCTCCTCCGACGCACGGTGTTGCATACGCCGACACAGCCAACGGTGCCGCGGTGAAGGCGGCACGTGGCTTCCTCGGACGGCTCGGGCTTCCGGCGACGGCGACCGCTGCCGATTCGGATCACGCCGCGCAGCTGCTTGTGGACATACAGGAGCATCGCGATGACACTGCGCGCACTCGCGGCGCAATCGACTCGCTCGAGAAGTTGGGCGTACACGTCCGTGGAATGATGGGCGGTGGTCAGGCACGCGGTGGTCCGTCACAGTGCCACGACATCACGGTGTATCCGAATGCCGGGCTCGCTGCTGGCGCGTGCTCGGGATACGGACTCCTGCTCGACATCAAGGATCCGACCCATCCTGTCCGCATACAGGCCGTAGCAGATTCCAACTTCTCCTTCTGGCACTCGGCGACCTTCAACAACGACGCCACGAGTCTGCTCTACACCGACGAGTGGGGCGGTGGTACGCAGCCCAAGTGCCGCGCAACCGATCCGATCGACTGGGGTGCAGACGCGATCTTCACACTTCGCAACCGGAAGCTCGATCACGTCGGCTACTTCAAGATGCCCGCTGCGCAGACCTCGACCGAGAACTGTGTTGCGCACAACGGCGGATTGATCCCCGTGCCGGGCCGCGACATCATGGTGCAGGGATGGTATCAGGGTGGTGTGTCGGTGTTCGACTTCACCAATCCCGCGCACCCGAAGGAAATCGCGTACTTCGATCGCGGTCCGATCGACGCATCGAAGCTGGTGATCGGCGGATACTGGGCCGGTTACTACTACAATGGCTACATCTACGGCTCGGAGATCGCACGCGGACTCGACGTGTTCAAGTTGACGCCGACCGCCGACCTCACGCAGAACGAGATCGATGCCGCGAATCTCGTGCGGTTCGATCGCTATAACCCGCAGAGTCAGCCCAAGCTCGTGTGGCCTGCTGCCTTCCCTGTCGCCCGCGCATACGTCGATCAGCTCGTGCGTGACAACGGACTACCGGCAGCGCGCACGACAGCAATCATGACGGCGCTCAAGAGCGCTGAGCGGATGAGTGGTGCGAAGCGCACCGCTGCACTCAAGACGCTCGCTGGAGAGCTCGATCACGACGCATCTGGTGCGAGCGATGCAAGGCGCGTTCATGCGCTGGCGGCAGTGGTCAAGCGACTGGAAACCAAGTAGGTCTCACCCGGCCCAGGTTGGCCGATCCTGCTATTACAACGGGCGCGCCGAAAGGCGCGCCCGTTTTGCGTGCCGATGTCGCGCTTACCTCTGTGAATCGCCACGATTCCCTGGACTGTTGCCCTGGCGCTGTCTAACTTTTTTACCATCGATGGCTAATCTCATCCGCCTCGCCGTACCGTCAGACGGTCCCGCACTGGCCGATATCTATCGCCCCGCCGTAACCGATTCGGCGACTTCCTTCGAGCTAGTGCCGCCTGACGGCGCGACAATGACGCAGCGCGTGGCGCACGTCATGGAACGGGCGCCATGGTTGGTATTTGAGCGCGATGGCACCATCCTTGGATACGCGTACGCGGGGCCCCATCGCGAGCGTCCGGCATATCAATGGTCAGTTGAAGTGTCGGCGTACGTACACCGCGATGCACACCGGTTGGGCGTGGCGCGATCGCTCTACACCTCGCTGTTCGCGGCGCTCGTCGTGCAGGGATTTCGCAATGCCTACGCTGGCATCACACTTCCCAACGAGGCGAGCGTTGGGTTCCACACCGCAATGGGCTTCACGCCTGTAGGAGTCTACCGCGGTATTGGATACAAGCACAAGGAATGGCACGACGTCGCATGGTTCGAGCGAGCTCTCGCGCCGCGTGATGTATCACCACGCGCACCTCGTCCACTCCGTGAGTGCTCGGATGACGCGGCCTTCCTGGCCATGATCGACGCGGCACTTGCAGCCGGTCAGGCTGATAAAACCTGAGACTGATCTACCCCCTATGGAAGGGGCATGATCATACCGACGACCCCGAGAAAACGGAGGTGCATGAGGCCGAAATATCAGGTCGGCTTCGCCCGCACACTATCAGCGCTCGTAGAACGGCGGCGGCTCTATCCCGAGTGAGCGAAGATAGACGTAGCCCTGACCACGATGATGAATCTCATTGTCGATAGCGTACAGAAACATCGCGTAGCCTGCCATCTTCCATTGACCGAAGGCTGTATCGACCTCCTGAAAACGATGTGGCGGAATATCGGGCCACAGGCGATCGATGTCCGCCGTCGCGCTATCCCAGAGACCTAACAGCTCCGCCTTTGTAGTAGGATTCGGCGGATCGTACGATGTCCACTCGCCCGTGATCTCCCCACGGAGAATGGGCACAGCCATCTTGATCACCTCCATCGCGAGCGACGAGAACGGTCGCATCCCGCCAATGGAGTACGTAAACAGCGACTCATCAGGAAACGCCTCGATCATGCGGCGCGTAAGTCTGCGATGCCCCTGCCAGTCTTCCAGGAGTTGTTCGGGAGTAATCACGATGCTGGTGCTGGACGATGATGCCATGGTAGCCTCGTGCTGAGGGAAAGTGACGATCCAATAAGTTAGACGCGCAGATTCCATCGCGCCACGACTGATCCCGCTCACACCGCGACTACGCGACGCCTGTTGACGATGTAGATGCCAGCAAGCACCAGCA
Source organism: Gemmatimonadota bacterium (assembly GCA_027307165.1). Lineage (GTDB taxonomy): Bacteria > Gemmatimonadota > Gemmatimonadetes > Gemmatimonadales > Gemmatimonadaceae > Fen-1247. The sequence goes on along the minus strand of DAHUXM010000004.1, from coordinate 67,058 downwards.
CTCCGCCTATTATCTGACTCGCGCTCAGTGGCTCGCCAAGCAACGGGATTGCGAGCAGCGCTGTCAACGGAGCCTGGCCAAGCAACCCCACAGATGTAACAGTAGCAGGCAGATGACCCAGGGCATAAGTGATTGCGAGATATCCACCAACCTGGGACACGACCCCGAGGCCGATCAGCGACAACCACGCATGGGTCGAATATCCCGACAACGGCACGCGTAACCACAGACAGAGAATGAGTAATACAGCGCTACTTGCCGCAACGGCAAGCGTGGTGAGCGTCAATGTATCGATCTCGGATCGAACTCTGCCGATCGTGAGCAGGTACGCAGCGAAGAATACCGAGGCCGTGATGGCCATGATATCACCCGAGCCGAACGCTGCCGGCGTCAACGCATCACTCCCGATTATGCACGCGCTTCCAACCAGTGCGAGCGCCAATCCGATCCAGAAAATGGCCGCTGGCCGCTTGCGGAAGACCACCCAGCTTCCGAGTCCAACCAGGATCGGCGCGTTGTTGCCAAGCAGAGTGGCGTTTGCGGCAGATGTATTCATCACTGCCGAATTGAATAGCGCCAGATCAATGGCGAAGAACACGCCCGCAAGTACACCCAGCACCGCAGGACGAGCTGCCAGTGACCTGCGCCGTCCACGCCACAACCAGGCCGGCGCGAGCACGATGGTAGCGACAAGTGCGCGGTAGAATGCGGACGCGGGGCCAGACACCCCTGCCCACCTGACGAACAGAGCAGACCACGCGATGCAGACGACGCCGATGCCGAGTGCGAGATACGCTGCCCAACCGCGCCTCGGCACAGTCATGCCGTGAGCCGTTGAGGTTGTCGTTACTTCGCTCCGCGCAGTCGCCGCGAGGCGAGCTCGAGCAACAGCGAGGCCAGCAGAATCCCGAACAACACGCTCGATGGCACCTCGCTCCGCATCGGCGACGCTGCATCCGGCGACCCTGAGCGTGCACCCAGCCGGTCCACCATGTCTGCGAGTGGTGCCGGATCGCTTACCGAGTCCGTTGCAACGGCGACGCGTGGTGCGTATGCAACCGTCGCGACAGCCCGCGCGAGCCACGCACGGTGCGCTGCAACCGGATCCGATACGGAATCATCGCCGGACATACGCTGGCGCCACAGGTCCTTGTATCCTACGCGGATCACTCGTCCAGCACCAACGCGAGAGGCGCGAACGTCTCCGTCGGGTCTGTGCTCGAGTACGACGGACGTCGCACCGGTTGGGCCAACCGTACTCGCATCATGCAATGTGATGAGTCCTCCACCACTTCGCACGAACGCGCTCGCACCTCGCGATACGAGCGAGGCAGTACTGTCCACGGCAATGATCGCCGCATAGCGCGACGTATCGGGCGCCACTGGACCACCCTCACTCACATCCACACCTGGTGCGACGTGAGTCACGGCATCGACCTTCCATCCACGCTCGGCCAGCGCGGCGATGGTGAATTTGGTCTCCCAGCTGGCTGTACCTTCCACGAGCAGCCGTTTGAGAACAGCAGTGTCGGCCGCGCTGGCCCATGCATGCGAGCCGCCAACCGATACTCCGGCACGATTGGTGGTGCCGGGTATCTCCACCCTGATGCCGTCACCGCCTGCCTTCACGCTATCCAGCACGCCCACCGCATCTCTCACCACGACCACACTGTCCCGCGGCGCCGACACGGACAACTCGTACACACCAGACGGGTCTGGCATCTGCGTGAGTGTGAGGGCGAGCGGAGTTATGTGCGCCGAATTCCATGTGAGGTTTGTGCCGGCGCGCTCGATGGCCGCGAGCCAGTCGCGCTGGTCACGTGTAAGTACTGAATCGAGCGCCAGGTGCACCTGTGCGGGCGCGGCAAGGCTCCACCTCGGCAACGATGCTGCAATATTTCCCTGCCCCGCATTCTCGATGTGCCGAGAGCGTGATGATGGCGTCCACGCGCGCATGAGAATCACGACCAGCAATGCAAGACTGATCACGCGGAGGGCCCACTCCCCGACGCGGCGCGCGCTAACGGGTGAGGGCATACACGATGATGTTGACGCCGAACCTGGTATTGTCGACAGCGTTGAAACGCTTGCTCTCAGGATGGTAGTTCCATTCGGAGCTGTAATCCTTGCTGCTGTAAAGAAGCGCGATGTGACCGTCGCGCATCACACCCTGAAGATTCTTGTGCACGAGATTGTCACCCCACCCATTCAGCTCCTGACTCGTCGTGGGCGGGCCGTCGGAGAACTTGAAGAAGGAGTGGTACAGCTCGTGATCGTTAGGGATGTCGACCGGCTTTGACAGCGCGATCGTTATCTCTTCCATCGCGGTCTTGTGAAACACTCCGTCGACATCGTGGTTATGGTCATCCACGAAGATCATACCGCCACGATCGGTCAACTTCCTGATATTGCGGCGCTCGGCTGCCGAGAATCGCACTGGTAGATGACCAGTGATGTAAACGAGCGGATAATCCAGAATCGCATCCGATGCGAGCGCGACGTTCACGCCGCTCGGTGCAACCGCAATGCTCGTGTATTGCGCAACCGAGTCGATGAGATTGGCTGGAACGAGTGGCGCCGAGTCCCAGTCCCCCGAGTCGTACTGACCAGTGCAGAAGACGAATCTGGTCATGGCTTCCCGCTCCACGAGCCGCTCCACGGCACGGCCGCATTCCCGGCACGCGGTGCGCCGAGCAGTGCACGTCGCGCGCGCACGAGTGCCGGCGTCATGTCCTTGCCCGCACGGAACGCATCGACGGCATCGCCGAGCGCTGCAGCGAAGGTGGAATTGAGCGATGCGGCGCCCGCACGCAGACGGACGAGCGCATCGACAAAGTGATTTGGATCGGTGGTCGCGATTCCAAGCGCCGCGTCGAGCGAGCGATCCAGCCGTACCAACGCCGTATCCGCGCGTGCACGTTGGCCCGCGACGACATTGTCTGCGCCCTTGTCCTTTCCCGTGAGCCGAACCTTCTCGACGTTGACGATGATGCGCGGAGTGCGGCCGCGGAGATACAGACGATTGGCCAGGCGCGCGCGATCGAGTGCGTGGAGCGCACGCGTCATGAAGGGCAGCGCGGCGTCGATCTCACCGACATTCAACGAGCGCTCAGCGTCCCACATTGCATCGTATGCCTGTTTGAGATCGCGATTCAGCACGAGCTGCGGGTCGAGCTCTTCGTCGTCGCCTTCGACTCCCAGATCGCCACCCGCTTCATCCTGCTCGTACAGAATGTTGTAAACCTTCTTGCGCAGGTCGGCCTGATCCAGGCCGATACGGCCGGACGACGTGACTAACTCCCTGGTATCGAGCGAGGCGCGCTTCTTGAGCAACGACTCCGCCGACACGATTAGCATCCGCTCGGTGAGCAGCGACCGCTCGACCGGCGGTGGCGGCGCTGCATCGACTGCGAGAGAGTCGTATTCGTCGGCCCGCGCAACCCGGAACGTGCGCGTGTCGGACGTGGCATTGCCCGGTCCGGTGAGCGTGTTGTTGTCGGATACGACAGCTCTGACCGAGAGAATTGCCCCTTCGGCAAGTCCAAGCTGCGGCAACGCCAGCGCCCCGCGCAGATCGCCCGCCTTTGCGCCTCCGAGCCGCGACACGCCAAATGTACCCGTCCGCGACTTGAACACCTCACCCGAGCCCGTTGTCACAGTGTATTCAAGGTGGCCGTCTGTCAGTCCGATGTCGTCCGTAGCGTGCGCGACAAAGGAAATCGCGCCGGTCGGCACGTGCCTCCAAACTGTATCGCGACTGGGCTGAGTCATTGTTACAACGGGCGCCTGGTCGGCGATCGGTATGATCGCAATTACGCGATCATAGCTCCGGTCGGTCAGCGAAATCGTGGTTGGTGATGCGGGCACGTTGAAACTGACCTGCCAGTTCTCGCGGCCGGAAACGTGAATGTCGCGATCAGCCAGCTTCGCATCGATTCCATCCGGCATTCCAGTGCCCCGCACCGTTACACTGCTTCCGACCAGCGCGGTCACACCGGACGGATCGTTGATTTTCCGCACTGTTGCGCCTGCATAAGCCGGCGCGGTTACGCGAACGGAGAGATCGAGAAGCCTGTTCGCTGTCGGAGCATTCACACCGACGTGCGCGCCGCCGTCGTGAGCGGCAGTGTTCGCGCGGCCGGATGCCAGCGTCAGTGCCGCTGCGAACGCGCCCGCCATCACCGATAATGCGACGCCCGAATAGATGACCGGCGTGAGCACTGCCGGGCGAACGAACGTGTCGATGTTGGATCGCTCGATCTGTGCCTCGAGCAGACTCTTGTCGACCGCCACCTGTCGATCGCTCGCAGTGATCAATGCGTACTGCAACGATGGAGCACGCTCCTCCATCCAGAGCGCTACCCGCCGCGCGGAAAGTACGAAGCGTGCGCGCCACAATACAATGAGCGCGGCCATCACCGCGATTCCGAGGGCGATGTTCCAGTCCCAGCCACGTGAAACTCGTCCCGGCGTCCAGTTGCCGATGACGAGCTCCACGGCAAGCACTGCGCACAGGATCGCTGCTCCCCACAGAAATGCAGATATGACCGCGACGACGCGCAGTTGTGACTGCACGCGCGCGACGCGCTGAGTCGCTGTCATTTGCCGCTCTCCTCATTTCGGGAGCGGCGCAGGATCATGTCGACGATCGCCAACGCGATCGCGAGCGCAGCAAGCCAGCGAGCGAGCGGTGAATCTACATCCATGGACGGAGGAAACTGCGCGGCAGTCGCGAGACCTCCGGTAGCCGCCAGCATCGTGGCCGCCTCCGGGTCCGGTGCAGATACCACTTGAAGACATGGTCTCGCCAGCGCCGCGCGAAAACCGGCGAAGCTGGGACGCAAGAGCATGTCGCCGGTGCTATCGACCGGCACCGCAATGGAGCGCATACACGTGGATGCACTATCCCACTCGATCGCAGCTGGCTCGCCGTCGACCCATCTCGCAATCACACGCGAGTGAGCCAGAGAGTCGGAGACAAAGCGCCAGCGCCGCTCAAATGGCGCGATGACGACGTGCTCGTCCGCGACGACCGCACCGACAGTATCGATGCGATTCCGCGGCACCGCGAGCCGCGGCCTCGATGCCGATAGAAAGCTCACCTGCGTTGTCGGTGCAACACGACTGTCGGTCGCTGGTGCCGCGGACACTCTGACCAATCGGCCGCGGCCGGGCCACTGCGCGCGGATTGCCGCGGTCGCACGATCGCGCTCGGCACGTGTCGCAGGTGATACCACGAGCAGCTCCACCGAGTCCGCACCTTCACGTACGCGAGATCCGGCACGTAACGCCCCGATGAGTCCGGCCGACAACGATCCGTTGCTCGCGACGCCTGCACGTGCGCGGACCGAATCCGGTGTTTCAACCAGCCACGTTGCCGTATCGAACAGCACGACCGCATCGCCCGGCCTGAATAGCGCGCGCACACTGTCGCGAGTCTCGGCCACGTTCTGCACGGAGCCCGATACATCCGCAGCAATGACGCGTACCACGCGCTCGCGCTGCGGCGGGAAGATCGGTCGAGCCAGCGCGGCTCCGGCGAGAAGTATGATGAGGACGCGTACCGCAAGCAGCAGCAGGTCCGAGAGATGCACCGATCTCGCACGCGCTGCGACGGGAACGTCCGGGACGAAACGCGCAGTCGGAAACGAAACCGCGCGCGGCCGTCGCGTGACGATGAAATGCAGCGCGACTACACCCAACGCAGCGCCTGCGGCTGCGATCAGAAAGCCCGGAGCCAGAAAGCTCACTGTGCTCTCGCCAATTCGTTATCCAGCCCGCGACGCGGCCGGCTCGTCGCGCACCACGCGCCGCACGGAATGGCTCACAGGCTCCTTCCCGACAACGATGGTGCGATAGGCCGCTCCGCTCGCGAGCCAGCGCGCTCCCGTCGCCTCTCTCCACTCCGCGTACGAGCGCAGGTATTCGTCACGCACCGAGTCCGCCATGTAGCGACGCACGTCGCTGCTCTCGGGATCGGTAACCAGCGACACGGCCCGAGGCGGATCGAGCTCTTCAGCGGCGATGACGTGCACCGCATGCACGTCGCGTCCGGCAGCGATCAGCTCGCACGCAATTTTCGACACGTCATCGAGATCACCCAGGAAATCACTCACGATCGCTATTCTCGACGCAGAACGAGCGGCTGCTGTGAGGGCACCAGCCAGCGGACTGCTTCCAGCGGCCGACGTGTCTGCCACCTTCTGAATCACTTCAGCAACGATTCCGCGCCGCGTTCGCGGTGGAATCGTCGCGTGCGGATTGCCCGCAATCATGAGCCCGACCGGATCGCCACCCGAGTGCGCGACGGAAGCGAGCGCGACGGCAAGCTGCTGCGCGAGAGACCACTTGGAGCCAGGGCCATCCGGAAACGCCATGGACGCGCTCGCATCCAGCACGAGACAGGTCGGCGTCACGGCCCGCTCCTCCGAGATCCGTACGTGCGCACGATCGCTCCGCGCGAACAACTTCCAGTCGATGCGTCTGAGATCGTCGCCCTGCCGGTATGCGCGGTATTCCGTGAATTCGGCGGACGTTCCACGCACGCGCGACGGATGAATACCAGGCACCGCTATGCGGGACACGCGGCGCGCACGCCATCTCAATCCGCGTACCGCGTCGAGAAGCGCACCGTACATCAACCTGTCCCGGTCCTCATCGTGCGGCGCGCGCCGCATCATCACACTCTGATATCGCTCTTCGGCATCGGCACATGCTCGAGCAGATCATCCACTATCCGCTCTGCCGAAAGTCCTTCTGCCTCGGCGGCGAAGTTGAGCAGAACGCGATGACGAAGCACGGGATGCGCCACGCGCTTTATGTCCGACGGCATGACGGCATTACGGCCGGCGAGCAGTGCATGCGCCTTTGCGCCGAGTACAAGTGCCTGCCCCGCGCGCGGACCGGCGCCCCAGCGCACGAACTGCCTGACTGTGGGGATCGCGTTGCTCTCATCCGGCCTGGTCGCACGGACGAGCCGCGCAGCGTACTGCAGAACCACGTCTGCAACCGGCACGTCGCGCACCATGCGCTGCAGCGCAATCGTCTGAGCCGCATCGATCACCGCGTCGAGCGGCGCGTATTCGCGGCCGGTGGTATTGCGCAGAATCGCGACCTCGGCGTCCTCGTCAGGATACGATACGCGGATGTCGAACAGAAAACGATCCAGCTGCGCTTCGGGGAGCGGGTAAGTCCCTTCCTGCTCGATCGGATTCTGTGTGGCAAGCACGAAGAAGGGAGCCGGCAGCGGCATCGTCTCACCCGCGACCGTGACGCTGTGCTCCTGCATCGCTTCCAGCAGCGCAGCCTGCGTGCGCGGTGGCGCGCGATTGATCTCGTCCGCGAGCACGATGTTCGCGAAGATCGGTCCCTGCACGAAACGGAAGAGGCGCGAATGCGATGTTGCATCCTCCTCCATCACCTCGGTCCCGGTGATGTCCGATGGCACGAGGTCTGGCGTGAACTGAATGCGGCGAAATCCCAGTCGCATCGCCTCTGATACCGACCTGATCATCAGCGTCTTCGCGAGGCCGGGCACCCCCACCAGCAGAGCATGGCCGCCAGCGAGCAACGCCATGAGAATCTCGTCCAGCACTTTTTCCTGACCGACGATTCGTCCGGCAACTTCAGCGCGCAGACGCGCGGCGACCTCAAGCAGCTCGGCGCGTTCATCCGGAATTACCGGCCCGCGCGCCGCAATCGTTGGTGCAGTCATTGAGTTCAATACGATGGGATTCGACTGGTCGTTGAGCGGATCGAGCATTCACGCAACACGTCGATGCCGACTACGTGATTACGGGAAGCCGCAGCCTCTCATTGCGAGAGCACACCGGAACTATCCAGAATGCATCGCCATCAAACCAGAATATTGCCAGCTGCTCATACCTGCGCGCGATTTCGATGGCCGATCGCTGGTCAAGTGCGATCGCGATACTCCGCTCACAGTGCGATTCGTCGGGACTGCACGCATCCACGCAAACCTGCGTAACGCTCAGCCCCGCGGCCTCCTTGAGTAAGCTAGCCGCGCGCGCATCGTTCACGGCCGGCAATTGCTGCATACCCATCGGATCCTGGGCTGTGATGATTCCGAACGACTGTTCGAAACCGATTTCAAGAAGGGCCGTTCGTACGCTGGGGCCGACTGGTGTCCGCAGATCGATGGTTAGGGCCGGCGTCGAGCGGAACTGGAGGATCGTCTCCGGAAAGCTCCCCCATCCATGAACTGGGTCAGGCGATGACGCCAGGAGGCTCACCGTTCCCGGCCCGGGGAGGAAGCTCGAGCGGCAGCGAAACGACGAACGCACTGCCCTGGCCCACCGCGCTCGTCACTATCACGTCCCCGCCAAGGAGCCGGGCGAGCCGGCGGGTCACGCTCAGGCCCAGGCCGGTGCCGCCCACGCGACGAGTGCTCGGCTGCTCCACCTGCCAGAACGCATCGAATATCTGATCGCGGTGCTCCTCCGCGATTCCAATCCCGGTATCGCGGACGACGTAGCGAACGATCGGTCCCTCGTGCTGAACGACCAGTGTTACGCGGCCGGCCGGCGTAAACTTCACCGCGTTGGAGAGCAGGTTCACGAGAATCTGCCGGACCTTCCCGCTGTCGGTGCACATCGCGAGCGGATATCCGATCGGGACGACTTCCAGGGGCAGTCCCTTCTCCCTCGCCAGCGGCTCGACCAGTGTCGCCGCATCGTGTGCGACTTCGTTGGCGTCGATATCCTCGGCTTGAACGATTTCCCTTCCGGCATCCACACGAGAATACGAGAGGATCTGGTCGATGAGATGCAGCAGATGCTGAGCACTCGCCTTCATCCTTCCGAGCTGGTGCTTCTGGGCGTCGTTGACGGGTCCGGTGATACCGTCAGCGAGGAGCTCCTCGTATCCTATGATCGCCGAAAGCGGTGTGCGGAGCTCGTGCGACATCACTGCGAGAAAGTTGCTTTTCGCCGTGTTGGCACCCTCGGCGGCCTCGCGTGCGCGCTGTTCGCCCGAGAGCAGCTCCTCTCGCACGCGGTCACTTTCGTACGCCATGTGCGCCGACCAGTTGACGAGCCACAGGAAGATCGCGACCGTCGCGACTACATATATCGAAACACCGAACGGTGTATCGTACCAGCCGCTCTTCTCGCCTACGAGGCGCAGCCAGCCGAGCAGAAATGGGACGGACACGGCCGCCGGAACGAGACGGCGGGCGACCGTTCCCGCTGCGCCAGGATCTACCAGCAGCTTGGGAATACCGCTGGAGCGCCGAGCGAATACGATCCCGATTCCAAGCACGAACAGAGAGGCAGCGCTGGATACTGCCATCCCGGAATACGGCCCCACGGAGTACAGGCCACTCACGCCGAATGCGTAACCGACGAGTCCGAGGAAACCGAGCGTACCACCGATCAGGCCTACCCAGTGCGAGGAGGCGCGCCCGGTGCGGTCATCGATATGGAGCGATATGATGCCGGCGGCGATGAGAAATATTCCGACCAGCGTATTGAGTGCCATCCGACCGGGTGGACTCCACGGCGCGCGGACCAGCTGGTCGCGCGCCATCAGCAGATCCAGGCCCAGATCGCGGCCAGCGAGCCATGACGCGAACTGGATGGCCGCGATCAGCATCACTATGCATGCGAGAACGATGGACGCGACGCGCAGTGCGAACGGTCGTTCCTTTGTTGCGGCGAGCGCCAGCGCGATGGCGGCACAGGCAAAGGCGACACAGCTCAATGGCAGCATCACGACTCCGCCGGGATAGAGCCCGGTCACCGGATCCATCCCAACATACCACTCGATCAGGGTGCCGATCGCCAAAAGTGTGACGAGAACGGCCGCCGCGAGAGGAACTTGCTCGAAGAACCGAATTACGCGGGCCTGGCCGCTCGATTGACTCATTCGGGGTGCGGATACACGGAGGATGGAAAGCTGGCCTCTATGTTCCCGGTGTGCAACTGCGGGCGGCGCCCTTTACGCCGCGGTTATCATACGTAGATGCTCCACCACACTGACCGGGACCGCCCTCAAGCTCCCGGCAAAGTGCAGTGCCGGCCCTCGTTCCAGGCGGAATCATGCTGAAAAGGGCGGATTCTACACAATCGGGCCTTCGGAACTCGATCTGCGCAAAGCTGACGGATGCCCGCGAGCGTACGCTGCTTCTGGTCGCATCTCTCACGGATGAGGACCTCCGCGTCCAGCACGACCCGTTGATGAGTCCCATCCTCTGGGACCTCGGCCACATTGCTCATTTCGAGGAGCTGTGGCTGACGCGCAATCTGTCGGGGAAGATAGAGTTTTCCGAGATGCCGGGGATGTACAATCCATTCGAGCATCCGCGCGCGACCCGCGCCGCACTTCCGCTGCCATCGCTGCGTGCATTGATGCATACAGCGGCGGAGATTCGCACCGACACGCTGGCGGCGCTCGAATCCGCCGACCTGCACTCGGACCATCCGCTGTTGGCCGGCGGGTTCGTGTACAACATGGTGCTGCAGCACGAGTACCAGCACAACGAGACAATTCTGCAGACGCTGCAGCTCAAGACCGGCGAACCCTATCGCGCACCGCGCGCGGTCGCCGCACCGCCGGCCGGGAGCGATGCCTTCGACAGGATGGTGCGCGTCGACGCCGGCACGTATCCGATCGGCACCGACGACCGCACTGCCGCGTACGACAACGAGCGGTCGCGACACCCGGTCAACGTCAACGCGTTCGACATCGATGCTGCGCCGGTAACCAACGCCGCGTACGAGCAGTTCATTGCGGACGGTGGATATCTGCAACCCGAGCTCTGGTCTGACGATGGTCGCGCGTGGTTGGCCGATTCCGGTGCGCTCGCACCGAAATACTGGACCGCGTCGCCCGATGGCTGGCTGACACGAACGATGGACGTGGTCGCGCCCATCGAACCGGGTCATCCCGTTTGCCACGTGTGCTACCACGAAGCGGATGCGTACGCACGCTGGGCAGGCAAGCGGCTCCCCACCGAACAGGAATGGGAAATCGCCGCATCGTGGGATCCGACGACCGCGAGCAGTCAGCGATTCCCCTGGGGCGACGCAGGCCCGACAGCGCTGCACGCAAACGTCGATCAGCTCTTCTTCGGAACCACACCGGTCGGCGCGTTCGAGCGTAACGTATCTCCGCTCGGATGCTACGGAATGATCGGAGACGTATGGGAGTGGACGTCGAGCGATTTTTCCGGCTACCCGGGTTTCGTCGCGTATCCATATCCGGAATACTCCGAGACGTTCTTCGGTGCGGAATACAAGGTGCTGCGCGGAGGCTCATGGGCAACGCGCCCGGGTGCCATACGCAACACATTTCGCAACTGGGATTATCCCATTCGCCGCCAGATTTTCAGTGGCTTTCGTTGCGCGCGTGACGTTTGATCGCGCTTTGATGTTGAGCGATGTGCGCGAGGGCCTCACCGCACAGGCGCGTCATCTTCCGTCCAAGTACTTCTACGACGAGCGCGGATCGCAGTTATTCGACGAGATAACGCGGCTGCCGGAGTACTATCCGACCAGGGCCGAGCGTGCGCTCCTGCAGGATCGTGCTGCAACGATAGTATCGATCACGCACCCGGCGACACTCATCGAGCTCGGTGCCGGCAGCTCGGACAAGACGCGACTGCTGCTGGACCAGATACTGAAATCCAGGCCGGCCGAGGTTACCTACATCCCGGTGGACGTGAGCGCGGACTTCCTCACGGCATCCGTGGCGCAGCTGCGCGACGAATATCCGTCGCTGACGACAAGCCCCGTGGTGGCTGACTTCTCCGCGCAGTTCGCGCTTCCCACGCATCCGTTGCCGGCTCTGCACGCGTTCCTTGGAAGCACCATCGGCAACTTCACTCCGGCGGCAGCTGTGGAGTTGGTAACGAGCGTGCGCAAACGAATGGCGATCGGCGACTTCTTCCTCCTCGGAATCGACCTGCGCAAGGACCCGATTCAGATCGAGCGCGCGTACAATGACAGCCGCGGTGTCACGGCCCAGTTCAACAGGAATATCCTGAACGTCATCAACGACACCCTCGGCGCCAACTTCGACACGTCCATGTTCGACCACAACGCCGTGTATGATACGGAGAAGCACCGCATCGAGATGCGCCTCATATCCCGCATTCAACAGACCGTATCGATCCGGGAAGTGGGCGATATCGTCTTCGCACCCGGCGATGCGATTCTCACCGAGCTGAGCTACAAGTACGATCGCGCCATCGTGATTGATCTCCTCTCCGCGAGTGGATTACAGTTGAGAGAATGGTTCACCGATGATGCAGAATCATTCGCGCTCGCACTCGCAAGCCGCTGACCGATGCCACGCAACTCACCACAGATGCGCGCGCTGGTCGAGTCTCTCTTTCAACCGTCGCATCCGCATAATCCGGACGGCTCCATGGGCGCCGAGCTGGAGCTGATTCCGTTTCGTGACCACTCGCACCAGAGAGTATTGATAGACGCAAGCGACAACGGTCCCGGCAGCGCGGACATCATTCGCGACGCCGGAAGCACACGCGGCTGGAAAGAGGAAACCGACAGCTACGGTGCTCCAAGCTGGGCGACGCCTGATGGCGGCCACGTTTTCTACGAGCCTGGTGGCCAGATCGAGATCAGCTCACCCGTATTTCCGTCAGCCACGGCGCTGGCCAGGTTTCTGACTGAAACCGTACACGCGATCCGCGAGTCGGCGCGCGCCGCGGACGTGGTATTCCTCAGCTGCGGCGTCGATCCGTACAATTCGCTCGGAACCGTCCCGCTGCAGCTGCATGCACCACGTTACGAAGCGATGACGCGCTACTTCGACTCGGTCGGCGCGTCCGGTGCACGCATGATGCGACAGACAGCCTCGCTTCAGGTCAGCGTCGAGCTCGGTGCGCATCCGCTCGAGAGATGGAAACTCCTAAACTCGCTCGCTCCCTATCTGATTGCCGCGTACGCCAACTCGCCAGATTACGAAGGAAGTCCCACAGGCTACGCGAGCTACCGCGCGCGATTGTGGCAGACGCTCGACAACACGCGCACGGGCTTGCCATTCGACGCAGAAGATCCGATAGCGGCATACACTCGCTTCGCGGAACATGCAGGCCGGATTCTGGACGACGACGCCGCGCATCTCACCACACTATTCCCCGAGATACGTCCGCGCGGCTACTTCGAGATCCGCTCGATGGATTCGATGGAGCCAGATCGATTCGGGGAAGCACTGCACTTCATCTCGCGTCTCGTTCACGATGAAGACCTGGCGGCGGAAGCGCAGCAAATTGTCGGAAATCCAGACGCCAGCCTTCTGCCACGCGCCGCGGAGTCTGGGCGAGCCGACCCGAGGATCGACGCGCCGCTCAAGGTGCTCGACATACTCGCCGCGGACTAGAGCGGGTCCGTCATTCCAGCGCAAGAGGTAATGACGGGATGCGCGTGAAGCGTCAAGGCCTGGCGGTCCTCCCCTGTCTGCGTCGGTACAGCCAGAAGGACACTGCCACCAGCACGAGTGCGCACAGCAACGCGAAAGCACCGCCACGGAGGTAGCGCTCGAGCCGCGGCAACTCGTGCCCGAACGAATAGCCAAGCGCCGCGAAGGTCGTCGCCCACAGCAATCCTCCGACCGCGTTGCATATCTCGAATACGCCGAATGACATTCCGGCCGCTCCGGCAACGATGCCTACGATCATCCGGAGGATCGCCACGAACCGTGCGATGATGACAGTCCTGACACCATTTCGCTCGAAGAATCCGTGCGCCGTCGCCAGGCGTTCGGTGGTCATCCCGACCCAGCGACCATGCCGGTGGAGCAATGCCATGCCACCTATACGACCGATCCAGTAGCCGCCGGTCCCGCCAGCAATGGTCCCGATCCATGCTGCGAGCACCACCGTCACGATGCTCAGATCGCCTTCAGCAGCCAGCGCCGCCGCGGTGAGGAGCACGATCTCACCGGGGAGTGGGAATCCCATCCCTTCGAGAGTGATGAAGCCCACAACGGCCGCTTCGCCGTATGTGCGAACGAGATCAGTAACGGTCAGGACGTACTCTCGGCGAACGCATGCACGGAGTCAGGCATCATTGCGGAAATCAACGCACGGCGCATGCCTCGCCGCAAGAGACGGACTTGTGACGCGCCCTCAGGCCACGAATGCGGCCTGCGCATTCGCGCGCAGCCTTTGTTCCGCGATTTCAGCGTCGTCGCGCCGTACGTGCAGCGACGTCGGGATGTCGGGAATACGCACGAGTCTCTCCGTAAGCCCGAATGCCGTTTCCGTGGCACCGAGAAACAGATAGCCGCCCGGAGTCAGCGCCGATGAAAGGCGATCCAGCACATCTTTCTTCGTCATCGTGTCGAAGTAGATCAGCACGTTCCTGCACAGCACGATGTCGAATTGCCCGAGTGATCTGAACGATTCGAGCAGATTCAACTCCTTGAACGAGACCCGCTTGCGAATGTCGTCGGAGAGACGGAACCCATCTGCAGTGCTCGTGAAGAACTGCCGGAGATAGCGATCGGGAAGGCCGCGCTGCACTTCGATCTGGGTGAACAGACCGCGGCGCGCGCGGTTCAGGGCCTGCGACGAGAAATCGGTCGCGATCAGGTCTATCCGCACCCCAGCCAGCTGCACGCCCATTTCCGCGATCAGCATCGCTATCGAATAAGCTTCCTGGCCGGTGGACGCAGCCGAGCTCCAGATGCGCAATGCGCGGCCACCGCGCCGGCAACGCTCGGCCACTTCCGGCAGAATGGTCGTGCGCATTATCTCGAACGGAACCGTGTCTCTGAAAAAGAACGTTTCGCCGGTCGCCATCGCATCGCAGACGGCCTTGATCAGCTCCTGATGCGGACCCGCGCGCAGGATCACGATCAGCTCGTTTACCGACCCGAAGCCGTACGCTTTCGCTACGGCCGGGAGCCGGCTCTCCAGCAGATATTCCTTACCGGCCCCAAGAGCCAACCCGCTCTTGGTGCGCAACAGGGTGCTGATGTACGAATAATCTTCGGGATTGATCACGACCGGACGGGACAGAGAGAAGCAACGTGCGTTGAGATGGACCTCAGCGGGAGAATCGAACAGGGAATTCCGGACGCGACAACACTCCCGGGCATCCCCCACACCACACTCGTCGTCTCGTCCTGCACGATTACCCGACCACCGGACGCGGCAACCGCCTGACAACCCCGACGACCATCATCGCCCATGCCGGTGAGTACCACCGCCAGCACTCCGTTCGGAAACGCCTGAGCGGCTGTTCGGAACATTGGATCGGCTGCGGGGCGGCAGTGGTGTTCCGGCGGGTCGCTGGTGATGTGCAGCACCGGACTGCGCATGAGGCCTCCACCAATCACCGTCAGGTGATGATCCCCGGGAGCGACGTAGATGCGTCCGGGCTGGAGTGCTTCACCGTCGTGCGCCTCATCGCACGGGAGACTGCTCTCTCGCGCGAGACGTTGGGCGAACATGGTGGTGAAGATCGGGGGCATGTGTTGCGTGACGAGCACGGGCAACGGGAAGTCACGCGGAAGACCGGACACCACTATCGCGAGCGCGTTGGGACCGCCCGTGCTTGCCGCGAGCGCGAGCACCTGCGGCTCGAAGTCACCACTGGGAGGCTGAACGTGGCGCGTTCCGTTTATCGGTGTCGCGGCACCAGCCGTTCCAGATCCTGCAACTGCGCGAATCTTCGCAATCACCTGCGTCGCCGCTGCCTCGACGCCAAAAGTGCCGCCGCCGCGTGTCGAGGGTTTGTACACATAGTCCACCGCGCCAAGGGCAAGCGCGCGCATGGTGACCTTTGCGCTCTCTTGTGTCAGCGAGCTGGTTACGAGTACACGAACGCGTGGATATCGCTGCACGATCAGCGGAAGCGCGGTAAGGCCGTCCATTACCGGCATCTCGATGTCCAGCAGGACGACGTCTATCTCCTGCAGGCGCAAGGCGTCGAGCGCGTCCCTCCCGTTCATCGCGGTAGTCGCCACTCGCATGTCGTCCTGCTCATCGACAATCCGGCCAAGCACACCGCGCACGACGGCTGAGTCATCCACGATCAGCACGCGAATTGGCTGGATGCCGGAACTCGTCACGGCGACGCCGGAATTTGGGATCTTGTTTCTCGTCTAGATGCCAGCGCGCAGCTTGCCGAGGAAGCTCTCCACGGCGCCGCAGAGGCGAACGGCCTCGGCGTTCAGCGCCGCGGCAGAACCGTTGAGTCCCTCGGCGGTCTGTCCGGATTCACCGGCAGCGACGGTGACACCGGCGATGTTGAGCGTCACGTCCGCAGTTCCGCGCGCAGCTTCCGTCACGTTCCGGGAAATCTCGCCGGTGGCCGCGTTCTGCTCTTCCACTGCAGCCGCGATCGTCCCCGAGATCTGGTTGATTGTTCCGATGACGCCGGAGATGTCGCCGATGTCGCGAACGGCGCGCGTAGCGTCATCCTGAACGCTCGCGATCTTGCGCTCTATCTCCTCGGTCGCGCGCGCCGTCTGGCGCGCAAGCTCCTTCACCTCGTTGGCGACGACGGCGAATCCCTTGCCTGCCTCACCAGCGCGGGCAGCCTCGATCGTGGCGTTCAACGCAAGCAGATTGGTCTGCTGCGCGATGGACGTGATGACCTTGATGACCTGACCGATCTCCTTGCTGCTCTGGCCCAACTGCACCATCGTGCTGCTCGCGCTGGACGCCTGGCGTACGGCGTGCTGTGCGACGGTGGACGCTTCCTGCACCAGTCCGGCGATCTCGCGAACGCTCGCGGAGAGTTGCTCTGCCGAGCTTGCAACCGTCTGCACGTTCCGCGTTGCCTGTTCGGAGGATGCCGCGACGGCCTGGGCCTGACATGCAGTCTCTTCCGCCGAAGCAGCCATTCCCTGGGCACTGGCTTCCACGTCCGCGGCCGAGACCGTGACCATCTGAACTACGCTCTTGACGTCGCGCTCGAATTCATTCGCGAGCGCCACCTGCTCGGCGGCACCGCTCACCATGCGCGACACGTCGCGCAACATCGTGAGGCGACGCTCGGATGGGCGCAATTCGTCCGCCGAGATGAATTCCATGATGCCGATCACGCGACCCTTGACGATGACAGGAAAGGCAACTCCACTGCGCACGTTCGCGCGTCGCGCCATCGGCGAGCGAATTGCATCGCCCTGATCCGCCAGATCAGGAACGAACACGAGGTCATGGCTTGCCCATGCGCGACCGGCCAACCCCTCGCCCTGCTCGAATGTGCAGTCACGAGTGGCACGCCGGAAATCCTCGTCGACCGAACCGGATTCGACGCAATAACGCAGCCTGTTTGCGGAGCTGTCGATCACCCAGTACGTGCCGTAGGCCCACTTGAATGAGCTCCGGACGAGCTCGAGCGCAACCTTTGCGATGTCGTCGACTGAGTTGCGTCCCGCATTGGCACGCAGAACGGTGACGAGCACTTCCATGTCCTCTTCCGCTTCGAGGCGAGTCGCGCGCTCGCGCATGCGTTCGAGCGCCGACGACACCAGCTCGGCGACGCGGCGAAGCACGTCTATGCGCTCATCGGAAAGTGCCAGCGGCTCCATGACGAAGAAGTCGAGAGCTCCGACGACCTCGCCACCTACCGATAACGGAAGCGCGATTGCAGCAGTGCATCCCGCTGCCTGAGCGACTTCGCCGCGGCGGTCCTGCAGATACTGCAGATCGTCAACGATGAAGACGTCGCGATAACGCCACGCCTTTCCGACCAGACCGTCTGCTTCTGCATACGCCGCGCTGACCGTGACTCTGTGAAACTCGTTGTTCACTGCGCCCGATTCCAGCGCGAAGCGAAGATGCTCCTTCTGATTGTCGGCGTTCCAGTACGACCCGTATGGCCAGCCGAAGCCGGCGCGAATTGCTTCGAGCGCGCCGCGTGCAGCCTCAGCCGCGCTTCCGGCCCGCGCGGTGGCGCCAGCGACGTGCATGATGACGCGCGCATGGGTCTGCGCTTCGAGCACTCGCGTCTCGAGCTCATCCACGACCTGCCGCTCTCGCAGTGCGCCAGCGCGCCGCTCGGTCTTGCGACGCTCGGACTTCGCCGGGTTGTCGCCGCTTCCGTTCCTGGTTGGCGGTGCGACCGGAACTGGATCCGTGATGTCGTCGAGGTTGATGCGGGTCGTCATACAGCGTATCTCGGTTTATGGGCGTGTATTTGGTTCGTTCAGCAGGCGTGTCACATCGACAACTGCGAGCAACCCCTGGTCCATCCGTACAACGCCGGTACACGCCCGGGCCCAGGCACCGCCAAGACTGGCCGGAGCTGGATCGAGCGTCCCTGGCGAAACAGCGAAGACGTCGCCGACTTCGTCGACAACGAGCGCGAACAGCTCGTCGCCGTCGCGGACCACCACATTCATTGAAGAGTCGGACGCATGTCGCGAAATCTCCAGCCGCTGGTGCACGTCGATCGCGGTCACAATCTGGCCGCGAAGGTTGAGAAAACCAGCGATTCCGGGGCCGGCCAGCGGAACGCGCGCGATCCGCAGGTGACCGATCACTTCCTGAACGTCCATGACGTCGACGCCAAACCACTGGTCGCCGACGCGAAACGTCACCACTTCGCTGGCAGGGGCGAGTGTCGCGGTCAAGAGACTGACCCCCGGCGTGCTCGCTCCATGTAGTATGAGACGTCGAGGACTTCGGTAGCGGCTCCGGCGATCACTGCCGTCCCAAGCACCCCGGGACGCGTCGAGGCGAGCTCGAGGTTCACTATCTCATCGACGATGTCGCGTATCTCGCTCACGGCGATTCCGAACGAGGCGCTTCCCTCGTTGAATACGATGACTGAATTGCTGCGTCCCGACGTGAACGTCACCGCCGGACTGGCGGGCACGAGAGGCAGCAGGAATCCGCGATACTGAACCATCGCCCGTCCGCCGGCGTACTCGATGCTGTCCGACGAGATTTCTTCCAGGCGTGAGACGCTCGACAGCGGTACTGCCTGAACGGCATCATCGCCGACGCCAAAGACCAGCAGACTGTCGGCTGGGCTCTTCGCAGGCTCCTGTACCGTCTCCACCGCCTCTGCTGCGGCGTTCGTACGTGCTCCGGCGCGCCCTGCAAGCGCGGCTGGATCAACGATCATCACTACCCTGCCATCACCAAGGATCGTGCAGCCGGCGTAGCAGCCGACCGCGCGAATGAGGCGGCCGACCGGTTTCACCACAATTTCCTGCGTGTCCACGACATCATCGACGATTATTCCGAAGCGCGCGGTGCCAGCCTGACAG
Source organism: Gemmatimonadota bacterium (assembly GCA_027307165.1). Lineage (GTDB taxonomy): Bacteria > Gemmatimonadota > Gemmatimonadetes > Gemmatimonadales > Gemmatimonadaceae > Fen-1247. Next base: position 47,846 of record DAHUXM010000004.1, on the reverse strand, counting down.
ATGACAAGGGTGGTGACACCGCCGCGTTCGTCGGCGGGAAGACCAAGCGCGTCACCCAGCGTAACAACTGGAACGAGATCATCCCGCAGCCGAAACAGCCGAACGTTTTGCAGGACGTCGAAGCGCGCAAGCTGATCCTCGGACAACCGGATCAACTCGAGAACGCTGGCCTGTGGAAACGCGAACGTCTCGCCTCGCGCGCTCACGATGAGCGAGGATACGATCGCGAGCGTGAGCGGGAGACGAACACGAATGGTGCAACCCTGTCCGCCTACCGATTGCAGATCCACCGCGCCGCCGACTCGCTCGATGTTGCTGCGAACTACGTCCATGCCCACGCCACGCCCGCTGATGTGCGTCACTTCAGTGGCGGTCGAGAAACCGGGCTCGAAGATGAATCGCAATACCTGGCAGTCAGTCATCGCGTGTGCCTCTTCCTTCGACACCAGACCGCGCTCGATTGCAATACGCCGCACCCGGTCCGCGTTGATTCCCTTTCCGTCGTCGGTGACCTCGACGATCACGTGGCCGGCTTCGTGATACGCATTGAGTACGATCTTGCCTGTGGCAGGCTTTCCTGACGCGCGCCGGACGTCCGGCGATTCGATTCCGTGATCTGCAGAGTTGCGCACCATGTGCGTGAGCGGATCCTGCAGAGCCTGCACCAGCTGACGATCCAGCTCGGTCGCGGCGCCCTTCATGTCGAGCTCGATCCTCTTCCCCGTTTCGCGTGCGATGTCGCGCACTATGCGCGGCAGCTTGCTCCACGCTGAACCCACGGGCTGCATGCGCGTCTTCATCACTGCGCCCTGCAGTTCGGCGGTGATCCTGCTCAACTGCTGAACCGGCGCTCCGAACGGCGAGTCTTCGTCCCTGGACGACATCTCGAGGAGCTGATTGCGGCTGAGCACGAGTTCTCCCGCGAGATTCATCAGCGCGTCCAGCAGCTTGACACTCACCCGGATCGACGACGGTGCGGCTGTGGGCTGGTCGGCCGATGTGCCCCGCATCGCCGAGAATGCGTCGGGCGACATTGCCAATTCGAGCGTGGCGCTCGCGATTGCCTCGGGACCTATCGCGATTGCGTGACGGGGAGCGTCGGAGCCAAGCCATTGCTCCAGCAACGTGATCAGCAGGGAGTCGTCTCCGGCGGGCTCGGTTTGATTCGCCGCGAGCTCGGCCAGAATCGTCTTGATTACGTCGACCGCTCTGAGAATGTCGGAGATGACGTCTGGCTCAGCCTTCAGATCCCCGGTGCGGAGCCTGTCCAGCACTGATTCGGCGGTGTGCGACACCGTCTCGAGGCGTGGAAGCCCGAGAAATCCACAGGTTCCCTTGATCGTGTGGATCGCGCGGAAGATCGAGTTCAGGAGCGACGCGTTGGACGGATCGCGTTCGAGCTCGACGACGTCCTGATCGAGCTGAGCGAGGTTCTCCGTACTTTCGGCAAGAAAGTCTTTGAGCAGATCGTCCAAGTACCGCGTCTCCAAACGAGGATCGAGGGGGCCGGTAGCAGTGGCTCTCCTCACCCCCTCAATGGTCGGCCTGGGTGGACGAAACTTGACGTTTACGGTGCGGCGGTCGTCTCTCTTGCGGGCCGGAGAGCCGTCCCATGGCGCCGAGGCGGTTCTACAGCTTGCGCTGGGAGGCGCCGATACTCAAATGGGTGTCCTTTATTCGTGACTTTGCGTACCGATTCCATGATTGACCAGCTCACCGCAGAGGTCGCGTCGCGGATCGACGCGATTTCCGCGTCCCTGACCTCCCAGGAACGCACGGATGACACTGTGCGCTTTCTGCGCGACATGAAGGCGTCGCCGGCTGCCAGCATCAAGCAGGCTCCGCAAGCCGCGCAGCGCGCCCTGGCCAAGACACGCAATCCGGATATCGGCATGGCCGAGCTCGTTCGAGTCGTCGAGGAGGATCCGACGCTTGGGCAGGCACTTCTGCGTTACGCGAACTCGGCCTACTACTCGACCGGCAGCACGGTCGTATCGCTGCGTCATGCGGCGCAGCGGGTTGGCGCATCCGGCGTGCACAACGTCGTGCTGGGCGTGATGCTGGAAGGAATGCTGTGCAGGCCCGGCGGCGAATATCAGAAGATGGTGATTCAGGTGCGCGACCATCTCGTTCGCACCGCGCCCATTGCGCGGGCAATCGGACGTGGGTTCGGACTGATTCCGGACGAGTGCTTCTCGCTCGCGCTGCTGCATGACGCCGGCAAGCTGATCGTATTCGACGTGATCGGTGCGCTGAGACATGAGACGCGGCGGGACGTCAACGTGCAGAAGAGCGTGGTATCGCGCGTGCTCAAGGAGTTGCACGAGCCGTTGGGCGGAATAGCCGTGTTGCACTGGGGACTCGGTGATTCCGTCGCAGCAGCGATATCGACGCATCATCGCAATCCGGTTCCCACCGAGGCAAATCGGATGAGCGAAGTGCTGTTCATTGCGGAACGCGCGGAGCATTCACTGTCTGGTGTGATCCCGCGAGAGGTCGCAGCATGGTGGGAGCAGGGTGCCATCTCGGGCGATGCTGCTCGTGTCGAAGAATTGATCTCGGCGTATTCGGAGAGCGAGCTGGCTGCGTAGGCAACGTCCGCGGCGACGCCGTTACCCGGTGGCCGTCTGCTCGCTGAAGTACCCATCATCGTACGCCTTGCAGAATTCGGCGTACTGACGCTCAGTCCGCTCGGCGGCATCACGCGCCAGTTGCACGAGGGCGTCGCGCCAGGATGTTTCGCGCCCGAACGCTGACAGTTGTTCGATTGGTGCGGATCCGCGCCAACCGCCTCCTCTCAGGTGCAGCCACGCGGCTACTGACGCCATCAGTACGATGGCCTCGCCGATCTTCTTGGGCTGTCTGGCCCACTCGTGCAGGCGAACACGATCTTCCTGTGGCTGCATCTCGCGGCTGCAGTAGCTGCTGCCATTCCACTCTGCAGAAAAGAGAAATGCCGGGGCAACGACGGACGAGTGACGTTGAACCGAGACGACCCGATCCGCCTCATCGCTCCACGTGGGTTGACCGTGGGCACGAAGCGTTGCGATCGCCGAAGCGTGGGCGCGCTTCACATCGAGCAGCACGTTGCGATCGGGGGAGCCGCGCCCTTCGACGAGCACGATGTAGCGTGGAAAGGCGATACTCCCGATTCCGGCGATACGGTGCGCCACGTCGACGACCCTGAAGTATTCGCGGTCGCGCGCGGCGTCCGCGATGCTGTCCATCATGTGCTCGATGCCAGCGCGCTCCTCGGCGGTCACGGCAAGCGTGTGCTGTCCATCGATCAGCAGTCGACGGCGCTTGCCCTTGCGTGTGGTGTAGCGGCCGAGCAGCTCGGTGCGGGACCTGCCCGCGACCTGCGCGAACAGACGCTTGACCGTTCCTCGCGCGCTCTCCCGCTCGATCCAGGAAGGCTTGCCGAGCGATAACTCGGTCGAATAAGCGACCAGCGAGCGTTGGACGAGCGCGTCCGTATCGTCTGGCGACACCCCCCATTCGTCCGATCCGACGCGGATGCTCGCGAGGAACCTGACCAGATCCAGGGTCAACGGGCCGAGCGCGCTCTCGTCGAAGTCCGTGACGTCGAAATATGTGAGGCGATTGTCCCCCTTGAAGGTCCCGAAGTTCTCGACGTGGAGATCGCCGCACAGCCAGGCCGGGGGCGCGCCGGAGAGCGTCTCGACCTGCGGGAGTGAAGCATAGAACAACTGGCACGCTCCGCGCATGAACGAGAACGGAGTCTGCCTCATCGCGGCATATTTTCGGAGTCGAAGCGCCGGATCCGACCCCTGGTTGGCCGCAATGATCGACTTCAGAGGGTCGGATGAGAGGTTGGATGGCGCGTCGCTGTCGTTCATTCAGCTAATCGTATGCACACGCAGTCGAGGCGGAAAGGTTGGACAACGTAACAAACTCCACAGGATAACGCCGCAGTCGCGGCCCAACCCGACACCATGGCGCAAGAGCAACCTGAACACAGGCACAGGCACAGGGCGGGCCACGTGACGACCCTGCCCAATATCGAGATACGAAATACCGGGCCGAAGGCGTTCCTCAGAAAGCTGGGTCCTGGTCTGGTTACCGGCGCTGCGGACGACGATCCATCCGGCATCGCTACGTATTCGCAGGCCGGAGCAGCATTTGGATATGGCCTCCTCTGGACCGCACTGATCGGGCTGCCAATGATGATTGCAGTGCAGCTGATGTGCGCCAGGGTCGGCGTCGTCGCCAAGTCCGGGCTCGCTACGGCGCTTCGGGACCACTACTCACGAAGCCTGCTCTGGTTCGCGTGCATGCTGCTCGTGGTGGCGAACACGCTGAACATAGCCGCGGATCTGGGCGGCATGGCGGCGGCAGCGCAATTGCTCACTGGCATTCCACGCGTGATTCTCGTGCCAGTGTTCGCGGCGCTGATACTCGGGCTGCTGATATTCGCGTCGTACGAAGCCATGGCGCGCGTGCTCAAGTGGTTCGCACTCGCATTGTTCGCGTACGTAATCTCCGCCGTGCTCGCCCATCCGAGCATACTCGGCGTGTTGAAGGGAACGTTCCTGCCATCGATAAGATGGGACAGGGAATACCTGATGACTTTCGTGGCAATTCTCGGTACTACGATTTCACCGTATCTCTTTTTCTGGCAGGCCTCGCAGGTGGCGGAGCAGGAAGAGCACGTGCGGGCGCGATTTCCGATGCGGAGAAGGCGCGGCGAGATGCGCCGCACGGGACGCGAGCTGAAAGACGCAGCTGTCGATACGGAGTCGGGGATGGTCGTGTCGCAAGTCATAATGTTCTTCATAATCCTGACGGCGGGTGCAACGCTTCACAAAGCCGGCATTACCGACGTACAGAGCGCGGATCAGGCGGCAATTGCGCTGCGTCCTCTTGCGGGGCCACTCGCGTACTGGGTCTTCGCGCTCGGCATCGTCGGAACGGGAATGCTCGGTGTTCCGGTCCTGGCTGGTTCGGCGGCGTACGCCATCGCAGAAGCGGGTGCATTCAAGGGCGGCATGGATGAGAAGCCCGACGGTGCGCGTGTGTTCTACGGCGTGATGGCGACTGCGATGGGAATGGGCACCGTGCTCGCATTGACCAAATTCAACGCGATGAAGATGCTGGTCTGGTCCGCGGTGATGAACGGAGTGCTGGCACCGCCGTTGATCGTAATCATTCTCATGGTGTGCAACAACGAGAAGATCATGGGACGTTACAAGAACGGCAGATTGCTCAACGTTCTGGGATGGGCAACAGCAGTACTGATGGGAGTTGCCGCTCTCGCGATGATCGTGTCGTTCTTCGTGTAGTAACGAGTGCAGACACAAAAAGTCCGGCGCTTACCCGAGCGCCGGACTTTTTGTTCATGCAATCGTCGTCCTTATATTCGCGGACGACAACAAGGTTCAGACTGCGGTGCGGTTTCCTGTAATCAGACGAACGATCCAGACCAGTATCACCGCGCCGATTATGGCGACGATAATCGACCAGATGATACCGCCGCCCATTCCAACGCCGAGCGCCGTCATTATCCAACCGCCGATTACACCGCCGATGATACCAAGAACGATGTCCATGATCGGGCCATAACCGGAGCCCTTCATGATTCGCCCGGTTGCCCAGCCGGCGATGAGCCCCACGATGATCCACCAAATCCACGACATGTTACAAATCTCCGTTCGTAGCTGTGGCCGGGCCCGCAATCAAGATACGACAGGTCCGTTGACCCATGGGTGGAGCAAGACGCGCGCCGTTGCGAGGCACACCCGGATTTGCTACGGCAAACGTTTCTCGATCTTTACGCCTGTGTGCAAGCCACTGAGAATCGCGACTTTTCCGCGAGCGCCGGCCGCGATCGCAGTACCATCAGTTCCCGACATTACGACGTTGAGCGATAGCGAATCGAGGCGCGACCAGGTGACACCGGAATCGAGCGAGAACGATGTTCCTTCGGTCCCGACTGCGATCAACTGTTTGCCGGCTTTTCGTGCGTCGAGGTACGCCACTCCGGACAGAAAGCCGGTCGACGGTTGAGGAGCAGCAGCGATCCACGTCGATCCTCCGTCGTCGCTGCGTGCGACGGTCACGGCAGAAGCATCCGGCTTGGCGTAATTACCGCCCACTGCAACGAGATGACGCGTGTCACGACATGCGAGTGAGAAGATTCCGGCTGCTGCGGCACCCGCCTTGATTGGCGTTTCCACGACCGACCAGTTCCGGCCGCCGTCCGAAGTGTGGAAGACGCGTGACGCCGCCGCGCCCCCCGTCCCCAGCCATGCGTCCCTGGGTCCGCATGTGACCAGCGAGGTCCCGCTTGCCGCGAACGCCCCTTCTCCGGGGAGCGCTGGTGGAAGTCCGGCGTCCGGAATACGAGACCAGTGCCGGCCGCCGTCCCTCGTTTCGAGAATCACGAAGCGCCCGTTCATCGGATCGCCAACCGCCAGCCCATGGCGCGAATCGAAGAAGGCCATGCCGTCGAGAAATGCACCCTTGCTCTCGTCATGGTACTGGAGCGTCCAGGTCCTGCCGCGATCGGTGGTCCGGTAGATGAGCGCAGTGTCCTGGGCCGACACCATCAGCAGCGCAGTATCGAGCGAGAATGCGTGGACGGCGCGAAAATCGAACGACCGTGCCGCCGCAACATTGCCTGGATGCCAGCTTCGCCCGGCATCGTTGCTCCACGCAAACGTCGCTCTGGTTCCGCTGATCCAGACTACGTCGTTGCCGACGAGACTCATGCCACGAAACGAGGCGTCGGTCCCGGGATTCCGGCTGTTCCACTGAGCCTGCGCAGCCGAAGCGACGGTAGCCGAGAGCGTTATCGCGAGCGCGATCGAGCGGGTGATCGCAGCACGTCGGCGCGACCAGACGATGGTAAGCGATGGCCATTGAATCATACGGAATAATCTACGACCAGCCGTCGCGCCGTCGTTTCACTTTCGGTATTCATTCGGTATACTTCCACTCATGCCAGGGCTCAGGAGTGGTGGACGGCAGCTTCCGCTGTTTCCACCGGATGTCGAACGCTCGTTCGAGTTACTGCCAGCGTTGGGAGAGCAGGGCGACATACGGTATTTCGCCACGCGGGCGCGGTCCGTTCTCAACGCTCCTGAAGCGACCGGGATGAACTTCTGGTCTGTGAATCCTTACGTCGGCTGCGCGTTCGGCTGCACCTACTGCTACGCCCGGTACGCGCACCGTTACGTGATGGAGCGCGCGGCGGCCCACGATCGTCTGGAAGACGGGCTCTCCGACGATTTCGAAAGCATGGCTCCCTGGCTGGCGTTCGAGCGGAGAATCTTCGTCAAGCGGGACGCGCCGGAGATTCTTGCACGCGCGCTCCGCACGGGTGGCGAGCGCTATCTCGGTCTCATCAACGGCGACACGATACTCATCGGCTCGGCGACCGACCCGTATCAGCCGGCGGAGCGGCGCTTTCGCGTGACACGCCGGATTCTCGAAGTGCTTGCAGACCACCCCGGCCTCAACATAGTGATCATCAGCAAGAGTCCGTTGATCACACGCGACGTGGATCTGCTCAGGCGTATTGCGCGGCACTCACGCATTCACGTTCAGATCTCGCTCATCACGGTCGATCGCGAGCTCGCGCGTCGGATCGAGCCGCGTTCGCCGACGCCGGATTCACGACTGCGCGCGATTGCACGTCTGCGCGACGCGGGGATCGAGACGGGGGTGAACTGCATGCCGGTTCTTCCCGGCATCACTGACGATCCGGCCGCCCTGGACGAGCTCGTGCGTCGCGTCGCCGAGGCCGGAGCGGTCCGGATCGGTGCGTGCGCACTGAGACTCGACCGGAGCGCGCGGCTACGCTATCTGCCGTTCATCGAGCAGGAGTTCCCCGAGCTGGCTGCGCGTTATCGCGCGAGCTACTCCCACGGCCGGAATGTGGGAGACAAGTATCGTGAGGGATTGGCCGAGCATTTCGCAGTGCTGCGCGCGAAATACGGCATCGGCGACGGCACTCGATACTGAGAATCCCGAGAATCAGGCGCGTTCGAGTCCCACGAGCGTCGACACATTCTCCCTCGGGATGTAGCAATGCAGTCCGCAGGGAACGAGACCGGCGTCACGAATGATGCGCCGATACGACGCGCGGGATTCGGCATGCCAGCCTTCAGTGTCGCCTTCGACTTCGTCCTCCGACGCGAATATCTCCAGGTATGCGAGTCCCGCGGTACGGTCGGCGATGTTGCGAATCGCGCGTATCATTACGTCACGTGGCAGATAGTTGATGACGCTGCAACACACAACCATGTCGAATCTGCGATCGGGGATGAGCCGTGGCAGATCATCCACGGTTCCCTGCACTATGTTGCGGCGCTTTCCAAAACGACGCACTGCATATTCGCTCGGATCGACGCCCTGATATCGTAGCGACGGACGAAGTGTTCTGAGTACCGGTTGCCAGCGTCCCTCACCCGCGCCGACATCCAGCACAGATCGGACCGAATGCGCGAGCACGTACTCCGTGGCGGCGACGGCGAAGTTGATCAGCCGCCTGAGATCGGCGGTCGTTCCCACACGATGGCTGGGATGGCGGTACCACTTGTCGAAGTAGCCACTGTCAAAACGCTTCTGTTTGGTCACGATGTGGGATAGGTCGAACGTAAGCCGGACGGACGTCGCAGAGGATCAGTCGTCGGCATTGCTGCGACGCACGCGTTTCTTCTCGGACAGCTTGCGTTTGTCGTCGAGCCGCGCCTGCTTCGCCGCGCGGCTGGGCCGCGTCATCCGACGCACCCTGGGAATGACGAGCGCGCGCCGCACCATGTCGGCGAGGCGCGTTTCGGCCAGGTCGCGATTCTGCAGCTGACTGCGCGTATCGCTCGCTACCACGCGGAGTTCGCCGTCGTCACTCAAACGCGAACCGAGGCGCGTCACGAGACGCGCACGATCTTCATCGCTCAACGCCTGCGAAGCGGTGACGTTCCACGTGATCTCGACGCGCGTGGATGTCTTGTTCACATGCTGGCCGCCCGCGCCCGATGCTCGTGTCGCACGGACGCCGAGCTCGGCGCGCGGGATCGCGAGCCTGTCATTCACACGCAGCGCGCGCTCGTCCTCGCCGTCAGCAGCGGAAGATCTTGTCGCCATCGAAGCGGCCGTTCTCGATGAATATGCCGGACGTGTATCGGCCGGCAACGATACTGCCGGCCATGTATATGCCGGGCACGTTGGTCTCGAGCGTGTCGGGATTCACAGACGCACGTTCGGTACCAGGCTCGAGCTCGATACCCAGTCGCCGAAAGAGCGCGAAGTCCGCGCGAAATCCCGTAAGTGCGTACACACGATCCGCGTGCAGCGCCTCCTCCAATCCCTCGGCATTGCGGATGATCACGGCGCCCTTTTCGATCCGCAACACCGTTGCGCCAAGGCGCGCAGAGATCTCGCCAGCGGCGATGCGGTTCTCGATGTCGGGCTTGACCCAGTACTTGACGCTTGCCGGAAACACGGTGCCGCGATATACCAGCGTAACGCGAGCGCCGGCACGGAACAGCTCGAGCGCTGCCTCGACCGCTGAATTGCGTCCGCCGATGACGACCACGTCCAGCCCGAAGCTGCGATGCGGCTCGTCGAAATAGTGGTGGACGAACGGGAGCGATTCGCCCGGTACGTCCATGAGATTGGGCTCACCGAAATATCCGGTCGCGAGCACGAGGCGCTTGCAGTCGATCACCGTTTCTCCGTCCGGCGTCGCGACTGTGCACCTGATGACGTCGCCAACGCGTTCTGCGGTAACGAGCTTCGTGTAGGTCCGCACGCGCAGCTTATCGGTGCGTACCACACCGCGATAGTACTTGAGGGCCTCCTCGCGAGTGGGCTTCTGTCCCGCCGAGACGAACGGGTGGCCACCGATCTCCAGCAGCTCTGGGGTGGTGAAGAATCCCATGCCTATGGGGTAGCGCACGATCGAATCGGCGATGGCGCCGGCTTCGATTATGAGCGGATCGATCCCGCACCTTCTGGCTGAAATCGCGCAAGCGAGCCCGATGGGTCCGCCGCCGGCAATTACCGTATCTTCGAATTGGTTCTTCTGCATGTCGAGTCGAATGAGCTACAATTGTGCCGGCCCGGGAGTGCATACGTCGCCGGCAATCACATAAACTTACAATGATGTCATACGCTGCCTGCCGCAATCGGCCGGCGGCGCTGTCATGACGTGTCAGTCCAACCATCGATGGAGAGAGGATTACGATGAACATCGCCAAGGCGCGGGTACTCGTCACAGGCGGGTCGAGCGGAATTGGAAAGGCAACGGCGCTCGCGCTGGCCGAGGCGGGCGCACGAGTGGCAATCTGCGGCCGGGACCGCACGAGTATCGAGAAGGCTGGGGGTGAGATCGGCGCCAGCCCCTTCGTCGCGGACGTGAGCCACGAAGCGGACGTGGTCGCGCTCATTCCGAAGGTAATCGACGCGCTCGGGGGCTACGACGTACTCATCAACAACGCAGGATTCGGCCGTTTTGCGCCGCTGGTCCAGACAACTGTCGACGACATGCGATCTGTATGGGAGACGAACGTGCTCGGCGCGACGCTCGCCGCACGGGAGTCGGCCAAGCACTTCATCAAGCAATCGTATGGCAACATCGTGAACGTCGCATCGACCTCGGCGGCACACGGCTCGGCGAACGGGTCGGCTTATTCCTCGTCGAAGTTCGCGCTTGCATCGCTCACGGAATGCTGGCGCGCGGAGCTGCGGAAGAGCAACATCCGCGTGATGCAGATCAATCCGAGCGAGGTGCTGACCGAGTTCGCGCATCGCGCTCGCGGAACGGCCCGCGTGGACAATCCGAGCAAGTTGCGCGGCTCGGATATCGCGGCCGCCATCGTGGGCATGCTTGCACAGGACGACCGCGCGATGATAACCGAGATGACGGTGTGGGCGAGCAACCCGCGCGATTAGGCGGCCGGGGTTCCCTGTAAACCGATCGCCTCTGCAGATCCCTGCAGAGCTGCAAGCACGAACGCGATGTGCTGGTCGAGGTCGACGCCCAGCTCCTGTGCGCCCTGAATGACGTCCTCGCGGCTCACTCCGCGCGCGAACGCCTTGTCCTTCATCTTCTTCCGCACGGAGCGAGGCTCGACGTCGTGCACCGACCTCGATGGCTTGACGAGGGCTGTCGCGGTGATGAGCCCAGTGAGCTCATCCACCGCGAAGAGCGTGCGCGCCATCAGACTGGTCCGCGGTGTGCCAGTGTACGCTGCGTGACCCATGATCGCGTCGAGAACATCTTCAGGGTATCCGAGTCCACGCAGGATTCTCACGCCCTCGCTCGGATGTTCTTCCGTCGCTGACCGATTCGCGTTTGGAAAGCGCTCGTAATCGAAGTCATGCATCAGGCCGGCGAGTCCCCATCGTTCCACGTCCTCGCCGTGGTGAGCGGCGTAGGCTCGCATGGCCGCTTCCACGCCAAGCATGTGCTTCCGAAGCGATTCCGACGGCGTGTATTCGTACATCAGCGCAACTGCAGCGTCGCGCGTGGGGAGTGTGGCGTTGCTCATTTCGATAGCTCGTGTCAGCTGGCGGTGACGGTAAACGTCGCACAAAAAAACGACGGTACGAGTGATTTTCGTACCGTCGCTGAATATACTGCGCTGCATGTCGCAATCCATGCGACGTGACTCCGTGCACTACCGGGGCGGAATCTGCAATGTTACCTCATCGCCACGTGTCACGAGGATGGAGCTGCTGACCGACGGACGAATTCCGCCGATCGGGTCAGCAATGAAGCGCAGCGAGGTGTTCGCACCAATCAGGACGTCGGATGGGATCGTCATCTTCGTAACCGTCGCGGCGGTCGCCGTACCGAGGCGAATCCTCTGACCGGCGGGGACGCGAACGACATATACGTCCATGTCCAGCGAACCCTGATTGTCCACCTTGAGCGTGGTAACCTCCGCCGGTGCGGCGGCGCCACCAGCGCCAGATGAGGATGCGCGGCTGCACGCCGCTGCGCCCCCCAGACAGATCAAACCGAGAGCGACTGCAACTGCCTTCATGCGCATTTGATTCTCCTTGTCACGATTCATCAGAGCATAGCGCATTCCCCGCGCCACAAACGCGTTTCAACCGTTACCCAACGATGCGCCGCTGTATGCTCTCGGGCTCGTACGTAACCTTGCGGGCAGGTTTATCGTCGCGCACACCGAGGAATATCGGCTGGCGAAGGCGGCCGTCGGCGGTCCATTCGCTGAACTTCACTTCGACGACCACGCTCGGTCTTACCCACGTCGCCGGCTCGTTTGTTCTGGGCTCCGTTTCGAACGGCGATGTCTTTCGGATCAAAGGGTCGAGGCGCTCGCGCATCTCCCGGAGGCCATCGCGAGTGAAGCCGCCGCCCATGTGGCCGGCGTAGATCAACTTGCCGCGAGCATCGAAATATCCAAGCAGAAGAGCGCCGATGTCCTTGCGGCTCTTGCGCGGCGCGGTGAAGCCGCCGACGACGAACTCCTGCTCGAAGTCGATCTTGAGCTTGAGCCATGCGTCGGATCGAGCACCGGGCGTGTAACGCGCGTCGGTGCGTTTTGCGATGACGCCTTCCCAACCCTGTTCGCGTGCGCGTTCAAGCATCGCGCTGCCGTCTCGTCTCGTTGGGGAGAGACGCAAGTGCAGAGCGACGGTATCTGCGGTACGGCCGCGTTTGGTCGTCGCCAGCTCGGCGAGGAGTGATTCGAGGTGTTCGCGACGCTCGGTCCATGGTAGCCGAGTGAGGTCCTTGCCGTCATCGCTCAGGATGTCGAAGGCGACGAGTGCAGCAGGCATGTGCTGAGTCGCGGTGGCGATGTCATCGGCGCCTTTCAGATGCATGCGGCTCTGCAGGGCCTGGAACCGAGCGGGCTCACCGTTCACCAGCGCAATGATCTCTCCATCGATGGTAAATGGCTGCCCGAGTCGCACGCCGAGCTCGGCGAGCGCGGCAGTGATTTCGGGAAACTGCCGCGCCTTGTCGTTTCCGTTTCTGGTCGTGAGGTGCACACCGCGTGCTGTCACCTGTGCGAGCGCCCGGACGCCGTCGTACTTGGGTTCGAAAACCCAGTTCCGGCCGGTGGGTATTTCGTGGCCCACACCGGCGTACATGGGCTCGAGCCCCGCAGCGGCGCCGTTGCCAGTCGGGCTCATGGCAGCGCCACGACTACTTGAGGACGTTGTTCTGCCATGATCCGTACATCGGGTTTGGAAGAGCGAAGAACGTGTCTCCGAATCGGGCGAAGGCACTTTCAGGCTCATTCCGGATTGCCTGGGACAGGTACGGAAAATCCTGGATGTTGTCGCCAATCCATTCGAGGACTGCAATCGCCGGAAAGTCGGGTGACGCGGTCCCGTTCTGCACCGCGTCGAAGCGCGGGTTCTTGTCATCCTTGTCGGTCTTGCACAGAACCAGATCCGGCTTGATCGAGACGCGATCGAGGTTGGCGCGTGTTGCCGGGCACCCCTTGTCGCTTCGATTGGTGACGATCACTACCTTGCCGCCCAACTGATGCACGCGGCTCGTGAACGTGACGGCTCCGGGAAGTGCCGGCGCGCGTCCGGCCGCTACCCAGGCGTCCCATATGTTGGCGTCGAACGACCCGCCGAAGGGTACGCGAGCCAGCTCATAATCCGAGTTGTCGAGGACGGTTTCGTCGGCGTCCAGAATCACGCCCCACGACCCCGGAGCACGGCCGACGGCGAGGGCCACGAGTCTGTCGGCGGCAGCGCGATATGTCTCGACGAAGATCGCAGTGTGCTCGGCGGACACCCGGGACCACTGGACGTCGCGCGCAGTGACAGCAGCCGACGCAATCGCCGGTGCGGTCGCCGGGGCAGGTGTCGTGGCGACATTGGGGGCCGGCATGCAGGCGCCCAATGTTGTGGAAAAAAGGATTGTCGCGAGAGTGGTGGCGGCCGATCGCGTTGTCATGGATTTCGGTTGGCGGTTGATCGAACGGTCGTTCTAATAAGCACCGATCACAAATATTGTATTCTACATTCGGCACTTGTCTTGCTCCCTTTCTCGTTTGCAAGGACCGGGCTTCACCGGTCTTCACGAGGAGATGGGTAACATGGCTAGCGTCTGGAAAGGGTCACTCAGCTTTGGTCTCGTGAACATTCCGGTCGAGCTGCGTCCGGCAGTGCGGGAAGACCACGTCAGCTTCCGCCTTCTTTACAAGAAGGACCTCTCTCCGGTAAAGTACGAGCGCTTTTCGGCAAAGGGAGAGGGTCCACTCGCGTGGGACGACATCGTGAAGGGATTCGAGTTCGAGAAGGGGCAGTACGTCGTGCTCACCGACCAGGATTTCAAGGCAGCGGCGCTTGGCAAATCGGCGTCGATCGAGATTCTGGATTTCGTGGAGCAGGGTGAGATCGATCCGCGGTACTTCGAAACGCCATATTATCTGACGCCCACCAAGGGTGGCGAAAAGCCATACGCGCTACTGCGTGCTGCAATCAGCAACACGAACGTAGTGGGCATCGGGAAGATCGTGATGCGCAACACGCAGCATCTCGTGGGCATCAAGGCGAGCGGCGACGCGTTGATGCTGGAGATAATGCGGTTCGCGAACGAGCTGGTCGAGACCAGCGAGCTTCACTTCCCCAAGCGTACCGACGTGCGGCCACAGGAGCTCCACATGGCGGAGCAGCTGGTGCACAACCTTGCAGCCGATTTCGATCCCGACAAGTACACGGACGAATACCGCGCTAATCTCATGAAGATCATTCGCGCGAAGATGAGCGGCAAGAAGGTGAAGGGTGTGCGGACGACAACGGCAGTCACGGACGATGACAAGGTCCTCGACCTGATGGCGCGTCTGCGTGAGAGTCTTGCGGAAGGCAAGAAGAAGCCAGCGCGTGCGGCACGAGCGCGCAGGAAGACTGCAGCGCGGCCGAAGAAGAGCGCCTAGGCGCCGAGGGCACGCGGCGCGGCTTCACACCCGCCGCGCCGGAGCGTATGCTTCATTGGTGTGGCGCATCCATGTTACCGACCTGCAACATACGTCTCCCGCGGTCGCGGGAACGACGGTCTGAGGAAACGACGATCGTGTCGTTCCGCCTTCTTGTTGCATCACTGCTCCTCGGCAGCGGCATCGCGGCACCAGCAATCAACGCACAGCAAGTGAAATATCCCCAGACGCATCGCGGTACGGTTTCCGACGATTACTTCGGAACCAGAGTTCCGGATCCTTACCGCTGGCTGGAAGACTTGAACAGTCCACAAACAGCGGCGTGGATCGGCGACCAGAATCACTTCACCAACTCGTTCCTGGCGCAGTTCCCGTTGCGTGACACACTGCGCAATCGACTGACGGAGCTGTTCGACTACGCACGCGTGACGGTGCCGCAACTGGTTCCCGGCAAGCGACTCTTCTACCAGCGCAACGCGGGTCTCCAGAACCAGGCCGTCCTCTACGTGCGCGACAGTCTGGATGGCACGGCACGCGCCCTGCTCGATCCCAACACGCTCTCGGCTGACGGATCGATCGCATTGCAGGAATGGGCGCCGTCGCCCGATGGACGGTACCTGGCCTACGCGCTCGCGCAGGGTGGCGCAGACTGGCGCACGGTTCACATTCGCGATCTTGCGTCGGGTCAGGATGCAGCCGACACGCTGCGCTGGGTGCGTTTCTCGGATCTTTCGTGGACGCGCGATGGCCGCGGATTTTTCTACTCGCGCTATCCGGAGCCACCTGCGGGCAAGGCGTTATCGGCAGCACTATCCGGGCACGCGGTCTATTATCACACCGTGGGCACGTCGCAGTCCGACGACCGCGCGATACTTGGCGGCGGTGAGCTCGTCCGTTACTTCGTTGGCTGCAACGTCAGTGACGACGGCCGTTACGTGTTCTGCACCGCAAACGCGGGCGCCGACAACAAGAATCGGTTGTACTTCGCGGACCTGGCCGATCCAATGAATCCGAAGGTGAGCACTCCACTCACTGCGATCGTGAGCGAGGATCTGGCACAATTTCACGTCATCGGCAACATCGGGTCTACCGCGTACATCCTGACCGACGATGGCTCGCCACGCCGTCGTGTCGTATCGCTGGATCTCGTGACTGCAGACCGTGCGCACATGCACACCGTAATTCCTGAATCGAATTTCGCAATCGAATCGGCGACAATGGCCGGCGACCGAATCGTCGCTCAGTACCTCGAGGATGTGAAGAGCATCGTACGAATCTTCGACATTCTGGGCAGACCACTCGGCGCCATTCCGTTGCCGGGAGTCGGTACGGTGAGCGGACTGAGCGCGCGGAATGATACGCCGGAGATGTTCTATGCATTCACGTCACCGCTGGTTCCGACGAGTGTATACCGGTTCAACGTGGAGTCTCGCGAGACCAAACCGTTCGACCAACCCAGGCTGACGTTCGATCCGGCGGCGTACGAGACGCGCCAGGTCTTTGCGACCTCGAAGGATGGAACGAAGATACCGCTCTTCATCACGATGAAGAGGGGAACAGTGCTGGATGGATCGCATCCGACAATTCTGTACGCGTATGGCGGATTCGACGTCAGCGTACTGCCAGCGTTCAGCCCGGCAATTCCGGCATGGGTCGAGCGTGGCGGCATCTACGTAACCGCGAACATTCGCGGCGGCGGTGAATATGGCGAGACGTGGCACGAGGCGGGCATGCTCGCGAAGAAGCAGAATGTATTCGACGACTTCATCTCCGCAGCGGAATATCTCGTTTCGGAGCAATACGCGTCGTCACGCAGGCTGATCATGCAGGGTGGCTCGAACGGCGGACTACTGGTTGGCGCGGTTACGACGCAGCGCCCAGACTTGTTCGCTGTCGCGCTTCCTGCTGTCGGCGTGATGGACATGCTCCGCTACGACAGGTTCACCGGTGGCGCCGCGTGGGCCACGGAATACGGATCGTCATCCGATTCGACGATGTTTCCCGTGTTGCTCAAGTACTCGCCATTGCAGAACATCCGGGCCGGCACGTGCTATCCCGCAACGCTTGCAACTACTGCGGACCATGACGATCGTGTCGTGCCGAGTCACACGTACAAGTACATAGCGGCTCTACAGGCGGCGCAGGCGTGTCCGAAGCCGGTGATGGTGAGAATCGAGACCCAGAGCAGTCACGGCTACCGGCCGACGACGAAGCTCATCGCGGAGATTGCGGACGAGCTGACCTTTGCACTGGTGAATACGCCCTGAGATCAGGCGCGTATCGTACGCGCCCTTACCATTTGTAATTCCAGGCAACGGCCATCCCGCGTCCGCCGCTCATCTGAGATACACCAACAGGAAGCAGCCATCTGTCGATGGCATTCTGCGGATGTGCGCGCGCGTAGCGGACCACGACTCTCGACACCAGAGTTCCGACTGCGGCGCCGGCGACGACGTCACTTGCCCAATGCTTGTCCTCATAGATTCGTGCAACTCCGACAAGCGACGCGGTTGTGAACAGTACGGGCGTCCAAAGGTGGGACGCGTGTGGCCACAGGTATCCGATCTCCTGACTTGCGGCAGACGCAGCCGCAAACGCCGTCGTGACGTGGCCCGATGGGAACGATGTGTAGTTGTCGTCGTGAAATCCGCGGCCGAATTTGTACAAGTGCGGATTCGTGTCGCTGGTGACGTACGGGCGAGCACGGCCGGCGAATGCCTTGATGACCACTGTGGTGAGTCCCGCTGCACCTATTGACTCGATCGTACGGAGGCCAAGCTCCGCCGAGCGTGGGGAATCTTCGGCCCGTCCGTAGACGTACGTGGCACCAGCGATGATGATCGACCCGGGCTCGCCGAGCACGCGGATGCCGGTCATCGTGTGCCGGAGTGCGGTTTTGCTCTGAAGCGACTGCCGTTGTGATTCGACTGCAATGTGGCGGTCCAACGGCATGGCGGCCGCCGTGCCCAGCACGAAAGCGGCCGCGGTTATCGCATCGCGCCGATTCAGGATGCCGGTGCGATGGGCCGATGTATCACTTGTGGTTCGCGTCGCAGCAGGTTGCAGCGCAAACGATTGCGCGGCAGCCTGTTGCGCGGCAACTGACGCGGTTGGAAGAATTGCAAGTGAGACGCATATGGAGACCAGCTTGATGCCATGGTGTCGACGGTTCATGCCATCAAGTGTAATCGTTTCGCCTTATGCATAGATGTCAGCTCGAGTCAGAGGAATCTCCGAGCTGCCGTCATCCCTGCGTTTGGCCAGCAACACCTGATCTATCGCCAGGCGTCCGGAGGCGAATCCGTATGCCGAAGCGGCCATGTACAGGCGCCAGATTCTGTAGATCTCCTCTCCGGCGGATGCCACGGCGGCATCGTGCTCGGCTTCCAGCTTCTGCACCCACTTGCGCAACGTGAGCGCGTAGTGCTCGCGCAGCGATTCCGCATCGCGCGTCTCGAAGCCGGCGGCCTCTGCGGTCGCGACTACTTCTGCCAGCTCCGGCAATTCGCCGTCAGGGAACACGTACGTGTTGATGAAGGCGTTGTCGCCCCAGAGTCGCTCGAAAACCCGATCGCGAAGCTTGGATTTCCGCTGGCCACCGGCGTGGACGATTCCGTGGTTCAGCAACAGGCCGCCGGGCCGCAGGTACTTGAAGAGCCGCTCGAAATACACGGGCAGCTTGGCGCGTCCCACGTGCTCGACCATTCCGACGCTCGCAATCTTATCGAAATCTTGATCTGCAGTCAGATGGCGATAGTCGCGCACCTCGACGGTGCAGCGCGATTCGAGACCTTTTTCCCGGATTCGCTCGCGTGCGTATGCCGCCTGTTCGTAACTGAGCGTTATCCCGACGGCGCTGACTCCGAACTGCTCGGCAGCGTGCATTATGAGACCGCCCCAGCCGCAGCCGACGTCGAGCATCCTTTCTCCAGGGCTCAGCCGAAGCTTTCGGCAGATGTGCTCGAGTTTGGCCTCCTGCGCGTCGTCGAGCGATGCATCGGCGTGCGTGAAGTAGCCGCAGGAATAGACCATTCGTTCATCGAGCCAGAGCTTGTAGAAGTCGTTGCCGACGTCGTAATGAGATCTGACGGCTGCGGCGTCGCGCTCGGGGGTATGGAGAGCGCCGGACTCCGGCGCTCTGACGACCGGATGCGGAGCCGGCGTATCACCCACGGGGAGAGTCAGCAGTGCGCGGGTTATCCTTGCGAGGCGGAACGGACTGGAAAGGCCGCCCCTCAGGTCGCTTTCGAGAGCGGTGGCCCGCTCGATGTCGCCAATGACGTCGAAATCGCCTGCGATGAAGGCTTCGCAGATGGAAAGCTCGAATGGCGGGTGCAACATCCGGCGTAGCGTGCCGGGATGGTTCAGCACGAGGGTGAAGGCGGGCGTAGGATCGTTGGTGCCATCGACCTCGCCATTCCAGAACTGGACAGCGAAGGCTCGTTCCTCCGGCGGCCCGAAAATGAGCTCCAGCGCCGTACGTGCGGCTTCGAACTCACGGGAGGTCTTCGGGTAGATCGGGGGAGTGGGAGCTGGCGCCTTGTGAGCGTCAGGAACTTCAGATGCTTGTGCTGGGTCGTCTGTCAGGCGGCGGCGTGTCCGTGCCTGCTTGCGATCAATACCAGTACCCATGTGGCCATGCACTCCATGAGCGCCCGGGGCGCGAATGTGGTTCACGAACCCACGTTGCATAAATCGCGCAGCGGCCGCGGAGCCAGGTCAGGATCGGGGAACATCTGCGGCCAGAAGGCAATTCCAAACGTTTTGGCGTAGCAACCTGTAATGATGTTAGAAGAGGCCGAATATTTTTTCGACCTCTCCGGCGGAACGCCGGAAACGCAGAGGCCGGCGGACGCTGCTAGACTGGCAGCGACGGCACACGGTGCCCGCCGCGGCCGGTACAAACAACTTTCATGACAATTCAATTGCAGCCTAGAGGAATTTCCGGCCGTTGGGGCGTCAGGACCGCGGGGCGGACAGGGGGCCGACTTCTTCTCGTTCTGGGAGTCGCAGTCCTTCCCGTCTTTGCGGCGGGAGCACAGGGCGTCACGAAGACTCAGGATTCCGTGAGCACTGGCACTCAGCCAGTCACGCTCTCGGAGGCCGTCCGGCTCGCGCAGCAGAACTCGCCGGCATCTATCGCCGCGCGCGGAAGCGTGGAGTCTGGCAAGGTGGCTGTCCGCAGCGCTTACGGCGCGTTCCTGCCAAGCATCACGGCGAGTTTTGGGGCAGGTCGCCAGTTCACGGGTGCCGGATCACTTACCCGCGTGAACTCGGCCGGTGAGACTGTAACGATCGCGGGCGACAGATGGAACTACAACAACTCGCTCGGATTCAGCGCTCAGCTGTTCAACTTCCAGAACGTGCCGAACCTCCAGGCTGCGAAGGCCGAGGCGGCGGCAGCCACACAAGCCGAGGTCACGCAATCGTTCACAATCGCGCTGAACGTGGAGCAGCAGTTCTACGCTTCGCTCTCGGCGCTCGAGAGTGAACAGGCAGCACGCACCCAGCTTGCGCAGGCCGTCCAGCAACTGGATGCGTCGCGCCGGCGCGTTGTAGCGGGTGCCGCGACCGCGTCCGATTCACTGACCGCGGTCGTGCAGATCGCCAACGCACAACTGGCGCTTCGCTCGGCGCAGAATGCGAGGCGCGACGCCAACGCGACGCTCACTCGACTGGTCGGGTCGAGCGTGCCACTATCGGCTGCGCTGAACGATCCGGACGTGACCGCGCGCGACACGGTGCAGATCGACAGTGCCGCGGTTGTCGCCCGGGCGGAGGCAGCGCCCAACATTGCTCAGGACGTCTATCTGCTGGCTGCCGCCGAACAGCGACGCAAGGCAGCACGCGCCGCTTATCTCCCGACGATCAGCGCCAACTACTCGCGTGGCGGAAGCGGCGCCGGAGTTTACGGGCTTGGCAACAACCCTTTCATATATACCGGACAGCTCAACTTCTCCCTGAGCATACCGATTTTCAATGGATTCCAGAGGGAAGGACAGTTGGCGAACGCCACCATCAATCAGGCCAACGCTGCGGCGACGCTGCGGGACGCCAAGCTGGCAGCACAGCAACTGTCCGTGCAGTTCATCGATGCGCTTCGTCTCGGACAGGAGCAGATCCTTGTGCAGACGGCGTCGATCGCCGCGGCAACTGAAAACGTGCGCGTGGTGCAGCAGCGGTACAATCTCGGACTATCAACCATCGTGGACTTGTTAACAGCTCAGACGACATTGAACCAGGCACAAGCAAACCTCATCGCCGCGCGCAACACAGTACGGTTGGCAACGGCACAGATCGAAGCACTCATTGGGCAGCCACTCGTCACCGTAACAACCGGATCGAACGGAGTCACACGATGAACGGACGTACCAAGCTGCTCCTCGTATTGGCCGTAACGTCAATCGGCGCTTGCAGCAAGAAGAAGAATGACCAGGCAGCGGTTCCCACCGTTGCGATCGGACGTCGCGATATCATCGTCACGGCCCAGGCAACGGGAACCGTAGAGCCGGAAGATACGGTGCCAGTGAAATCTCAGGCATCAGGCCTCGTAATGAAGATGCCGGTAGAAATCGGCCAGGTCGTCAAACCGGGCGATCTGCTGGTGCAGATCGATACGCGCACTCTGAACAACGACTACCAGCGCACCAAGTCAGCCGAAGCTGCTGCGGAGGCGAACGTCACGGTTACCAAGGCCGCGCTGCAGCGCGCGAATGAGCTGTATGCGCAGAAGGTGATAACGGCCGACGAGCACGAGACGGCGATCATCAATGCGGCCAACGCAACGTCGCAACTGGTCGCCGCGCAGGCCGCGCTCAGCACCGCGCAACAGAACCTCGACTATGCAACGCTCCGGTCGCAGGTGTCCGGTACGGTCATCAGCAAGACCGCGGCTGTCGGCACGGTAGTTTCATCGGCCACGTCGAACGTTGGTGGTGGCAGCACCATCCTCACGGTTGCCGATCTGCACCATGTTCGCATGCAGGCACTCGTCAACGAGACGGATGTCGGCAACGTTCACGAAGGCATGCCGGTCTCGGTCACGATCGACGCGTTTCCCGGCCGCACGTTCGCCGGCACCGTGGAGAAGGTTCAGCCGCAGGCTGTCATCCAGAACAGCGTTACCATGTTCCCGGTTCTCGTCTCTCTGCCGAACACGGATCTGGCGCTGCTCCCAGGCATGAACGGCGAAGTTTCAATCATAACGCAGCAACGGCGTAACGTGATCGCAGTGCCGAACGACGCTGTGAGAAGCATGAAGGACGCAATCGATATCGGCGCAGAGCTGGGCATCAGTCAGGACACGATGGACGCGCTCGGGGTGCGCCGTGGTGGCGGGTTTGGCGCTGGTGGCCCTGGTGCCGCTGGTGGTGCGGGTGGCGCGGGTGGTGGTGGCGGCGCACGCGCCGGTGGAGGTCGCGGTGGCCGCGGTGGTAGCGCCGGTGGTGGTGCCGGTGGTGCTGGCGGTGGTGGGTTCGGAGGCGGCATCACGGTGCCGGATTCCGTCTGCACCGGCGTAATGGCCAAGCTCAACAAGGTCAATGCGCGTGCGCTGCTCGACTCTGTACGCGCTCAGACCCGTGCTGGCACGATTGATTCGGCAACCGCCCACAAGAAGACGGAAGCGATCTACAAGAGTGCGAGCGTCTCGGCCGATACCGCGCGTGCATGTCTGCGCGCAGCGTTCGCGGGCGGCGGCACGGGCGCCATTGGCGCACCGGTCGTAGCATTCGTGAAGACGCCGACGGGATGGTCACCGCGGGTGGTACGACTCGGAGTCAGCGACTTCGATTACACCGAAGTGATCAGCGGACTGAAGGAAGGGGACCAGGTCGCGCTTCTCGCTACCATCGCACTGCAGGCCGTGCGGGACAGGAACAGTGCGCGCGCAAGGTCGATGGTTGGTGGTGCATTGCCAGGTGGAAGCAATACGACTCGACCGGCCGCTGGCGGAGGAGGACGTCCAAGATGATGCCCGTTGGAGAAACCCTATCGATCGCGATGACCGCGCTCCGAGCCAACAAGATGCGCTCGGTGCTCACGATGCTTGGCGTGGTTATCGGTGTCGGAGCGGTCATTGCGATGGTGGCGATCGGAAATGGAGCCCAGGAAGCCGTGAAGGCACGGATATCCGCGCTCGGAACAACTCTGATTTCGATCTCGCCGGGACAGATATTTTCGCGCGGTCTGGCATCGAGCACCGACCGCGCGAAGTTGACGATGGCGGATGCCGAAGCGCTCCGGGTGAACGCGAAGCTCATCACGCAGGTCGAGCCGGAGATGCAGAAGACGGCACAGGTTCAGTATCTCAACAAGAACACCAGCACCGACATCATAGGTACGACGCCGAATTACCCGCAGGTTCGCCTCTACACCATCGCGTCCGGACGCATGTTCACGAACGCGGAGGACAAGGGCAGCCAGCTGGTTGCGATACTCGGTGACGCCGTGCTTCAGGACCTCGGTATCACGAACGGCGAGTCGGTCATTGGTGAGACCGTCCGAATCCAGGGAATCCAGTTCAGGATCGTCGGAACGCTGGCACCAAAGGGTCAGGGCACCGGATTCGGCAACCCCGATGATGAAGTCCTCATCCCAATCACTACGATGCGCTACCGCATCTTCGGGAGAGATCAGCTACGCACGATCAATGTGCTCGCTCCGAACGATTCGCTGGTCACGGCGACGATGGCCGAGGCGCAGTCGATCCTTGCGCGTGCACACCGGCTCCGGCCGGGCGCCGAGAGCGACGTCAACATTCGAAGTCAGGCCGACTTCCTCAACACACTCGGGGAGACGACGGCGACGTTTACGTACCTGCTTGCCGGCATCGCAGCGGTCAGTCTGATTGTGGGCGGGATCGGCATCATGAACATCATGCTCGTATCGGTGACGGAGCGCACGCGCGAGATCGGAGTGCGCAAGGCGCTTGGCGCGACACGACTCAACATCCTGCTCCAGTTCCTTATCGAGGCCGTGGTCCTATGCATGCTTGGTGGTATCGGGGGAATTCTGATCGGAGGTGGAGGCGCACTGGCGATGACGAAGATCGCCAACTGGAACGCATCGATTTCGGTTAGCGCGGTCCTCGTTGCATTCGCGTTTTCCGCCGTCGTCGGAATATTGTTCGGTGTGTGGCCGGCGCGTCGCGCAGCTTCGCTCAACCCGATCGACGCACTGCGCTACGAGTAGCACAGCCGCGGTGTTCGAAGTGAAAGGGGGGCTCTGCATTCGCAGAGCCCCCTTTTTTTCGTCATGCTGTCGCCAGCCCTACAGGGTGAAGCGCCACATCTCTTCGCCACCTGCCGGATCCGGAATCCGTCGCGCAGTTACCCGAAAAACCCGCTCGATGAGCTCGGTAGAGAGCTCCCGCGCATCGTCGGCTTCCTTCACGAGGCGGCCATTTTCCATCAGAAGGAATGCATCTCCGTAGTGGAACGCGACGTTCATGTCGTGAAGAATCGCGACGACAGTGCATTCATGTGCCAGCAATTCACGCGCAACGTCGAGCAGGTGAATCTGGTAGTGAACGTCGAGGCTCGCCGTTGGTTCATCCAGAAAGAGATAGTTGTGAGCCGACGTACCGTCGTAGCTCCATATCTGCGCGAGTACGCGCGCAAGCTGCACTTTCTGCTGCTCGCCGCCGGACAGCGTAGGATAGTGTTGCGCACGCCGGTCGAGCATTCCCACCATCTCGAGTGCGCGATCGACGATCTCGACGTCGTGAGCCCCCGGAGAGCGACCGTAATGCGGATACCGGCCCATCAGAACGACATCCCGCACCGGCAGTGGAAAGGCGAGCTCGACATGCTGCGACAGCACCGCACGCCTCCGCGCCAGTTCGGCCGGTCCAAAATCGCGCACAGATCTGCCGTCGTACGTAACGTGGCCGGCCGATGGCCGCAACAGTCCGGTAGCGATCTTGAGCAGTGAGGACTTCCCGGCGCCGTTCGGTCCCAGAATTACGTTGAAGCGCCCACGACGGAAACGCGCAGTCACATCGTCGAGAATCAGATTGCCGCCAGCGCGATAGCTGGCTCCGACCACCTCAACCATAGAAGCTCGCCGCACCGCGCCGTTGCTGCCGAAGCAGAATCCAGAGGAATACCGGCGCGCCGACAACCGCCGTTATGATCCCCACCGGCAGCTCCGCCGGTGGAATTATCATGCGTGCCACGATGTCGACTATGGACATCATCACCGCGCCCAGCAACGCAGATGCAGGAATCAGGAATGTGTAATCGGAAGACTTGAGCATTCTCAACACGTGTGGAATAACGAGCCCAACGAAAGCGATGACACCAACCATCGCAGTTGCAACGGCAACCATCACCGTGTTGACTATGATGAGCCGCAGGATCAGTTTCTCGGGCTCCGCACCGAGAAAGGCAGCCTCGTCCTCACCCAGCATGAGCGCATTGAGCGACTTTCCATGTCGAATCGAGATAACGAAGCATCCAGCGAACGCTGCAGCCACCATCACGACGCCGCGCCAGTCGGCTGTCGTGAAAGTGCCAAGGTTCCAGAAGGTGATGTTGCGCGCCTGTGGATCGCGTGCGACATACGAGAGAAAGCCGGTGCCCGCTCCGCATACGGCATTCACTGCGATCCCCGCCAGCAGCAACGTGAAGACGTTGACCTTTCCGAACGAAGTGGAAACGCGGTACACCAGCATGGTCGCCGCAAACGCGCCGATGAATGCCATCACGGGTACCGCCAGCGATCCGAGCGGCCGTGCCAGCGCGCTCGTGGTCCCAAACACGAACACGAGAGATGCGCCGAGCGCCGCACCGGCGGAAGTGCCTGCGAGTCCTGGCTCGACTATCGGGTTCCGGAAAATTCCCTGCATCAACGTGCCGGAGACGCCCAGCACCGCTCCCGTCAGTGCCGCGAGGAATACGCGCGGCAATCTGAGCTGAAGAAATACGTTGCGGTTGAGGGTGTCGGATGGCGTCGTCGTGATCCATCCGAAACCTTCGCCGACGTACCGCACCATCTCGGAAGGGGTGAACGTGAACGCGCCGATGCCCGCCGAGGCGATAAGCGACGCCAGCAGAACGACTCCGAGAACAAGGTAAGTTCCCGAATAAGCCGAGCGATTCAGCATTTCATGAATGGTGACCGGATTTGATGGCCGCGTGCGAACCTGCATTAACAAAGCATAAATAGTTCATTAACAGCCTAATGTAAGCTGTCCGCTGGCGTCGAACGCGCGCGAATGCAAACGTCAACGAACCGCTCTGTGACCACTATACCGACCGTCCGCCTCACACTCGCCCGTGCCGCACTCGCCAGTGCAGCCATCCTCGCCTCTGCGATCGGCTGCAGTGACAGATATGCCAATCCCAGCCTGACGGAACCGCCTGCCCCACTCGCCGTCAGGATGATCAACACCAATCCAGACCTTCCCGACGCCGCTGAGGTCGACTTCATGCAAGGCACCGCGGATTCGGTGCGCGCGCATTACGCCTCCTCCGACAGTAGCGACGTTGGAGTGACGCCATGGTCCCGTACTGACCAGGGAACGCTCGCCCTGATCGGCCTGCGGGCAGGGACGTCCTACAACATCACGCTGGAAGCACGTCGCGGCGAGACGTCGGTGCTCGGGCCCGGCGCGTCATATACATCTCCTCCATTACCGCAGGCACTTGCCGGCGTAAGCATGACGCTCGTGTCCGGCACGCCGCCCACATCCGGTTACACACTCACCGCCATCTCCGACATCGCTGGTCACGGCTACCTTATCGCGTTTGATGCAGCCGGAAACATCCGTTGGTATCATGACTGCGGCCCGTTGTACGTGCAGGAAGCGAAGCAGCAGAGCAACGGGGACATGACCGTGTATGTGGGCAACTCGCGAGGAGGAGATCCAGACCCGGGTGCATTCGTCGAGATAAGCCCGAAAGGCGACTCGGTAAGGAGCATCACCGCAACAGGCAGCGAGTACACCGACGGTCACGAACTGATCGTCACAAGCGACGCAAACGGAGCGCGCACTGCGGACTATCTGTTTGGATACGACATCCGCGACGTCGATCAGTCAGCATATGGCGGCGGCACCGATGACCAGGTCGCGGGGCACCAGCTCATCCGAATCAGCGCAACTGGCGCGGTCGACACGCTCATGCAGGGATGGTCATACTGGACCCATGGCGACAAGGTCGACCCTCCACTCGATGACCAGTCCATCGATCACCCCAACTCAATCGACTTCGATCTCGACGGCGGAATAATCGCCTCGTTCCGCAACCTCGGCGCGATCGTGAAGATCGATCCGAACACACACAACGTCCTCTGGCAGCTCGGCGGCGCGCGCAATCAATTCACATTCATCAACGATCCGCAAAACGGGTTCAGCGGGCAACATTCAGTGCGTATTTTGCAGAACGGCCATTTCCTCCTGTTCGACAACGGCGTGTCCAACACGCCTGGTGCTTCACGGGCGGTTGAATACGCAGTGGATGAATCGGCGAAGACGGCGACGATGGTGTGGCAATATGTCCCGCAACCGTCCGTATTCAATCAGTTCACGGGATCGGTGCAGCGACTTGCCAACGGCAACACGGTAGTCGCGTGGACCAACTTCGGACTTATCGACGAAGTCGCACCAAGCGGCGCGCTCGTGAATCGCATGCAGATCAACTCCGCGCCCGGTATCGCCGCCACTGCAGCATATCGCGCGATTCGCATCGACAATCTGTATCGCTACGTCAAACCCTGAGTGCCGTGCTGCCGGCGCCCTCAGCGAGGCGCCGGCTGGCCGCCGGGATTCCAGTGCGGCACCGGGCCATCCGCCAGAATTCTTACCGCCTTCACACCCGCCTGAATGACGCGCGTCATGTGATGGAAATCGACGCGCGACAGCTCGTCCGACGGCTTGTGGTAGTCCGTGTGCATGTTGTAGCTCGACATCGTGTGCGCCGGAATGCCCATCTCTGCATAAGCGATGTTGTCACTTCGCTCGAAGAAGTGCTGGTCCGGGCGCTTGTCGGGACCAATCGGCAGGCCCGCAGCTGCGAACATCGGCCCCATCGTCGAGCGGTCGTATCCCGTCAGCCATGCGCGTCCCACACCGCCTGACAACGAGTCAGGGCGACCGATCATCTCGATCTCGAGATTGGACACGACCGCCTTGAGCGCAACCGGCGGATGCTGGATGAACCAGCGGGTACCCAGCAGGCCAACCTCCTCGCCCGTGGTAGCGACAAAGAGGATGGTACGCCGCGGTGCTGGTCCAGCCGCGATCGACCGGGCAATCTCCACAACGGCCGTCGTGCCGGATGCATCGTCGTCTGCGCCGTTGTAGATCGAATCGCCGTCAACGGCCTTGCCGATTCCGAGGTGGTCATAGTGAGCGTCCACGAGCACGACTTCCTGGGATAGCGCCGGATCACTTCCACGGATCATCCCCACCACGTTGACTCCGAGCTTGCGGTGGTCGGCTGGAAAGGTGTCGAGTGCCGCGAAACTGGCCGCCAGCGTCAGCCGCTGCTGCCCGTTGGCCCGGCGCGTGACAGCGATCGGAACGCGCTGGAAATAGCCGCTATCACCCTGTGGAACCAACCCGATCGACCTCATTTGCCCGGCGATGAATGCCGCGGCCTTCGCGGAGCCGCGCGAGGCGGTCATGCGTCCTTCCATCGAGTCGTCGGCCAATGCCGACATCACAGCCCGCACATGCGATTCCGCGACTGGGGAATCGACCGCCACCGGCCGGCGCGGAAGTCCCGCGGATGCACAGGCAACGGCCCCCAATATGGCCATTACGCCGGTCATGCCGAGGGATCGTTTTATCATTCTATTCATCTACTGATGTCTCACTCGAATGAAATTCCGCTGTAACAGGAACCAATCCAGTCACAAACGCGGTGGAATTGTCGTGCATATTGGTCATCAATGCAACGTGCTACAGTCAAAGCGAGCGCCAAGCTCGCGCTTCTGGTCATCATACTGGCCGCGACGTTCATCGTCGCGCGCCATCTTGGGCTGTCGCACGGGGGGATGACCAAATTTGCCCAGCGTGCGCGGGCGCTGCGCGATGCCCCGTATGCTGTGCCGCTCTTCCTGCTGGTTTATGCAGTTGCCGGGACACTGGGCGTGCCCGGCTCAGTGCTTACGCTTACGGGGGGAGCAGTGTTTGGCTTCGAGCTGGGCACACTCCTCAACTGGCTCGGGGCCTCGATCGCCGCGATCGGTGGCTACTGGCTCGCCAGACTGCTCGGCAAGGACGCCGTCGAGCGCATCGGCGGGCGAAAGATCTACGCCCTCGAGAAGCTGGCAGATGCCCACGCGTTCTCCACGGTCCTGCGGCTGCGGCTGATACCCGTGCTGCCGTTCAACGCCCTGAACTTCGCCTGCGGCCTCGTCGGGCTGGATTTTGCGTCGTATGTGGCCGGCACGATGATCGGCGATTTGCCGGTGACTGCCGCCTACACCTACTTCGCCGACGCCCTGCTGTCCGGCGTGGCCGGCGCCCGCCGCACCGCGTTGTTCCATGCGTCGATAGCCGGCGCACTCCTGATCCTCCTCTCCTTCGTCCCCGGCATGATCAAGCGGGCCAGGGAACGCCGGGCCAAAGAAATTCGCGAAAGAGAAAGTCGAGCTTGACAGGCAGTTGAGTGAGATATAGTGTATTAGGCAACTGGTACACCATAACACCGCTGTTATGCTAATCTCGCTGGATCCACAGGACACCAGACCCATCTACATCCAGATCGTGGATGAGGTGCGACGTGCGATCGTTCTCGGCACTCTGGCGCCGGACGGCCCTCTCCCATCGGTCAGGGACCTCGCTGTCAAGCTGCGAGTGAACCCGAATACCGTGAGCCAGGCTTATCGTGAACTCGAGCGGCAGGGCATGGTTTACGTGCGCCGAGGACAGGGGACGTATGCCTCACACGACCAGACGGATGGAGTAGAGCGCCGCACACTGGCTGAAGGGGTCGCGCGGCGAGCTCTGCACGACGCGAGACGCAACGGGCTCGGCGTGGATGAGCTCGTCGATGCCATCCGAAGCTACGAAGCCCAACGCAAGCAAGAGGAACCACTATGACGAGCTCCCTACCAACGCGACTCCGCGACGGCGAGCTCGCCGTCGATACACGAGGACTTACCAAGCGGTTCGGTGATCAGGTAGCACTGAACGACGTGACACTGCAGGTTCCGACAGGTGCCGTCTATCTGCTGGTTGGACCCAACGGCGCTGGCAAGAGCACGACGCTCAAGGTACTGCTCGATCTGGTGCGCACCGAGCAGGGAGCTGCGGAGGTGTTCGGCCTGGACACGCGTGAACGTGCGCCGGAAGTGCGCGCGAACGTCGGCTACGTGCCCGAGTTTCCCACCTGGGGATATGGATGGATGCGCGTCGGCCGGCTGCTCGAGCATCACGCGCTGTACTATCCAACATGGGACGCGGACTACGCCGTGAAGCTGATGCAGAAGTTCGATCTGCGCATGGATCAGAAGATGGGAGTGCTTTCCAAGGGGCAGGCACGTCGCGTTCACCTGACGATGGCGCTGGCACATCGGCCGCCGCTACTGCTGCTGGATGAGCCGACTGACGGTCTCGATCCATTCATGCGCGACGAGACACTCGGCGTGCTTGCAGACCATCTCGCCGCATCACCGACGACCGTCGTTCTTTCGACGCATCATGTCGAGGAAGTGGAAGGGTTGGCGGACCACATCGGCGTGCTGCGGAACGGGGAGTTGCGCGCGCAGATGTCGCGCGACGATCTGAACTCTGGCCTGCGCCGATATCGCGTCGAGGTGCCTGACGGCTGGAGCGGTGTAGTGTCGCTCAACGGCACGGTGCTCCGTCGTGTGGCCGCGCCGCGCGAGGTGCAGTGGACGGTGTGGGGTCCGGAAGCCGAGATAGTTCAGATGCTGACGGGCTCGGGCGGGACGGTGCGCGAGGTAGCCCGCCTTTCACTGATCGATGCAACGCTAGCACTTCTCAACCCGAACGACTGACATACGATGACATCCACATCATTGCATCCAACGCCGTCGTCGCGGACCGTGGCAACCGAGCAATTTCGCGCGGTGGGGCTGGCGCTGCGGACGGAGATGATCTTCTTTGTCGCAGCGTTGATCCTCTTCGGCGCACTCATCATCGTCTCCGCCGTACGGTTCGCGCATGGTGATCATTCACCGAACGCGCACATGGGATTCAGCTACGGTAGCTCAGGCGCCATTCCGATGTTTCTGGTTGGCCTTCTGATCCCGTTCGGTGTGTGGCGGAGTGAGGATCCTGGACGCCGTTCGTACCACTGGTCCATGCCTGTTGCGCGGGGGCCGCATACGGTGGTGAAGCTGTTGTCAGGTTGGGGATGGCTGATGATCGCGACGATACTGTATCTCCTCTTCATCATCGCGGTCGCGTATTCAGTTTCGATGATCACCGGCGAGCAGCCCTGGCAGCGTCCGACACCAGCATGGGAATGGGCGGTGGCATTCACCGCACCAACGCTTGGCTATCTGCTGACGTCCATCGCAGTCATTGGCAGCGACCATCCATGGCGCTGGATTGGCGGAATTCTCATCGGCTATGGCGTACTGCTCGCAGTACTGAAGTCGTTCGGCATGGAGGACATCGCCCGTGCGCTCAATACTATCACCGACGGGAGATACGGTCTCAATGCCGCGCTGTTCGGGGCGGTCACCGACGGAGTGCGAGGCGTTACCGTAGGAGTGACGCGGGAAACAATGGCGACGATGCGAATGGCGACGTGGGTGTTGGCCATGCCCCTATGGATCATCGGTTCGGCAATCGCGGTCACAGTCGCATCCTACAGGCATCGCGAATAGCCGCGACTCAGTTACACGACAAGCTCGAGGAAGAGCGCGTCCAGCTCGGCGTTGACATCGGCGCAAACACCCTCGTGCACGGGCCCGCTCTGAATCACATCCGAGCGCGGAGCAGTGAGCCAGTGGAATCGCTCGGATGGAGACCCGAAGGCGAGTGTCCCGCCCTCGCCTTCTGAATTACACACCGCTCTGTACGTCATTAGGTAGCGCATCAGCAACTCGACGTCCACGTGCGGCGCGCGCGCGGAGAGCGCTGCACGCTCGGCCAGCACACGCATCCCGACGAACTGTGCGGTTGGCGCGTGCAGGATGACGCCGACCGGCACCGCCGATCCGATGTGAACGTGCGGCACGACACGGAGTACTGCGAAATTGTACGGGATGTTGCGCACAGGTGTCGTCATGGCGTCATCACCTGCGTGCGGTCCGTTGACGCGGGACATCGGTGAGCCGTTCCGCTCGCATTCTGCCAGCGGTCTCGGCGAACGCTCGCGGAGCAGCGAGACGAGTCGTGAGATACTCGACGTAACGCGCGCGCGCCGCAGCGGGGGTATCCCCGTCAGCCCTGTACGCATCATCTTCCAGCAAACCGTCAGGAACGCGAGCGACGATGTCCGTCAATACATCCCGGCCGAGCGTCGCGGCCATCCCGGCATCCACCGCGCTCACGTCGTCCGCGTGCGTCAGCAGCACGTGGTCACGAACCAATGGAAATGGCGATTGCATGCGCGCGGTGTCCACGGATTGCCAATCATGATGGGCATAGAGCGCGGCGCCATGATCGATGAGCCACGGACTGCGCTCCCAGATCATGAGATTGGTATTGCGCGCGGTACGATCGGGGTTCGTGAGAAACGCGTCGAGCCACACGATCCGGGTGGCAAGAGAAATGGGTATGAGGTCACCCGCCGCGGTTGCATCGAAGTTGAACGCGCCGTCCAGATAGCGAAGGCCGACGTTGATACCATGACTCTTCCGCAGTACCTCGCCGATTTCAGGATCCGGTTCGCTGCGGCCGAATGTCTCCGAGACGTGCACGAGCGCGAGCGACGGCACGGGAAGGCCCAGCGCGTCGGCCAACATCCCACCGATGAGCTCCGCCACAAGGGCCTTCGCACCCTGCCCCGCTCCACGAAACTTGACGACGAACATGCCGTCGTCCGTATCCACTATCGCCGGAAGCGAGCCACCCTCACGTAGTGGCTGGACGTATCTCTGCGCAGCGAGAGTGGTTAATGAATTCGTGCTGGACATCCAGGAGAATATAGCGCGCCGGTTGATCCCGGCGCCCCATATTCTCACCCCTGCTGCGTCGCTATGCGGCCACTCCGCTCGCACTGTGAGCTGTGGCGGGCGCACCAGCCGTTATCACCTGCGCGGAGAACCGTTCCATTTCTTCCAGCTGCGGGCTGCTCTGAAGCAGCAGGAGATCGACACCTGCATCGGCGAATTCTTCCACACGGGCCGCAACCTGCTCGGGAGTCCCCGTCAGGCCGGCGCGAAGGCCGCGATTGGACACGGAGTAATCCTCGATGCTGACGCGCTGCTCGAGCTTGGTGTTCGCGATCCAGTCGGCATAGTTTCCATAGCCCGGAGTCCCTGGCGATACCGTCGTGATGCGCGCGACCTCCTGGCGTACTTCGGCTTCGCTGTCACGTACGATCGCGTAGCCGGCAACGCCGAATTGCAGCGGTGGAAGCTCGACGCCGAGCGCGTCGCTCGCCTGTTCGCGCAATCGACGCATGTCCGCAATCTTCGGTGCGATTCGCTCCGGCGGATCTCCGTGCATGACGTAGGCGTCGCACTGCCGCGTGATCATGCGCTTCGCTGCATCCGATTCACCGCCGGCGTAGATCGTGGGGCGCGGACGCTCCGAGCGCGAAACGGGCTTCGGCTCGAGAACCAGCTCATCGATCGTGTAGTACTTCCCGCTGTAATCGAGCTTCTCCTCGCTCCACGCAGCGCTCACCACGTCGAGCCACTCGGACGTGCGCGCGTATCTGTCATCGTGCTCGTCGAATGCGACGCCGTAACGTCGCGCCTCGTCCTTCCACCATGCGGAGACCACGTTGAGCGACAGACGGCCATTCGAGATGCGATCGATCGTCACGGCCTGCTTCGCGAGTAATGCAGGCGGATGAAACGACGGACGAACGGCGACCATCACCTCCAGCGTGTGCGTCACCGCCACGAGCGCGGCTGCGGTGCTCCACGCATCCAGTGACGGCGCATTGATTCCCTTGATGTCGTTCAGCAGCAGCTCCGCGACGAGCGTGATGTCGTATCCGAGCTCCTCGCTCCTGCGCGCGAGCCGCGAGACGTAATCCCACGACGCCTGCATGTTCTCGTCTTCCACGTTGCGCAGCCAGCCACCGAACACCGGCATCCAGTATCCGTACCGCATCATGCCACCTCTTCCGCTACGAAGCCCGCGCGCTCCGCGAGATAATCAACGAACCGCACGAACGGATCGAAGCCGATCACGTTCTCCGCATCGGCGACGAAATTCGAGAGTGCGTTGATGTCGTAGAAGTAGTGCTTGCCATCGCGATCGTCCACGAGGTACTCGACCCCGCCGACATCGAGATGGGTGGCGCGCACGATCTGCTCGACCTGCGCGATGATCCCGGCAGACGGAGTGGTGCCTTCGACGCGGAGGCCGGTCCTGGGTGCGTCCACCGCGCAGGCTCCACGCACGAGCTCGACGCCATTGGTGGTCTGGCACGCGTCAGCCGGGCAGAGATCGAACGACCCGGTCGCCGGGTAGACGTTTATCGCGTACAGATATTTCCCGTTAAGTGTCTCTACGCGCGTGATGTGGCCGTCGCGGAGTGGTGCAGCCTCCTGCACGAGTGCGGTTCCATCGACTCCCAGAAAGACGTTCCCGCTCGCTACCTCACGCTCCAGCGCTCCAGCGGTCTCATACTTCACGATGCCCGCGCCACTTCCGCCGATGTTCGCCTTCACCAGCATCGGATAACGAAACCCCTCGGCGGCGCCCACAGCCTGCGCGGGATCGTTGATCACGCGCGAGCGCGGGTACGGCAAGCCAAGCGACTCGAGGATGTCGAGCTGGGTCGCCTTGGACAGCTCGTACGAGTAGCACTCGCTACCGTTCACGACCGGAATGCCCAACCGCTCGACGTGGCGAAGCCAGTGCAGTGTGTAGAATGTGGACTGTGCGTGGCCACGCAGGTATGCGGACGGACTCGCGCGGTTTACGACGAGCGAGTAGGGTGCCGTCCGTTCGGAAGGATCGAACGTGTGCGCGGCGGCGTCCAGTCTGACGTATGGAATTTCTCTGCGATCCAGCTCCGCAAAGAGCGGCCGGAACCAGTCCGGATGCTCGTGGTAGATCGCGATCGGCTTTGCTGCGAATGAAGCGATGCTTGTCATGGCGGTTGTTCCGTGAGGCCGCCAACACGATTCGCTGCACCGCCAGTGAGAGTCTGTCCGAGCACTCACCGCTGGCAACGACAAAGCCCGGGCTACGTGTTGTCGCCCGGGCTATCTCGCGTTTTAGCTCATTGTTTTACGTGGCGGCAATTGGCGGCAAATCACCACGAAATCAGTTGTACTCTGATCGTAATCGGGACTCCGGAGCCTGTCAACACGACTGAATCCGCATGTCGCCGAAGTTACACGAGCGTGCGACGAGCGGACTGTAAGCGACGACGAATGGGAAACAGGATCGAAATCCCGCGGAGCTAATTGCCCGCGAGCACGCGGTGAATGTCACTTGCATATGCCTTTCTGTACGCATCGCTGAGACGGCGATCATCGCTGTCCAGACGATTCCGATATTCCCGCGCGGTCGTTCGGGACGAATCGGCGGTGCTGCCGCCGCCCTGCTCCTCGATCGCGCGCGCGCGGCCGTACCAGTAGTCGCGCTTCTCTTCGTGCCGGTTGAACTCGTCTATGACGGAATGGTCGGCGGGGAACGCTGGATCGAGAGGGATGGGCATCGAGGGCTCGGCGGAGGGATGGAAGGAGCCGGAGTCGGCTCGCTCTGATTGCTCCGGACAAGCAACCGTTTTGAAAGGTACTACGTGGGCAGGGCGGCGTGACCCGGATCCGGCTACGGATCCACGCCGGAGGCGACCGGATAGTCGCCATGGCGGCTCCAATCCTCGAATGAGCCATCGTACAGGCGAACCGGCACGCCAAGACGCCGGAGCTGCACGTAATCGACGCTGGCAGTCTGTCCGATGTGGCAATAGACGACGACCGGCTTATCGAGCGACACGCCGGCGGCGGCAAACCTGGCGCGGGCCTGTTCCGGTGTGAGATAGACGTTCGTTACGCTATCGGCGAGGGTCAGAAAATAGACGTTGCGGGCGCCTGGCACGTGCCCGGCCCGAACCGCGCTGTGACCTTTCGCCGAGCCGTTGTAGAACTCGGGAGCGCGTGCGTCGACGATCGTCAAGCTCGCATCCGCGAGGTGTGCGCGAACGTACGCACCGTCCGCTACCGCATCCTTGCGCGTTGTTACGTGAAGGCTTCCGCGTGCAAAGCTCGGGGCCGTCATCACGGACGCACCACCGGCGGCCTTCCACGCATCATATCCACCATCGAGGATGTGCGTACGGCCGCCGAGTCCGATGTAGTCGAGAGTAACGTAGGTTCGTGCGACCGGGCTCAGCCATCGCGACGTGCTGTAAAGCACAATGGTGCTCCCGTCCGACACGCCAAGTGCCTCGAAGACCTTCCGAAGCGAATCTGCCGGCACCAATTGCATCGTCAGAGCACCGTTGCTGCCGTCGCCCGCGAAGATGGAATGAAAATCAAGCTTTCGCGCGCCTGGTATGTGACCGGCTTCGTACGGATCCGGCGAATCCATGCCAGACATCGTGAGATCGAGGACGACGAGATTCGGATCGTTGACGTGGGTACGGAGCCACGCCGCCGTGACGAGTATGTCCGGCTTGGGTATTGGACGGCTGGTCGGGGCGATCGCTGACAGCGATGCGAGTAGCAGAAATTGAATCATGATCTGGCTGTGTGGGGTGACCGGTGCATCGGAGTCAATGATTCAACCCCTCCCGGGCTGTCACAATTACAGATGCGACGAACGACGCAGGGATGCGGATGAACGACGCTCCTCCACGACGAGTCAGTGCGAGAGTCCACTCGGCAACCATCGCACGCCCTCAAAGGGTCTGACTCGGTGCAAGCTTCACTCTTGCGAGGAATGCATCTCCCACATATTGGTATTGCATGCGTCTCATAGTCGTAGAAGACGAGCCGATCGCGCGTGATGGTCTCTGCGCTCTGCTCGCAGCCGAGCAATCGGTCGAGGTCGTAGGCTCATTTGCGAGCGCCGAAGCGGCGCGCCGCGGCGTACGCAGCGCTCTACCCCACGCGATGTTCGTCGACGTCGAGATGCCCGGTGAAGGAGGTATCGACTTCGTGCGCTCGATGCCCGCCGCTTCGCGTCCACACGTCGTCTTCGTAACCGCGCACGAGAACTACGCGGCGAAAGCGTTCGACGTCAAGGCGATCGACTACGTGCTCAAGCCGATAGATGAACGACGGCTCGCCGAGGCCGTCGAGCGCGTTCGGACGGCGATCGACACAGGTGCGAACGCACGCATGCATGCACGACTGAACGAAGCGCTCGCTGAGGGCCTTTCA
Source organism: Gemmatimonadota bacterium (assembly GCA_027307165.1). Classification (GTDB taxonomy): domain Bacteria; phylum Gemmatimonadota; class Gemmatimonadetes; order Gemmatimonadales; family Gemmatimonadaceae; genus Fen-1247. The sequence goes on along the minus strand of DAHUXM010000004.1, from coordinate 10,506 downwards.
GATGACTGTGATTATCTCACACGGATCTCCGCGCGTGTCGGGGACAGGCTCGTCGTCGTGAAGCTGTCCGACGTATCATGGATCGAGGCGGACGGCGACTACATGCGCGTGCATTCCAAAGGTCGTGCGCTGCTGGTACGCATGACCATGCGAGAGCTGGAGCGCCGTCTCGACCCTTCCCTGTTCATGAGGGCGCATCGATCGGCACTCGTGAACATCGACTTCGTAACCGGCGTTGAGCTGCTGCCTCACGGTGAGCACGTCGGCATGTTGCGTGACGGTGCTCGCGTTCGTATCGGCAGAACTTACAGATCAGCGTTGTTCGAGGCGCTGGGAGAACGGACGTGAAGATACATCGTACTGCGATCACGGCTGCACTTGCCGCATTCTCCATCGCCACAGTACTCGGCCTTATCGGTAGCGCGCATCATCATGCAATGATGATTGCAGAGGGAAGTCCAATGCCGTGGCGGCACGCCGCGGTGATGGAGATGCCATTCTGGTACGCCGCAGCGATACTGACTCCCGCACTGGTGTGGATACTGCATCGCCTTCCCGACCGCGCGCACGGCATGTTGAGAGTGGCCGAGCACGTAGCGATCGCACTGGCGTGGGTGACCTTGCAAACCGCGCTCGAGATGGGAGCGCGTACGATGCTTGGGACTGGCCTCAGCGGACCGACTCCAGCGTTCTGGCAACTGATCGTCGACTCGCTCGCAAATGGATTCACGGGCCGACTGCTCATATACGGTGAGGTGGTGGGAGCCATCTATGCCTTCACCTATTACGACCGGTATCGCGAGCGCGAGCTGGCAGCTGCACAACTGGAGACGCAGCTTGCGGAGGCGCGGCTGCGCATGTTGCGCATGCAGCTCAATCCGCACTTTCTCTTCAATTCGATGAACACCATCGCGATGCTCGTCAGAGCTGGACGGTCATCGGAGTCTGTGACGATGCTCCTTGCACTGAGCGCGTTGATGCGAGACGCGCTTCGCGATGATGCACCTGACAGCGGTCCGCTGGAAGATGAGCTGAACCTGCTGAACCGCTATGTCGGCGTCGAGCAGGTACGCTTTGGCGGAAGGCTCGCCTTCGATGTGGACGTTCCCGAATCGCTCAGGACTGTAACCGTACCGAGCTTTCTGTTGCAACCGCTCGTGGAGAATGCGATCCGGCACGGCCGGGCGGCGTCGGATGGGGCGGCAGCGATAGGTGTGCACGCGGAGCGTGTTGAGGACAGACTCGTGCTGTCAGTCTGGGATGACGGAGCCACAGCTGCAACTCCCGTCAGCGATCCTGACGAGTCTCACGGTGTGGGCCTTCGGAACGTGCGCGATCGCTTGCTGCAGCTGTTTGGTGCGGCACAGTCGTTCGAGATCGGCCGGAAGGGCGGCAAGACGGTCGCGCAAATCTCGATTCCGATCCAGTTTGCGACAGCCTCCAACTGACAGTCCCTCGTGACCGGCTGAATTCGAACTGATAGATCGGAGATTCGCGATCGCTATCGAACTGACCGACTACTGTCCATCGCTCGTCAGTACGTCTTCCAATTGTCCATCCACGTCCCGCGCCTCGGCACGAGCGCATGAGTACCCGCCAGCGCTTTTTTGACTTCGCAGGAGTTGTACACGATCGTCTTGGTTCCATTTCCGATCGAACCGGCTGCAACCGCTGGCGATCCCGTGACCAGATTGAGACCGCTGATCACACTGCCTTCGATGTTGTCGTTACCGTTCGCGGTTACGGTCCCTCCGACGAGAACCATGCCGTTCCACGTAGTCAGGCCGTTCATCGTCATGTTGCCGCTGACAACGAGCAGGCCACGGCCGCTTGGAAGCATGGGCACATCACCGCTCACATACACGATGGGATAGTACGTCGGGTCGCTGAAGCTTGGAAATGCACCACCGTGATCAGACGTTCGCCACACGTTCGGCAGGTTGAGGCCCTGGGACCAGTCGGCCCAATCGATCCCAAGGCCGGCCACGTACGCCGCAGCAGTCTGCGGTGTAGCGCCGAGGGTTGTCTTGTCGAGTGGCGGATTTCCAGAAAGCGGGGTTGTCGAGCCAGTATATCCCGGCGACGCAGGGACCATGACGCCTGCCAGGTTGCCGCCGGGCAGACAGGGAGTTGGAGAGTCGTCGATACCTGAAAGCGTGCCAGACGCGCCGTTCTTGGTGAGTCCGCTTAGACTCAGCCACCCAGCCTTGACCGGCAGAGTCGCTCCTGTCCACGTCACGAGCTCTGCAACCGCGCGCTGCGCAATCGGCGTTCCGCGAATCATCCCCCCACCATGTCGCCCGAGCGAGCTTATCACGTACATCGTGTCGCTCGTTCCTCCGGTCGAGGTATGGAAGAGGCGCGGAATGATGATCGCCGTATCGCCAGCCGCGACGTTGACCGGCACCCATGCCGTATCGTTATCGAGCGGCGGCATGTGTACAGGGCGGGACGGCCGAAACGCAGGATTCTCAGGATGGCGGAGATATGCGTCCAGTCCTTGTTGCGCGATGCCGAGTGCACGAGCCTGGAGCTGCTGATCGTCCACCGAGCGGCGCTCGGTGCCCACAAGCGACAGGCTGGCCATGACAGCAACAGTGATGATTCCGACGGCCAGCAGGGCCGTCAGCAACGCAGAGCCGCGACGGCCCCGCGCGACAGTATTGGGTAATCCGCGATGGTTGGTCACTGGACGGGCCTGTTCTTGAAGAAGATTGCTGTCGTCAAGGGGGCGGCTTCCGGACGCGAAGCTCCCTGCACCGTGTGATCGCTCTTTCCGTTCAGCTGCAGTTCAATCCCACGAATGGTGTTCAGCGAAGCTCCCGCTACTGAAGTACTCTTGGCGCCCGTGTTGAGGTAGTACATGAATCGCGCGCTGGTGTCGAATGGCGCGGCAATTTCCTCGGAGCCGTGAGTTCCATTGAGGACGGTTCGAAACAGTCCGCGAGACCCTATCACGGAAGCGGATGGGCGAAAGGCGTACGTGATGCGCCGAACCAGCATGGCCGCCTGGTACTGGGCCTGCACCGGCGCGACAGGTTGAACTGCGACGGCGCTCGACTGGAAGATGCGGACTACATCGTTCGAGGTATTGCATGGCGCGGACGATGCGACGCTGGCGGAATCGAGCCTGATGGGTGCCGGGCCGCCGAACTTGTACTGGTACACCTGGCGGAATGCAGTGCCTGTGGTCGTGGTATCGACGTAGGCGTATCCCGAGTAGCCTCCTTCGGAGTACGCAACGCTATCGTAGGGCAGCAGTGCAATCACCGATGCGGTTCCGGTAGTGCTCGTGCCGCACACGATCCCCGTAGCATATGGGGCGACAACGGTAAACGAATCCGGAGTCGCCATGACGATGCCGCTGTCCGCGTCCACCATCCGAACATCGGAGAGCAGCAGATTCAAGCTGGCGCGTGATATGTACCGTGCCTGATTGGCACTGCCCTGTGCGTCGGTAAAATGTATCTGGCTTCGAATGATCTGCATCAGTGACGTCGAAACGAGCCCAAGGAGTATGAGTGCGACCATGAGCTCGATGAGCGTGACGCCACGCCGGGACTGAAGCGGTGATTTCATTGTATGGCTACCGTCAGCGAGTACGAAGTACTGTCTGGGCGATGCTGTCGGGGCGCTGTAACGGACTGAGCGGTAGGATGGTGACGCCAACCGTGAGCGAATCGGCACGACCACTGATCGTAACTCGACGAGCGTACGTCCACGGAGCGGCCACGACAGGCGTGTCCAACCGCGTCTGCCCGATTTTGACGGCGAGACTCTCGATTGGAGCCGCGACCGCACGATCTATCTCCTGAGTCAGCAATCCGATCTCGAAAGAGCGGCCCGATATGCGGCGCCCCTGACGCGCAGCCGCGAGGGAAACGGTGCTCAGCGACATCACAGCGACGGTCAGTACTACGAGCGCGATCAGTATTTCCAGAATCGAGAAGCCAGCACGATCGCTGCTCATCGAGCGTTGATTGCCACGTTCGTTCATGGGAGTACCCTCACTGCGCCGGCGCGAGAAATGGCGATGCGCCGAACATATGCCGCGGCATCACCGATGCGAATGGTGTCGGGGGAAGTCGCAATGCCGCTGGGGAATACCTGGAGCGACGCGTTGGAGCCGTCCAGACTGCCGACGTCAAGATCTCCACTGCTCAGGTCGCGCTGGATGATGGTATCGCCGGTAACGCGATTGGTGATCGCGTAACGTCGGCTCGCGAAAACGAAGTCGACACGAACCGGTACTCTACCACGCGCGGCCGATGTAAATGCTGCGCGAATATCAGAAGCGACGACCTGACTCGCACGATCCACCTTCTGGCGTCGCAGCATCACGTTCACCCGCGGCGCAGCCATCGCGGTCGTAATTGCGATGATCGACAGCGCGAGAACCAGCTCGAACATGGTGAAGCCGCGCCTATGGCGCGTCGGGCCCATGCCGGCGGCAATTGCTCGCGGTTCGGAGGGGGACGGATGCCTGAGGCATCTATCAGTTGACGTAAGGAGCTTGGGCATTTCGTAGTTACTGGTATTGCCGCGTGTAGCCTATCTCTGTAGTAACGAACGAAAGGCTGCTTGGTCACTCGTCAGATGTTTATCCGGGCGGATCTGACGCGCAGTGCCAAATTGGACTTGCCATGTCCCTGGGGGGTGTTGAGGGACACTCATAATCACTAGCTCAGAGGCACCGGTCGGAATCGAACCGACGAATAGGAGATTTGCAGTCTCCCGCCTTACCACTTGGCCACGGTGCCGTTCACTGCCAACAGTCAGTCTCCAAACCTAACCGGCTCCCCGCCTCCTTCCCACCCCATCCGTGCGTCATTCACCCATGAGCTGGCGCAGCATTGCCAGGTTCAGCGAGTGGCCGCCATTGAACGGATGCATCGCGTATGGTACCCCGCTGCTCTCGAGAACGGCGCGCTGCTCTTCCACCGCGTCCTCGCCGATGAACCTGTCCCGAGTCCCGTACACCATGTCGATCGTCAGGCGCGGTCTTCGCTCGGCGAGCGCACGCAGATCCACGTCCTGAGGGATGGCGTGGGCCCATGGAACCAGATGATCGACCACCGCCGCCCCGCGCGCCGCCCACCGGCAAACCGCCGGCCCGCCCTGCGAGAAGCCGAGCGCATGCACCCGGATCTGGTCGCGGTCCACCCCACGGTTCGCCAGCTCCTCCAGTATCCGCTCGTACAGCCTGTCAAGATAGTTGACAATGTCCACTATCTCCGTTTCCCTGTCCTCGCGGGTCAGCCACAGCGCGCCGACCTTGCTGGCGCCCGAATGACCTGGCCGCGTATCGAGGTAGAACTTTGATAGGCCCTCCGGCACCGCTATCAGCCGCGAATCGGCTTCCAGGGGCTGGAACGGGACGGCAAAATCAGCCGCCAGCTGGCTGAAGCCGTGCAGAACTGCCCACACGTCCCGAACGAGAGGGTTCGGAGTGCCTATCTGATAGTAGCGCGCGGTCTTTACGACCGGAAAATGGATCGGTGTAAGTGGTTGCATCTGAAGTTGGTCAGTCAGGCCCAATTATAGCGTTATCCCAGCCTCGAAGGCTGGCCAACCCGGGACATGCCGGGCGCACCAGCCAGCGGCGAATTCCCTCGCGCGCCAATTCTACTCAATCCGACGTGTCGCTTCGTCTCAAGCTCACAGCCGCCCTCGGGGTGGCACTCGTAATTCTGCTCGTAGGCGTCGCGTCGCTCTATGCCCTGCGGCAATCGACCAACGCTGCGGCCGCGGTCGAGCACTCAGAGATGGTTCGGGTGCAGTTGGAGCGCGCTCTCACGACCATCGTGAACGCCGAAACAGGCCAGCGCGGCTACCTCATCACGCAGGACACCAACTACCTCGCACCGTACACTTCCGCGCGCACGGACCTGGACCACGAGATTGCATCGATCCGCGCACTCACCGGAGACAGTCCGCTGCAGCAGAGTCGCATCGATTCGCTGGCGCTCATAGCCGACGCCAAGCTGGTGACGATGAACGAAACGGTAGTGTTGACGCAATCGGGCAATCGCGACTCAGCGCTCAAGATCGTCATGACGGGCCGCGGCGCCGAGTTGACGCACCGTGCACGCAGCATGATCGACGAGATGGAAGAGACGCAGTCAGAGCAGCTCACGGAGCGCATCAACATCTACAACAGCCGAAAGCGCGCCGTAACGCTCGTGACGGTCATCGGCAGTCTGCTCGCAGCCACGCTCTCCATTCTCACGATGCTCTGGCTGCGCAGCGGGATAAAGCAACTGGAAGAGGCCAAGGATACGATCGAGGAACAATCGACGGAGCTGGGAGACGAGCTGACCAGGTCGCAATCGCTCACCGACAGGCTCGCGGCCAGCAACGATGACCTGCAACAGGCGAACACCGCAGCGGAGAGTGCGCGTGTGCGCTTCGAGCAACTGCTGCAGTCGACGGACGAGTCGATTTTCGGAATGGACGCCGCTGGCGTGTGTACCTTCGTCAACGCGTCCGGCGCGCAGCTGCTCGGCTACGAGCGTAATGAATTACTCGGCAGGAACATACATGAGGTGCTGCACCATCACCACGCCGACGGATCTCCGTATCCGCTCGAGCAATGTCCGATACACAAGGCCATGCTCGATGGAACTTCGGTCCGAATCGCCGATGAGGTATTCTGGACTCGTGCCGGCCGGGCGGTGCCGGTGGAGTACACGTCGTCGCCAATCCTGAGCGGCGGACAAACTGTTGGAGCGGTGATCGCCTTCAACGACATCACCGCTCGCAAGCGCGCCGAGCGTGAGCGCGAGCGTCTCATCGGCGCGCTTGCACGCAGCAATCAGGAGCTGGACCAGTTCGCATACGTTGCATCGCACGATCTCAAGGCGCCGCTACGCGGCATCGCGAACCTGTCGCAGTGGATCGAAGAGGACCTGGGCGAGAGCGTTCCGCCGGACGTGTCGGAGAAGATGGCACTCGTGCGAGGCCGCGTGCAGCGCCTTGAAGCGCTGATCGACGGCATTCTGCAGTACTCCCGCGCCGGCCGCGTGCGCTCGGCGGCCGAGCAGGTCGACGTGGGATTGCTCGTGAAGGAGGTGGTCGACCTGCTGGCACCACCGCCAGACGTCACTGTCACGATCGAACCTGGCATGCCGACGATCGCGACCGAGCGCACGCCACTTCAACAGGTTTTCATGAACCTCATCAACAACGCGATCAAGTACAACCGGCGTCCGGGCGCCCGAATCACTGTGTCGTCGCGCGATGCCGGCAGCATGTATGCATTCAGTGTGGCTGACAACGGCCCCGGCATCGAGCCGGAATATCACGATCGGATCTTCGGGATCTTCCAGACGCTCGAATCGCGTGACCGGGTCGAGGGTACTGGCATAGGACTATCCGTCGTAAAGAAGACGGTCGAGCTGCACGGTGGATCGGTTACCGTACATTCCGCGCTCGGAGAAGGCGCGATTTTCACTTTTGAGTGGCCCAAGAGCACCGAGGAGACAACGGCAGCATGAGCATCGAACGAACGCTGAATCTGGTTCTCGTCGAGGACGACGAGATCGACGTAATGAATGTCCGGCGAGCGCTGGAGCGCGCGCACGTGACGAACCCGGTGTTCGTGGCGCACAACGGGCTCGAAGGTCTGGAGCTGCTTCGCAGCAACACCGTGCCGAAGGATCGACGGCTCGTGCTGCTGGATCTCAACATGCCGAGGATGAACGGAATCGAGTTCCTCCGCGAGCTCCGGAAGGATCCAGCGCTGCGTTCAACGCCTGTCGTAGTGCTGACCACGTCGGACGACGATCGAGACAAGATACAGGCATACGATCTGAATGTGGCCGGATATCTGCTCAAGCCGGTGACGTTCGTCAACTTCGTGGACGTCATGGCGGCACTCAACAAGTACTGGGCTCTGGTCGAACTGCCCGAGCTGCGTTGAGACGTCGCTGATGACCTCGTGCCCGATCCTGCGTTGAGCACGCAACCGCTGTCCATCCTGCTCGTTGACGATGACGAGGTGGATCGGCTCGCGCTTCGTCGCGCGCTCGGCAAGGCAAACCTCGGCGAGCTCGTGATCGTCGAAGCGGAGCGCGCACGCGAAGCGTTCACGCAGATCACGAGCAAGTCGTTCGACTGTGCCTTCTTCGATTTCCGTCTGCCCGATAGTGACGGTGTGGCGTTGTTGCGCGACGTGCGGACGGCTGGCGTGAATACTCCAGTCATAGTGCTGACGGGATTCGGTGATGAGCAAACGGTACTCGATGCAATGAAGGCCGGTGCCACGGATTACGTCGCCAAGTCGACCGTCTCGGCGGAACGTATCGGACAGGTAGTACGCTCAGCCGTTCGACTGGCCGCGGCGGAGCGCCACGCGGACGCGGCCCGGGCGGCACATGAGCGTTACGCGAATCAGCTGGTGGGGTTGGCTGACGCAGCGGTCGCCGTCAACCGGGCGGAGAACGTTCGTGACCTGCTGGACGCGGCCGCCATGCACGCATGCCTGATCACAGGCGCGCCGGCGGCATGTGTCACACTTGGCGGCAGCGCGGTGACCGATCTCTCCGATGATGATGACAAAGGCGGCTGGTACTCGGTGCACGGTGATGCGCGGCGGGACATATCCTCGCCAATAGAGGTTCCTCTCCCCGGTCGCGGCGATGAACCCATCGGCGCGATCATGCTGGAGGTTTGGGCAAACCGCGGGAGCGACGCCGCGGTAGTGAATCAGCTTGCGCGTCTGGTTGGTGGCGCGCTCGAGAACGTGCGACTGTATCGCGCCGCCCAACGCGCGACTCAGGCGCGGAATGACGTACTGGCGATCGTCTCGCACGATCTGCGCAATCCGCTGCACACGATCGTACTCAGCGCATCGTATCTGGCGGATGTGTTTCTTCCGGAGCTGCCTGAGGCGGCACTTCAACAGACGCAGATCATACGGCGCGCGGTCGATCGCGCAAACCGGCTGATTCAGGACCTGCTCGACGTTTCACGAATCGAAGCGGGGGGATTCTCCGTCGTCAGTGAACCGATCGCGCCGGAAGTGCTGCTCGCAGACGCATTCGAAGCAATGGCACCCACCGCTGCCGCCGCAAATGTAGAGCTCAACTGTTGCAGCGACAATGCCGATCTGCCCGACGTGATGGCAGATCGCGAGCGGCTGCAACAGGTGTTCAGCAATCTCATCGGAAACGCGGTGAAATTCACACCGGCCGGCGGAAGAATAGACGTCACGGCGAGCGCCGATGGCCCATTCAATGTTCGGTTCTCCGTTCGTGACAGCGGACCGGGAGTGAGTCCGGAGAATTTGCCGCACATCTTCGACAGGTTCTGGCAGGCGACCCATGGCGAGCGAACGGGCGCAGGGCTGGGACTCGCGATCGCCCGGGGTATCGTCGAAGCTCATCACGGCACGATCAGGGCACTTAGCGAACCGGGACAAGGCGCCGAGATCGTGTTCGATCTGCCGGTGGCATGAACGACGCATAGCGTCGGCCCGCCCGTGCAGACGCAGCAGCGCTACGAAGCTTGTACGACCGCTGTTGCGTTCAGTGCTTCGCGCACTTTTTTTGTGAGGCTTTCCGGTGTGAAAGGTTTCTGAATGAATGCGCTTCCGGAATCGACCAGCCTCTGACGAAGCGACGTCTGCTCGGTATAGCCCGACATCACCAGGACCGCGACGTTGGGCTCGCGCTCCCGGATCCGCGCCGTCAGCTCGCCGCCACTCATCTCCGGCATGATCATGTCAGTCAACAGGAGGTCGATGCCGTGCCCGATCCTGTCGTGAATTGCGAGCGCCTCGCCGCCATCGGCCGCTGCGTAGATCCGGTAGCCCGCGCGTTCCAGGATGCGGGTCGCCGTCGTGCGCACTGCGTCATCGTCCTCGACCAGTAGAATTGTCTCTGCGCCACCCGTAACAGTACTCACCGGTGCCGTAGCGACGTTCACCGCCGGCGCCGACTGTACAAGCGGCAGATAGACCTTGAATGTTGCGCCGACTCCCGGCTCGCTGCGCACGGTGATGTAACCACCGGACTGTGTGATGATGCCATGTGCGGTCGACAAACCAAGTCCGGTTCCCTTTCCATACTCCTTGGTCGTGAAGAACGGCTCGAAGACGCGCGATGCGGTGGTCGCGTCCATGCCGCAGCCCGTGTCTCGCACGGCGAGCATGACGTAGCGGCCCGCGGTGATGCCGGCGGCGCGCGCCTCCACGGCGTCGAGCTCCACCTGCGCCGTCTCGATGGTCAGGTTGCCGCCGCCCGGCATGGCGTCGCGCGCGTTCAAGGCAAGGTTCAGGATCGCGGTCGAGAGCTGACTGGGATCGATCAGGGCCGGCGCCGAGTCGTGTGCCAGCATCGATTCGATTTCGATCTGTGCGCCGAGCGTCGGCCGCAGCAGCCGCGCCGCATCGACGACCATGGCGTTGACGTCGGTCGCGCACGGCTGCAGCGGCTGGCGGCGGGCGAAGGCCAGCAGATGCTGGGTCAGGTCGGCTCCCCTCGATGCGGCGGCGCTGATCAGATC
>DAHUXM010000022.1 GCA_027307165.1 Gemmatimonadota bacterium | reverse complement strand
AGCTGATATAAGGCCGTTAAGCTCGACATCATGACCAATTGGCCGCCCTGAGCCCGCCGCCCTACTCTCCTACCCAGCGCGTCATAGCGATATGGACTTGACCCGATTTAATGGACACCGAGTGTAGGCTGCTTTGACCTTCTGCATCTGCTCCAACTCGTAGTGCACCGGGCTCTTGTAAGCGAGCGTCGACTGCCATCGCACTCGATTGTACCACACTTCGATGTATTCGAACAGGGCCGCTCTCGCCTCATCTCGTGTGTGCCAGTCCTCGCCATGTACAAGTTCCGTCTTAAGCGTGGCAAAGAAACTCTCAGCAACAGCGTTGTCCCAGCAATGACCCTTTCTGCTCATGCTGCACTCGACGCCGTACTCGGAACGCAGCATTCGGTAGTCGTCACTCGCGTATTGGCCAGGTTCAACCGGTCGTCGCAACAATTTTTGTGTACGCTAATCGGAGCAAGTCATCCAGTGCTCCTGCTGCAGTCTTCCAGTCTAGCGTCTTGCGTGGTCGCGTATTGAGTGCCAGCGCCACGGTCGCGAGATCGCTGGCGCGCCTGTGACTTCCAGCTCCCGCCTCAAGCGTCGAATCTCTTCCTCTGCGCTCGGCAGATCGCCATTGCCTGGAACGACATCCGATGGCTTGGCACCGGAGCGCTTATCCGCCTGTCGTGACCACGCACGCAACTTGTCTGGGAGCACCTCCAGCTCACGGCCAATCTGCTCCAGGCTCACCCCTTGAGCGCGCCGACTCCGCATGAGCTGTACTGCCTCAAGCTTGAACTCCGCACTGAAGGAGAGCGGCTCTCGCTTCGCTCTCGCTTCGCTCTCGCTTCGCGCTTGGCTTCCATACATGGCTCGTATTGCTTTTCGGCTTGGCCGATCCCTTGGCTTTCCCATCGAACACCTACTGCCTGAATATCAGGCTCATTGAGGTATCCATGAAATCGGGGCAAGGTCAGTATGTTTGGCTTCGGTTGCGCGTCACCGACTCACTCCTTGAATCAGAATCATGCCCAGGACCATCCAGTTGGAAGTAACGCATCCCACCCAGAACTCGGGGAAAATCGAAGGTTTCAGATTCCTCTGGGCGTCCTACGTAGATGGGTATCGTTCCGACAAACGTTGCCAACCGCGCTTCTACGGTGAGCTCAAGCATCCATTTGCAACCAATACAGCATCGGTCGACACGAATTCCGGACTTGTGCGACGGATGGGGCGGTTTCCCAATGGAGCACACTCGCTGCAAAAACTTTGAGTTTGCATTGTCCAAGTTCGGGTATCCTTCGCCGCCACGCAAAGAGCGCTGAGAGTTGGCAAAGAGCGCTGAGAGTTGAATGATCGGCTTTCCCGGCGATCCGCCACGCTGCGACCTCATCCCGAAATCCCCCCGCCCCCACCTCGCGCCGTAGATTATCCCCACCTTGTCTGACTCCTCGTCCGACCCCCCAGCAGCACGACTCCGGGCATCCCTCGACGGTCGCTACCACATCGAGCGTGAGCTCGGCGCGGGTGGCATGGCTACGGTCTACCTCGCCGAAGACATCAGGCACCATCGTAAGGTCGCGATAAAGGTTCTGCACGCCGAGCTCTCGGCGATCCTCGGACCCGAACGGTTCCTCAAGGAGATCGAGCTCACCGCCAATCTCCAGCATCCGCACATCCTCCCGTTGTTCGACAGCGGGAGCGCTGATGGACTGCTGTTCTACGTGATGCCTTACGTGGACGGTGAGACGTTGCGCGGAAGACTCGATCGCGAGCGTCAGCTTCCGGTTGCCGACGCAGTACGCATCGCTTCCGAAGCGGCCGACGCACTCGAGTACGCACACAAGCGCGGCGTGATCCATCGCGACATCAAGCCCGAGAACATCCTCCTTCACGATGGGCGCGCGCTCGTCGCCGACTTCGGCATCGCACTCGCGGTCGAGCAGGCTGGCGGCCAGCGCATGACGCAGACCGGACTCTCGCTCGGCACTCCGCAGTACATGAGCCCCGAGCAGGCGATGGGCGAGCGCAACATCGATGCGCGCACGGATATCTACGCCCTTGGCGCAGTCACGTACGAGATGCTCGCAGGAGAGCCGCCATTCACCGGGCCGACCGCGCAGGCGATAGTCGCGAAGGTGATGACGGAAGACCCGCAACCGATCATCCCGCGGCGACGGAGCGTTCCGCCCGCGGTCGAGGATGCCGTGCTCACGGCGCTCGAGAAGCTGCCGGCGGACAGGTTTGCCAGCGCGGCGGAGTTCGCGCACGAACTGTCCGGAGCGCAGACGGGAAGTGCCGCGCGGATCCGTTCGCGTACCGGTGCCACGCGTGCGCACAGTTCGAGATCGTGGACGATCGCTGCGGTCGCAGGGGCGCTCGCGCTCACCGTGTGCGCGTTCATGATCGCCAGATACCGCTACGAGCCACACACGCCGATTGCGGCGTTCGGTAAATCGAAGAAAGTGACATGGGAGCGCGGCCTCGAGATCCAGCCCGCGCTCTCGCCCGACGGGAAGTACGTCGCCTATGCGGCAGGCAACACGATCACAACGAAGATCTACGTGCGCCAGATAGCAGGCGGCCGAGCGGTAAAGCTCACTGACGACTCCGTCAGCGTAGAGACCAATCCGCAGTGGTCGGCGGATGGATCGCGAATCCTGTTTCTTGCAAATGGTGGCGTGTTCAGCGCACCGTCGTCGGGCGGATCGCCGCGGCCGGAGATGCGCGCGATCTGGCGCGATCCAATCATCAATGCCGTGTGGTCGCCCGATGACCGCAGTATCGCGTACGCTCATGGTGATTCGCTGTACATCCACGAGCCGGACGGCCGCTCGCGCCCGCTGGCTCGGCTCCGGGAAGTGTCCGAGTGTCAGTGGGCGCCGAATGGATCCAGCATCGCGTGCGCTTCCGGCAACGCTGAATATGCCAGGCTTGGTCTCTTCCTCGGGAACCGGTCGCCGAGCCGCATCGTCACGGTCCGGGTAAGCGATGGCGCGATCTCCGCCGTGACCGATAGCAGCTCCGTCAACCAGAGTCCGTTCTGGTCGCCCGATGGTAGATGGCTGTACTTCGTATCCGATCGGCTCGGGCCGCCCGACATCTACGCCGCACAAATGTCGAGCAACGGCCGGGTGGATGGAGATCCGGTTCGGATCACCACGGGACTCGGTCCGCACTCGCTCTCGATATCGTCCGATGGAAAGACAGTCGCATACGACGTGTACACTGCGACTGCGAACATTCGGTCGCTTCCCTTTCCGCCGAACGGTGTCGATCCCAGGTCGGCTCTTCCGATCACGACAGGCGCACAGGTCGTGGAGGAGTTCGATGGATCAGCCGACGGGAAGTGGATCTACTACGATTCCGATGTCAGCGGCACCGCGGAATTGTATCGCCAGCGTCTGCCAAGCAGCGTACCGGAACAACTCACGTTCGACTCGACGGACAATTTCTCACCGACACCGTCGCCGGACGGACGCGAGCTTGCATTCCATTCATGGCGATCCGGATCGCGCGACATCTACGTGCTTCCGCTGGATGGCGGCGCTCCACAGCGCGTGACATCGTCGCCGCTGCAGGAATCGAAGCCGGCGTGGTCACCCGATGGCAACGCGCTTGCCTATTCGATCTTCGGGCCCACCGGGAGCGTGTGGGTCGTGCGCCGGAAGAACGGAATATGGGGGAAGCCGGTACAGCGCACGCACGAGGGCGGCTATGCGGCGTGGTCTCCCGACGGACGCTCGATTGCGTACACCACCAGTACGTTCTGGGGCGGCGCGCTCGAGACAATCGATCCCGACTCGGGCGCACCGCGAATGGTGTTCGATCCGTCGAAGAATCACGGCATGCTCGCAGGCCAGCCGTTCTGGAGCAGCGATGGCCGCGCTCTCTACTTCAAGACTCATGACACGCGCGGCAACGCGCAGTTCTGGTCCGTGCCGGTGACTGGCGGACCGCCAACACTGATGTTGGCGCTCGACGATCCTTCGCAGGGGTCGTTTCGTCCCGAGTGGGCACTGAGGGCCGGCCGGATGTACTACACGGTCGACGATCGCGAGAGCGACGTCTGGGTGATGCAGCTGAGGCCACGGTAGACGCCGGTCATCGGCGACGAATTTCACGATGTGGATGACATTCGCCACCCGCTCGGACATCTGAATCTCTCCACGGTCGCGGAAGCGATTTGGGTCGTCACAAGTTACTTCGACGAATCACAGCTTCAGCCCGGGACGCGTCTCGCACTCGCACAGTCGTTGTCGTGACGCTCCGACACCTCGGCGACGGAAAGTGGACTCCGACCCCTGTTTTCCGTGATTACGGGCTTGGGGCAGTTCCCAGCGCTGCAGCGGCCTTGCCAGCGTCCTCTTGCACCGTCGCGAGCGAAGTCGACTTCAACCCGCTCTGCGCGTAAGCGAGCGCACTTTTCAGCTTTGCCTCCAGTGCGGCGTCGCTCGCCCCATCCTTTATTGCGCCGTCACCCTGGCCCTTGCAGGGGTTACCTGCTGCGGCATCGAAACCGCTGCCTTTCGGGCCGACCAGGCAGTTGACGACATGGTGCAAATGCAGCTGGGCCATCGCCAGGGGAGTCGCGCTTTGTGCCAGCACCGCGTGGGTGTGGGCGGTGGTCGCTTCTGTGGTGGCCTGGCCTTGAGCGAACGCTGTAAGCGGCAAACCTGCTGAGAGCGCTGTAACAACGCCCATGATCAGGAACTTCTTCATGATACCCTCCGAGGGTGATTTTTCTGCTGCGCGCGCGCATTGAATGCTACAAGATCCGTGCCCCATACCCTGGCGAGCGCGCCAGTCTGCACCTTCAGCTTCGTGTTCACGTAGCCGACGATCACCGGAGCCATCCATCGGAACCCCGACACAATTGTTACTCACACCGGGCGAGTCGCGGACGATAGACTTTCACCCGTCCACCGCTCGTCATGTGACCGGGCGCAGTCCTCACCGATGCAGGAGGATCGAAGATACCATGCAATACTCACTGCTCCTCTACCAGACGAAGTCACAGTTCGCCGCCCGGACCGACCCCGCGCGCCGTGAAGCGAACGGGCGGGCCTTCATGCGTTTTGTTGGTGCACTGCAGGAGGCGGGCGTCCTGATCACTACGCTCGGGATCGAGCCGCCGGAGACAGCCGCCACGGTCCATCTGGCCGACGGGGGGCAACGCGTACAGAGCGGGCCGTATGCGGATACGAACGAACAGCTCGGCGGACTGTGCGTCATCGAGGCGCCGGACCTCGACGCTGCGGTCGCGTGGGCTCGACGCGCGCCATTCGAACACTGTGGCCCGATCGAGGTACGTCCAACCAGGGTCGTCCCGGCTGCCTGACCAACTGCGGCGCTCGGCCAGCGCGATCGGGCCTCTTTCGTCTCACCCCGTCGTGTGAATGATGAGCCCGATGTGCGTGAAGAAGTTGAGTGCGCCGAACAGAAAGAATCCAAGCCCGCTCAATCCCCACACAACACCCACGGTGCGCTCGAGACCTCCGGGTCGCGTCGCCGTTGAAAACTTTCGCAGTGCGAATGGAAACAGCACTGCACCGATACCGACGAAGCCGAACAACCCCGACATGAAGATGGCTTCGACCCACGGATAGTCTGCCAAAAGACCGGAGATGGGTTCCTCAGCCGGTGCGGCGAAGAGCCGGAAGACGAGACCGGCCATTGCGATCGCGATGAGTGCCAGTCCGAGTCCGAGGATGAACAGCGACACCGGACGCGCGACGCTCGCGACGTAACGCGCCATATCGTCATTCGCGCGGATCGTCGGCGCTCGTTTCCACAGATAGAAAGCCGCGGCGAGCAGCAGTACTCCGAATCCAAAACTCGGCTCGCCGAAGATGATGTTGTCGAATGGGAAGTACTTAGCCATCGGCCACGTCAGGGTCATGTGAATGCCCGTGACCGCGAGGATGAATCCTGGTACCGCGAACGCTATGGCCCACGATTCAAGCAGGATATCGCTCTCTCGTCGCAGCGCTCGCGCAAAGGAAACGCACGACATCAGCCCGGCGCCGGCCGCGATCGACATGATCGTGTTGTACGTCGGCATCTGGGCCCAATCGATGATCAGTTGCCCTGGCATGGCGTCGTCCTCCGAATTCCGCGTCCGTGAATGTACGGTGCAAGATCCGACCCAGGTTCTGACGCTCCTAGTTCTGTCGCAGCCCGTTCAGCTGGTCGGCTGGATCGAAGTTCTCGAGTGACGGAGCTGTTACGCAATTTCCATAGTGCTTGCGCAGCTCGTTTAGTAGTCGGCTCTGTACATTGGTGGCGATGCTGACGCCATTCTCGTGCACGCCAACGAGAAACGCCCCCGATCGGTGCGCCATCGTCTGGTTGTCCAGGCGCATCGCCTGCTCGGCGTCGGCGACGCGCGGCGATTCAAGAGCGCCAAGGCACTGTAAATGCCGCGCCTAGTCGCCAAGCATCACAACCCGGTGATCATGGCCATGGCGAGGCGTCTACAGAGCCGTGGCATGGCACCGAAGGGAATTGTCGGAGCGAGCATGCGCAGGCTCGTCCACCTGATCTACGGCGTCATCAACTCGGGGAAGCGCTTCGATATGGCAATCCCGATGCGGGGCCTTACTTTTCAAGACGGTATCTGACCCCGGGTTCTGCGATACGGGCTTCTGTTCGCCAGCGTTGACCTAGGCACCCGCGGCGGTGGAAATGAACCTGAAGAACAGTGCTGTACTTGCAAGCAGCTTCATCGGATTTCCCTTTGAGTTCTCTGAGTTTTCGGCCATGACCAAGATTACGTCATGGATGTGGGAGATTGAACGCCGTTATTGGACAATCTCGGGCCGCCACTTCTTCACCAACCGCTCCGCTGTCGCCACCGGCTCACCCGTCGGCTCGGTTCTGAACGTCGGCGTCGTCGCACGCGACCATTTCTGTTCCCACTCGCACGAAGCGGCGGCAAACGGCGCCCGGTCGAACGGCTTACCACTGTCCAGTGACGCGTTCAGATCCTTGAAGAACGCCTCCCATCGCGGCAGGAAGTATCCGGTGAACATCCCCGCCCACTCCTTGAACGCGTAAAGGTTCAGGTCGTCGTTCTGTCCCTCGGTGCACTTGGTGCCCCACAGCGTGATGATGTTGCGCGCGTTCCACTCGTACAACCGTCGCTCATCATCCGTCGTGCCCCAGCGTTTGGCGTCGGCAATCCACCGTCCCAACAGGAACTCCCGCCGCGTGCCGACCAGCGTATCGAGGTCGCGTAACAGCGATTCGATCTGTCCCTCGGTCGCGATCAGCTTCGTGCGATTCTTCTCCTCGTACGCCGCCTGCAGGCGATCCACCAACGGTAGCCCGAGTTGGCCAAGTACCTGCCTCGTCAGATTCACGACGTCATAACGGTACGCGTCGTTACTGCCAAGTGCGGGCGCGGCTGCCAGCAGCGAATCCAAAGCGCGCGCGACGATGCGCTCGTCGTACGGCGGAATCGGCTCGGTACGGTACGACCGCCCCTTTACATAAAACTGTGGCCGCTCGCCCAGAAAATTCCCAGTCTGCGCCGACGAGCGGAACGCTGTCGCGAGCAGCAACTGCCACGCGCTCCACGCCGACGCGTTGTAATGCCCATACCGGCGTGTGATGTAATCGCGCGTCCACGCAGACACGTCGGGCACGGTGTCGCGCCACACCTGGTCGAACACGAAGTCGGGCACAATCGGGTTTGTACCCAGCCCCTCCATGGTCATGCCAAGCCCTTCCATGCGCCCCTTGCCGGGGCTGCGAATGGCCGTGTCGAGATTCGCGGCAATCTGCGGCAGGTCACCGTTCACGCTCACCTTGCCGCCAAAATTGTACAGCACATTCCAGATCCACGGCTTGCCGTAAAAGGCGTGACGCGCCTTCCATCCGGGCGAGCGGTCGCCCCACAGATCCAGCACCAGCATGCGGTCATCCGGCACGGCGCCCAACAATGCCTCGGCCTGCGGATCCTGCCAAAACTTCTTGCCATACACCAGGAACCACGCCTGTATTACCCACGTCGCGCTCGTGTCGGCCGAGTGCATGCCGTTGTAGATCGCGCCACCCATCTTGGCCAGGAACGTCGAGTCGTTGGACGGCGGGTCGATTTCGTTGAACGGGTCGGCGGCGTACAGGTGGTCGGTGCCGAAGAGTTCAGTCTGCTTCTCGACGAACTTCCGACCCATTCGCTGGAACAGCGAATCCTGCGGATCCAGAAACCAGGTGCCGGAGAATCCCGCCGACCAATCTCCGGTTTGATGAATCTTCGTTCCGGGAATCACTTGCGTGATCGACTCCGGAACATGTCCCGTGAATCCTTGCAGTACCGGAGTCATGCCCAATGACCGCTCGCGCGACAAAATTTGTCGCTCCAGAGTGACGTGACTGTCAATCCAGCTGTCGGGCAGTGGGCCGCCCAAACCGTCGATGTTCGCCATCCACCCCCACGGCAGATATGCCGGCCCCACAATGAATTCGCCGATCTGCTTGCGGTTGAACCCGAAGTCGCCGAGTACCGAGCGCCAGACCGCTTCCTGTCCCGTAACGGCGAGTGGCGCGTTGATTCCCTTGAGCGCCATCCAGTCGATCATCGACTGCCAGTCGTTCCAGTTCCACCACGCCATCGAATACGAAAACGTGCAGTAGTTGAAGAAGTAGCGCACGCGGTAACGCGTGGACTCGTGCACCGGCGCCGTCACGCGGGGAAGCGGCGTCGGTAACGCAATTGGCTTGAGTGGAAGCGACGCATTCACGCCAGCCACGTGCTCCAGGTACCAGTTGAGCGCCGAGGCGATGGCCACGCCCGATGATCCGCGGAGCATCACCCGCGATCCGACGCTTGCCACTTCGAATACGTCGCGACCCGCGCTGTCGGGAATCGCAGCGACTTCGAAATTGGCGGCGTTGGTCGGTACAACCCGCGCAATCAGCGAGCGGGCGGCCGCCAGGTCGACGCGATGCGACGTCTGCGCTTCGATCCCGCCCGGCACTGCACCGGCCAGCGGGAGGATGAGCCAGAAGCAGGCTAACCATCGGCGTCCGAACTTGAAGAAAGTCATTCTGCTCACTGATCTGGTCGCATGATCCAGAAAGGAATCGGGTTGAATGTTGCGCACAAGGCAACACCTGGCCCCAAAAGTACCAAAAGGCAGCTACTTCGGTGTAGCCGTCGATAGCCCAGCGGGTGATCCTGGCGGGCAGCGCGGCTGTAACCGGGCGCACGGCGGCGGGATACTACAAATACGACGGAATCTCGCCCATTACGTGCAGTGAAGACAATCGTGGCCTTTGCGAACTCGATATCATCAGTAATCTTTTCCATGAACTCGGTATCGCGATCGCCAAGCCAGAGAAGACTCGCGCGCCAGCTGACTCTGATATCTTTGTTTCCGGGCCGTCAGGCTCCTTCGCACGGATTCTCACCAGCGGGCAGGAGAGAAACAATCAAATCGACAACTTCCTGCCGACCCCGGGATAAGAGCATAGTCAGGATGCACCCCGTGACCCGCTTCAGGGCTGCTCCCACGGTCACGCGACTCGCAACCGGTGCGATCCTCTGCGCTGCCGCACTGCTTCCTCTCGCCGCCTCCGCTCAAACCACGACGCAGCGAACCGCCGCGGCCGCCGCTCCTTCAGCGAAATCCGCACGGACAGCATCGCCAACAGCAGCCGTTCCCGCCCCAGTAGCGTCGCCTCCGTCCGCTGACGTGGTGTTGCACCATCTGCACGAGACCGTCACGTGGTACCACACCATCGAAACGATCGCGCAGAACAGCGACCTCTCCGACGGCACCAGCACTCGTGACGGAATGCGGAGCTCGGCACTCGTGGCGCTGCGCTCGTCCTTTGACTTTGCTCGCGCTGCCGCGCGCATGGTGGATGCGGCGCCGCACGGCGGGGTTCCGAATGCGAGTACGAGCGATACGTCGGATGATGCCGTGCGTCTCGACCGCGCAGCGACTCGAATCGGGGCGCGGATTGATACTATCCAGAAACGTATCGCCGCGATCGACTCGTCGCTCGCGCACGCAACGCCGCGGGCTCGACGAACTCTCACTGCGCAACGCGCGGAAGCGTCAGCCGCACTGGATCTGGCGCGGGAGGTTCAGAGCACCGTCACGCAGCTTCAGCAGTTCGCGGTTGCTGCCGCGGCACACGGTGGAGGGACAGGCGGCACTCTGACGTCGCAGGTCGAAGAGATCGAGCACACGGTGCCGGAGCTGCGCGACACCAGTACCGGCGGCTCCGGTGCCAACGACAGTGTGGCACGGAGCGCCAGCTCCGCGGCTGGTAGAGCGAAGACACGGAGCGAGACGGCCGCTTCGGCAGCGACAGCTCCGTCGGCTCCGTCACCATCCGAGAGCAGCGTACAAAGCTCTTCCGGACTGGTCGCGCTCGTTGGAGAGTGGATCGCTCTCAAACGGATACGGTACGAGTTTGATGCCGCAATCCGCCAGACCGACAACCTCGGCGACGAACTCGACAGCATGCGTACGCGTGTCTCGTCGCAGGTGCGCACGCTCGTGAAGATGCACGCCAATCCGCTGGACAGCGCGTCGACCGATCCTCAACAGATGTTGACCACCCAGCTTCAGCTCCAGAACGCCACAGCACAATTCAAGGAACTGGCCACGCTGGTCGTGCCGCTGAGCGAGCAGGACATCTCCACAGACGACGCTCGCAACTCGCTGGTGTTGTTGCGCGGAACGTTCGACGCACGGGCCGCCACAGTGCGCGACGCACTGCTCTGGCGCCTGGGTCTGCTCATCGCGTCCGTCCTGCTGGTCCTGGTGATTTCGGAAGCCTGGCGTAGAGCGACGTTCCGCTATCTGCGCGACACTCGAAGACGCAGACAATTTCTGCTGCTTCGGCGAATCGTCGTCGTGGTGGCCTTGTTGCTCATCGTCGTGATGGGATTCGTATCACAGATGGGATCGCTCGCCACGTATGTCGGCTTCCTCACCGCCGGACTCGCTCTCGCACTGCAGAACGTCATTCTCGCCGTGGTCGGCTACTTCTTCCTGATCGGGCGCTACGGCGTGCGCACCGGCGACCGTATCACTCTCGCCGGTGTCACCGGTCGTGTGATCGACATCGGGCTCGTTCGTATCTATCTCATGGAGCTCGCGGGTCCCGAATTGCAGTCCACCGGGCGCATCGTGGTGCTTTCCAATTCCGTCCTGTTTCAACCGCAGGCGTTGTTCAAGCAGATTCCGGGGGCGGACTACATATGGCACAGAGTGACCCTTGCACTACCGCCGACCACTGACGTGCACTCCACGCAGGCCCGTCTGGCAGAAGTCGCCTCCTCCGTATATGCAACCTATCGGCAGGCGATCGACGAGCAACATGCAACGGTCCAGAGACTGATCGATTTCGATACGTCGCGACCAGAGCCACACGTGGACGTGCACTTCACGGAGCGCGCCCTGGAGTTTGTGGTGCGATACCCCGTTCTCCCCGATCACGCGGCGATGAACGATCAGCTGATGACCCGCGCACTACACGACGCGGCGGGCCAGGGCGCGGTGCCCGACGTACAGCTCGCGACCGGGGACGCGCCCGCTCTGACGTGAGCGTGGAACCCGGGGGCAGAGTACAATTTCCGCACTGCAAACTCTGCAATTGACTCAGAAAATTGCTCCCTGACCCCAGTTTCGCGCTCGGCCATGACGCATGGTTACGTCACCGATACCTTCGTCACCATCCCGTGCATGAAGTGCGGCTTGCGATCCTTCGCGTCGGGGATCAGGCAGAGCATGAGATAACTCCCGGGTTTGAGATCGGCCGCAAATTCGGTATGCCCCCATCGCGCGATGCCAACCGTGCCGCCAACTGCTTCAACGGGCGGATTGCTCACGCTGGGGTTCATGAGCCACTTGTCTACTTCGGCGTCGGTCTTCCCCGGAAGTACTCGCAGGAGTGCAACATCGTGATGCTGCGGTCCATCGTTGTCCACTCGAAACACATGGTGTCCGGCGGTGAATGCACCCGTCGCGGCGATGTGGTAGTCGCGCTCCCGAAGGTAAATGTCGGGAGTCGGCTCGATCGGGGCACCTGCAGTCTCGCCAGTCACCGTGAGCGTCGACATCATTCCGAGCATCACGTGCGCCTTGCCGGTAGAGTCGGGCCACCAGCAGATCATCGAATAGCTGCCTGGCTCGAGCACCGCGTACTGCGTCACGCTATCCCCGGGTGAGACGGCGCCTGGCCCACCCACCTCATTGAACCAATCCAGCGATCCATTCTTGACGAGTGCCTGATACACGTCCGGCACAGTCTTGCCGGAGTCCAGACGCGCGATGCCGAGCATGTGGATGGCGCGACCATCGTTTACGAAGCGAATGGCGACGAGCCCCGCCGGCACGCTATGCGCGCTGTCGAAGGCGAAGTCGTGAGCCACGACGCGGACGAGGGCCGGTTCGCTGGTAGGTTTGGTCGCGCTGGTCGCGCTGGAGTTTCCAGTTGATGGAGGGGAAGAGGCAGCACAACCCAGCACTCCGACAAACGCTACGGTGCCACAGACCAGTCCGCGCATCTCCAACCTCATTGTTTGGGAGGAGGAAAGCTGCGAGTCGCAGGTGCGTCCGTCAAGGAATTGCAGGACAAACCGGGAAACCGGTTTTGGTCTTCCCGTAACAACCGCGTAAGCGTCGAGTAATAGTCTTCGCAGAACCCCTCGTGCACGCCTTGCGTTGCGACGCGACTGAATAGCTTACTCGAACTGTCCGGTCGCATTCGAGACACGGCATGCTGATCACACGGCGGAACATGCGCTCAACGACGTTTCTCAAAGCCGGCGCTACTGCGCTCTACTTGCTTGCAGCACTCAGCGCGCACGCTCAGACGATCGACATCTGGCCCGGCGTAGCACCGGGCTCTGAGAGCTGGAAGCAGAAGGAGATGGTAGTGCACGTCGCTCCACTCGGCACCGTCGCGCTCGACGTGGTGACACCGACCTTGACCCCGTACCTGCCCGAACGGTCGACTGCGACCGGCTCGGGTGTCGTCATCGCACCCGGTGGATATTGCGTCGCACTCGCAATGGACATCGAGGGCAACGACGTGGCGCGCGCGCTCCAGAAAGCGGGAGTCGCTGCGTTCGTGCTCAAGTACAGAACGATGGAGAAACGCCAGCAGGGAATTCCCACCAACATCGATATGGATCAGGCGTGCAAGTACGGGATAGCGGACGCCATTCAGGCCATCAAGGTCGTTCGGCAACACTCCGCTGAATGGCGCGTCTCTCCTGACAAGGTGGGCATCATTGGCTTTTCGGCCGGTGGCATGGTTGCGAGCGGAGCCATGCTGCAGCCGAACGCGGCAATGCGCCCGAGCTTCGCTGCGCTCATCTACGGGGCGCCATTCGGCGTGATGCCCGCGATCCCGCACAATCTGCCGCCGATCTTCATGGCATGGGCGCAGGACGACACCGTAGCGCGCATCCCCGTCGTCAGGTTCTACGATGCACTGACATCAGCTGGCCAGAAACCGGAAGCACACGTCTTCAACGCCGGTGGACACGGTTTCGGCATGCGCAAGCAGGGCACGAGCAGCGACCACTGGATCGACGATTTCATCTGGTGGCTGAACGCCAGGGAATTCACGGCATCGAAGCATGCCGCGGTCGAGAGCCGAGGCGGCTCGCGCCGGGAGATCGGCACGAAATGACGGTAGAGGCGACGGAGTCCGTCCCTACTCCGTCCCTATTCCGTCCCGGAATTTCCTGCCGGTCAACCCGCCACGGAGTCCGTCCCCACTCCGTCCCCACTCCGTCCCCCCTACTCCCTCCCCGCACCGACCCTGAGCGGGGTCATCCGCCTCCGCTGCACAACCCGGCGCACGGCGCTCTCGATCGCGGCGAGAGCGGAATTGACGGCCACCCTGGTCGAGTCGGAGCGCCCTTCCACCACAACGCTCGGGAGTCCGCTTACCACAACCTTGATGTTGCAGACCTTGTCGATCCCGCCCCGATCGCCGTTGATGTCCTTCACACGCACCGTCACGCGCTCTATCGAACTCGCGAACTTGCCGAGTTTCAAACCCAGCCGCTGACGGATGTAATCCATATCCTCGTCATCCAGATCTACGCCCGATACACGGATGTTTGCCGGCACGTGCGGCGCCGAGGTTCGGCCCGCTACTCGTTTCTCCGATCTGGTGATTTGATCCGCGAGCGGCTCCCGCTTGTCCCGATTCGATATCTTCGGTCGCTCGCGCCGCAAGGCTCGATTCAGCGATTCGCTTGCGCACGATGGGACTCCCGCCCAGCCGCTTGCTGCTGCTTGGCGCGCGCAACATCTGTCGCTCGGCGCCATGAGCTCGCGCACGATGCGATTCTTTCGCTTTGCAGCCCCCGATCGTCCGCCGAGG
The DNA here is from genome assembly GCA_027307165.1 of Gemmatimonadota bacterium. Lineage (GTDB taxonomy): Bacteria > Gemmatimonadota > Gemmatimonadetes > Gemmatimonadales > Gemmatimonadaceae > Fen-1247. The sequence goes on along the minus strand of DAHUXM010000022.1, from coordinate 20,955 downwards.
TCGCGTTCCGAGAGAACGCCGACAACCCACCCTTCGTCCACCACCACGAGATGCCGAATGCCGCGACGCCGCATGCGCGCCCACGCAGCACTCGCCGCTTCGCGAGGTTCGATCGTAACTACGCCGGTGCTCATTATCTCCCGTACTTGCATCAGACTGCACCTGTAACAGGGTGAGCGCACAAATGGCTTTCCCGGAGCCGCCGATATCGACTTTCGTCAATAACCCAGGGCGAGATCATTGGGCGCACACGAATACCCGGCGTGCACCTCACATCGCGTCAATGCCCGTTGCAAATTCGCCCGTTCATACTGCAGATTGCATGCGGAGGGTCAAATTGTCACCTGACATGATGGAACCATCACCGGAAGTCGTTACGGCAGCTGTCGTAAACGCACTCACTCGCATTCTCGCTCACACATGCCGTGAGCTGGGCAAGGCGGGCCATCCAGGCACTGCCGCACAGCTTGCGGCGGAAGGCTGGTCGCTGCTGAGAGACGACTATCCTGATGACGCCGAGCGCCTGAATGGCGCGATGCACTTTCTGTCCCGCCTGGAGCAGAAACTCGAAGCAGAGCTACGCCAGGCTCAAATGGAGGCCGCAATGCACACCGAAGACCGCGTAATAGACGTCCGCCCTGAAACACCCAGGGTGCGGCACGAAATAATATTCGACCAGTTCGCAGCACTCGCGCCGGGTACTGCATACGTGCTCGTCAACGATCACGATCCCAAGCCGCTGTGGTATCAGTTCGACGCCGAGCACAAGGGCGAATTCACCTGGGACGCGCTGGAAGAAGGGCCGGAAGTCTGGCGCGTGCGAATCGGACGCACGGCAGAGCGCTAATAGCGACATTTTCGCCGCCCAAGGTATTTAACTTTCATTGACGCATCATTGAATGCGCCAATGCTTGAACGGAAGGTCGGAAATGAACGAACAACAGCACGCAACGAACTCAGGCGTAGCAGCCACCGCCCCCACTGAAATTGCCGTCCTCGCGGGCGGCTGCTTCTGGGGCGTCGAGGACATCCTTCGCGAGGTCCCCGGCGTCATCGACACGGAAGTGGGCTACACCGGCGGATGGGTCAAGAATCCCACCTACGAAGACACGCACGACAGCAAGTCGGGGCACGCAGAATCGATCCGCGTCACCTTCGATCCCTCGGTGCTCAGCTACCAGGACCTGCTCGAGAACTGGTTCTTCCGCCTGCACGATCCGACAACGCTGAATCGTCAGGGCAACGACATCGGCACGCAATATCGCTCTGCGATCTTTCCGCAGTCACCGGAACAGGCGAAGATCGCCGAACAGGTGATCGCGCGCGTGCAGGCGTCAGGCAAGTGGAAGAAGCCGATCACGACGTCCATCGAGCCGGCCTCTACATGGTACAGTGCGGAGAAGTACCACCAGGATTACCTGAAGAAGAATCCCGGCGGCTACAGCTGTCACTACCTGCGCGACTAGCAGCCGCTGCGACCCTCTCCGGCGCACTCGACTGAATGCGCCGGAGAGGATACCGTCACTGCACGCTAAAGCTCGAGCTGCGGATCAATGCTCGTAGCTCGAGTTGATGAATGCATCCACGTCGTGATGCAGCTTGTCGTTCGCCTGCTGGTCGATGTACACCATGTGTCCCGTCGGGTAGTAGTCGAATCCGATATTCTTGCGAATTGACGGTTCCAGCTGCATGTGCGATACGGTCTCTTCGATTCCGTTGAACGGCGTAGCGAAATCGTAGTATCCCGCCAGCACGCGCACCTTGAGCGATGTCTCCTGCGTCATCGCACTACGAAGGGTCTCCGCCACCTGGGCTTGCGCTGATCGGTCCCACGGCCGGACATTCGCCGTCACTGTATAGAAGCCGTTGCTCTTCCAGTGCAGGTCACGCCGCACGTAATCCATGAACGTTGCCGTGAAGGCGCCTTCGTACGATGCTTCGCTCGGATCGTACTCTGCCCGCTCGCCGGCGGCGTCGCGGTTGTAGCCGGTGAATCGTGAATCAAGACGGCCGAGCACTTCGCGCTTGTTGCGTAACAGCTCGGTGAACCAGCGCTGCGGACTCACGCGCAGATTGGACTGCTCGATGTACGTCGGCGAGAGCGCGGTGAGACGAGCCATGTCGCTCACCACCTTCTGGTATTCGGCGGGAGTGATTTCATCACCCTTCTCGAGCGCCTGCGCGTATTCACCGTGTGCGAACGTGCGCCCCAGCTGCGCGATCTGCTCGAGCGATTGCTGCTGAAGATCCGGCGCCAGGAGATGGTGGTACCACGCCGTGGTGACGTAGCCGGGCAGGAAGAACTCGGTGCGGTCGTCATCGCCCCACTGCGCGAATGCGACCGATGAGAGCAGCACGATTCCATTCAGGTACATCTCGTGACGCTTCAACAGCACTCCCGACAGCTCGGCGGAGCGCGTGGTTCCGTAACTCTCGCCAATCAGGAACTTGGGCGAATCCCACCGCTCGTTGCGCGTTACGTACTGATAGATGAAGTCGGAGAACCACGTCGCATCCTCGACTACGCCGTAGAATTGAGCCGGCTTCTGGCCCGGTGCGGGACGGCTGTACCCGGTCGAGATCGCATCGACGAACACGAGATCGGTCGCGTCGAGAAACGAGTCCGAGTTGTCGGTGATGCGGTACGGCGCCGGCATGCCATGCCCATCGGGCGTCAACACCACCTTCTTCGGACCCATCCCCATGTGCGTGAACAGCGACGCTGAGCCGGGTCCGCCGTTATATACGAATGCGATCGGGCGATGCGCGACGTCCGGCACACCGTTCTTCGTGTACGCCACAAAGAAGAAGGTCGCCTTCGGCGCGCCGGAGTCGTCGCGAACCACGTAGGTGCCGGTGGTCGCCGTATAGTGGATCAGCTGACCGCCGATGGTCGCCGTGTGCTGGGTGACAACGGTAGTGTCGATCGGCGGCATCGGCTTGTAGGGCATCGCGGTCGTGGTCCGCGTGATCGTCTGCGCGGATTGGACCACGCCCCGAGGCGTGGTCTGGGAGACCGTCGTGTCCGACGTCGCTGTATCCGTCGTCGTCGGGTTGCCGGGACGTCCCCGTCCCCGCTGCTGTGCGCCTGCCGGTACCGTGACGAGCAGAGCCGCCAGGGCGCCGATCGCCATTCGTGTTGCACTCATGCCTTGCTTCCTCGTTGGTGATGAACGAGGCCAATTATGGACGCGCCGGGGGAGTGGGTCAATACGAAGGGCTGCCGAGCGCGGCCTGGGTGCGCGCAATGCGCCGGCCGCTCCAGCTGCAACCAAGCTGCAGGATTATCTGTACTTTAATGACATACGACCGCGCGCATCGGTTACCGGCATCGGCGACCCTGTTGGCGGCGCGAGTACCACGGAGTGTGTGACAGATGTCACAAACGCAAATTGACGTACACACGCACAGGACCTGGCCGGCTGTAGCTGCCGCAGGGCTGCGCGTAGCCTTCGGTGTCGTATGGGCGGTTGGTGCGGCGCTGACGTGGTCACCGGAATTCGCGGTTCATTATGTAGGCTATCTGCACAATGCCGCACAGGGGCAGCCTGCCTGGCTGGCCGGCTGGTTCTCGATGTGGATCGCTCTGGTCACGCCGCACGCCCTCCTCTTCACGTGGCTTACGCGCATCATTGAAACCGCGATCGCCGTGGCGTTGCTCACGGGATTCGCGCGCAAGGTCCTCTACGTCGTGGGCGGCCTGTTCAGTCTACTGATCTGGAGCACCGCCGAAGGATTCGGCGGGCCGTACACTGTCGGTGCGACCAACATGGGCACTGCGATCAGTTACGTGCTGATCTTCGTCGCACTCATCGCCATCAACAGCCGCGGCGGACGCAGCCCCTACAGTCTGGACTATCACATCGAGAATCGGTGGCCGCGCTGGCGCCGGTTCGCAGAGTGGGGAACGGCGGATGCGCTCGCGTCCGAACCCGAGCGTCTTCCATGGCGCATTCAGATCTTTGCCATGCTGGGCGTTCTCGCTCTGCTCGTGATGCTGATCGGCGGCCTGCGCAGCGCGTTCAACGTGAGGTCGCCATCCCCTGGCGCTGCAGCTGCCGCCGTGTCACCTCTCTCGCTCGCCTCGCAGGAACCGATCGCCAAGGCTCGCGATGCACACCTGCCGCCGCTTCTCGGTACCGGCAACAGCGTCGATCTGCATCTTGTCGTCACGGATGAATCGGTTACCATCGCGAACGGCGTCGAGTATCAGGCGTGGACATACAACGGCACCGTCCCCGGTCCGATCATTCACGTGCGCCAGGGACAGACGGTAAACGTGACGGTCACCAATCACGGCAACATGAAGCATTCCATCGACTTTCATGCCGCCCAGACAGAACCGAATCTCAATTACATCGACATCGAGCCGAACAAGTCGCTCAAGTTCTCATTTGTTGCGAACGTGGCTGGCGCGTTCATCTACCACTGCGAGACGCAACCGATTCTGTTGCATGTCGGGAACGGAATGTACGGCGCATTGATCGTGGACCCGGCGACTCCGCTTCCACCTGCGAACGAGAGTTTCGTGATCCTGCAGAGCGAGTGGTACACGCAGCAGGCATCCGGACATCTCATGACCGCGAACTACGACCGGATGCTGGCCGAGCGCCCCGATGAAGTGGTCTTCAACGGCGTCGCGTTCCAGTACCGCGACCGTCCACTCGTCGCGATCGCGGGCGATCGCATTCGCATCTACCTTATCGACGGCGGCCCGAACCTGTGGACTTCGTTTCACGTCATCGGTTCCATGTTCGACAAGGTCTATCCCGATGGGGATGCGTCGCATGCACTGAGCGGCGTCTCCACGTACAGCGTCGGGCCCGGTGCGGGGGCCGTATTCGATGTGGTGATTCCCAAGCCTGGCAAGTACGCCTTCGTCGATCACGACATGGCGCACTTGATGGTCGGTGCACTCGGCGTCATCGAAGTTCGCCCGGTCGGCTCGTCGAGAGTCGCTGCTCCCGTCGCCGCGACGCCGGCGCTCGACACAACGACGGCCGTCGCGAGCTCCGCGCCTCCGGAGCCGCCGGGCCCGTATAGTTACGATCCAGCGCGAGGCGCCGCGGCGTTCGCAACCACGTGCTCCGCATGCCATCAGACTACCGGCATGGGGATACCGGGTGCATACCCGCCGCTCAAGGGTAATCTCGTCGTGTTGGACGCCGATCCGGGCAAGCAGATCGACGTTGTGTTGCACGGACTGCAGGGACAGAACATCGGCGGTACGGTTTATCCGGGCGCGATGCCGCCATTCAGCGGTCTGTTGAACAACACACAGATCGCAGACATCATCAACCACGAACGATCATCGTGGGGAAACAACAGCAAAAGGATTACGGCGAACGATGTGAAGGCGCGAAGAAAGCCGTGAGGAGCTCGCACCCGGGTTCGCGGCTGACGATGAACGAGGCCAATCATGGACGCGAGGGACGGGTGGGTGGACGGGACTGGCGATCACCGCGTTCGGGGAAGTACCATTGGTCCATGCGATCACACCTCCTCGTTGCAACCGTTGCCGCCGTCGCGGCTACTCTCATAGGCGCGGCTCCGGCCCGCGCGCAGGCCGGCCAGGATAATCCCTCGGGCGATCCCGTCGTCCAGAAGATCTACGACGAAGGGATGCACCACTCCCAGCTCGAGCGTCTCGCACAACCGCTCTTGGACTCCATCGGTCCCCGGCTCACAGGCTCGGCGGCGAACCGCGCGGCCAACGACTGGTTGCTCAAGACCTACAAGTCGTGGGGCATCGACGCACGGAACGAGAAGTACGGCACCTGGCGCGACTGGACCCGCGGCAAGAGCACGCTCGAGCTGGTGTCGCCACGATATCGGGTTCTCGAAGCGACGATGCACGCATGGAGCGCAGCTACCCCCGCGGCTGGAGTGACAGCCGACGTCGTCATCATTCCAACTGCGAGCCAGATCACTGACAGTGCAGGCTTCGCACGCTGGCTTGGCACCATCAAGGGCAAGCTCGTGCTGATCAGCGAGCCGCAAGTGACGTGTCGCCCCGACGCTGACATCCGCAGCTGGGCCGATTCGGCGACCTATCAGCACGCTGTCTTTCAGCGCGACAGTGCGGCCACGGAATGGCGGGCAAGATTCACCGCGGCGCATGTCGATGGTCGCACACTTCCCGCGTTGCTCGCGCGCGCTGGTGTTGCCGGTGTCCTCTCCAATGGCTGGTCGCGCGGCTGGGGCGTCGACAAGATTCAATCGACGCGCGCCGCGGACGTTCCGTCGTTCGACGTATCGTGCGAGGACTACTCTCTGCTGGCCAGGCTTGCGTCCAATGGACAGAGTCCGCGCGTCCATGCAATAGCCAACGCCAGACTCGCACGCACCGAATCGCCGGTGTTCAACACGATTGCGGAGATCAAGGGCAGCGAAAAGCCAGACGAATACGTCATGCTCTCGGCGCACCTCGATTCATGGGACTCCGGTAGTGGTGGAACCGACAACGGCACCGGCACGATCACGATGCTCGAGGCGATGCGGATTCTCAAGACAGCGTACCCGCATCCAAAGCGCACGATACTCGTGGGTCACTGGAGCGGTGAGGAGGAGGGCGAGATCGGCTCATCCGCGTTTGCCGCCGATCATCCGGAAGTGCTGAAAGGGCTGCAGGCACTCTTCAATCAGGACAACGGCACCGGCGAGATCGACAGCGTTCAGACGAACGGCTTCATCGACGCCGCACCGTCACTCGCGCGCTGGATGTCGCGCATGCCGGCTGACATGACGCGCAACGTCACGCTCATGTTCCCGGGAGTCGCACACAACGAGAGCACCGACAGCGACGCATTCGACTGCTACGGTGCGCCTGGATTCTTTCTGACCTCGTCCGACTGGTCGTACACCGACTACACGTGGCACACCAATCGCGACACCTACGACAAGATCAACTTCGACAACGTGAAGCGGAACGCGACGCTCGTCGCGCTGTTCGCTTACGAAGCGTCGGAAGATCCGACCTTCGTCTCGCGCACGCGCAGAGTGCCACCGATCGATCAGCGCACCAATCAGCCGATGCGCGTTCCGTCGTGCCGCGTGCCACCGCGGAGCTGGGAGGCGTCGCAGCGGCGCTGAGCGATACGTCGCTTACGCCCGTGCATTGATCAGCCACGGCACTTCTGCATGGCACGGATCAAGCAGTGTGGGACCGGATGCCGCCAAGCGGGCGACCAATTCACGGAGGAGAAGCCACCATGATCGGATCCACGCACAATCCATCGCACCAGGCCGCGTCCGGTAGTGGCGATAGCGTTGCCGCGACACCGAGTCGAGCCAAGTTGCACGTGGATCTGCGAGAGCTGTCCAACGACGAGGCGGTCGAGCTGCTCGGTCGGCATCATGTGGGTCATGTTGGAATCAGTTTCCATGACCTCGTGCGGCTGAAATTGTGCAACTACATCTATTCCGCGGGATGGATATACATACGCACGGAACTTGGCGAAGATCTCATAATGGCCAGGCATCATCCGTGGGCAGCGTTCGAGGTGCATGAAGCCGAGAGCGTCTATGACTGGCGTTCCGTGGAAGTCGTGGGAGCGGTCGAGTTCCTTTCCCCGGATATGCAATCGGCCGACTGGTTTCGATTCGAGACCGCGGTGCACCTGTTGAGGACGGCCGTCCCGCAGATACTCACCGCCGACGATCCGATGCCTCAGCGCGTGCAACTTCTCCGTATACACGTCGACACGCTTCGGGGCCGCCACTCGACCAGCGGAACGCCGCAAACGCTACCGGCTCCGTAGCGCTACTGCTCAGTCCACCGTGCGGCCGATGCCGAGCGTTGGAGGCGACGCCGCGCACGGGGTGCGACTGAGCTTCACTGTATCGGCTTCTCTCCACTCGCCGATGGAGCAGTTCCATCGAGTGCAGCGAGTATCTGATCCACGTGTCCGTCGACTTTCACCGGTGACCACACTCGCTCGATGCGTCCCTGTGGATCGATGAGGAACGTGGAGCGGATGGCCCCCGTGACCTCCTTGCCGTACATCATCTTCTTCCCGAAGGCTCCGTAGTCCTTTGCCACGGTGTTGTCGGGATCCGACGCGAGTGCGAACGGAAGGCCGTACTTCTCGCGAAAGCGGTGATGCGAATCGATCGAGTCTCTGGAGACGCCAAGTATCGTGGCGCCGTGACCCTGGAGCCGGCTCATGCTGTCGCGGAATGAGCATGCCTCGCGGCGTGCAACCGGGCGTGTCATCTTTTGGATAGAAGTAGAGCACCACTCGCGAGCCACGCAGTCCGGCGAGTGACACGGTGCCCGCGGTACTCTCGAGCTCGAAATCCGGCGCCACAGCGCCTGCGGTCAGTTTCATACCTGTAACCTACGCTCGAACGCGCTCGTGCAGCAACACCCATGAGATGCACGACCGCAGTGCACACGCAAGACAGCTCCGGTATCGGGTCTCGATACCGGAGCTGTCTTCTTGAAGCTGTGTACTCCCTGTCTGAAAACCTCTACTGCTGGCACCGTGCGAACGGACTGTCCGGCTTCGCCTTGTCGACTACCACGCGGTGATCCAGATCCGCAACTTTGGTCGCGATGTCGAACACCAGCTTGTCGACGCGTGCCATGTGCTCGTACTGGATGTACTGCGGCTCGTCCGTCACCTGGTGGTAATCCGCGTGACCGCCCGTCGTGAAGAAGATTACCGGGATGCCGTACCGCGCGTAGTTGGCGTGATCGCTGCGGCAGTAGATGTTCTGCGGATGTCCGTTCGCATCCATCGAATAATCGAACGCGAACGGAACCGGCTGACTGCTGTTCACACTCTCGGCGATATCACCAAGCTCGGTTGACAGACGGCGCGATCCGACGAGCTGCAGATAATTGCTCGCACCCTTGAGCTCCTCGCCAGCCTTGTTCTTGCCAGTGATGTCGGTCGCTGCACCGCGTCCCACCATGTCGAGGTTCAGGTCCGCCACGATCGAATCGCGCGGAACCGTCGGATGATTCGTGAACCACTCCGAGCCCCAGAGTCCCTTCTCCTCACCCATCTGCCAGATGAAGATCAACGACCGCTTCGGCTTGATCGGCCCCTGTGCAAACGCCTGCGCGATTTCGAGAATTGACACCGAGCCCGAGCCGTCGTCATCCGCACCGTTGCTGATCGAGTCGAGTCGCGGCGGATAGATCTTGCGCAGCGAGTCCTTGATTGCGTTGATCCGCACCCACTGCTCCGCCGTAGGCTCGGGCGCGTTGCGAGTGTCGGCGCCTTCTACGCGCGCCACTTCATTGTACGCCTTGAGCGAATCGTGCTCGACGACGGGGCGCACGCCCGATACGCCGATGTGATCCGCGTGCGCGCCGATCACGATGTATTGCTTGCTCAGCTTGGGATCCGTGCCGGGCAGAATGGCGACGACACTGCGCGTCGGAGCAGCTGCAGTCTTGACATGAATGTCGATCGTTGCGGGCGGTCCCGCGTCACCACGGGCGGCACTCTCTACCGATTTTCCTAGCAGTGCGCTCGCGACCTGCGGTGTTACCGTGATGTTGAGAGCCGCGCCGCCGAATCCGCCGCGTCCACCGCGTGCGTTGGCTTCGTTCGGATGGCTGGCAGCATACGCCTCCCGACCCGAATTCTGCACCGTGTCATTGAGCACCGGCTGAAAGCGCGGCTTGGGGAGCGTCTCCGTGACCGTGACGATTGCCGCCGCATCGGCCAGCGGGTTGGCGCTGCCGGGCGCGCGCCGGAAAAAGCCGCGGGCTCCGCCGGCGGGTGCCGTCAGCACCACGATCTTCCCCTTGGCCTGATCGGCGGTGAGCTCGGCCGCCGTGTCACCGAACGTTCCGCCGAAGATGACCGGAGCCGACACCTTGTGATTGGCTGGGGGCGCGGCGAGGACGAAGTCCCTGTCGGCGTGGAATGTCTTGCCGCCGGCGCTGATCGTCGACGCCGGCGTTACGCTGCGCGCAGTTACCGGCATGTTCTGGAAGTAGGTGCCGTGGTCGCCGGCGGGCTTGAGACCCAGCTTCCGCACCTGGCTTTCGATGTAGGCCGTAGCATGCATCGCATTCGGAGTTCCCGCTTCGCGGCCGCGGAGCGAATCATCCGCGTAGATGTACAGGCGCGTCATGAGGTCGCACGGAGTGATGGCTGCGACCGTCGGACCACCCTTGTACTTGAGAGGCATGGTAGCGCCCGGCTCGACCGCCGGACAGGTTTGCTGCGCCGAAAGCCCGGGCGCGGCGAGAGCGAGCGCCACGGACAGTGCCGCGACACTTCGAGAAATGGAGCGATGGCTCACTGAAGTCTCATGCAGAGGTGAAGGGTTGATGATTTCCCTGAAAAACATACGTGCCACAGGACCACGTCGTTCGAGCGTTGGGCCAGGCGTTGTGACCTCGAACTCACCCATGACCTTCCAGGGCAGGGTGAGGTCGGCGCCTCCCTGCATGAACGGGGGGCGCGCGAACGGGCGCCGTCGCCATTTCTGTCTGGCGCGCACCACATTAAGCCGTAGATTCGTCTAAAGTTCGCCCCCCAAAATCCGCTGTCGCCACATGGCTGACATCTTCGACCGACTACAAACGACCCTCTCAGGCTCCTACGTCCTCGAACGCGAGCTCGGCGGCGGCGGGATGTCGAAAGTCTTCCTCGCCGACGAGCTTCGGCTTGGTCGAAAGGTCGTCGTCAAGGTGCTCTCGCCGGAACTCGCGGCAGGGATCAGCGCCGATCGATTCGAGCGGGAGATCAGGCTCGCTGCATCGCTGCAGCAGGCCAACATCGTACCGCTGCTCTCGACCGGAGATACGGACGGACTCCCGTTCTACACGATGCCGTTCGTCGAAGGCGAATCGTTGCGCGCAAGGCTCGGGCATCAGCCTGCGCTCCAGATCCTCGACATCGTACGAATTCTGGGCGACGTGTCGCGCGCACTCCAGTACGCGCACGAGCGCGGAGTCGTGCACCGCGACATCAAGCCGGATAACGTTCTTCTGTCTGGCGGCACGGCTGTCGTTACCGATTTCGGAATCGCAAAGGCATTGAGTGCGTCGCGCACCGGCGGTGCGGGTGCGACGCTCACGCAGCTCGGCACGTCGATGGGTACTCCGGCATACATGGCGCCGGAACAGGCGGTCGGCGACCCGGACACCGACGCGCGCGCGGACATCTACGCGCTCGGCTGCATGGCGTACGAACTTCTCGCAGGTCATCCGCCATTTCACGATCGCACGCCGCAACGCGTACTCGCAGCGCAGATCAGCGAGACGCCGAAACCCATCGCGTCGCTCAGGCCAGATGCACCAGCGGCACTGTGTGATCTCGTGATGCGCTGCCTCGCGAAGGATGCTGACGACAGACCGCAGAGCGCGGCTGAAGTGATACTCGCGCTGAACGTAGTGACCAGCGGATGGGGAGTGCCATCTCTTCCGCCGGTGCTGTTGCAAGGGCCGGGCGCGTTCCGGCGTGCGCTCATTGCATATGCGGTCGCCGTGATCATAGTGACGGTTGTGGTGCGAGCCGCGATGATCACGATCGGTCTCCCTGACTGGGTCATGCCAGGCGCGCTCGCCGTGATGGCGCTGGGGCTCCCGGTGATCCTGTTCACGGGATACGTGCAGCGCGTGACCCGTCGCGCGCTCACGACGACGCCGGCGGTCACGCCTGGCGGCGGCCAGCAAGCGCACGGAACCATGGCGACGATCGCACTGCGCGCGAGCCCACACGTTTCGTGGCAGCGCACCACACGCGGCGGTGTGTACGCGCTCGGTACGTTTGCGGTGCTCGTCGTTGCGTTCATGGTGATGCGCGCGTTTGGAATCGGACCGGTCGGATCGCTCCTCGCCGAGGGCCGACTCACTCAACGCGATCCGGTTCTCATTGCGGACTTCGCGACGAGCCACACCGATTCGAGCGTGGGACACGTCGTCGCCGAGGGCGTACGCCAGAATCTGAGTCAGTCGAATTCGATAACTCTGTTCAGTCAGGCGAGTGTTGCGTCCGCGCTGGCGCGCATGCAGCTGCCGCCGACCACACCGCTCACACCCACGCTCGCGCGCCAGCTTGCAACGCGTGAAGGTATCAAGGCGTTCGTCACTGGCGACGTCACGGGACTCGGCAACGGATTCGTCATAGCGCTGCGACTCGTTTCCGCGGATTCCGGCGATGTGCTCGCGTCGTATCAGACGACCGTCGACGGTCCGTCTCAGCTCGTCAGCGGCGTGGATGAAGTGACGCGCAAGCTGCGCGGAAAGATCGGCGAGTCACTCAAAAGTGTGCAGAACAGCCCGCCGCTCGCCCAGGTGACTACCGCCTCATATGACGCGCTCAAGGCGTACACCGAGGGTGCACGTGTATTCGACGACCAACAGGACTATCAGAAGGCAATTCCTCTCCTGCGTCAAGCCGTGACCATCGATACAGGCTTCGCGATGGCGTGGCGGAAACTCGCCATGGCCTATCAGAACGGTGGATACCCCCCTTCGGCGACGTCCGCAGCGATGCTGAAGGCGTTCCAGTTGCGATCGCGCCTGACGGATCAGGAACGGTACATGGCTGAAGGCACGTACTATGGGTCCGGCGCAGGAATGGACAGGCCGAAGAGCATTACAGCGTACCTGGCTTTGCTTTCGACCGGAAATGATTCGGCGTACGCGTTGAACAATCTCGGTGTGAACTACAACAGCCTCCGCAAGTTTGCGCAGGCAGAACAGATGTTTCGCCTGTCCGTACACCAGCCGGGGGGCAATACGCTCGCATCGACGAACCTCGCGTTCGCGCTGGCCGCGGAGGGAAAGACCGCCGCCGCGGATTCCGCATTGGCCAGCGCGTTGCAGAAAAGCCAGGGGCCCGGAGTGCTCTCGGCGATGGTAATAACGAAGTACGCCGAGGGTAACGCCGTGGCCGCCGAGCGACTTGCCGACAGCGTTGACCGTGTTACGGCGAGTCCGGAGATGCGGCAGGCCATGCGTGTCAACCGAGCCACGTTTGCAATGATTCACGGCAGACTCGCCGAGGGACACCGATTGTACGACGAGTCCACTGCGATGCAACACGAGGCCGGTCTCTCCACCAACCCGCCACTCACGGACTCGATCGCGTTCACGATGTTGGACTGGTGGCTGCGCGGACAGCGCGATCGCGCGTTGAAGCGACTGGACGCGGTAACTGCTGCGCTACCCCTTGCATCACTGCCTGAGCTGGACCGTCCATACGGCGACCTGGGCGTCGCGTACGCTGCGCTGGGACGCACCGATCGCGCACGCGCCGTGCTTGCTCAGATCGCGCAGATTGCGGACACGGTTACGCGGCGTAATCGTCAACCGGACGCGCATCGGATCCAGGCCGAGATTGCGCTCACGGAGAATCGAGCGCGCGATGCAGTCACCGAATTCCGGAAGGCGGATAGCCTTCCCGATGGACCGGTGAACGAAGATCCGTCGGCTGTCCTGTACAACACGGGCCGCGCATTCGACAGGGCAAACATGCCCGATTCCGCCATAGCGATGTTCGAGCAATACCTTCATTGCCAGACCATCGACCGGCCCGCCAACGACATTGTGAATTTGCCCCTGGTACAGCGACGGCTGGGCGAGCTGTACGAGGCTAAGGGCGATCGCACGCGCGCCGCTGCACACTACGCAGCGTTCGTCGATCTCTGGAAGAATGCCGATCCCGATCTCCAGCCGCAGGTAGCGGATGTACGGAAGCGACTGGCGGAAGTTTCGACGAAATGAGCGGCGGGCTCACCCCCAACACGACCATCGATGCGTATCTCGCATCGCTGCCTCCCGACTCGCGATTCATTATCGAAGAGATTCGACGGATCGTGAAAGCCCGCGTTCCGGCGGCGGTCGAAACGATCAGTTACAAGTTGCCTGCATTCAAGCTGGACCGGGTATTCATCTGCTTCGCCGCATTCAAAACGCACATCGGCATTTACCCGCCAGTAAAGGGAGATAGCAAGCTTCAGAAAGCGCTGCTTCCCTATCGCAGTGAAAAGGGCAATCTCAGATTTCCCCTGGATGAGCCCATCCCGTACGACCTGATCGGTCAGGTCGCAGTCGCTCTCTCACGGGAGCGCGCGCGAACGGCAACGTAAACGAAACCTCCCTTGCCGAACCCTGCGATCGTGCGACCTGGCGATTGAGCCTCTGGACCGGCCCGCCAGTAGCTACAGTACGATTGCGTACAGACGGTCAGGAAAAAGAGCGCGCTCGCCGCCCCGCGCCCCGCACGCCGGGCCGACCGCCAGCTAAGCCCCCACCTTGGCGGGTCTTGGACCATCCGCGCTCCCTGGTGTAATATGAATGAGGCGTCGGTCGTCATCCCCTGACGGCAACCGTTTTTGTTGCCCCGACACTCGGTCGCGGGCTCGCTCGCGATTCTGGAATCAGCATGGCATCTCGGAAATACCTCAACCTGCTTCCAACCCTGCTCATTGCTGCGACTGCCGTCGCGTACGTGGGGTCGAATGCCAATCCTGCGTATTCCGCGTCGCGCAGCAACGGCCGAGTGCTCCGCTCAGCAACGACGCTGGCATCGATGCATACCGGGAACGTGAGCGCAGCTATCGGCTCCGTATTCAGTGGCCGCGTTTCACTGAAGCCCGGTGCCCACAACAACGAGGAGATCGAGGCCAGCACCCGGAACGCGCTCGGCGCACTCGCATCCGCGGTAGGGCCACTGAGCAACTCTCGCGCTCTCCCTGACGCATTCGAGAGCTATTTCGCATTCAAGGCCGCGCATCCGGACAAGGTGCGCAAGCCGTATCTGTACTTCGTCGACTACGGCCTGCCCAGCACTCAACCACGCGGATACGTCTTCGACATGGATGCGCTCTCCATAGTCGACGGACCGTTCATGGTCGCACACGGCCGCGGATCTGCACCCAACTCGGCTGGCGTCCCCAAGCGATTCTCCAATGCGTTCGGTGCAGCCACGACCTCGCTTGGCCTCTACGTCGCACAGGAGATCTACGCTTTCACCGGTCACGCAGGCGGCCAAGCGTACCATTCGGTCGGCTTGAGGCTCGCGGGAGTATCGGGTGACTTCAACAACAACGCGCGAGCGCGCGGAGTTGTCGCGCACGGCGCACCGTACGTCACATCCACGCGCGCAGGACGGAGCGAGGGTTGTCCCGCAATGGAACCTTCACGCGCCAAACAGCTGCTACCCAAGCTCGCGAACGGCGGTCTCGTGTTCCTGTTCGCGCCGGATAGCAACTGGATGACGCACGACCCCTGGATCGACGCAGGCTGATTTCACGTCGGTCTGGAGCTCCGCTACCGTCGCATCGAGCGATGCACGAAGCGCTGCGATTTCCTGATCGGTACGCACGTTACCCACATCACCGGCCCCCGCCGTTGCGCTCCCGCCAATTTCGGCGTCAGTATCCATAACATCACCCCACTCGCTCCCCCATCCCGGTCAGCGATAACGGCATAACCGGCGAAAGCCGGCGACGCAAAGCCACGAGGCTACGGTCCCCGCACTGATGCTACGCGCGGACTACGTCAGTCGGGCTACCGAACTTCTTCGAGAGGTGTGCGATGAACGCCACCAATGGCCTTGATGCCGTGCTCGCTCGGCAACGTTCGCGACAGCGGATTGCTCGCCGAAACTCCCTGGTACTTATCGTCTTGCTGATCGCGTTGGTGATATCCGTGGGATGCGATGGCAACGGTGGATACCTGGCCCCGCCAGATGCTGGCAGCCGCAACGTGCTGGCACCCTCCGGCGCAAGCCTGGCAGCCGGTCACCCAGCGACAATACCGGACCAGTACATCGTGACGTTCCGCGACAGTGTCACCAATGTGCCTGCACTGGCCAGACAGCTGATCGCGCAGTCGAACGGCCAACACCTGTTCACATACACCAGAGCATTGCACGGATTCGCCGCGAGGATGTCCGCACAGGCCGCACTGGCGCTCCAGCATAATCCGAATGTTGCATCCGTCGAACAGGATCAGACGGCGCAGACCGCATCCGTCGAGACAAACGCGCCAACCGGCCTGGATCGGATCGACCAGCACGCGCTGCCATTGAATGGAAGCTACGACTACACCAGCACCGGTAGCGGCGTCAGCGCGTACATAATGGACACCGGTATCCGAACCACACACGTCGACTTCGGAGGCCGCGCCGCGGGCGCCTACACTACCGTGACGGACGGTTACGGCACTTCGGATTGCGGCGGACACGGCACGCACGTGGCTGGCATCGTTGGCGCAACTACCTACGGAGTTGCGAAGGGGGTCAAGCTGTACGCGGTGCGCGTCTTTGACTGCAACGCGAGCGGCACGTACAGCGCAATTGCATCGGCAGTGGACTGGATTACGCAGAATGCGTCGCGGCCCGCGATAGTGAACATGAGCTTCAGCGGAGCACCATCGTCCACGTTGAGCACTGCAATACAGAATTCGATCAATAGCGGGATCACCTACGTCGCTGCGGCAGGTAACAACAGTGGCGCAGATGCGTGCAACTATGCGCCGGGAAATATCCCGGGTGTAATCACCGTGGCCGCATCCAGTCTTACGGACGTGCAAATGCCATTCTCCAATGGCGGACAATGCGTCGCGATCTTCGCACCCGGTGCTGTGATCCTGTCCACGTACAACACGAGTGATACGGCGACGATGCAGTGGAGTGGCACGTCGATGGCCGCCGCGCACGTCACTGGCGCCGGTGCCCTGTATCTCGAGACTCACCCATCCGCGTCGCCCACGCAGGTGCGACAGGCAATCGTTTCCGGAGCGACCGGACAAGTGCTGACAGCACTCACATCCGGATCACCCAACCTCCTGCTGTACACCCCTGCGCTCGGAACCACGGATACGACAACTATCGTCACACCTCCACCCCCACCACCGCCCGCAACTTCGCCGGCGCCGCCGACCGCGAGCCTCACCGTGAGTTGCGCCAGGCTCAAGTGCTCGGCGGACGCAAGTCAGTCGACCAGTGGAACTCTCCTGCAGTCGTACACGTTCGACTTTGGCGACGGAAGCACACTCTCGGGGACCGCAGCAGTCGTACAACATAGTTACGCCTCACGCGGCACCTACGTCGTGACGGTCACGATCGTCGATGCGCTGAACCTGTCCGCCAGCGCATCTTCCACCGCATCTCCGACCGGTTCCGCGACGGTGTCCGGTCGGAAAAAATAGATCAGCCGATCGGGACTCGTCATCCATGCCAAGGCACGGATGACGAGTCCCCAAGATCCCGCTCTCGCGTGGATTACGAAATCAGAACGTGAAGCTTGTCGGAACGGCACAGCCACCGGTGGCGGTTGCGGAAACCCAATTCAGGTTGTTGTTGCCGCGATCGAGAACGGTCTTCAGCGCCTCCTGATAGGCGCGATATGGACTCCCCGAGAGCGTAATGTTGTGTCCAGGGAGCGCCAGCTCCGCATTCGCCGCGGCAATCAGATCCGTGACACTTATGACGTCTCCGGATGAGAGCCCCGGAACAGCGTATCCGTGCAGTTGCGGCGCGTACAGATATCCGCTGTTGGTCTTGGGCGGAGACCACTGCGTGTTGAACCACATCGTGAGCAGCTGTGCGGACAGCATGTTTGCCATGTTGGTAGCATTTGATCCGAGCAGGAAGCTCGATACTGCGCTTGCCGAGGCGAAGGGATTCATGTTCGTACCGGCGGAGTTGAAGATGTTCGGGACACCGCCAGCAATCGCTCCCAGCTTGCTCGTCACAAATGCCTGATACGTCTTGTTGCCGCCGGAATACGCGCCGAGCGTGAGCGCATTGCCGGTTGGCGGTGCAATGCAGAAGTTGCCGAATGTCACTGTCGGTGGAGCGACCTCGCCGTTTGCCGACGTCACTGGTACGCTTGTGACGGTCGAGTGAAACCAGATCTGCTGTGCACCGAGCGGTATCGTGGGGGTCCCCTCCTCCACGACATAATTGCCAGTGAGCAGATCGACTGTCGTGGGGACTGCCGCATTGGTGAAGCCCGTGGTCAGGAAGCCGCTGCCGGTCACCTGGAACTCCCAGCCGGTGAGATACGTGTCCGACCCATTGAACAGCCCGTCGCCGTTCACATCATAAAATTTCTGTACGGCGAGAAGGCCGCTCGGATTCGGGCCGCACCCGTCTATGCATGGATTCTGTCTGAGCCTGAAATTGTCAGTCTTCTGATCCAGGAAGTCGGGCGAGTTGCTGATCCAGAATTTGTATTCTCCGGTCTGGTTCGATGGATCGTAGCCGGTCTCTCGCGTGAGCCCTGCGCCGATCGTCGATGCCTTATCAACGATCAGCCATAGCTCAGAGCAATTGGCCTGACCATTCAGTACGTGAAACGGAGTGTCCGCACCGCCAGTCCGGCCGACACTGGTGCCCAGTAGATCTCCATTTGGCGTCGTGACCTGGACATAATAGTCGCCGTCCTTCAGCGCGGCGTTGCCTTGCGGGCCGCCGTTGACGAAGACATCCTGCGCGGTGTTGTAGATGTTGTGATCGATTGCGGCACAACCGGCTGTGGACGTCCAGACCGCGCCTGTGAGAGGTCCAATGGCGAGCGTCCCCGCCGCGCTGGGAGCGGCTTGCCGGATTGGCCCAACCGAGTCTGCGCAGGCCCATGCCAGCGCGACCACAATGAGCGGCGCCAGGTAGCGCCATCGATTCGTGTTCATATGCCGAGCTCCTGTCGTGGAATGTTGAGCGGTGCCGGAATGCCGGGTCGCCGCAACCAAATCGCGCCCACGCTGTCCCGATCGAGACAGGTAGCACCGCGCCAATACCGCGGCAGCGCGGGCTTAAGGAACTGAGGGCTCAGAACCCATCGCGTACAACGTGCTCCACGAACCGCGCGCCGAGCGCGTGGCTCACAACGGCAATGTCCTTCCCGACCGCGGGTGATGCAGCCAGGAGATTCAGCCTTGCCTGGTGGGGTGGTTCTCGGTTGGGATTCGGCCTCCGCGAGATATGTTGGAGTTGGCCACAGTGGAGAAGTGGCGCGGGGCCTTTATCGTGCCAAGTGTACGGCATCGCACGAGATAGCATACAGCTGCAAATTTCGGCGTGCTATCTCGTGCGACGACAACGTTTTGACAAATCTGTCAAATGCGCTCAATAGATCAAAACGATCAAAATGATCGCTGCGGATTTTTACTCGGGTGGAAGACTGTTGCCCGCTCGCAACACGTGCGTATCAGCGCAGCAGCACCATCTCGTACTCCGGTCAATCAACCCTCGATCTTGTAGATCTCCCGCTTGCCGCTATCGACGAGGTCGTGATAGTCCTTCATGATCTCTTCCATCTTTTTCATGTCATCGGACGACCCCGGTGGCGCGGACATCATCTTTTCGAATGCGCCCAGGTCCGGAACCTCCATCTCCGCCACGACCGTCCAGTAGCGCTCTGCGCTGAAATCGGTCATGACGCGCATGCCGCGCATGCCCGACTTCTCCCCGAGCTTCGACATGCCAACGAACTTCTCGACCATCGGGCGCACCTTGCCCGGCTTGCAGTACATGATCTCGCGAATCAGATACATGGGAACACTCCGGATTGATGGTGACGATTGCGTACACAGCGCACGGCGCTGCGTGCATAAATAATGCTCGCACATCGCCGGAAGATCGTCGAGTTGGGAGGCCGACCGGGTATCCAAATGGCGCATCCCGGAAGCGCCGGCCGACCAGAATGGCAAGCTCGGGGAGTCCGCCGGATCCCGCCCTCCCTCCCCGTAATCCGGTCGGAGCTCACGCGGTCGCTCGCCAGACGAACCCTTTTATCGGTGGACCTGACCAATCTTGTGTCAGGCCGTACGTGACGCGTAATGTTGGATGCGACCGGCAGGGGCATCCGGTTCGTCCGCTGCTGACTGAACAACAAAAGCCCTGCTTCACGCACCGGCGATTCAGATAGAACGCTTCCGGAGTGTTCGTGCAAGAGCTCACCATCGAGGCAGCCGCGACGGAACCACCGATTGCCGCCACACCACGCGGCCCTCGGCTGCTGTTCATCGACAACATACGCTGGGTGATGATCATCCTCGTCGTCAGCATGCACTCTGCCGACACCTACAGCCCGCTCGGCAACTGGTACTTCACCGATCGATCTCCCGTCACCCCGGCGACTCTTCTCACCTTCGCCGCCTGGCAGATGTATCTCCAGGCGTTTTTCATGGGCTTGCTGTTCTTCATCGCCGGTTACTTCGTTCCGTCGTCGCTCCAGCGGAAAGGCGCCAGAAAGTTCATTCGAGAGCGCGCGTTCCGGCTTGGATTACCTGTCCTGTTCTACATGTTCGTGCTCGGCCCGATCACAGAATACTTCGTCGCGCATTCCTGGAACTCCACCGAGCCTACCTCGTTCGCCAACGAGTGGATCAAGCACATCAGAAACGGACAGTTTCTTCAGGAGAACGGGCCGCTCTGGTTCTGTCTCGCGCTGTTGATCTTCTGCGTATGCTACGCCGCGCTCCACTGGCGCCAGACCGGCGCGGCGATCGACGCGAGCGACTCCCCGGCACCGAACAACGCTCGTCTCATTGGATTTGCGTTGGTGATGGCTGCATTCACGTTCGTCGTCCGCCTGATCTTCCCGGACGGAACGTCGGTGTTGAATCTGCAACTGGCCGATTTTCCCCAGTACATTCTCCTGTTCATTGCCGGCACGTACTTCGCGCGCGGACACTGGCTCCTGAAGCTCGACTACCGGCTGGGCGTACGATGGCTCGCAATCGTACTCCCGGTCGGGTTTGCGGCGTGGCTTGCGATCCTGATAGTCGGCGGACGGATGTCTGGTGACGGATCCGCGTACGCAGGCGGATGGCACTGGCAGGCCGCGTCGATGAATCTCTGGGAGTCATTCACCTGCGTGGCGGTATCCTACGGACTGCTCGTCATCTTCAGGAGAGCGTACAACACTCAGGGGCGTTTCGAGAAATTCATGTCGGACAACGCGTTCAGCGTGTACGTCTTCCACCCGCCCTTCGTCATACTCGGCGCGCGCCTGCTTCATCCGATC
>DAHUXM010000028.1 GCA_027307165.1 Gemmatimonadota bacterium | reverse complement strand
TGTCGAGTGGACCCACGTGGCCAAGGACGGATTCTCTCTGCCAGCGTGGCAACGCGAAAGCAGCCGCGCATCGCAGCGCGTGAGCATCGGGGAGACGTATGACATGCAGGTCCAGTTTCCCAAACCGGCCGAACTGGCACTCGAGGTGCGTGGGGGTGATGGGACGCTGATCGCGCGTCAAGCCATCCGGGTTGTCGCTGCTCCAGCCATGAGCCGAGCGGCGCCGCAAGATTAGCCTCGGCGGGGACATCGGACATTCATGCGGAGGCATGAGGACATGGGCAAGCTCGTATTCGGCATGATGCAGTCCCTCGACGGCTACGTCGATGGCGTCGATGGGAAGCTGGAATTGCCTCCGCCTGGCGTCGTGCTTGGCCGTCATTTCACGGATCACGTCCGCGGACTGGCCGGTGCCCTGTATGGTCGACGGATATACGAGATCATGCGCTACTGGGACGAGGATCGACCGGAGTGGGATGCGGGTGACCACGAATTCGCTGCGGCGTGGCGGGCGGTGCCGAAATGGGTTTTCTCACGTACTCTCAAGTCGGTCGGCGCGAACGCCACACTGATCGGCGAGAACGTCGATGTCTTTGTGCGCAGATTGAAGACGGACGTCGAGGGTGACATCGACGTCGCGGGGCCCGTCATGGCGGCGAGCCTCACCGAGCTCGGTCTCATCGACGAGTACCGTCTCTACTTCCGTCCGTTCGTGCTTGGCGGCGGCAAGCCGTACTTTGCCGGCGCACGGCCGCCGCTGCGCATCATTTCCAGCGATCGTGTTGGCGAGGACGCGGTCCTGGTGACATGTGTCCCGGTCTGAACGCGCTTAACCCCGCGCTACACGCCGGTAATGCGTGACAGGTTGTCCCACTGGACGAATCCGCCGTCCAGAGCGAAGTTGGATGCGTCTCCAGCCCTGACTCCCATGCCCGACCGTCGCACGTTCCTCGCGTCCATGCTCGGTGCGAGCGCCACACTGCCCAGTGTCCTGCCCACAATGCGGGGCGACGCCGTTCGGCACCTTCTGCGTGCCGACGAGCGAGCACGCCGACGTCCGTCGGCAGCCACCGCTGACGACGAGTCTTACTGGGGCGAGATTCAGCGCGCGTTCGACATCGATCGCACGATGGTGAATCTCAACAACGGCGGTTGTTCGCCAGCGCCAACGCACGTGCTCGAGCAGATGATCCGCGACCTTCGGTTCTCGAACGAGCTGCCCGTGGATCACATGTGGCGCGTGCTCGAACCCCGCATCGAGTCGGTGCGTCGTGATCTCGCCGCTGAATTCGGATGCGATCCAGAGGAGATGGCGATCACGCGCAACGCGTCGGAAGCCAACGAGACGATGATCTTCGGTACCGATCTCGCGCGCGGCGACGAGGTCGTCTTCACGACGCAGAACTATCCACGCATGCAGAACGCGTGGCGGCAGCGTGAGCGTCGTGAGGGCATCGTGCTGAAACCGGTGAAGATCGAGACACCGGTGGCGAGCACGGCGTCATTCGTCGATCACATCAAGGCCGCGATCACGCCGCGCACGAAGGTGATCGAGGTGATGCACGTCAGTTACCAGACTGGATACATCGCACCCGTGCGCGAGATCGTCGAGCTGGCTCGGCCGCACGGGATCAAGGTGTTCGTGGACGGCGCGCATGCTTTTGCGCACTTCCCGTTCAAGCGCGACGATCTGGGATGCGATTACTATGGCACGAGCCTGCACAAGTGGATGAACGCGCCCATCGGCACCGGTTTCCTTTATGTTCGGCGCGACAAGGTCAAGTCGCTGTGGCCGCTGATGGCAGGTGGGGTGGAAGAGGAGGACAACATCCGCAAGTACGAAGAGATCGGAACGCATCCAGCCGCGAACCACAACGCAATATCGGTCGCCATCGCCTTTCACCGATCGATCGGGGCGGACCGGAAGATCGCGCGCCTGCGGTTTCTGCGCGACCGGTGGGCGCGTCAGGTGCTCGCGTCGAGCGACCGCGCGCACATGATCACGAAGATCGGCCCCACCGAAAGCGGAGCCATCGGCGTGCTCGCGATCGACGGAATGGACATGGGCAAGCTCGGTGCGTGGCTGCTGGACAAGCATCACATCGTCACGACACCCATGGTGACCGACGAGTTTCAGGGAATCCGAATAACGCCGAGCATCTATACCACTCTGGACGAAGTGGATCTGTTCGCTGACCGCGTGTCTGGGGCGATCAAGCACGGCTTGGCGTAACGACGGGGACGGAGTGGGGACGGACTCCGGATGGCTCGTAGATCGCTGACATTATCAACCGCGAACGATCTTCGTGGGGCAACAACAGCAAGCAGATTACGGCGAGTGATGTAAAAGCGCGAAGGAAACCGTGAACTGGGGCCAAGGATGCTTCACAGGGGTTGAAACGGGTGCGCGATACCTATCTCTACACGCTTGCATAGTGAAAGATCGAAAGCTCGATTGGTCGCGATCGGACTGCTGCTTGACGAGGACCTTCCCCGAGAGTCATTGGGGATGTCGAGGGCCTGCAGAGTTGATACCGAAATACTGAGCGGAGCGGCGATGACCACGACCACTCTTTAGTTTCCTAACCGTTTTTTTCGGTGAATCGAATTGCCACGACGGTTCGATAAGAATGCCGTAGGAGGATATCGCTAGTTTACTCCGAGTGCAATTCCATGCGCGATAGCATGCGCTAAGACAGCGCTCTCGAATCCATATTTCGTGTAAAGCCATCCGGTAAGTGTGCTCAACGTCGCATTGGCGGCCATGGCAAAATAAGTAAAGAGCGACGCGCTCAACGATTGCCCGTGAAATACAAGCACGAAAATCAGACTGCTGACGAGGATAGCGGCGGTCTTGTTTCGGGTCAGCAAAAAAATCGCGCTTAGAAGTAACAGATGCGCGAACGTCTCAGTCACGATCGCCCCGAATGGGATTGTGAGGAGACGTTCCGTTAGCGTGCCAGGGTTTTGTGGTAGCGCAATCGCGTGCGCCGCAACGGCGATAAGGGTGGCCACCAGGAGTGCGATTACGGTTGAAATCGCCATGGCTCTCCACTGCGGCTGGCTTGAGGCATCGCCTCGCTCCCATGCACGCAGGGTTGGCATCGGAAGTCCGCTCCGGTCGGCGGCGATAAGGCCACCCCACGAGCAGAGTGCGCCAGTCGCCGCAGATCCGATCGAAAAACCAAGCCACAGAACCCATGGACCGGGAAATGGCAGATTGGAGCCTGCCAGGACGAATGGCACGAAGAGCGCGCCTGACAGTGCGCAAGTGCACGTGATGAGAACCAGCCGTCTTCGAATAGGCAAACGGCGATTAGAGGCGGCGAATTCTGGTGAGGCAATCATAGACTGGGTACGAGTAGCCGAAGGGCATTGTCTCGTTTCGACACCGGACGTGCCATTGTCATGCGCACAGATTGTTCGACGACGCCTCCAAAGTTGAATTTTAGGTGATACCGCGAGCTCTTGTCAAATTGTGTGGAAACGCGCGTCAGGCGGCGAGCCTTTCTCTGGCTGGATTGACGACACGAATCCCGTCTTGGTATTCGGTGCCGGCATAAACGTGGGCTAGCAGGTGCGGTGCGTTCAGTTTCCTCACGTTCTGCTGCGCGACCAGCAGCATCTTCCAGATCAAGGCCGTTGCATTCTCGACCCTCTTGAATCTCTTCGCAGCTCCGGTGCGAAGTCGGACCGCTGCAAATGGTGACTCGACCACATTCGTCGTTCGTATGTGCGTCCAGTGTTCCCGCGGAAATGTGTAATACGTCCCCATGCGGTCCCAATCGCGCTCAGGGACGGAGTGGGGACGGAGTGGGGACGGAGTGGGGACGGACTCCGTACGGAATTGATGATGCGTGCCCTCGCTCGCCCCTCGCCTAGACTATCTGCGCCCGCGGCTTCGGTACGAATTCGAGATGCGGATCCGGGACACACGCCTTCACCTCCTCCCGGACCTGTCCCTTCACCGACCAGCACTCGTCGAACACCGAGCAGTAGCAGAATTCGACGCTCAGGCGCTTTACGTTCATTGCGTGGTCGAACATGTCCCAGTAGCGCGCGTTCGCTGGCGTCTTGTCGATATGGAAGATCAGCCCGTGGTCCCTGGACGCGATGAACCGCGTGGGCTCGTCGTCGTACACCGGCGTTAGAAGCTCGACGGCCTTGTCTGCCTCGGCGGACCCGACTGCCGTGCGGATAAGGTCCTTTACGTTGGTGACGTACTGGTCGCCGAGTCTGATCTTGAGACTCTGTTCGTTGGCGGGGCCGACGCCGTTGTTCAGCAGCTCGATGGTGATGCTCTCGGGCCCGTTCGGTCCGTCGAGCTGGCCGTCACTGATGCCGGCGACAAGATAGGGATAGGAGTTGGCCTTGAGAAGCCGCGACTCGATGCGCGCGTTGTAGATCGCGATGCCGATCGAGCAAACGGAGATGATCAACGCCGAGATGGCGGTGGTCCACTCCAGCCAGCGCGGCAGGCCGGAGGGCTTGTGCGGATGACGCGGCAGTTCGGGGATGTCAGGCTCCATGCGGCTGTCTCTGATTGTTGTACCTGTTTCCGAAGGACCACAAGAAACGAAAATCTATAGCCACTTGAAGCGTCCTCACAGAGGCTACTCGATAGCAGCGGCCGAACTCGGCATCAATGGAGAAGATACGTTTATGAACGAGGATGGAGCAAGAGTGAAGCTCTCGAGCGCTCTGATGAGTCGCGTTGCGCTGGCAGTTGATTCAATTCGCTTGCAGTTTAGCAGATCGTTGAATGACAGGATTCACCAATCGGCATGACGCGGTGTGCTCGCTTCACTCGCAGGTCAGCTCAGGCGTTAGCGAGCTGCGCGCGCCTCGCACGCGGTTCTATTTGATTCGTTCGCAGCTTAACTTGGGCGTTCGAGGCTGCACGATGAACAGCGATCTTTGATTGACATGGAACAAGCTCCGCAGCTAGCAACCGAGCGACTACTGCTCCGACCATTCCGGAGAACGGACGGAGTCCGTGTCGAGCAACTGGCCGGTGTGCGTGAGGTCGCCGATACCACATTGACGATTCCGCATCCCTATCCAACTGGGGGCGGCGCGCAATGGATCGCGACGCACGCCGACGCCTGGGAGCGTCGCGAGAACCTGGCACTTGCCATCTGCACAGCAACTCCGTCGAGCGAGCTTGTCGGCGCAATCAACCTTCGCCTGTCGTTGGCGCACCGGCACGGAGAGATCGGCTATTGGATTGCCGTTGCGAGCTGGGGACACGGCTTTGCGACCGAGGCCGCGCGAGCCGTCGTTGGATATGGCTTCGCTGAACTTGGTCTCCACCGCGTCGAAGGTCGGCATTTTACTCGCAATCCGGCCTCGGGGCGCGTTCTCCAGAAACTGGGCATGCGCCTGGAGGGCGTGCATCGAGACGCCTATTATCGCTGGGACGCCTTCGAAGACGTCGCCGTCTATGCGGTGCTAGCTTCCGAGTGGCGGGGAGGAAGCTCGACAACCCTGTGACCGCGACAGTGACGCCGTGACATGTATTTAGGCGCGGACGCTCTACCGACACGCGCTGTAAGGATTGCGAACGCGTCGCATTCGCTTCTATTTTACTCGCCCGCAATTGAACGCGGGCGCTGGATCGGCGACCACCCCATCCCCCGTCGAGTGCCGATGCTGTACATGATCGTGGAGCAGTTCCGTGGAGGCGATCCCTTGCCCGTGTATCGGCGGGTTCGCGATGACGGACGCAAGTTGCCAGAGGGGCTCAACTACATGTCGAGTTGGGTAACGGCCGATCTTGGCCGGTGTTATCAGGTGATGGAAACCGATCATCCCCGAGCTCTTCAAAGTGTGGTTTGCCGAGTGGGTCGACCTGGTTGAGTTTGAGTTGATACCGGTAATGACGTCCGCGGAGGCGCGCGAGACAGTTGCACCGCGTTTGTAGCCCCGCGCTCTAAGCACTCGGGAGTCCGGGTCGGGCTACCCCTTACCAACTCGCGCTTCACGCGCGATTCTCTGCATGCGTAAATCACCCTTCCCAATCACAGCCATCGGAGCACTGCAGTGAGCAATCCCGAGGACCTGCTGGAACAGTATCAGACCGATCTGGAATCTTCCGACTTCGACGCAGAAAAATTCGGGATCGATCGCCGTCAGTTCGTCTTTTTTTCACTCGCTGCCGCGGCAGCATCTGCGCTCGGGGTCAGGCCTGCGCTCGGAGAGTCCGGCAGCGGGACTGCTGCCGGCGCTCTCGGGCGACCGCAGTTCCTCCAACAGGAGGCCGCGCTCGCGCTAGGCAACGGTGAAGCTCCCGCACTGCAGTTTCAGCCATATCCGGGCGGCACCGGCGCGCTCATGGAAAAGCTCGTGCGCCAACGCGGTGCTGCGGCGTTCGATCGCGGCACGTATGAGCCCGAAGCGTGGACCGGTGCGATGCCCGCCTCGGACGACGACATCGCATTTCTCCCCGCGCACCGACTCTCGGCGCTCATCAAGGCTCGGCGGATCACATCGGCGCGGCTCACGGACATCTACCTCACGCGACTCAAGCGCCTCAATCCGACGCTGCTCTGTGCGGTCACCATCATGGAGGCGCAGGCGCGCGCCGAGGCCGCGCGTGCCGATGCGGAGCTCGCCGCCGGTCGTTACCGCGGCCCGCTCCACGGACTCCCTTACGGTGTAAAGGATCTGTTCGCCACCAAGGGAGTGCCAACTACGTGGGGTGCGAAGGATTTCGAGAATCGCATCATCGACATGGACGCCGAAGTCGTGGTACGTCTGCGCGACGCGGGCGCGGTGTTGATCGCTAAACTCGCCACCGGACTGTTCGCGCAGAACGATCAGTGGTTCCGGGGACGCACCAACAATCCGTGGAATCTGTCGCAGGGCTCGAGTGGTTCATCGGCCGGTCCCGCATCGGCCACTGCGGCGGGTTGTGTTGCATTTGGAATCGGCACAGAAACGTCGGGCTCGATCGTGTCGCCGACGATCCGCTGTGGCTTGAGCGCGCTTCGTCCCACGTTTGGCAGCGTCAGCCGTTACGGCGGCATGGTGCTCGCCTGGTCCCAGGATCGCGTGGGACCCATCGTGCGTACCAGCGAAGACGCTGCGATGGTGTTCAACGTGATTCACGGTGTCGATGAGAAGGATCCGTCCACGGTGACGATGCCGTTCCAGTTCAATCGAAGCATCGATCTCGCTGCACTTCGCATTGGTGTGGACGACAAGGCGCCAAAGGAGCTGGTGGACAAACTGAAGGAACTCGGAATGAAGCCAGTGACCATCGGAGCGCGTCCGACCGTACCGGGTTTGGGAGGGAGCGGCGGACTCGACGTCGAAGATGCCGCAGCGTTCGATTCGTACGTACAGATCAAGGCAAAGGAGATCGGACTCGATCTCAACAACCTTCCACCGTTGCCGCTGCGCGGCAGTGGCGAGGGGCGTGATAATCGTGCGGCAGCGCCAGCGAATCCGATGGCCCCCGCCGACTGGAATCCGCGCTTCGTGAATGGTCGCCGGATAGGGGGATTCGAGTTCCTGCAGACCGAACGTCGCCGCTACGTGCTGGTGACGAAGTGGGCGGAGTTCCTCAAGGATCTTGACATGTATATCGGAAGTCCGTTCGCCGACATCGGCGCCAACGCGCAGACAGGGCATCCCACCGCCGTTCTACCGTACAAGTTTGGCGTGCCGCAGGCGCCCGGTGGCGCACGGAGCGCCGCGCCAGCCGCGCCGGCGCCGCAGCTCAATCCGCAACCCATCTGCGGTCAGATCATCGGCAACCTGTACAACGACGATCTGATCCTGTCCGTCGCGCACCAGTTCCAGATTCACGACGATACCGTGCGACGCCACCCGACGCTGTAGCAAAGTAAGGAGCAAGCGGGGTGGGCGTCGATTCACCGGGCACCACTACCGGTGAGGGGGCGCGCGGGCGTGTCGGCGGGGGAAGAATAGCTCGCCGGCACCCCGGGGCCGGCCCGGGGGTGTAGATCGGGCGGCAGTCGAGGATACGGCCTTACCGAGTAAGCGGATATTGGATAAACTATCCGTGGCGATTCCGGGAATCGCCGTCCGGGCCTGTATCATGATCCCCCGACTCTCGCTGGCGATCGCGGCCGCGCGGTATCTCGCGTTCCGTGAACGGCGCGGAATTCACACTTGTTCTGGAGCGTTGATGACAACACCGGCCAGTAGCACTACTCGTCACACTTCGATGCCGCTGCTGCTCGGAGTTGGCGCAGCTGCGAACTTCTTCGACACACTAGGCATTGGCTCGTTCGCAACGACCACCGCTGCACTGGTACTCGGGCGCATGGTGGAGGACGACGACATACCCGGAACACTCAATGTCGGGATGGCACTCCCCACGGTTTCAGAAGCGATCATCTACATCATTCTGCTGGGAGGTTTGATAGATCTGCCGACCATCACCAGCATGGTGATCGCGGGCGGCATCGGCGCGTGGTTCGGCACCGGCATCGTCGTCCACTGGCCGCGTCAATTGATGCAGCGCGCGATGGCGATCGCGTTGCTGATCACGGCGGGATTCATGGCCGTGCGCATGCTTGCGAGTCTTTCGCTGAGCGTCGGGACCATCGGTCTCTCCGGCATGGCGCTTGTCATCGCGGTCCTGGGCAGCGTGTTGATTGGGTCGCTTACCAGCCTCGGGATCGGCAATTATGCGCCAACGATGGCGATGACGTACATGCTTGGCATGAACACCAAAGCGGTGTTCCCGATCATGGCCGCATCCGCGGCGCTGATTCTGCCTGCTGCGGCGATCCGCTTCTATCGCTCCGGCCGCTTCGACCGTCGCACCGCGCTCGCCTTCGCGATTGGCGGAGTGCCAGGGGTGCTCGTCGCCGCATTCGTCGTCAAGGAGCTGCCGCTGGGTGTTGTCAAATGGGTAGTGGTCGGCGTGCTTCTTTACACATCCGCCACGCTCTGGATGTCGTCTCGCAACCCGAGGAATGTCGTCGCATGAAGATCTCCGCAATTCGCGCCTACCAGATCGACCTGCCGCTCCACGAAGGCAAATACAGCTGGTCCGGCGGCAACGCCGTGTCGGTCTTCGATTCGACTGTCGTCTCTGTCGAGACCGATGAGGGACTGACTGGGTGGGGCGAGGTCTGTCCGCTCGGGCCTGCGTACCTGCCTGCATATGCACGCGGTGCACGTGCAGGTATCGCCGAACTCGCTCCCCAGCTGCTCGGCGCAGATCCGCTGGCGCTGGGTGAACTGAATGAGTTGATGGACCGATCGATGCGCGGTCATCCGTACGTCAAATCAGCGATCGACATCGCGTGCTGGGATCTGCTCGGCAAGGCGAGCAAGCTACCGGTCGCAACGCTGATGGGCGGACACGTAGGGAAGGACTTCGCGCTCTATCGCGCTATTTCGCAGGAGTCGCCGGCGCAGATGGCGAAGAAGATCGCGCTCTACCGCAAGCAGGGCTATCACAAGTTCCAGCTCAAGGTGGGCGGCGATCCCGACACCGACATCGACAGAATTCGCGCCGCCGCGGCGGAGCTGTCGCGCGGCGACGTGCTCATCGCCGACGCGAACACCGGGTGGACGCAACACGCCGCGATCCGGGTCGCTGACGCGGTGCGTGACGTGGATGTGTACATCGAGCAACCGTGCATGACCTACGAGCAGTGCCTCGCGGTGCGCCGTCACACCGACCGGCCGTTCGTACTCGATGAGGTCGTGGACGGAATCGACATGGTAGTTCGCGGCGTTGCGGATCACGCCATGGATGTCATCAATCTCAAGATCTCAAAGGTCGGCGGCCTCACTCGCGCACGTCAGATCCGCGATCTCTGCGTGTCACTTGGCATAGCAATGACGATCGAGGACACGTGGGGCGGCGACATCACCACGGCCGCCATTGCACACCTCGCTCACAGTACGCCTGAGCGATTCCTCTTCTCGTCAACAGATTTCAACTCATACGTCACCGTTGCATTCGCCGATGGTGCGCCGCACCGGCTCAAGGGCCGGCTCTCGGCGTCGCGCGAGCCAGGACTGGGTGTTCGGCCGAATATGAAGTTGCTGGGCAAGCCCGTAATAGACATCGGCAAGGCGCAACGACGGAAGTGATACAACAGGGGACGGAATGGGGACGGAGTGGGGACGGACTCCGTGTGAATTAGCTTAGTGAGAGTCGGGCAGAGTGACCTTTAGTGGAAAATACCGCCAATTCCTTCGTGGCTTACCATCACCGCGCTGCCAATTGAGGATGGGCGAGGGCGACCACGACTCGGCCTGCCTCAGCTCCATGTACGACACGCGTCCACCCCGGAGTCATAGCACGATCCACAGTCGTCGTCATGTCTGAGCGTTCCCCCGAGCAGATCCGCGAATTGCTCGGCTCCCTCTACAGAGCGGAGTCGGCCCGCATACTCGCAACTCTCATCCGCCTGCTCGGTGATTTCGATCTCGCCGAGGAGGCGATGCACGAAGCCTTTGCGGCTGCACTGAGTGTGTGGCCGGCGAGTGGCGTACCCGGCCAGCCGCGACCGTGGTTGATTTCGACGGCGCGATTCAAGGCCATCGATGCGCTGCGTCGACGGGCAAGATCGGATTCGTCGCAGGAAGAGCTCGCGCGATATCTCGAGACGCAGGGGAGTTCTGCGGAAACGCCAAGTGAAGACGACACATTCGAGGATGATCGGCTGCGCCTGATCTTCACATGCTGTCACCCATCGCTGGCGCCGGACGCGCGCGTTGCGCTCACCTTGCGGGAGGTGTGCGGGCTGACAACCGAGGAGATAGCAAAGGCGTTCCTCACCACTCCGCGCACACTGGCGCAGCGGATTGTGCGCGCGAAGGCGAAGATTCGAGAGATTCCCATTCCATACGAGGTGCCGACGCCTCAGGAGTTGCCGGAGCGACTCGGCGCGGTGCTTCACGTCGTCTATCTCGTCTTCAACGAGGGTTACTCCGCCGCGTCAGGCGCGGAGGTGACGCGCGCCGAGCTGACCGGCGAGGCAATTCGACTCGGCAGGTTGCTGGCCGAGCTCCAGCCCGAGCCCGAAGTCCTTGGGCTGCTCGGCCTTATGCTGCTGCACGAATCCCGTCGAGCCGCGAGGACCTCTGCCACTGCCGAACTCATCCTGCTGGAGAATCAGGATCGCGCGCTCTGGAACCGCGAGCAGATCGCGGAGGGAGTCGCCCTGGTGGAGAAGGCCATGATCTCGCAGCGCTTCGGGCCATACACACTTCAGGCTGCGATTGCGGCTGTGCATGCAGAGGCCGAATCGGTCGCTCTCACGGACTGGCGCCAGATCGTCGCGCTTTACGACCGACTGGCGCGAATCCAGCCTTCGCCCGTCGTGCAACTGAACCGTGCCGTGGCGGTCGCGATGTGCGATGGTCCCGAGGCTGGTCTGACGCTCATCGACGCGATTCTGGAGCGTGGCGAGCTTGCAGATTATTACCTGGCGCACTCCGCCCGCGCGGACATGTACCGGCGGCTTGGCAGGACAAGCGAGGCTCGGTCCTCTTATGAAAAGGCTCTGGCTCTGACCCAACAGGAGCCGGAGCGCCAATTCCTGCAGGAGCGGATTCGGCAGCTGGATTGAGGAGACTCGTCAGAATCCGATGCGAGCATTGACAGGATTGGGGGCGCAAGACAGAGATCTGGAGCGCGAAGGCGCGGGATTTCCGGAACGAGTTGTCGAATCCGGGTCCGGCCATTCGACTATACACTGAAGGGCGGCAATGAGGCCGCCTGAAGATCCGTAACGGAGAGAAGATGCCGCAATATCTGGTTGCCATTCATCACCCCGACAACTACGACCCGTCGCTGGAAGGCGACGCGATGATCCGCGACATCGGTGCGCTCAACCAGCAAATGGATGCCGCCGGCGCCAGGTTTTTTGCTGGGGGCCTGGAATCGGCACACAAGGCGAAATCGCTGCGTAAGCAGGCCGGTGGCGACGTGGTCGTGACCGACGGGCCGTACCTCGAGACCAAGGAGCACATAGGGGGTTTCTGGATACTGGAGGCGGCTGACATGGACGAGGCACTGGAGTGGGGACGCAAGGCCGTCGTCGCCTGCCGGGCGCCAGTCGAGGTGCGAGCCTTCCTGCGGGTCCGGCCGAGCAGATAGACGCTGCTCGACTAACGACGGCGGCGGGACACTGCATTCCGAACGAAGGCCTCTCCCCCAGCGCCCCCATTCCCCAGGAGAAGAAAACAATGCGGACGAAGAAGATTGCCGCAATCACAACCAGGAGCTTCGCGCTGCTCGTTGTGCTCGGTATTACACATCGGGCGACGGCGCAGGATGCGACGACGTCCTATCCGAAAATGGCCCCGATCGACCAGTACATGATGGCGGATCGTGGTGCGGAAATAGCGCTGGCGCGAACCGCGGCGCCGAACTCGATTTCACGTGACGCGGATGTAATGGTTCTCGAACGCCATGGTTACACGACAGCGGTCAGAGGCAGGAACGGTTTCGTTTGCATCGTGGGGCGTGGATGGTCGGCGGCGGCCGATCCTGACTTCTGGAACCCGCGAGTGCGCGTTCCCATGTGTGTCAATGCGGCGGCAGCGCGTACATACCTTCTACGCGTCACCAGGATCACCGACCTCGCGCTGAAGGGACAATCGCTTGCTCAGGTCAACGACTCCATCGCAGCCGCTCTCGCCAGGAATGAACTGCCGCCGATGGAGCCGGGAGCCATGTGCTACATGATGTCGAAGCTGGGATACGGTGGCGACAGCGCGCCACACTGGCCTTCCCACCTCATGTTCTTCTATTCCGATACCGACCCCGCGATATGGGGTGCCAATCTGCCGGGTTCGCCTGTCATCGCGGTTGCTGATCCGCTCGAGCACCTGACCCAGTTCGTGATCACGACGCAACGGTGGTCAGATGGAACGGAGGATCACCACCCAACCTCGGCGATGCCATGAAGCGAGTCGCCGGCATTGGCGGCATCTTCTTCTTGCGGTCAGATAATCGGCAACCTGTACAACGATGATCTGATCCGGTCCGTCGCGCACCAATTCCAGATTCACGACGACACCGTGCGGCGCCGCCCGACGCTGTAGAGTAAACTGGGGGCAGAGTGCAATTATTATCCATCGCTCACCATGCGCGAGCGTGGGAAATTGCACTCTAACCCCAATTGTTCCTCGGCGATGTCTCGCATTTGATGTCCAAGACCTTTCAGTCGCTCGGCAACCGCAACTTTCGCCTGTTCTTCATCGGCCAGTCCATCTCGAACAGCGGCAACTGGCTGACGAGCATCGCGCTGACGCTGATGGTGCTCAGGCTGACGGGGAGTGGAGTTGCAGTCGGGTGGCTCGCGGCGTGTCAGTACGGTCCGATTCTGCTGCTGTCTCCCTGGGGTGGCGCCTTCGCGGACCGCTCGGACAAGCGTCTGCTCCTCTTCGTGACGCAGGCGCTGGAGATGGCGCAGTCGATCGGGCTCGCCATTCTGGCCTTCCAACCGCATCCATCGTGGATTGCATTGTACACGCTCGCAATCGCGGGCGGAGTGGTGCTCTCGCTCGACAATCCACTGCGCCGTTCCTTCGTGACGGAGATGGTGCCGGAAGAGCACCGGCAGAACGCGGTGGTCCTCTACAGCATGATCGTCAACCTGTCGCGAATATTCGGCCCGGCGCTCGCAGGGCTGCTCGTGACGACGCTGGGCTACGGCTGGTGCTTCACCGTGGATGCGGTGACGTACCTCGCGGTGATCGCCTGTCTTGCGATGATGCGCTCCTCGGAGCTGCTGCGCGTGCCAGTGCATCCGCGACGGCCGGGAGAAGTGCGCGAAGGGCTTCGCTACCTGCGCTCGATCCCCACGCTCTGGATCACGTACGCGATGCTCGCAGCGATCGGATCACTCGCCTACAACTTCAACGTGACGCTGCCGCTCTTCGTGACACGCGCGCTGCACGGGAGTGACGCGCAGTTCACGATGGTCTATTCGATCCTCAGCGTCGGGAGTCTCGCGGGCGCGCTCTGGGTGGCGCGTCGGGGTCGAGTATCGGTGCACCATGCGATCGTCGGCGCCGCGGCACTCGGCGTCACCCTGCTCGGGCTCGCCGCGACTCCGAACGTCGGGATCGCCTTGCCGGTGGCCTTCGCCGTCGGAATCGCGAGCATTCTCTATACGACTTCGACGACCGCGCTGGTGCAGGTGCGTGCGCGGCCGGACATGCATGGTCGGCTGCTGGCGATTCAGACCATGTTTCTCGTCGGGAGCTCCGCAGTCGGCGGTCCGATCTCGGGCTGGATAGCCGATGCGTTCGGGACGCGCGCGCTGATCGCCATGGGAGGCGTGGTGTGCGTCATTGCGTCTGCGCTGGGCTACGTTGCCGCGCGTGGCACACCATGCCAAGCGGAGTGAGAGTGCAATTTCCGGAAGCCAACTACTCGCACCTTCGGAAAACTGTACTCTGACCGCGGTTTTCTTGAATGTCAACATTGTGTCAGCGTTGATGCAATGTCTTGCGGCGCTGTCTAGCGCTGGCATCTTCCGTTGCATGCGTGCGATGTCACCGTGTCCACCAACGACCAGTTGGTTCGCGCGGTAAACATCATGCGGCAACGACCGTCGGCTCCTCGCGGTTTGATCGGACCTTCGAGCGCGACGCACAATCAAAGCCCGCTCGTGCGGCTGAAATCGAATTGCGGAGGGTTGGTGAAGACGTGTTTCTTCAGCACGATCGTCCTGATTTCCGTTGCAGCGTTCTCCATCCAATCGGCCGCGGGCGCAACGCCAATCTCTGGTAAAAAAGCCGGAACGACACCGGCAATGCAGATTCGCATCGGTCAGTCGTCGCGCTTGTTGACTGGCCCGTGGCGTTTCCATCCTGGCGACGACCCGCGCTGGGCCGTGCCGGACTCGACGATTCGGGTTGGGAGGCCGTGGACCTTACCCCCCGCTCCCGGAGCGCACGACGGCGACGTCGGCCTCACGGATTACGTGCCCCGTTGGTGGGCACGCGGTCACAAATCAATGCTGCATCTATATTTCATCGCATAGTCAGAGTATCAGATTCGTGGCCGGGGATTCGACCAATCAGCCGAATCTCCGAATCTCCAAAACGACTGAGGACTAGCTATGGGGCCATCGTTGCTGTCGCTGCTCTGGATATTGACACTCGCGCCGCCGGCACGTGCAGCTGCATGCAGATTGTGTCTGTACGGGCCGGACAACATGGCATTCGACGCAAGTGGCAACGTCTATCTGGTCGATACCGATCACAAGGCCCGTTCCCGCTTGCTGAAGCTATCCTCGCACGGGCGTGTACTCGCGGAATGGCACGTGTTCGCTGCGGTGCCGGGCCACCACAACGGTCCGGACGGAATCACGCTCGATCGCGAAGGGAACATTCTCGTCATCGATGGCGGTCGCGATCGGGTACTGAAGCTTTCACCGACTGGCAAGGTGTTGGCAACGTTCGGCGGATTTGGTGCCGGTGCCTTCGACGAGGGCGGGCACGTGGCGGCAGACTCACACGGCAACATCTATGTCGCGGAGGCAGGGCCCGATATCATTCGTAAGTTGTCACCCGAGGGAAAGCTCATCGCAACCTGGCATCGCGACCGGGGCCCGGGCCTCAATCAATGGAACCAGCCGGAGACTATTGCAGTCGACGGCAACGACAATCTCGTAATACAGGATTGGGGCAATCACCGCGTACTGACGCTTTCGTCAACAGGGGAGACCGTTCGGGCATTTGATGGCATTCCGAATGAGCCGTTGAGGTTGGCTTCTATTTCCGGTGTCGTCGTCGGCCGTGACGGCAAGATCTATGTTGCGGATTACCAGCTCTACCGAGTTCAGGAGTTCGATTCGGATGGTCGTCTGCTCGCCACGATTGGGAATACTCCAGGGAACACGTTGTTCAAGTCCGCTCCATACAGCATCGCGATAGATGGAGACGGCCCTCTCTACTCCGCGGATGGGCTAAGTGTAATCAAATATTCACGGGACGGGCGATTGCTCGCGCGCTGGCAGTGACGCAAGACCCTGCCCCGAGCGAAAGGCTCCGGCTACTCCAACCCCGGTTTTCCCAATGGCGATCATTGCGACGCTACGCTGCAGCAACATGCGACGGTCAGTCGATTTCTACACCGGCATTCTCGATTTCGACCGCGTCGATGGCGATGCCGAGCTAGACGATCCGTCGTTCAGCGTTCTCGCCCGCGATGGCGCTCACCTGTTCCTCTCGAGCCACCGCGGCGATGGAGTCTTCGGTGCCGTAGTCGCCGTCACGACCACCGACATCGACGCACTGTTTCGGAGGTTCCGCGAACGGGGACTCGAGACGCCCGGCAACCCGGAGGCGCCGCAGGAAGTGCACGAAGGTCCACTCGACCAGACCTGGGGCACGCGCGAGTTTTACGTCAATGATCCCGACGGCAACACGTTGCGCTTTACTCAGGGATAGCGTCCCGCGCGCCTGCAGACGTGCCAGCGCGTCGCACGGCAAACACACGGGGTCGAATGAAGATACATTTCCCCGAGATTGTCGCCTCGGATGCTGTGACGAGACACGGTGCCTTCGTTGCGCATCCCGCTATGGAGATTCCGGGAAAGGGTACATTCGCCATCTACATCAAGGGAGGCGCAGATCACGGACTGTGGCAATTATGATTCCCGGTTCCGGCGGACGCATCACCCATCACGATCGCAAACCCAATGGCAAGCTAGGATGAACACACGCAGACAGTTCCTCATCAGTGCACCACTCGGTGTCCTTGGCGTAATGGCAGCGTGCAAGGACGGCGCACGCGAATCGTCGGGCGGTGATTCTGTTGCTTCGAGCGGCGTAGCACCAGCTGCCGGGACCGCGATGGCGACCGCGGCAGCGCCAACCAGTGTCGCGAATATTCCCGCCGACGCACCGACGCTCAACTGGATCCCTCAGCACGCCGATCTCGTGTACACGTTCGGCGGCGCGGCCCCGAAACAGCACATCAAGTCGGGCACGCGCATCGTGACATGGACGGAAGACTGCTTCGACGGCGCCGTGAAGACTGCAGCGGATCTTCCGTCCAGAAAGATGGCCCCTGGCCACGACAATCCGCAGACGGGCCCATTCTACGTGGATGGCGCCGAGCAGGGCGACACGGTCGCGATTCACATCGTGAAACTCGAGCCTGCGCGCTCATATGCGGTATCGTCTTTCAGTCCAGGGTTTGGTGCACTCGTCGGCAACGATCAGACCGCGATGCTCGGACCGGATTTTCCGGAAACGACGTGGCGATACGACGTGGATGCGAAACGCACCGCGGCTCGCGCCAAGTCGGCCGACGGCAAGTATTCGTGGTCGGTGCCGCTGGCGCCGTTCCTTGGCTGCATCGGCGTCGCACCGGCCGGTGGTGAAGTTCGCACCACGATCGTGCCTGGCAATTTCGGCGGCAACATGGACTGTCCCGAGGTGCGTGCAGGAAATACGGTCTATCTCGGCGTTAACGTACCCGGCGCTCTCTTGTCCTTCGGCGATGGCCACTACGCGATGGGCGAAGGCGAGATCATGGGTGCCGCGATCGAAGGTGCACTGAACGTCGAGGTGTACGTCGAGCTGATCAAGAGCAAGGCGACGCCGATTCCGCGTATCGAGAACGCCGACGAGATAATCTTTGTCGGCTCAGGTCGTCCGCTCGAGGACGCCGCGCGCGTCGCATTCAAGGCGATGATCGGATGGGTGCGTGCGCAGTCCGGGATGTCGGTCATGGACGCATATCAATTCGTCGCGCAGAACGCGAAGGCGCCGATCATCCAGCTGGTTGATCCGGAGTATACCGTGATGGTGAAGATCGAGAAAAGTAGAGTGCCGGGTGCGGGGCATACATCGTAAGATTCACATCTGAATCCTCATGGTGTCACCAAACAGAAAGTTCGCGCTGCGTTCTGCGGTGACAGCCACGAGTCCACAACTAGTTGATCATTCGACCAAGCCCGAAATGAGTACAGTCAGAATTGCACTCGCCAACCTGCGGTACGCGGCCACGCCCGATCAGTCGGTTGCACTGGCCCAGGCTGCTGTCCGGCAGGCGTCGGCCGAGGGGGCGCTCATCGTCTGCTTTCCGGAGTGCTACGTCCCCGGCTATCGTGCGACTGGCAGGATTGTACCACCGATCGATGAGGCCTTCCTCGAGCGCGCGTGGTCAGCGATCGCCAACGTGGCGGCCGAAGCGGACGTCGCGGTGGTGCTTGGAACCGAGCGCGTGGTGGACGGCGCGCCGAGGCTGACTGCGGTGGTCATCGATCGAGACGGAACGATCGTCGGTTTCCAGGACAAGGTGCAGCTGGATCCGTCAGAGGGGAGTTTCTACTCGCCGGGTATCCAGCGCGAGTGTTTCCAGGTTGGTCCGCTGAAGTTCGGCGTGGCTATCTGCCACGAGGGGTGGCGCTACCCGGAGACGGTGCGTTGGTCCGCGCAGCGCGGTGCGCACATCGTGTTCCATCCGCATTTCGCCGAGGCCGAACCGGGCGGCTATCAGCCAACCAGCTTCGCTGATCCCCTGAACACGTTCCACGAGAAGGCGATGCTGTGCCGCGCCGCGGAGAACAGCTGTTATTTCGCGAGCGTCAACTACGCGAGCGACGGATCGCCAACGACATCGGCAATAGTGCATCCTGACGGGACGGTGCTTGCGTGGCAGCCGTACGGCAAGGAAGGGTTGCTGGTCGCCGACGTGGACACGGCCGTGGCGACCGGGTGGCTCGCTACGCGGTGCAGGACAATGTAGACGCGACGCATCCAGGCATTGCGCGATCGGTATCTTGCTGAGATTCGCCGATCCGATTCCTCACGAAAGGAGATGTGATGTCCAATCCGTCCCGGGTTCCTGCTGCAAGCGGCATGAAGGGTCCGATGAGTCCGCTCTGGCGCGGTCTCGTCGTCGCACTTTTCGCAGTTGGCCTGCTCGGGCATTTGCTCGCCGCGAACGCTATTGGCGGAAGCCGCATGGCATACACGCACCACGTGTTCGGTTTCTTCCTCATTCTCATCGTCACCGGCGTCATCATTGTCGCGCTCGGACGATGGCTCTGGCGCGATCGTCCTGCTGTCACGTGGCTCATTGTGAGTGCCGTGCAGGCCATCGCTGGTCTCATCATCTACCTCGATCGGTTTCACATCGCGTAACGGAGGGGCGCTCGCCCGATGAGACGGGCGGTGCAATCTGGCGCTTGAACCGATCTTACCCAATCGCGAGCGCGTCCATGAAATCACTCGAAGTAAAGGTGCCACCTCCGGTGGTCGCAGCAGTCATCGCAATTGCGATGTGGGGCACATCGCGGTTCGCGCCGTTGCTCCATCTGTCCAGCACTCTGCGCTTCACTGCAACTGCAGTAATGGCGTTGATTGGCATCGGCTTCAGCATCGCCGGCGTAACGGCGTTTCGCCGAGCGCGAACAACGGTAGATCCCACGACGCCGGAGCGGGCATCTTCCCTGGTCAGTTCGGGCGTGTTTCGAATCACACGCAACCCGATGTACGTGGGCCTTGCTTGGATTCTGGGGGCATGGGCGGTGTTCCTGTCCTCGGCATGGGCGCTGCTGGGGCCGGTTGCCTTTGTGTTCTACACGGGCCGCTTCCAGATCGCGCCCGAAGAGCGCGCGCTCACCAAGCTGTTTGGCAACGAACACACAAGCTATCAGGCACGCGTACGTCGGTGGCTGTGACGCTTGATGGCGGAGTCAAGCGATTCGCTTCTTTTCGACATGCAGGAAGAACCAACAGCAGTTCCAGACAGCTCGGCGGTGCGTGTAGCGTTGTGGCGCGCGCTGCACGTCGAGGTCGATGCATCTCCGCACGTCATCAACGACACCATCGGTCTCGAACTTGTTGCGCCGCACGCATACGGATATTCGAGATCGACCCACGTCGCGGACATTCCACCGGAGCTTGACGCCATACTCATGCGAGCGCTCACGAAGGATCCAGCCGGTCGCTTCGAGAATGCGCGAGCGATGGCAAGACCGCTGGACTGGAACGTCGGTCAGGTGCCCGCGTAGCTCCTTACGGTTGGACCGCAGGAAATCATCGACGCACTCACACCCAGGGGATCGATATGACTGCAACACCGAAGTGGCTCAAGCCCGTTGGTATCGTTGCACTGATCTGGAACTTGATCGGTGTCGCTGCGTTTGTCATGGATCTCCGCCTCACTCCGGAAGATGTCGCGAAGCTGAGCGCCGCGCAGCAGGCGATGTATGCGGCCCGTCCTGCATGGTCGGTAGCCGCGACAGGCGTCGCCGTGTGCGCTGGTGCGCTTGGCTGCATCGGTTTGATCGTCGGCAAGCGGTGGGCATATCCATTACTGGTGCTATCACTGCTCGGCGTAATCCTTCAGGACGTATCGCTGTTCGGCATGAGCGGAGCGATGTCGCAGGCTGGATCGACCGCGGTCATCCTGCAATGTGTTGTGCTTGTGGTAGCATTGGGTCTGGCACTGCTCGCGAGCAAGGCTACGAAGAGCGGCTGGCTCGCGTAAGGTACACCCGCCGTTGCTGCAGCCACATTTGTAGCGAACAACGTGTGGCCCGTTCGGATCGTGCGGTGAACGATCCGAACGGGTCACACTGGCATCATGCGACTGACGGACCGGGATTCTCCGCGAGATACTTCGCGATCCGCTGCATCTGCGCCTCCCATCCCTTGCTGTTGCTGGTGAACGCAGCCGTCCTGCGCGACTCTGGCAACGCGTCGAAACCTGATTCTACTACGACGAGCAGAGTACCTTCGGGCACTTCATCGATCGTGAATGCGACGATCGTGGTCGGCTCGGTAGAATAGTCGGCCGACATGTCGATCGCGTTCGGATGCCAGCGAAAGGAGAATGCGTGCTGCGGCTCGATTGCTTCGACCCAGATCGTCATCATGACGTGCTCGTAGCCTTCATTGGTAACGTGTCCGTTGATGACAGTGCCGCGTTCAAAAGCCGCGGTGAGCTCGGCGCCGAACCATTGGGTGAACTCGCGGACGTCCGTGAGCGCGTGCCAGACGCGTGCACGCGGGGCGGAAAGGACGACGGACTTTTCGATGCGGTCGGTAGAGGATGGCATGTGATTGTCCCTTGTGAAGCGTACCGGTTATGCCGGTTCTGACGATATCACCAGCTTGAACCCATCGGGATCGAGCAACCGGAAGACGCGCACGCCCCTCATGTCCGCCGGCTCCGTCTCAAGTATGCCGCCACGTTCCCGCACTCGCGTCGCCAGCTCGTCGATGTTCTGGGACGTCGTCAGCCGCAGCGATATTCCAGCGCCCTTGACCCGGTCCAATCCCTTCGCGCCGTTGTCCTGCGTCAGCAGGATGGCTACGGGTCCCGCTCTGAGCGACACGGCGAACATCTTTCCATCACGCTCGTGAGTCTGTGCAACCGTGAAGCCGAGCACGTCGCGGTACCACGCGAGGCTGGTTTGAATGACACTGGCCGTCAATGCCGCCGAGAGCGTGTTGGCGATGAACGGCGCTGGCTCGTCGCTGGATGTACCGGCGCCCATAACTGCTGGAATTGAGTTCATGAGATATCTGAGACGGGGCAGAGAATGATTCCGTACACAAGCGCATGCGAAATCCGTGCAAGTGATCCCGGGGATGACAACGTAATGTCCAATGCCGCGCTCGAGCAACGCCGCCGTCAGCGTCGCCCGAGAGCCTGTCTCACTCGAGTCACGTCCGGCGCCCCACCTGGCCACCCCTGACGCGGCCTTCACCGTGGACGCGGGGCAATCCGGATGCTTGATTACATGAGCTCGGTATTACGGGCAGAGAGGCCTCACTGGAGGGAGCTGAACGACCATGCCGGACCGCCACTACAATGAAGACGAGGTCGCGGCGATCTTCCGTGCGGCCGCGGAAGGCTCCGAGTCGCGCACGCTGCCAGGCGGTCGCGCTGACGGACTGACGCTCCACGACCTGCAGGATATTGCTCGCGAAGTCGGAATCTCGCCCACGGCCGTCTCGCGTGCCGCACAGTCGCTGGATCGACCGCGCAGTGCGGCGGTGCCGCAGACCTTTCTAGGTTTGCCCATCGCGGTGGAGGGCACGGTCGCGCTCGATCGAAATCTCACGGATACCGAATGGGAGCTTCTGGTCGTGCAGCTCCGTGAAGTATTCCGTGCGCGCGGTACCGTGCGCGCTCAGGGCTCGATGCGCGAATGGAGCAACGGTAACCTGCACGCGCTGCTCGAGCCTACGCCAACGGGATATCAACTTCGACTCGGCACCTTCAAGGGCAACGCACGCGCATCCACCGCCATCGGCACGCTGATGCTCGGAATGTCTGCAGTAGTCGGCTTCGTCGTCGCGTCGCACGGCACGATTGCGGATGCAGCACCTGCGATTGCCTCACTTGGGACGATAGGTGCTGTCTTCCTCGCAAACGGCGTACTACGACTCCCGAGCTGGGCCAGGCTACGCAGGCGACAGATTGATGACGTAGCAGCGCAACTGACACGGACGATGCAAGATCCAACGTGATTCCAGTCATTTCCGTCTCGAGACTGGGTAAGCGTTACGGCCGCACTACCGCCGTGAGAGACGTTTCGCTGGAAGTGTTCGAGGGCG
Source organism: Gemmatimonadota bacterium (assembly GCA_027307165.1). GTDB lineage: Bacteria > Gemmatimonadota > Gemmatimonadetes > Gemmatimonadales > Gemmatimonadaceae > Fen-1247. The sequence continues at coordinate 158,860 of DAHUXM010000028.1, read as the reverse complement.
AGATCTTCGGACTCATTGGTCCGAACGGCGCCGGCAAGACGACCACGATGGAATGCGTGGAGGGCAACCGCGTTCCCGACGCAGGGACCATTTCGGTACTCGGCCTCGATCCGCAGCGCGATGCCAACGCCCTCCGGCAGCGGATCGGCGTGCAGCACCAGGAGGCGCAACTCCAGAAGCGGATCAAGGTGTGGGAGGCAGTGGATCTCTGGGCGTCGCTGTATCCCCGCGTGGTGGATACCGATGCACTCCTCGACCGCCTTGGACTCGCAGCAAAGCGCGACTCATGGTTCATGACTCTCTCGGGCGGACAGAAGCAGCGGCTCTTCATCGCGCTGGCGCTCATTCACGAACCCGAGGTCGTATTCCTCGATGAGCTCACTACCGGACTCGATCCCCAGGCGCGTCGTGCGATATGGGCGCTGGTAACCGGAATCAGAGACCGTGGCACGACGGTGTTCCTCACGACTCACCTGATGGAAGAGGCCGAGCGACTCTGCGATCGCGTCGCCATCATCGAGCACGGATGCATCATCGAGTTGGGCACGCCCGCCGAGCTGGTACGGAAGCACTGCCCGGAGCGGACTGCCGTCTTCACGAGCGATGACGCAGATGTCATCGAACGCATGCAGGGACTGGGCGCCGTCGAGCGTAATGGAGTGACGTACACGCTTCGCGGCGCCGGTGACGACTTCGTGACCGGAGTGATCAACGTCATCGCGCGCGAGGGCATTCGCGTGCGTGGTTTCCGCACCGAGATCCCGACGCTCGAGGATGTGTTCCTCAAGCTGACCGGTCACGGGATCAGGGACTGACGATGCCGCGTGGAATGCTGCGGGGATTCTGGAAGCTCACGTGGCTCGAGACCAAGATCTTCATGCGTGAACCCATGGGGTTCGTTGGCGCGCTATTGGTGCCGCTGCTGGTCTTCGTGGTATTGGGACGCGCCTTCGGCATCGGCAAACCGATGGCCACACCAGGAGTCGACATCCCATTCAACGTGGCGATCCTCGCGGCGATATTGATCGCGATCAGCGCGGTGCAGTCGCTCGTTGCGATCATATCCATATACAGAGAAGGCGGCATCCTCAAACGCCTGCGCTCGACGCCGCTTTCACCGGTGACGATCATGGGTGCTCAGGTGACTGTGAAGCTTGTGTTCACGGTTGCCAGCCTCGCGTTGCTCATGCTCGCCGGCCGGCGCCTTTTCCCGGGCGTGATGCGTGTAAACGTATTCAGCTTCACCGCGGCCGTCGTGCTCGGCACGTTCAGCATCCTCTCGCTTGGATTCGTCCTCGCCAGCCTGGTGCCTACGGCGCGGTTCGCGCAGCCGATCAGCGCGGCGGTACTCTATCCCATGCTGGCGCTGTCGGGACTCTTCTATCCACTGGATAGGTTCCCGCGCGCACTCCGCGGGTTTGCGTATCTATTCCCGACGACACACGCGGTGGCACTGCTGCAGGGCGTGTGGGATGGATCCGGTTGGAGCGCACACTGGGTGAACGTCGCGGCGCTGCTCGTTCTGTTCGCGGCGTACACCGCACTCTCGACCAGGGTTTTCCGTTGGGAGTGACTCGGGACGTTACAGCAACGAAGTCGTACGACGGAGTATTTTCGTGCATGCGCGCAAAACGTTCATCTTCCGTCTGCCTGATTGCGGCAGTGACGATTCTTGTCGGTGTTGCATGCCGAGGTACCGAGCGGCAACGATCGACGCGTTACGAAGTGACGGCGCGTTTCCCGCATGATTCTTCCGCCTACACGCAGGGACTTCTCTACGCCGACGGCGTGCTTTTCGAGAGCACCGGACTCAACGGCCGCTCCGATGTGCGACGAGTCGATCTCAAATCGGGCAGAGTGCTGGCGTCGAGAGCGCTCCCCGCAGATCGGTTTGGCGAGGGGCTCGCCTTGCTCGATGGTCGCCTGTATCAGCTCACGTGGAAGGCCGGTGTGGCGTACACCTACGATGCCGCTACACTCGCTCCCCGCGACTCGTTCAACTATCCCGGTGAAGGGTGGGGGCTCGCAACCGACGGAACGTCACTGATCATGAGCGATGGCTCCGATTCGATGCGTGTGCTGTCACCGGAAACGTTCAAGGTGCAACGAGTCGTGCACGTACGCGACAATGGTGCGCCGCTGTATCAGATCAACGAGTTGGAGTACGTCAACGGCGAGCTGTTCGCCAACGTGTACCAGTCCAACTGGGTGCTCCGGATAGATCCAGCGACCGGCGACGTGCGGGAGACGATCGACTTTGCGGATCTGTATCCGGACCGTCCGGCGTACGCTGAAGTCATGAACGGAATCGCGCTCGCGCCGGATGGAAAGCAGCTTCTTCTCACGGGAAAATATTGGCCGGTGATGTTTCAGGTTCGGCTGCGCTCGTCTCCATCTCAAAAACATCCATAGGTTCCTGGCAAACGCGCCAAGCTGCTGGCCAGCGAACTATCGAGCTCCGGCGACTGCTAGGATGTCGCCGCATTCTCGTTCGCGATGCTCGCCGCAACCACCCACGCGCCCGCGCTGATCGCCAACGAGATGGTGAATTCCGACCACACGTTCTGCGTCGTCGGCGTGGCGAGGATTGCCGGAATCCAGACCAGACCGGTGAATGCACTCAGCATCGCTGCCTCCATCGCCGCCGCGAGCCGCGGGTAAATCCCGAGCAGCACGCCAACTCCGGCTGCGATGTGCGCAGCTCCGGTGACGTAGGCCCAACCGGTGTGGAAGGGAAGCCAGGCGGGGACGAGCGGCGCGGTCAGGTCGAGGTAGACGAAATGCGAAAGGCCGATCGGAATCAGTGCGGCCCCGAATACGAGCTGGGCGATGCGAAGCGCGCGCGTGTCCGTGGCGGTCAGCGCCCACGCGCCCGTAAAGACGACGGTGATCATCGCCGTCGTCAACCAGGTCATTTCAACGAGCGGCGCTCTGATGATCAGCGGGATCTTGAGCAACAGCACTACGAGCGCCCAGTATGGAAAGAGTACGCGTGCCGCCAGCACTTCGGTGCGCTTCGAGAGCAAACCGATGCCGCACACCAGCATGAGCGTCGCCGATGCGTACGCAAGTATCTGTCGACCGGGCAATGACGCCGGCGCGTCGTGCCATACCGTCGCGAAATCGCCGTAGACGAGACCGACGATTCCGAGACCGATCATGCCAATGGCGAACGCCTGTTGGGTAGCCTGATTGTATCGCATGAATGGAGGGCGAGTAACGAATATTATCCGCGACTCGTTCAGGCCCGACGTAATTATCCTGTCTATGATGTAATGATCTGGTGATCTTGCGGTCGTCAAGATTGGATATTATATCCCCTCCCGACCAGTAGCCGATAATCGCTCGCGTCGATGTGGCGCCGCGCCGTCAACAACGAGGGGAACCATGAAGTCCGTAAGAGAGCCGGCGCCGATGGCCGCACGGGCAGCTCGTGCGCAGCGCGCCATGACGGTCGTTCTTCTATCGTACAGTATTGCCGCTGCGATCCCCCTGACTGTCACCGCGCAGGGAACAGCGGCCGATTATGCACGCGCCGAGGGATTGGCGCGCCGGCTCGACGGACTCGTTGTGGACGACGCCGACGCGCCGGTCTGGCTCCAGAATGGGGACAGCTTCATCTACAACAAATCGGTGCGCGACGGCCACACCTTCGTGCTCGTCGACACAACCACGCTCGCACGAAGTTCTCCGTTCGATCAGAGCCGGATCGCGGCCACTCTGAGCAGCCAACTCAATCGACCGATAACCGCGCTCACGCTTCCGTTCACGACATTCTCGTTCGTCGACGGCGAGAGCGCGATCGAATTCGTACCGCGTGATCGCTTCGGGCCGCCCACTGACGCGGTACGCTGGCGCTGCACACTGGCGAATTACGTTTGCGCCGTTGCGCCGCCCAGGGAACGCACGCAGCGGGAGCGGCGGAATTATGGCGGCGGCTTGTTCGGTGGACTGCCGCGCCCGGATACGCTCCCGCACATTTCGCCCGACGGAAAACAGGAAGCTGTCATACGCAACTTCAACGTGTATGTGCGCCCCGTCGGATCCGAGCACGGCGTGATGCTCAGCACCGACGGCTCCGAAGGCAATGCGTACGATCAGTCGTCAATCGCCTGGTCGCCCGACTCCAGACGAATCGCAGCCTACCGCGTGCGGCCCGGATATCGGCGGATGGTGCACTACGTGCTTTCTTCGCCCACGGACCAGCTCCAGCCGAAGGACTCGACGCTCTACTACAACAAACCGGGCGACGTGCTCGACGTCGATCACCCCGTACTCTTCGATCTCGCTTCGCACAGGCAGTTCGTCGTCGACAACTCTCTCTTTCCCAACGCATACGACGTAACTGCACTCGTCTGGCGGCGCAACAGTCAGGCGGTGACGTTCGAGTACAACCAGCGTGGCCATCAGGCGTATCGCGTGATCGAGATCAACGCCAACACGGGCACGACACGCGCTGTCATCGACGAGGAGTCGCCGACCTTTTTCGAGTACTCCGCAAAGAAGTACCGGCATGACATCGATGACGGAAAGGAAATCATCTGGATGTCCGAGCGCGACGGATGGAACCATCTTTACCTCTACGACGGCGTTACGGGTCGCGTGAAGAACCTGATCACCAAGGGACCATGGGTTGTGCGCGGCGTCGACTGGATCGATGAAGCGAAGCGGCAGATATGGTTCGCCGCGAGCGGCATGTATCCCGGCAAGGATCCGTACTTCATTGATCACTACCGCATCAACTTCGACGGATCTGGACTAACGGCCATCACGGACGCAGACGCGATGCACACCGTAAATTTTTCTCCGGATCATAAGTACTACGTCGATCTATGGTCGCGCGTGGATCTGCCGCCGGTTCTACAGCTGCGCCGAAGCAGCGATCTGAAAGTGATAATGAATGTGGAACACGCCGACGCCAGCGCGCTGCTCGCCACCGGTTGGCGTCCGCCGGAAGTGTTCACGGCCAAGGGTCGTGACGGCGAGACGGACATCTGGGGCGTCATAATCCGGCCCACCAACTTCGATCCGAAAAAGAAGTATCCGGTCATCGAGAACATCTACGCCGGACCGCAGGACTCCTTCGTTCCAAAGACGTTCAGCACACAGGCCAGCATGCAGGCCCAGGCTGAGCTCGGCTTCATCGTTGTGCAGATCGATGGCATGGGTACGTCGAATCGATCCAAGGCGTTCCACGATGTCGCGTGGAAAGATCTCGCCGACGCCGGCTTCCCGGATCGCATTCTCTGGCACAAGGCGGTCGCCGCGAAATATCCCTACTACGACATCAGCCGCGTTGGCATCTACGGTACGTCAGCCGGCGGCCAGAGCGCACTCGGCGCATTGCTCTTTCATCCGGAGTTCTACAAGGCAGCTGTTTCTGCTGCGGGCTCGCACGACAACCGGATGGACAAGATCTGGTGGAACGAGCAATGGATGGGATGGCCAATCGGTCCGCAGTACGCAGCATCGTCCAACGTGGACAACGCGTACAGATTGCAGGGTAAGCTGCTGCTAGTCGTTGGTGAGATGGATCCCAACGTGGATCCATCGACGACGATGCAGGTCGTCAATGCGTTGATAAAGGCGAAGAAGTACTTCGACTTGCTGGTCATACCGGGCGCTGGTCATGGATCCGGCGGCGCTTACGGCGAGCTCAAGCGCTTCGACTTCTTCGTTCACAATCTGCTGGGCGTGGAAGCACCGGAAAGGAATCACGGCGCGGCATCGCCGGTATCCTGACGTCATTCCCGGCTTGTGTGAAATGAAGTGGGAACCCGCGCGGTACATGTTTCGCAACGACACTGTGAACGGGGTTGGTTGTCGAGTCGGCATCAGCTAGCTTGTCAGCTTGGCCAACAATGAGGATGACGATGTCCAAGCTCCGTGTCCTGAGTTTCGCAATTTCCATTGATGGTTACGGCGCCGGCCCCGACCAGGATCTCCAGAATCCGCTCGGCGTCAATGGTCCAGAGTTGATGGAGTGGTTCTTTCCCACGCGCATGTGGCGGAAGATGCAGGGCCAGGGTGATGGTGAAACGGGAATCGATAACGGGATCGCCGAGCGAAGTTTTGAGGGAATCGGTGCGTGGATTCTTGGACGCAACATGTTCGGTCCCGTGCGCGGACCGTGGCCTGATTACAGCTGGAAAGGATGGTGGGGCGACGAGCCGCCGTATCACACTCCCGTCTTCGTCCTGACGCATCATCCGCGGCCGCCACTCGAAATGGCCGGCGGCACAGTATTCCACTTTGTCACCCGCGGCATTCACGCAGCGCTGGAACAGGCGACTGCCGCAGCTGGTGGCCGCGACATCCGTCTCGGCGGGGGTGTATCGACGGTCCGGCAATTTCTGACTGCCGGACTTGTCGACGACATGCACCTCGCTGTCAGGCCGGTGCTGCTCGGATCGGGTGAGAATCTCTGGAACGGCATAGACGCGCGCGCTCTGGGTTATGAATGTACGGAAAGCATCGCTGGCGAGCGCGCGACCCACGTCTTTATCAAGAAGCGGCCAGGAGCCGATACGCGTTAGCGCCCGGTGGCTAGCCACCGGCCTTCCCGCTGGCCCTTGCGTGGCTCTCCCCACCCGTCCGTTTCGGCGTAAGTTTTAGCCGGTGAAACCAAAAGAGCTGACGATACGCGGGCTGATTCTCGGCGCCCTCATCACGACCATCTTCACGACGGCCAACGTGTACCTCGGCCTCAAGGTGGGTCTCACCTTCGCCTCGTCGATACCGGCGGCGGTGATCTCCATGGCGCTGCTGAGCGCGGTGAAGGACTCGACGATCCTCGAGAACAACATCGTTCAGACTGTCGCATCGGCGGCAGGTACGCTCTCGGCGATCATCTTCGTCCTGCCAGCACTGGTGATCGTCGGGTGGTGGACTCGGTTCCCGTTCTGGGAATCTTTTTTCATCTGCCTGAGTGGTGGCGTACTCGGCGTGGTATTCACCATCCCGCTACGGCGCGCGCTGGTGACGAACTCCGACCTGCCGTACCCCGAAGGCGTCGCCGCCGCCGAAGTCCTGAAGGTGGGATCCGGCACGCGCGGTGACACGAAGGACGATACCGGTGAGGCAAGGGAAGGGCTCACCGCTGTCATGCTCGGCTCGGTCGCATCGGCCGGTCTCGCCATCGTAAGCGGAACGCGGATCATCGCCGGCGAATTCGCCGGCGTCATTCGACTCGGAGCGACCGCGTCGACGGGCTACGACATCGCGTGGTCACTCGCGCTGCTCGGCGCCGGTCAGCTGGTTGGACTGTCCGTCGGAATGGCGATGCTGGTCGGTCAGATAATCTCGTGGGTCATCGCGGTGCCGATTCTCACTTCGATGCAGCCGGCGACGGTCGGCCAGACGCTGGCTGCGCACACCACGGCGATCTGGAGCACGCAGGTGCGATTCATCGGAGCCGGCACCATTGGTGTCGCCGCGATCTATACGCTTCTCATGCTCGCCAAGCCGGTGGTTGGTGGACTGGTCAGCACACTGGCCGCCGCCCGCGCCGCCAACACGGCAGACGATCGCGATCGCGATCTCGCGCCCAAATGGATCTTCATACTGACTGCAGCCTGCCTCGCGATCACGGCATGGCTCTCGTTCGCCTTTGCGAAATCGACAGTACTCGCGCCGAGCGCGCTGACGCTGACGCTTGTCGCCGTTCCATTCGTGTTGATCGTCGGCTTCATAATCGCAGGAGTCTGCGGCTACATGGCCGGACTCATCGGCGCATCGAACAGCCCGATCTCCGGCATTGGCATCCTGTCGATCGTAATCTGTGCGTCGCTGGTCACGCTCGTCGTATCACCGACGGCGGATACGCGTCACGCACTGGTCGCATTTGCGCTGTTCGTCACGGCGATCGTATTTGCGTGCGCGACGATTTCAAATGACAACCTGCAGGACCTCAAGACCGGCCAGCTCGTCGGCGCATCACCGATGCGTCAGCAGATCGCGCTGGTCGTTGGAGTCGCAGCGGGCGCCTCGGTGATTCCGTTTGTGCTGAATCTGCTGGCCAAGGCATATGGATTCGCGGGCGCCCCGAACGCCCACGTGATTGCGGCAAATCCGCTGCCCGCGCCACAGGCAACTCTGATTGCAGCACTCGCTCAGGGTGTGATCGGCGGAAGTCTGGAATGGACGATGCTCGGTATCGGCGCACTCGTCGGCGTCGGCCTGATTCTGCTCGACACCACACTCGGCGCGATGAAGAAGTTGCGCATCCCGCCGCTCGCCGTTGGAATCGGAATATATCTCCCGATGTCGGCGACATTTGCCGTGATCGTCGGCGCCGTCCTATCGCGCTGGTACGAAGGACGCACGCGCTCGCTGTCGAATCCGGAACGCGCTCAGCGGCTCGCCACGCTCGTTGCATCCGGACTGATCGTCGGTGAGAGCGTGTGGGGAGTGGTCAACGCCGGACTCATCGTAGGACTCACCAAGGAAGCCCCGATCGCGCTCGTATCGGAGAGCTTTGCACCAGCGCGGTTGCTTGGGCTGGTCGTGTTCGTTGCAACCGTCGCGTGGCTGTACCGATGGATGCTGCAGAAGTCGGAGGCGGTTCAGTAGAGCCGCGCCCGACTTCCTGATCCCGCCTCCCGCAAAACCTTTCTTCCGAAAGAGCATTCATGAAGCTGCATACGCAACTGAACTTCCCCGGGAATTGTGAAGAGGCATTTCGTTTCTACGAGCAGCATCTTGGCGGGAAGATTACGATGATGATGAGTCAGAGCCAGGCACCAGGCGCTCCCGCTGGAGCCGGCAATGCAATCATTCATGCACGGATGAACATCGGTGGCACAGTACTGATTGGAAACGATGTTCCTTCCGCCATCTTCGAGAAGATTCATAGCGTGTACATGTACCTCTCCGTCGACTCGTCTGAAGAGGCAGAACGGATACACAAGGTTCTTGCCGACGGCGGCCAGGTTTACATACCGATGGCGGAGACATTCTACGCGACTCGCTTCAGTCAGCTTCGGGATCGGTTTGGTGTGTCCTGGTCCATCATCCATGAACGTCCCATGGTGTGAATGGGCCGGTGGGTTGGGCCGCGGGTGCCCTCAGGTGAGGGGCACCCGCGACATTCTTCTCATCGCGCCCTGAACAACCAGCTCAACTTCACGAAGAACCCGTCGTTCAGTCGGTTGTAATCGTTGAACCGCAACCCACGCGGCTCGTTCAGCAACGCCCCGTATCCCAGAAAGAACACCGTGCCCGGTATCGGTTGATACGAGAACAATCCCTGCAGATGCATCCGGTTCGTAGTACTCGCCGACGCCGGCGAATACGTTCCGCTCGATGGATCGTACAGTAGAATCGGCGCGCCGCCATTGCGATCGTCGCGCAGCGCATCCTGCTTCTGCGTATCGTACTCCGTCACGAGCCGCACGAACACGGCGGGTGTGATCTGATATTCCGCCTTCACATACGGAATCTGTCGCTCCGCCACCGTCGACCCGTTCGTGCGTCTGTTGTACTTCTGCAGAGCATAAGTGCCGTCCACACGTAACTGCGTCGTTGGACGCCACGATACCGAAGCGTTGACGAAATAGATCGCGGCCTGTTGCCACTCGTAGAAATTCTCGTCCTGTCCGAAAATGACGGAGATGTTGCCCGACAGATGCGCGCCCTGCGGTGTGCCGACGCTTACCACGTAATCGTGATTCGGAATCCGCTTCCGTCCCACGAACTGCACCGTGTCCAGTCCGGCAGCTCCCGGAAGCACTACGCGATAATTCGTGTAGATCGATGGGTCGTAACCGAACACCTCGCTGTACACACTCGCGCCAAGCTGCCATCCGCCGCGCAAGGTGGCCGAGAAGTCGAAGTGAAGCTTCCTGTTCTGGAAGTCATCTCCTCCGAGCAGTCGGCGGTACTGCCACTCTCCGATCACTCCCAGCACGCCGGAGAAGTTCTCCACCAGTGCGCCCGGCTTTCCAAGGAGCGACACACGATGCGACAGGTTGATGTTGGCGATGTTGTTGTGACTGATGAATCCGCTCTGCGTCTCGAAATCCGGATCGATCGCTCTGATCGAGTAGTTGAGACCGAACGTGCGGCCGTTGCGGTCAAACGCGAGATTCCATAACGGACCAGCGAAACTCCTGCCAGCCAGCTGAGTCTCGCTCCCCGCCAGCTGCGCGCTCACCGTGTATATCTTGCCGAACACGAGCCTCGTGTCCGCGCCGGCGACGCGATTGTAATTCTGACCGTCCTCGCGACCCGTATAGAGCAGACCGATACGCGAGTCGCTGCCGAGATCGCGTTGCGCTCGTGCGATGGCGAATGCAGGATGATTGCTTCCAGTGACAGAAGTGCTCGGATCGTCGAATGCGCTCAGGAACGCGACGTTCATCCCGGCAAGCTTGCCAGTGAGCTTGCCAGCCGCGGTCGGCTGCACGATCTGCCTGGTGTATATCAGATTGCTCGGCACGGTGAATTGCTCGATGCCGTCCAGGAAGAACGGACGCCGCTCGGGATAGAACAACGCCTGTCGCGGGTCGTACGACAACTGATTGGCATCTGCCTCCACCTGCGAGAAGTCAGGCTTGGCCGTCGCGTTGAGGGTGAGATTGTTGGTCACGCCCCAGCGTAGATTCGCGCCGATGTTCGTGTGATCCAGCGTGTAGCCATAACCCGCGACGCGCTGCGCACCATTCGCGGTCTGCGTGATCTCCGGATTGAATTCCAGCACGGTGCCGCGATGCAGATCGGTGAGTCCGGTGAGCGTTCCCGACTGTCCCAGAAACGATGCAGCCGACCGACTCGCGGGCGCCCATGAATCGTCGTATCCCGAATGCTTCACGTGACGCGTCACGTTGAAGCCCCAGTCCTGCGTCGCGGTTGCCTGATAACGAATGCTCTTGAATGGAATGCGCACTTCCACTTCGTAACCGTACGGCGTCACCCGCCCCTGCGATTGCCAGATGAAATTCGCGCTGAGATCGGGAAGCGCGCGACCAGTGGATGTGTTGTTGCTTGCGCCGAGGCCGGCGGTGTTGTTGGAAGCACCACTCTCGACCAGCGTTCCGTCGGCCTGGCTGCCGAGCGGGTTCACCTGGAAGACGAAGGCCTGACGGCCGTCGTTGAAGGTGCTCAGCAAAAACTCGATGCGATCTTCCGCGTCTATGTGATCGCGATCGGAGAGATTCGGATGCACGGTCTCGTGCGATTCGTACGCGCGCACGCCGAAGTAGATCGCGGTCGGCGAATACCACACCAGGATTTCTGTCGAATCATCCGCGGGCACACCATCCGATGGCGCGAATTGCGAGAAGCCGGTGAGTCGCGCCGCCTGTTGCCACTGCGGCTCGTCCAGCTTGCCGTCCATCGTGACGTCGCCATCCAGCCTCGGCGGCGCAACGCGAAGCTGATGCGCGCGGCCGTTATAGGTGATGGCTGGCGCCGCTGCAGTTCGGGGCGGCGTGACTGGAGCTGCTGTGGCAGTGACGGGCGCGACGAACAACGCCGCGATTGCTGTAACGAGAATCATTCGTGTGTTGGTCGCCAGATCCGAGGCTGTTGCGTACGGCCAGTCATCAACTTAGCGCCCTGTCACCTCTCGAGCAGTTAAAATCCGATCCGTTTTTCCTGTCCCCCGGTAGCACCGGATCGAGTCTTGCATTCGGTGTTTGTTCGGTATATTCTAGCCTCCCAGGCATCGTTTCTGTAAACATTTGTAGTCGAGGATATGGCCACCGCATCCGCATTACGCGATCTACGTGAGTTGCTCGATCTCAAATTTCCGGACGCTGCACCGCTCGAGCGTCACCGGACCGAGGTCGTGGCAACCGGGATCGGCGAGCTGGATCGGATCTTTCCGAGCGGAGGATTTCCGCGCGGACGGCTGTCCGTCTGGACTCCAGGTGGTGGCGCCACAGCTGTCCTGCGCTCGGCGTGCCGCTCCGCCGTGGCTGGCGGCGAGCGGGCCGTGTGGATCGATGGTAGTGGCACCATGGCGGGCGCCTTCTGGGATGCGGGCCCCGTGCTGCTACGCCCAAAGAGCCGGCTTCACGCCCTGCGTGCGGCGGAGGCTCTGCTGCGATCGGGCGGATTCGCGGTGGTCGTGCTGGCAGGCGCCGATCCGGAAGGGACCGAGAACGTGCGACTCTCACGCGCGGCACACGAGAGCGGCAGCGCATGCATCGCACTCACGTCGAGCGCAACTACATCGGCGCTGCGCGCGTCATCGACAATTCGTCCGCATGGTTACGTGTGGCGCCGGGATCCGCACGGCGATGCGGCGGTGGTGGATGCAGCGACACTGGATGTGCGGATATCGTCGCTCGGATGGAATCGCAGAGCGCGCGTTGTGCTGGCGGTACGGAGGGATGAGCTACGTCTGGCGCTGTCGGTGGATCTGCCTGACCGTCGGGGGAAGCGGTGATGACATCAGCCTCGTCATTCCCACGAAAGCCGCCCGATTCGTCATTCCCGCGAAAGCTTCCCGATTCGTCATTCCCGCGAAAGCGGGAATCCAGGTTATCGATCTCTGGACGCGATGACAGCATGAGGTTGATCGGCAGCAGATGGATTCCCGCTTTCGCGGGAATGACGACGCTGGTGCATCTCCCGCCTTACAGTGGGAATGACGATTTTTGTCGTTCATCCACCAGCGTCCAGCACTGCGAGTGCGCGCGTGGATTCGGCGTATTGCAGAATGCGTCTGTCACGTGTCACGAGCCGCGCACCAGCGTCACGGGCTGTCGCCATCAGAATGCGATCGGCTGGATCGGCGTGCGGATTACCAGGCAGATGCGCGCTCCCGACAGCAATGCGTGGTGTCAGTTCGATTACTCGCACGCCGGGAACGCTTGCGGCCGTTTCGATCCATTGCAGCGAATCGACGGACAGAACAATTCGGCCACGCTCGGCGAGCATCGCGATCTCCCAGATGGAGATGGCTGATATGAGCACGAGACCACGCTGGCTCGCGGAGTCTATGAGCCTGAGCATTCGTGCTGATAGTTCGTCCTCTCGCTGTTCCGCCGCCCATATCCACACATGGGTATCCAACAACAGCGGTAGGTCGGTCGCCTTACTCATCGGCATCCCACTTCACATCGATGGGCGAAATGAGGTCGCCGTACGACAGCACGGTGCCGCGCATGGAGCCGACCAGTCCGACGCGCTTTTCCTCGAACGGAACGAGCTTCGCGACGGGCACTCCGTGCTTGGTGATGACAATTGGGTCGTGCCTGTCATTCACGGTATCCATGAGTTCCAGGCATCGCGCCTTGAATTCACTCGCCGAGATCCACGTCTCGTCCGGCGTCCCATATGGATGCACTGCTGTTTCTGCAACACGCTTCGCTCTCGCCTTTGCTGGCTTGGCAGTCGTTCTGGTATTCCTGGCAGGCATGGTCACCTCGATATGTCTATGGTCGTAATATTATGACCATATAGCGACCCTGTCAATGTCATTCCTCTGCCTGCACAACGTCGCATGGCTCGCATCGCAACCGGCCACGCTGCACGCGCCGCTCCTCACGATCGTGCCACGCGTGCTGTCCGATGGCGATCTCGTGTGGGCCGATCTGCGCGGATTGCCGGCGCGCGAGACGACGGAGCGCGTGCGCAACGCATTCACCGCGCACAATGCGATAGACAGCAGCGTCAAGTGCGGGGTCGCGTCGACCGCGGTCGCCGCTGAAGTCGCTGCTCGCCACTCGCCGCAATCGGTCACGTACGTGCGTGATGGGTACGATCGCGATTTCCTTGCGCCGTTCCCCATCTCGGTTCTCAATCCCGATCGCAAGCTCGCCAATCTGCTCGACGGAACCGGCATCGAGCTGTGCCGCGATCTCGCGCGTCTCTCCCAGGAAGAAGTCGAAGTGCGACTCGGCGCCGAGGGAGTGCGGCTCTGGCGGCTCGCACGTGCCGATGATGCGCGCCGCATCTTCGGATCGATGCCGCGCGCGTTGCCCGAAGCCTCGCTCGAATGGACCGATTACGCGATACGCCGCGCGGAGCGTCTGGTGTTCGTCATCAACGCGCTGTTCGGCAACGTGTGCGAGGCGCTCAAGTCGCGCGGCGAGGGGGCGGTCGCGGTGACGATCAGCTTCGCGCTCGCGAACCGTACGACGATAGATCATCCGATACGCGCCGCACGTGCAACCGCGGGCCAGACTGCGTGGATGCGTCTCGTGCGCCTGGAGATCGAGCGCGTCGTGTTTCCCGATGCAGTGACGGGCATCACGTTGCGCGTGGACTCGACGTCGGGAACTGGAGGACGGCAGGGCGACATATTCGATCGTGGCTTCGGTAGCGAGTCGGCCGCCGAGGAAGCGCTGGGACAGTTGATGGACGATCAGGGTGCTGTTGCCGTCGAGCCGGAGAACAGCGTGCATCCGTTGCTGGACCGCCGTACCGTGTGGACGTCGGTGTCGGCCACTCGCGTGATGGAGCGAGCGCACGTTTACGCAGCGTCCCTGTCACGCAGCGGCGAGTCGGCCCTCACGCTGCAGCTTCTGCCCGAGCCTCGGCGCATCTCGGTTACGACCTTCAGGCGGCGCGGTGATGAGATTCCGCGTACGTATCGTGATGAAGGAAAGACGTACGACATAGTCGAGGCGGCCGGTCCGGATCGGGTCTCGGGTGGCCGCTGGGATGATGCTTACGCGCGCGACTACTTCCGTTGTGTCGTGGAGGAGAGTGGTCTGGTCTGGTTGTATTGCGACAGACGCAACGGCGCGTGGTACCTGCACGGCTGGTGGGATTGATGTCTTACGTGGAGCTGCGTGCGCATACCGCGTTCTCGTTTGGCGACGGAGCGGTCACGCCGGAGGCACTGGTATCGCGTGCGGCCAGGCTCGGATACGAGGCAATAGGCATCACGGACACGGCGGACCTTGGAGGCGTCGTGCGCGCAAAGATCGCCGCCGATGAACATGGAATCAAGCTCATCGCCGGCACCGAGCTGCGCGTCGATGGAAAGCCGATGGCGTTTCTTGCGCGCGACATCGACGGCTGCCGCAACCTCGCGTCGCTCATCACTCATGCGCGAGTCGGATCGATCGCCAGCTGGTCGCCAACCAGCCGGCAGCGCATGCGCGGAATGCCGAGTGTGCCGTGGTCGTATGTGGCGGAACATGCGGGAGGATTGCATCTGTTGACAGGCCCTGCGTCCGGCGCGCTCGCGCATCTCGTGCGCGATGGTCGGAGGGATGAAGCCGAACGGACTCTTCATGAATGGCGGGAAGCTTTCAACGGCAGAATCGCGGCGGAGGTGCAACGTCATCGCGGATGTGGTGACGAGAGTGCCCTCGCCGGCGCGCTCGTGGATCTTGCAACGACGGCGGCGATTCCATGGGTAGTCTGCAACGACCCGCGCTATCTGGGTGACAACAGCAGGCTCATTCATGACATGCTCACCGCGCTGCGTGCAGGTCTCGATCTCGATCGCGCCGCGGAGCGCGGCTTGCTGCATCCGAATGGTGAATGGCATCTCAAATCGCCCGATACGATGCTCGAGATGTGGACCGGACTGGAAGGCGGAATCGAGGAGAGCGAGCGCATCGCATCGGAGTGTGATTTCTCTGTGCGCTGGCTCAGACCACCGTTGCCGGTGTTCCCGATTCCCGATGACGCAGATGCAGACGAGTATCTGCGAGTGAAGGTGTACGAAGGCGCAACGATACGTTGGGGCGCGACACTGAGCGACAAACAGTGCGCGCAGTTGGACCACGAGCTCGGAGTGATCCGCAGGCTTGGCTTCGCTGGTTTCTTCCTCGTGATGTGGGATGCCGTACGCTTCGCGCGCAGCAGGAACATCCTCTGCCAGGGCCGCGGAAGTGCGGCGAGCTCCGCGGTCGCATACTGTCTCGGCGTGACTGCGGTGGATCCGATTCTGAACGGCCTGCTGTTCGAGCGATTCCTCTCCGAAGCACGGGTACCGGGGCCCAGTGGCGAGTACACCGAAGCGCCAGACATAGATCTCGACATCGAGCACGACCGTCGTGAAGAAGTGCTCAACTACGTGTACGGCAAGTATCATCGCGAGCACTCCGCGATCACCTGCACGGTTCAGACATATCGTGCACCGAATGCAATACTCGATGCAATGCGCGCGCTGGGATACCCGGTCGAGCTTGGGCTCGAGCTGTCCAAGCGACTGCATCGCTTCGATCCTGAAGCAGGGGCGAGCAGGGTCCAGGGAGCGCTTGCCGCGCAATTCGGTGTCGATCTGACCTGTCCGCGAGGACTCGCGATCCTGACAGCGATGTTGGCCTTCGAAGGATTGCCGCGCATGCGCTCGACGCACGTGGGCGGTTTCGTGCTTTCCAGAGATCTGCTCGGCGATTACCTGCCGATCGAGCATACGAGCATGGGACGCACGATCATTCAATTCGACAAGGATGATCTGGATTACATCGGCAGTCCCAAGTTCGATTTCCTCGGCCTGGGCGCGCTCGCCCTGGTGCGACGTGCATTCGATTCGATCGAGACGCGGAGCGGCAGGCGGCTCGAGTTGTACGAGCTGCCGCAGAACGACGCGCCGACGTTCGACATGATCTCGAGTGGCGAGACAGTTGGCACTTTTCAGGTCGAGAGCAGAGCACAGATCGCCTCGATCCTCAATACGCGTCCGCAGACCATGTACGATATCGTCGTACAGATATCATTGATTCGCCCCGGTCCGATCCAGGGTGAATTCGTGCATCCATATACACGCCGGCGCAGGGGCCTCGAAATGCCTGGCTACGCTCATCCGGCTCTGGAGCCAATCCTTCGGAGGACGTACGGGATTCCGATCTTTCAGGAGCAGGCGATGGCGATTTCGTCGGTGCTCGGAGGGTTCACTCCGCCCGAAGCAGATCGTCTGCGCCGGACGATGGGAAACATTCGCAAGAAGACGCGACTCGAGACCGTGCTCGCCGAGCTGACGGAGCGCATGGTGAACAATCCAGCTCCGGATCCGCCGGTAACACGCGAAGTAGCGGAACAGATCAGCCGCGATCTGTCGACCTTCGCGAATTATGGATTTCCGGAATCACACGCGTGGAGCTTTGCGCTCATTGCTTATGCCACCGCGTATCTCAAATGTCACTACGCAACCGACTTTTACCTGGGTCTTCTGAACGCGCAGCCGATGGGATTCTATCCCAATGCGACGATCATTCACGAAGCGCGCAGGCGTGGCGTGGAGGTGCGGCCACCGTGCCTGCGTGACGGCAGGCGGATATGCACTACGGAAGTTGCATCGATGTCGGAGCAACCGGCATTGCGCATTGGCTGGCGGCACATCCGGGGTGTCGGTGATCGTACGCTCGACAGATTGGAAGCGGCTCAGGTTATGTCACCATTTACTTCCATCGCCGACGTCGTCGAACGCGTCGCGCTTACACGCGCCGAGTCGCTGCAGCTTGCGCGCGCTGCTGCTTTTGGTGCGTGGGAGCCGGATCGCAGGCGTGCAGCCTGGGAGGCATTGCGTGCGGTTGGCGACAACCTCCCGCTGGCACCCGCGCATCGCTTTCGCTACGATCCCCGGGAGCTCGACGAGCGGGAGCTGATATTCCTGGATTATCAGGCTACGGGGATATGCGTGACAGGTCATCCCATGGAACACGTGCGCGAGCGTCTCTGCAAGGCTGGTGTCGTTGCAAGTCGTGACATGCAGGATTTGCGCGATGGACAGCGCGTCGTGATCGCCGGTCTCGTAACCGTGCGTCAGAGACCTGGCAGTGCAAAGGGCACCATCTTCATCCTGCTCGAGGACGAGTGGGGTTTCGTCAACGTGATCGTCCCACCAAAGCTCGTCGAGCGCTACAACGATATCGTGAAATACGCGCGCTTCATCGTGGTCGAGGGGTGGTTCGAGCGGGACGGTGGAGTCACGAACGTAGTGGGACGCAGATTCAGGGAGCTGGAGGTCGAACAGCTGGTGTACGGATCTCACGATTTTCATTGAGACGTCGGACGTGCTGGAGCTTGACGGTAGTGCTCTACCTGTCCACACTTCAGCCATGCAAGAAACGAAATCACTTCCCAACTTCGCCAGCGACAACTGGGCGCCCGCGCATCCGGACGTCATGGACGCAGTGGTCCGCGCCAACAACGGCCCCGTACCGGCGTACGGCGGGGATCCATATACGCAGGAAGCCGAGGCACTGATCAAGCGGGAGTTCGGTGCGACGGCGCAACCGTTTTTCGTGTTCACCGGAACGGGCGCGAACGTGCTCTCCATCGAGAGCTGCATACGTCCGTATGAAGCGATACTGTGCAGTGATACTGCGCACATTTATACCAGCGAGTGGGGAGCCGTGGAGCGCATGACGGGCTCCAGGATTCTCCCGATTCATGCGCCCGATGGAAAGATCACAGCGGACGGTGTCGCTGCAGCGATACCGCATCAGGACGGCCATGCCGGAGCGAGGCCGGGCGTCGTGTCACTGACCCAGGCCACGGAGTACGGAACGATCTACAAGCCGGAGGAAGTGAGCGCGATTGCTCACGTCGCTCACGAGCACGGGATGTACGTACACATGGACGGTGCGCGCATCGCGAACGCAGCGGCGTCGCTCGATCTCTCTCTGCGCGATGTATCCACGGGGTGCGGAGTCGACGTGCTCTCATTCGGTGGAACGAAGAACGGTGCATTCTGCGCCGAGGCGATCGTGTTCATGAACGACCATCTTGCACGTGATTTCACACTGCGTCGCAAGCAGGCAATGCAGATGGCATCCAAGCTGCGCTACATGTCGGTGCAGTTCACCGCACTTCTCACGAACGACCTGTGGCTTCGCAACGCGCGCCATGCGAACGCGATGGCTCGACGCCTGAGCGATGGACTGGCGTCGATCCCGGGCATCACGGTCACGCAGAAAGTCGAGGCGAACGAAGTATTTGTCATCGTCCCCGAGCGCGTGATTGCGCCGTTGAGCCAAGCCGCTTCCTTGCACGTCTGGAACGAAGCGACGTCGGAGCTGCGACTGGTGTGTTCGTTCCAGACCAGCGAGGACCATGTTGACGGCTTTGTTGCGCGTGCGGCCAGTCTCGCTCGCGACGCTGGCCACTCGCGCTAGAGCATCCTCCGTGTCGCATGTAACTTCCAGAATGCCTCGTCCATACATTCTCGCCGAGACCAACTGGAAGGCCGTGTCGTCCACCGAGTACGATGTTGCCATACTCCCGTGGGGCGCGACCGAAGCCCACAACTACCATCTGCCATACGCCACCGATGTGATGGAGTGTGATGCAGTCGCCGCCGAGTCGGCTCGGCGCGCCTGGGAAGCGGGTGCGAAGGTCATCGTGCTGCCGACCGTCCCGTTTGGTGTCAACACAGGGCAGCTCGACATCGAGCTCTGCCTCAACATGAACCCGAGCACCCAGGCCGCGTTGCTGGGCGATCTCGTGAGCGCGCTCGAAGGGCAGGGGATACACAAGCTCGTCGTCCTCAACGGGCATGGCGGCAACGACTTCAAGCAGATGATCCGCGAGCTGCAGCCCACGACCGAAGTCTTCCTCTGCTCGCTCAACTGGTACACCTGCGTCGATCCGGCGCCGTACTTCGACGAGCCCGGCGATCACGCCGGCGAGCTCGAGACGAGCGTGATGCAGCACATCGCGCCGGATCTGGTGTTACCGCTCTCCGAGGCCGGCGACGGAAGCCAGAAAAAGCCCTCGATCGCGGGACTGCGCGAGCGCTGGGTCTGGGCGCCGCGCCCCTGGACTCGCGTGTCCAAAGACACCGGAACCGGTAATCCCGCCCATGCGACTCCGGAACGGGGAGAGCGCTTCTTCGAGGCCGTCGTCGCCCGGATATCGGGTTTCCTCGTCGAGCTGGCCGCAACGGACATGGACACGCTCTACGAGTGAGCCGGGTACCGTCACTCCCGCGGTAGGCCTCCCTGACTCGTCATTCGTGCGGTACGCCTCCCTGACTCGTCATTCCCGCGAAAGCGGGAATCCATCTGTTGCCGACCAGCGCTCATCGTCATTCCACTTGAAGACCGATAACATGGATTCCCGCTTTCGCGGGAATGACGGCGTGCACTTTGGATTCCCGCTTTTGCGGTGGTGAGGGCATGCACTTGGATTCCTGCGTTTGCGGGAATGACGGCGTGTACTTTGGATTCCCGCCTTCGCTGGAACGACGCCTTTCCGCCGCCCCCTCAGCTGCGCTCGAAGTACACGTGCGCCGCTCGCACGATCGCATCCGCCGCGCCATCCACGCCCAGCGCATCGGTGTTGACGCAGAGATGGTAGTTGTCCACCCAGCTCCAGTCGCGCCCCCAGTTCGATTTGACCCACGCTGCGCGTTCCTGATTGACCTGTAGCACGCGTTTCTCCGCGTGGGCATGGTCCAGGCCGTCCCGCTGCATGCACCTGCGTACAAGCGCCTCCAGGGGGCCGTAGCAGAATACTCCGAAGACGTCACCGCGCGAGCCAAGCATCATCTGCGCGCCGCGCCCGACGATGACCACCGAGTCGCGGCTCGCTGCCTCCTCGATCACCGTGCGAGTCACGTCCAGCAGCCGCTGCTCCGTCGGCGGCAGTTGGGCGGAGGCGATCGGCGACATCATTTCCTGAGTGCTCATCGCCATCGCCGTGGCAACCCGCTCCGCCAACGACGGACGGCGCTCCTCACGTGCGGCGACCTCCGACACGCTCAGCCCCGTGCGCGCCGCAACCTCGTCGATCACGGCGTTGTCCAGCAGCGACCATCCCATCGCGTCCGCCACGCGCGCCGCGACGTTCGAGCCACCCGAGCAGTACATGCGCGAGACAGTGATGATCGGCATACGGAAACCTCGCTGGGCTGAAGGCTGTGCTGAAGGCTGTGCTTAAGGCTACGCTGAAAGTCCGCCGAAATAATCCTCGCCCGGACGCCGGCGCTTCTCGTTCACCGCGCGGCCATAACGTCCCTCGTCCGACCGCGAGATCTTGCGCCTCGCCACCAACGCCTCGAGCACCAGCTCACACGCGGCGGCGACGAGTGGAATGTCCGAACGGCGGGCCAGCCCCGCTTCCTCCACGGTGTCGATCAGCGTCGGCACGCTCTCGAAACCCTTCACCACCGACGCCGCGGATACGTCGTCGGATACCTGAAGTGCCCCGCCGGCATCGAACCACATCACGATCTCGTCAGTGTCGACGAGACCGGCGCGCTCCCGGAACGTCGCATCGGCAGCACGCCGGATCAGCTCCCGGGCAATCGTGGGGCCACCCACGATCTCGCCCTCGTATTCCAGCTCGATCTTGCCGGTAATGGCCGGCAGCGCCGAATACACGTCCGCAATCCTCGGCACCGCCTCCGATTCTCCAGTCTCCACCGACCGTCGCTCG
The DNA here is from genome assembly GCA_027307165.1 of Gemmatimonadota bacterium. Classification (GTDB taxonomy): domain Bacteria; phylum Gemmatimonadota; class Gemmatimonadetes; order Gemmatimonadales; family Gemmatimonadaceae; genus Fen-1247. The sequence goes on along the minus strand of DAHUXM010000028.1, from coordinate 137,569 downwards.
GCGTTCGATATCACGTTTTCGAGAACCGTGATAGGCATGCGCTGAGACACGCCTGAGCGACGGTCTATGCGCTTGTCCGTGCGCGCCTCGAACGCGATGCGCTCGATCACTTCCTCCATGAAATCCGGAACGCGCACCCGCATCACACCGCGGTCCGCCCACGCCTCCTGACGCGTGATCGCCATTCCGATCTCGACCGTTTCGGGATAGTGCGTCACGATCTCGCTCCCGATTCTGTCCTTGAGCGGCGTGATGATCTTGCCGCGCGCCGTGTAATCCTCGGGGTTGGCGGAGAACACCAGCAACAGATCGAGCGGCAGCCGCACCGGATAGCCTTTGATCTGAACGTCGCCTTCCTGCATGATGTTGAACAGCCCGACCTGCACCTTGCCCGAGAGATCCGGCAGCTCGTTGAGAGCGAAGATGCCGCGATTGGCGCGAGGCAGCATGCCGTAGTGGATCGTCAGCTCATCCGAGAGGAGATGCCCTCCGCGAGCGGCCTTGATGGGGTCCACGTCTCCGATTATGTCGGCGATGGTGACGTCGGGCGTGGCAAGCTTCTCCACATAGCGGCTGTCGCGGTCCGCCCAGGCGATCGGCGTGTCGTCGCCAGCCTCGGCGATCAGTTGGCGGGCGTACTTGGAGATCGGATGGAACGGATCGTCATTGACCTCGCTGCCCGCGACGATCGGCACCACCTCGTCCAGCAGCGTCGTCAGTGCCCGGAGAATCCTCGACTTGGCCTGCCCGCGAAGCCCGAGGAGTATGAAGTTGTGTCGGCTCAGCACCGCGTTGGCGATCTGCGGCATTACCGTGTCCTCGTAGCCGAGGACGCCATGAAACAGCTGGCCACCCTTGGCGAGCCGGTCCAGCAGATTGCTGCGCAGTTCGTCCTTTACCGTCCTGTTTACCATCCCCGGCGCGGCGTAAGCCGATCGCTTCAGGGCACCAAATGTTTGCGGAAATTGAGGCACACTACTCTCGATTCGGTTCGGCGGGTTGTCGGCGGCGTAGCGCGATTATTGCTAGTCAGGCATCCGGATAAATGTCAACCAGTCGCGAAACCCTCATATCTGACGTAATTTAGCTCGGGGGTCGTGGTACTTGACACCGATTCTGGTAGACATAGATTCGACCCCGCGCCACATCCGGGCAACGCGACTGCGTGCACGGACCCGGGCGATCACCCTCTGAACCTCTCTAAGGAGATTCTCGTATGAAGCGCCTGGCCCTCGTCGCCGTCGCCCTACTCGCAGTAGCAGCTTGTGCAAAGAAGGAAGAGGCAGCTACCGACACAACCATGCCGGCAGCAGCAGCACCAGCAACAGCAACAGCAACTGACACTGCAATGAAGATGATGGATAGCTCCAAAGCGATGACTGATACTGCAAAGAAGATGCTGGATTCCGGCAAGGCACTCGCCGATTCAGCAAAGAAAGCAATGAAGAAGCCGTAATCTTCACAGCTCACTAAGCAAAAGGCGCGATCACTCGATCGCGCCTTTTGCTTTTCCTGCTACAACCGCAGTCGTAGTACCGCCTTCCCAGTGCACGTCGATCGCCTGCCCGTCATCGATCTCCCGTCGCACCATGCCGATTCCAATCGCACCGTCACGGTCGCTCCTGGCAGTGCTGCGAACGTCGCCGATGCCACGATGCTCAGCATCCTGCAGCACCGCTCCGCGCGGTGGTATCACGCCATTCGAAAATCTGAGCCTGCGAAGACTCCGATTCACATGTCCGCGAAAGTGAATGCGCGCCACCGTCTCCTGGCCTATGTAACATCCCTTCGTGTACGACACCGCGTGCATGTCGTCGAGGTTCGCCTCCTGCGGAAGCGTGTTCTCGTCCATGTCCACTCCCCATTCCGGGAAGCCGCTCTCCACACGCAACGTGTCCATCACTTCAACACTCGCGTCGACCGCACCCGCATCATGGAACGCCGCCCGTACACGCTCGAGCGCATCGCGCGGCACGATCGCTGAATAGACACGCTCGCTGTCCGCGCCGATCGGCGGAAGTTGAACGATGATCACGGGCGCACCGCCGATCGTTGCAGAGATGAAGGAGAAGTGCGGCAACGCCGACAACTCCTCCGCGTTCACACTTCCGTTCGAAGCGCGCACGATCGACTCGGCGCTGTGATCACCAACGAGCGTGATGTCGCCGGTTCTGTCCGTGATATCGATGAGCGTGGCAAACCGCGGATTCACGAACTTGGCGAACATCGCACGTAATCCCGGAGCGGATGAGGGGGACGCGTGCACCTGAATCCTGTCGTCCAGCATGAGCAGTATCATGTCCGCGACGATCTTGCCCTTCGCGGTGAGCGCCGCCGCGTATTGCCCGTGACCAGCTTTCAGCGCAGCAACGTCGTTCGTGACGAGACCGTTGAGAGTTGCAACCGCGTGAGCTCCGGAGAGCTCGATTCGAGCGCGGTCGGACCTGTCAATCAGCAGCGTAGGATGCATCCAGTAAATCTATAGGATGCACACCGCGCGCCCGCATGTCGGACCGAAGTAATCCCGCTCCGATCTGCATCAGACAACCGGGATTGCCGGTGGCAACGAGCGCAGCATGCGATGCGCCGATGCGATCCAGTTTCCGTTCCAGCACGGCGTCCGACGTCTCGGGCTCGATCAGGTTGTAGATTCCAGCACTGCCGCAACACTGATCCGACTCGTCCAGCGGTACCAGCTGCACGCCCGGAATCGCCTGAAGCACGGCGATCGGGGCGGTCGTCACGCGCTGCGCATGCTGCAGATGACACGGTGCATCGTACGCAACGGTGAAGGGAATTACTCCGCCCGGGCGCGGACCGGCTTCGGCCAGCAGCTCGCTCACGTCTCGCACGCGAGACGATATTTCGCGCGCGCGATCGGCCCATTCGGGATCCCCGCTCAACAGATGTGCATATTCCTTCATCATCGCGCCACAACCTGCTGCGTTCGCGACTACGTATTGCGCGCCGGAACGCTCGAATGCGACGATGTTGCGTCGTGCAAGTCTGCGCGCCGCATCCAGATCGCCGGCATGCGCGTGCAGCGCCCCGCAACAGCCCTGTCCCGGTGCAGCGGTCATGCGATAATCGTTCCGCGTCAGCACTCTCTCGGTGGCACGATTCGTCGCGGTGAACAGTCCCTCCATCACACAGCCCAGCAGCAGCGCGGCGCTGCCGTTCGTCCCATCACCCTCCGCGCGATACTTGCCCCGCTCGAGTGGAAATTCGGTGGACGCGAGCATCGCCATCGCGAAGCCCATTCTTCCGGGAAGCTTCATCAACAGCGTCGGAATCGGTGTCGCGGCCAGGAGCCGCGCAAACGCCATCGCGGCGCGCATCAACGGCCGGTGCGCAAACACACGGAGAAGGGCGCGCGAAGCGGCCGTCGGAGCCTGCCCACCCCGCAGCGTTGCACGCGTGGCTTCGAGCAGATGTCCGTACGGCACTCCGGACGGGCACGCTGTTTCGCACGCGCGACAGCCGAGACAGCGATCGATGTGCTCCCGCAAATCGGGATCGCTCGGCGCCAGCTTCCCGTCAACCAGCGCACGCATCAGGACGATTCGGCCGCGCGGCGAGTCGTTCTCGTCCTCCAGCGCCAGATACGTCGGACACGCCTGCAGACAGAACCCGCAGTGCACACACGCGTCGAGCCCTGCCTGTTCCTGCGCGAGCGGCGTGTCGGCGCATGGCGGCCTGGTCGCTTCCGTCATGACTTCGCTTCCATGATTCCAGGATTCAACACGTGGTGCGGATCGAAGCGCTGCATCAGCGCAGCGGAAAGCCGGTCGTTGACGATCTCCGGCCTGCGGTAACCGTGCGACTGCGGAAGTAGGCGGCGCATGTGCGAGACCGAATCCATTCGCATCGACCGCGACCGTACGCGCAGCGTAACTTCCGTGATGACGCCCAGCGTTCCCCACGCACCGATCATGAGTCGCGTGAGATCGAAGCCGGCGACATTCTTCACCACTCGCCCGCCTGCGCGTATCACATCGCCCGTTCCGAGCACCACCGTCATGCCCAGCACCTGATCTCGCGGCGTTCCAAAGAACGCAGCCGCAGGTCCGTACGAGCATGTCGCAACCGTCGCGCCAATCGTGACGTCGGTGCCTCCTTCCGGATCCAGCGCGATCCACTGATCGTGTGCGCCCAGCGTCTCGTCCAGTTCGCGCAGCGTGGTTCCCGCTCGTACGGTTATCGTGAGATCGTCCGGCACGTATGCGACGATTCCGTGATCGTCGGAGAGAACGAGCTGCGTGCGCGCCGCGACGGGTGCTCCGGCGTCGAGCCACGTTCCGCGTCCGACGATGCGAAGCGCGCTGCGATCGGCGATCGCTTCGCGCACAGCGGCCGAGATCTCAGCGTCACCCCGCATCCGACGCCACCTCGGACGCGATCTCACCAGCACGTACTGCCGGTGCTCCATGCCACTCGCGACATGAATGCACGGGAACCACCTTGCCGGGATTCGAGCGTTGCGCCGGGTCGAATGCAGTGCGCAGATCGCACATCGCCGCGAGCGTCGGCTCGTCGAACAGCAACGGCATGTAACGCAGCTTGTCCAGTCCCACACCGTGCTCGCCGGTGATGCTCCCACCGGCCGCGATGCACGCCTGCATCATCGCCGCCATCGACTCGTGCACGCGCCGCACCTGATCCGGGTCGCCAGCGTCGTAGGAGATGTTCGGGTGCAGATTGCCGTCACCGGCGTGAAATACGTTGCACACCGTCACTCCGTGCGAATCGGCGATCGCGTGGATCTGCGCCAGTACTTCGGCCAGACGTGTGCGCGGAATCACCGCGTCCTGGACCGCCAGATTAGGCGCGAGACGCCCCATCGCTCCGAACGCTTTCTTCCGGCCCTGCCACAATCGCGCCCGCTCGGTCTCGTTCGTGGCGACACGCACGGCGCGTGCGCCACATTCCATACACAGCTTGCGCACGAGATCCATGTCTGCATCCGTGCTCTCGACGGTTCCGTCCACCTCGATCAATAGAATCGCAGCTGCGTCGATGGGATAGCCGGCGGCGAATATCGACTGCTCGACCACACGGATCACACCGCTGTCCATGAACTCGAGAGCCGCCGGAACCACGCCCGATGCAATGATCGCCGATGTCGCGTGCGATGCATCCGCAACGTCCATGAAATCCGCCAGCGCCGTTCGTACGGCCGCGGGCTTCCGCGTAAGCCGCACGGTGATGTCCAGCGCAACGCCGAAGCAACCTTCCGATCCCACGAATGCGCCAAGTAGATCGTAGCCTGCCATCCCGCCGTCGCGGTCGCCCAGCTCGACGATTTCACCGTCCGGCAGCAGAACAGTAGCAGCGAGAACGTGATTCAGCGTCACACCATACTTGAGGCAGTGCGGACCACCGGAGTTCTCGGCGATGTTTCCGCCAATGGTGCACGCTGCCTCGCTGGATGGATCGGGCGCGTAGAACACACCGTGAGGCGCAAGCCGCTTGTTCAGCGCCGCATTCACGACACCTGGCTCGACCGTCGCGCGCATCCGCGCGATGTCCATGTCGAGCACAGCCTTGAGCCGGTGCAGACCCAGAAGCACCACGTCGTCAGCCAGTGCACCGCCGGACAGTCCCGTTCCCGCACCACGCGGAACGAACTGTACCTCGGACTCGGCAAGCAACCTTACCACTTCCACAACCTCGTCGCGCGATCCGGGAAGCACCGCGAGGTTGGGACGCTTGTGATAACCCGGCAGTCCGTCCGATTCGTATGCCAGCAGTTCCGCGTCGCGTACCAGGACGAATCGATCACCCACGACGGCGCGCAACCTGTCGACGAGTCCGGCCACGAGTTGGGTTGTCATGCAGCGCTCGCGCTGTGTTCCGGTGGAATGACGATCCTGAGCGCGTCTTTCGACAGGCGGTACTTCAACGGCATGCCGAGTGCGACTATCTCGCCATCGACCGCTACGTGACGCTGCCTTCCGCCCATCTTGATCGTGCACGAATCCACCATGAAGCTGTCCAGCTCCGGCGTGCGCGCCACCCTGTCCAGCCCGCGCGTGGCCGCGTCGAGCGCCACTGCGAGCAATCGCGCCGCCCGACGTTCCCGCACGACGATCACATGCAGGCACTGTCGCCCGCCGGCAATCCGATTCCCCAGCGTCGGCGAGCGCGTCTCACGCTCACCCACGCCGATGAAGACAATCGGCGTGCTGTAAGTGCGCCGCTCGCCGTTTACGTCCAGCTCCAGAGAGACCGGACGCATCGAAATGAATATGCGCACTGCTGCAAGCAGGCTGGCGATACGATACCCGACATATTTCGCAGCGCGATTGCGAAAGCGAACGTAAGCGACGTAAGCGCCCACGGAGCTGGTGTTGAGAAAAAGACGGTCGTCGGCATACCCGACATCCGCGCGCCCGATCTCGCCACTGGTTGCAATCGTGGCCGCCTGCTGCATGTCGACCGGGATTCCATGATCCCGCGCGAAGTGGTTCAGCGTCCCGCCAGGCAGTACCGCGAGCGCAGTCTCCGTTCCGCATGACACACGGGCTGCCGTTCCCACGCTCCCGTCACCGCCCGCGACGACGATTCGCGCCGGCTTGGACGCAATAGCGCTGCGAATGCTGCTCTCCAATTCGTCCGGTCGAACAGCGTGAATCTCGAAACCGCCGGTCTCTTCCAGCGCACGCTTCGCCGCGGAAGCGGTGCCGGCAGCATCGTTGACGAACGCGGGGATCACAATGGGTAAAATAAAGCGAGGGCCCCATCCACGGGCCCTCGTTGCACTTTCACGCCTGTCCGGATTGCTATGCCGCGCCCCAGAATCCCGACAGCGCTCCACCATCCGGAGACTGGCGCAGCTTCTCGAATGCCCGCTCGCGAATCTGACGAATCCGCTCCCGCGTCACTCCAAGCAGCGATCCGATCTTCTCGAGCGTCATCGCTTCGGAGTCCTGGCCAAGCCCGTAATACAGGTACAGAATCTTCCTCTCGCGCGGCGTGAGATACTTCTTGAAGGCTCTGTCGATCGACTCGCGCATGAGCTTGAAGTCGGTCACCTCTTCGATCTCACCGCCGTCAACTCCCGCAAAGCGCTCACCCAGCGTCGATGCCTCACGATCGCTGCGGTCGATTGGTGCGTCCAGCGAGATTTCCGTCGCCGACATCTGGCGCGACGCACGAACGGTGTCCGGCGTCTCCTCCAGCAGCCTGCCAAGCTCGTTGTCTGTCGGATCGCGCTTCAGAACCTGAGCGAGCACCGTCTCGGCGCGCGACAGCTTGATGAGCTGTGAATTCTGATTGAGTGGGATTCTCACCGATCGCGTCTGCTCGGCCAATGCCTTGAGCACCGCTTGCCGGACCCACCATACGGCGTAGGAGATGAACTTGACGCCCTGGTCCGGATCGAACTTCCTGACTGCCTTCAGCAACCCTTCGTTTCCGATTGCTACGAGCTCGCTGAGATCGAGTCCGTGTCCCTGATACTTCTTCACGTAGGAGATGACGAAGCGAAGGTTCGCTGTCACCAGTCGTTCTGCCGCCCGCTCGTCGCCACCCTGCGCTCGTCGGGCCAGCCTTCGTTCTTCCTCGACGTCCGTGATCAGGGGAAGCTTTTGGATGTCGTGCAGGTACTGGTCGAAGGCTGTGGAGGGAGACGAACGCGCAAATCCCTTTGGCCTGCTCTCGACGACCGCTGCCGGCATAGACGCTCCAATGATGGGCTGAAGCAGTCAGACTAATGGGCGCTTGCAGTTTGGTCAACAGCCATATTTCGTGCCAAAGGAATGTGATCTGTCACCCAGGTGGCGCGACGCTGGCGCTGACCGGTATTAATCGCGCGCCGAACTGCGAAGCGCATGCGTCGCTCAGCCCGTCGGCGGATCCTTCTGGCGCGCGCGGCTTGTGGCTTTGAGGATGCCCAACCCGACCAGCACGATCACGCCGACAGCGATCCACGTCGTAGGCACGTTCAACAGGTACGCGCCGATGGCGAGACCGACGATGACCACGAAAAAGCCGATCAGATACGTGGTGAAGGCAGACATCATTTCTCCGGTTTCATGACGAGTGTGGCGGTCCCGCGTTGGCGACCGAACCTCCTCGCTTCAGAGCAAGACGGGTTCCAGATGTCCAGCGTTCTGCCCTTGACCTTCCCACCTGTGTCATCCACGAGAAAGCGGCCGAGGTAGTGCTTGCCGAGGAAAAGCTCGACATAACGTGCGAGCGGGAAGATGCGCGGATCCGCTGCAACGATCCCCTCTCGGACCCAGTGGTCGCGCCGAGTCGTCCCCTGCAGGCAGTACTGCGTCAACGAAACCTCGAGCGGTTTGCCGACTGGCGCGCGGGCGAAAATGCTCTTGAGCTTCGGCATCTTCGGGATGATCCGTTCCGCCCGGACGATCAGCGGCGGAAGCATCCGGGGAGCATACACCAGTACCGGCGGGTGAACGAACGGTTCTGGATTGGCATTGGGAAGGCGAGCGATTCCGGTCTTGACGAAGACCGCGGCGGCGAGAACTGCAACTATCGCCTGGCCCACCTCCCAGCGCTTCACGCGAGGACCTCGGCGACAACGGCGTCCGACAGACGGACGGTGTAGCCTGCCCCCGCGCCCGCCATCACTCCTATACGAGTCGGCACCGCATACTCGATCTCGCCCGATCGGCTTTTCTTGTCGCCACGCATCGATTCCAGGATGCTGGACACAGAGGGTCCGACTGGACGAGCGGTGGGAAGTCCCGCACTCTCGAGCGCCGCACGGATGCGCGAGGCGGTGCCGGCGTCGGTGACACCTGCACGTTCTGCCGCGGCGGCTTCCAGCACCATCCCGACTCCGACGGCCTCGCCGTGTCGCATGCTGAATCCGCTGAGCAGCTCGATCGCGTGTCCTATAGTGTGGCCAAAGTTCAAGGCTTTGCGAGCTCCATTTTCCCGTTCATCAGCGGCGACGACCCCAACCTTGAGCCGGACGCTCTTCTCGATGACGTGATTCAGGGCAGGAACGTCACGCTTGCCCGGGTCCTCCGCAAGTAGGAGAGGCGCCGAGCTGGCGATGAAATCGAAGTAGGCCGCGTCGGCAATCGCGCCGTGCTTGAGCGCTTCCGCCAGTCCCGCCCTCAAATCGCTAACTGGAAGCGTATCAAGCACTTCCGGATCTATTATCACGGCGCTGGGCTGATGAAAGGCGCCGACCAGATTCTTCCCATGCGGCGTATCGACACCGGTTTTGCCTCCGATCGACGCATCGATCATCGACAGCAGGGTGGTCGGTATGTGGACCACCGGCACCCCGCGCATGAACGTGGCCGCGACGAAGCCAGCCAGGTCGCAAACGACTCCGCCACCCAGGGCGATGATCGCCGAATCGCGGCCAAGCCCCGCGGCCAGCAGTTGGTCGGTTATCGCCGCCCAGCTCTCGCGGTTCTTGTGCGCCTCGCCGGCAGGAACCGTGCATAACGGCACCGATTCGCCGGATTGCCCGAGTTGCTCGACCAGCCGGGAGGCGTACAAGGGCGCCACGTTGCTGTCGGAAACCACCGCATACCGATGTGCCGGCGCCGCAGCGGCCGCGATCTCGCCAGCGCGGGTGAGCAGTCCGGCGGCCACGCTTATCTCGTAGCCGCCAGCATCTATGAATGAGACAGGATCTCGCGTTGGCCTCGTAGCCTTATCTACCACGTAACCTCGCCGGCGCCGGCGCGCTTGTTAGCGACGCGGGCAAGCGAAAAGAGCAGATCTGACAGACGGTTGAGATAGACCACCGTCAGTTTCGGCAGCTCCACCGAGTGTTGCAGATGTACGACTTTGCGCTCTGCGCGGCGGCACACCGTTCTCGCCACGTGCAGCGCGGCGGCTTTTGGAGTCCCGCCCGGAATGATGAATGCCTTGAGCGGCTCCAGCTCGTTGTCGCACGCGTCGATTGCGTGCTCGAGCTCCTCGATACGAGCATCGTCGATGCGCGCCTTGGTGAGGTGCGCGTTCATCTTCTCGATGTCCGGCGTCGCCAGAAGAGCGCCGATCGCGAAGAGATCGCGCTGCACCGCAACCAGCACTTCGTCGACCCGTGGCATCGGGCCAGTCGCGCGCGCGGCGCCCAGAATTGCGTTCAGCTCATCGACGGCACCATATGCCTCGACGCGCGAATCGTCTTTCGGCACTCGGCCGCCGCCAAAGAGTCCGGTCGTGCCAGCGTCGCCGGTCTTCGTATAGATCTTCATAGTCATATCCGGGTAAATTTCGCTACTATGGAGCACGAGATCAAAGACGTAACGATATTAGGCGCCGGACCAACCGGACTTTTTGGCCTGTTCTACTGCGGAATGCGCGGCGCGAGCGCGCAGGTTGTGGACGCACTATCGCAAGCCGGCGGCCAGCTGACGGCCCTTTATCCCGAGAAATACATATTCGACGTCGCCGGATTTCCCAAGGTGCTGGCAAAGGATCTGGTGCGTTCGCTCGAAAGCCAAGCTGCCCAGTTCGGCGAGCCGGTCCATCTCGATCAACATGTGACCGGACTCGAGGAGCACGACGGGCACTTCGTCCTCGTCACCAGCACCGATCGTTTTCCGACCCGGTCGCTGGTTCTAGCAGCCGGAATCGGAGCGTTTTCGCCGCGCCGGCTGCCACAGGCGGTCGCAGAGCCGTGGTATGGAAAGGGCATTCAGGACCGCGTTCTCGATCTCGAACAGTTTCGCGGCAAGCGCGTCATCATCATCGGCGGCGGCGACTCGGCGTTTGACTGGGCGCAGCAGCTGCGCGGCACGGCGGAAGCAATCTCGCTGGTCCACCGCAGCGACCGCTTTCGCGCCCATGCGGCGACCGTCGCCGACGTGCTCGCATCGGTACACACCAGTCACACCAAGGTCTTCACCTTTCACGAGCTGCACGACATTCACTCGGCCGGCGAATACTTCGACTCGGTCACGCTTCGCAATGTGAAGTCCAAGGAGCTGGAGCGTGTGGAATGCGACGTGATCCTCCCGATGCTCGGCTTCGTAAGCGATCTCGGCGCACTGAACGACTGGGGACTCGAGCTCGTGAACGACGAGATAGTGGTGAACAGTCAGATGGAAACGGGCCACGCCGGCATCTACGCGGCGGGTGACATCTGCACCTATCCCGGAAAGCTGAAGCTCATCGCGACAGGATTCGCCGAAGCCGCGACGGCGGTGAACCAGGCAGTGCACTGGGTCCATCCCGACAAGAAAGTCGCGCCAGGACACAGCTCGAACATGGCGGTGTTCGGGCAGAAGGACGACTGAACTGTCCGTGGGCAAAGATGGCCCGGGTGTATGGTGGCTTGAAAAGTAGCAGCATATATACTACCATTCGTAGTATGAATTCAATCCTCCCTGCAAAGACCGCCGCTACAGTGCAGCGTTTGCTCGGCGAGCATGAAAAAAAGGCCAAAGCCTCGGTGAGCCTTTCGGGTGAGCTTATACGTGCCGCAGACGCAGTTGCGGGGAGGGCTCAACGCTCTGCTCTGGTGGAACGCGCGGTGCGTGCCTATCTCCGCTCGATGCTGCGACGGGCGCGTCGAGCGCATGACCTGCAGGCTATCAACGCAAGTGCGGAGATCACTAACCGCGAATCGGACGACCTCTTAAGTCTCCAATCCTGGCCCGAGTGAGTCTGACCCGAGGCGAGATTTACCGTGTTTCACCTGCGCCCGGAAACGATCCCAAGCGTGCACGGTGCGTCGTAGTTGTGAGTCGGCAAACGCTCTGCGACTCGAAGGCAGACAAGGTAGTTTGCGCTGCGATCAACACGAACGAAGATGGGCGGTCCACCGAAGTTGCGGTCGGGATTAGCGAAGGCTTGAAACACGAATCGGTCGTCAACTGCGACCAACTTCTCCTCGTGCCGAAATCCGCTCTGACTCACTACGTGGGCTCGCTCGCACGGCCCAAGGTGGCTGAGCTGAACGCCGCCCTGCTCGTGGCGTTTGATCTCGACTGACCCTCCACGACTTGAGTGGGTCTCGTTTGATCGCGGCAGGACTTCGTGCGCTACGAACCCGCGATTACCGCGTCGGCCTCGATCTCCACGAGCATCGCCGGATCTATCAGGCGACTCACTTCCACCATCGTTGCCGCAGGTCTGACGTCACGGAAGAACTCTCCGTGCGCGCGTCCGATCGCTTCCCAGTTCGAGATGTCGGTTACGAACATGCGCGTGCGCACGACGTCGGACAGCTTTGCGCCCGCCTGTTTCAGCGCCGATTCGATCGTGCGTAGTGCTTGCACCGTTTGCGCGTATGCGTCGCCATCGCCGACGATCTTTCCGTCAGCACCGACCGCAGTCGTGCCCGCAACGAATACGTGGTTGCCGGTGCGCACCGCGCGGGAGTAGCCAACCACGTCTTCCCACGGTCCGCCGCTGGAAATGTTCTGTCGAAGTCCGGTCATAGATTCACACGCTTGTCAGCCTTCGCGTACGCGAGGTCGGTCAGGAGGTTTACGAGTACGAAGATCACACTCAGGAAGAGCACGCTTCCCTGAATCGCGGGAAGGTCTCGCCGCGAAATTGCGTTGACGACGTAGCGCCCCAGTCCGGGCCAGCTGAAGATCGTCTCCGTGAGTATGCTACCCGTGAGATAGTAACCGAAGTCGAGACCGAGCACGGTGATCACCGGGATCAGTGCGTTCCGCAGTCCGTGCTTGAGAACCACCGCCCGCTCGCTCAATCCCTTCGCTCGTGCGGTGCGCACGAAGTCGCTGTTGAGAACGTCGAGCATCGCCGACCGGGTTACGCGCGCGAGAAATGCGACGGAACGCGTCCCGAGCGCGAGCGCCGGAAGAATCAGGTGTCGAATTCCGCCATATCCCGACGGCGGAAGCCAGTGCAGTGTCACCGCGAACAGCAGTATCAGGAGCAATCCAACCCAGTACACGGGGAACGAAATCCCGAGATAGGCCCCGCCAAGTGATATCCGGTCGAACCAGCCGCCCGGGTGCTGCGCGCTCAACACGCCTATGAGGATTCCGGTTATCGAAGCGAACAGCATCGCGGTGCCGGCGAGCAGCAGCGTCTTGGGGAAGCGCTCGAGTACGTCGCTCAGAATCGGCCTGCGCGTGATGTAGGAAGTGCCGAGGTCGCCGCGGATAACACCGCCAGCGTAGTGCGTGAACTGCGAGAGAACCGGCTCGTCCAGTCGCAGCTCCTTGCGCAGTCTCGCTATCGTCGCGGAATCGGCGCGCTCGCCCACCATCTCCTGCACCGGGTCGCCCGGCGCAATGTACAGCAGCAGAAAGGTGACGACCAGCACACCGAACAGAGTCGGTATCGCGAGTAGCAGCCGGCGAATGATGTATGACGTCACTTCGGTGCCGTCTTTGGCGGCCGCTCGATGTGCGCCGTTGTCCATCGCTCACCGGTGAAGATCGACGGCACGGTGAATCCCTTGAGCCAGGGCTGTACGGCGTACAGTTCCGTGTAGAAGAACATGAACAGCATGGGTGCCTGTTCGTGCGCAAGCGAATCCGCCTCGCGATACAACGCGAACCTTTTCTGATCGTCCGGCTCTCTACGCGCTCTGGAAACTACGCTGTCGAACGTAGCGTTGCTGAAGAACGAGACGTTGCCGCCCACTCCGCGGTTGTTGCTGTGCAACAACGGATAGAGAAAATTCTCCGCGTCCGGATAATCCGCGTACCAGTCCTTGAGGGCTATGTCGGTCTTGCCGTTTCGCGCCGCCTCGCGCATCGACGAGGCGTCGCGCTGAACGATCTTGACGCGGATGCCGACCTGCGCGAGGTATGCCTGGATCGTCTGCGCGATGCGCGGGAACTGCTCGCTCTGCGACGTCCACAGCTCTATGTCGATTCCGTTGGGATAACCGGCGTCCTTGAGCAGCGTACGTGCACGCGCCGTGTCGTACGGATACGCAGCGAGTGACGGATTGAAACCATCGAGCGATGGCGGAATCACGCCGGCGGCAAGCGTACCGCGTCCGCCCATCAGCCGTCTCAGGATCATGCCTCGATCGACCGCGAGATTGATCGCCTGACGCACCCTCACGTCGCGTAACGGTCCGCGGGTCGTATTGATGGCACCGTAGATCAAGCGCAGCGACGGAGCCGACTGCAGCAGCGGACGTGTTTCCTCGTTGGATTCCCACGACGGTGATTCCTGCGCCGGAACCTGGAGCCCGTCGACGTTGCCGGCCTGGAACTCCGCCTCCGCAGTACTCAATTCCGGAATGATGCGAGCCTCGAGTGAATCCGCGAGCGGGGCACCATCGTGATACTGCGTGTTGCGCGCGAAGAGCAGGTAGTCATCGTGATGCCATGCAACGAACTTCCAGGGCCCGGTGCCGATCGGGTGCTCGCCGAAGTCGGGCGGAGTCACTTTCGGAACGATCGCCGTTGCGGGCATCGCGAGCATCTTGGGAAAGATTGCGAACGGCTCGGTGAGCGTGATTTCTATGGTGCTGTCATCCACCACTTTCAGCCCCGAGATGCTCGGCGCCTTTCCAGCGGCAAACTCCTGCGCGCCGCGGATCGGATACAGCGGCCATCCGCGGCCGCCCTTGGTAGCGGGATCGAGCACCCGTTCCCACGAGTGCCTCACGTCGGAGGCGGAGAAGCTCGTGCCATCGTGAAATCGAACGCCGTTTCGCAGATGGAACGTGTAGGTTATCCCATCGGAAGCCAGCTCCCACGACGTTGCGAGGTCCGGGACCACGGCAGCTTTCGGCGTGAACCGCGTGAGTCCGTCGAACACGTAGGACACGGCGCGCCCCGTCGGGACGTCCGTCGAGAGGGCCGGATCGAGAGACCTGGGATCGTAGTTGTCGCGGGAGTCGATCAGCGTGCGGCGGTCCGGCACTCCTGGCCCGCTGCACGCTACGGGACCGGACAGGCCGGCCACGCCGGACAGGGCTACAAGGCCGGCGAGGATGGCACGGCGCGACGGGCGAAACCCTCGCGAATGGGCAACGGTTGACATTATAGGGTGCGAGGCGAGAACTTACCGGGCTATCATTAGAGCGTCAATTGTGACCGCGGACATCATCAAGAGGATAATCACCGCGGCCACCGTTCTGGCCGCCTGCTCGGCTCTGCCAACTATCGCCAGTGGACAGGACCTTGGTTGCCACACGGGCGACACCGAGGTGCGTGGGCTGGACTTCATCGGAAATCACGAATTCACCGACGCGGAACTGGCAAACGCCATTGTAACTACCCCCTCCGCGTGGGCTCGGCGCTACCTCGATCTTCCGTTCTCCGCGCGCAGATGTCTGGACGAACAGGAATTCGCAAACGATCGCCTGCGCCTGATCCTCTTCTACCGCCGGCGCGGCTTCCCCGCCGTGACGGTCGATACGGGGAGGATCGCCGCCGGACGCTCCGGCATCCGTGTCGAGTTCAAGATTCACGAAGGGCGCGCAACCGTGCTGCGTAGCCTGGTCATCAAGGGCCTCGACTCGTTGCCGAACGCGAGCAGCGTGAAGGCCGGCATCCCCATCGCGCCAGGCCAGCGCTTCGACCGAACGAAGATCGACGCCGCGATCGACCTCATGACGCGACGTCTCCGCAACGCCGGTTATCCCGCCGTCACTGCACACAACAGCTTCGGTACCGCCGACAGTGGGCTCGTCGCATTCGACACCCTCACCATCACCCCGGGAACGCTCACACGCTTTGGTGGTGTGGCCATAGCGGTTACACCCGCACGCAACAAGAAGCAGCACATCTCCAATCATACGGTACGACGCGTGATCGGCATCGACTCCGGCGCGCTCTACCGCGAGCAGGCACTGATCGACGCGCAGCGCGCTCTCTATCAGACCGATGCCTACACGCACGTCGCGATTGCTCTGGACAGCGCCGGAGGTTCGCGAGCCGGCCCGGATTCCATTGCACCCCTCAACGTCTCGCTCGCCGAGAACACGATGCACGCGGCGCGGCTCGGTGGCGGCTACGGTACGCTGGACTGCTTCCGCGCCACGGGTGAGCTCGACGACTACAATTTCCTGAACGGTGCACGTCATCTGACCATTCAGGGACGCGTCTCCAAGATCGGCATTGGCAGCCCGCTCAACGGCGCGCCTGATCTCTGCCCGCAAGCAAAAGCGGACCCGTACAGCGAGCGCCTCAACTACTACCTCGGCGCCACACTGCGCCAGCCGGTGTTCTTCGGACTTCGCACGGTGCCGACGCTCACAGCTTACACGTCCCGCGTCAGCGAGTACAAGGTGTACGTGCGAACGACATTGATAGGAGGCGTCGCATCGTTGCAATATCAGCGATGGGCACGCACTCCGGTGACGTTCGGCTACACCATGGATTTCGGCCGAACGGAATCGCAACCCGCGCTCTTCTGTGCCGTGTTCAATCTGTGTACCGCGGAGGAACGTGACCGCGTTCAACGGAACCAGCGCCTCGGTGTCGTGAACGCAGTGGTGGTACATGACGCGACAAACGATCCAATCGCGCCAAGCTCCGGAACTCTTTCGCGCTTCGAGGTACGGCACGCGTCGCCTCTCGTCCTCTCGGACTCCGGATTGCAGTTCAACACATTGCTCGCCGAGACATCGCGATACATCGCGATCGGCGGCGGCAACGTGCTGGCCATGCACATTCGAGGCGGTCTCGTCTTCGGGCGCAATTTCCGGACGAACGCCGGCTTCATTCCGCCGCAGGAGCGGTTGTACGCCGGTGGTCCAAGCTCCGTGCGCGGGTTCGCGCAGAATGAGCTCGGCGCCGTCACCTACATCGCGCCGTCGTACGACACCGTGACTGTCCCTGATATCGGCGGACAGACCAACACGTACTTCCGCTATCTTGGCACAGCCAAGCCCAAGCGAGTGGTCCCGGTGGGCGGCAACAGTCTGGTCGTTGCGAATCTCGAGCTGCGCCTGCGCAGCCCCGTACTGCCTGATGTGCTGCAGTTCGGCGTCTTCGTCGACGCGGGTGATGTGTGGAACCGCGGTGCTGGCACCACGTTCGGTGGTTATCAGATCAAGGTCACGCCTGGAGTTCAGGTTGCTGCACTGACTCCCGTTGGACCCGTTCGTGTCGTTGTCGGCTACGACCCGTATCCGCAACCTGTCGGTCCACTGTATTACGAAAGCAATGCAGACGCTGGCGCGCTTCCGTGTGTGGCGCCGGGCAATACGCTCAGAGTGACGACGGATTACGCTGATCCCGCGCATCCCGTGGCGGTGCAGGCACCCGGAGTATGCGCGGGCTACAAGCCGCCCACGAACAGGTCATTCGGACAGCGTCTCACGTTCGGCCTCGCAATCGGCCAGGCGTTCTAGGGCGTGACACTTCGCGGCCGGATCGTTCTTGGCAGCGCGGCTGCGCTGCTCACGCTGTTTTCGCTCGCCGTGCTCGCCGTGCTCGGCATAACGCAGACGGATCGCGGCCGCGAGCAGATTCGCCGGCTCGTCGTCTCAGCACTCAAGCAAAGGATCCACGGGTCGCTGTACGTGGGGCACATCAGCGACGGGTTCTTCACGGGAGTCACCATCGACTCCATCGCCATTCGCGATACCCAGGACTCGCTCTTCATTGCGACGGGACGCGTGTCGGTGCGTTACGACCTTCGCGACCTGCTGGACCGACGCGTGCTGCTCCACGACCTCCGCGTCGAGCATCCGGTTGTGTACATACGCCAGCATGAGAACGGTGACTGGAATTTCCGGCAGGTATTTCGCGAATCGAAACCGGCCAAATTTCAACCCAAGCAACCCAGTCCGTTCATAGTCATGGACTCGGCTCAGGTTCGCAACGCGAGCTTCATACTCACGCTTCCGTGGCACCCTGCTCCGTGGCTGAAACACGCCGCACTCGATAGCGCCATTCATTTCGAGCTGACGCGCAAGGACCACGAGATTCGTCGCACGGCCGAGGGATACGCTCGAACCTGGCGTTGGACTGCCGGGGATGTCGACCTGCCTGCAGCGCGCATCAGCAATCCGGATACCGCCGGCATGCTGTTCCGCTTTACCGGATTGAAGGTGGCCGAGGCCGATCCGCCGTTTCTGTTCTCCAACACGGCCGGAGTAGTCAGGCAGCTCGGTGATTCCGTATGGCTCGACCTTCCACGCGTCAACCTCCCGGCTTCGACCGGAAGGGCGAAGGGAAAGATCGTATGGGGAAGCGACCTTCCTATCCGATACGACGTTCACGTTCACGCCGATTCGATGTCGCTTAACGACATCGCATGGGTCTATCCAACGCTCCCGCGGACCGGCTCCGGCAGCACGGACCTGGACATTCGTACGCAGCCGAAGCAGCTGCACCTCACCGATTTTGCGCTCAGCAACATGGATGTACGCTCGACACGCTCCCGTCTGCGTGGGCGAATGACGTTCACGACTGGCGAGGACACTCTGATCGTGAGTGACGTTCAGCTCACGGCATCCCCAGTCAATTTCGATCTGCTCCGAACATTGAACGGCAAGCCGTTCCCGTATGACTGGCAGGGCGACATCACGGGAACTGTGCGTGCGTCGGGTGGAAACCTCGCTCGGTTTCATGTCGAGGATTCCCAGCTCAGGTTCGCGGATGCTCACGTACCCGGCGCAGTTACCGTGGCGAGCGGCAAGGGCGAGCTCAACATCTTCTCGCCGGCGTTCACCGAATTTCACGACTTCGCGGTGAACGTCACGACGCTCGACCTGCGAACGCTGCAGTATCTCAACAAGAACTTTCCCCGCCTGAACGGCACCGTCTCTGGCACTGCCGTGCTCGACTCGAGCTGGCTCGACGTTCGTTTCAGCAACGCGCAGCTCACACATCAGGACGGAGACGGTCCGCAATCGCAAGTGTCGGGCAACGGACGCGTGACCTGGGGTTATCTGTACCTCACATACGATCTCGATCTGCAGGCGCAGCCACTCGCGTTCGAGACGTTGCGCAAGTCCTATGTCAATCTCCCTCTGCGCGAATCGTTGAGTGGCCCGATTCGCGTGCAGGGTCAGAGTCCGGATCTTCGCTTCACCACCTCTCTCTCCGGCGACGGCGGAACACTCGCCTTCGATGGCCGCGTGGATGCCGATCCGCCGAACTATGGCGCGCATGGTACCGGAAGCGTGTCGAATGCGAATCTGCGAACCCTGCTTGGGAACGAATCTCTCCCGCACATGTCGTTGAATGGAACGTACGCGATCGACATCACCGGTGATTCGCT
This sequence comes from Gemmatimonadota bacterium, assembly GCA_027307165.1. Lineage (GTDB taxonomy): Bacteria > Gemmatimonadota > Gemmatimonadetes > Gemmatimonadales > Gemmatimonadaceae > Fen-1247. The sequence goes on along the minus strand of DAHUXM010000028.1, from coordinate 118,450 downwards.
GCCCGACTTTACCGGGTCCGCATCCGCGTCGCTGCTCGACTCGCGTGTCGCAAATACCGCACTGCTGCCGTCATCGGCGAAGGTGCGCTTTGGCGACGGGCTCATCACTGTCGATACGCTGATGCTTGCCACCGGCGGCACAGTTGCGAACGCGCGCGGAACGATCGCATCTGCGGCAAATCGCACGGGCTCGCTCAATTTTCAGGTCGACCTTGCATCGCTGAACGACGTTCGGCGGCTGCTCGGCAATGGATCTCTGCCCCCGGCGGGCGCTCACAGCAATGTGTCGTCAGGCGCGGTCACGGTGAAGGGCACGCTGAGTGGTGCGCCATCGGCATTGCAGGCGCAGGGTACCGCGGCCGCGCGCGACGTCATCGCTGGTCCCGCTCGCGTACGCAGCCTCCACGCCAGCTATGCGATGCGCGACCTCGGCGCCAAGCCGAGCGGGGTGGTGGCACTGACGGCTGATACTCTTTCCGCCGGCCCGGTCCCGGTGAGTCAGGCCACCGTCGGCCTGCGAATCAGCAATGGTTCCGACGCGGCGTTCCGCGCCGACTTCGTTGGAACGGGCTCGGCGCGCGCTTCGGCATCGGGCAACGTCTCGCGCGGCGATTCGGGTGCTGTGAACTTCCGCGTCGATTCCGCCCGAGTGGACGTTGATTCAGTCAACTCGTACTCGCTGGGCTCCCCGGTGCATCTGGCCTCCAGCACGCGCGGAGTGACCGTCGATTCCGTTATTCTGTCACGCACGCAGGGCGGATCGGTCGCGATCCGCAACATCGCCTTCCTCGGTGATTCGATTCACGGATCGCTACGCACGGACGGTCTCAGCCTCGCGTTGCTCGAGCTCTTCGGGAGCGGTGTCAGCAACATTCGCGGCGCTCTCACGGCGCGCGTCGACGTCAGCGGCACCACTGCTCATCCGCATTTCAACGGCAGCATCGTCGTCGATAGCGGCGCGGCAACGATTGCGCCGATGGGCGTTCGCCTCGATCGCCTCGACGCGAACATCGCGCTGAGCGGCGACACGGTCTTTTTGAAGAAGCTCTCCGCAACTACCGCCCGCGAGCGTCGTGGAACGCTCGATGTCACTGGAAACGTCGCATTGTCGCAGTACGACAATCCCGTCTTCGCGATCAGGGCGACGGCGCAGAACTTCCGCGCAGTGGACAGACGCGGGCTCGCCTCGCTCGATGTCAGCACCACCTCCCCAATCTCTCTCACCGGTCCATACACCGGTGCGAGGGTAACCGGTGCCGTGCGCGTCGATCGTGGCACCGTGTACATCCCCGAGCTGATCACCAAGCGCCTCGTCGATCTCAACGATCCGGAACTGCTCGATGTTGTGGACACCACCGTCGCGAGCAACCGCGCGATTCTACCCACCGCGCCAAGCGAGTTCACGAAGAATCTGCGCCTGGACAACGTGTCAGTCAGCATCGGCGATGACGTCTGGCTGAGGTCTGCCGAAGCGAACATCAAGCTCGGCGGCTCGCTCAACGTCACGCTCGGCAGGAGTCCCGTGACCGGCGAGCGCTCACAGCTTGCGCTGGACGGCCAGCTCAACACCGTGCGCGGCACCTATCGCCTCGACGTCGTCCCATTCGTCCAGCCCACGTTCGACGTGGAGCAGGGGACCTTGCGATTCTTCGGGACGCCGGATCTCGATCCGGCACTCGACATCACCGCGATCAACACGGTACGCAAGCCGGCGCAGAGCCTCAATGGCCAGGACATTCGCATCCGTGCGACCATCGGAGGAACCCTCTCGGCTCCGTCGCTCGCGCTCTCCAGCGCCGATAACCTGCCGCTCTCGCAGTCCGATCTTCTCAGCTACCTCATCACCGGCGAGCCTGCGTTCGCACTCGATTACACTTCCGCGCAGTACGTCAATCAGCTCGCGAACGTGGCCGTACGCTCCGCCGGCAACATCATCAGCAGCGCGATTCCGAGATCTGTGTTCGACGTCGTGGAGCTTCAGACGCCGGCGCTTCTGGCACCACAGGCCCCTGGCACCGCCGACAACGCGACGTTCTACAGCAATCTGCTCAACACTCGCGCCCTCGTTGGCAAGCAGCTGAACAACAACCTCTTTCTCAACTTCAGCACCGGATTCTGTGCCGAGAATCTGCGCAGCGCTGCCAGCTTCCAGCGCAATCTCGGACTTCGCCTCGAGTACCGGCTGAGTCAGAGCTATACCGCGCAGCTCGGCGTCGAGCCCGGCACGACGGATCTGCTGTGTTCCCGTCCGGGAGCGCTGCAGACATTTCAGCAAACGCCGCCGCAGCTCGGCATCGACTTCCTTCGCTCCTGGCGTTTCTGATGCAATCCGCGCGGAGCAGCGTGGACCGCGCGCGTATTCGCAGCGTACTGCTGATTGCGAACCCGGCTTCACGTAGCGGTGCACGCTCGATCACGTCCGCGATTCGTACGTTCGCAACGTTGGATATTCCGTGCGATGTGATCGTGACCGAACGTCGCGGCCATGCAGCCGAGCTCCTGGCAGCGCGGGGCGGCGACTACGATGCGATATTCACGCTTGGCGGCGACGGAACCGCCGTCGAGGTGATCGGCGCGCTCTCGCCTGGGGGACCGCCTGTGGGCGTCTTGCCGGGCGGCACCGGAAACCTGCTCGCCCGCGCGCTCGGAATCCCCTTGAGTGTGCCACGCGCGATCAAAGCGCTCGTCCGGGGCGACGAGGCCCTGGTGGATCTCGGACGCCTGGGCGACGGCACTCGGTTCGTCATCGGGGCTGGCGTCGGAATCGATGCCTCCATGATCGCCGGAACATCGCCGGCCTGGAAGCGCCGGGCCGGCGTCATGGCCTATGTCGTTGCCGGATCCGCCCATGTCCTGCGTCGCCGAAGATTCACCGCCAGGGTAACCGTCGACGGCAGCACCGTGACCCGCGAGGCCGCCGTGGTGCTCGTGGCCAATTTCGGCGTGCTGCTCAACGGCCTCGTGACGTTGGGCGAGGGCATTCGCCGGGATGACGGTAAGCTGGATGTGTGTATCTTCGATCCAGTTACCGTGGTCGATATTGCGAGGATCACCTATAAACTGTTGTTTCGTGACTTCAGGGCCGATCCGGCGATGACCTACATGCAGGGCGAGAGTATCATCATAGAGACAGCCCCCATTCTTCCGGCCCAGGCGGACGGCGAATTGATTGGAAACACGCCTTTTGCAGCGGTAGTCGAGCCGCTTGCGGCACGACTTCTGGTACCAGACTGTCAAATAAATCGTCAGTAGAACACACTGGTGGCACAGCCACTCCGCGAACCCTGACCATCTCCGATACGCTCGTGGCCCGCTTTCTCTCCCTCACCTGGCAGCGCGACAACGATGCAGTTCTGCCGTTGATGGGCACGTCGCGCACCATGCACGACCTGGTGAGGCAGGTGGACGCACTGGCACGCAGCGACGCTGCGACCGCGCTGCTGATCGGTGAGCCGGGAACGGGGAAGGGACGGCTGGCCCAGTACATTCATTCGAGGAGCGCGCGCGCGGCCCGTCCGTACGTCGAGATCAACTGTGCGACATCGGATGCGACGACGCTTGGTGCAGAGCTTCTCGGCAACCCGGACTCGGGGGAGCAGGACCCCGGCGTGATCGATATGGTAAACGGTGGGACGGTCCTCATCGAAGAGATCGCCGATCTCGGGCCCGATCTGCAGGAGCGCCTGCTGCACACGCTCGAGGCGGGTGCCGCCCGGGCGGATAATGGCGAAATGACGACGGCGCGGGTCATTGCCGCTGCGAGCAAGGATCTCGTGAGCGAGGTCAATGCGGGACGTTTCCGCGAGGATCTGTACTATCGGCTCGGTGTTGCGCCAGTTCACCTTCCGCCGCTGCGCGCACGCTCGCGCGACGATCTCACCGAGCTGATCACCGCAACCTTCATGGCGCTCTCGACCGAGCTGGCGGATTCGCCGCGCACGCTCGACGACGATGTGATCGAATGCCTCATCGCGTATCCGTGGCCCGGCAACATACGCGAGCTGCGCAATGCGATCGAGCGCGCCATAATGGTTGCCCGTGGCGAGAGTGTGCTGCGCCGCGTGCATCTTGCGGCCGAGCTGCAGGCCGATCAGAGTCCGGGGATCGTTCACACACCGCGCACGCTCATGGACGTCGAGCGTGCGCACATCCATCGCACGCTTCGTGCGCACAAGCTCAACCGCACCCACGCTGCGCGCGAGCTTGGAATATCGCGCGCGACGCTGATCAAGAAGATCAAGGAATACGGGCTGGTGTACCGCACACCGGGTTCCGCATGAGCGAGCTGCGCGAACGCGACGCCATGATCTGCCGCAGCTGCGGTGAGGAAGAGCGCGCATCCGAAGGCTATCCGTGCAAGGACTGCGGCACGTTCATCTGCATCATGTGCGTGTTCAAGGGCGTCGTGCGCTGCGAGCGATGCAACGCTGTCGCTGCAAGCGCACCGCCCGCCGCCGCGAGTCACTCGACATCCTCGCACGCGGCGCCGGCACCTCAGGAAATGGACTGGCCGGAGCACTGATGCCGCCGCTCTCCAGCAACATCGGCCGCGTGCAGGCGGGCCGCGTCACGGTGAGAGTGCCAATCGCACCTCTGATGTCCGAACCGGCCGTGTCGTCGGGCCAGGTGACTCAATTGCTACGCGGTCATCAGGCCGACGTGCTGGACGCCGACGGCAACTGGCTCCGTGTTCGCGGTGCCGACGACTACGTGGGTTGGTGTCACAGTGGATACGTCACGCGTGAACCCGCGGCCGAAGACGGTCCTCTTCAGGCAGCATGGCGTGCCGAACGTCGCATGTCGATAGGTTGTGTGGTGCGAACAGCCGCGACCACCGAGATCGAGCTGCCGCTGGGTGCACTGCTCGGCCCCGACGAGGTCGTCACGCGGGGCATTGCGATGAACCATCGCGCACGCGCACGCTATTTCGCACCCGATGCAGATCTGATCGTTCAGCGTGCTGCCGAGTTGTTCGCGGGCGCATCGTACCAGTGGGGCGGCGTCACGCCGTGGGGTGCGGACTGCTCGGGCTTCATCCAGACGATGTTCGCGCTGCACGGAACTCAACTTCCACGTGATGCGTGGATGCAGGCCGAGCGCGGTCGCGAAGTCACGGGCGACATCATCGATCTCGAACCCGCCGATCTGCTGTTCTTCTCCGATCGCGGCGATGGACGTCCGACGCACGTAGCGCTGTCGCTGGGCGGCGCCGACTGCGCCCACTGTTCGCTCGCCAATGGTGGCTTTGGGATCAATACCCTCGACGCGGATGATAGCGTCGCACTGACACTGCGTGAAACGTTCAGATTTGCGCGCCGCGTGCTGTAGCGACAATATCTGGTTGCGACGTGGTGCTGCGGTGCTGGAGTAACCGTTCGGTCATCAAGTCAACTAACACGCGCTGCCAGCGTATCGGCATGAAGGTGTGATCCGCGCCGGGTACGACATCGACGGTGACGTCGGGCGGTGGTGACAGGCGGCGCAGCCTTGGTGCGAGGGTGTACTCGAAGAAGATCTGTTCTCTGCTCCCTTCGTTGAATATGACGTGTACGAGCGTGCCCTCGCGAAAGAGATTCGCCGGATCGTATGAATCAAATTGTCTTTCGCGATTCGCCAACTGCATAGCCAGTGTCGAGACCTGCGCGCAGGCATTGTGGAAACGACGCCTGAACACGCTGAGTGTATAGCCGATATCTACGCGCCCGCCGATCAGCCTGCGCCACTTTGCCAGGTTTCGCATCGAGCTTCTTATGCGTTTCGCTTCCGCGACATCGCTGAAGTACGGGTCCGGCGTGAACGGATCACCCGCGCGATGATACAGTGGAGGATTCACCGCAATCACAGCCTGGATTTCCGCATCACTGGCACGGATCGCATGGATCGCATGGTACGCGCCGGCGCATATCCCGCCCAGGATCAGTTGCGCGTACCCCTTTTCGTATCGCATGTAGTCGATTGCTGCCCGCACATCATCGAGCGCCGTGCTCGGGTATGCGTCGATCGTCGGCACGCTGTCGTCTGCTTCGCTGTCGCCGATGCCGCCCAGATCGAAGCGCAGGACGGGAAAACCCAGTGCGGCCCACCGTCGCGCAAGAGGTGTGTACAGGCGGTGCGGTCCAACGTGATGATCCGATCCCGTGTTCATCAGGATCACCGCAGGATTGTCCGACGGCGAGTCTGGTTCGGTGAGAACCCCCGCCAGACGGTGGTCCGCGAAGCGGACGGTCGATTCTCTCACCCCGCGCAGCGATCCCACATGAGACGCCGACGCGCGGGATACGTCTTCGGGAGGAGCGTCGCTTGCGGGGAGTCGCTGTGGATATCGCTCATCCAGCCAGTCAACGATCTTGTCGATCGGATCTTTCGGCAGTATCGCGCTGAAGGGTGTGGTCATGAACGCGCTGTAGCCGTCGTACCGTAGTTCTTGGCAATCGACGCCATCTCGTCCCATTGCGGCCAGAATACCCTCTTCCGCTACGCCGTCCCTCCGGGTGAGGACAAGTGCCTGATTGATAGTGAAGGGCGGGCCCACATCGAGGTTGACCTTCGCGATATCCGCGATCGTACGCGCGTCCATCATGAAGCCGACCGATTCGATGCCTTCTGCTTCAGGAACCAGATCCTCCGGGCGGATCGCCGACGCGGCGCCCAGCATTCGCGTCTGGCGCACGAACGATCTTCCGCTGGTGCACGGACTCCACAGCACCAGCGAGTCGACATCATCCCGACCCGACGCTGCCAGCGCGGCAAGGCTCGCGCCGAATCGCAAGCCGACGAACGCGAGCCTGTCGCAACCGCTCCGATGCCGCAATTCGTCAGCGGCTAGCGATACGCCGTCTACCCACACAGGAACGAGCGAGCCGTCATCCGCAGGGTCTGCTGAATCGCCCGTGCCGGAATAATCGAAGCGCATGACCGGAAATCCCCTGCCCGCAAGACCCCGTGCGAGAGTTCGGAATGATCTGTAGCTGCACATGTACTCATGTCCGACTGGCGGACAGAGAAGTATGGCACACTTGCGCAGACCGCCGGATGGAAGCCCGTGCGTAAACCATCCGGCGAGGTGGTGTGCCCCGCCGAAGAACATTGGCATTGCAGGGTCGATCATGCCCGGAATCCGCATGGTGCGTGTGTATTTAGCGCGCTCATGTTTCCCGTGAGTGTTGTCGGCTCCCCGATCGCAGAGAGCAGGATGGTCCGCTCGCCATCCGGCGCCACGTGAAAGTAATTATCGCTTGGTCGCCAGCCGGGAGTGTCGACTACTACCGCAAGAGCGAGTTCATCAGCTTTCACCGTAAGCGAGTAGCATTCATCGTCTATTCGCCTTATCGTCGATCTCAGATGAGTCGCAGAGCGCGGTGCGCCCATTCCGAGTGGAAAGTGAAACGACTGCGCGAGAAATATACCCGTCTCCGAATCAGTGAGCGTTGCAACCACCGCGTCGTGATTCGGGCGGCCGAATCTGTACGCGTAGCTCACATCCGTGAATGACCCGAGCAGCTTGTCAGCGCTGATATTCACCGTCGAGCGTTCCGGTAGCGTCACGTGTACGGATGTCTCGCCAACGGAGACTGAGCCGCGGAACAGCGACAGCGTGAGAACCGGTGTGATCGGCGCGGGACCATCGTTGATCGCGTGGATCGCAATTCCATTCAATCCCTCGTCCGACATCACGACTGTGACTGGACGATAGGCGCGAGCGAGATAGTAGTACGCAGCTTTCGGCGCTCCTTCGTGATCGAGCACCCCCCAGCCGGCGCCGGGACGGAGATCCCGATACAACCATACGAGTGCGCCCGAGCATGGAGATTCCGCTCTCCGCCACTCCGCGACAGTGCGCGTTATCAGTTCTCCGCCAGCAACGCGACCGAGTGCCAGATATCGTTCGGGATCGGAGTAACGCACAGCAACTGGATCGACGTTGAAGATTTCCCTCACGTAATGATCGCGGATATCCTCGAAATCCCAGCCCGACCCATTGTCCCGCGGAACGCCACGCTTCCATTCCGGGTGATGTCCGGCGCCATTCGCGCCGCACGACATCCGATCGACGAACGATGGCTCCGGAACGTTGGAAAGCGCCAGCGTCTCCGATGCGAACCGCACCTCGCTCGCGCGCACATCGGAGAGTGGCCGGAGATATGGCCCGTATCCGAAATAGTGTCCGTCGCCTGCATTCACGTGAAACGGAAGTGCGCCACCACTCGGTGACGACGGCCAGTACGGCACCATTCCAGCGTGCTCGGCGACCAGATCGGGCAGATTCTCCGAGAACAATCTGCTGCGCCAATCCGTCGATGGACGGCCCATCATCGCCGCCTGTTGCTCCACCTCGCTGTTGCCGCACACGAGTACGAGCGACGGGTGCCCAGCAATGCGCTGGAGCTGTTGACTGGCTTCGCGCTCGACGCTGGCAGCGAACGCCGCATCGTCGACCGGATAGTCCATGTTGGCGAACATGAAGTCCTGCCACACGGCGATGCCGAGCTCATCACAGAGTTCATGGAAGGTGTCGTGCTCGTAGACCATGGTCCCGCCGACGCGGATCATGTTCATGCCGGCGTCCCGCGCAAGCTCCAGCGTTCGCCGATATTCCGCACTGGTGCAATGCAGTCGCAATGGATCGGGCGGGCTCCAGCAGACTCCTCGCCAGAATACGCGCTCGTTGTTGATGTACAGCCCGAAGTCACCGTCGTCGGTGTCGAGACGGACCCTTCTGAACGCGACGCGTCCGAGTGGAAGCTGGATCTCCGAATTGTCAGCGATGACGCGGATCGCCGCGTCGTACAGCGGTTGGTCACCGTGCGTGTGCGGCCACCAGATCGCAGCGTCCGTGATGCGGATCGTCGCGTGAGCGACGAAATCGTTGTCGGTCCATCGAACGATGGCTGGTCGCTCGATGGAACCAACCATCACGTTTGCCGCCGTGATGTTCGTGCCCGGTGCTGCGTGTACGCGTACTGCGACCGAAACCACGCCGTCGCCGTTGTCCAGTCGCGATCTCACCCGTTTGGACACTATCCGTGTTGCGGATCCGGGCAGCAGGGTGACGCTCTTCCATGGCCCTACGGTTTGCGGCGCCGACGACCAGCCCGGCATTCTGCCCAGCAGCGTGGTACGGATCCAGCGCAGATTCTGATTGTCCACGAGGCGAGTGCGCCACCTCGGGCGCGCTCGCCGCACCGCGAGCGCGGACGTCAACGAAGCGAAGCGGATGATCAGCTCGTTGTCGTGGTCGAGCACGTTCCCCGGCTCGATGTGATGCGCGACGAACATGTTGTCGCTCGACAGGACATGTGCGCCGTTGAGCCAGACGTCCGCAAGCGAAGCAAGGCCGCCGAAGTCGAGCGAGGCGCCGGCTGGAGCATCGCAGCGAAACTGACACCGATACCACCAGTCGTGGTCGTCGATTGCAAGAGGGGCTGTCCAGTCCCACTTGCCGGCGGCGCGAAGAGCCCCTGCGACGGTGCCGGGCGCGGAAGCCGCAGTCCAGCATTCGTCGGCCACGGGCAGCTGATCGGGATGCGTGACGGAGCCCGCATCGGTGCGCGCCATCTGCCACTCGGTGAGCTCGATACCGGTTGGAGCAGCTGACGCCGATGCCGGCCGCGCGCCTTCGAGCGCGCTCCGTTCAGGCCGCATATCGGGTTACCAGATCCGATATCGCGCGATCCCAGCTTGCTTCCATCTGGTCCAGCAACAGTGTGACGTCGGCAGGTTTCCTCGTCGCCATCATGCGCGCGATCTTGAACTGGATCGCCTTCGCCCCCGACGCGATGCTCGCGAACTCATCAGCAGCCGGCGTCAGCTCGTCGCCGTGCTTCGAAAGCCACATCAGGAACGTCGATGCCATCTCCGCGCACGCGCCACACTGTCTCAGGGTCGCGAAGGCGTACTTGTAGAAGACGGCCATTTCCTCGCCGCCAAGCCACGTCATGTCATCCGCAAAGCGGGCGCGATATTTCGTGACCGGGTTCACGCAGGGAATACGTCCAAGGTAGTATCGCGTGAGCTCGCGGGCCATCGCGGCCAGCTCGCCATCGCTCCGGCGCACGAGCCGGTCGAACTTCGCGATCTCGGTGTACGGGGCGAGCGACGCCGCGTCGTCGCGAAAGATTCCCTCGAGATCGGCACCGGAAAGCTCGAAATAGCCGGCGTTGTGGAAGTAGCCCATGCGCCGCTCGCGGAGATCGATTGTCTCCACGCCGATCGTGGTCTTGGTGTGCTCGACTCCATACGCAACGCCGGCCGTATCGGGAAGATAAAACGAATCAACTTCCACCATCGGCACGCGCCCGTTCTTCACCTGTTCAACCACATGGTCGATGGCAGGGCGCCAGATCGTCAGCTCCTGGACATCCACGCCGTACAGATTGTAAAGGTCGGCGGCGGGTTGCTTGAAGAACGTCCACTGATCGCCCTCGAAATCCATCGCGAGTGTGAACGCCATGCATGCCACTGGATCGAGCCGCATCGTGTGCAGCAGCTCGATCCAGAGATCGACATAGCAATTCGTCTCGAGCCAGACTCGCTCGCTACGGTGCAACTCGTGCGGCGTATATGTAGCGGCGTTCAGCCCGAACACCGTCGCACTCACAGGCCGAGCGTCGTCCGGACCGCGGTAGGCCAACTCGACGGAGTGAAACCGTGGACCATGAAGAGAGCGAGCGTGATGCGCTCGAGACCAAAGCCCACACATGCCGTGTGCGCAACGTCACCGTCGGCGGTGACAATGCCGAACGCCTTGCCGAAATGGTCCTGATGGTAGTTGCAGGAGACGACCGCTGTAAGCGCTTCGGGCGTCGAGATGGGTACGACCATCTCGAACTTGAGGGCCTGTTCCACCTGACTTGCGGCGAGAATGGCGCCGCCCCGTCCGAAGAACGGATCGTTGGCGACCACTGCCTTCGCATCCAGCCCAACCGATTTCAACATTGCCTTGCTGCGCTCGAGCCACAGATCACGAAATCGCCGGACGTTATCCGGAGTTCCTATCCGGACGTACTCGTGCATCCTGAACACCTGCATGCGCGCGGGATCGCTCGACGGTTCGTAGCGAAAGCAGTACGACTGCACGTCGAAGAGGCGCCCATTCGCGGGGAGTTCGCCCGACGCCAGCGGATAAACGGGGTAGCACGCTGCCGGCGTGAGAATCAGATCGGTGCTGTGAAAGTGCCCGGTCCACTCCTCGCCACTCTCCAGCATCCGCAGCATCTGCGCATGATCGCGCTCGTTGCCGCGAAAGCCGTGAATGCTGCCCGTGAGATGCGGGAACGACTTGAGATAGCCACTGCGCTCGAAGTCCGCCCGGCTGATCACCGGTGGAAACCGCAGCACCTCGGCGTTCTGATCCACTCCAGATTCAGTCACGAACCGGTCGAAGCCACCCAGTACGCGCTCGAAGTCGCGGCTCTTGCCATAGACGCCCGGAACGCCGGTGTCGGTTATTACACCGTTGGATAGCAGGGCGTCGAGATATTCGCTTCGCGCTGCGTCGATCGCGGTCACGCGGTCGGCAACGCTATCAATCATCCTTCGATACCAGAAGCATCGCGGCGTTTGCTCCGTAAATGCGGTCGTTGTTGATCATGAGCGCCGCGCCATACGCATCGCGCAGCAGTCTGCCGAGTGAGAATTTGGAATCGATGCGGTAACCCGACATTCCGCAGATCAGCATCGACTGACTCACGATGTCCACGACAGCGGTGGAGCAACTGAGCTTGAGGTTGTTCATGCGGATGGCGAAGTTCATTCCGGATGCAGCGTCGGCTTCTCCACCCGTAACCTCGTAGTCGCGAACGGAATCGTTCACCAGTGCGCGCATCCCCTGGAGCTTGCTGACGACTTCGGCAAGCCGGACGCTGGCCGCTGGCGTCTTGCCGGGACTCTTGCGTGCCTCGGCCCTGATATAGGCCCGGGCCCGTCCAACGGCAGCAGTCGCGATTCCGAGCCAGAGCGATGTCCACACGATGTGCGATACCGGCAGCATGGTCTGACTGGAGATGTCGGCGAACGAATCGGCGAGGATGTGATCCTCGGTAGCGCGGGCCGAGAGCATGAAGCCTGGGCTGCACGTACCGCGGAAGCCCAGCGTATCCCAGCCGCTAGTGCGTGCGAGAGTGAACTCGTCGCGCTTGAGCAGCACGAGGACCTGATCGCTTGGCGGTGAATCGGGCGTGCGGCGCGCGGTCGCGAGAATCGCATCCGCGTACTCGCCGTAGGAGATGACGGGCGCCTGCTTCTTGATCGAGAACGAACCGCTGTCGCGTTCGATGGCGCAGACGGACGAGCGAGTGTCGCCGCCGACACCGATCTCCGAAGTCGCCGAGGCGATCAGCGATTGCGTGTCAGCGAGCTCCGCGAGGTAGCTGGCGAAGAATTCGGATTCCCGCGCATGACGCACGATGCACGCGACCTGTATCTGATGCATCGCGAATATCATCGCGGTTGCCGAGCAGTGCTGGCCGAGTGCAGTGCATATCGCCGAGACGTCCGCGATAGAGCATCCGCCGCCGCCGAATTCTGTCGGAATGAAGATCCCGAGCATGCGCTCTGCACGCAGGGCATCGAACGACTCCGACGGAAAACGTGCTTCTCTATCTACCGAGTCGGCGGCGGGCGCGGCTATCTCCAGCCCGATGCGTTGCGCTTTCTCGAGGGCGCCGAACGAACGGCTCATCACAGTGATAGGCATCGCGGCGCTCAGGATGCGGCCGTCGGCTGGCCAGCTGTGAGCTCTACGATCGATTCATGAATGTTGGCAATTGTCTCGAACGTTCGGCGGCGCAACATGCGCTCCGGAAACTCGACCTGGAAGGCATCTTCCAGTCCAAGCATGAGGTTGACCGTGGCGTGTGATGTCAATCCGTACGCATACAGATCGGCGTCTTCCGAAATCGTGAACACGTCGCGATTCAGATGTGCGTACTGATGGAGAGTATTGCGGATCTTGTCGATCATGGGCTGGCGTTTGTAGCGGGAGAACTCGTTGACACGACGGCGATGGCAGTTCTCGCCAACGGTCGCGCGGCCGTCACGTCCATCCGTCGATGGCCAGGTTCCGAACTGAACCGCGGCGCACTCACCACCAACGAGGACGACGCCCGGCCAGTGGGATACGGAATTCGTCTGCTTTGCAGTATCGGCATGCGGGGCGTCAAGGTTCACGAAACGAATGTTCGTGATCGGTCCGTATCGGCCCCTGGCGCCCGATCGGACCGGCCGGCTACGAGACCAGCGTTGGCGAGGTGCTGTAGGGTAGCGTGGCGGCGGGGCCGTTGACGAAAACGCTCGTGCGAGCCACAGGCTCGCCATCCAGCTCGACCCGCATGGTATACTGGCCGGCGGCATCGAGCGGCAGATCGACTACCGCAATTATCGGCAGGTCCATTTCGAGCGCAGCGGTGGGGCCGGCCTCGACCGCAAGCTCACCGCTCGACGTCCACAGTTCCGCGTCGCGAGGATTGACCCAGCGAAACGTCAGCTGATGTGTACCGGAATCCGCTGGGCCGCCCTTCACACGTACCACGAAGTGAGCACGCGGGTGCATCGACGGAAATGTGCTCACGTGCAACGCGTCGAAGATCCCGAGGACGTTGAGCTTACCTTCCTGCGACAAGTTGGCCGCATCGGCGAATACTGCAAAGGAGATGTGCACGCTCTAAAGATACTAGATTTGAGGATGCCAGACCGGTCAAAATCGTTCGGATCTACCGACATGCTGCTCCTCCTCATGGCAACGATATGGGGAGTCAATTATGCGGTGGTCAAATACGCAGGCCTTGCGTTCGGCGCACTGGCGTTTACATGGATGCGCGTGCTCATCGCCACGTTGATGTTACTGGCGGCCGTGCTCCTTCAACGCAAGAAGTGGCCGACCAGATCCGACGTACTGCGGCTGCTCGGCCTTGGCGTGCTCGGCAACGGTCTGTATCAGCTTCTTTTCGTGTTTGGGGTGTCTCGCACTCGCGTCGGAAGTGCTGCGCTCATTCTGGCATCGGCGCCCGCTTTCATCGCCCTGCTCAGCTGGGCCAGAGGCGTGGAAAAGGTGAATGCGAGAGCGTGGGGCGGAATTGCTCTCTCCGTCGGAGGTGTTGCGATCGTCATGCTTGGAAGCGCGACTGGTGCGTCAGGGCATGGCTCGATTATTGGAGCGCTGATCGTGTTCGCGGGCGTGTTATGCTGGACCGTGTATACTGTCGGATTGCAGCCGCTCACACACCGTGTCGACTCGGTGCAGCTGAGCGCGCTCACAATGGCTGGAGGAATGTTGCCGTTGGCGTTCGCTACTCCATTCGCGATTTCAAGCATCGGATCGGCTCATGCGTCTGCCACTGCCTGGTGGTGCGTGGCATACAGCAGCGTGATATCGATTGGCGTTGCGTATCTCTTTTACTACAGGGGAATCCGCGTCCTGGGACCGACGCGGACTTCGATGTACAGCAACCTCCAGCCCATCGTCGCGATTCTCACCGGCTGGGCCGCTCTCGGCGAAGCGCCAACTGTGTGGCAGATTGCCGGCACCGCTTCGATCATCGGCGGATTGTTTCTCACCCGTTCGTGAGCCTCCTACATTTTCCATAATGCAACATCTCGTTCTTTTCGACATAGACGGCACGATCCTCCACTCTGGCGGCGCTGGTCGCGACGCGATGGAGCATGCTCTCGCGACAGTCTTTGGGACCGCGGGCGATTCGTCCATGCGCTACGACGGCAAGACGGACAAGCAGATCGTGCGCGAATCCATGCTTCATGCCGGAATCAGCGAGGCTGACATCGATGCGGGGATGGACCGGGTCATTTCTCTCTACGTCGCAACTCTCCCGAGCCGGCTGCGCGATCCAGAGCGCCACGTTGGTCTGTATCCGGGCGTTGCCGAGTTGATTCATGCAGTGCACGCGCGGGACGACTCCGTTCTTGGTCTTCTCACCGGGAATGTGGAGCCCGGCGCGAGGCTCAAGCTCGGTGCCGTTGGTCTGGACTTCGAGCAGTTTCGCATCAACGCATTCGGGTCCGATCACGAGATACGCGGGGAGTTGCCCGCAATCGCGCATCGGCGCATGCAGGATGCGTTTGGTGTCACACTCGGAGGCCGCGATGTGATAGTCATCGGCGATACACCCGCCGACATCTCGTGCGGCAGGACGCTGGGTGCGCGCGCGATTGCCGTCGCGACCGGCGCTTACTCGGTGGATGAGTTGGGCGCGCACGAGCCGTACGCCGTGTTCTCCGATCTGAGCGACACCGACGCCGTCATCACGGCGATCATCGGATGAGCGAACGGATGAGCGAGCCGACGCGCGAGGTCGAGCTCAAGGCGCGCGTGGAAAACGTCGGTGCTGCACGTCGCAACATCGAAAATGCAGGCGGGCTGATCGTGTTCGATGGCTCGTTGCACGATCGCATTTATGACACGCCGGACGGGATGCTGGCCGCAAGCGATTTTGTCCTGCGGATTCGGAGCTACGTGAGCCGGCTTGGCGTCACCGCGCACCTCGATTGGAAGGGCCCGACCCTGCGCGAGGGGGGCTTCAAGGTTCGATCCGAGTTGACTACCGGCGTGACCGACCCCGATCAGCTGGCGGCAATCCTCAGCCGGCTAGGTTTTGGGATAATCAGTCAGATTGACCGAAAAATCGTACAGTATGAGATCATGGACGCGGAGACCGATGCGCGGACGGTGATCCGGTTCGAGCAATATCCGCGGATGGACGCGCTGGTCGAGGTCGAGGGCTATCAGACCGGAATCGAGCGCACCATCAGCGCGCTCGGGATCCCGCGAGCGATGTTCTCAGCCGATCGGTTGGCCGATTTCGTTCGTGCGTACGAGGCACGAACCGGACAGCGGGCCGCGATCTGTGACCAGGATCTCGAGGCCGGTTGATCACCTGGCGGCCGGCAGCGCGTCGTGTGGGTTACGCGGAGCGTGGTTGCGCGTGGATTCCCGGTGCGCGCTCGGTAACGTTGCGGCGAAGCTGCATTATGATCACTCCCGCAATTACGAACAGCACCGCGATCACCTGCGCACTCGTAAACGGGCCGAAGAAGCGATCGTCCTTGGCGCGAAAGATCTCCATGAAGAAGCGCTCGGTTCCTGCCATAACGCAGTAGACGCCAAACAGCCAGCCTTCCGCGTGCGCGTGGTCGCGCAAGCGCCACAGGATCAGGAACATGATGAAGGCGAGCACGACCTCGTACAGTTGCGTCGGGTGCACCGACACAACCTGCATCGGATTCATTCCAGCGGGGAAGGGCATGTGGAACATGCGCGTCATGTTTCCAACCGTACTCGGCGGCGCGCCGTTCGGGAAAGCGACGGCCCACGGCCCATTCCACGGCCTTCCGTAGTCGTCACCGACCGCCCAGCAGCCGGTACGCCCGATGGAGTAGGCGGCAGCGACGGCAATTCCTCCAACGTCCGCGACGCGCAACAGGCTCATCTTCTTGCGCCACGCGACAAACAGCACGGCGATGATTCCACCAATGAGCCCGCCCCAGAACACCAGGCCGGCCCGGCTGAAGAGCGCGCTGACGTCGCCCATCAGTATCGCGTAGTAGATCTTGCCGCCCAGTATTCCGCCGATGACGGCTGCAAATACCAGATCCGAGATCGGTGCCGGATCGTGGCCGCGGCGCCACATCTCGCGCTGTGCGACGATCTGGGCAATTATGAACGCTGCCAGCATCGCGATGCCGAATCCGGTGAATTCGAATCGGCCGATGTTGTAGGTGAAGGCGTTCTGTGAGATCGATGCGAAGATGTGAGTCATTCCTGGCCAGGAAGTGGTGCGGTCGCTCGTGCGGCGTGGTCGAGCGATGCCCGCTCACCATGATTATAACGGAAGAGTCCCGCCCGGGCGATCATGGCGGCGTTGTCCGTAGCGAGTCGTGGAGTAGGCGCGAACACCTCGACGTGGACGCCCATGCGTGCGCGCATAGCCTCGATCAATGTGCGATTGCAGGCGACGCCGCCGCCGAGCACTATCCGGTCACGGTGAAACATGGCGGCCGCGCGCGCGGTTTTCTCGACAAGCGTCTCGATGAGCGCATCCTGAAATCCACGCGCGATATCGGCGCGATCGCGCTCGATGTCGGTCGAGCCCCGTACCGCGTTGAGCACGGCGGTCTTGAGTCCGCTGAATGAAACGTCAAGATAGGACGAGTCGTCGCTCGGCGTATTTCTGTGCAACATCGGCCGGCTGAAGCGGAAGCGCGAAGGATCTCCATCGCGCGCAAGTGCCTCTACGTGACGTCCGCCGGGATATGGCAAACCAAGCAACTTCGCGACCTTGTCGAAGGCTTCACCGGCGGCGTCGTCGCGCGTGGAGCCGAGCAGCTTGTAGCTGCCCCACGCCGGAACATCGAGCAACAGGGTATGGCCTCCGGAAACCAGGAGGGCGGTGAACGGGGGCTCGGCGGTCGCATCATCCAGCGAAGTCGCGAAGAGATGACCTTCCATGTGATGGACCGCGATCATCGGAATATCGAGCGCGAGCGACAGGCCCTTGGCGTAGTTCAATCCTACCATGAGTGCGCCAACCAGTCCTGGCTCGGTCGTAACCGCTACAGCATCGAGATCGCTCAGAGTGGCGGCTGCCTGCGCAACGGTCTCGCGTACCACGGGGACTATAGCCGTGAGGTGCGCGCGCGACGCGATCTCCGGGACCACACCGCCGAAGACGCGATGCACGTCCTGCGAGAGAATGACGAGTGAGCGAAGCGTTGGAACGCCGTTCGCGTCATCGACAATCGCAGCCGACGTTTCATCACACGATGTCTCGATGCCCAGGATGCGAGTCACGACAGTGTCATGCTCGTGTCATTCTGAAAGCAGATGTTCGATGAGACGGCGGTTTCCCTCTGTGTCCCAGTCGATGGCCATCGCAACTTTCTTGCGAATCACGCCGTCCTTGCCAATGATCACTGTTTCGGGGTAACCGGTCACCTGATATGCGTGCTCGATCTTGCCGGCGGGATCGTGCAGCACATCGAATGTCATTCCCATGTCCCGTACGAACGCGCGAATGGCTGGCTCGGTACCCGGATCGTCGATGCTCACCGCGACCACGCGCAAGCCCTTGGGTCCGTATGTCTTGTACAGGCGCTCGATGCTTGGCATCTCGACCCTGCATGGTTGGCACCATGTCGCCCAGACATTGACCAGAACAACCTGGCCCTTGTAGTCGGCGAGAGATTTCGGTTTGGGCGGCGTGTCGAGCGTTACTGCATGAAAGTCGGGAGCTCTCGTGCCAGCGCCAAGCGGCGTGAGCTCGGTTCCGAGGGCGCGCGTAACCGCGAATCCGATCGCGGCCACCGCAACAAGCACTATTGCAACGACGCCCAACTGTCCGCGGCCGGTCATGCCAGCTCCGTCGCGGCGGCTTTGAGCTCGCCAATTTCTGCAGACGGTCTGGACGCGGAGAAGATCGCGTTGCCTGCGACAAATGTGTCGGCGCCGGCACGACGGCACTGCAGAATCGTGTCGCGTGCCACACCGCCGTCGACTTCCAGATCAGCATCGGAGCGTGACTCGTCGAGCAGACGCCGCGCGCGTCGGATCTTGTCGATCGACGCAGGAATGAACGCCTGTCCTCCGAATCCCGGATTGACCGTCATCACGAGCAGGAGATCGATGTCGTCAGTCACTTCACGCACGGAGTCCAGCGACGTCGCGGGATTGATCGCGACTCCCGCTCTACAGCCGAGCGATCTGATATGGGACAGGTGACGCTGGAGATGCACGGTGGCCTCGGCGTGGATCGTCAGTCCCGTTGCGCCCGCGCGTGCGAAATCCTCGAAGTACGATTCCGGATGGATCACCATCAGATGAACGTCGATGGGCAGGTCGGTGCAACGTTTCACCGCGTCGATCACCTTGGCACCGAATGTCAGATTCGGAACGAACTGTCCATCCATCACATCGACATGAATCCAGTCAGCGCCGCCCTGCCTGCACATGTCGATCTCGTCGCGAAGGCATGCGAAGTCCGCGCTCAGTATCGAGGGGGCGATTCGAATTGGTTTCACTGTCATGACGTGCTTTGGATGGGTCGTGTCCAACTAGTGGAGCGAATCTGCGGCTGGCCGGATAATCGGTGGCGCGGGCGTTCGCGGTACCCGGATTGTATTGGAGGTGCTGTCCGGAGGAAAGTACGAGACAGTAAGAGTGACGGATTCACCCGCCGTGATGGGTGAATTTGCGGCTGGATCCTGCCGGATCACGGTATTCGGGGGCTGAAACGAGCTGGTATCGCGGGTCACCACGGCTCTGAGACGCAGGTTGTTCAGGACGCCGCGCGCGTCCGGGAGTGCCATGCCCACGAGATCGGGCGTGATGATGGGCGCCGTGTCCCGTGGCGCCGGAATGATTCGAGCGTTGACCGGCGGAGGCTCGGCCGGCATGGGCGGTGGCTGCGTGACTGCCGTATCGATGGGCTGGAATGCCGGCGACGACGCGGGAGCGGAAGACTGCGGCGCTGATGGAACGATCTTCGTGGGAAGGACGAAGATCAAGATCACGACGTAAGCAAGCGCGAAGCCGCCGATGCCGATCACTATGTAAGGAAACGCACGCCGCAGGAGCGCGCGAAAATTCACCTATTCAGATCTCCGAAGTCTTGCGGCGAAGGCGCCGTCGGTTCCATGCCTGTGCGGTAGGACGCGAAGGCGTCCCGCATCCAGGGTGGAAGCAGGTACCACGCCATCAGGCGGCGGCTCCAGCGTGAATTCGGGGTGTTCGTCGAGGAATGTTTCCACCTGGGCGTCGTTCTCCTCGGGTTCCAGCGAGCAGGTGCTGTAGATGAGCAGTCCGCCCGGCTTCACCGCTTCGGCGGCGGCCCGGATGATGGATCGCTGGATCGCCGGCATCACGGCGAGATCCGACGCCTTGAGTCGCCAGCGAGCGTCCGGATGGCGCCGGAACGTGCCGGTGCCGGTGCAGGGCACATCGACCAGGACCGCATCCATGTTGCGCAAGGCGGGATGCCGAGCGTCGTCGACCAGCGGCACGACGTTCTTCGCATTGAGCCGAATCGCCGTCGCAATGACGCGTTGCATGCGTGCCGCCGACCGATCGGCCGCAAAGACTACTTCAGCATCGCGGGCCATCTCGAACGTCTTGCCACCGGGCGCCGCGCACAGGTCCGCGACCCGGGATCCGGGTGCGATTCCGGCGTACTGGACAACCAGCGTCGCGGCCGGATCCTGCACGAAAAACAGCCCGCGCGTGAACGCCTCGAGCTCGGTAAGCGAAACACCGTGCCCCAACTCGATGGAGTCGGCGACGAGCGGGGCTCCGTGCGTCGGTACTCCCGCCGCCGTGAGCATGTCGGCCAGCTCGGCACGCGTCGTATTGAACGGCCGAAGAACTACCGGAGCCTCGGTGTTGTTTGCCGCCAGCAGTGCGGCTGTCTCCTCGGCGCCCCACCGTGCCACCCACCGGGCGACGAGCCAGCGAGGGTGCGAATTGGCGAGCGCGAGTGCATCGATAGGATCTGGCGGTGTCGCCACGGCCAGGTTGGCGCGCTCCCGGTCAGTTCTTCGCAGAACTGCGTTCGCGAGCTTGCTTGCACCAATTCCGTGGCGCGTCTTGGTGAGCTCGACTGTCTGGGCGATCGCAGCGTAGGCGGGGACCGATCCCATGCAGAGCAGCTGATACGCGCCGAGCCTGAGCAGGTCGATGAGGTCCGGATCGAGGCGGACGAGCCCTCCGCGGACACGGTCGGAGAGGACTGCGTCGAGAAAGGCACGCTTCCGCATCATCCCGTAGAGCAGTTCCTGTGTCCATCTCCGGTCGCGAGAATCGATCTGGGTGGTGTGCCGTTCGAACGACGGATCCAGCAGCTGCCCAGCCCGAACATCCGCGCAGACCTCGGCGGCAATGATCCGCGTCGGAGTGATCGACGAGCTGCGCATGGCGCTGCCAGAGGAGGTTTCCCTGATCTCAGAGCTCACGCTTTCAACGTCCCGGTAGTTGACGGCGACAGGATTGTGGCTTTGCATCGTCGGACGGGCTCGGGAGTGCCCCGGTAGCTGCCCGTCCCCGATGATTCCGGGATTCGTGCTCATTATTTACACTGGCAAAAGGAACGTCGCGCAGGGCGCTGCCAAGAACGGCCTCTTCAAAGGAGCGGATGCCGTAGATGCCAACTGCCCCCCGCGAAGTGCACGATCTAATGCGTGTCACTTGATCCGAGGTTACGAAAGTTGTCGACTCACGATTGCGCAGATTAGTCCGATTCTCAACAATAACTGACATCTGCGAATCGTTTCTCAAATTTGTGAGAGTTTAAGCGAGTGTCGTGCCGGGGCGAATATATAGTGAACATTCGTTCATGCGGCGAAAATATCCACTACTGTCCGACTTTGGATCGCCAGCTGTGGCAGAACTCGCAAGCAAGCCTGTTTCCCGGGCGTAGCGCTCGATTTCCCAGTGATCTACCGGCGGGGAGATGGCGTAGTGAACCGGGGGAACCTGGTTTTCGGCTGAGATTTGAGGCAATCCCGCAGCCGGAGCATGCCCGTTTTGACCGTTTTCAGGCGCGCCGCCAGATCGGTTCACTGCCGCTTGCGTCCAACACCCGTTGAGCCGGTGCGACACATTTCAAAACCTGGCCGGCCGCCTCGCGTCCGGGCCGCGTGCTCCAGGACGTGTGGGTGGTTAGCCGAGCGAATCGCCTATGGAGATACCACGACCGCGATGCCAGTCGATCGCCTGCATGCGCCTCTTGCCGGCTGGCTGCACGTCGCAGAGTCGGACGGCGCCGTCGCCACATGCAACGACGAGGCCATCCTCATCGGCGGCGAGTACCTCGCCAGGAGTCCCGGACATGTCGAAAATGCGTCTCGCTCCGAAAAGCTTGAGATCGGTCCCGCGGTGGGTCGTCCAGGCGCCCGGCCTGGGATCGTAGGCGCGTATCACGTTGGCAACCTGATGCTCGCTGAGCGACCAGTCGATGCGAGTAGTGTCTCGATCCACTTTGGCCGCGTAGGTCGCCAGTGAATCGTCCTGAGCATGCTCGGTCACGTGGCCCAGCTCGATCAGTGTGAGCGCCTCGATCAGGGCGAGCGCGCCGAGCTCGGACAGGCGGCCCTGAAGCTCTCCGTAGGTCTCGTCATCGGCTATCGGCGTGCGCGACTGGAGAATGATCGGTCCGGCATCGAGGGCGGGCACCATCCGCATTATGGTGACACCAGTTTCGGTCAGCCCCTCCCGGATCGCGCCCTGAATTGGAGATGCGCCGCGGAGGGCTGGCAGCAGCGACGCGTGAATGTTGAGTGTCCCGTGTGCGGGCGCGTCGATTATGGCGCGCGGCAGGATGTGGCCGTAGGCGACCACGACGGAAAGATCCGGCGCGACCGCCTCGACGAGCTCGCGGAAGTCTTCGTCCCGCGGGGACTCGGGTTGGAAGACGGGGAGCGACTCCTCGAGTGCGATCCGTTTGACCGCGGGCTGCGTGAGCACACGATCGCGTCCCACGGGCCTGTCCGGACGTGTAACGACGGCGCAGACCTCGAACCCCTCGCCGACGAGAGCGCGCAGCGCTGGTGCGGCGAAATCGGGCGTGCCCCAGAACATTACGCGCATGGAAAGGTCAGAGCTCCGGCTCGAACGGTGGCGCAGCAGGATCCGCCGATTTGCTGCGCGAGCGGGACTTGCGTGAATGCGCCTTCCCGGGCTCGAGCTTGCGAATGAAACCCGGATAATTGACCGCTTCCTTCTCCCACTTCCGCGCCGTGAACTTGCGCTTGATCAGGCTCATGTAGTCGATGAAGAGCTTGCCGTCGAGATGGTCCAGCTCGTGTTGCACACACCGGGCAGCGAGATCGGTTAGCTCGACCTCGAACGGATTGCCCTCGGCGTCGAGGGCGCGCACGACTATCCGCGTTGCGCGATCCACATCGCCGAAGATCTCCGGGATGGAGAGGCAGCCCTCTTCCGCGCGCTCGGAGCCTTCCCGCTCGATGATCTCGGGATTCACCATCGCCATCGGATCGTCATCTACCTCCATTACGAAGACGCGCTCCTTGCGGCCGACCTGCGGTGCGGCGAGACCAATCCCCTCGGCGGCGCGCATCGTTTCGAACATGTCGGCTACGAGCGCACGAACCTCGTCGGTAACAGCTCGAAGAGCTTCGGTGCGCTCACGCAGGATCGGATCTCCAAGAACGCGAATGTCGAGTACAGCCACAGCTCGTTACTCCTCGGCGCCCGCGGAATTCTTGCGCATGATCTTGGCTATGCGGCCGCGCTCCACGATCAGGCGCGTGTCACCGGACTTTATCGTGACGCGGTCGTCCAGCGAGATGACGGGATTTCCGTCCTTGGTCTGCTGCGCGATGTACGTCACCTCGCCCACGACGCCGCCGGCCGTGACTATCTCGTCCCCGCGGCGAAGACTCCGGAGCATGGTATCGTGCTCCTTCTTCTGCTTCTGCTGCGGGCGAAGAAGGACGAAATAGAAGATGGCGCCGATCGCGCCATACATCAGGATGGTGCCTACTAGCGGATTGTTCATCGTGTGATTTCGGGTGTCGCGAAGTAGCGCACGAGCCAGTCGGCGCTCCACTCATCGAACGTTCCGCTTGCGATGTGTTCCCGGGCGGTACGCATGAGTCGAATCAGGAAATGTACATTGTGAAGCGACAGGAGGCGGAGTCCGAGAATCTCTCCGCTGACGAACAGATGCCTCAGATATGCGCGGCTGAATCGGGTGCAGGCCGGACAGTCGCAGTCCGGATCGAGCGGTCCGGGATCGGCGCGCAGCTCGGCGCGTTTCACGTTGAGCCGTCCGTCGTGGGTGAAGACGGCTCCGGTGCGCCCCATTCGTGTAGGGGCCACGCAGTCGAACAGATCGACCCCGCGCCGGACGCCTTCGATGAGGTCCTCCGGGAATCCAACCCCCATGAGATAGCGTGGCCGGTCGCGCGGGATCGCCTCGTGGGCGACCTCGAGCATCGCATACATGTCGGGTTTGGCCTCGCCGACGGACAGGCCACCGATTCCGAATCCGGTCCAGTGCGCGAGCTCCGTGATTCGCTGGACGGACTCGCGCCGCAGGTGCGGATGGATTCCGCCCTGCACGATCGGAAAGAGAGTCTGTTCGAAGGGGGCGCTTGGCGCGCCAGCTTGGAATGCTGCGAGACAGCGCGCGAGCCAGCGCGCGCTGCGCTCCATCGCGTCGCGCGCGACGGCCTCGCTCGACTGCCCGGGAATGACATGGTCGAATTGCATCATCACGTCAGCGCCGATGTTGCGCTCGATGCCAATCACGGTTTCGGGGGTGAAGAATTTCGCGTCGCCGTTGATGTGGCTTCGAAATTCGACGCCCTCCTCGCTGATGGTTCTGAGCGTTTCGAGCGAGAACACCTGGAACCCGCCCGAATCGGTGAGCAGGGGGCCATTCCATCCCATGAATCTGTGCAGCCCTCCCATGTCGCGAATCAGCTCGTCGCCGGGCCGGAGGTGCAGGTGGTACGCATTGGAGAGCACCATCGATGCGCCGGAGCGGTGCAGGTCGTCTGGGTCGAGCGCCTTCACTGTTGCGAGCGTACCGACGGGCATGAATGCCGGGGTCGGAACGTCGCCGTGCGGCGTCGCGAACACGCCCGCGCGCGCTCCGCCCTGGGATTGCAATACGTTGAAGCTGAACGGCATCGGGATCAGAGAATGAGCATTGCGTCGCCGTACGAGAAGAAGCGGTAACGCTCCTCGACCGCGGTCGCGTACGCACGCATGGTCAGGTCGAAGCCGGCGAAGGCCGCTACCAGCATGATCAGCGTCGAGTGTGGCAGGTGAAAGTTAGTCAGCAGATGATCGACCGCGCGGAACGTGTACGGCGGACGGATGAAGATACTGGTTTCATTGCTTCCCGATGCGACGGTTCCATCTGCAGCTGCGGCGCTCTCGAGCGTGCGCACGGATGTCGTGCCTACGGCCCACGTCTTAGCAGAGCGCGAGCGGGCACTCGCGATCTGTTGCGCGGCAAGTGCCGGCACCTCGTACCACTCCTCGTGCATCACGTGTTGCGCGGGATCGTCGACTTCGACCGGCTTGAACGTGCCCGCGCCGACGTGGAGAACCACATCTGCGATTTCCACTCCGTGCGCGCGCAGCTCGCTCAATATCTCCGGCGTGAAATGCAATCCTGCAGTTGGAGCAGCGGCCGATCCGGTCTCGGCGGCGTAAACCGTCTGATATCGTTCCGCATCCGGCGGAGCGTCGGCGCGCGTGATGTATGGCGGAAGCGGAATGTGTCCGTAGCGCTCGATCGCATCCGAGTCGTTGAGCGGCGTTACGAGTTCGACGATACGCGTGCGTCGTTCCGTCGTTTCGAGAATGCGAACGTCGAGTTGATCGCCGACGTGAATCATGCGTCCGGGTTTTACCTTCCCGCCGGGTCGCACCATCGCTTCATAGCGTGACTCACCGAGTGACTTGAGCAACAGTATCTCGGCGGGCGCTCCGGAATCGCGTGTGCCGAGCAGACGAGCGCGCATGACGCGCGTCGTGTTGCGGACGAGCACATCACCCGAGGGGATGTATTCCACGATGTCCGCGAAGCGACGATGCGCAATGGTTTGTGTTGCGCGATCGACCACCATGAGCCGGCTCTCGCCGCGCACTGGTGGCGGCGATTGCGCAATCAGCTCTGGCGGGAGCTGGAAGTCGTAGTCGGAGGTTCTGGTTCCGTGCATGGGAGGCTTATGCAGGATAATGATAATCCTGCTGTGGCCGTGCTACTCCTTGGCGATCAATCTGTCTGTATGGTGGAGATGTCAGCCAGAACGCAAGGTTGTTGATAGTCTGTGTCGCGATACCAGTTCCGTCAGCGCAAACCCGGGCCAGGGTGGTGGAATTGGTAGACACAGGTCACCGTCAATGGCTTGGCCGGAAGGCCGTGCGAGTTCGAGTCTCGTCCCTGGCACGGGCTGGCTGATTGACGGATGCGGTGGATGGTCGTATATTCCTTGGACCATTGACGGTGACGTGTAGCAGTGGCAGCACTGCTACGAAGAAGCTCCGAGGAATTCCTCGGAGCTTCTTTGCATTCGGGGCCGATTTCAGAGCAAACTGGCTTGCTGTGCTTGCGCCGGTGGCGTGTAACCAAAGTGACGGTACGCCTGCGGAGTTGCGACTCGTCCGCGCGGAGTGCGCTGGAGAAATCCGTTCTGCACGAGGAAAGGCTCGTACACTTCCTCGATCGTTCCAGCGTCCTCGCCGACAGCTGCAGCGATGGTCGTTATTCCTACCGGACCGCCTTCGAATTTCTCAATGATGGTGCGGAGGATGCGCGAGTCCATGTCATCCAGTCCGAACTGATCGACATCGAGCATCCGCAGCGCTTCGTCAGCAACCGGCAACGTGATGATTCCATCGGCGCGGACCTGGGCGTAATCTCTCACTCTGCGCAACAGACGGTTGGCGACGCGCGGTGTTCCGCGTGAGCGACGCGCAATCTCGTGCGTGCCGTGGACGTCGATCTCCGTCTTCAGCACTTCTGCAGTGCGGCGAACGATCAACTCGAGCGCCTCCACCGGATAGTAATTGAGTCGCTGCTCGATCCCGAAACGCGCGCGCAGCGGTGCTGTGAGCATGCCGAGCCGCGTCGTCGCGCCGATGAGAGTGAAACGCTCGATCGGCATCGTGATCGTCTGTGCCTTGGGGCCTTCGGACAACCTGATGTCGATCCTGTAATCCTCCATCGCGGGATAAAGGAACTCCTCGATCACCGGACGCAGACGATGAATCTCGTCGATGAAGAGGATGTCGCCGGCGCGCATGTTGGTGAGCGTCCCGACGAGATCGCCGGGCTTTTCCAGCGCGGGTCCGGAGGTCGAGTGGATGTTCACGCCCAGTTCGCGCGCGATCAGCTCCGCCAGCGTGGTCTTGCCAAGTCCCGGTGGGCCGAAGAAGAGCGTGTGGTCCAGCGGCTCGCGCCGCGCGAGCGCCGCATCGATGTAGATGCGGAGCGAGTCCTTGACCTTGGGCTGGCCGATGAACTCTGCCAGTTTCTGCGGTCGGAGCGAAAGCTCGACGACAGATTCGTCGGCGATGACTTCCGGTGTGGTGATCTCGGCGCGGGACATGGATTGGGTGTCCAAAGCTACTTCCGGCATCGTTCAAACATATCCCGAAGATACACCGAAAACAAGGTTGACTCAGTCAACTAATTCCGTCGCCGCTGCATCCGCCGCGCGGCTCAGCGGCTGAGCTGGTCGAGTCGTTCCGCTGCGCGGCCGAGTGTCTCGAAGGTCTTGCAGAAGGCGAATCGGACGGAGGACGTCCCGCGACCTGGATCGCCGTAGAAACTCGTTCCCGGCACCGTCGCGACGCCGATTGTCTCGGCCAGCCATACCGCGAAGTCGCGATCACTACGGCCGGGATCGATCGCGCTGAAGTCAGCCAGCACGTAATACGCGCCGTCAGGAACACCGCACGAGAAGCCCGCCTTCACCAGTGCGGTCATCATCACGTCGCGGCGTTGCTTGTATGCGAGCTGAAGATGGTTGTAGTAATCTGCGTCGAAGGCCATTCCAACCGCGCCGGCGGCCTGCAATGGTGCAGACGCACCGACGGTGAGGAAGTCGTGGACCTTGCGTATCGCATTCGTCAGCTCGCGCGGCGCGATCGCGTAGCCGAGCCGCCAGCCGGTGCACGAGAATGTCTTCGACAGCCCCGATATCGTTACCGTGCGCTCGCGCATTCCGGGCCACGTCGCGATCGGATGATGGTGGCCGGCGTACACGAGGTGCTCGTAAATCTCGTCGGTGAAGACGAGCAGATTGTGTCGTTGCGCCAGCTCCGCGACAGCCGAGATCTCGGCGCGCGAGAACACCTTGCCCGTGGGATTGTGTGGCGTGTTGAGAACGATCGCACGCGTGCGCGACGTGATCGATGCGGCGAGGCGCTCGATGTCCAGATCCCAATTCGGCGCGATCAACGGAACGAAGATCGGCTTCGCGCCGGCGAGCTCTGCGTCGGGCCCGTAGTTCTCATAGAACGGCTCGAGTATGATCACCTCGTCGCCCGGATCGATGAGCGCCATGAACGTTGCCGCCATCGCTTCGGTGGCGCCGCACGTGACCGTTATCTCCGTATCCGGATCGACCGGCATGTCGTACCAGCGGCGATACTTCTCCGCGATCGCAATGCGTAGCGCTGGTGCACCCCACGTTATCGCGTACTGATTGATGTCACCCAGGATCGCCGCGCACGCTGCCTCCTTCATGGGCGCCGGCATCGGGA
Organism: Gemmatimonadota bacterium; assembly: GCA_027307165.1. Lineage (GTDB taxonomy): Bacteria > Gemmatimonadota > Gemmatimonadetes > Gemmatimonadales > Gemmatimonadaceae > Fen-1247. The sequence continues at coordinate 90,204 of DAHUXM010000028.1, read as the reverse complement.
AATCGGGGAATCCCTGTGCGAGATTCACCGCGCCGGTGCGGTGCGCGATCCGCGTCATCTCGCGGATGACCGACTCGTTGAAGGTACTCGTCCGGCGTGCTGTCTTTGTCATGGGTTGCCGAGTCACGACTGTCGCGTCGTGCGATGAATGGTTTGTCGCGAGTCGCTAGCGTGCAGCGATGCGGGCCAGCGCGTTACGAATGAGATCGGTAGCAGCAAGCGGGCCGGTACTGGCATCGAGAGTCGCACGGACGGCGCGCTCCGCGTCAGCGAGTGAATATCCGAGCGATACGAGCGCCCGGATCGCATCTTCCGCAGCAGCGCCAGGAGCGGGCGCGCCGCCGGATGTCTCTGTGACATCGACCTCGCGCATCTTGGTGGCGAGATCGAGGATCATCTGCTCGGCTTTCTTCTTTCCAACACGGGGAACGCTCTGCAGGGTCGCAGTATCCTTCTCGACGATGGCTCGAACGAGCCGGGCCGCCGTGAGCGATGAAAGAAGACTGAGTGCGAGTGCGGGTCCGACGCCGTTCGCGGTACGCACCAGATCGAACAGGCGCCGCTCCAACTGCGACGCGAATCCAAACAGCTGCCACCCATCTTCCTTGACGATCAGCGACGTGTAGAGCGAAACGGGCTCGCCGACCGACGGAAGTGTTTCATACACCGAGAGGGGGATCTGCAGCATGTAGCCGACGCCGCCCGGCGTCGCAATCTCCACGCGATCCAGGTCCTTGGCTTCGAGCGTTCCGCGTATGCGCGAGATCATCGTGAAATCATCGTGAGCTCAGTGTGTTGGTCCAGGGCGAGCTAGACGCGGCCGACGGGACGTGCGCGAGCAGCGATTGCCGGAGCGCGCGACGACATGACGCACGTCAGGGCTGCAGCAACGCCATCCGCTGCATCGGATGGCGTGGGCACGGACTTGAGTCGCAGCAGGCGTGTAAGCATGAACTGCACCTGTGTCTTGGTTGCGGCGCCGTTTCCGACGACGGCCTTCTTGATCTCTGCCGGAGGATACTCGACGATCTCGATCCCCGCCTGCTGGCCGGCGAGCAATATGACGCCGCGCGCATGGCCGAGCACGATGGTTGTCCGAACGTTGTGTGCGTAGAAGACATCTTCCACTGCGAGCGTGTCTGGCCGATGAGTGCGGATGAGCTCGCTGACACCGTCGTAGATCTCCTGCAGGCGCACCGGCAGCGGCTCGCGCGGCTTGGTACGGATGACGCCGCATTCGATGAGTGAAGCGGCGCCGAGACGCTCGCCGCGCACGACCCCGTAGCCCGTAACCGCGGTACCGGGGTCGATGCCGAGCACGAGCACTACGCCGTGGCCATTTCGTCGGCGTCCATCTCGAAGTTGGCGACGACTCGCTGGACGTCGTCGAGGTCTTCGAGTGATTCGAGCAGCTTGAGCAGTGAGGTGGCGGTACTGCCGGACACCTGGACCGTCGTTTTGGGGAGATACGACACTTCCGACTCCGTGACTTCGACGCCACCGGACTCCAGCGCTCCCTGAACTTCGTGAAGCGAGTTGGGCGGAGTGGTGATGACGTACTGTTCGTCCTCGCGCGCGAAGTCTTCTGCACCTGCGTCGAGTGCCTTTTCCATCATCGCGTCTTCGTCGTACCTGGCTGCGTCGACGTAGATCTGGCCCTTTCGATCGAACATGAAGGAGACGGAATTGGCAGCGCCGAGGTTCCCACCGCCATGCGACAGCTTGTGGCGAACGTCGGCCACGGTGCGGGTGGGGTTGTCGGTGACGGTGAAGATCATGATCGCAACGCCGCCCGGTCCGTAGCCCTCGTACGTGACGTCCTGATATTCCACCCCCTCGAGCTCACCGGTGCCCTTCTTCACGGCACGCTCGATGTTTTCCTTCGGCATGGACGCCGCTTTCGCGGTGTCTATTGCCGTCCGGAGCCGGGGATTGCCGGCTGGATCACCGCCGCCGAGTTTGGCGGCCATGGTGATCTCACGGATCAACTTGGTGAAATGCGCGCCGCGCTTCGCGTCTGTGGCGGCCTTGTAGTGCTTGATTTGCTTCCATTTACTATGTCCAGCCATGGATCCTGCGTCAGTCTAAGGGGTTTGCTCGTAATATAGACGGAGCCTCTCAGCGAGCATGCCAAGCTCGGTGAGCGCTGCTGGAGAGAGGTGTCCGGTGAGAACTTGCATCAGCTCGCGGAGGCTGGCTGCTGCATCCATGCCGCCTGAAACACTGGCGTCGATCGAGCGCAGGATTGCCATCCGCGCCGGCTGAGGCATGGTGAGTGCCGAGAGCCAGCTTCGTGCGCGTTCGGCACGCGTTACGCGCTCCGCTTCGAGCAGAAGAATCGGCGGAATCGTCGCGAGCATCAACCGTGCGGTAGTGAGTGCCGCCAGCGCCATTTCACGATCCCCGCCAAGCGTTGCCGATCCTGCACATTCGGCCAGGGCCGGAATTGCGAACAGAACCGGCTCGAGCGAGTACAGAGGGGCGGGTGGGAGCGGGGCGCGCGGGGCGACCTGGCTCACCGCGGGCTGGACAGGGATGGCGGTCACGCGCGGAATCTAGGCACATAACGGAGGAGGGGCTACATTGAACACTTGTCCGAACGGCGGGGCGGATACCTTTATGAAGCCATGGCTTTGAGAGCAAAATCTGTCCTGTGGGTGGATGACGAGAGCGACCTTCTCGAATCACACTGCATTTTCCTGCGTTCCAAGGGATACGACGTGGAATGCGTGACGAACGCGGATGACGCGGTCGAGCTGTTGCGCAGAGAAACGTTTGATCTGCTCCTGTTGGACGAGCAGATGCCGGGGACGCGTGGCCTGGAAGCGTATCGCGAAGTCCGCGAGATTGCGCCGAATCTTCCCGTGGTGATGGTCACCAAGAGCGAGGAGGATTCGACGCTGCGTGAGGCGATCGGCGCGAACATCCGGGATTATCTCGTCAAGCCTGTGAATCCGCGACAGGTGCTATCCGTCATCACGCGGATTCTGGATGGGCCCCGGATCAGGTCGCAGGCGATTGCGCGTGCGTTTGTGGAGCGGTTTCGCGCGCTCGAGCTGGAGCGCGCGCGGGATCTCGACTGGCGCGGGTGGATCGAGCGATACGACGAGCTCATGCGTTGGGACGTGGATCTGGCCGAAGCCGACGAGCGCGGGCTCTACGATTCGCTCCAGGGCCTGTACAGCGACATGCATCGCGAGTTTGCCGACTACATGCAGACGGCATATCCCGCGTGGCTGGCGGACCTGAATGGCGAGCGTCCTGCGCTCTCGATCGACATAGTCGGCGAGTTCCTGACGCCGATTCTGGAACGCGAGAAGGCGGCGGTATTCATCGTGGTCGACTGCCTGCGCCTGGACCAGTGGCGGGTCCTGGAGCCCTTGCTTGCGCCGTACTTCGAAGTCGAGACGACGCACTATTACGCCGTGCTTCCAACGGCGACTCCGTACTCACGGAACTCCCTGTTCAGCGGACTGTTTCCAGGCGAGATCGCGACGCGTTTCCCGGAGTGGTGGGGAGCGCAGGACGATGAGTCTCTCAACGCGCACGAGCGCGAGCTTCTGGAGGCGCATCTCCGGGAGCTGCGTGGCGAAACCCATGTGCGGTACCAGAAGATCTCTACAGCGGCCGGTTCGGACGACCTCGCGCGTCACATGGGGACGGCGATCGCGCCGGAGGGTGTGAGCGCTTTCGTGTTCAATTTTGTCGATCTGCTGACGCACGGTCGTAGCGAGTCGCAGATCCTTTATGAAGTAGCGCGTGACGAGATTGCGCTGCGCCGTCTCACGCGTCAGTGGTTCGAACGGTCGGCGCTGCTGGCCTTGCTGCGCGAGGCGTCGGCTCGAAAGGTCTCGGTGCTGTTGACGACCGATCATGGCTCGATCCACTGCAACACGCCGGCGACGGTATTCGCGAAGCGCGATGCAAGCGCCAACCTCCGGTACAAGTTCGGCGAGGATCTCCGCGCGGAATCGGCCGATCAGGCGTTGCTCTTCCCGAATCCGGACACATTGAAACTTCCGCACCGGGGCCATAATGTGAACACTCTCCTCGCGCGCAACGATTGCTTTTTCGTGTATCCGACAAAGCTTCGCGAATATCAGAGTCGTTATCGCGGATCGTTTCTGCATGGCGGCGTTTCACCGGAAGAGGTGATTCTTCCGCTCGCTCTTCTCACACCCAGACGTTAGTGGCGACAACTGTAGAGCCGGCCGCCGCGCCGGTTGACATTCGTGCGGCGGAACAGGGAAGAGGTGCTGGAATTTCCATATATCGACGGCTGCTTCCGTTCCTCAAACCGCACTCGTGGCGGATGGTCGGAGCCATCGGCACCAACATCGGCGCAGCACTGCTGGATGCGTTCTCTGTTGCGTTGCTCATTCCGTTCCTCAACACGCTGTTCGACCGTCCGGCGCTGGACATAAAGGCAGGATGGGTATCCAGTCTTCTGCACGCCACCGTCGGACAATTGATGGTGAGCGGCGACAAGATGAGCTCGCTCAGGAACGTCATCTTCGTCGTGATGATCGTGGTGATCGCGAAGAACGTGCTCGTCTGGGTGAGTGGCCGGTTCGGCGCGGAGCTGCAGGAATATGTAACGCGCGATCTGCGGAACTCGGTCTACAAGCACCTCGCGCGGCTCCCGCTCACGTACTTCACGCGCACCAAGTCGGGCCAGATAATCTCGCGGGTTCTGAACGATACGTTCGAGACGCGGCTGGTCCTCACGCAGATAGTGACGCAGTCTCTCCAGGCGGCTGCGCTGGTGGTGTCGACCATCGCGTTTCTGTTCGACATCTCGTGGCGATTGACGCTCATGGCGCTCGTGATCGTCCCGATCCTGAGCCTGGTTCTGCAGCCCTTGCTGAAGAAGTTGCGCCGCGGCAATCGCCGGCGTGGAAATCAGCACGGCGAGATGGCGAGCGTGCTGCAGGAGACTGTCTCCGGCGTTCGCCTTGTCAAATCGTTTGGCGCTGAGGAGTTCGAGGAGCGCCGATTCACGAACGCGAGTGATACCTACGCTCGAACGACTGTTCGACTAACGAAACTTTCCTTCCTGGCGCCGCCGGTGACCGAGGTCATCGGGATGCTGATCGCGGTGACGCTGCTGTGGGTCGGTGCGCACCAGGTGCTGGTGGACAGATCGCTGACCGGCGCGGATCTAATAACATTTCTGGTATTCGTGCTGCGTCTGCTTCAGCCGCTCAAGCAGCTCACGGCGGTGCGTGCGACCGCGCAGTCGTCGCTCGCGTCCGCAGAGCGGCTGTTTGACATTCTGGATACTCCCTCGGAACAGGAGCGTGATCGCGGTACGATCCGTGTCGACGGCTTTCACCGTGACGTTCGGTTCGACAACGTCGGGTTCTCTTATGAGGGCGAGTCGGGCAGGCGCGAGACTCCGGTGCTGCGGGATGTATCGTTCACCGCCGCCCGTGGTGACGTGATTGCGCTCGTCGGTGCCAGCGGAGCCGGAAAGACGACGCTCGTCGATCTGATACCGAGGTTCTACGAGCCGACGGCGGGGAGCATCAGGATCGACGGGGTGGACACGCAGAGCATGACGCTCGGTTCGCTGCGGTCTCTGATCGGGATCGTGAGTCAGGACACGGTTCTGTTCCACGATTCAGTGCGCAACAACATCGCGTACGGAATGCCGAACAGGTACAGCGACGCCGAAATCGAGGCTGCTGCACGAGCGGCGAATGCACACGCATTCATTACCGCGCTCCCGGAGGGTTACTCTACCATGCTTGGCGAGCGCGGTACGCGATTGTCGGGCGGACAGCGTCAGCGCATCGCGATCGCACGTGCGCTTCTGCTGGATCCGCCCATCCTGATCCTGGACGAAGCGACCTCTGCGCTCGACACGGAGTCGGAGCGACTCGTGCAGGCTGCGATAGACCGGCTGCTGGAAGGCCGGACGGTCTTTGTAATCGCGCATCGGTTATCGACCGTTCGCCACGCCACGCAGATACTCGTGCTGGACAAGGGGCGGATCATCGAATCCGGTACGCATGACGAGCTGCGTGCGCAACAGGGCGCCTACTCGCGGTTGTACGACATGCAGTTCCGCAGCGCAACCCGCGTCGATGTCGTTCCGGACGTGACGCCGGTTCCTTCCTTCAGCTGATGTGAATTACCTGTTTCTTCATGCGGGTCGGGAGTGGTCCGGCACTGCGCGAGCGTTCGCGGCTGCCGCGCACGGACTCGCGCGCCGCGGGCACGCAGTCGTGTTTGCAGTCGAGCGTGACAGCACCGTGGAGCGCGTGATATCGGAGACTGCAACATCTCCCGAGCGGTCGCTGCTGGAGGTCGAGCCGATGGATCTCCGCGGGATATGGATCGGAGCCGCGCGCAGGCTAGCGCGTCTCGCGCGACAGCATGGATCCAACGTCGTGCTGGTGGACAGCGATCACGAGCATCTGATCGCGGCGATCGCCTATCGCGTCGGTTCCCGCGCGCGCGTGATTCGGCGGATCCGGGCAGGAGGGCGCCCGCTCGACATTCGCGGCACAGGACGAATCGCGGCGCGAATCGCGCCGACGTGCTATCTGTTCGCGACGGAGCAGGATGCGACCGCGGTGCCACTGCCGCGCGGAGCCGTCGGCAGGGTGATCGCGCCAATGGGTGTCGCCGAGGCGCTTCCGCAAAATGCAACCGACCTTCTCGGCGATGAAGTGAACGTCGTGTGCGTGCACGACGCGTCGTCGCGCAGTCGCGCGGCCGCTGCGATTCGCACGGTCGCGATGCTGGCACCGCGTCACGCGGGACTGCATCTCACGATCGTGGGTGATGGAGGAGGCGGAGGGACGTACGACGATGACCTCAAGATGCAGGCGGCGGCACTCGGCGCACTCGGTCTCGTGACGTTTCTCGGTGATCGCGCCGATCACCTCGAGGTGATGCGACGCGCGAGACTGGGCTGGGTCGTTGCCGATTCCGATACGGCAGTGTTCGGCATACTGGATTTCATGTCGCTCGGAATCCCGGTCCTCGCACCCGAGCGCTCCGTTGCCGAACAGTACGTGCTCAACGACATTACCGGCATGCTCGTGCCAAGCGATGACGCTTTCATGACCGCCGCAGCTGCTGCGGAGCTCCTCACGAGCGACAGCCGGCGTGAAGCCATGGGAGCTGCCGCACGCGGTCGCGTCACGCGCGAAGGGAGCGAAGCTGCGATGGTGGACGGCTTCGAGCACGCCGCCGCGGCGGTAACAGCCAGGCGAAAGCGCTGACGTGCCAAACACACCGGAACGTATGCCGGTATCCGTGGTGATTGCTGCCCGGAACGAAGCCGCGAACATCACGGCGTGCATCGAATCGGTGAGCTGGGCGAGCGAGATACTGGTTGTCGATCAGGGATCGAGCGATGGGACGGGCGAGCTCGCGACCGAAGCGGGTGCGACTGTCATTTCTCCGGACGCCGCAACGATCGGCGCGCTGCGCAACGCCGCCATAGCACGAGCGCGAAACCGGTGGGTTCTTGTGGTCGATGCGGACGAGCGAGGTACCGCCGAGCTTGCACAGGCGGTGCGCGAGGCGATCTCCCATCCAAAATCGGGCGCGTATCGCGTTCCTCGGCGGAACTTCTTTCTAGGACGCGAGATCCGGCACGGCGGATGGGAAGCCGATCGCCCCGTGAGGCTGTTCGACTCGGCATTGCGATACAACGACAGTCGCGTGCACGAACACGTTCTCACCAGTGAGGAACCTGCAACACTCGGCGCTGCGCTGCTGCACTACCCGTACGCGTCGCAGGACATCTACTTCGAGAAGTTCGTGCGCTACAGTCGCTGGTGGGCAGAAGACCAATCGCGGCGCGGCAGGCGTGGCTCGATCGCGGCAATCGTCTTCAAGCCGCCGGCGCGTTTCGTCTCGATGTTCATCTTTCGCCTGGGATTCCTCGACGGTGCGCGCGGGGCAGTACTGGCGTCGCTCGCTGCCGCGAGTGTGTGCGCAAAGTACGTTCGACTATGGGCCATGCAATGCGAGTCCTGATCATCGGAAGCTCCAATCCGTGGCGCATGGAGGCCGCGACCGAGCGCGCACTGCGTCGAGCGGGGCACGAGACGTTGATCGTGGACGACCGGCGAACCAAGCGGGCGATCGGGTGGCGCATGACCCAGCACATGGTTCGTGCGCGCGCTCGGCATTTCAGACCGGATTTCATCTTTCTGTCCAAGTGTCTCGCACTGGATCTGGAGACCGTTCGCCGGTTGCTGGGCGATACGCAGAACGCGATGTGGTATCACGATCCGCAGTGGTTTCGCGATACCGACCGGCCCGACATCGGCCACATCCTGGCTGTCGCCCGACTCGCTCGCACTTTTTTCGTCACCGGCTTCGATGCTGAGTGGCGCGCGTTGGGCACCAACGCGAAATTTCTTCCAGCAGCTGGCGATTCCGGAATCAAGCCTGTCGCGCCCGATCCAGGGTACGCAGCTGATGCGGCGTTCATTGGAACGGGCTACGACCCGTCGCGCGCGGAGCTATTGCTTGAACTGGCCAGACATCACGACGTCCGCGTCTACGGCCCGGGGTGGGAGCGCTGGCGCGGCGAGCTCAACTGGAACGGGCGCAGCATCGAAGGGAAGGAATTCGCGCAGGTGTGCTCCAGCTCGGCGGTCGTGCTTGGCATCAACCCGTCGCGCGCTGCCGGTGGGATCAGCTACACCTCCGACCGGACGTGGATGGTGATGCTCGCGGGCGCGTTCTATCTGGGCCACGGAACCGCCGGCGTCACGCAATTTCTAATCGACGGAAAGCACTGTGCGTGGTATACCGACGCCGGAGACTGCGCCGCCAAGCTCGATCACTATCTCCGCGACCCTGCGGCCCGCGAGCGGATCAGGCGCGAAGGAGAGCAATTCGTTCGCAGGAACCACACGTACGATCAGCGCATCGCCAATCTCCTGTCCGGCGAGGCGTGGACGGCTGCATCGGTAACTGGATAGCACTGTTGCAACATCTTTTCGTTACAAGGGACTTTCTTCCCGCATTGAGCGGCGCGGCGCGTTGCCACGTTGCGCTCGCGCGGCAGTATCCGGAGCCGATGTCGGTCTCGACCGTCGCAACCCGTGAGTCGGCCAGCCACGATGCCGCGGAAGAATACAAGATCGAGAGGCAATCCTTCGGATATGACGCCGCCGATGGCTTGATCAGTCGCGTGCGGTGGCAGCGCTGGCTTGCGGGCCGTTGCAAGGGACGCGTCCAGGTTCTGCACTGCGGTGGTATTGGCGTTGCGGGACGCGTGGTGCGGAGCGCTTACAAACGCGCGCGGATACCCTACATCATGCATGTCAGTGCACGCGACTTGAATCGCGCGCGAGAGATGGTGCAAGCCGGACGGTTGGGGCGCCGCTCGGTGCGGATGCTGCTCGGCGATGCGGCGGGCGTCGTTGCCACGACCGACTACGTAGCGATTCTCACGCGCGAGCTCATGCAGGAGATCGGGATCACGCAGCCACCGCCAGTGGCGGCGCCCGGCCTCGGCACCGACCCGATGCTGTTCGGTCCCGGGCGTGATAGCGGGACGCTCCGGCAGCGCTGGGGAATACGGCGCGCGCCGATCGTGCTCACCGTCGCGCGCCTCGTCCCGCACAAAGGGCAGGACGCGGGCATCGAGGCGATCGCGCTGCTCCGCGACGAGTTCCCGGACCTGCGCTACGTTCTGGTTGGTGAGGGCAGTGATGAAGCTCGATTACGTAATCTCGCGGCGGACATGAACGTCATGGATCGCGTCGGCTTCGCCGGTCCGATGCGCGATGACGAATTGCCCGAGGCATACGCGACGTCGACCATTTACCTTGACGCATCACGCCCCGCCCCGGATGCAAGTGTCGCTGCGAATGGAATCTCGCTGATCGAAGCTCAGGCCACCGCACTGCCGGTGGTCACGAGCGACGCCGGCGGCGTACGTTCGCTTGTTCGCGAAGGCGAGTGCGGGATCATCGTCGAACCGGCGAACGCCCAAACGATCGCCGATGCGCTCGCTGTTCTGTTGCGCGACGCGGACAGGCGAAGTGAGATGGGGATGGCAGGCCGAGAGGCCGTGGAGACTCGCATGAACTGGCACCGCGTGGCGCACGACACCGCACGATTCGTCCGGGAGTGCGTCGCGAATGGCTGATGCACCACGGCCGACCGCGTCGCATCGCGCTGAATACTACGCTCTCCGTACCGTGGTTGGTACGTTGCACGCGCTTCCCTGGAATGTCGCGTGCGGGTTTGGATCCAGGCTGGGAACCATCGGCTACCGGCCGCTCGGTATACGCAGACACGTCGTCGAGCGCCAGATCGCTGCGGCATTTCCGGAATTGTCCGAACGGGAAGTGCATGTCCTCGCGCTGAAGGCCTACGCGCATCTCGGGCGCTCGTCCATAGAGACGGCGTTGCTTCCTTCGATCGGCCAGAAGGGTGTGCTCGACATGGTCGAGTCCGTCGAGGGATTCGAGTTGGTTGAGGATGCGATCTCACGCGGCGGTGGCGCCGTGCTCGTAACGGGCCACCTCGGCAACTGGGAGCTTGCTGGCGCGTACGTGGCGGCGCGCGGCGTTCCGATGGACGTCATCGTGCGTACGCAGGCGAATCCGCTTTTCGACGCGTATATCAACGAGACACGGGCGACGCTGGGAATGACGGTTGTTCGTGACTACGAGGCGGCGCGCCGAACGCCGAAGTCGTTGAGGGAGGGCAGAGCAGTCGCGTTCGTGTCGGACCAGGGCGTGATGGGTCTCGCATCGACTTTTGTCCCGTTCTTCGGCAGGCCCGCCAAGACACCTCGTGGCGCCGCTGTGTTCGCGATGAAGTACGATACGCCAACGCTGTTCGTCACGGCGCTGCGACAGGCAAGCGGGCGCTATCGCGTAAGCGTCGAGCGTGTTCCGATCATTCGTACCGGCAATCGCGAGGCTGACGTCGACGCGATAGTCGCCAATTACACCGCGATACTGGAGCGTTGGGTGCGGAGCGCTCCGGAGCAGTACTTCTGGCACCACCGCCGCTGGCGCCGTCAGCCGGAGGGCACCCCGCCGGAACTCCGGGACCCGAGTTTGTGAGCACCGGCAGCAGGCTCATGTCCGATACGCGGACGCGGATCGGTGTTACCGTCATTGCAGTAATGGTGGTAATGGCGGTCTTTGCGCCGATTGTCGCCGGAAAGGATCCCAATGCGATAGACCTGATCCACCTGCTCGATCCGCCGTCCCGTGTTCACTGGCTCGGCACCGACGTGCAGGGACGCGACGTCTGGGCGCGGCTCGTTTACGGCGCCAGGGTGTCGCTCGCGGTGGGGCTCGTTTCGCAGGCGATCGCAGTGAGTCTGGGGATCACGCTCGGATTGCTCGCCGGTTATTATCGCGGCTGGATCGACGAGATCGTGATGCGGCTCGCCGATGTGACGCTGGCATTTCCGACGCTGCTGTTGCTGATCGCAATGTCGGCTGCCTTCCAGCCGTCGATGAGTGTCGTGTTCATTACGATTGGCGTGGTTGGCTGGGCGGGTATTGCTCGACTGGTGCGTGGACAGGTTCTTGTAGTACGGGATCTGGAATACGTGCAGGCTGCGCGTGCGCTTGGCGCACGCGGGGAGCGTATCATGTTGCTGCACGTCTTGCCGAACGTCGTGGGACCGGTCGTGATTGCCGCAACGCTCGGCATAGCGGGTGCGATAATGGCGGAGGCCGCGCTGTCGTTCCTGGGTCTCGGTATTCAGCCGCCGACCGCGAGTTGGGGAAGTATGATTGCAGACGGACGTGATCTGGACCAACTTCGGAACGCGCCATGGACATCACTTGCGCCTGGCCTGGCAATCGGGGCCGCCGTCCTCGGCTTCAACCTGCTGGGCGACGCGCTGCGAGACGCGCTCGATCCGCGACGCACTGGAGGAGCTGAATAGCATGCAGTCCCCGAATGGTGAGTCGAGCGATGCTGTCCGGCTGGACAAGTGGTTATGGGCAGCGCGTTTCTTCAAGACGCGAGCTCTCGCTGCTGAAGCGGTCGACGGCGGCAAGGTTCATCTGAACGGTGAGCGAGTCAAGCGCTCGAAGGCATTGAAGTTCGGTGACGAGGTGCGCGTAAGGCTGGGTCCGTACGAACATCGAATCGTCGTACGGTCGACATCCGATCGCCGTGGACCAGCGACCGTCGCGGCCACGCTCTACGACGAGCTGCCTGAGAGTCGCGCGACGCGTGAGGCGCTCATTGAGCAGCGCCGTATGGAGATTGCGGTTGGCGCAGACGATGCGGGAAGGCCGAGCAAGCGGGACCGAAGGCAGATCGAGCAGCTCCGCAAGCGCAGAGATTGAACCCGTGAGGAGATCCGCGCCATGAATCTCATCTTCCGAATGATCAGGGTGTTCTTCATGGCGCGACGTCGTTCTCGCGTGCACCCGCTGGCGGAAACTTCACTGACGTTCATGGTGTGGCCCTCCGACGTCGACGTGCTCATCCACATGAACAACGGTCGCTATCTCACGTTGATGGACCTGGGCCGGGTCGATGCCAGTCTTCGAAACGGGATCTGGAAGGCGCTCAGGAGTCGCGGCTGGTACACCGTAGTCGCGTCCGAGGCGATTCGGTTCAGGGAATCGCTGCCGTTGTTCGAGCGCTTCGAGCTTCGCACGCGGACGCTCGGATGGGATGAAAAATCGTTGTACATACGCCAGCAATTCCTTGTGCGAGGTCGTGTCGTCGCGGTCGGGATCGTTCGAGTGAGATTTCTGAGGCGCACGGGCGGGACCCTGGCCGCCGCTGACGTTGCAGGCGCGTTCATGCCCGGCGTCGCATCTCCCAAGCTTCCGGGCTACATCTCTGACTGGCGTGCCGCCGAGTCGGGCTACTCCAGTGCTACCAGCATAGAATCGTCACAGAACCACTGGACCGCTCTCGGCGTATAAGATGTGTGGGCGGACATATACTTACGCAACATCATCAATGGGCTGGCTTACAACATGCTAACATCGCGGTTCCTTCCACTCGCTGTCGCGCTCGGCATCGGCGCTGCAATCGCTGGCAGCTCCGTCACGGCAAAGGCGTCGGCACGTTCGTCGATCGCCCAGACTTCGCAGGTGGCGGAGGTCGATACGGCGACGTTCGCCGGCGGTTGCTTCTGGAGCATGGAGCGGCCATTCGACAACACGACCGGCGTCATCTCCACGACCGTGGGGTACACCGGCGGCACCAGAGCCAATCCAACGTACGAGGATGTCAGCACGGGAACGACAGGGCATCTCGAATCGGTGGAAGTGCATTACGATCCTTCGAAGGTGACGTACGACCGTCTGCTGTACATCTACTGGCACAACATCGATCCCGTCACGGCGGACGGTCAGTTCTGCGACCGTGGCAACGAATATCACACTGCGATCTTCTATCACAACGACGCGCAGCGAAGAGCCGCTGAAGCGACGAAGGAGCAGCTCGACAAGTCCGGGTTGTTCAAATCACCCGTGGTGACGAAGATCGTGCCCGCTTCCACTTTCTGGAAGGCCGAGGAATATCATCAGCATTTCGCGGATCGGAATCCGGTTCAGTACGGTCTTTATCGTGCAGGATGCGGGCGGGACGCGCGCCTCAAGGAATTGTGGGGCTCGAGCGCGGAGCCGAATGTGCCGCCGATGTAGTGCGAAGATCCATTCGACATATCGAGCTCAAGCGCATTCCAGCGGCAGGCACGGCGGCCTGCCCGTACCGTGATCCAGAGAATTCCGAATATGTTGGATCTGGTAATCCCGCCGCGCGTTCGTCATCCTCGTCGCAGGCGTAATCGATCGCACGCGACGGTCGGGCACGGATGCATCCGTGCCTGTCAGCTCAACTGCAATCGAGATCGCTATCCAGCGACCTGAATCATCGCGTAGTCGCGCGCACCCTTGCGCAGCAGTATGTACGATCCCGCGAGCGGGACGATTTCGCTCAGCATCAATCCGCTCGCGGCACGCTCGCCATTCACGTATGCACCACCCTGGTCAGCCACGCGCCTTGCCTCACCTTTTGATTTCACGAGTCCTGCGCGAACGAAGAGATCGGTAAGAGACAACTGCTCGTCGCGCGAGACGGTCGCGCCGGGAACTTCCTTCGCAAGGGCTGCGAGCACCGCTGGTGCAAGCCCGGACACCTCGCCGCGGCCGAACAGTACGCGCGATACTTCACCTGCGATCAATGCGGCTTCATGGCCGTGCACTCGCGCCGTTATCTCACGAGCGAGCGCAGTCTGTGCCCCGCGACGCTCTGGATGCTCGATCACGTCGGACTCGAGGCTCTCGATCACTTCGCGGTCCAGCAGCGTCATCAATCGCAGGTACCTGCCGACGTCGCGGTCGTCCGTGTTGATCCAGAACTGGAAGAATTGATACGGCGACGTGCGATCCGCATCCAGCCATACCGCGCCCGCCTCGGTCTTTCCGAACTTCGCGCCCGCCGCCGTGGTGAGCAGCGGGAACGTAACCGCATGCGCTTCGGCGCCGTCCATGCGGCGAATCAGCTCGACTCCGGCGGTCATGTTGCCCCACTGGTCGCTTCCGCCCACCTGGAGCGTGACTCCGTCGCGACGGCGCAGCGCTACGAAGTCGTACGCCTGCAACAGCATGTAGGAGAATTCAGTGTACGAAATCCCCGCGTCCATGCGTGACTTCACCGAATCCTTCGCGATCATGTAGTTGACCGTGAGATGCTTGCCGACGTCGCGCATGAACTCGACCGCGCCCATGCCGAGCAGCCAGTCCGCGTTGTTGCGAAGGACAGCGGCACGCGGGCCGGAGAAATCGAGGAAGCGCGAGAGCTGCACCCCGATCGACTCCGCGTTGGCCATCACCTGATCGATGGATTGAAGCGTACGCTCGGTGGTCTTGCCACTTGGATCTCCGATCATGCCGGTCCCGCCGCCTACCAGCGCGTACGGACGGTGCCCCTGACGCTGCAGGTGGACCAGTCCCATTATCGGAACGAGGCTGCCCACGTGCAGCGATGGAGCGGTCGGGTCGAAGCCGGCATAGCCGGAGACGGTGCCGGCCGCCAGCATCCTGCCAGCGCCGTCAGTGTGCTGTTGCAGCATGCCACGCCATGCCAGCTCGCCCAGAAAATCGGATTCAGACATCGCGGGTAATATAGACAGTCGGTCCCCTTGTTTGTGCCGTGTCTCAGGCAGTCAGCCGTGCCGCGCCAGCGTCCGTCTCACGGATGCAGGTCGCCTGTGCTCGATGTCCGTAGTCGCGCCGGCGAGGTCAGCTCCGCGCCTTAAATTCATCCCATGGCTGGTCGAACCACGAAGTCCCGGACGCTTCCGATCTGGAAGCGCCACCCCACTGCTTTTCGAATTCTCCTCGTCACCACGATCCTGCTGGTGACGTTTGGCGTCGGTCTCGTTTACAGCGCCTGGTTGCTCGTCTGTCAGGGCGATCGCTGTCCATCGATCCAGGCGCTGGAACAATACACACCCAAGCAGACGTCCAAGCTGTACGCAGTCGATGGGCGTTTCATCGCGGAGCTCGGCACCGAGCGCCGCACGCTGGTGAAGCTGAGCGACATTCCCAAGATCGTGCAGGACGCCTTCGTCGTCACCGAAGACAAGCGCTTCTACGAACATTCCGGGATCGACTGGTATCGCGCCGTGGGAGCGCTCGTCAACAACGTTCGGAGCGGCCGCTACGCGCAGGGCTTCTCGACGATCACGATGCAGCTCGCGCGGAACATCTTTCCCGAGCGCATCTCGCGTGACAAGACGATCATCCGCAAGATCAAGGAAGCAAAGGTCGCACGCGAGATCGAATCCAAGTACAGCAAGCAGAAGATTCTCGAGCTGTATCTCAACCAGATCAACCTCGGCAACGGTGCGTACGGAGTCGAGACTGCGTCGCAGCGTTACTTCGGCAAATCGGTGCGCGATCTGAACATCGCCGAAGCCGCAACGCTGGCCGCTCTGCCCAAGGCGCCGGAACGCTACAACCCGCGGCGCTATCCCGATCGCGCGATTCAGCGACGCAACACGATCATCGAGCTGATGCGCGAGAACGGCGCCATCTCCGATGCGGATGCAAGTCTTGCCAAGGCCTATCCGCTACGCCTCGCGACCAAGGTCGAGTCGGGCGAGACGGCGCCGTACTTCGTCGAATGGGTTCGGCAGCAGCTGGACCAGCAGTTCGGCAGCCAGTTGTACACTCAGGGTCTCAACGTCTACACGACGCTCGATCTCGACATGCAGACGGCCGCCGAGCGCGCGCTGGAGCGGCAGCTTCGCGCAGTCGAGGGCGGGAAGTTCGGTACGTACAAGCATCCGACATACGAGTCGTACATCGCGAAGCTGTCCACGGGAGAATCGGGGACCGGCGTTTCACCGTATCTGCAAGGTGCGTTCGTCGCGCTGGATCCACGTACCGGCGGTGTGCGGGCGATGGTTGGCGGACGCGACTTCTACGACTCCAAATTCAATCGCGCCACGCAGGCGTTGCGGCAACCCGGCTCGACCTTCAAGCCGATCGTCTACGCCGCTGCCATCCAGGCCGGGAAACCAGCGTCGTACATCATAGACGATTCGCCCGTGTCCGTGCCGCAGGCGGATGGAACGACGTGGGAGCCCCAGAACTACGATCTCAAGTTCGAGGGTCCGATGACGATGCGGCGCGGGTTGTATCAATCCCGCAACATCATCGCCGTAAAGACCGGCATGGAGCTCGGACCGCAGACTGTAATCAACGAAGCACGGAATTTTGGCATCACGACGCCAATCCCGCCGTATCCGTCCATATACATCGGCTCGGCGGATGTAATTCCGCTTCAACTGATCGGTGCATACACAGCGTTCGCAACACTCGGCGTACGCGCTCAGCCGACCGGGATTTTACGCGTCGAGAACTCGCATCATCAGGTGATATGGCAGCCGACTGCACCGCGCACTCAGGTGATGTCGCCCGAGGAAGCGTGGCTCATGGTGAGCATGATGAAGGATGTCGTGCAGCGCGGTACCGCGTACGGCTCCGTGTGGGACGCAGGCTTTCACATTCCTGCAGGCGGCAAGACCGGCACCACCAACGACGGCACCAACGTGTGGTTCATCGGTTATACGGCGGACCTCGTTGCAGGAGTGTGGATGGGGTTCGATCATCCACAAACGATCAAGTCCAACGCTCAGGGTGGCATCCTCGCCGCGCCGGCATGGACGTCGTTCATGACCGAAGTCTACAGTCGCAAACCGACGCCCCCCGACTGGCCCATGCCGGCAGACATAACCACACGCGAGATCGATCCGCACACGGGATTCCTGTGGACGCCGTATTGCGGGGACTCGGCCGTTACCGAGTTCTACTTGCCAGGTACCGAGCCAGTCAACGAATGCTCACCGTACACGCTACCGCCTCCGGGGACACCGTCCGCCGGCGCGCCGCTACCGGGCGCTCAGGCTCCAGCAACGCGGGCTCCGCCGGTGCCGTACACGGGTGTTGCACCCGCGGGAACGCCGCGACCTGTCGTGCCGTACTCATCGGCGCAGCGCCCGGTCGCGCCTGTCCGCATGCCACCGCGTCCAGTTCCGCGCCAGATGCGCGACACGATGCATCACCGCTGAAGGTGCGCTGTTGATTCGTTATCGTGCACACTGGGTTCTCCCCGTAACTTCGTCGCCGATCGAAGACGGTGTTGTGGCGTGCGAGGATGGCGTCATTCGGTTCGTCGGGAAAATCGGCGACGCGCCGTCGGGCGATGACATCGAGCTCGGCGATTCGGTATTGCTTCCGGGCCTGGTCAACGCTCACACGCATCTCGAGCTGACAGCGATGCGGGGCTTTCTCGAAGATCTCGCGTTCGAGGATTGGATCGACACGCTGCGCCGATCGCGCGCCGCGGTGCTCGACGATGACGCGCTGCTGGACTCCGCGCGCCTCGGCGTACTCGAAGGCGTCGAGCACGGAGTGACGACGTTTGCGGATACGAGCGCGAGCGGTGTCCCCGCGCGCGCGATGCGCGAGTGCGGTGTGCGTGGGATCATGTACCAGGAAGTCTTCGGGCCCGACCCCGGAACGTGCAACGCAGCGATGGCAGATCTCGATCGGCGCGTGACCGCGCTGCGCGCGGACGAGACAGATCTCGTGCGTGTCGGCGTCTCGCCGCACGCGCCGTACACCGTGTCGGACGATCTCTACCGCGCCGTCGCGCGATATGCGGTTGCGAACTCGCTTCCCATCGCGATGCACATCGCTGAAAGCGATGCGGAGCAGTCACTGGTGTGTCGAGGATCGGGGATCTTCGCGAAGTGGCATGCGAGGCGCGGAATCCCGGTGCAGCCACGCGCGCGGTCGCCCATCGCACTTCTGGCCGATCTGGATGCGCTTCCGCCGGGCTCGCTGGTGATTCACGCCGTGAATGCGGATTTGACCGATGTTCGAACACTTGTTCGACACCAAGCATGTATCGCACACTGTCCGACGTCCAATGCGAAATTTGGACACGGCATTGCGCCGCTGGATGCCTTCCTGGCGGCGGGAATAGATGTCGGGCTGGGATCGGATTCGGTGGCCAGCAACAATCGGATGGACATCCTGGACGAGGCGCGGATGGCGGTGCTTTCGGCGAACCTCCGGGCCCGGTCGCCGCGGGCGCTCGGGGCGGCACAGGCCGTCGCTCTTGCGACCATCGGCGGGGCCCGGGCGCTCGGAAACGCTCGCGTGACCGGCTCGCTCGAGCCAGGCAAGAGTGCCGATCTGGCCGCATTTCGGCTCGATACGTCCCGCGCCAATCCGGGTCGAGATCCGGAGGCCGCGCTCGTCTTTGCGCTGGGTGGGAGCCGGGCGTATCTGGTAGTGGTCGCTGGTCGTCATCTGGTCGAACAGGGAGAGCTGATGATGCAGCCGGGCGCACTTCACGGGCGAGTCACCGCCTCCGGACATGCTCTCCACACCTGGCGGAGCGAGCAACTGGCCGGCGAACCCCTCGCGGCGAAGCGCTCCAATCCCTTAGTTTAGGTCATGAGCACGCACAAAATCTGGCGAGACGGGACCTTCGTCGACTGGCAGGACGCGACGATTCACGTCATGAGCCATGTCGTCCATTACGGCTCCTCGGTATTCGAGGGGATCCGCTGCTACGACACCCCCGACGGACCCGCGATCTTCCGGCTGCAGGATCACATGCGCCGGTTCCTCGATTCCTGCCGTATATATCGCATGCCGATGCAGCATTCGCTCGCCGACCTGATGGCCGCGTGCAGTGATGTCGTGTCGGAGAACGAACTCGCGGCCTGTTACCTCCGTCCGGTGGCATTGCGTACCGGCGAGGAGATGGGTGTCCTGCCGTTCAAGGCACCGGTCGAGACGTTCGTCATCCCATGGATCTGGGGACGGTATCTCGGTCACGAAGCGCTGGAAGCTGGCGTGGACGTGTGCGTGTCGAGCTGGCGTCGTCCGGCACCGGACACGATGCCGACGCTCGCGAAGGCAGGCGGCAACTATCTCAACTCGCAGCTGTCCAAGATAGAAGCACGCGGCAACGGCTATGTCGAAGGAATCATGCTCGACTCCTTTGGGTTCGTGGCCGAGGGCAGTGGAGAGAATCTCTTCATCGTGCGCGACGGGACGCTCTACACGTCGACGATCTCGTCGTCGATCCTGAACGGAATCACGCGCGACTGCGTGATCCGGATTGCAAAGGATCTGGGCTACGCGGTCTCGGAGCAGAGCATTCCGCGCGAGATGCTGTACATCGCGGATGAAGCGTTCTTCAGCGGTACAGCGGCAGAGCTGACGCCGATCAGGTCGGTGGACAAGCAGGAGGTCGGGACTGGCAAACCAGGTCCGATAACGCTCGCGATTCAGGAAGTTTACATGGGCATTGCGACTGGCAAGATGCCCGACAGGTACGGCTGGCTCACTCGCGTGGAGAGTAGAGTTACGGCCTGACCATGAATTCGCGCGGGGCGAGGATGTACAGTCCTCGCCCCGTGCAGCAACGTGGGTTGTCGCTAACCGCGACAGGGAGATTATGAGCGCCGGCTGTCTTGCTCTCAACGCTTCGTTCGAACCTCTGACGATGGTTCCGGTACGTCGTGCGCTCCGACTCCTGCTCGATGGGAAGGCGGAGATTGTGGAGACGGATGCGGACAAGCTGATCCGATCCGAACGCCTCTCGATTCCGCACCCGGCTGTGATCCGCCTCACGCGTTTCATCCACGTGCCGCGCAAGTTCCGCCGCCAGGTGACGAACACGTTCCTTTTCGCGCGCGATCGCTACACCTGTCAGTTCTGCGGCCGCAAGCAGTCCGCACTCAAGGGACGCGAATCGCTCACTCGCGATCATCTGATCCCGTTATCGCGTGGGGGGCTGAATGTATGGACCAACGTCGTCACGGCGTGCAGCCCGTGCAACACGCGCAAGGCGAATCACCTGCCGAGTGAGATCGGGATGCATCCACTCTCCGCGCCGTTCGAGCCGCATTTCGTTCAGTTGGCATGGGCGGTGCGTCGTCTTACGCCGGCGCAGTCCAAGTACATCGAGATCTTCTACGGACGCGCAACGCTCGATGACCTGAGATCGATCGACTCGACGCTCGCTGCCAGCTGAGGGCGTTGCTGATCGACCATGGTGATCCACCCCTTCGAGCGCGCTCCGGCGCGCCCGGCATACATGCAAACATTGCAATGACTCATTTCGCTGATCGGATTGCAACGCTTGGCACCGAGAACGCCTTCAGCGTAGGCGCTGACATCGCCAAAGTCGCTGGACGCGGCATCGATGTGGTCAAGCTCAACATTGGTGAGCCTGATTTCGACAGTGCCCCTCACATCAACGAAGCGGCGATTGCCGAGATCAGACGCGGCAACTCGCATTACTGCGATCCGCAAGGGATAATCGGTCTGCGAGAGGCGATCTGCAGTCACCTGCTGGGAACCCGTGACCTGCACGTGATGCCGGATCGTGTCGTCGTTACGACGGGAGGCAAGCCTGGTATCAGCTTCGCCGTTCAATCGTACGTGAACCCCGGTGACGAGGTGATATATCCGAGTCCGGGCTATCCGATCTACGAATCCTGGATCACGTACGCGGGTGCAACGCCGGTACCGCTGCATCTGCGCGAGGAGTCGGGATTCACGTTCACTGCGGACGATCTCGCCGCACTCATCACGCCGCGCACGCGTCTCATCTTCCTGTGCTCGCCTTCCAACCCGACTGGCGGTGTGCTCTCGAAGGATGAGCTGGAATCCATCGCGCGCGTGATTCGTGAGCGCGCGCCGCGCGACGTTCGCGTGTATTCGGATGAGATCTACGAGCAGTGCATCTTCGACGGGGCGACGCATCACAGCATCGCCGTGGAAGAGGGAATGGAAGATCGCACCATCATCGCCTCCGGACATTCCAAGGGATACGCAATGACGGGTTGGCGACTCGGCTACTGCGTTCTTCCGACTGCCGCTGAAGCTGCGGTCTTCAAGCAACTGACGATCAACACCGTCTCGTGCGTTCCGCCATTCGTTCAGGAAGCGGGCCGAGTTGCGTTGACGAGTCCGGAATCGGCGCCCGGAATTGCGAAGATGGTCGCCGCGTTTCAGGAACGTCGCGACTGGATCGTTCCCACCCTGAACGCAATGCCCGGACTGCGATGCCAGAACCCCAAGGGCGCGTTCTACGTCTTCCCCAACGTTTCGGGACTGTGCGAGCAGCTCGGAATCATCGACGCGTACGAGGCGCTCCCTGCCGGGCGACGCGCTCGCACTGCGCCATCGGCAATGTTGCAGATGTACTTGCTGTACAGCTACGGCGTCGCGACGATGGATCGCAACTCCTTCGGTAAGATCGGCGCGGACGGCCAGCACTTCCTGCGTCTCTCCATCGCGACCAGCCTCGAGCGGTTGAAGGAAGGTGTCGAGAGAATCAGACAGGCCTCCCGGGATCCGAAAGCCTTCGCACGCTTCATTGATGAGGAAAAGCTGTACAGCTGATCGGTTCCATCACTCAAACCGTAGCACGATGAAAGAAAGAAACGTTTTCATGACTCGCAGGATCCCGGATGTTGCAATTCCGATCCTGCGTCAGGCGGGCGCCACGGTCACGGTGGGCCAGTCTGACGAGGAGAAGGGGCTCACTCCGGCAGAGCTTCTCGCCGGCGTACGCAACGCCGACGTGCTGCTTTCGTTGCTCACCGAGCCGATCACGCGCGACGTGCTGAATGCAAATCCGCGATTGCTTGGCGTCGCGAATTACGCAGTTGGATTCAACAACATCGACGTCGTTGCCGCGACCGAGCTTGGAATCCCGGTGTCGAATACGCCGGGTGTGCTGACGGATACCACTGCCGACCTGACGTGGGCACTGATACTGGGTATCGCGCGTCGAATCGTCGAGGCTCACGAATACATGGTTGCCGGCCGCTACAAGCTGTGGGGGCCGAATCTGTTCCTTGGTGGCGACGTCAGTCCAGGCGGCACGGGCAAGCGCAAGGTGCTCGGCATTATCGGCTACGGAC
The DNA here is from genome assembly GCA_027307165.1 of Gemmatimonadota bacterium. GTDB lineage: Bacteria > Gemmatimonadota > Gemmatimonadetes > Gemmatimonadales > Gemmatimonadaceae > Fen-1247. Next base: position 67,760 of record DAHUXM010000028.1, on the reverse strand, counting down.
GCATCGGCGCAGCCGTAGCGCGACGCGCAATCGGATTCGACATGGACATCCTTGCCTACGACCCTCACAACCCAGCCGCAATCGCAGCCGACGCAGCGGACCCGTCGCGACACGTACGCTCGGCGTCGCTCGAAGAGCTGCTGCGCGAGAGTGATTTCGTATCGCTGCATCCGCTGCTCACAGCGGAAACGCGCCACATGATCAGCGAGCGCCAACTGGGCATGATGAAGAAGACCGCCTATCTGATAAACGTCTCTCGTGGACCGGTGGTGGACGAGGCGGCGCTGGTCAGAGCGCTGCGCGACGGTACAATCGCGGGTGCGGCGCTCGATGTCTTTGAAAACGAGCCGCTGATGGTGGCCGGGCTCGCCGAGTGTCGGAATGCGATTCTGGTCCCGCACATCGCAAGCGGAAGTCAGGACACACGTGACAGAATGGCGACGATGGCAGCCACCAACGCCGTCGCGCACCTGAAAGGCGAGCGCGCGCCGAACGTCGTGAATCCGGAAGTTTACGATTCCGCCGCATACGTCGCGAGGAGAAGCGCCGCGAGCGCTTGACGCATCCATGAGCGAGGCGATTCGCAGGGACGCGGTTACCTGCGCGCTCGCAGGGATTGCAGCAGTCGACCCGGGCGATCTCGTGCGACGCGCGCTGGGCCGCCACCGCATAGTCGGCGATGTCTCGCTCGTCGCCACTGGAAAGGCCGCTGGAGCGATGGCTTCAACGGCTTTGAGCGTCCTCGGCCAGTCTGTCCGCCGCGGCGTGGTCATCTCGCCTGATCCCGTAAGAATCGACGTGGCCGGCACGACCTGTCTGGTCGGTGGGCATCCAATACCGAACGAGCGCGGCGCCCAGGGCGCGCGAATGATTCTCGGAGTCGCCGAGTCGTTGAGAGCGGATGAAACGCTCCTGTGCCTCGTCTCCGGCGGCGCGTCTGCGTTGACGACACTTCCGGCTCCGGGGCTGTCCGTCGACGACATCGCGAGTGCCACGACGCTGCTGCTCCGCGCGGGCGCGACGATCGAGGAGTTGAACTGTGTCCGAAAGCACCTCGACCAGCTCAAGGGCGGCCGTCTCGCTGCGATAGCATTTCCGGCGCGCGTCGTTGCGTTCGTGTTGTCGGACGTCGTTGGCGACTCGCTCGCCACCATCGCGTCAGGTCCGACGGTCGCGGATCCAACGACTGTCGCCGATGCGATCGCGGTGTGCCGATCGCGTGGTGTATGGGATCGGCTGCCCGCATCGATACGTTCTCACCTGGAGGGGGGAACCGACGAATCGCCCAAGCCGGACGACCCGCGCCTCGGGCGCGCCGAGAGTTACGTGATCGGCAGCAACGTCACCGCCGCCGAGGCTGCACGCGCACAGGCGCAGGCGCTCGGCTATGCGGCACGGATCGTCACGACGTCACTCACGGGCGAGGCGAATCTCGCAGGAATGGAGATCGTCAAGGCGGCGCGCGATGAATGCATGCGTGTCGGCGGCAAGGTTGCTTTGATCTATGCCGGCGAGACGACAGTCACCGTCCGTGGAAACGGGGTCGGTGGACGCAATCAGGAGCTCGTGCTGGGTGCTGCGATCGCAATGGACGGCGTTCCCGGCATGGCCGTCGTATCACTGGGAACGGACGGGATCGATGGGCCGACGGACGCTGCCGGCGCCGTCGCCGACGGCGATTCGATCACCAAGGCGCGCGCGCATGGGCGGGACGCACGCGCCACGCTGGCGGCAAACGACACTCACACATTCTGGAAATCGATCGGTGCGCTCGTGCGAACCGGGCCGACCGGTACGAACGTCATGGACATCATCGTCGCGCTCGCCGTGTCGAACGGGGCCCTCAGGGCTTGAACACGCCCGTGCTCGCCTGATACACGATGCGCTCGCCGCCCAGGATCCGGACGACGAGCGTTCTCACACCGGAGCTCACCACGGTTCCAGGGTTGCGGTGCCCCCGTACTGCTGGCCGCAGCTCACCACGCAGCCATCGCTGCACTTCGTCGAGGTCGCCCAGTGACATCGCCTCGACGTTGAGGGTCAGCGAGTAGTAACTCTTCTCGCCCGGCCGCGGCGGCGAGATCGGAGCGGGGAAGGGCTCGGCCAGCTTTGCATCTGCGTCACTCAGCTCCGTGTATTCGCCCACCACTACCGCATTTTTCGTTGTTGCGCGAATCAGCTTGTACGTCTTGGCGAGTGGATCGTACTGCGCGATCATCTCCCATTCGGCAGTCGCCTTCACGTCATTCACGAACGTCCCTGCCGCCCAGCGTTCGAGCTTGTAATGCAGGCGCGCCGGAAAGCCGTTCCTTATCAGCTCGGCGGTTCTGCCAGCTGCGAGAACGCCGGTCGTTCGCACTGCAGGCGGTTGCGTCGCGAGATCGGATCGCGCCGGAAGCACGATGTCGACGCGCGCCGATTGCGCCGTGCCGACGCCGGCGAAGGCACACGTCGCAAGTACGGTGATCGCGAGCCAGCGCACAATCAGAATCTGCGTCGTATGCGTACGAAGAAACGGAGTGGCTCGCCCCCGTCGGTCACGGCTTTCGCGACATACGCGCCAAGCAGCCCAAGATCGAGTCCTGCACCGACGTCAGCCTTGTAACTCGACGGCCATGGCGTCGTCGTGCGCCAGCCGCGGCCGACGTCGACGAAGAACACCCCGACGGGGCTCGCTGTAAAACCGACGCTGCGCAGACGCAGTGCCGGTATGTTGAAGATGTCGAACGGGTGCGAGGCAAGCTGCGTCCGCAGCTCGAGCTGACCCAGTACGATCCGATCGCACATTACGGGATTGGCCGAAGCAACTATGCCACGCGCCGTGCACTGCATCACGTCCGGTCCATCCAGCGTCTCGCGGAATTCGTAACCGGGCAGAACCCCCGGCCCTGTCACGGAGAGCTTTCGCTCCAGTGGCAGCTCGTCGCCGCTGACCCAGCCGCCAGCGACGATTCTCCCGTCCAGCTGCGTGCGGGGAGAGACTCTGTTGTAACGGCGCAGATCGAAGAACACCCGGCCGTATGAGATCGGTTGCGGGGGCGATGCAACGCCGGAAGGAACCGGATTCTGAACCCGCGGCGCAAGTATCGCCGATGGGCTCGAGCCGTGCTCGAACGTACCGGTGAGGTACCATCCGCCACTCGGTTCTCGCTCGTCGTTGCGTGTATCGAACGTGCCGCTGAAAGTCAGAAGATGAAAGACACCTTCGTCCACCGCCGGATTCTGCCGCCACCGTGCAGTGGGACGAAACAGTGAGAATGGATTCTCCTCGTCGGTCGTGGACCAGCGTTCCAGGGCATAGCCGGCGGAGAACGCGGCCTTTCGGCTGAACGTCCACGAAGTACTGATACTCCCGCCATGACGGCCGTAGTAATCGCGGTAGTCGCGTCGAAAGAGAAACGCCGCGAGACCCTCCTCCGGCTCCGTCAGCTGCCAGGATTCGATAGGTGATATGACGCTGTACAGCCGACCCTCGAGTCCAAGCGATTTGTCCGGACCGAAGCGGGTTCTGATCCGAAGATCGTGTCCGCCATCCGGCTCCGCAGTGCTGAAGCCGCGCGCGGTACGCGCGATCAGATACGCCGTCCCGTCCAGCGCGAACTTTGGGGTTTCAATCGTGAGCGCGGGCCCCAGCAGAACCGACAACCCTTCCACCCGGTTGTACGTTTTCCCGGACGACAGGCTTGGCTCGAGATGGACGTACGGGCGATCGTCGTTGTTGGGATAATCGTACGCGGTCGCGGTATCGCTGATCGTCGTATCTGGACGCGCAGGCACGCCCTGGGCGGCAAGCGTTCTGGGTGAAGTTGACAGCGCGGCCAGTAACGACAGCGAACAGAGCGCCAGCACCGTCGCAGCCATGCCAAGCCGCTTCATGCGCCGATACAGATTTGCGCGGTCGGTTTGCAGCCGGCGTGCTGCTTCGGCAACGTTTCCTGACGCCCACGCCAGTGCATCGGCGATCATGCGCCGCTCCATGTCGTCCAGCGTATCCGTCAGACCGCGATCATCGGAGACAGCGGTGCCTGCGGCGTTTGTGTCACGCGGGACGGGCAGCACCGCGGCGATGTCTCCGGTCCTGATGTGGGAGTCATTGCTGAGGATCGCGAGGCGCTCCACAATGTTCGCCAGCTCACGCACATTGCCAGGCCACGCGTACGATCGCATGCGCGCCTCGCCGTCGGCCGACCATGTGAGCGTGGGGCGGCCGGTGCGCTGGTGCTGGATCTCCGAAAAATGGTGAATCAGCTCGACCACGTCGTTGCCTCGCTCGCGCAGCGGCGGCAGGTGGATCGGGATGACGTTCAGTCGAAAGTAGAGATCCTCGCGAAACTCACCATCGACCACCGCCTTTGCGAGATCGTGGTTGGTGGCTGCGATGATACGTACGTCGACCTTGATGGTCTTGTTTCCGCCAACGCGCTGAATCTCCTTCGCCTCGATGGCGCGCAGAAGCTTGGCCTGTGCTTCCATGCTCAGGTCACCGATCTCGTCGAGAAACAACGTTCCCGTGTCGGCCAGCTCGAACTTGCCGATGCGGCGCTCGGCGGCGCCGGTGAACGATCCCTTCTCGTGGCCGAACATCTCACTCTCCACGAGGTCGCGAGGAATCGCGGCGCAGTTCACACGCACGAACGGACGATCGCGGCGTGGTCCGTGCTCGTGGATCGCGGCTGCGACGAGCTCCTTGCCCGTTCCGGACTCACCGCTGATCAGAACGCGCGCATCACTGAGTGCGACGCGTGCCGTCAGCTCCCGAACACGGACCATTGCGCTGCTCGATCCCACCATTTCGCCTGTGCGGCCGAGCTCGGCGCGGAGCACGCGTGCCGCGCGCCGAGCCTGTCGCAGCTCGAGTGCGGAGCCGAGTGCGAGGAGAACGGTCTCGGGTGCGAGCGGTTTCTCCAGGAAGTTCACCGCGCCGACCTTGGTTGCGCGCACTGCGTCGCTCAGCGATGCGCGGCCGCTCATCATGATCACCGGCAGATCGGACCAGCGCTCGCGAATCTTTGCAAGGGTGGCGATGCCATCCATTCCGCCGGGCATCATGAGATCTATCAAGGCGACATCCGGCTCCTCCTCCTCGACCGCTCTTACTCCGGCAGCACCGTCCGCGGCTTCGCGCACCTCGTATCCTTCAGCGGAGAGAAGCGCGCCGACCATCCGGCGAATGTTCGGCTCGTCGTCAACGATCAGTACGCGCTGCACGCTGTGTCAGGACCGTCGTGCAGCTTCGGACAGGACGGTTCCGTCCGGCTGCATCGCCGGCGCGGCCGTACCTGGCGCAGGCGCGGCCAGCGCGGCGGGCGCACTCGCACGGACCTCGGAAAGCAGCTTGGTGGTGAACCGCTGGCCTTCGGCGATGCGTTCGACCTCTGTTGCCATTGCTTCGATGGACTGCTCGATTCTGTCCAGGCGCGTGAACAGCTCGCCCGTCGGAAGCGCATCGCGTGCCGGTCGCGATTCCACGCGTCTCGTGTAACTACGCACTAGTGGTATCCCCAGCACGATGCCGAGTATCATCAGCATTCCGCTGACGGGTACTATTATGTCTGGACCCATTTCAAATTCTCCGTGTTGCAGCGTCCACGTTCTCGAGCATGCGCGGATCGCGCTCGTTCAACAGTCTGGTGGTGAAGCGCTGTCCCTCGCCTATGCGCTCGATTTCCGCCGACATCGACTCCATTCCCGTCTCGATTCGCTCCAGCCGCGCAACGATATCAGCGGCTGGCAATTGTGCCTGTTGTTCCTTTGTGCGATTACCGCGACGCAGGTACATGACACACACCGGCAGCACGGTAGTCACCGACACGAAGCAGATGCCACCGATGAGTGCTGCAAATACATCCTTGTCCATGATCAAGTCTCCGTCATCAAGGCATCGATCGGAAGGGTGAACTCGATCCTGGTGCCCGTTCCAATGTCGCTGTGTGCCGATACCGACCCGTCGTGCGCCCACACGGCCTGACGTGCAATCGCCAGTCCAAGTCCGGTACCACCTGCCTTATTAGTCACGTAAGGCTCCCAGATGCGTTTCAATTGCTGCGCGCCGATTCCGGGGCCGTTGTCCTCGATCTGAATATTGACTGCTCGCTTGCCCTGCAGAGACGATTCGGACACCCGAACGGTCAGTTTGCCCTTGCCCTCGCACGCATCGACTGCGTTGAGCAGCACGTTGGATACCGCGCCGGCGAGCGCGTCGTGATACCCCAGTATCATTGGAAGTCCCTCCGCGACGGTCAGGTCCAGTGTCATGGTGGGTGGAACCGTAGTGGTCGCCGCGTATCGCACCAGCTCGCCGATGTCTATCTGCGATGGCGGCCCTTCCGGCAGGCGTCCGAACTGTGCGAAGCTGCGCGCGGTACGTTCGAGTCGCTCAGTTTCAATCGCGAGAACTTCCACCGTTTCAGCGAGCTCTGGCGGTGCACCGCGACGCAGACGATCGATCGCGAAGCGAATGGGTGTCAGCGGATTCTTGAGCTCGTGGGCAACCTGACGCGCGCTCTCGCGAAATGCGCGGAGGCGCTCCGCCTCGACCGCGCGCTGACGGCCGAGATCGAGTGCTATGGCGGCCATCTTGAGTCTCTGGCGAAGTATCTCGAATTCGGGTGCGCCACGCTTTCGCGGCGCTGACGGCAATTGCTCGCCCCGCCTTATGAGCTCGGTCCATTCCACCAGCTCGTCGATCGGCCTGCTCAACTGTCTGCTGAGATGTCCGGCAACGCGCGAAGCGCCGAATCCGATCGCCGCGAGAACGATGATCGATGACACCACCACCACTTCCGCGCCGCGCCGAACCAGGTAATTGAAGCGCTCGGCCTGCTCCAGCGAGGCACCCAATTCCCGTTCGTGCTCGCTGAACGCGGCGCGCTGTTTTCGGTTGAGCGGGGCCGTTTCAGCCGCCGCGATCGCGCGCCGGCCTGTCGCTGCCACGCTGTCCCAGCCTGCGCGACCGGTCACGATTGGGAGCGCGCTGCCGAGCGTGACGCCCCACAAAACCGTCAGCAAGGCCGCTGGCACCAGCGCGAAAAGTGACAGGATCAGGAACAGTCGCGTACGGTAGTGCAGTTGCTTCGGGGGCATGTCCTTGTAAATTACAGGGGATTGCGCGACTTCGAGGATCCGCTGCCACGGCTAAAGCCCCGGCACCGGCACCTGAAGTCGCGCGCAGTGAAAACTCAAAACCGAACGTATGCCACCTCGTCACATCCGGCCCCCGGTCGCAGCTCGCGGCCCGGTAGCGCCGGTGCATCGCGGCCCACAGGCCGCCACGCTCTCCGCTTCCGGAGGCGCCTTCCACGCTCCAAATGCTGCTCTCCTCATCGATTTCGACAACGTCACGATGGGAATTCGCTCGGATCTGAACGCCGAGCTACGCAGCCTCCTCTCATCGGACATCGTCAAGGGAAAGGTATCGGTCCAGCGCGCCTACGCCGACTGGCGACGATACCCGCAGTACATCGTCCCGCTCTCCGAATCCTCGATCGATCTGATCTTCGCGCCGGCCTACGGCTCCTCCAAAAAGAACGCCACCGATATCAGACTCGCGATCGATGCCCTCGAGCTCGTGTTCACGCGACCCGAGATCGGCACGTTCATTCTTCTCAGCGGCGACAGCGATTTCTCGAGCCTTGTCATCAAGCTCAAGGAATACGGCAAGTACGTCATCGGCGTCGGCATTCGTGAATCATCCAGTGACCTTCTGGTTCAGAATTGCGACGAGTACTACAGCTACAACGCGCTCGCCGGCCTGGTGAACACACGCGAAGAAGAAGTCGCCAAGTGGGATCCTTACCAGCTCGCCGGCGAAGCGGTCCAGCGCATGAAGCGCAACGGCGACGTGATGCGCGCCGATCGCCTCAAGCAGGTGATGCAGCAGATCGACAGCTCGTTCGACGAGAAGAACCTCGGCATGTCCAAGTTCACCCGCTTCGTGCAGGAAGCCGCGCACCGCGGGATTCTGGCCTCGCACAAGATGGACAACGGCCAGCTCGAGGTCGATCTGCCGAAAACCGGAGCCGCCACCGAAACGCCCGCCGAGGGCTCGACCGCTGCTCCAACTGCAGCAGCACCGGGGGTCGCAGCGCCTGCACGCGAGCCGCGCAGCCGTCGCGGCCGCGGGGGACGTGGTCGCGATCGTGAAGAGCGTCGTCCGCGCGGCGAGCATCCGGAGAGCACGGCCACAGCAGAGCACGCTATCGTCGAAGCACCGGCAGCGCCGGCGCAGTCGGAGTTGTCGTTTGCCGCGCACGCCGCACCGGCCGCAACTGAACGCGCGCCTGAAGCGATTGCAGAGCCAATCGCCACGCCGCAGGTCGCCACTCCGCGAGTCGCTGCCCAGCCAACGGTTGCGGTGAGCGAGGACGGGATCGGTGTATCCGGCACACGGCTCACGCGCGACGAAGCATTCGATCTGATGCGCCGCGCCGTGGAATACATCGCGACGCACGGCGGTAACACGCGCGCCAGCGACGTTCGCCGGGTTGCGCGCGAGCTGCTCGGCCGCGACAGCGAGAGCCTGAGCGAGCGCAACTTCACGCGCATCCTCAAGGACGCTCACGACTCCGACATCATCGATCTGCGACGTCGCGGCGATGACTACGAAGTGCGTCCGGCCGTTGTTGCTGCTCCCATTGTGGATCAGCTCGGCGCAGCTGCGATTGCCAACGCGCCCAAGCCTCCCGCGAATGCGCCGCCCGCTCCGCGTGGGATGGGTCCGCGCGGCGTCGGCGGACGGGGCCGCCATCCCGGTCCGAAGGCAGCTGCCGTTCCAATCGATCTTCTGTCAGTCGGCGTCGTGGATTACGACACGCCGGCGGTATCATCTGTCGCAGCGCCTGTCGTGGTAGCTCCTGCGGATGACGCAGTTGCGGTTGCGACGCCAGCGGCACCGGCAAAGCCCGCGCGTGGACGCAAGAGTACGGCGAAGAAGGGCGTCACCCGCGCGCCGAAGGCTACCCCTCCGGCCAAGCCAGTCGCAAAGGCCGCGGCGAAGTCAGCCCGAAAGAAGACCGCCGGCAGAAAGTAGCTGCTGCGCGGGAGAAGTCGTTGTCGTCGCCAGAGAGGGAATCCATGTTCGTCTACTCGTCCATGGATTCCCTCTTCGGCATCATGCAACTCATGATGAACACCGTGAAGTGACGTGAAGCCAGGACGCATCATCCCCGCGACTTTCTACGAGCGCGACACCGAGATCGTAGCCCGCGACATGCTCGGAAAGTTGCTGCAGTGCAACACTCCCGAGGGAGCGACGAGCGGGATGATCGTCGAGACCGAAGCGTACGTCGGTGAGCACGATGCCGCATGTCACGCAGCCGCTGGCCTGACCGCGCGGACTGCGCCCTTGTACGACCGCGCCGGCATCGCGTACGTGTATTTCATCTATGGCATGTACTGGTGCGTCAATGCGGTTACGCGCGCGGCCGGACTTCCAAGCGCGGTGCTTGTTCGAGCGGTCGAGCCAGTCGAAGGAATGCCGCTGATGCGCCAACGGCGGCCGCACGCCCATCGCGACCGCGACCTTACCAACGGGCCGGGCAAGCTATGTCTTGCGATGGGAATTACCGGCGCGATGAACCGGCAATCGCTGCAGCGCGGCTCGCTCGTGGTTCGCGAGTACGCATCCTATCCGGATTCCGCGGTTACAGTAACGCCGCGCATCGGAATCCGACACGCGGCAGACTGGCCGCTCCGCTGGTTCGTTAGCGGTAACGAATACGTATCCGGAAGGCGTCAGGGGAGGTAATGCAAATCGTCGTTTCCATGAATGCAGGAACTCCACGGGTCGTCATCCCCGCGAAAGCGGGAATGACGACCCGCCCTGTTACTGCCCTGCTATCGACGTCCCGAAGTTGTAGCGGACGCCGGCAGTTATGCTCGTGATCGGCTTGGTAACGAGGAACTGGCTGCTGGACGGTATGAAAGACGCCTGAGCAAAAATCGCTGTGCGGCTTATCTGCCACTGCGCGCCAGCGAGAGCGAACACGGAGCTGCGGCTGCGAGCGTCGTCGACCGTCGAGCCCAATCCCGATGGAACCGGAGTGTTGAGCGAGTCCGGCTGAATGTCGGCGCTCCCGATGAGGCTCAGCGCGTAACCGAGTCCTGCGTACGGACGGAAATGTCCGGAGTGCCACGGGAACGCGACGCCGCCGATCGATACGGTCCGGAGGTCGTGAAGCGCGACCGGCCGTGTTCCATTGGACGCACTCGGATCAGCGATGCCGGCCGTGCGGGAAAAACTCGCCTGGTCGTACGACACATACAGGCCGCCGTCGGTCCGCGTGATCATCCACTCAGCGCCCACTGTGCCGGCCTGCGTGGTCGAGTGGGCGGGAGTTCCGATCGCCGTGGTTCCGGCGTGCAACCCCCAGAACCATGAGTTCCGGAACAGCTGCTCCTGCTGCGCATGAGCCATCGTGGCCGCGAGGCAGAGAAGTAGAGGAATAGCGGCGAGCAAACGACGGCGAGTGCGGCCCATGAAGTCTCCTACATTATGAGATGATCCGCAGCTGCCTCCCCACTGACGTGATGGCAGCAACGGCGCGATCCAGATCGTCCCGGGAGTGCGAGGCGCTTATCTGACAGCGCACCCGCGCCTCGCCCTGCGGCACGACCGGAAAGCCAAAGCCTGTGACAAAGACGCCTTGGGCCAGCAACATGTCACTCATGCGTATGGCCGCGGACGTCTCTCCAACGATTATCGGCACAATTGGCGTCTCTCCTGCGAGCGGCTTGAACCCCGCTTCCTGGATCGCTCCGCGGAAGTAGCTCGCGTTATCCCGGAGCCGCTTCACTCGGTCAGGATGACTGGTCAGGAAGTTCACCGATGCGAGCGCGCTGGAGGCCACTGTGGGCGGTAACGCGTTGGAGAACAGCTGTGGGCGCGACCGTTGGGTCAACGTGTCGCACAGCGCCGTGGCGCCCGCCACGAAGCCACCGGCAGCGCCGCCCAGCGCCTTTCCGAGCGTCGAGGTGATGATGTCCACTTCGCCGAGCACGCCGAAATGCTCGGCGGTGCCGCGTCCCGTCTTGCCGAGTACGCCGGTCGCGTGCGAATCATCCATGACGACTATCGCATCGTGCTCGCGCGCGATGTCGAGTATCTCGGGCAGCTTTGCGACGCTGCCTTCCATCGAGAAGACTCCGTCGGTCCAGATGATGCGCCGGCGGGCTGATTTCGCGCCGCGAAGCTTGGTGCGCAGGTCGTCCATGTCGGAGTGGGCATAGACGCCGGTAGTGCACTTGGTGATCGACTTGGCGAGCCGCATCGAGTCGATGATCGACGCATGGTTGAGAGCGTCCGAGATTACGAAGTCGCCTTCCTGCGCGATGGACGCCGTCAGTCCCTCGTTGGCATTCCATGCAGAGACGTAGGTGAGCGACGCCTCGGTTCCGACCAGTTTGGCGAGTGCGCTCTCGAGCTCGCGATGGACGGTGAATGTGCCGCAGATGAAACGGACGCTGCCGGTTCCGGCGCCGAATTTCTGAAGTCCTCTGATGCCCGCGTCGACGACATCGGGCTCGTCGCAGAAGCCGAGGTAGTTGTTGGAGGACAGGATCAGGACGTCGCCGCGGCCTTCCATCTTCACGTGTGCCGACTGCGGAGACTCCAGGTAGTTCAGCTGCTTGTAGACCTTCTCATCCTTGAGCTGCTGGATGGACGCTTGGAGGGAGGAGACGAAATTCTTGTTGATCATTTTATATCACCTGATGTGGGTAGCGAACAGCATCGTCGTGCCCGCGACGGCAGGAATCCATGTGCCGGTCGTCATTCCCGCGAAAGCGGGAATCCATGTTATCGATCTTTGGATGCGATGATGCCAGAAAGTTTGTCGGCAGCAGTTGGATTCCCGCTTTCGCGGGAATGACGAGGCTTGCTGCCAGCTTTCGCGGGAATGGCGAGCCCGTAACGGCGGTTGCGGAACGATGATACACGGGCGTCAATCCGCGATCTCAAAGACGACCTTGCCGGCATGGCCGGATTTGATGGCGGCGATTGCCGCATCGAAATCGGCGAGCGGGAATCTGTGCGTGATGACCGGTGTCGGATCGAACTCCCCGGAGCGGAGGAACCGCGTCATCTGGATCCAGGTGTCGTACATCCTCCGCCCCACGACTCCGTAGATGGTGATTCCCTTGAAGATCACCTCGGTCGCAAAGTTCACATCGATCGGTTTGGAGGGGATGCCGAGCATCTGAACCCTGCCGCCAACGCGCACGAGTCCGAAGGCTTGATGGATCGCCGAGGGGACGCCGGACATCTCGAGCACGACGTCGGCGCCGAGTCCGTCGGTCGCAGCCTTGACCGCCGCTTCGGCTTCGGCGGGATGAACCACATCGTGCGCGCCCATCTGTTTTGCGAGCGCCAGACGCGTCTCGTTGACGTCCGACGCGATGATCCGCGACGCGCCCGCAGCCTTGCAGATGCCGACGGCGAAGATGCCGATCGGCCCGCATCCGGTGATGAGCACGACGGAGCCGGGAATGTCGGCGGTGAGCGCCGTATGGAACGCGTTCCCCATGGGATCCATGATTCCGCCGATCTCATACGGAGTGGAATCGTCCAGGTGCCAGACGTTGGTCGAAGGCATCGCGATGTATTCGGCGAAGCACCCGTCCCGGTCGACGCCGATGATCTTCGTATAGGGACAGACGTGTGAATTACCAGTGCGGCAGAGCAGGCAGCGGCCGTCGACGATGTGTCCCTCGGCGGTTACCCGATCGCCCTCGTGAACGTCTGTGACCAACTTGCCGACACTAACAACGTCGCCGGAAAATTCATGTCCGACGGTGAACGGCGGATGACAGCGCCCCTTGGCCCAATCGTCCCAATCGTAGATATGCACGTCCGTGCCGCACACACCAGCACGCCGAACTTTGATCAGCACTTCGTCGTCGCGTATCTCCGGGATGGGGACATCGCGCATGGTGAAACCCGGACCTGCGACAGCTTTGACAAGCGCTTTCACGCGTTCAACTCCGAAACATGGTGAGTGGTGCTTTGGTGGTGACGACGAAATCTGTAACTAAAGTATTGCCTTGCAAATACGCGATCCGTATATTCTCTTGTAGTTACGAATTCGTATTGCGCGAAATGCGCTGAATTCGTAACGGCGCGGGCGAGCAGAATCAGTCCGCGTGCTGTGCCCAGGCGGCCCACCGGGGGAACGCCGGGAAGGTGAACTCCGATAGGAGATGCAATCATGGCAGCAGCGAAGAAGGGTGGTCGTAAGAAAGCAGGTGCTCGCAAGAAAACCGCTCGCAAGGGCGGCGCGCGCAAGGGAGCCCGCAAGGGCGGCGCTCGTAAGAAGACCACCCGCAAGGGCGGCGCACGCAAGACCACCCGCAAGGGCGGCGCGCGCAAGAAGAGCACTCGTAAGAAGACCACCCGCAAGAGCGCGGCTCGGAAGAGCTCCGGCCGTAAGAAGACCGCCCGTAAGGGCGCTGCGCGCAAGAAGACCGCGCGCAAGAGCTCTCGCCGTAAGTCCAGCTCTCGTCGCAAGGCCAGTGGTGCCGGCGCCGCGGGCGCAGCAGTCACGATGTAAGCAGTTGCACCAAACAAAAAGGCCGGCGATGAGCCGGCTTTTTTGTTGCCTGTAATCAGTGCACCAACTGTCTAGGCGGCTTTCGACGCGCCGTCTGCAGGATCCGGCGCTGGACCCCACACGTAGGTTGAGAAGATTGGTGTGGGCTCTTCACGCGAGCCACGCGATATGATGATGCCGAGCGGCTCGTCCGAGCGCTTCGTATCTACGTTCTTGGGCATGCTGGTTACCTCCTTCATGCGCCTCTGTAAAGCACAGCGGAGGCCACGCTGACCTGGCTTTATTCGAGCGCGGCAAGTGACGCTGGCGCAACGATTTACGAACGATTCAGGAATGTGCGCGCCGCATCGCGAGCGTCAGCGGCGATACGAATGGACACACAGAAACGCAAATGCCCGTGTCAATTTGACACGGGCATTTTGCCGTCGCATGAAATGATGCAACGCGATTACGCGGCGCCCTTTCTGGCCACGAAACTTGCCGGAACGCTTCCGTGCAGCTCGACTGATATCTGCCAGCCGCGATACTGAGCAGAGAGTTCGTGCATCGTCGATTCATCGTGATCCGTCGCGCTCACTAGATGCACGCCGCCGTCGCGGGTCACTTCCTGGAGCAGGCGGATCGCCTCGCGCCGCTCTTCGCTGGACAGTCCGCTGAAGGCGCTCGGCGAGCACACGACCGCGCTCAGCTCTACTTCCCGCGACCATTCGCGCAGGTCGGCGATGTAGCCGTGCACGCGATCTATGAGGCCGGCTTCCTCGGCGGCGTTGACTATGCGCTGAACAGCGCCGCGCTCGTTGCCGACCGCGAACACTTCGTAGCCGTGCGCAGCGAGGTAGCAGGCGACTCGCTCGTTGTCATCGCCGCTCACGAGCACGTTGGAATCCGCGGGTGGACGGACTTCGCGTGCGAGCGCGCAGTCCGGAGCGAATCCCCAGTGCTCCGGACGCTGACGCTCGCGTTGCTCCTTGAGTCGCTTCCGTCGCCATGTCTCGTAGCTGACGAGGCGCAGGCGCTTGGAGATGATCCGGTCAACCTCTTCCCACACGACCAACTCTGTCAGCGCGAGCTGCTGTTCGTCACGCAATGCGCCCACGGCTTCGTCCCCGAGTTTGAGGAGTGCGCGACGAGGCAGCGACTCCTTGTACGTCTCGATTTCATTCTCGACGTAGAGCTGGTATTCGTAGCGAAGCGATCTCTGCGGCCGATTGGACATGCGCACTTGAAGCTAGAGTCGGGAGATCGGCGCGCAAGGGGCGCAGCACGAATGCCAAAACCGCTCGCAGGCCGGCTCTGTACGCGCTGGACACTCCGCTCTGTTTCAACTGCTGGTTTCGCGTCTCGACTTCAATTTTCCGCTTCGAGCAGCGCGCCTTTCAGATAGCCGGTTTCCGGAACGGTCAACAGCTCCGGGTGATCGATCGGCTGCCCGGTAAACTCTCGCAGGATCATGCGACGGCCGCTGTCGGCAGCCGCCGCGCGAAGCATGTCGAGGAATAACGGCTTGGTGAGGTGGAAGCTGCAGCTTGCGGTGAACAGCAGACCGCCCGGCTTCAGCAGTCGCATGGCTCTCAGGTTGATGTCCTTGTAACCACGAATCGCGCCAGGCAGCGAAGGTTTGTTCTTCGCGAAGGCAGGCGGGTCGAGGACGATCGTGTCATAGCGCGTGCCGTCGTGCTCCCTGTCACGCAGAAACTCGAATGCGTCCGCAACGACGAAATCGACATTGGTCAGGTCGTTCCGCCGAGCATTCTCCGCAGCCCGTTCCAGCGCAGGCGCAGATGCGTCCAGCGCGGTGACGGTGTCGGCATTGCGCGCCAGGTGCAGCGCGAACGAGCCATGATAGCTGAAGCAGTCGAGCGCGCTGCCTCTCGCAAGCTGGCCGATCAGATGTCTGTTCTCGCGCTGGTCGAGGAACGCCCCGGTCTTCTGTCCCGTCCATGGCGCTGCGAGGTACCTCACGCCGTATTCGTCTATCTCGATTTCCTGCGGGACGTCGCCGTGGAGCAGCACTGTTTCCCGCGGCAATCCTTCGCGCTCCCGCGAGCCGGCGTCGTTCCGTGCCAGAATGCCTGATGGGTTGAACAGATCGATCAGAGCGGCTACGATCTCGGCCCTGCACGCTTCGATGCCGGCGCTGGACAGCTGCGTCACGATGTGCTCGCCGTACCTGTCGACGACGAGCGATGGCAAGCCGTCGCCTTCGCCGTGCACGACACGCCATGCGTTGGTGCGGCCCCCCAGTATCGCGCGGCGTGCATTCGCGGCCGCTATCCGGGTCTTCCACCATGACCTGTCAATTGTCGCGCTCGCGTCGCGGTCCAGCAGTCTGAGCGATATTTCGGAGCGAGGGCTCCACAGCGCCAGGCCCAGTGGCTTGCCGCGCTGGTCCCGTACTTCGACGATTCCGGCGCTGGAATCCGGCGGCGAGACGACGTCGCTCCTGAAAATCCACGGGTGGCCGGAGTCCCACCGTCGAGCGCCACGTGCTGAAACGGCCGCTGCGGGGCGGTGTCGAGTTGACGGCATCCCGGAAAGTACATGATTCTTGCGTTAGGAGCCGCATCGATGAAGCGACCACTGAAGAGCACACACCAGGTTACCGCGGTACTGGGTGCTGCCGTTCCGGCCAGCGCCATGGCGTTGCGCAAACGGCACACTACGCTCGCGAAATTCGAGCGACTCGGTGCCGCCGCGCTCGAGACGCTGCTGAACGCGATCGACGCAAACGACCCCATTACCGGCGCGCACGTGCGCCGCGTCGCGCGATATTCTCTCGTTCTTGCGGATGCGGTGGGCTGTGATGAGCACGAGGCGAGCGTCGTCGAGCGCGTCGCCCTGTTCCACGACATCGGAAAGATTCACGAGGCTCTCTTCGACGTGATTCACGATCACAACAAGCTCGATCGACACGAGCGCAGAGAGATTCGCACTCATCCCGAGCGCGGTGCGAAGGTCCTCGAGCCGCTCGCGACGTTCTATCCCGATCTGTCCAAAGGCGTCGTGGCGCATCACGAGCGCTGGGACGGATCCGGCTATCCGCGCGGGCTGAAGAAGAAGGCTATTCCGCTATCATCACGAATCGTCGCGATCGCCGATACGTTCGACGCGATCACCCACTCACGACGCTACCGGCCTGGCAGGAGCGTGACCGTTGCGATGGAAGTGATTGGCGATGGGCGAGGCACTCAATTCGATCCGGATCTGGTCGATCTCTTTCTCGCGCCGCCGGTGATCGCGAGCGTGCGTGCCGAAATGCGTGCAGCATCTACGGTCGAGCGAGCCCCGGAGCGACGCCGGCACACGCCGCGCATCGAGCGCGTCGATGCACCGGACGTCAGCTTCAGGTGGCGGGACACTGCGCCGCGGCAACACGCCAGCGGTGTGGAAGCCAAACGCCCATCTGCGCGCAAGGCCGGAACCCGCAGATAACGATCGGACAACGCACCCGATCGTTACGGGAGCCATCGATCTCCTGAAAATGCAGGAGATCGGCCTTTGATCTGCAGGGGTTCGTATTGCTAACGTGCGTTGTGCTTGTTCTTTGGAGCACTGTCCGCATTGCGTTCCGCCCGCACTGCACGCTTCGCCTCCTCGTGACCGGCCATCGTTTCGCGAAATTCATGATGTCCGTCCGGCGCCGCGACGAAATAGAGAAACGGCACCTTTGCCGGAGCGAGCGCCGCGCGCAGGCTGGCACCGCCCGGTGAAGCGATCGGTCCGGGTGGCAACCCGGGATGCAGATACGTGTTGTACGGGGAGTCGATGGTCAGATCCCGATACAGAACGCGCTCCGTGTGGCGGCCCAGCGCGTACTGTACCGTCGGATCCGCCTGCAGAGGCATGTTGTACTTGAGGCGATTGTAATAGACCGCCGCGATCACCGGCCGCTCCTCCGGAAGGCGCGCTTCCTTCTCGACTATCGATGCCATCGTCACTATCTCGTGCCTGCTTCGACCCAGTGCAGCGGCCTGAGCGTCGTACTCGGGCTTCCACTCACGCTCGAAGCGCCGCACCATCTCCGTGACGGCCTCGCGGGCGGTTGTGCCCGGTGCGAACACGTAAGTATCGGGGAAGAGATAGCCTTCCAGCGTTTCCGCCGGGTCGGCGAGCCGCGCCCGCAGCCCCGAGTCGCGAACCGCTGCTTCGACCGAGTCGCTGGTCGTGTTCAGTGCGCGAACGAGTACGGGAGTGATCTGTGTGATCGTGAAGCCTTCGGGTATCGTCACGCGGTTGAGGATGCCCACTCCGCCATTCATCTCGCCGACCAGATCGCTCCAGCGTGTGCCGCGGCGAAGCAGGTAGGTGCCGGCCTGAATCTGACGATCCCGTCCCTTCAGCCGCGCATATACGCGGAACGCCAGCGGCGACGTTATGACCCCAGCCGCCGCCATCGAATCCGCCGCCGTACGGAACGACGCACCACGCGGAATTATGACGCGCACAGCGTTGCCGTGGGGACCTTCGCACGCTCCCAGCAGGACCGCGGTCGCAACGGCCGTCGATCTTGCAAACTGTCCGAGCCTGATGGCTTGCATCGGTTATTCGGGGAGGTTGAGCGCGTGCTGCAGCAGCAACGCGGCAGCCATTGCATCCACGTCGCCCTTCCGACCCTTTACAGACCCCCCCATGTCGCGCACGCTGCGGAGCGCGGCGGCTGTGGTGTAGCGCTCGTCCACGTATCGCACTGGAAGTCCCGTGCGTTCCTGGAGCGCCGCGCCTACAACACGCACCTCCGCACAGCGCGGCGTCTCCTCGCCGGCGCCGTCAAGTGGAAGTCCCAGTACGAACCCACTCGCCTCGAGCGCCTCGGCGCGACGTATCAGCTCCGCAACGGGCGGTCGCTTTCCCGCACGACGCTCGATGAAACCGGCTGGCGATGCGATCGTGCCCGTCGGATCGCTGATCGCCAGTCCGACGCGTCTGTCGCCATAGTCGACTGCCATCAGTCGGCCGCGTGAGGCAGGGTGCGCTGAATCGGTCAACCTTCAGCCATCTTGCGGAAGAATTCCGCGTTGTTCTTCGTCCGCGCCATCTGCTTCAGCAGAAAGTCGATCGCGTCGGTCTCGGGCATGTCCGACAGAAACTGGCGCAACAGGGTGGTACGGTTGATCTCGCTCTGATCCAGCAGCAGCTCTTCCTTGCGTGTCCCCGATTTGAAGATGTCGATCGCTGGATAGATGCGACGGTCCGCGATGCGTCGGTCGAGCACCAGCTCCATGTTGCCTGTTCCCTTGAACTCCTCGAAGATCACGTCGTCCATCCGCGACCCGGTCTCGATGAGCGCAGTGGCGATGATGGTCAACGATCCACCGCCGTCGATGTTGCGCGCCGTTCCAAAGAACGCCTTGGGCTTCTGCAACGCGGTCGCCTCGACGCCACCAGAGAGAATCTTGCCTGTCGTCGGCGCGACCGTGTTGTGGGCGCGCGCGAAGCGCGTAATTGAATCGAGCAGTATGACGACGTCATGGCCCGCCTCTACCAGTCTGCGCGCCTTCTGGAGCACCATGTCGGAAACCTGCACGTGCCGCGCGGCGCCCTCGTCGAAGGTCGAGCTGATCACCTCGGCGCGCGGGACCGTTGCCTTGATCTCGGTCACCTCTTCGGGGCGTTCGTCGATCAGCAGCATGATGATCCGCACCTCAGGGTGATTCTCCGAGATTGCGTTCGCCATCTTGGTGAGCAGGATCGTCTTGCCCGCGCGAGGCGGCGCGACGATCAATCCACGCTGGCCCTTTCCGATCGGCGCCATGATGTCCACGACGCGCATGCTGAGGTCGCCGTCCTCCGTTTCCAGCCGCAGGCGTGTGTCGGGATATTGTGGCCGCAGCGAGTCGAACGGCGTGCGAGTCTTGGTAGTATCCGGCTCGAGTCCGTTGACCTTCTCCACGCGGAGCAGCGCAAGGTACTTCTCCCACGGTTTTGGCGGCCGTACTTCGCCGAACACCTCGTCGCCGGTACGCAGATCGAAGCGTTTGATCTGAGACGGTGACACGTACACATCATCCGGGCCGGCCAGATAGCTCCAGTCCTGGCTGCGGAGAAATCCGTAACCCTCGGGCAGGATCTCCAGCACGCCTTCGGCATGTAGCGATACACCGGCATCGAGCAGGCTCTGGCCGATCTTCAGGATCAGCTCAGGCTTCGTAAGACCTTCGGAGTGCTCCACCTGCAGGCCGTCGGCCATGCCGTGCAGCTCGGCTACTGTCTGCCGTTTGAGTTCTGCTATTTCCACAAAAGTTGCTTTACGTGTGTTATGTGCGTGTGTTGGATAGCGCTGATGACTTACGCAGCGCGCGTCTAAAACGTGATGTAGCGAAGTGGATGGGTCTTGGCATCCTGCACTATGGAATCCAGCTGCGCGTGTGCGCGATCCAGCTGCGCCGCGAGCACAGTCCCCTCATCCGACCGGCCCGCATAGCGGGCAACTCTTCGGCGCAGATCAGCAACGGATACGAGTGTTTGCCGAGCCTGCAACACGAGGGTCGAGTCGCGCCGGAACCGGCCGATCTCGCCACTACCGTTGTTCGCGGCCATTCCGATCGAATCCGCCAGCGCGCTCATGCGTGCTGCGTCCGCACGCAGCCGTGCGCTGTCACGCACGAAACCGGCGAGCGTGCCATGCGACGCGAGCGCGCGATCCGAGAGATTGTCCAGCGCGACGTGCACTGCGTTCGCCTGACGCGAGGAGGTTCTGGCCAATCCGGACAGATCGTTCGCAGTCGAGTCGAATTGACTCCTGATCGTGGATGCAGTGGTTGCGATTTCGGTCAGACTGTCGCCGAGCGACGACGCATCCGCCAATCCCGACCGCGCCTGAACCTGCGCACCGGCGCGCAGCGTGTCGCCAGCGCTTACTCCGGGCGCGGCCGCGGTTCCGACCTCGATATAGATGACAGGACTTCCGATCAGCCTGCCACCCGGTTGAATCCGTATGTCCGAGTTGCGGCGAATGTATCGCACATATGGATCGAGCACGTCCATCGCAATCGCGATGCGCTCTGCCGTATCACTAACTGGCGGCCTCAATTCCACTGAGCGAACCAGTCCGACCTTCTTGCCGGCGAGCCAGACCTCGGTTCCGTTCAGAACGCCGGATGCCATATCGGTTACCAGATACAGCCGCGTCGTCTTGCCGTGAAGCGCTCCGATGCGTGCGAACGACAGCACGGCCGCGACCCCAGCGATGATGGCGACGAGGACGATCAGACCGATTCTGAGTTGGGACCAGTGTTCAACGCGTGGCATGCGGCGGGGAGGGGTGCCGGATTCGAGCCTGCGAGTGGAAGGGGGGTGCAGTGCGCGCGGCGGGATTCGAACCCACGACCTTCGGCTCCGGAGGCCGACGCTCTATCCAGCTGAGCTACGCGCGCGACTTTCGTACTCCTGTAAACTAACCGGGTCCCACAACTGGGCGCCACAGAGGTGAAAATACGTCGGGAGCGGACCGTGAAACATTGGCCCCCTCCCGACGCTGTCCTGCCAGTCCGGTCAGGGTGTCCGCATCAGTGCTGTGGACTGGATCCCTGCGCTGGCCGCGCCTGCGGTCCCGAAGGGCCGATCTTCCCTTCCGCCATCTTCAACAGCGCGGCAGGGTCGTACACGGTGCCAGCCTTCATAACCATCTGAACGTGCCGGGTGTTCGTGATGTCGCTGAGTGGATTTCCCCGAATCACGAACAGATCTGCAAGCTTGCCCGGCTCGATGGAACCGAGCGTGGAACCGACGTTCAACGCCCTGGCGCCATTGATCGTTGCGATCCGTAAAGCGGCGGCAGCCGGAATACCCGAGACTACCAGAGTCTGCAGCTCGCGGTGCGCGGAGAACCCCGCGAGGTACTCGCCGCGGCTCGGGTTGTCGGTGCCGAGTGTGAGCGTCCCGCCGGCGTCGTAGAATGCCTTGGTGGTACGCCGCATCGCATAGTACAGCGAATCGAACAACGGAAACGCCTTCCTCGGCGGCTGCTGTTTGACCCACTGTTGTACGTATGGAGTGAAGAACTTGCGCTCATCCACCCAGTAGTCGAATCCGGGCTTGTCGGCGACGGTCGAGAAGTACACCGGTGCCGTGATCGTGGGATCGAACACTACATGGTGCCGCAGGAACAGCTGCACGATGTCCTTGAATTCGCGCGACGCCGTGTCGACGTGGATCCACGACGGATACGCCGATTTGTCGCGCGACAGTTCGTCTCCACCCAGAATGTGCTCGACGCGGTCGATACCCATCAGAACCGCATCTTTCGCGTTGGTGCTGTTTCTGAATCCGGATTCCAGGTGCGCGGTCACAGTAATCCCGTGCAGATGCGCCCGCTCGATGAGTGGCCTGAGATCCTGCGGCGAGATTCCCTTCGCCTTGAAACTCCGGACTCCATTCGCAGCCCAATAATCGACTTCCTTGTAGATGGAGTCGGGTGTGATCCCCTCGGTCCACCCACGTCGTGCAGTGCCGAAGTAAGGCCCCGAATTGTATATCCGCGGCCCGATCTGCTGGTTGCTGTCGATGCGCTTCCTGGTTTCCATCATTCCTTCCGGGTCGTACTCGCCCGCCGGAAACGTCGACGTCACCCCGTTCGCGAGAAAGATGAGCGGGTTGTACTTGTATTCGTCCTGCCGGATTCCTCCTTCGCCCAGAGTCATGTTGTAGTGCGCGTGCATGTCGAAGATGCCGGGTAGCACATATTCGTCATTCGACAACGTGATCACACGCGCACCGGTGGTATCCTCCTCCGCCATGTTCCCATCGGTGACGAGGATCTTTCCGGCACGAATGAAGATTCCGCGGTTGTGCTCCACCGTGTCACTCGTGGCGGTGAAAATCCACCCGCCACGAATGATCACCGGTTGCGATTGGGCGCGGACCGATACTGGTGCCGCAGCAAGTGCGACGGTGCAGAGAGCAAGGAACGCACTCTTCACGAACGATCCCCGCTCTCTCTGTCCATGTCACCGTCGCCCTCGTCCTCGACCGGGACGTCGCTCTTCACTTCGGCGGTGCTCGGTACTATCGCCTTGCCCCCGTGCGATGCGAGGAAGCTGTTCACACCCTTGAGCCCGTCCAGCGTGGTGTGAAGATCCCTGAGCTGTGTGTCCAGCTGTGCAGACAGAACCTTGTAGACTGCGTACGACTGGTCCGTCGGCCGCGCGTCGGCGCCACCGACAACGGAGCCGAGTGCAGCGATCTTGTTGTTGATCCGGATCGGGAAGTTGAGCGGATCTTCGCTCGCATGGCTCTGCGTCTGGTAGATCGCCTGCTCGATGGTGGAAAGCTTCTGAAGCATCGGCGCCGAAGCCTGATCGAATGCTGAACGATCCTTCCCGGCCAGTGCCTTGCCACGCTCGCCAACCTGCCAGCGGACGTTGCGAATGGTGCGGACGGCGTTGTTCGCTGCGCTCAACGTGTCACGGATCCTGATGAGAAACGCGAACTGTTCATCCAGGTCATGTTGCGTTGCATGCGTGCGCGGATCCTTCACGAGCTCGAACTTCTGCGTCTGCGATACGCCACCAGTCGTCATGCGCACCGAGTACGTACCCGGAGGTGCAGCCGGTCCCGTAACGCCACCGCCCCAGAACACCAGGCCCTTGAACGTCGCTGCGTCTGGATAGCGAAGGTTCCAGTTGAAGGTGTTGAGTCCCGCCTTGTTCGGGACGCGAGTGCTCTGCGCTCCGCCGCGGCGACCGCCGCGTGCGGCCTGTGCACCCGACTCCGTTTCGCGCACCAGCTTGGCAATGCTGTCCTTGGTCAGGCCCGCTCGCGTGAGACTGTCGCGCATCGCTACGCGCTTTGCGGCGCCAGTGATACTGTCCGCCGCGGCCGCAGAATCCTGTTCGCTCGTGAAGTGGCGAATCAGCTTTCCGCTCGCGTCCAGAAAGTCGAGCGTGACGACCTGCTTCGGCGACTTGAGCCAGTAGTAGACGGCGGCGCCCGACGGTGGATTCGCCGCGCGCGGAAGAGTCCCGTTTGCGCCCGTGCTCGCTCCGCCGTAGAAGTTGGTGCGATAGACCTTGCGCGGTACGAACAGATGCGCATTGGAGCTCACGATCGCCGGCGTCAACTGCTCGAGCGCGGCTATGTCATCCATGATCCAGAAGCCACGGCCGTGCGTTGCGGCGATGAGATCGCCGTCCTTGATCGCGAGATCGTGTACCGGCACCAGCGGCAGATTCTGCCGTAGCGACTGCCAGCTCTCGCCGTCGTTGAACGAAACGTAGACACTCCGCTCGGTACCGGCGAACAACAGTCCGCGCTTTGTCGGATCCTCGCGCACCGTGCGGAGGAACTCGGTGTCTGGAATGCCGTTGACGATGAGCTTCCACGTGTGTCCGTAATCGGTCGTCCTGTAGATGTACGGACGCATGTCATCCAGCTGATAACGGTTCGCCGCGACGTACGCAGTGCCCGGCGAGAAATGTGACGGCTCGATTATCGAGATGCGCGTCCATTCAGGAAGATCCTTCGGCGTGACGGTGGTCCACGTCTTTCCCGCATCGCGCGTCACGTGAATCAGTCCATCGTCCGAGCCGGCCCAGATCTCGCCAGCTGCTACCGGCGATTCCGCGATCGCGAATACGGTACCGTAGTACTCGACCGACGTCTGATCCTTCGTGATCGGACCGCCAGAGGCGCCGAGTGTGCGCGGATCGTGGCGCGTGAGATCGGGACTGATCGGAGTCCAGTGCTGGCCCTCGTCAGTCGTCTTGAACACCACGCTGCTGCCCATGTAGAGCGTGCTCGGATCGTGCGGTGATATCACGATCGGGAACGTCCACTGGAAGCGATACTTCGCATCCGCTGCGTCGTGCCCCATCGGATTGTCCGGCCACGGGTTCACATCGCGGCTCAATCCCGTGTTTGCGTCGAAGCGAGTGAGAAGACCGCCGTACGATCCCGCGAATACTACGTTCGGCGAATCCGGGCGAACCGCGATGTAGCCGCTCTCGCCGCCGCCCACGTCGTACCAGTCATCGTTGGAGATTCCGCCTTCCTTCCGGCTCGGGCCGCACAGCGTGGATCGATCCTGCTGCGCGCCGCAAACGCGATATGGGAAATTGGTGGTCGTCTCGACGTGATAGAACTGTCCGCTTGCCTGGTATTCCGGAGTCCACGTTTGGCCGCCGTCATTGCTGACCGTCGCGCCACCGTCGTTCGATTCGATCATTCGCTTGGGGTCGTTCGGTGCGATCCACAGATCGTGGTTGTCGCCGTGCGGAACGCTGATCGACTTGTATGTCTTTCCGCCGTCGGTCGAGTGGTTGAAGCCGACGTTGGTTACGTAGACGCCGTTCTCGTCCTTGGGGTCTGCGAAGATGCGCGTGTAGTACCATGCGCGCTGGCGCAGACTGCGGCTGTCGTTGAGCTTGACCCACGTGGCGCCCGCGTCGTCGGAGCGAAATACTCCACCGGAATCGGCTTCGATTATTGCCCACAGCCGTCCTTCCTTCGCGGGCGACGCCGTGATTCCAATGTTGCCGATTATCCCCTTGGGAAGGCCAGGATTGCGCGTGATCTCGGTCCAGTGCTCACCCGCATCCGTGGACTTGAAGATCCCGCTGCCAGCCCCGCCGGATACGAGCTTCCACGGCTCGCGGTAAGCCTGCCAGAAGGCGGCATACAGTATCTGCGGATTCTTCGGGTCGATCTCGAGGTCGGTGATGCCGGTCGAGTCGTTCCGGAACAGCACCTTTCGCCAAGTCTTGCCGCCATCGGTGGTCTTGAAGACCCCGCGGTCCGGGTTCGGCCCCCACACGTGCCCCTGGGCGCCGACGTAGACGATGTCAGGGTTGGTTGGATCGATCCGCACGCGGGATATCTGTCGTGTGTCTCTCAGCCCCACGTACGTCCACGTCTTGCCGGCATCGGTGCTCTTGAACACCCCGTCGCCGTGCGAGACGTTGCCGCGGATGGGCGACTCGCCCGTGCCGACGTAGACGATGTCCGGATTGGACTGACTCACTGCGATCGAGCCGATCGTTCCACCGAAATACTTGTCGGTGACCGCCTTCCATGTGATTCCACCGTCGGTCGTCTTCATGACGCCACCGCCGGTTGTCCCGAGATAGTACTCGCGCGGCCTGGTGGGCGAGCCCGCGACGGCAACGGATCGACCTCCTATGAAGGGCCCGATCTCGCGCCACTTGAGCGCGGCAAAGGCCGCCGTGTCATAGGGCGTCGTTGGCGCCTGGGCAAATGCCGGCGGCGTCGCAATGGCCGCAAGGAGAACGGAACGATAGAGAAATTGGCTGACCTTCACGTACGACCCCCGCTTTAATAGGAACGACGATGGATTCCACAGGCGCGGACATATCCGCGCCCTACCGCCGGAACGACGGGCTGGCACTCCAAAGGCGCGGATACATCCGCACCTGAGGCCGCGCGCCAAACCTATCCGTTTCGGGTACGTCACGCATCAATCAGATGTTGTGAAGAAAGGGGTCTGCGCCGATAGATTTGTCCCCATGTCTTCATCTGCCATCAAGCTCACAGTCCTTCCAGGCGACGGAATCGGTCCGGAAGTCGTCGCCTCCGCCCTCAAGATCATCGCAGCCGCCGGTGTCACACTGGAGGCTGACTTCCAGGTCGCGGGCGCCGAAGCGTTCAAGCGCGGCGTCGAGTCCGGCGTCCCAGCCGAGACCATCGAGTCCATCGAAAGAACCCGGCTCGTCCTCAAGGGACCGCTCGAGACGCCCATCGGCTATGGCAACAAGAGCGCGAACGTCACCCTCAGAAAGCTCTTCGAGACTTTTGCGAACGTTCGTCCGGTCCGCGAGCTGCCAGGGGTGAAGACCCCTTATGCCGGTCGCCACATCGACATCGTCGTAGTCCGCGAGAACGTCGAGGATCTGTACGCCGGCATCGAGCACATGGAGACAGCGGCCGTCGCACAGTGCCTCAAGCTCATCACCAGGCCCGGCTGCGAGAAGATCACTCGCTTCGCCTTCGAGTACGCCATCGCCGAGGGGCGCCGCAAGATCCACTGCGCCACCAAGGCGAACATCATGAAGTTCACCGAAGGACTGGTGCAGCACACATTCGAAGACATATCGAAGGAATATCCCTCGATCGAAGCGCGTCACATTCTAGTTGACAACTGCGCCCATCAGCTCGCGATGCATCCCGAGCAGTTCGACATCATTCTGACGACGAACATGAACGGCGACATCCTGAGCGATCTCACATCGGGGCTCACGGGCGGACTCGGTTTCGCCCCGTCCGCGAACATCGGCAGCGATGTGGCAATGTTCGAGGCAGTGCATGGTTCCGCGCCCGACATCGCGGGCAGGAATCTCGCGAATCCGACCGCGTTGATTCTGAGCGCGCTGATGTTGTTGCGTCACGTCGGAGAAGGGAAGGCCGCCAGCGAGATCGAGCATGCCGTACTCGTCACGCTCGGCGACGGAGTGCGCACCGGAGACATGGAAAGTGCGCGCGCCGCGTCGTCGACAACGGAATTCACCGACGCGATAATCGCCAACATCGGGAAGACGTCCAAGCTCGCCAAGCCGCGCGAGTTCAAGCGCATCCACGTTCCGCCGGCCAGCAAGGAAGTCGGCCACGTGACCGTGAAGACTCGCAGCGTCGTCGGCGTCGACGTGTTCATCGAATCACTGGAGCATCCCAGGCAGATCGGTGATGCGCTGACGCGTCTTGCCGCGCCCACCGGGCTGGCGCTCAAGGTGATCTCCAATCGCGGCACCGCCGTGTGGCCCGATACGGGCCACGGCACATCGCTCGTCGACGCGTTCCAGTGCCGCTTCGTACCGTCCGGCCCTGTAGAGACGGATGCGACCGACGCTCAGATATTCGATCTTCTGCAACGCATCTCGTCCACCTACCGCTGGGTACATCTGGAGAAGTTGCAGCGCTTCGATGGAAAGGACGGATTCAGCAAGGCCCAGGGAGAGTCGTAGCGAGAGTCGCAGGAGCCCAAATAACAGAGCGACCGTGAATGCGCGATGCATTCACGGTCGCTTTGTTTTCTTGTTTTCGTCGCGATCCAGGATCGCTACGCACCAGTCTACTGGTCTCCGCTCATTCCGATGACGCCCGAGATTCCGTAAATGAATCCGTTCGAAGCCATGACACCTGGCTGTACGATCGGCTGATCGTTGACCCTGGGCATCCCATTCGCATACGTGAAGCGAATGCGCGAGCCGTGCATGTTGGTTGCGGTCTTGAGCTTGAGGATCTCACGAGTATCGATCTTGCCACTCACCATCATGTTGAGCAGCAGATTCCGGAGTCGCGTGGTATCCGCCTTGAGCGCCGCCATGTCGCTGGGCGACAACTTCGCCCATGCATCATCGGTTGGTGCGAACAGCGTCATCGGTGCCGCGCCGCGTAGCGACGGCATGAGATGGGCCTCTGTGAGCAGCCCCGTCATGATCTTGTAGTTGGGCATGCGGGACAGCGTGACGCCTACCGACGCGTCACCAGGGGTGCTCGCCCTGTTGGACCTCACGGTCGTCGTCACGATCGACGTGTCCTCCTTGATGTGCACGACTGTGTCTTTATGAACGGTGACTACTGTATCGCGCCGCACCACCGTCCCCTGTGCCATGACGACTCCAGGAACAACTCCAAAGCTCACGGCGATGATTCCAGCCGTGGCAAACTTTCTGATAGAATGCATCGCTGATTCCCCATAAAAAGATTGTGGGTGGCTAAGTTTCGCCTTCCGGTAGGGGTAAGTGCATTAGCGGGGCCAGTTCGGGATGCCTGGTTCAAACGGGCATTCGAACGCGCGTTCGACATTTAAGGTTGCCTAGCTTCGCAAAGGTGACGAAGAAGACATGCCGCGGCACTCCTATAAGCCGCCCCATTCAGCCAATGCCGTCAGATATGCCACTATTGAAGCCAGATCAGCCGCCTCGGTTGTATAGCCGGAATCAATCAAGCCTCTCGCTAGGCGTGGCCAAAGAAATGTGCCTCGAATAGGGACGTGGCGCGCGCCAATCGTTCCCGTGATCATTTCTGCGACCGTGCGCAATTCGTACCGTCGGCGGCGTGGTTTGACTCCCCATTTCGCAGAGAATGGTATGTCGGCGAATTTCGGGTACGCACGATGAATTGCGTCGTCATGGAACGAGAATATCGCGTCACTCTCAAGCAGTTCGGGCTCAAGGGACGAGAGAAAGTCCCAGACATCAGCGTCTAGATATGGGCACCACACCGTTGCGTGGGGACTGAATAGAGTGGTCGGCGGGATGGATGTGACACGCCGTGTCCTATTATAGACGAAGAACGACGCAAGCGGGTTGGGCGCTTCTGCATGTCGTTTTAGTTCTGTAACCAGACGGTCGACCGCGAGCTCCCTTCCGAATCGCCCGTACCAAGCGTTGGGAAGGAACTGGCGAAAATAAGGCTCAGGGTCGAGGATAGACTCAGCCAACTCAGAGAATTGCCCCTCCGCATATTGGCGTCGTCGCTTTTCGCTCTTCAGTACAGCTGTTGATAATACGTCGCCGGCTGCTCCCTCATACACGGCCGCTTCTCCGTCGAAAGCGCCAATAAACGATATCAAATTCTGTAGCCACCAATGTTCAAATGTGCACAAATGCGTTGCCGGCATAGCACTGGATTGCGCATGCCATCTCGAGTCCGGGAGGCTAAGTATGGTGTGCCGTACTCCAGCACGGTCAGATAACGCAGCGGCAATCTCCGCGTCCAAAGTTTGCTGCTTCCAGCCGCCAACCGTTACGGCAATATCTGGTGACGATCCCGATGCGCACATCTCAAGAAAGATGTGGCGCGAGTCGCGGCCGCCGCTAAGTGGCACGATGCTGGTACCCTGTGATGGTCGGCGGTTAATCGCGACGCGAAAGCGTTCGATATACTCATCCAGCGCAGATGTGCGCGAAATCGAAACGCGTTTCCCAAACACAAATCGGCCGTCGACTGTCGCCGTTGTCCCCGGCTTCCATGTCAGTTTCCCACCGGGAGGGAAGATACGGATCTGCTTGAATGGAGTATCGTTTCCGACGAACATCCAGCAACGCAACGCAACCGCTATTGCGTCGTCGTCGAGATCCGTTGGAGCACCAGCCTGGATCAGTTCGACGAGCGAGGGAGACAGCATGACGCCACCCTCCCAAGTGTAGTAGAAGAGCGGGAAGAATCCGTAACGATCGGTCTCGGCCGTCAGCGAGCTTCCATCCCAGCTCCATCTGCAGAAAGGGTCCGCACGCGAGAGCGCTGGATCACTGTCATTCCCAAACGCCGCGACGGGCGGTCCGCTCAGGGATAGGCTGGCAGCATCCGTCCCGCGCAACACGAGCACAGGCCACGTATGAGAGAAAGCTGATTCCAATGGTAGGTCCCTGAAGGTTGGGGTGGCACTGCACGGACAGTCACCGGGTACCGAATGTCGCCACAATTTCAGCGGCCGGGCGGTACTCGCGCGCGACCACCATTGCTACATCGAACGCCCTTTGGCTCGGAATATTTCAATCATCCTGCCGGCGAACCGTCGACTCACGAATGTTTTGAAGTAACCAACCGCGCTTGCTGACGACCTCGCGGTCCGCCAACTTTCGACGTACGCCGTACGCGCTGCTCTTCCATCGCCTCTGCACCAGCGGTCGTACGCAATGTCAGACAGCGATAATGCCATTCTCCTGTAGGCAGCGTCAATCTCGACATCCGACAAGCGCGTGCGGAACCTTTTCAGGTTAGCGTGTCGCACGGCTATTCCTTCGAGCGCGGTGTGCTCGGGCTGTCGCGCAGTAAGGCTTTCGCTATGTACCCGATACAAAGTTTGCGTTTGATTCAAAAACGCGACGCGTGCGCGAGCCGCAAGGCGCAAGAACAGGTCGGTATCCTCAGCACATGTCCACGACTCATCAAACCACACTTGTTCGTCGTTCAGCAACGATCGAGAGAATAGTACAGTTTGCGTGCTGATCGCTGGTATATCGGCAAGCATGAATCCGATGAAATTCGGTGCGCACAGATAAATGTCATCTGTCACCGCCTTCAGGTATGGTGCGGCCCGTTCGAGGAAGTGGGCTCTTTGAAGTCGCGTTTCGCGATCAACCGCGCCCGATAAATTGTCAAATCGGAGCATGTCCGTGAAAGCTAAAGTCGCGTCGGTAATGACGATGGCATTGATCGTCGATTCAAACCGCGTCGGAACCGCGAGATCGTCGGCGTCAAGGAATGCGATGTACTCGCCGCGCGCAGCGCGTAAGCCGTCATTGCGAGGGACCGCTGGCCGGCCCGACGGATGCGAACGCTGGATAAGTCGAACGCGCTCGTCCCGGTCCGCATAGCCCCTGACGATATCGGTGGTGGTGTCGGACGACCCGTCGTCCACCGCGATCACTTCCAGGTTCGGTAAAGTCTGAGTGAGCAGTGAATCGACCGCCGCACCGATGTACTTCGCGGAGTTGTGCATCGGAACGATCACAGATACCATCGGGGTGTCCGATCGAGCGCGCGCGTTCGGCTCACTGACGGCAGGCTGGTTCACCTTCAAAGATCGTTAGAGTTGGGGATAAACGTCGGGCCGTAAATACCGACATGGTGCGGCTGTCCGCCGCACGCCCGTTACGCTGCGGTCGCCCGTCAAGTTAGCCGACTTTCTCCGGATAGGCCAGACGCTTGGTCTCGCGCCCAATCTCCATCCGCTGCAACGCAGTGAACGCGGACCGACGTACCACCTGTCGGGCTTTTTCCCGTCGCCCATATCGGCTTGCGCATTCATTCGCGTGAAAGGCTGACCGGCAGCAGCATGTCGTCAAACTGGACGGGAACTATTATCATACTTCCATCGCTAAAGTGACCTGTCGGCACGTGAAATCGCAGGCAGTTGTGCCCCTTGGGAGGGGTATTCCTATGCTCATGAAATCTGACTTTGGAACCTCGCGGCGGGAGGTTATGTGTTGGTGACGGTATCGATTTGCACTTGGAACCGATCGAATCTGCTGGATCAGACGCTGCGCCGCATGACCGAGATGACCGTACCTGACGGAATCGAATGGGAGTTGATCCTCGTCGACAATAACTCCACGGATGACACGCCCGGCGTCGTCGGTCGGTTCGATGGGCTTTTGCCGATTCGTTACATCGTGGAACCCAAGGCCGGCTTGAGTAACGCTCGTAATACTGCGGTTCGCCACGCGAATGGGACCTATGTCGTGTGGACCGACGATGACGTTCTGGTGGATCCTGGATGGCTGCAATCGTATGTGAGCGGGTTTAAACGATACCCCGATGCGTCAATTTTCGGCGGTCCTATTCTGCCGTGGTTCGAGGGTGACGGACCCGATTGGCTTCATTTGGTATTTCGAGACGTTGACGTCGCTTACGCCGCGCGAGATTGCGGAGAAATTGATTCTCCGATGACTGAATCGAACATTCCATTTGGCGCAAATATGGGGTTCCGATTGAGCGTCCTCCGGGAGCGCAAATTCGATCCGGAACTTGGTCGTGTCGCTGGTAGCATGCGCGGCGGAGAGGAGACTGCAATGGTTCGCGATCTTCTTTCGCATGGGTACGAAGGAAGGTGGCTTGGCGGCGCCAAAGTTCAACATTTCATTCCGCGCGTGCGACAAACTACCCGGTACCTGTGGGATTGGTACGCGGGGTACGGCAGCATGCTGGTAAGACTTGATACGAAAACCGCTGGCATGAGTGCACGCGCACGGCCGCGCTGGATCTGGCGCGAATTATTTGTCTCTGGATCGATGTTTCTGTGGCGCCGCGCGTGGAGCGGACCGTCTGTGTGGATCGGCGATTTGAAGCGAGCTGCTATTGCGTCCGGCCAGTTTAGAGAGTTTGGGACCCAGATGGATCGCGCCATAAACGCGAGTGACCGCCCTCTGGACTAAAGCTGCTAACGGCAATCAGGAGGGGCGTCCTGCGACCCCAGGCGGCCGAGGCGCCATCGCCTCTCCCGCATGTGTGGGCATTCCGCCCCGGGGACCGGGGGATCCTGGCCGCGACAGGGGTGCCCGCCGTGTCTTGACGCGGTCCACTCGCGAGTGACCGATCCGTCGTTCGTGTCGTCACTGGCAGTGGCCTGCAACATGCTGCTGTAGTCGTAGGCGCGGCTAGCCACGCGGAGAGACGAGCGCATATCGTTTTCCTCTGGCTCGAACACGCACGCAGCGTCGATTGCGGCAGTACGTCTCTGTGGTCTCTGTGGTCTCTGTGGTCTGTGCGGTCTCTGCGGTCTCTGTGGTCTAGTCAGTCCATGTTATGCAGAGCTCATTCCGCTCCAATTATCGCGTACTATGACTGCTGATTCCGGTTTGATCGATAATCTTCACAAACGTGCAGTAGCCATTGTCGGCGGTGCGATACCGCGCGACCGACCAGTCGCTCTTCTGGACTTCCCGCGACATGAGAACGTCGGTGATTCCGCAATCTGGCTGGGTGAGATTAACTGCCTGGCTGAGAACGGCATTCCCCCGGCGAAGATAGGATACCGGTGCGATGTTGCGACGTATGATGAGGCCAGCCTCAGGCGCGCGGTCGGAACAGCTGGTGTCATCTTGATGCATGGTGGCGGGAATTTCGGAGATCTCTGGCATGCACATCAACGCCTGCGGGAGAACGTGATTTCCGCGTTCCCGGATAATCCAATCATCCTTTTCCCCCAAACGGTCTACTTTCAGCATGCTGCGGGGCTCGATCGCGCTGCTCGTATTTTCAATGCACACCCCAACGTCACAATTCTGGCTCGGGATGAGCCCAGTCTGGCACTGCTACGGCGAGAGTTCCGCGCACAAAGCGAGATATGTCCCGATATGGCGTTCTGTCTCGGAGCCATAACGCGCGACGCGCCACCTGACCGTGATGTCGTTTATCTCGCGCGCACGGATAAGGAGGCTGCCGTCAAGGCTGTGCCAGCGACGGACATTCCCTCTTGTGATTGGCCTCGCGGCGGTTTCCTCTGGCGCGCGTTGGATGCCTCCGTTCAATTGGAGATTGATCACCCGCGAGCTGCGCATGTCCTGCGTCCGTGGGCGCGTCCCGTCGTGCGTATGCGTTACAGAGCGATGGCGCGAGAGCGCGTGCGAAGCGGCGGCAGGCTGCTTGCGCGCGGCCAGGTCCTGGTAGTTGATCGCCTGCACGCTCACATCCTCGCGATGCTGCTCGGCATCCCGCACGTGTTGCTCGACAATAGTTACGGAAAGATCAGGCACTTTCACGAGGCGTGGACCCTCGGTTCATCATTGACCACGTTTGCTACCGGGCGCGACGAGGCGCTGGAAATCGCAAGACGAATGTTGAGCGACAATGTCGATTTAAGGACTGCGCCAGTCCCCCTTCGCCAGCCAGAACTGCGGCGGGCAGAATCTCCGGTCGCCCCGGGAAACCCGCAGTCCTGACATCGCGTGCTTACCATCTCCGTTGTCATCCCTTGTTATAATCGTGCGCACACGGTCGGGAAGGCTATAGCCTCAGTTCACGCTCAGACGCGTGCGCCACTCGAGCTGGTAATTGTTGATGATGGCTCCAGCGACGCGTCGGCTGACATTGCTGAGCGCGCTGGCGCCCGCGTGATCCGGCTGGAAGAGAACCGCGGCAATGCTGCTGCTCGTAATGTGGGTATCCAATCCGCGGCGGGAGAGGTCATTGCGTGGCTCGATTCGGACGACTACTGGGAGCCGCATCATCTTGCCACAGTCGCCGCGCTGCTGGACGCATATCCCGATGCGGCGGTGGCCTCTGCAGCGGTGCGGTTTGTGGGAACGCGTTCTGGAACGTGGTACGGTGCTGTCCCGGCAGGTCCACCTGGGAATGTGACTCGACAAGCGTTTTGCGGGACGGTTCTCCCGATGGGAACAGCAGTCGTCCGGCGAGATGCCTTGATAGCGATCGGCGGATTCGACGAGACTGAACGTGTCGCCGTTGATTTCGATCTCTGGTTGCGCTTGTCGTACATCCATCACTTTGTGGCGACCCGCGATGTGACAGCGAATTATCTCTGGCATCCGGGTCAGCTCAGCGATCTGCCCGAGCGTCAATGGGAGGCAACGTACAGATTCCGGAGGCGCGCGCTGGATCGTATGCAAGATGGCGACTTCGCTCTAAGAGCGGACCTCTCTGAGATATTCCGGAAGCGATGGGAGGCGGATCTGTGGACCGCCTGGGAGCAAAGGCGAACCGAATGGCTAAGACGGCTGGTGGCGCTCGCCCCCCTTGTCCCCGATGTGCCGTGGACTTTCAAATGGAGCTGGACATTCCGTTCTCGCATACCCGCGCCTGCGGTGCCGCTTCTGCGCGCTGCGTATTCGAACTATGCGTCTAATGTTCTGCCTCATCGACGCGGTGAAATGTACCGACGGGGCGGCAATTAGCCGTGAAAGCACAACTGGACTGACTTGCTCTCTCCCCAACGGGGAACCGCGTCCGCCTTGGATCGCCTATTATCGCGTGTATGCTCACCGGATTTGTGAACACTGGCGCAGAGTTTGCCAGAGGGGCTCAGTGGCAGATGAGCGGCAGACGTACCGAATGGTGGATCTGGTTCACGCGATTCGTGGCTATCTGGATGATCTGGCAAGTGATGCTGCGAATTTTTCGCGAGACTTCGGACCCACTGTGGAGATACCTTCGTGCTTTCGTCGGCGATGCTTCTGTCATCAATTCACCATGGCGTTTCCGGAGAGCAGTTGTATGCGCATTTCGCTGACTATCTCCACCCGTAACCGCGCTTCGCAACTCGGCAAAGTATTGCAACACCTGTGCACAATAGAGCGTTCATTCGAACACGAGTTGCTCATCGTCGACAACGCATCGACCGATCACACGTCAGCTCCGGAGCTGCGCTGGCATCCAGCCGCTACGGGTGATTGATACGTCGTCGCTGCCAACACCCGCGGCGAGATACGCCGGCTCGCCCTCTGGCATCCGCTACGGTTACCGTGCGCAGGGTCGCCCGTCTCATGCGCCGGTCGCACTTGTGCAAGCCCCGAGCTATGCATGCTGGCAGACGCTCCGCGCGCCCCTCCCCCCACATCGGTGGCAGTTCAGCCTCACCGCGACTCAAATGGCAGGCTCGCCTTCCCGTCGTAAAATGTGATACTGCGTGGCACGGTCGCGTTTCGGTCGTGTCTTCATTGACGAGGCCCAGTCCAGGCTCGCCGCTGGTGTATGCAGGGGTCCGCTGCCGATACTCTGATGTGAGCGCGCCAGGGCGCGGGGTATATTGAGAAGCGGGCTGGCGCTGCGCCACACTAAACAGCCGTCGACTCGATCCGTCCGTCTCGTTTGATAATATAGGAGCTTTTGCGTGGGTTCTGGAGTTCGATTCGAAGGAGTATGGAAGAAGTTTCAGCGCGGCGAAGTGCATGACAGCCTCCGTGACCTGATCCCGGCGGTAGCCAGGCGTTTCGTACGTGGCAACACCCCTCCCCCGCTCAGCACCCGTGAGTTCTGGGCGGTGCGTGACGTATCCTTTAATGTCGGAATGGGACAGGCGCTCGGGATCATGGGACCGAATGGCGCTGGGAAATCCACAATCCTCAAGCTCCTAACGAAGATCCTCCGACCTGACCGGGGGATACGCGAGGTGCACGGTCGCATCGGCATGCTGATTGAGATCTCCGCCGGCTTCCACCCGGACCTTACTGGGCGAGAGAATGTCTTCCTGCAAGGTGCCATCATGGGCATGAAACGCGTGGACATCCGGCGTAAATTCGACGAGATCGTCGCGTTCTCCGAGATCGAGGACTTCATCGATACCCCCGTCAAGCGCTACTCCAGCGGTATGAATGCCCGTCTTGGATTCGCGATAGCGGCACACGTCGATCCGGACGTCCTGATCATCGACGAAGTGCTCGCCGTAGGTGACTTCCGTTTTCAGGACAAGGCGTTCGGGCGCATTCACTCGATGTGCAACAGCGGCATCCCGGTGGTGCTCGTTTCCCACCAGCTCGACCGTATCGCGTCGCTCTGCTCCGAGGCGATACTGCTGGATCATGGCCAAGTCCGGCTCCACGCAAGCCCGAGCGAGTGCATCCAGGAATACACGCTCGGCGTTGCCCCGACCGGCGAGTCCGCCGAGTCAACGCTGTCGATCATCGGCATGCGGTTCGCCGCCGCCGATATCGTGATGTCGGGCGAACGGGTCAAGCTCCATCTCACGTGCCGCTCACGGGACGACTTCGACAACGACGCGACTGACATCGTCGTCACCGTTCGCTCCGCAACCACGGGCAGCATGCTTTTTTCCACCGGGGCGCGCCCATGCAGGATCGAGATGCCACGCGGGCAGGAATTCGAGATCGACGTCGAGCTCCAAGCCAACCTCACTCCAGGCCTCTATCACGTAGAAACCGGAGTCTGGGACGGCGTGAGCCAACGCCTCGTCCACGGAGGTCCATCCAGAATGTTGACTGTTCAACCCGGCACCCGACCATTCGGCGGCAGTGTGCAGTTGAACGCACAGATGAGCATGCGCACCGTCGCAATCGGCTTGCACATGCCTGACAGCGCGGACGCAATGAACGACCCTTTGCCAGAGCTCATAGTCCGTTCGTGATCAAATGGGCGGAGGCTGCGTCAGCAGCGATTCAGACGATTCCTCGTACGGTGTAAATACATGTCAACCGCTTCATCACCGCTGCCAAGCGGCACGACCAACCCACGCAAGATCGTCCCGTTCCGGGACCTGCGTGAGGCCTTCATCGATGTATTGGAACACCGCGACCTGCTTCAGCAGCTGACGCTCCGCGACATCAAGCTGCGCTACAAGCAGGCTGTGATGGGACTGGCATGGGCTGTATTCATGCCCGTCCTGATTGTCTTTTCCGGACTGATCATTCGCTACGCGATGTCGCAGATGTCCGGCCAGCACCTCGTCCCAGTCGAGGTGGCAAACATTGCAGTGAAGGGCCTCGGCTGGGCGTTCTTCGTCGGAGCGATCGGATTCGCGACGGCGAGTCTCATCGGCAACATGAATCTCGTCACCAAGATATACTTTCCGCGCGAAGTGCTGCCACTCTCGACCGTTGGAGCGCAGATGTTCGACTCAGGGCTGGGCGTCGTCGTCCTTGCTGTGATTCTGCCGTTCCTCGGCGTACGGCTGCACCCATCGACGCTGTGGGCGCCACTCCTCTTCCTGCTCCTTATTCTGTTCACGACCGCGGCAGGACTCGCGCTCAGCTGCGCGAACCTGTTCTTTCGCGACGTGAAGTACATCGTGCAGGTTGTACTCATGTTCGGAATCTTCTTCACACCGGTGTTCTTCGAGCCGTCGATGCTCGGCGCGCGCGGTGCGTTTCTCGTGATGCTCAATCCTCTCACGGGAATCCTGGAAGGATTGCGACTGAGCGTTATCGCGGGCCACAATCTGTTCGAGCCACTATACACGGTCGTGAAAGGCGTCACCGTCCCGGAGTGGCAACCTTGGGAACTGTGGTATTCCGTTGTCTGGTCGATTGGCGGCCTGATTGCTGCTGGAACACTGTTTCGGCGGGTGCAGCCTCTCTTCGCGGAATACGTCTAGGCCCGACGCGAACTCGCCTCTGCAGCATGGGTCATGACCGGTAGCAGGCGGCCCGCTCCACGTGGGACGTGGGCCACTGGGTAGTGTCTGAGAAATCTGGAACGCTCCACCGGGCATTGCGAGAGGTGGATCGCAGGAGAAGGCGATGGGCACAGGCAAGCGGCACGAGCTAACGGACGCGGCATGGGCGGTGGTCGTTCCACTCTTACCGGCAACACCGAAAGCGGATCGTCCCAAGCGCCGCGATCAAGTGCGCTCATCGCCCGAACCGCCAATGTTTTGTCAGACACTACCTAGGCCTATATGCTAACCCTTGGAGCTCGGATCGGTAGGCGCGGTGTGCGGGCAGCGATGCGACCGAGGCTGCACAAGCCGAGGGTTATCCGTGAGACGAGCTAAAATGACAGGCAGAACATCAGTTCACCGAGGAACCCTACGGGATCTGACTTCGTCTCAGTCCAAGCGTCGTTTAACAGGCGGCAACGTTACACTCGCTAGGCACTGGTGCTGGTCCTTTTGGAGTAATACGTGGCGCATCTCGGCACGCGAGTGCGCCGTTTGGGGAATATCTCCCGCGGCGCATTGGTCCGCTGCTCGTTGGGCTGACTTCGCGCGGATGCACGGGTAAG
This sequence comes from Gemmatimonadota bacterium, assembly GCA_027307165.1. Classification (GTDB taxonomy): domain Bacteria; phylum Gemmatimonadota; class Gemmatimonadetes; order Gemmatimonadales; family Gemmatimonadaceae; genus Fen-1247. The sequence continues at coordinate 29,127 of DAHUXM010000028.1, read as the reverse complement.
CGTTGATTTACCGGTTCACAACCATCCGAAGCCTTTGATGTCTTCATCGGAAGAGTGTGCTGTTGGAGCGAGTTGCATGCTGCAGCATGCGATCAAGCCGTCCGATGCGTGCAGGTATCCTCAACTGGAATAGCGAAATGGGTTTGCTCCATACAGCGCGCGGCTATTTCTCAAAGAGAGTTGCGTCAACCGGTTCTGCCAAAACACCTAAACTGAGCTTCGATCGCCCCAATACACCCCAGGAATGGGAGCGGGAGTATCTACGTCCAATTACGCCAGTCACGGAGCTACGCAATCCGGTAGCGACCGTCTTGGCTGGGCTCACCAAACATGGAGACACGCTCATGGAAGCGGGATGCGGGTCGGGTGAGCTCTCGGCGGAACTTGCCATTGCAGGTAGATCCATTGTGCTACTGGATTTCAGTAAGCCGATCCTAAAGCGGGCGCTTCAAGTTTTTGAGGCTTCCCGCCTATCGCCGCCGAAAATAGTAGCGTGCGATCTTATGGTTCATCCACTGCCGTTTTCCGACGAATCGGTCGATTGGGTCTGGTCAAGCGGTGTACTCGAGCATTGGACAGATGAAGAACTTATTCCACTCGTGACCGAAATGGCACGAATCGCTCGCAAGGGCGTTATCTCTCTGGTGCCGTCATCGCGGTGCGTGTTCTATCGCTGGGGTAAAGCTATTGCCGAATCACAAGCGGAGTGGCCTTACGGACGCGAAATACCTCGTGAGTCGCTCTATTCCGTGTTCCATCACGCCGGTCTAGACTCAATTGTTGAAACAGACTGCTGGCCAGAGCACGCACCCGCGTTTCTTTCGATGACTGGCATTCCAACCATCGAAAAAAAGGCAACGGAGTGGTGGCGCCAACTCGCATCCGACGATCCCGCAAAAAAAGGTCAGGGATATCTTTTACTGACTATCGGCAGACGCAGCGCGTAAAATGTGCGTGTGCGCTCGTCCACAACATATTTGACCGTTGCAAGTGGTGCGCCTGCGGACTCGAGCAGTCGACCGTAGATCTAAGTTCGGTACGCCGTGCTCGCACATATTCTGCACAGCGGGATTGCGCGCGCCTGAATATGATTTCGGCAACCACGCGACCGCCGACGGCGGAACGCGGGGCGTTTCGATTCGGTTGTCGGAATTGCCATGGGGCGGCATTGGTGGAATAAAGTGTGGAGATGATGGACCGCTAGCAAAACAAAGGGACCTGAGAAAATCGAACTTAATCGGAGCGTCGGAGGTTCGCATCTAACGATGCGAAGCGTGCCCACAGGGCGCGTCCTCGGGAATACAATGGTGGTGGCAGTACTCCTTTGAGCCATAAAACTGGCGGGATCTTGAGTAATATTCGCGGTTGGGATGCCAGCGCTTGGAACAAGTAAGGATAAGTTCGCGAAAAATCGCCGCGATCTGCAGCCCCGATTGCGAGCCTGACAAGCACGCGAGCGCGTAATTCCTGATTGTGCCAGACTATCGCCGGAAGGTTTCGTTCAAGAACGCGACACACAGAGGTTTCGATATCCCGGGATCGCTGTGTTGTCAAGGACCCGTCATGCTTTCGGTAAAGATAAAGATCCCGATGCAACGGCGCGACATGAAATCGCGAGCTCACACGGAACCAATAATCCCAGTCTTCCGCTAGAAAGAGGTCCGACGAGTATTCACCGATTGTCTCAGCGACGCTTCGCCGGTACATAAAACAGCCTCCGACGAAGTTTGCTTCGGGTAGATAGTTGATCGCGCGCACTTGTATGGCGCTTATCAACTCGTCGTGTTTACCGATAATGGAATAGTCAGTGTAGACCATGCCGGTATCGGGATGCGCCTCTAGGAATTGCACCATTTCGGCAAGCGCATGTGGCCGATACTTATTGTCGTCAGAAGTCCATGTCAGGTACTCGCCACGCGCAACCGCGAAGCCAGAATTCAGCGCTCCCGGTAATCGGATATTTTGCGGATGCCGTATAGCTCTGATCCGAGCATCCTGCTCGACAAAGCGCTGAATCACTGCAGGTGTCTCATCCGTTGACGCATCGTCAACGACGATGAGCTCCCAATTAGCATACGTCTGTTCTACGCAGCTCTCGAGGGCCGCCTGTAAGAACGCACTACCGTTATGGGTCGGCAACACAATCGAGACAAGCGGTGGCGACTTCGCAGTGCTCATGCTGCTGTCACGTCCGCCGTCGTGACGCCGAGGATGGTTGAGACGATGCGTGAAGCGGCGTGACCGTCTCCATAGGGGTTCCGCCCGCTTGCCATCGCTGCGTACGCCTTTCGATCGGTGAGCAGACGGGTCGCCTCCATCACAATCCTGCGCGGATCAGTGCCTACCAGTCGAGCAACTCCAGCGTCAATGCCCTCTGGCCGCTCCGTCGTGTCGCGCATCACTAATACTGGAATAGACAGACTAGGCGCCTCCTCCTGAATCCCTCCCGAATCGGTGAGTATCAATTCAACACGTTTCATAAGGTGCACCAGCGTGAAATAGTCCAGAGGCTTCAGCAATGTGAGGTTGGGCACGTCGCGAAGTAGTGCTCTCACGGGTTCCTGAACATTGGGGTTGAGATGAACTGGAAAAATGCAGTGAATGTTTTGATCTGCGAGGCTACGGGCGAGCTCTCGGAGTCCGCAGCACATGTCACGAAAGGGCTGCCCGAAACTCTCTCGCCGATGAGCAGTGATCAAGATCAGTCGCCGATCGAACGGTACGGTCGGAAGCAGCGTTTCGATCGCGCACTGCTTTGCTGAAACGCTGAGGAGCGCGTCAATCACCGTATTGCCAGTCACGTATATCGCTCTCGCGGCATGCCCTTCGGCGAGGAGCGCATCTCTCGCTCGTTCAGTGGGTGCGAAGAACGCATCCGCGACCACGTCCGCAAGCCTCCGATTAACCTCTTCCGGGAAAGGATTGCGCTTGTCGTCGGTCCGCAGGCCCGCCTCGACGTGACCGAATCGCCGATCCCGGTAGAAGGATGTCATCGCAGTGACGAATGTCGTGGTCGTGTCGCCCTGTGCGAGTACCCAATCAGGGTCCGAAGCCCCGATCACGGCATCCAAGCCGGAAAAGAGGCGCGCGGTGAGGCCAGCAAGCCCTTGGTTCGGCTCCATGACGTCAAGTTCGTGGTCAGGAATAATGTCAAAGTATTGAAGCGTCTGCTTCAACATTTCTCGATGTTGACCGGTTGCGCAGACGACCGATCGGATTGCATTGGGGTGCCGTGCAAGCTCGCTGATGACTGGTGCCATCTTGATGGCTTCGGGTCGGGTACCAACGACAGTCAGAACGGTGATCATGCCGAAGCCCACATGCGTATATCAAAGTACGAACGCGAAAACGTCATCAGCTTTCCGTTGCTGCGGCATACGTCGTCGATACGTGCACGCGCGGGTTCATCTGAACACTTCCACCAAGTCTCGTCGACCCGGGTTCGACATTAAGAGCGAGTCCAAAAACCTGCTAACCGGATTGTTGCAGCCCAATGATAGCGCAGGCAAATTGTGCCAACTGCCGGCGCGCTCGATGACCCTGCGACGAGGTTTGCCCTTGTGTATGGGATCAAGCATAATTGGCGGCTCACCGCGCTTTCGCTTCTTGCGAATAAGAAGCACGATGTGTGCCTGTCACGCACCGCCCGCAGGCAATCGGAATAGTCGTATCCTTTATCAAGGCAGAGACGCTCGGGTCGACGTGGTCCGCGAGGGGCTCTCAGCACGACTGCGTCGAGCGTCGGTCAGGATGCGACGCTTCGTCCCGCTTTTCGCTCTGTCAGTCGGGTTCGGCCCCGCTTGGTCTCCCGCTTTAGCGCCTTGGCAATGAAACCGTCAAGTGCCGTCCACTGCCACTGTATTCCACGCTTCCGATCGTATCGCTCGGGCATGGCGGAGAAGGCATCGGCGAACACTCCGAGTGCTGTGCAGTGTTGCAGTCGCAAGTGGCACGTCGAGCCCAAGCTGAACTCGCTCGGCAGAGCATGCCACTGGCATCCCGTCCTCAGCCGGTACAGAATCCCGGCCAACGCCACACGTCCGGCACGGGTGGCCTTCCGCCCTTCGGTTTCCCTCTCTCCGGTGGCAAGAGCGGCTGGACGACCCTCCATAACTCGTCCGGTACCGCTCGAAATCCCCCGTCCGTTGTTCCCGACTCACAGCTATCCCCGCAACTATTCTTCACACTGTGAGCCAAAACAACGGAAACCTGTCAGGCTTTAGGACCGACTCTTAAGTCCCATGCGACGGCGCCCGTCGAAACGAATGCCTCCGCCGCCTGGATCGAGCGCACGGCAGCGACAACATACGCGATGCGTTCGTGCGTCGCCGCACAGAACTAATCACACGCTACGACAGCGAACTCTCAGCCGGCACGTATTTCCGAAAACTTTGCCCAGCGTTTTGCACCGACGCATGTGCCTTTAGGAGAGCAGTAGCTCGCCGCGATCAGCCGTCAGCCGTTGGCGAGAGTTCCTGCAGTCAACGAGAGTACTCGATGGGTTTCAAGGATTGTAATTGCGGAAGCACCACCAGTTACGCGAGCGCCACACGTTAAAGGGAGAACCGCTGCGCTGCTAGTCGGCCTGCGTCACGCGCGAGGGGGGCGCGTCGGCGGGAGGTACGTACGCCACCTCATTGCCGTTCTTCTTCATATCGATACCCTGCGCTACGCCGTGTTTCTCCAGGAGCCTGTACAGCGTTGTTCGGTCAATGCCAGCCAGCCGCGCCGCCCGCGACATGTTGCGCTCGGCGCGCACAACGAGGGTTGCCAAATACTCCTTCTCGAAATGCGCCAGCACCGCCTCCTTCGCGGGATGGTAAGCCTCGGACATCAGCTGCGGTGGCCACGCGCGTGCACCTGCGCTTGCAATCGCAGCGTCGCTCCGGCCAGGCAAATCATCTGACCCAATCACAGAGCCAGCATCCGCCAACACCGCGAGATGCTCCATCAGATTCTGCAGCTCCCTGACATTTCCCGGCCAAAGCAGCGATGTGAGAAGATCAATCGCCGACACCGACAGAGAGGGGCACTCACCATCCGATATGCGATGCCTGCGCCAGTACTGGCACAGGAAATGGTTCGCCAGTAATGGGATGTCCTCGGGCCTTTCCCGTAGCGGTGGCAGATGCAATGGCACCACGCGCAGCCGATAGAAAAGATCGTCGCGTAGCACGTGCGTGCGGACCGCCTCGTTCGGGTCACGGTTGGTCGCCGAGATGAAGCGCACGTCGACGGTTGCGTCCTCCTGCTCGCTGCCAACGCGTCGCACCACTCCGTCCTGAATAACACGAAGCAGCTTGGCCTGGAGAGCCAACGGCATTTCGGTCAATTCGTCCAAAAAGAGCGAGCCGTTATGTGCAACCTCAAGCAGGCCTGGCTTGTCTCTGTCGGCACCGGTGAATGACCCCTTTTTGTGGCCGAACATCTCCGATTCCAGCAGCTGCGCGGGAAGGGCGGCGCAATTGATCGCCACAAACCGCTTGCCTGCGCGGCGACTCTGTTTGTGGATCAGTTGTGCGATGCCTTCCTTGCCAGTGCCGCTCTCGCCGCTGATCATCACCGATGCATTGGTCTTGGCGACCTTGCGCGCCAGCTCTACCGCTCGGCAAAACGCGGGCGAGATCCCTATCAACGACGTCATGCCGTCGTCTGGCGCAACCGCAGCGGCGCCGGTAGCGACCACCGGAGCACCGCGGCCTTCCAGCACGCGGTGTGCAGCACGGCCAACCACGAGCTGCAGCTGCTCGGCCGTAAACGGCATCGCGAGGTACTCCCAGGCTCCTGCTTCCAGCGCCCGGATGTTCGTCTCGACGCTGGGGTTCCCGGTCATCAGGATGACCAGAGAGTCAGCGTGGGCGTCCCGAGCCGCCTCCAGAATCTTCATTCCGGAAACCCCGCTCATGAACAGGTTTACGAGTACGATGTCGTACTTCCGCTTCTGGAGCAGCCGAAGCGCCTCGTCACCACGGGAACTGCCGGTAACGGTATAACCATTGCCTCGGAGAACAGCGACGCATCCGTCACGGAGCGAATCGTCGCACTCGACGACCAGGAGCCTCAGGTCGGCCCGTGCGCCGAGGGCGATGGCGTCCGTATCGACGCTCCGCTGACCATTGAGGGCATCAGACATTAAACCCGACCCAGGAAAACGCATGTGCTTGGGGAGCCGCAGTAGAAAGGGGACGGTGTTGCGTGCATGCTACAAACTGTGCGCACCTGCAAATATGGCTCTCCGGCTGAGAGGCACAAGGGAGAATTCGCGACTTAAAGCGAACGTCCGAGTGCCGATACTGTATCCAGGCCCGCGTACCGTTGCGGCGACGCAACGCTGTTCCGGCCACGTAACTACCTCTATCTTTCGGCACTGCAGATGAAAAACTCAATCGTGCCCGCGGCCCCGTTCCGGGATGCGGCTCCGGTTTCTCCCGGAATGACCGATATTGCGCCCCTCGACCTGACCCCTCAGCCGCTTCCCGAGGAAGATGAGGGCGATGGCGGTGCCAAGCTTCGGCGATACTGGGCGGCAATCAAACGTTTTCGGTGGCTCATAATCATTCTCGCCGCGATCGGCACGGCCGTGGGTGTTGCGGCGACACGGTTCATCGATCCGGTCTACGAAGCCCGCGGCGCGCTCTGGATCTCCGACGTCGGGACCGGTAACAATAGCGGCGCCTATCGTCCGCCCGAGCTTCTCCCTAACGGATCCTGGGTCCAACTGATCCGCAGCTTTGCCGTAGTCGATCGCGTCGTCGCTGACCAGCGCCTGTGGGTGAAGGGCAAGACGTGGCGCGACTCTGTCGCTCTACAGGGAATTCAGCCCACGCCGCGCACAATGGCGGGTGACTATACGCTCTGGTCCGACTCCACCAAGGGCACGTACTCGCTCGCCGAAGCACAGAAAGGAATCTTCGAGCACGGCAGGCTCGGCGACTCGGTCGGTAAGTCTGTCGGCTTTGCGTGGGTGCCGACGGTCGCGTCGCTACAAGGCAACCAGGCAGTTCGCTTCACCGTTCTTCAACCACGCGCGGTGGGAGTTGGCCTGATCGACCGACTGGATGTCGCGATGCAGGAGAACAGCAACTTCCTCACACTCACGCTCACAGGTGCGGACAAATGGCAAACAGCTGACCTGCTGAACGTGTGGATGAAGCAGTTCCTCGCTACCGCAGCGGAGCTGCGCACGCGGAGCCTCACAACTCAGGCGACCATACTCGAGGCGCAGCGCGCGTCAGCGGAACAGGGCCTTCATGACGCCGAGAACGCCCTCGAGGCATTTCGCTCACGCGTGATAACGAAACCGACGGAAGTGTCGGTGTCTCCCGCTGCAGCTGCGCTTGGCGTCACACCACCGCCAGATGCGCTGAATAGCGAGTTATACAGGAACCAGACGCTGTACGAGACGATCAAGCGCAGCCGTGAGGCAATCGAGGCTCTCATTCCAGAGGCACGTCAGGGGAACTTCTCACCCGACGTTCTCGCAGCGGTACCGGCGATCCAGAACGCGCCGATGCTGAGCTCGGCACTCAAGGATCTCGTGGAGAAGGAATCGCAGTTGCGCGCGGCGCGTGGGATCTATACTGATTCGTTCCCTGCGGTCAAGATCATGGCCGCCGCTGTCCACACGCTTCGCACACAGACCATTCCCGACCTGATGCAAACGCAGGTCGATATCCTGCGCGGCAACGAGAACCGCGTCGCCGCGGACATCAAAGCTGATTCGGCTTCCCTCCAGGGGATTCCTGCGCGTACCACCGAAGAGGGACGGCTGCGGCGCGATCAGGCTACCGCCGAGGCTGCGTACAACAACGTCGAGAGTCGTTACGAGACGGCTCGGCTTGGTGCCGTCAGCACCGTGCCTGACGTATCGATCCTCGATCCTGCGCTACCAGCCGCGAGTGCGCAACGTAACGTCAAGGCGATGCTCGTTGGCGGAGGGTTCCTGGGCGCAGTCGGCCTGGGCGTAGTGATCGCCCTTCTATTCGACATGCTCGATCATCGTTTCAGATATCCGGAACAGATAGCAGACGAGCTGAAGCTCGAGGTGATGGGCGCGATACCGACGGTTCCGAAGCCAGGCGAAGGCGACAATGATCCTGACGCTGTGCTTCAGAGCGTGGAAGCATTCCGCGGGCTGCGAATGAACCTGCACCACATGTTCGACGCCCCACCGGTAATGATCACTGTCTCCAGCCCCGGCGTCGGTGACGGCAAGTCGATGATCTCGTCCAACCTCGCGCTCTCCTTCGCGGAGGCGGGATTCAGGACGCTGCTCATCGACGGTGACATTCGGCGCGGCAAGCTGCACTCGATCTTCGGCATAGAGCGACGACCAGGCCTGCTGGACTATCTGTCCGGGGAGGTGGACGCGGCGCATGTCATGCGCGAGGTACCGGTACACGGCGCACTCACGCTGATCGCGTCCGGAACACGCCGGCATCGTGGACCAGAACTTCTAACGTCCGCGCGGCTTCCGGCACTATTGAACATGGTGCGCTCCAAATTTGATGTGATCATTGTGGACAGTGCGCCGCTCGCGGCGGGTGTCGATGCGTACGCGCTCAGTGTAGCGACGCGCAACCTTCTCCTCGTGATGCGTACGGCTCATACGGACCGGCGCGTCGCAAAGGCGAAGCTCAAACTCATGGCGCGCCTGCCGGTGCGCATACTCGGCGCGGTGGTCAATGCCGTTGCATCCAGCGACCTCTACTCGGAGTATTCGTACCTGTATGGATACGGACCGGATTCTGATAGCGATTCCGGTGTGCTGAAAGACGAGGTAGCTGCGATCGAGTCCGGAACACCGGAGCAGTCGAGCTGAACGCGCCGCGTTCCGTCACATCGAGATGAGGCCTTTGTTCGAGAACGAGGACGTCGGATCACAGCGTGACCGGCGTCTCCTCGTTGTCAGCTATCACTTTCCACCGGATCGCGCCGTCGGCGCCAAGCGGTGGGAAAAGTTCGCCCAGTTCGCTGCAGAAAGAGGCTGGGGGCTGGACGTGTTCATGCGTGGTGACGTGCGCGACGCCGATGTGGGTGAGGCAGCGCGCGCCTTGCCGTCAGGTGTGCGTGCGTTCGCGGTTCCGATACCGAAATTGCGCGCTGAACGTTTCGAGGACGCTGTGTGGCGGGCCGTGAAAGGCCGTCGAAGCGCCGCAACACCGCAAATCGCGCCGTCCGCCGGTGCGCTCACTTCCGCGCCGCCGCAACGTCCCTCTTCCATCCCACGTGCCGAACTGCGATGGGCGTTGCATACGCCGCGGGGATGGATGCGTGCGTACTGGGCCGCGCTCGATTTTGCGCGAATAGGAGCCTGGGGCGATGGGGTCGTCGAAGCTGTCGCGTCCATCTTCGATCCAGCGGTACATCGCGCGGTCGTCACCTCCGGGCCGCCGTTCATGTCGCATGACGCAGGGCGGCGAATCTCGGAGCGATACAGGATTCCGTTCGTAATGGACATGCGCGATCCTTGGCGTCACGTCGAGCGGTTGGCGGAAGGGATCGCTACGCCAGCATGGACGCGGCTCGCCGCGCGTTACGAGCGAAAGGCGGTCAAACGCGCCGGTCTGATAGTGGCGAACACTGAAGTGGCGCGCAGGCAGCTGGCGGCTACTTACCCGACGCGGGAAGACGACATAATCGTCGTGACTAACGGATCCGATGAAGACGAGCTTCCGGTGCAGCGGCGCGGGGGACGTTTCGTGATCGCCCATGTCGGAACGCTGTATCTGGACCGTGATCCGCGCGCGTTATTCCAGGCTGCGGCGGAAGTTATCCGGAAGCATGCGCTGACGCCGGATGATATTTCGCTCGAATTCATCGGCGAGCTCGAGGCGGTCGGCGGCTTTCCGATCAGGGAGGTTGCAGAGATCGAGGGCATCTCCGATTACGTGAAAACGGGTCCATCGCGACCGTACCGTGACGCTCTTGCCTTCATGGCGGACGCGACCATGCTCGTTACGATGTCGGGCAGCAACATAGCCGCCATTCCCGCCAAGACGTTCGAGTGTGTAAGATTCCCAGCCTGGATCCTCGCTCTCTCCGAGCCTGGGAGTGCGACTGCCATGCTGCTTGCGGGCACTGGAGCGGATGTTGCTTCGTCTGGAGATGCTGTTGGGATCGCCGCCATAATTGAGAGGCGATTCAAGGAGCATCGGGCGGGAGTGCATCCAGAGCCGATTGGCCACCATGCGCGCTTCTCCCGGAAGCATCAGGCAGATATTCTGTTCGAGGCGCTTGGTGCCAGAGTTGGCGCGCTTTGATCGCACGAAGTGGCCACTCTGTTGCATATGTACTACAGAATCGTAATTGGTGGGAAATGACGTACAATTTTGACAAGTGCTAAGTTCTTGTAGTGCAAGTACTTAGCCTGATCGGGGCCGACTGCTCGAAACTGGCACAATCGCTGCTTACCACTGAGGATGACTGCATGATCGCTGTTTCAAGATGTGTCAGGGGAGTCAAGGGAATTGCGGCGTTGGCCGGCCTGTTACTCTCACTTTCCGTGACCGCTCGGGCTCAAGAGGTCCAGCCGGACGACTTCCATGTAGGTGACCGGATCGCTCTCAGGATCGAAGGACCGCAGGTATTCAGCGACACCGTGGTGGTGAGGGAGGGTCTTATCCTTCGCCTTCCGAACATCGGTGACATCCCGATGACCGGAGTGAAGAGGTCGAACGTCGAGAGCTACCTGACGCAACAGATTGGCAAGTTCATCCGGGATCCGGTGATTCACGCGACACCACTGGTGCGGATTGCGATTCTGGGACAGGTTGGGCGGCCGGGGTTTTATACGATGCCGAGCGACGTGTTGCTCAGTGACGTGGTGATGAGAGCTGGAGGGCCAACCGGAAACGCCGATCTGAGCCGAACAGTGGTCAGGCGGTCCGGTCAGGAGGTAATCAGTCGAGAACAGGTGGCAAGTGCTCTCACCTCTGGAATGACTCTTGATCAGTTGCACATCGCTCCAGGTGATGAGATGGTGGTCGGTGAAAAGCCGAGCTCTATCTGGGGAACAGCTCTGACTGTACTGGGTGTTTCGGTTCCTATCATCTCTCTGCTGATTTATCTGAAACGTTAGTAGTCGTCAGCTCTCGGAAGCACCTTTCGTCACGCGAATTATCGCTTATGGAATTGAATCAGCATGATATCGATCGGTTGGAGTCTGACCCAACCGTTCTTGACTTCCCCGCGGCCGCGAAGACGCGGGGGATTATTTCGCGGGCGCCGAGTCTCGGTGATGGCGTACTCGATTGCGAGGTGCCGCTTCCGCAAATGGCAGAGGCAGACCTTTTTCGCCTGATGGCTACTGGCTTTGCGGCGGCGTCAGTACCCGCGGTCGACGTCGAGCCTGCCTCCGCGACCCACCTTCACGTTATTCCCAACCAACGCTCGGAATTCGCGAATCGCGCGGTGAACGTCGTGATCGCGCTTGTCTCGCTCGTGCTACTTGCGCCGGTGATGGCGCTGATCGGGCTGGCCATCAAGCTCACATCGGCTGGTCCGGTGTTCTATGTGCAGACGCGTGTGGGAATCGATCGCAGACGCCGCGCCGCGACCGCTGTCTTTGACCGGCGCCGCAATAACGTCGGCGGTCGCGCGTTTCGCATCATAAAGTTTCGATCGATGCGTGTGGACGCAGAGCAGGGCACAGGCGCGGTGTGGGCCAAACCCGGCGATTCCCGTGTCACACCTGTCGGTGATTTCCTCCGCAAGACGCGTCTGGATGAGCTTCCTCAGCTGATCAACGTGGTGCTTGGCGACATGAACATCGTCGGCCCGCGGCCAGAGCGCCCGAGTATATTCGCCGAACTGCGGCAGAACATCGAGTCGTACCCACTGCGGCAGCAGGCGCGTCCGGGCATCACCGGCTGGGCCCAGATCAACCGCGCGTATGACTCGTCGATCGACGACGTGCGCGCCAAGGTCGAGTTCGATCTCGAATACCTGGAGCGCCAGTCAGTGCTCGAGGATCTCAAGATCATGGCCCGCACACTGCCGGTCATGCTGTTCAAGCGGGGCGCTTGCTGACCGACCGGCGCGGCTAGCGCCGCGTCGGCTCCCATACCGCGAGACGGCGGTTTCGCGCGACCTGCATCCAGGCGAGAATTCCCGCGAGGTTCGACGCGAGCGCGAAGCCGGCTATCCGGATCAGGCGCGGCGCGGTGCGTGACGCGGGCCAGCGCATGCCCGCGATCCCGATCAGGCCCCCGATCACAGAGGCCGCGAGAACCAGCAGCCAGACTCGCGAGTGGATGCTTGCAAGCACAAGCGCGACGGCTGCGATCGGAAGCGCTGGATAGACAAGCCAGCGGCAGAGCTTGTGACTGAACAACATCCAGGCGAAGGATCCGTGAGTGAACGGGTTCAGGAGATGTCGCTTGAACCAGAGTGTCTGGAGCCCGCGCGCCATCGTTCTGATCTTGCGGCGATACTCCGACTGCAACGACTTCGTTTGCGGAACCAGGCACACAGCGTCGTTCACCGATACGGCGCGATAGCCGTTTTCCTCAGCCAGCAATGCAGACGCGAAGTCGCGGCTCAGGTTCTCCGGAAACTTGCTGTCGTAGAGCGAGGCGCGGATTCCGTAGAAGCAGCCGCTCGCGCCGACGATGGAGCGCACGCGTGTCTCGAGGGCGCGGATATTCATTTCATAGCCCACGTAACCGGATTCTCCGGTCGCGGCTGTCGCGGCAGCCTGCCGGCTCACAGATGCGACACTGAGATCGCGCCCCGAGGCCACGCCCACTTTCGGATCGGCGAATGCGCGGATCAATGCCTTGAGCGCATCTGGCAGGATGCGAATTGTTGCATCCGTGTTCACGATTATCTCTCCACGCGCGACACCGCCAGCGGCGTTTTCCGCAGCACTCTTTCCACGACGGCTATCGAGCCGAAGGATCTCGACTCCACGGTCAGTGAACGAGCGAACTATTGCATCGGTGCCGTCGGACGAGGCGTCGGAGATGACGACGATTTGTCTCCGGTCGGCTGGATAATCGACAGCGAGCAAGGCATCCAGTGTCGCTGCGATGCTGCGTTCCTCGTTGTAGCACGGCACCGTTATCGTGATGGACGGCCACTCAAAGCCTTCGGTGCGCGCTTCTTCGCCGCCGCGGACGGACGCCACGATCTTGAGGAGCAGCGGATACCCGATGTAGGCATAGACCCCAATGCCAAGCGGAAGGAGTATGAGCGTTGGAAGCACCGCACTCATGCGGAATGTCCTCGTCGGGAACGCTGGATGCTTCGGTACAGATCTTCGTAACTCAGCAGCCACGTGTCCAAATCAAAATCCGTAACCATTCGCTCATACGCTCGCATGGCGCGTGCTGCAGATGCGCCGGGATCGGCGAGGGTAGCGCGGATCGCCGACGCCAGCGCCTGGGGATCTTCGGGACCTACGAGCAGCGCTTCCGACGCGGCCAGCATGTCGGGGATTCCGCCGACACGTGGCGCGACGATGGCGACATGTGCGGCCATCGCTTCGAGAACGACCATCGGTGTGCCTTCGGTGCGAGAGCTGAGTGCGATCACATCGAAGGCGCGAATCAGGCTCGCTGCGTCCCTGATCAACCCATGAAAGATGACACGTGATGCGATGCCAGCAGCCTCCGCCTGGCGCTTCAGCGATGCGAGACCGGGCCCATCTCCGATGAAGCATAGCGTCACATCGATATCGGTCAGATGCCGCATAGCCTCGATCATCACGTCCGGTCCCTTCTCGGCGCTCAACCGGCCGATCCACCCGATGTGCGGTCCGGGCCCGAGTCCGAGCTTCATCCGCGCGTCCCCCGCTGAAACGGGCGTCGATGTGAGAGGCGTGGCGTTTCGAATGAGATGCACCGACTCGCGCGGCGCTCCACTCGCGATGACGCGGTCGGCGACGTTGCTCGATACTGCGACGATCGCAGATGCGCGGCGTGCTCCTCGCAACTGGAGCCATTCGTACATGCGGCCCTTCCGATCCGTCGCCGAGAAGCCGTGAAGCGTCGTCACAGACGGCACACCCATGTGACGCGCGATGCCGAGATCGAGAATGTCGCTGCGGTATCCGTGGGAGTGCAGTACGTCGACGTGGTTTCGCGTGAGGAAGTCACGGATTCCGCGTCGCTCCGGCCGGATCGAGCGGGCGGCAGACTCGACAACGTGAACGCGGATGCCCGTATCGCGTGCCTCCTCTACAAAACGGCTGCCGGGCGATTCGAGCACTGCGATGAGGTCGACGGAATGCCCCATTGCGGCATGTCCCAGTGCAAGCGAACGGACGACGGTCTCGAGCCCACCGACGTCCGCAGGGGCGAGAACGTGTGCTATGCGAAGAGGCTTTTCGGTCACTGCTGGGGTCGTTTATCCGCGCGCGCGTTTCTGTAGAGCGCCTCGTACTGCCGTACCATCGAGTCCAGATCGAAGTCCGCCATCACACGTGCGCGCGCGATCGCGGAGTCGCGCTCGCGTGCTTCACGATTGCCAAGCGCGTGTGATAGCGCATTGGCAAGCGCATCGGGGTCGGCCGCGGGAACGAGGCGATGCGCGAGTTCTGCCCCGAGCACCGCGGCATTGCCGCCTACATTGGTGACGACAGGGCAGAGTCCAGCGCTCATCGCTTCGAGAAGCGACACGGACGTGCCCTCGCTGTGCGACGACATGCTGAACACCGTGAACGCACGCGAGATCCGCTCGATATCGCTGCGCCAGCCCATGAAGTGTACGGCGTCGGAGATGCCGAGTGCGGCCGTGGCGCTCTCCAGGGCAGCGCGCTCGCGTCCGTCGCCCACCAGTACGAACGCGGGCCGAGGCGAGTCGGGGGACGCGTTCAGCAATCGTGCGAACGCCTCCACCATGACGCGGTAGCCCTTCACCGGCTCGAGGCGTCCCACACTGCCCACGATCGGAGTGTTGGCATCGACACCAATCTCGCGCCTGAAATCCCCGTCGTCGCAGCGCGGCGAATAGTGCTGCGTGTCGACGCCATTGTGAATCACGCGGATTCGCGATGGATCATGAACAATCGTTGCGACGCGGTCACGCAACTCGGCGGAGACACATACTACGACGTCCGTCCGGCGCGATGCCCGCTTGTCGACTACGCGGTGCAGCCACGGCTCGGCTGCTTCGCGGCCGTGGTCGGTGAATATTCTGTATGGGACGCCAGCCATTGCAGCAGCTGTCACGGCCTTGTACCAGACGCCGCTGTGCATGTGCACTACGTCCGGCGCGATGCGCGCGAGCTGTCTGGCGAGCGTGGAGGGATACAGCATCGACCAGCGCGGCATAGGATCGGCGACGTGCAGGGTGGCAAACTCCTCCAGCCCTTCACCAAAGTGCCCGATGAACTGAAGTCCGAGCACGTGCGTCTCGAATTCAGATCGATCGGTGCGCCGCGTTATCTCCGCGATCACGCGCTCCATTCCGCCATAGTGCAGGTTGTTCACGATGTGAACGACCCGGATCTTCCGCGTCATCGACTGACGGCCAGCCTTCGGATGGCGATCACCATGCGATTCTGGAGTCGTTCCACGACATCGAAGGCCGTGCGCCGGACGCGCAGGCTGCGCATTTCTCCGGGTGACATCGATGCGACCGAATCGAATGTCGCGTTCCGCCCGCTGGTCCTGAACCTCCCTGCCTTGAGCGCGTCTGCAGGGTCAGCCATGTCGTCGGCAGAGATGAGCGTGCGCACTTCGCGATCGTTGCTGCTGTCGTGTTGATCGAGGCCGACAGTTGCTACGACTTCCGGCCGGCGCGCATGCAATGCATGGTAGAGCTCGATCGCGCGTGGGTCGGCGAGATATCGGGTGTTGTAGTTGGTGTTCCATATCTCGATGGCATCGATGCGATCGAGCACAATTTGCGGAACGTTGTACCTGCACAATACCGGATGGGCGAGTACGGTAAAGCGCGCAGCAGTGCTGGTGCCGTCGAAGAACTCCTGAAAGTTACGCGGCTGGATCCAGCGATCGAGTCCAACCGCAAAGAGATGCACACCGCGAAACCCCGCGAAGCGGAACTCGAGGCCAGGGATGAATCTGAACGCATCGTCCGACAGCGACGCGCAGTGCGCGAGGTATTCGCCGAAGATCTCCTCGTCCAGATCTTCCGCGTGGTCGGTGATGCCGACCCAGCGGATCCCGCGCGCGATGCACACCTCGCGGAGATTCTCCAGCGAGTCGGCCCCGTCATGCGAGTAGTCGCTGTGCATGTGGATTGCGCCCGGAACGTCGAACGTCATCTGCCTAGCTGTTTGAACCACTGTATCGATTCTCTCGCGAAAGGTCGCATGTCGCCGCGTCGCATTATCTCGTCCACGTCCTGAGGATTGCGCCGGAAGAAGTCACGCACTGCGCCCCATTTCGTCGGTGAGCCCTCCGGCAGCGCAAGCTGAGCGTCCGATCTGCGAAGTCGAGTGAGGAGATGATCCACATCTCCCCAGAACCAGCGCGATCGTACGTCGGTGCGGAATTGCGTGACCGGAGCAGGTGCGTTTCCCGTTGCCGCTTCGATGAGGAGACGCGGGAAATCTACACCCGCGTCGATCGCAAGTTGGAGTGAGCCCCAGAACCTGCCGTTGATCTCCATGAGATACGGCGTTCCGGTGCTCTCGTCCACCTTGTACTCGACCATAGCCACTCCGTGCCATGCAAACTCGGCCAGAAGCGCCAGAGACATGCGCAGAAGCTCGGCATCGACCGCGACGCTCTCGCGATACACGCTGATGCCGCCAGCTGGAGGCTTCTCCCGAATCCTGCGGTGAGCGAATTGCGCGACGAGCTTTCCGTTCCAGACAAGTACGAAGATCCCAATGCCAGGACCTACGATTCGCTGTTGCAGCAGAAGGGGGTAGGCGCGCGCATCCATAGTGTCGAGCACCCCGCGCAGTTCGTTCGCCGAGGCCGCGTGCTGCACTGACAGCTTGAGACGGTCGTCCGATCCCGTCGAAACAGACCGTGCCGGCTTGACGACGAGCGGATAGCGAAGCGATGAGATATCCAGAGATTCAATATCTCGAGCATCGGTAATCACAGTCTGAGCTGGCACGGCGATACCAACTCTACTCGCGGCGGCGAGTACCGACTGCTTGTCGGAAATTCCCGTGAACGTGTGGGCGTCCGCGAAAGGGATCGACACACCATCGAAACGCCCGCGTGCCGGAAGGATCGCAAGAAGTGCAGGCTCCGCCATCGGAATGATGGTGTCGATGCTGTTGCGTCCGACGATGGTGTGAATCTCGTCGGCGAAACGATTTGGATCCGCGAGTGCATCCGGGACGACGTATTCGGCGCGGGCAAAGCGCGATGCCGCGGCAAGTGAGCGCGGCGCCGACGCGGACACGTGAACGACGTGGCCCGCGGCGCCGAGCGACCGGACCACGGCGAGTGTCGCGCGCTGTTCGCCGTCCGTCACCAGGATGGTGCGACGGTGCTGATTGTTCCCGGTCACCCGTGTATGAGACCCGCAGCGCGAAGTATGAACCCGTTGGTGGACACGCCGGCCGGCACATTGAGGCGCGGTATGGTGAAATTGTCGCTGGGTGCGGCAACGGTCCATCCCCCGTCGATCATGAACGCCGCCGTGTAACCAGCGTCACGCGCCGCCTTCTGCACGCGTCCGTCCGCTAGTCCGTACGGATAGGACACCATCGGAAGCGACCGCTCTCCGAAGCATTGGAGCCAGGTGCGAGTACGCTGCAGCTCCTCGGCGAGCTCTGCATCGGGGAGCGCAACGAGGTTCGGGTGACTCCAGGTGTGAGCTGCAAAGGTGATTCTGTCATACTGCAGAGCTGCGCTCAGCTGCTCATTCGATGCACCGCGCGCATGCGGCGGCATCTCGTGCGCCGGAATCCCCGATTGCGCCGCCAGTGTCAGAACTTCCGTATTCAGACCGCGCCCTTCGGACAGTGCACGCTCGCGAATCCGAGGATCGAGTCCCCGCCGCGGATCTGCAAGGACGTCCCACCAGAATGACCGGCCATCGAGGAATGACGGGGTGATGAATACCGTCGCCGGCAGGTTTCGCGCGCGCAACTCCGCGACGCCGGCAGTGATTGCGCCCGAGTAGGCGTCGTCGAACGTGATTGCTGCGAGAGGACGCGACTGCCGTACCGGTATGTCGGACATCGCCGCGGCGAGTGGTATCACGTCGTGGGTGCGGATCAGCGCGTCGAGCTGCGCGGCGAATGCCGATTGGCGCAAGTGCAGCGACCGATCGCCAACGACGTCCATTCCGGATGGGACGACGTTGTGATAGGCCAGTACGAGCAAGTGCTCGGTGTGTGCGCGGAGCGAGAACGATGCACCGCCGCCAAAAACCAGCGCAGTCTCGACGACGCGTTTGACGCCGCCGCGAATGGCGCTCAACCGGCGGGAACCCAATGTGTGCGAGGAACCCGCTGCGCGACACGTGTCTTCGTCGCGGGCGTTGCGCTGACGGCGACCATCGTTCCCCGGCGCGCCCGGCGTCGAGCGCGGAACGAATCCTCGGCGACGACCATGCCGATGAGAACGTAGAAGAACGAAAAGTACGTCGCCGAAACGAAGAACCCAGCGACGCAGAAGCCGATCAGGCAGCCAGTGAGGGTTTGCGAGAGGGCAGCATCCTCGGGCATTACGTCGGGGTCGCCCTCGGGGCCGGCCTTGATCTCCGCCAGATGCTTGAGTGACGTTCCGATCAGCGTAACGAACAGCATCAGTCCAGTGACTCCCAGCTCCCCTCCGATCAGCACGAAAGAGTTGTGTGCGGTCGACCATTTGAGGCCCCGATTCTCTGCCGCGTACTGCTTCGAAATCTCTGACAGACTTCCCTCTGCCTGCGTGAACGTATTGGCGCCGGTTCCGATCACCGGGTGGTTCAACATGTAACCAACGCCCCGCTTCCAGATCGCCTTTCGTCCGACAGGAGACGTCATGTTGTAGTCGTCCGACGGTTTGGTGAGCGTGTGCATCATCTGCCAGTACGCTGCCGATCCGAACACGGTCATGAGCAACGCCGCTGCCGCCACCGAGCCCACGCGGACCCTGACCGGGATCGAACGGAATGCGACGAGGATGAATATCGCAACGCAGATCAGCGCGATGAAGCCGCCGCGCGATCCACTCTTGATTATCAGCTCGATGAGAAGTCCGAGAGAAAGCAGCGCGAACAGCCGCTTCCAGATGGCAACACCCGGTCGCAGAAAGTAGACCGCTATGGGTATTGTCGCGACAAGCATCAAGGCCAGGTCGTTCGCGTCGTAGTGTGCGCTGCCGCTCAGACGTCCATCCGAGCCGATCGCGACGAACAGATACGTGTAGAGTGAGTAGACGTCCGCACCAATGAGATGCGCGAATGCAATCCAGTCCGCGTCGTCAGCGTCGCGAATGCTCGCCGCGACTCCAACCATGAGCAGGAGTATTGGCATGAACACCTTGATGATGAACGCAAAGCTCCACCCGCGCCACAGGCTGAAGGGAAGTCCCACGATCATGAGCGCGAGCATCAGGAATGGAATCGCGAAGATCCTGGACTTGAGCCACTTGGGGTTCCTCGCTCCCCGCAAGCTCATCGCAAGTGTAGCTGCCAGCAGTATCTCGAGCAGTATCGGGACCTGTAGCTTGCCGATGATAGGCCACAGGTCCTGGAACCGCCACACTGAAATCCACAGAAACGCCACCGTGACGTACATGAGCGCGTCAGGTCTGTAGCGGCGCCTTTTGACGGACGCGTGCGGTTGAACGGAAGCCGTGTGTCGTTGCATGTATCTAGATATTCAAGTATCGGAGGGAGCCGCCGATCACTTTGCAGGGAAAATGCGTGCCGCGCATCGGCGTTAAATTTTGCCGACGCCCCAGCCGAGGAGAAGGCCAAGTCTTGAAGCGAGAAAGAGCAGCCGTTACAGCCGTCATGATCGTGGCCGTCTTGCTGAGGGTGTACGAGGTTTTCCGCTTTCCCTTCGAGCAGGATGAACTCTACACCATAGACGAGGCGACGAACCTCTTCCATACGCGGCTCCTGCCCGGAATCCAGGCCAGACCCTTCTTTTTTCTTCTCGAACACCCGTTCCTGAAGCTGGCCGCCCCCACGGAGCCCTTTGTACGTTTCCTGCCGCTTCTGTTCGGCGTGGCAGGGGTATGGGTGACCTGGCGTCTCGCGCGGGACCTCGCGGGGCCGGTGACGGGCTTGATAGCGCTCGTTCTGGTCGCAATCTCACCCTGGCACCTCTACGTCTCGGGGTTCGGGCGCTACTACTCGTTGCTGTATCTGCTTGCCGCTCTGGTCTACTGGCGTCTGCCGACGGCGTACGACGCCGACCGTCCCAAGGTATATCTCGGTGTGCTCGCGCCGCTCTTCGTAGGGGCGTGGACTCACCCGAGCTTCGTCTTTCCGATAATCGGCGCGGCGCTCGCCGTCTCGATCTTCCAGCCCGACGGGCACATCCGTTTTCGCTGGCCGACGCGCACCGCATGGCTCTGGCTGTGGGGGCCATTCCTCGGGCTCTCGGCCATCGTCGCTGCGATCATCCGGATGATCCACCACGTCACAACGGTGGCGAACGGCGGAGATCGCGGGATACCTGCGATGCTGCGGCTGGTGCCGGCGATGGTCGACTGGATGACCCTGCTGGTAGCCGCGTCGGCGGTGGCCGGGATCGTACTGATGATTCGTTCCGGGTCCGCAGAGAGGCACAGGTTCGGGTGGATGGCTGTCTTCGGGTCTGTCTGCACGCTCGTTGCTCTGGTCGTCCTGTCGTTCAGCACAGCGATCTACGCCGATTACGGGGTCTCGGCGCTGCCACTGGTGATCGTTGCAGCTGCATATCCTGTCGGGTGGCTGGCCGAGAACCTCGGCCCGGCCCTTGCTTCTGCAGGCTCAACGGCGGTCGCGTGGATTCTGATCATCGGCATCCTGCCATCCACCGCTTCGCACCTTTCCGACGGTACGCGGTTCGACTACAGGCCGGCGCTGATTGAGATCAATGCCATCGCTCCGTCCATCGAGGTGCTGGCGTGGCCGGTCGCGATCCAGCGCGCATATGACCCGGCGCTCCACAGCCGCGAGATGCCGGGCAGCGTAGCAGGGCTGGACTCGGCCCTGCATCAGTATCGTGATCTCTGGGCTATCGCGTCCGTGAAGCGATACGGCATGGTTGGTGACGATACTGGAGAAATGGCGCGGTGGTTCTGGCAGAACTGTCGGAAGAAGAGCGAGTATCAGCGCCCGCGTCTCGATTATCGTATTTACCGCGTCGACCTTTGGCGCTGCACCGTCGGAGAATGAGCACCGTCTACCAGCACGAGCAGAATCCCACCTACTCCTTCGTGATTCCGGTCTATAACGAAGAAGAGGTCCTGCCAGAGCTCCACCGGCGAATCGTTGCTGTGATGGACACGCTCGACGGTCCTTCAGAGGCCGTTCTGGTGGACGACGGCAGCCGCGACAACAGCTATCCGTTGATGCTGGAGCTCAACGCTCTGGATCCGCGTTTCAAGGCAGTTCACTTCTCGAGAAATTTCGGGAAGGAAGTCGCCGTGAGCGCCGGTCTCGACCTCGCGACAGGCGAGGCAGTGGTGCTCCTGGATGCCGATCTGCAGGACCCGCCGGAACTGGTCGTGGAGATGGCTGCCCGCTGGCGCGAGGGCTACGACATGGTCTACGCGAAGCGAGACAGGCGCATCAACGAGACCTGGTTCAAGAGGCAGTCATCGAGGCTGTTCTACCGGACGCTCCGCCGCATCAGCGACGTCGACGTTCCGCTCGACGTCGGCGATTTCCGGCTGGTTGACCGGCGTGCGCTCGATGCTTTCAGGTCGATGCGCGAGCGGAATCGCTACGTGCGGGGTATGTTCGGCTGGATAGGATTCAAGCAGATAGGGGTTTCGTACGTGCGGCCCGGACGGTTTGCGGGGACTACCAAATGGCCTCTCTCCAAGCTCGTGCGCCTGGCCTTCGACGGGATCATCAGCTTTTCGACGGCGCCGCTCAGGATGGTGCTTCAGATCGGCTTTCTCGTCTCGATTTTTTCCTTTGTGGCCGGTATCGGGGCGATCGTCATCAAGCTGTCCGGCATGTATGCGATATCCGGCTGGGCGTCGATCACGGTGCTGATGTCGTTCATCGGCGGAGTACAGCTCACCGTTCTTGGCGTGGTGGGCGAGTATGTCGGCCGGATCTATGACGAGGTGAAGCAGCGGCCGTTATATCTGGTAAGGGAGCTGAAGGGATTCGGGGCGCTCGACAACGCCCCGAATCATTTGTTTACTCAACTCGCGCACCGCCGGTCAGCGGAATTAGAGGCGTCGACGACGGCGCCGACGGGGGAGCGACCTTTCTGACCGTGCTTACTTTCGGGCCAGCAAAGCCAGCTCTACTCAGCAGGAACAGAGTGATGATGGTGAGGACGTTCTTTATGATGGCGGTCGTGCTGGCTACAGCGGTCGTTTGCTGGAACTTGGGTGTAATCATTGTTCGGACCTGAAAGTAGTCCAGGATGAAGAGCACAGTGAGAGCTCCCACGGCAAGCGCCAGAATCGCGCAGATTGCGCCGATCACTCTCTTGACTCGTCTACCATCAGTGTACGTCGCAACCGCAATCAGGAGCATCAGTCCGAGCAGCGGTACCAGAAGGATGTTGCTCAGTTGCCCGACTGCCCCGAAGCGCCAGCGCTCGTCGCTGAGCCGAAGTGGCAGGAGCTGTGCGGTAAGGTCGGAAAGGGGGATGATGACCAGAAGGGCGGCCAGAAGATACCCCGCGCGGGCCAGCGGCTTGTTTGTTTCCATGCGGAAGGAGAGGTTGGAGTGCCAGCGAACATACTACGTGCAAATGGATTCTACAACAACTAATATCGGCGATTCTGTACGGATGAGTCAGTCGTGACCATAGCCCTGACCATCCCTGCAATCCGGACGAGGATCAAGGGTGCGCCGCTCGGCTGGGTGACTTCGGGATTGTTCCTCGCCTGCTTTGCCCCCGTCATCTACGGCCTCATCGTCGCGTGGCTCACGATTCCGGACGCCGCGCACGGCATTCTGATTGCGCCTGTCGCGGTCTGGCTGGCATGGAAGTCCGGCGTCATCGCGGACTCCCAGCCGGCGCGATGGGCCGGCGCGATCATCATCCTGGTCGCCGTGGTCGCAAGCCTTTTCGGGCGCGTTGCCGGCGTCGAGACGATTCCACGCGCTGCACTGTTCATGGCGCTCGTCGGATTGACGCTCTGGTTTGTCGGCTGGCGCCAGGTCATGGCCTGGTGGCTTCCGTTCCTTCTCTTCGCACTGACCATTCCACTTCCGGAATCGATCATCGCGTCGATGACGCTGCCACTCCAGGAAATCGCCGCAAAAATGGGCGCGGCGATGCTGTCGTGGCGGCACATCCCGGTGCTGCTCTCCGGCAACGTCATCCGACTTCCAGGTCACACGCTGTTCGTGAGCGAGGCGTGCAGCGGATTGCGCTCGCTCACTGCGCTCCTCAGCATGGCAATTCTGGTCGGCGCGCTGTTCCTGAAATACCCGCTGAGCAGAATCCTCATGGTAGCGCTTGCCGTCGGCCTTGCGATCTTCGTCAACGGAATCAGAATCTTCATGACTGGATTCCTCGTTTTCTTCGTGGATCCCAAGCTCGGCGAGGGATTCATGCACCTCACGGAAGGATATCTGCTGTTCCTGATCTCACTATCGATACTGGCGCTGCTGACGTGGTTGTTCCTGCGCGTCGAAGGTCGTTTTGGAGGCAAGGCAAATGCTTGACATCGTTGCGAAGTTTCTTCCAGCCAGCGCGCTCGCGGCCGGAACAGCAGTGACGCTGCTCGTTGGCACGCCGCAGCCCACACCTCTTCGGAAACCGCTCGCTGCAGCGCTACCCGCGTCGTTCATGGGCGCGCCGTACAGCGACGTTGCGATCGGTGCTGACGAAGTGAGCAAATCGGGTGTGTCGGACTACGTGAATCGCGTCTACATGCTCAATGCAAACGAAGGGATCAATCTCTACGTGGGCTATCATGCAACGCAGCAGGGCGACAAGCGAATGCACTCGCCTTCGCTGTGTCTTCCCGGGTCGGGCTGGACGCCGGTCGGCGAGCAGCTAGCGACGATACCGATCGGTGGAAAACCGGTCAACGTAAACCGCTTCATACTTGCGAACGGCCCGAATCGGATCCTGGTGTACTACTGGTTTCAGGGTCGCGGAAGAATTACCGCGGGGCAGGGGGATCTGAAGATGCGCGCGATGTGGGATGCTCTCATGACGCATCGCGACGAGGAAGCTCTCGTGCGCATCATCGTTCCACTCGTGAAGGGCGATACCGCGGCAGTTGCGAACACGGGACTTTCGCCAGACTCGCTTGCCGCGCGCTTCGCCGAGAACATCGCGCTCCCGCTCAATAACTCGCTACCGGCGGCGCCGGGGGCGTAAGCCTGAGTCGTCATTCCCGCTGTAGGGCGCGGATATGCATCCGCGCCTCGGGAATCCATGTGTCCTTCGTCATTCCCGCTGTAGGGCGCGGATGCATCCGCGCCTCGGGAATCCATGCTTCCCTCGTCATTCCCGCGAAAGCGGGAATCCATGTTATCCATCTCAGAGTGCGATGACACCACGAAGTCGGTCGGCAGCAGATGGATTCCCGCTTTCGCGGGAATGACGAACTTTGCCCTACTGTGTCTCCAGCCACGCCTGGAACATCAGCACGCCCCAGAGCAGGTGTGAGTTGTCGGTGACTCCGGCCTGATGATCGTCCCATGCCTGACGGATCAACTCCGGCGCGAGATACCCCTCGCGCCGCAGGCGGTCCTCCGCGATCAGAGCGTCGGCCCATTCGCGTAGTGGACCGCGCAGCCAGCTTGCGATTGGCACGCCGAAGCCCATCTTGGGGCGCTCTATCAGCTCGCGCGGCACGTACTTGTAGAGCACCTGCCGCAACAGCCACTTGCCCTGACCATCGCGCACCTGCTGCGACGGCGGAATGCGCCACGCGAACTCGACGATGTCGGGATGCAGAAATGGCGCGCGCGACTCGAGGCTCACTGCCATCGTCGCGCGATCGACCTTGACGAGAATGTCGTCGGGGAGCTCGCTCACCGTGTCGAAGTAGCGCATCCGGTTCACCACTCCGTCGAACGACGGCTGTCCCCCCGTTCGAGTCAGCACGGTCTCGGGCTCAGCGGCCGACGTAATGGCTCTGGGGTCGCGCCAGTGTGTCATCAGGCCACGATACAATGCGTCCGACGAATCAGCCGACATGAATGCAGCAACCTTGTGAACCTTGCCACCGGGTGTCGCGGTGTGAAAACGCTTCGGCAGGATCGGCGACGCTGCCTCGAACGCCGAGTCCCAGCTTGCGGGTGAAACGCCAAGCAGCGTGCGTCCAATCATCGACCGTGCAGCGCGCGGCACGCGCTCGAGCCGGCGCCAGAGGCGCTCACCCCAGAAGTACCTGTTGTATCCGGCGAACAGCTCGTCGCCGCCCTCTCCGGAAAGACTGACCGTGACGTGCTGGCGTGCGAGCTGCGCCACGAGAAACGTGGGGATCTGCGATGAGTCCGCGAACGGCTCGTCGTATATCTGCGGCAGACGTGGAATCACGTCCATCGCGTCCTGCGGGGTGACGTACAATTCCGTGTGTTGCGTGCCGAGGTGCCTCGCCACGGCCTCGGCGTGCGGTGCTTCGTTGTGCGCGGCCTCGTCGAAACCGATAGTGAACGTCTTGACCGGTTGGGTGCTGTCCGCCTGCATCACTGCAACGAGCGCCGATGAATCGACACCTCCGGAGAGGAACGCGCCGAGTGGTACATCGGATACCATCTCGTCTCCGATCACGCGACGCATGAGTGATTCGAGCTGCGTGACGGATTCAGCGTCATCGCCGGAAAGGGGATTGCGCACCCCTCGCTCGGCGACCTCCAACGCGGACCAGTAAGTCGTTATCTCTGGCTCGACGGCCGGATCGCGGAAGGTGGCGATGGTGCCCGGCACGACCTTGCGGACGTTCTCGTAGATACTGTAGGGCGCGGGAACATAATTGTGACGGAGATACAACGAGAGAGCGGCCCTGTCGATTGTGCCGCGCCACGCAGGATGCGCACGCAGGGCCTTGAGCTCGGAGCCAAAGAGCAGGGTGCCATCGAACGAGCCGTAGTACATCGGCTTCTCGCCGAGCCTGTCGCGGATGAGGTGCAGGGCGCGCTCCTGACGGTCCCACAGGGCGATTGCGAACATTCCGGAGCAGCGTTCGATGGCAGGTGTAAGTCCCCACCGCTCGATGGCCGCGAGCAGCACTTCCGTGTCCGAGTGGCCGCGCCAGTGGATGGTGTCGCCAAGTGACGCGCGGATGGCCGCGAAATTATAGATCTCGCCGTTGAAAGTGGCCACGTAGCGTCCCGTTTCGGAGGCCATTGGCTGGTGGCCCGCCGGTGACACGTCGATGATGGCGAGGCGGCGGAAGCCCAGTGCGACACCCAGCTCAGGGTCCGTCCACACCCCGCCATCGTCGGGGCCCCGGTGTTGTATGGCGCGGCACATGCATGCCGCGTCGCGCTCGAGCGTTTCGGCCGACGCGGGACGGCCCCAGCAACCAGTCAATCCACACATGGCATATAGATACTTGGCTACCGGGTTGGCAGAAAGGGAGCGGGGCGAACCGGTGTCGGCCTTCAGGAAGGCGCTGGTTGTGAGACCCAGGCATGTACCAGCACTTGACCGAGCGGGTGTCTACGGTGTTCTACTGTTTGGGGTTAGTCTTGCGGTAGCGTAGGTAAGTTGGGTGTGCTGAAGGCGCCGATGTTGTCGGTGAAGGACGGGCCGGTGGTATTGTCCGGCCCAGGGATGTTGGCGCCACGTGAATAAAGTGATTTCTATTGCCGCGTCGGGGCACCGTGGATTCGCTATCGATGGCCGGACTGAAAACAACCGCCGTCGGTGTACACCCCGTGCCTGCACTCTGCGCTGCGGGTCACGTAAATCAACGCAGAGCGCGAGAGAGTGATCAACAGGGGTAATGCACGATCACGCTGTACGTCCCCGACGCCCACGGACGCCGGTGTTACGTCGATAGTTATCCTCGTTCGCCGTTGGCATCGTTCGCCAGTCAACCTCGGCGATGTCCTCGAATCCGAGATCCTGGAACCACGCCGCGACTTCGGGATAGTCGTGACGATGAGCGTAGAGCGGCGTAAAGCGGTCCCGCGCGGCGTGGAGTGCCTTTCCGTAGTCGTACTTCTCCACGGTCGGGTCTTTCACACGATGAAGGGTATTAACAAGCAAGTACGCGAATGAGAGCGTACCGAGTGCTGCGCGCGAGATTGGCGATGCGAGATTGCGCGCAATCATCGGACGGGTTGCTTCTTCGAGATGGAACGCGATGCGTCGCGCAACGCTGCCGCCTTTCGATCCGGAGCCATACAACCAGACGTACATCCATCCGTTCTCGCGGCAGTGTGGACCCACTGCCTTCACCGCTTTCTCTGTCGAGTATGTGTGATGGAGTACACCGTGAGTGTAGATGACGTCTGCGACTTCCTTCTTCAGTGGAATGCTGAAAGCAGACGCCTGAACAAAATGGAGGAATGGATTGTCGCGAAAATGCTTGGTCGCGACGAGTACGGCGAGGCTCAGATCAACGCCTATTGCGTCGCACTCCATATTCTTGGCGGCGAAAAAAGTTGACAGCCCGATACCGCAACCAACTTCGAGGAAGGTGCCGTGTCTACCAGCTTTGAGCGCGTCGGGGCCGAGTTCACTCAGGAGGCGCTTCTCGTGATCTTCATAGCTCAAATCCCAAATGACTCCGTCGTACTCGTACGCGAGCCACTCTGTAGAGAACGAATTCATTACGAACTGTTCTCCACTAACGGGTGCCGAGTTGGGAAAGTGGTAATCCGGGTACTTGGTGAGGTGGTCACTGAACGCGCCACTAAATTCGTGATGAATGGGCGTCGTGTACGGAACTAGAACTGGCAGTCCATGCATGATTGGGAAGTAGGTCTTGCAGTTCGAGCACGCGAGCAGTCCGGCCTCGATATAGCGGTTGAAATCCCCGTCGAGAATACCGCGCTCGACAGCCAACGCTCGATCGTGGTCTGAAATATTCGCACGCTCTTCAACAAACGTGTCGACGCTCAAGTGACCGCCGCACGCTGGACAGCTGAGCCACTCGGTAAGTCGACTCCACATGGGTCACCTTCCAGGTGAAAGTCTAAGTGGGAGCTGCGTACCGCTCGGTTTGTGACGGTTCCCGCTGCATTATAGGCAAAGCGGTCCGCCCCCGGCAACTCCTGTTATTCGCAGGAAATCATGGTTTACAGATTTTCTCGGGCACGGGGTCGACTGGCCGGGTACGTCTCGTATTGGGGCGGTTAGGGTGACGCGATGGGCGGGGGTCGATGGGGTGACAACAAGCGGTGTCGCGCCGGCTAAGATTCGGCGCGTGGCTTTGGAATTTGGACCCGCGAGCGCGACGTAGGCATGATCTCGCTGGATCTGCCGCCCAATCGACTGCTGTGTGAGCGTTACGACGAAGAGCGGCTACATGCTGGACTGACCCGCTTGCAGCCGGCGGAGTATTACTGAGGAGATCCAGAAGCCGGCCAAAAACGAGCGCAAGGCACAGCTGGTCCATGTACGCGAAGAGAGGCGCACGATCAACGACCTGCGGCTGCAGGAGCTGCAGCGAGAGAGATTGAACGCACCGCAACGAGCTGCATCAACACCAAGAACTTCAACCGAGCGCAACCGGAAGCGTGCAAATCTTGTGATCACGCGGAAAGTTCCGAACGTCCTGAAGCATTACATCGCGGCTCCAATGAGTTGCCGCTGGATATCGCGCCGCTAAACGGTGATGTCTTGATACTGGCCTGAATTAGCTGGTGTCTGTCGACGATTGAGACGGTTGTGCGTACAAGATGGGGGCCTTGCTGCACGCAGCAAGGCCCCCGTCTTCAGTCGTTCTGTTGGGAGATCAGTAGTTGCCGGCGAGTCCGAATGGGTTGGGATGCTGGACTCCGTCGACAACTTCCCACTGGCCATACCAGAGAGCCTCGCTCTCGTTCGCGGCCCGGACCTGATTGAAGTTCAGGCCCAGCATCACGTACCCGACCTGTGCCATGGTGTAGCCCGACAAGGACGTCGAGGTCGACGTCGTACGCAGGACTGGCGTGCTTCCGTCC
>DAHUXM010000021.1 GCA_027307165.1 Gemmatimonadota bacterium | reverse complement strand
TGGATTCCCGCTTTCGCGGGAATGACGGTTGCGCGTGGATTCCCGCTTTCGCGGGAATGACGGTTGCGCGTGGATTCCCGCTTTCGCGGGAATGACGGTTGCGCGTGGATTCCCGCTTTCGCGGGAATGACGACTCCAGGGGCGCGCTCGCGGGGACGACGGGTCCAGTGACCCACTTTCGCGGCGACACGCGTCCAGTGCCGCCGGAACCCGATTACAGCCTCGGCAGCGTCACTCCTGATTGCCCCTGGTACTTGCCCTTCTTGTCCTTGTACGAGGTGAGCGGTGGCTCGTCACCCTTGAAGAACATGACCTGCGCAATCCCCTCGTTGGCGTAGATCCGGGCCGGTAGGGGTGTCGTGTTCGAGATTTCGAGCGTGACGAAGCCCTCCCACTCCGGTTCGAACGGTGTCACATTTGTGATAATTCCGCAACGCGCGTACGTCGACTTGCCGACGCAGAGCGTCACCACGTCGCGCGGAATGCGGAAGTACTCGACCGAGCACGCCAGCGCGAAGGAGTTGGCCGGGACGATGCAGACGTCACCCTCGAACTCCACGAACGACTTGGGATCGAACTGCTTGGGATCCACGATCGAGTTGAGCACGTTTGTGAAGATCTTGAACTGGTTCGACACTCGCATGTCGTAGCCGTAGGAGCTGACACCGTAGGAGATGACACCCGAGCGAACCTGGCTGTTCTCGAATGGTTCGATCATTCCCTTCGCGGCTTGCTCGATGATCCAGCGATCAGACTGAATGGACATTCAATTCCGAGTAAATCGTTTCCGTTGAAAAGAGTCTTAACATACGCTAAAATCTCCCAAGACGCATTAGTGAAATTTTTCACATGCGGGTTGGCCTAGAACGGCCGCCTGCTCTCAATTCGGCATGGCGCGAGAATACTTTCCAGTCCTGCTGTTGCTCGGCTTCGTAGTCATGAACGCCGTCCTCATTATCGGAGTTTCAGCCCTTACGATTCGCAAGCGGCCGACTCCGGTAAAGCGTGCCGCATACGAATCCGGAATTCCGGCAATCGGAGACGCGCGAGAGCGCTTCTCGGTCGCGTTCTACATGATCGCGATGCTGTTCATCATATTCGACATCGAAACTGTCTTCATGATTCCCTGGGCGGCCGCGTTCCGCCAGCTGTCATGCAGCGCGGAACTCGTCGGCGGCATGTGCCCCGCCGGCTCGACGTCGTTCTTCGGCCTCGGCGAGATGCTCATATTCATGGCAATTCTCGTCGTCGGCTTCGTGTACGTGTGGAAGAAAGGAGCACTCAGATGGGATTGACCGCTCGCCCGGATTCGGCGCTCAAGCGCGTCGAGTACGACCCCCAGTCGCAGGACGGCTGGGTCACAACGCGGCTCGATTTCCTCGTCAATTGGGGCCGGGCAAACTCGCTCTGGCCCATGCCGTTCGGGACCGCATGCTGCGCGATCGAGTTCATGGCGACAGCCGCCGCCGACTTCGACCTTGCACGATTCGGCATGGAGCGCATGTCGTTCTCGCCGCGCCAGTCCGACGTTCTGATCTGCGCCGGCCGAGTGCCGTTCAAGCTGGCGCCGATCATCCGCCGCATCTGGCAGCAGATGGCCCAGCCCAAGTGGGCGATCGCGATGGGTGCGTGCGCATCCACCGGCAACATGTTCGACAATTACGCAGTGGTGCAGGGGATCGACACGATCATTCCAGTCGATGTCTACGTACCCGGTTGCCCGCCGCGCCCCGAAGGATTGCTGTACGGGATCCAGATGCTCCAGAAGAAAGTGATGAGCGAGCGCATGTCCGACCGCGTGCTGCGGGACGAGATGGAACCCGATCCCACGACTCAGCTGTACCTTCCACCGCCGGCGATCGACGAGATTTCGGAGCCGTTCGGCAACTCGATCAATCAGACGCGTTCAACGCCGTGACCGAACTAACTGAATCGTTTGACGTCGTATCCGTTGGCAGCGCGCTCCCGAACGCCAGGCCCGCAACAACGCCAAAGAATTTGCCGCACCGCGGCGGAGATGCGAATCCGTCAGCCCAGGCGTTGAAGCAACAGTTCGGAGACGCAATCCTGCGCGTGTCGGTCGGCTGGGGCGAGACGACAGTCTTCGTCGCCCGCGACCGCGCCGGTGATATCATTCGCTGGTTGCACGACGATCCGTCACAGCAGTACGACTTCCTCGCGGACGTCACGGCTGTCGAATACAGAGAGACCGAAGTTCCGATGGAAGTGGTCTGGCACCTTCGCTCGCTTCCGTATCGCCGCTTTCTCCGCATCAAGACAGAGCTGCCCAAGGATGCACCGCTCGAAGTCGATAGCGTCTGGAGCATCTATCGCTGCGCTGACTGGCTCGAGCGCGAATGTTACGACATGTTCGGCATAAAGTTCATCGGGCACCCGGATCTCCGTCGGCTGCTGATGTGGGAGCAGTACAAGGAAGGTTATCCGCTGCGCAAGGACTTCCCGCTCCGCGGTCGCTTCAGCCGGTCCGAGCAGCTGCGCCAGGCACTCGCAGCGAATCCCGAATCACGCTATTCGATGGAAGAGCTGACTGTCGCCGAGGCATTCAGCGAGATCCCGGACGACATGCGACGCCGGCTCGCGTCCGGTGAAAGGACGGGAGAGTAAGAATCATGGCGACCAAGACAAGAACAATAGAAGTAGAGCTCTCGACCAGCGGCCTCGATCGATCGGGCAAGCCACAACGCGTTCCGCTCGTGACAAACGACGGCGGCGTATCGATCGGAATCCCCGAGCCTCTCGCGCTGGAGCCGGCGCTCGACGGTGAGCACATGCTCATCAACCTGGGTCCGCAGCATCCCGCGACCCACGGTGTGCTCCGATTGGTACTCGAGCTGGACGGCGAGACTGTCGTACGCTGCATTCCACACATCGGCTACCTGCACTGCGGCTTCGAGAAGACCGGCGAGTATCGTCAGTACAATCAGATAATCCCGTGGACCGATCGCGAGGATTACCTCAATGCGCCCGGCAACAACGTTGCAATGGCGCTCGGTGCGGAGCGGCTGTTCGGGATCACGATAACCGAGCGCTGCAAGGTGCTTCGCGTGATCGCATGCGAGCTGTCGCGCATCATGTCGCATCTCGTGTGGCTCGGCACCACGTCGATCGATATCGGCGCGTACACGCCGTTCCTGTGGTCATTCCATCAGCGCGAGCTGATCTATCAGCTGCTCGAAGCGTGGACCGGTGCGCGTCTCACGACGTCGCTTACGCGCGTCGGCGGTTTGATGGCGGACATTCCGGACGGCTGGACCGACAATGCCAGAAGCTTTCTCGCCGGATTCGACAAGGTTCTGGATGACGTCGAGAAGCTTCTCACGAACAACGGGATCTGGGTCGGCCGCACGGTCGGGCTCGGTGTGATGAGCCCCGAAGAGGCGATCAACTGGGGACTGTCCGGATCGATGCTACGCGCGTCCGGCGTTTCATACGACGTGCGCAAGGACTTTCCGTACCTCGACTACGAGACCTACGATTTCGAAGTGCCCGTCGGTGTCAACGGTGACGTGTACGATCGCTATCTCGTTCGTGTCGAGGAGATGCGCCAGTCCGCGCGCATCGTGCGGCAGGCGCTCGACCGTCTTCCGGACGGACCGATCAACGTCGACGATGCGCGCGTGATTCTCCCGTCCAAGACCAAGGCGACGAGTGGAATGGAATCCATGATCCACCACTTCAAGCAGGTGATGGAAGGCCCGCGTCCGCCGGTTGGCGAGGCTTACGTCGCGGTGGAAAGCCCACGCGGCGAAAAGGGCTACTACATGGTTTCCGACGGAACTGCCAAACCGGTGCGGTGGCGTATTCGTCCGCCATCGTTCCTCAATCTTTCGGCGATCCCGAAGATGGTCGAAGGCCATCTTCTTTCAGATGTCATCGCCATCAACGCAAGCATCGACGTAGTGCTGGGAGAGATCGACCGATGACGGCCGTGACGCACGACCACGACGCTCCATATCAGCCGGTATTCGTCGGCGAGCGGCGCAAGGAGCTGGACGCGCTGTTCCCGTTCTATCCAACCAAGATGGCTTGCATCCTTCCGGCTTTGTGGATGGTGCAGGAAGATCGCGGCTGGATAAGCGACGAGGGAATGGCCGAGGTCGCCGAGGTGCTGGAACTCACCCCCGCATACGTGAAGGGTGTGGTGACGTTCTACACGATGTACAACACGCACCCGGTCGGCAAATACCTGATTCAGGTCTGCACCACGACGCCATGCAACATCTGTGGTGCAGAGGACGTCGTCGGCGCGTTCCTCGAGCAGACCGGTTGTGGCGAGCTCGGAATCACATCAGCAGATGGAAAATTCACGGTGATCGAAGTCGAGTGCCTCGGTGCATGCGGCTTTGCGACGCCGGTGATGATCAACGAGGGATTCGTCGAGTCGGTTACCGCCGCCCGCGTTCCCGAGATTCTGGCAGGGCTCAAGTAATGGGATATCCGCATCCGTCGCACGCGCGCGAGACTCCCGTGCTGTCGCAGTACTTCGGCGATCAGGACGGGATCGGGCTCGACGGCTGGCGCAAGCGCGGTGGTTACAACGGACTTCAGAAGGCGCTTTCGATGTCGCCGGCGGAAATCGTCGACGTGGTCAAGGCATCGGGACTGCGCGGACGTGGCGGCGCAGGCTTCCCGACGGGAATCAAGTGGTCCTTCATGAAGCCCGGCGACGGCAAGCCGCACTATCTGTGCTGCAACGCCGACGAGTCCGAGCCCGGCACGTTCAAGGATCGTGAGATCATGCGCTGGACTCCGCACGCGCTCGTCGAAGGTTGCGCGATCGGCGCCTACGCGATCGGCGCCGAGACTGCGTACATCTACATTCGCGGCGAGTTCACCGAGCCGCTGATTCGCATGCGCCAGGCAGTTCGCGAGGCGTACGATGCTGGCATCATCGGCAAGAACGCGATGGGAAGCGGAAAGCGCATCGACATCGTGATCCACAAGGGTGCTGGCGCGTACATCTGCGGTGAAGAGACCGCGATGATGAACTCCATCGAAGGCAGGCGCGGCAATCCGCGCATCAAGCCGCCGTTCCCCGCGGTGTCCGGCGTCTTCGCGCAGCCGACGACGATCAACAACGTCGAGACGCTCGCAGCTGTTCCGCACATCATCGTGCGCGGCGCCGAATGGTACAAGGGCCTGTCGCTGTCCAGTCCCAAGAGCACCGGATCCAAGCTCTTCTCCGTATGCGGCAACATCGCGAAGCCCGGCAACTATGAAGTGACGCTTGGCTTCCCGTTCAAGGATTTCCTGTACGACCTGTGCGGTGGTCCGCTTCCGGGCCGCACGTTCAAGGCTGTCGTTCCGGGAGGCATTTCCGTCCCGATCCAGACGATGGAAGAAGCCGAAGCCACCAAAATGGATTACGAGGGCTTCATCGACCAGGGCTCGATGCTCGGCTCCGGCGGCGTAATCGTCTTCGACGATCAGCAGAACATGGTCAAGCAGATCGCGCGCGCAGCACGATTCTTCGCGCACGAGAGCTGCGCCCAGTGCACGCAGTGTCGTGAAGGCACCGCGTGGACCACGAAGATCATGGAGCGGATTCGCGATGGCGAGGGCACCCACGAAGATCTCGATACGCTCTTCAGCATCGCCGACAACATGACTGGCAAGACGATCTGCGTGCTCAGCGATTCCTGTGCTGTTCCAGTTGTATCCGGTATCAACAAGTTCCGTTCGGAGTTCGAAGCCTTGATCAAGAAGCCGAAGTTCCACCCCGTTACCGCGGCGGTGGCGTAGATGGCTACAACCGCGGAGCCGACCACGGCGGTAACGCAGCCGAAGATGGTGAATCTCACCATCGAGGGGCGTCCGGTTTCGGTTCCCGAAGGGACATCGATTCTCGAGGCTGGCAAGCGCGCGGGTGTTCTCATCCCGCACTATTGCTATCACCCGGCCCTCTCGATCGCCGGCAACTGCCGCATGTGTCTGGTGGACGTCGAGAAGGCGCCCAAGCTAGCACCAGCCTGCGCGACAGCTGCAGCTGAAGGGCAGGTCGTGCACATCTATACCGAGAAGGCACTCGAAGCGCGCAAGGGCGTGCTCGAGATGCTGCTCATCAATCATCCGCTCGACTGCCCGATCTGCGACAAGTCCGGCGAGTGCGAGCTGCAGGACTTCACCTACCAGGAAGGACCCGCGGAATCGCGCCTGCGCGACCCCAAGCGGTTCAACCCTGTCGAGGATTTCGGTGGTGACGTTCTCTACACCACCAGCCGTTGCATCCTCTGCACGCGCTGCGTCCGCTTCATGGACGAGATGGCACAGGACACGGTGCTCAATGTCACCGAGCGCGGCGATCGCGCGCTGATCGGAAAGTTCGAGGGCAAGGACCTGACGCATGAATGGGCCGGAAATGTCATCGACCTCTGTCCGGTCGGCGCGCTCCTCTCCAAGGATTCGCTCAACAAGGCTCGCTCGTGGGAACTCGATCACGCACCGTCCATCTGCACCGGTTGCAGCCAGGGTTGCAACATCTCGATCGACACGCGCGACAACATGGTCATCCGGTTCCGTCCGCGCCCCAACGAGCACGTCAACAAGTACTTCATGTGCGATACTGGACGGCTCGACTATCGCTGGATCAACCGCCAGGATCGCGTCGAGGTTCCGCTCGTGCGTCGCGGCGAGTCGCTCGCTGCAGCGGACTGGGACGTCGCCATTCCTGCAACGGCGGCCTTGCTGGATGGACATCGTGTCTTCGTCGCCGCATCGGCCAATCTCTCCAACGAAACGCTGTATCTGCTGTCGCAGCTCATTCGGGCCAACGGCGGCACGGGTGCATTCACGGTTCTAACGGGCCCCGAAGCACCGCTTCCGGGAGTCCCCGATCTCTCGCTCCGTGCGGATCGCGCGGCAAACGGTGATGGCGCCACGCTGCTCGGCTTCAGGCGCACCGCTTCGTTGCTGGACGGTCTTACGGCTGGTGACGTGTTGATCGTCGCCGACGCGGATGCTGCTAATATCACTCCGGCCCAGCTCGCGCTTGCGGCGGCGGTGATCGTCATCGGCACGACACTTCCCGAAAATCTGCGCACGGCCGCGATCGTTCTTCCAATTGCGAATCATGCGGAAGAGGACGGCACGTTCACCAATCTGCGCGGGCGTGTACAGCGGTTCTACCAGGCCAAGGCAGCGCCCGGAATGGCGCGCCCGAGCTGGTGGGTCGTCGGCGACGTGCTCGCCGCGCTGGGCAAGGGCAACGCCTACTATCTCGCCAGCGAAGTGTTCGCTGCGATGGCGTCCGACGTATCGGCGTTCGCCGGCATGACGTACGACGCACTTGGCATGCGCGGTCTGGTTGTTTCCGGAGGCGCAAAGTGATTCCAGTGCACGCGCTGCTCCAGGTGGTCGATCGGCAGGCGCCGATCACGGGCTACACCACGTACATCGTATTCTCGATCATCAAGCTGATCATCGTCTTCACGATCTACATGCTGTCGGCGGCACTGCTCACCCTCGCGGAACGAAAGATCTCCGCCTGGATTCAGGGTCGTCATGGGCCGAATCGCGTCGGCGGACGGGGCGGCTGGCTTCAGCCAGCTGCGGACGGCGTGAAGAATTTCATGAAGGAGGAGACCGAGCCGGGGAATGCGTCGCATCCGCTGTTCAGCATTGCGCCGGCCCTGTCGTTTGTCCCTGCGATGCTGGTCTGGTGCGTCATCCCGTTTGGATCGCCGCTCCCGACGCCGTGGGGACGGGTCGATCTCGTAGTTGCGGATCTCCCCGTCGGTTTCCTGTTCATTCTCGCCATCGCGTCGCTTGGTGTGTACGGCATCGTCCTCGCCGGCTGGGCTTCGAATAACAAGTATTCATTCCTGGGCGGGCTGCGATCGAGCGCGCAGATGGTCTCCTACGAAGTCGCACTCGGAATGTCCACGATTCCGATCATTCTGCTCGCCGGCAACGTCACGATGAGTGAGATCATCCGACAGCAGTCGCACAGCATGTGGAACGTGCTGAATCTCACAACCGCGTTCGTCGTATTCTTCGTCGCTGCGCTTGCCGAGAACAATCGAGTGCCGTTCGACCTGCCCGAAGCTGAATCGGAGCTGATCGCCGGTTACCACACCGAATACAGCGCGATGAAGTTCTCGTTGTTCTTCATCGCCGAGTACGCGAACATGGTGACCGCGGGCGCTCTGATGGCGACGCTGTTCCTCGGCGGCTGGGACATTCCGTTCACCGGATGGGACAACGCTGCGCCGTATACAGTTCTCAAGACGATCCTCACGCTCGGCTGCTTCCTCACCAAGACGGGCTTCTTCGTATTCGTCTTCATCTGGATCCGCTGGACTCTGCCTCGCTTCCGTTACGACCAGCTCATGTCACTCGGGTGGCGCGTGATGCTGCCAGTGGCGCTGGGATACATCGCGGTGCTCGCGACGACACTGCTCGTCCTGCAGGCAATCGGCATCCATCCCGGACCCGTGCACAGCTTCATTCTGCTGATGGAGAACATCTGCATCCTGCTGCTGCTCTTCGTCATGGTCGACGAAGGGCGCATCGTAAGTCCTGCATATGGGCGCGCGCAGCAGGCCCGCATAGTCCGGCTACGTGCACGCAGCGCAAGCCGGGCAGTCACCGAAGGAGCAGGGAAATAATGGCGATAACCGTCAAGCGGGTCAGCCGGCACGTCGAGCAGACGAGCTACGTCAAGGCAACGCTTCAGGGCATGGCGTCGACGCTGAAGCAGATGTTCGAGCCGAAGGTGACCATTCAGTACCCCGAGCAAAGGTGGGAGTTGTCGCCCCGCTGGCGCGGGACTCACAGAATGCTCACCAAGGAAGATGGCAAGGCGCGCTGCGTCGCATGCGGCCTTTGTCCGAGCGTCTGCCCGTCCAACTGCATCAAACTGGTGCCAGGCGAGGACGAGAACGGCAACCGTTATCCGCTCGTGTTCGAGATCGACGAATTTCGTTGCATATTCTGCGGCTACTGCCAGGAAGTGTGCCCTGAAGACGCGATCCACGTGGGGCAGCACTACGAAAATTCGGAGTACAGCAGAGAAGGGCACGTCTACGATCTGGAAAGATTGATGGCGCAGACGCATCCCGTCTCCACGCTCTGGGATGCCACCGATCCCAGGGGCGAATGAGCATGGATAACTTCGGCCTCTTCTACCAGTTCCACTTCTACCTTTTCGGAATAATCGCAATCGTGTCCGCGGTGACATTCGTGACGCGGCGGAGCCCCGTTGCGGCGGCGATGTGGCTCATCGTCACGATGTTCTGTCTTGCGGCGGAATACGTGATGCTCGACGCGCAGTTCATCGCCGCGATGCAGGTGCTGCTGTATGCCGGTGCGATAATGGTGATCTTCCTCTTCGTGATAATGCTGCTCAATCTCGGCGAGGCTTCCGACATCACCGACGTTCGCGGCATCGGGGGAAAGCTTCTCGCGGGATTCGTCGGACTGATCCTGATCGCCGAAGTCGGCGTTCTCACGCGAACGGGCATCCCGTCCGGAAAGTATGTCGTGGCGCGTGACTTCCTGAGCCAGCAGCTTGCTACGTATGGCGCGGTGGGCGCCGTGGCGCGGCCGTTGTATCGCGACTATTCGCTCGCATTCGAGTTGACCAGCGTCCTGCTACTCGTCGCGATCGCGGGTGCCGTGATACTCGGACGCAAGGAGTCGTCTAGTGCTCGCTGAGTCGCTCGGTCTTTCCGCGATACTGTTCGTGATCGGTGTGGTGGGTGTTCTTACCCGCCGGAACGCGATCATCATCTTCATGTGCGTCGAGCTGATGCTCAATGCCGTGAACCTTACCTTCGTCGCCCTCTCCCGTTATTACGGAATGGGCGGGCAGGTATTCGTGCTCTTCGTGATGACCGTCGCCGCCGCGGAAGCAGCTGTGGGACTGGCCATCATCATATCGATCTTCCGTCACAGACAGACGGTCGACCTTCGTAACATCAACGTGATGAAAGGGTGATACAAGCGCAAAGTATGGCTCTATCGAGCAGTCACCCGTTGGCCGGAACCATCGCCGCGTGGATGTGGCTGCTCCCGGTTCTTCCGCTGCTTGGCTTCTTCATCAACGGCGCCCTCAGCATTCTGGGGAGTTCGCACGTCGGTCCGTCCGATCCGGATATGGGCCACGACGACCACGACGCCTCGCCGGCAGCGTCGGACCAGGCATCCCATTCGCACGGCGGCGATTCGCACGCCCAGGCAGTGCCCAGGTTCCGCGCACTCACGGCGATCATCGGTCCGGGTGTTCTCATACTCTCGTTCCTGCTGGCTGCCTCGATCTTCCTTGCAATGCGCGGTGTCGACATGTCGGCGCCGTTCATTCAGCGTTACTGGAGCTGGATGCCGGTCGGCGATCTCAGGATCGACATGGCGTTCCAGCTGGATCAGCTGTCGATGGTGATGGTCCTCATCATTACGGGCGTCGGTGCGCTGATCCACATATTCAGCGTCGGCTACATGAGCGACGATCCGGGGTTCGCGCGATTCTTTGCGTATCTGAACCTGTTCGTCTTCTTCATGCTGATGCTGGTGCTCGGCGCCAACTACCCGATTCTATTCGTCGGCTGGGAAGGCGTCGGACTCTGCTCCTATCTGCTGATTGGATTCTGGTTTACCGACAACGCGAACGCATCCGCGGGCCTCAAGGCATTCATCGTCAACCGAATCGGTGACGTCGGCGTGCTCATCGCGATGTTCATGATCTTCGCGAATCTCGGAACGCTCGACTTCACTGGCGTTGCGGCTGGTGCCGCCGGACTGCCATTTGGCGGTGCGCTGGTCACCACCATCTGTCTCTTCCTGTTCCTCGGCTGCACGGGCAAGAGCGCGCAGCTGCCGTTGTACGTCTGGCTGCCGGATGCCATGGCCGGCCCGACGCCGGTCTCCGCGCTCATCCACGCGGCGACGATGGTTACCGCCGGCGTCTATCTCATAGTTCGCAGCTCGTTCCTCTTCGCCATGTCGCCGATCGCATCGATCACGGTTGCCGTGGTTGGCGCTGTCACCGCACTCTTCGCCGCGACGATCGCGATGAAGCAGTGGGACATAAAGAAGGTTCTGGCGTACTCCACCATCTCACAGCTGGGCTACATGTTCGTCGGCGTGGGCGTCGGTGCATATACGGCCGGTATCTTTCACCTCGCGACGCATGCCTTCTTCAAGGCACTGCTGTTCCTGGGCGCCGGCTCGGTGATCCACGTGATGCACGCTGCATATCATCACAGCGGCAGTCACGACGATGCGCAGGACATGCGCAACATGGGCGGTATGCGCAAGGCGATGCCGATTACCTGGATCGTCATGTGGATCGCGACGCTTGCAATTTCCGGAATCCCGCCGTTCGCCGGATTCTTCTCCAAGGATTCGATTCTCGGATCCGTGTACGAGCACGCCGGCGATTCCGTGCTGACGAACGCCACGTGGCTCGGGATGTCCGGCCACACAGTTCTACTCGCCGTCTACGTGATCGGCCTGGCAGGCGCCTTCCTCACGGCGATATACATGACGCGCCTCATGCTCTACACATTCCACGGGCCGAGCAGGGCGACGGCGGATGAGCAGCGGCACATGCACGAAGCGCCGTGGTTGATGACCGGACCCCTCGTGGTGCTCGGCGCACTCAGTCTGGCCGGCGGCTGGTTGAATCTTCCCTCGATCATGTCGTTCCTCGGGCCTGTCGGCGGACTGGATCACTGGCTCGAGCCCGTCGTTGGTGCTGCGACACGCACTGTGACCAACGGGGTGGCGCTCGAAGCATCGCACAGCACTGAAGCTGCGCTCATCGGCGCAGCAATCGTGATCGCAGTGCTTGGAATCGCCGTCGCAGTACTCGCACTCAAGCCGGCGTCTCTGGTACCGAAGGCGCAGTCGCCAGCGGAGCATGGATTCGAGAAGGTCCTCGCCAACAAGTACTATGTCGACGAGGCGTACGACGACGCGATCGTGCGCCCCGTGTACGGGCTTTCCAAGAACGTGTTCTGGCGCGGTCTCGACGCGGGCATCATCGACAATCTCTTCGTAAACGGATCCGCGGCGCTTGCGCGCGGACTTGGCTGGATCGGCGCGCGCATACAGACCGGAAGCACTGGCGTGTACGCCTGGGCCATCGTCGTCGGAGCCATCGTTGTACTCAGTGCCTTCTCCT
The DNA here is from genome assembly GCA_027307165.1 of Gemmatimonadota bacterium. Classification (GTDB taxonomy): domain Bacteria; phylum Gemmatimonadota; class Gemmatimonadetes; order Gemmatimonadales; family Gemmatimonadaceae; genus Fen-1247. Next base: position 415,194 of record DAHUXM010000021.1, on the reverse strand, counting down.
TCAGGTAAGACGAGCGAATGACAGACTTCCTCAACGGCATCCACTACAACTCGTGGATCCTTCCGGCTCTGCTGATCATTCCGCTCGTCGGCGCGCTGCTGGTGTGGGCGCAGGGCGGTGCACACCGCGACGATGCCGACGCGAATGCGGAGCCCGCACGACACATAGCGGTCTGGACCCTCATCATCGAGTTCGTCGTTTCGTGCGGACTCTGGTGGTCGTTCGTCCCCGGAGTCGCCGGCTGGCAGGCCGGTGTGGACTACGCGTGGATCCCTTCGTGGGGAGCGCGCTTCTCACTGGGCGTCGACGGCATATCGCTCATGCTCGTGCTGCTCACCACGCTCACGATGCCGCTCGCGGTGCTCGGCGGATGGACCGCTGTCAAGACCAGAGTTCACGCTTATCTGGCCTTCCTCCTCATACTCACCTCCGGAATGCTCGGCGTGTTTCTCGCGCGCGATCTGCTCCTGTTCTACGTGATGTGGGAAGTGATGCTGATTCCGATGTACTTCATCATCGGCATCTGGGGCGGTCAGCGAAGAGTGTACGCCAGTCTCAAGTTCTTCATCTACACGATGGTAGGATCGCTGCTCATGCTCGTGGCGATCATCTACCTCGGAATTCACAATCGCGACGCACTGACGGGGATCCCGAATTTCAGCTATGACGCGATGCTGGCGTCGGGCGCTCTCACGCCTGTGACTGCGCTCTGGCTGTTCGGCGCGTTCTTCCTCGCGTTTGCGATCAAGGTGCCGGTCTTTCCATTCCATACGTGGTTGCCCGACGCGCATACCGAAGCGCCGACCGCAGGCTCCGTGATTCTTGCCGGCATCATGCTCAAGATGGGGACCTTCGGCTTCCTGCGCTTCGCGCTGCCTTTGTTCCCCGGCTCGGCGATGAATCCAACCGTGCGAGCGATCATACTGACGCTCGCGGTGATAGGAATCATCTACGGCGCACTGGTCGCGATGGTTCAGCCGGACTTCAAGAAGCTGGTTGCTTATTCATCGGTCAGTCACCTTGGCTTCGTGATGCTCGGCATCTTCGCACTGACAGTGCAGAGCGTGCAGGGTGCGATGCTCGTAATGATCAATCACGGAATCTCGACCGGAGCACTCTTCCTCCTGATCGGCATGATGTACGAGCGGCGCCACACGCGCATGCTCGCGGATTACGGCGGGATTGCGAGAGTGGTGCCGATGTTCGCCGCCGCGCTTACGCTGGTTTCGTTCAGCAGCATTGGTTTGCCCGGTCTCAACGGCTTCGTCGGCGAGTTCCTCGTGCTGCTCGGAGCCTTCCGGACATATCCCATCTTCGCCGCGATCGCGACGACCGGTGTGATTTTCGCCGCCTGCTATCTGCTCTGGGCCATACAGCGCATTCTGTTCGGCAAGCTGGACAAGCCGCAGAACGAGCACATGCCGGATCTGAACTGGCGTGAGATCGGGCTGCTCGTTCCGTTGTTCGCCTGCATCATCTGGCTGGGTGTCTATCCCGCACCAGTGCTGCGGCGCATGGAAGCATCGGCTGAGAAGGTCGTTCGTACCGTACAGACAAATGCGGCGCTCTCGGAGTCGCAGACAGCAGCCCTTCCGGGCGGAGAATAGCAAGTGGCGTTCGATCTTTCGCAATCGATGCAGCTGATCGCAGCGCTCACCCCCGACATCATCATGATGGTCGGCGGCATGGTTCTGATGCTTGTCTCTGCATGGGGCACTGAATCGGTGGAGCGGCAGCGCCGGGTTGGCACGGCCGCGATCGGTGTGTGCATAGTGTCCGCCGTCTTCGTCGTGTATTTCATGGCGGTGCACGCGACAGCCGGTTCCGGGGTGATAGCGGTCGACAACTTCCGCTGGATCGTCGATCTCGTCCTGCTCGCTGCCACTGCCGGTACGATCGCACTCGGACTCGATTACAACACGCGGGAAGGAATTCTTCCTGCCGAGTCGCACGTCCTCGTCATCTTTGCGACGTCGGGCATGATGATACTCGCCGCCGCGCGCGATCTCACGATCGTCTTCCTCGGCATCGAGCTGATGTCGATTGCGGTTTACATCCTCACAGGCATGAATCGCCGCAGCGAGAAATCCGCCGAGGGCGCGATCAAGTACTTCCTGCTCGGCGCATTCTCGACCGGCTTCCTGCTTTATGGAATCGCGCTGGTGTACGGCGCCACCGGAACGACCAGTCTCACGCTGATCGGCGAGCGCGTCGCGGCGCACCAGATCATGTCGGCGCCGATGCTTCTGACTGGCATCGGCCTCATGCTGATCGGTTTTGGCTTCAAGGTCGCACTCGCGCCGTTTCACATGTGGGCGCCGGACGTCTATGAGGGTGCACCGACACCGATCACTGCGTACATGGCAGCGGCCGTCAAGGCCGCCGCGTTTGCTGCCTTCCTGCGTGTATTCCTCGAAGCCTTTGCGGGCGAGATCCCGAGCTGGCACGTCGCAGTATGGTGGCTTGCCGCGATCACGATGGTCGTCGGTAATCTGATTGCGCTTGCGTCGAAGGACATCAAGCGGCTGCTGGCCTACTCCAGCATCGCCCATGCGGGATACATACTCGTCGTGCTCGCCTCCGGACAGGCACTTGGAAGCTCGGCATTCCTCTTCTACATAGTTGCGTATACGCTTGCCACATTCGGCGCCTTTGGCGTCGTGGTCGCGCTCGGCCAGAGCGGCGAGCCGTATCTCAACGTGGATGATTACGCGGGATTGTGGACCGTGCGTCCGTGGCTCAGCGTCTCGATGGCCGTCTGCATGTTGTCGCTGCTCGGCTTTCCGATCTTTGGCGGGGCCGGCTTCTTCGCCAAGTGGTACGTGATTCAGTCCGCGCTGTATGCGCCCGAGCCGCAGACGCGTCTCGCGGTGCTGCTGGTGCTCACCAGTGTCATATCGGCCGGCTACTACATGTATGTGGTTCTCGTAATGTTCATGAAGCCGCGGCGCGAGGTGAATACGGTCAGCGATCCACGCAGCGTGGGAGCCGCCACGCGCTGGGTAATCGGACTGTCCACCGTCATTCTTCTTTTCCTCGGCGTCTATCCCAACGCGCTCGTGAGTCTGACACAAGGCAAGGGATCGTACCTGCGTGCGCCGACTCCACAAGTGAGCCAGGTCGTGCCCCGGTGAATCTCGTTCGCGACATCTTTCGCGAGTACGACATTCGTGGAATTACAGGGACAGAGCTGACACCAGACGTCGCGCGCGTGGTTGGACGCGCGTTCGCGGCACTACTGCAGGAGCGCGGAGTCAAGGGATCCGTCGCGGTTGGGCGCGACAACCGACCCAGCGGCGATGGTCTCCACGACGCCCTGATTGCGGGCCTCATCGAGAGCGGTATCGCGGTCGTGGACATCGGCGTCGTTCCGACTCCGGTGGCCTACTGGACGCAGCACAATCTCGACGTCATCGCTGGTATCCAGATCACCGGATCGCACAACCCGCCGGAGTACAACGGATTCAAGCTCGGCATCGGTAAGGCGTCGATTTACGGCAACGACATTCAACGCATTTACCAGCTCGCTGTCGCTGGAATTTTCCCCGAAGGGAAGGGCAGCAGGCGCGATGAAGCGGTGATCGATCGCTACATCGACGATGTAGTCGGCCGGATCGGCAAGATCTCGCGTCCACTTCGGATCGCAGTCGATGCCGGTAACGGCGTCGGTGGCCTCGTCGCACCAAAGCTGTTCGCAAAGCTCGGTGTCGACGTCACGTGCATGTTCTGCGAGAGTGACGGTACGTTCCCCAATCACCATGCGGACCCGACCGTTCCGGAGAATCTCGAGGATCTCATCAACGAGATGTACAAGGGCGGCTACGATTTCGGTGTGGCGTTCGACGGCGACGCTGACCGGATCGGCGTCGTTCAGCGGAATGGCGACGTCATCTGGGGAGATTATCTGCTGCTTCTGTATGCGCGCGATGTCCTCGCTCGTGTGACGAACGCACCGATAATCTTCGACGTGAAATGCTCCCAGGCGCTGCCCGATGCGATTCAGAAAGCCGGCGGCATACCGGTGATGTGGAAGACCGGGCACTCGCTCATCGAAGAGAAGATGCACGAGATGCACGCACCGCTCGCGGGCGAGATGTCCGGGCACATGTACTTTGATGAAGGTTGGTACGGTTTCGACGACGCTCTGTACGGCGCCGCCCGACTGCTCAGGATCGTTGCAGACGCCGGCAGGTCGATTGACGAACTGCTCGCCGACGTTCCGCGTTTCGTGTCGACTCCCGAGATTCGAGTCACGTGCTCCGACGACACGAAGTTCGGAATCGTGAGCGACGCCGTGAAGTACTTCAGTGCCAGATACACCACGATCGACGTCGATGGAGTGCGAATCCAGTATCCTGACGGATGGGGGCTCATCCGCGCGTCGAACACCCAGCCGGTGATCGTGCTCCGGTTCGAGGCGCGGACCCGTGATCAGCTGGATGCGATTCGCGCAGAGATAGAGGGATGGCTCACGCAGCACGGCGTTCAGATCTAACGTGACGCGCGGCCAGCGGCTCAGCGCCGCCATCGCCCTGGCCGCGGCGATCCTTCTCGCCGGCCGCGCCGCGGCGATCGTCTACTCCGACCAGGAGTGGTTCGCCAATCTCGGCGCGCTGTCGGTGTGGGGCGCGCACGTCTCCAACGTCCTGTGGCTGTATGGCTGCGCGCTCGTCGTCGGGATCGCCTTCACATGGATCAACGTATCCGCAGTGCGCAAATCGGTGGCCGCGTTGATAGTCCCGAAACGGCTCGGCAACGTCGAGTTCGGCGAGGAAGTGCCGTCAACGAGGTTGCGCGCGCTGACTGCGGCGGTGAGCCTGGGCATTACGGCAGTGAGCCTCGTTGCATTGCCGTCGTGGACGACACTCGCGCTATGGCGTTCCAACGTCAGCTTCGCCGAGACAGATCCTTACTTCACGCTCGATCTCAGCCACTTTGTTACATGGCTTCCGCTCGAGACGGAGGCATACCAGTGGTGCCTTGCGCTGTTCGCCATGACCGCGATCGTCGTGGTTGGGCTGTACGCGCTCACACCAAGCCTGAGCTGGGATTCTCGCGGCGTTCACGTCACGCCGTACGCGCGCCGGCACATCACGGTCCTCGGCGCGATCCTTCTGCTGTTCGCGGCCTGGGGCTTTCGACTCGACGCTTTTCGTGAACTGATTCAGGGCAGCGGGCCGGACGGACTACTCACGCGGATCGATCACGTCTGGTTGATCCCGAGCGATCTTGCGCTCTCGCTCGTCACACTCGGGGCGGCTGTCGTGCTGCTCGTTGCAGGATGGATGGGCCAGACCGTGACTGCATTTGCCAGCGTCACCGTAATCATAGTCGGCACGATTGCAGCCCAGATCGTGGGGCCATGGATCTCCGCGCGAACGGCAGCGTCGCCCGCGAATGCAGCGATGGAGCGGCCGTACAGCGAAACACGGTCCGACTTCGATGCGCGCGCGTTTCCCCACGAGCCCATCCCGCCCTCGATGAGGTACCTCGCCGACTCGACACTGCTCGCGAACGCGGGGCAGATGCAGATCCGGGGCGCGCTTGTCGACGTGGTCTTTCCCGGTGCCCGAGGCGCCGCCGTCGTGCCCGACGTCCCACGCATGATCACTGCGCCAAGACTCGGCGACGGGTTCGCACGTCTGATGCATGCGTGGTCGGAGCAGAATCCGCGGCTCATGTCCGGCGCAATTCCGTCGAATGCGGCATTCATTCGCGAGCGCGACATCAAGAGCAGAGTTGCCGCGCTCGCTCCCGTATTCGCGCTGTCGGGTAGCATTGGTGCGATTCCCACGTCGCGCGGCGTGCTGTGGGTGGTCGACCTCTATACCGTCAGCCAGACGTATCCGCTCAGTGCACCGCACTCCATGTACGGGACGCGCCTCACCTACAGACATCACGCGGCAACGGCGTACGTAAGTGGCGGCACTGCAGCCACTATTATCGTTCCCGACTCCGCGCTGGATCCCGTTGCGCGCGCCTGGTTCAACGCTCATCCTGGCAGTTACATCATGCCTGGCGTGCCGCGCGACATGATAACGCCGCTTCCGGTCCCCCCCGTGGTACCTACCGGATCATCTGTAGAAGATCAGCTCTTCCGCGAAAACGTGGGACGGATCTACGAGCGCATGCGCGCGACTCTGGACTCGGGTGATCTGCGCGCTTTCGGATCAGCATTCGACTCGCTCGGTGTCATCATTCGGGGGCGGCGCTAGTGCCGGCGTCGAGCAGGACTGCGGTTATCGCGCTCGGCGGTAACGCGCTGTCACCGGCCGGCGAGCGATCGACAATCTTCGATCAGTTCAGGCATACGCGAGAGAGCCTCGGCCCGATCGTCGCGCTGGCGAAGGATGGCTGGAACGTGTGCATCGTTCACGGCAATGGACCGCAGGTGGGAGACGAGCTCGTTCGCAACGAGGAAGCGCGCGCTACGGTCGAGCCGCTTCCACTTGGCGTGCTCGTAGCTGCGACGGCGGGATGGATCGGCTACATGATCCAGCAATCGCTGGAGAACGCGCTGCGTGCAGCTGGAAGCGACAGGCGCGTCGTCACCGTGCTCACCCAGGTAGTGGTCGATGAGCACGATACGGCTCTTGAGCATCCGTCCAAATTCGTGGGCCACGAGCTACCGGCCGCCCGTGCGCGGGAGCTCGCAGAGCGTGGTATCGCAACCGCAAGAGACGGCAACGGGAGGCTGCGGCGCGTCGTCGGTAGCCCCGCACCGGTCGAGATCCACGAAGAGCCCGTGATCAAGTCGCTGCTCGGCGCCGGTGTAATCGTTGTCGCTTGTGGCGGCGGAGGCATTCCCGTGTTTCGCGATGCGTCAGGCGCACTGGAAGGCGTCGATTGCGTAGTCGACAAGGATCTCGCCGCCGCGGTGCTCGCCGCCGGAATCGGCGCCGATCTGTTCATGATTCTCACTGACGTGGACGCCGTTTATGCCGACTGGGGCCAGCCTGCGCAGCGGGCGCTGTCTCGCCTTACGATTCAGGAAGTCGCCGACCTCGACCGTAACAAGGCGTTCGGAGAGGGCAGTATGGCGCCAAAAGTCCGCGCGGCCGCAAAGTACGTGCGCCAGACCGGCGGCCGTGCCATTATTACAGAGCTTTCGCGGGGCAGCAATGCCGTCGCGGGAAAGGCGGGGACGGAGATCGTTCCCGCATAGTGCATTAATTACCGGAGCCAACTTGAATATTCACGAATATCAGGCGAAAGAGATCTTTCGCGCACACGGGGTCCCGATCCCGCCGGGCGACGTGGCCACTACGGCCGATGAAGCCGAGCAGATCGCGCGCCGTTTTGGGACGACTGTGGTCGTCAAGGCACAGGTGCATGCGGGTGGCCGCGGCAAGGCGGGCGGCGTCAAGCTGGCCAAGACGCCAGCGGAAGCGAAGGAAGTCGCCTCGCGCATACTCGGCATGCAGATCAAGGGCATCACGGTGGAGAAGGTGCTGGTCACGCCAGCTGCCGACATCGCCACCGAGGCGTACGCCGGTATCATCCTCGACCGCGTCTCCAAGAAGCCCGTCTTCATGGTGAGCCCTGCGGGCGGCATCGACATCGAGGAAGTCGCGGCCACGACGCCGGAGAAGATCATGCGTCTGCCGATCGACTCGAGATACGGTTTGCGCGGCTTCCAGGCGATGGAGCTCGGCTTCTTCCTCTACAAGGATGTGAAGCAGGTCCGCGCTGCGGCGAAGATCATGCAGGATCTGTATCACGCGTTCATGGATAGCGGCGCCTCGCTCGCCGAGATAAATCCACTCGTGACGACGCCAGAAGGCGAAGTGCTCGCGCTCGACGCCAAGATGGTGATCGACGACAACGAGCTCGATCGTCGTCCGAGCATCGCCGCGTTGCGCGACGAGTCGTCCGAAGCGCCGAGCGAAGTCAAGGCGCGCGAGGCGAACCTCACGTTCATCAAGCTGGACGGAAACGTCGGCTGTGTCGTGAACGGTGCTGGTCTCGCGATGGCAACGATGGATCTCGTCAAGTATTACGGAGGCGATCCCGCCAACTTCCTCGACATCGGCGGCTCGAGCAACCCGGAGAAAGTAGTCAACGCGCTCAAGATCATAACTAGCGATCCCAACGTGAAGGCGATCCTGTTCAACATCTTCGGCGGCATCACGCGCACCGACGACGTTGCAAACGGAATTGTCACGGCAACCAAGGCAAATCCGCTCAAGGTGCCGATAGTCATTCGTCTCACCGGCACAAACGAAGAAATTGCGGTGAAGATTCTTACCGAGAACGGATTCAGCGCGATGACCGACATGGACGAAGCGGTGAAGAAAGCAGTCGCGCTCGCGACGGGGAAGGCCGCATGAGCATCTTCATCGACAACAACACCAAGCTCGTCGTGCAGGGAATCACCGGACGCGACGGATCGTTCCATACCAAGCAGATGATGGAGTACGGCACGCACGTCGTCGCCGGCGTGACTCCGGGCAAGGGCGGTCAGAAGTTCGAGAACACGGTGCCGGTGTTCAACACCGTTTACGACGCAGTTCGTGAGACGGGCGCCAACACGAGCGTCATCTACGTTCCGCCGATGGGCGCGGCGGACGCGATGATGGAAGCCGCGGACGCGGGAATCGAGTTCGTGGTCTGCATCACCGAAGGCGTTCCCGTGCTCGACATGACCTTCGTCTATCCATTCATGAAGGAGAAGGGAGTTCGTCTGCTCGGTCCCAACTGCCCCGGCCTTATTTCCCCAGGGAAATCGAAGGTTGGAATCATACCAGGGCGCATCTGCACCCCGGGACCGATCGGCCTCGTCAGTCGCTCCGGCACGCTCACCTACGAGCTCGTGTATCAGATGACGCGCGCAGGGATGGGCCAGACGACCTGCGTCGGCATCGGCGGTGATCCGATCAACGGAACCAACTTCATCGACTGTCTCGCAGCGTTCGAGCGCGATCCGGACACGACAGCTGTCGTCATGATCGGCGAGATTGGCGGCACCGATGAGCAGGAGGCAGCCAAGTTCGTGAAGGAGAAGATGACCAAGCCCGTAGTTGGATTCATCGCCGGTCAGACTGCACCGCCAGGTCGTCGCATGGGGCACGCGGGTGCGATCATCTCCGGATCGGCCGGAACCGCAGCAGAAAAGATGCAGGCATTCGAGGAAAACGGCCTTGGCGTCGCCAAGCGGCCGATCGACGTTGTTGGACTTCTAAAGGAGCGCATGAAGTAAATGGCTGGCGACTACACACTCACGATCATCAAGCCCGACGCATTCAACTCGGGAAAGGCGGGCAAGATCATTGCCCACCTCGAGCAGCAGGGCTTCAAGGTTCGCGCAGCGCGAGTCATGCATCTAAGCGACGCCGAGGCGAAGGAGTTCTATGCGGTTCATCGCGAGCGCCCGTTCTACGCGTCCCTCTGCAGCTTCATGACATCCGGAACATGCATGCCGATGGTCCTTGAAAAGGCAGATGCGGTTGCAGCGCTGCGCGTAGCGATCGGCGCAACCGATCCAGCCGAAGCCGATGCCGGCACGGTTCGCAAGCTGTTCGCCGAGTCGAAGGAACGGAACGCGATCCATGCATCCGATTCCGATGACAACGCGGCGCGCGAAGCGCGGTTCTTCTTCTCGGAGAGCGAAATTATCCGCGCCCGGTAAGGTTTTAGGCCGGACAAGAGGAATTGTTATGGATCTGGCACGTAAACCGTTTGGAAACGGAGCGTGCCAGATCTTCATTCACCACCGGAGATCTGACGATGGACCCTGGCTACCTCATCAACAACGCGATTTCCAGCCTCGCAGTGGTGCTGAGCCTGGGGATCGCAGGCTGGACCATAATCGGGATCGCGCGCGTCTGGCGCACCAAGGCGATCGCAACCAACCCCTCCCCGGAGCTGTTGCAGCCGGTCGAACAACGCCTCCAACGACTGGAGCAGACCACCGAGGCCATCGCACTCGAGGTCGAGCGAATCGCCGAAGGCCAACGATTCGTTACGAAACTCCTCTCTGACGCCGAGCACCAGCCGCCCCGGCTCGGTACGGCACGCTGACGCTGACGCGCACGGGTCAGAGCCGGACCGAGTCAGCTTGACGCGCGTGGCGGCAGGATGCATCTTCGCCGCCAACCGTCACCCATCACGAAACATGCGCAGTACCGGATCGATCGCTGCGATCGCTATTCTTGCAATCACCTTGGCAGCCTGCCCCAGCAAAGACCGAGCGAAGCCAGCCGTGGCTGCGCCGCACGATTCCATCGTGGCGTCCGCCACTCGCGATTATCTCGTTACGGCAACCGACTACGCGTACACCGGCCTGCCAGTGCACGCGCCGTCGGGCTGGGTGACCCTTCGTCTGGCCAACCGCGGCAGCGAGCAGCACATGCTGGGTGTACTGGCAGTCCCCGACGGATATACGCCCGCAATGTTCGTGGATTCACTCATGCACCAGCACATTCCGCAGGACGTGAAAGGTTGGGCCGGCATCGACGTGGTAAGTCCTGGCGATACCGCAGTTGTCTCGGTGTACTTCCCACCCGGCGAGTATGCGGTCGGCTGCTTCGTGAAGTCACCAGATGGAACGCTTCACGTGGTGAAGGGCATGGCCGGCTCCTTCGATGTAGTTGCGGCGTCCGATACTGGATCGGCTCCCGTGAGCGATGCAGTTGCAACCATGAGTGGCAACGGCATCGAGCTCACCGGTGCTCCTCTCACGAGCGGCGTGCGCACGCTCCGTGTGCTGAGCGACGGTCCCCATTTCCGTGACTTTCAGCTGTTGAAGCTGCTGCCAGGCCGGTCGTCGCAGGATGCGCTCAGGTGGTACGCCAACCGCGCGACCATAGCGCCCGCCGCGACCGCCATCGGTGGCGTGAGTGGCATGTACGCCGGCCAGAAAGCTTCGATGACTGCCAACTTTACGTCCGGCTCATACGTGATGCTGTTCGATGTTCAGGATGCGAGGGGCCATCCTGGGTTCGTACACCGCACATTCGCTGTCCCGGAACGATAGTACCTATCGTCAACCTGCTTGCTCAAAGTCTTGTTGCGCGGTGCGCAACACGCTACATTATGGTGGATGATTCAGTCGTTCCGGCACAAAGTGCAAAAGAAGTTCTTTGAGGCCGGGATTACCACCGGAATTCAGCCACAACACGCGCAACGCCTGCGAATTCTTATGGTGGCGCTCGACACTGCGCAGTCAGTACAGGACATGAACGTTCCAGGCTTCCGTCTGCATCAGTTGAAGGGGCGCCGGAGCGGCGTGTGGTCCGCTTCGGTGAACGGAAACTGGCGCATAACATACGAATTCCGGGATGGGCAGGCTTACAACCTGGATTACGAGGACAATCACTGATGACCATGCACAATCCGCCGCACCCCGGCGAATTCATTACCGAGGTTTATTTGATCCCGAACAACCTCAGCGGTCGTGAGCTTGCCGGCAAACTGGGCGTCGCCGCGTCAACTCTGAACCGAGTACTCACGGGCTCGAGCGGAATTAGTCCAGAGATGGCGCTCCGACTTTCAAAGGCCCTGGGCCGCTCCCCGGAAAGCTGGCTCGCCATGCAGTACAACCGCGATCTGTGGGAAGCAAGGCAGCGAGTCGACCTGGCCGGGGTCACCAAGGTCAGGCTGACGGCCGCGTAGGGACCCGATAACGGCTCGACATTCGCCTATGATGCAAGTACTCGCAACCCCCCGTCCCGTTGCACCCCGTCCCCGATCTGGCTATCTTACGTGGCTATGCTGTCCTTCGACATCCGCGCGCTGGAGTCGACTGCCGCACAGGTCGTTGGAGACCTTCCGGCCGCCGATCCCATATGGAGCGCGGCAGATACGCGTCCAAACGACGCCGTTCACGTCGAGGGGCGGCTTTCGAGTGCCGGTGGCGGCCGCTTCTACTTCAGCGGACGGTTGTCCGGTCAGGTAACACTGGAATGCCGGAAGTGCCTGGTCGAGGTCATCCGGGATGTGAGCGAGGAAGCGCATTTCCTCTTCGCTCCGGCCGGCGATCCCACGACAGAAGACGATCCGGACGTATTCACCTACGACCCCGGTGCACACCAGCTCGACGTTAAACCAGCTGTACGCGAAGGATGGCTCCTCTCGGTGCCAGCCTTCGTAGATTGCAGGGAGGACTGCAAGGGGCTCTGCCTCAAGTGCGGCGCCAACCTGAACGAAGGTGCTTGCAACTGTGAGCCCGTCACCACCGATGCCCGCTGGGATTCGCTGCGCCACGCGCGTAACGACTTCCAAGCCTGAAAACCTGACCTAGAAGCCGTCCCATGGCCGTCCCCAAACGCCGTATATCCAAGCAGCGCAAGCGCCTCCGCAACACCGCGAAGGGAGCTCCTGCAATTGCGCTCCAGAAGTGTCCGCAGTGTCAAGCCATCAAACGCCCGCACCACGTGTGCGAGGAATGTGGCTACTACGGCGGCAAACAGAGAGTAGCCGCTAAGGGCGCCTAGTTGGCCCGCATCGCGTTGGACGCGATGGGGGGCGACTTCGCCCCCGCCGCTCCAGTCGCAGGCGCGCTCCTCGCCCTGGCCGAGCTGGACCAGTCACACAGCATTCAACTCGTCGGGCGCGCTGACCTCATCCAGAGCACGCTCGACTCGTTGCTCGCCGGTGAGCACGCCTCGCTTGCGCCGCACCGCAGCCGCATATCCATAGTCGATGCGCCAGACATCATCGACATGTCCGATAAGCCGGTAGCCGCGCTGCGTGCTAAGCCCAATAACTCCATGACGATAGGCCTCACACTTCAAGTAAAAGGTGAGTCCGATGCCTTCGTCTCGGCTGGCAGTACCGGGGCCCAGATGGCGGCCTCCGCGCTGATCCTCAAGCTCCTGCCCGGCCTTCACCGTCCGGCCATCGCGACCCTCTTTCCGACCGCCCAGCGACCGGTTGTAGTGCTCGATTCCGGCGCCAACGTCGATTGCTCCGCCCGCGAGCTGCTCCAGTTCGCCTGGCTGGGCGGCGTTTACGCCGAGTGCATCCTGGGCCGCGAGAACCCGGCGATCGGATTGTTGAGCATCGGCGAGGAGCCGGAGAAGGGCAACGCGGTCGTCAAGGAAGCCAATGCGCTCTTCGCAGCCGCAGATTTCAATTTTGTGGGCAATGTCGAAGGACGCGACCTGCCCGCCGGCAGGACCGACGCCGGACTGATCGACGTTGTGGTGTGCGACGGATTCGTGGGCAACGTCGTACTCAAGTTCTACGAGGCCGTCACCCCGATGATCGTCGGCCTCATCAGGAAGTCAGCCGGCATCGAGCCCGAAACACTCGCGCGCTCGCTCAGCCAGCTGGACTATTCGGAACACGGCGGCGCCCCGCTACTCGGCGTGCGCGGTGTCAGCATCATCTCACATGGCAAGTCATCACCGCGCGCCATCAAGAATGCCGTCAAGGTCGGCGTGCGGGCAGTGGAGAGCAAGATGAACGATCTGATGGGCCAGCGTCTCGCCGCATCCGACCAGAAACATTCAGCCGCGATCGTGTCATGATCCCAACGGTCGCACGTATCACCGGAACCGGGCGCGGACTTCCCTCCAGGATCTTCACCAACGACGACTTCGCCTCGATCGGCATCGAGACGTCCGATGAATGGATCATGGAGCGCACGGGAATCCATGAGCGTCGCATCGCGTCCGACACCGAGACAACGTGCTGGATGGCGGCCACGGCGTCCCGGCAGGCGATGGCTCGCGCAGGGGTCACAGCCGGCGAGATCGACGCAATAATTCTGAGCACCGCGACCCCCGATCGCCTGCTGCCAGCCACCGCTGTCGATCTTCAGGCCGAGCTCGGCGCAACGCGCGCGGCCGCATTCGACATCTCGGCGGCGTGCTCGGGCTGGTTGTACGGACTCACCGTCGCGGAAGGCATGATTGCCTCCGGTGCGATCGACACCGCGCTGGTGGTAGGCGCTGAGAAGATGAGCGCGATCATCGACTGGAAGGACCGCTCCACGTGCGTGCTGTTCGGCGATGGATCCGGCGCAGTCGTGCTGCAGCGCAACAAGTCGGGCGAGCGCGCCGGCATCCTGTCGACATTCATGCGCAGCGATGGTTGCCTCGCGAACCTGCTGTACCGCCCCGACGGCGGCGCCGCGCATCCGATGACGGCCGAGATTCTCGAGAACCGCACCCATCTCGTCAAGATGGCCGGACGCGAAGTGTTCAAGCACGCAGTGCGCGAGATGAGCGAAGCCGCTGACCGCGCGCTCGACTCCGCTAAACTCCGCGCCGCCGACATCGACCTTCTCATTCCGCACCAGGCCAACACGCGCATCATCGAAGCGACAGCGAAGCATGCAAACATCTCGATGGACAAGGTGTACGTGAACGTGGATCGCTTCGGCAATACTTCGTCCGCGTCGATTCCAATCGCGCTCGACGAGGTGATCGAGAAGAAGATCGTCGGACCCGGCTCGACCGTGATGATGGTTGCATTCGGTGCCGGCTTCACGTGGGCTTCCGCGATCGTTCGCCTGTAGTCCCGCAAGAACCGCAAGCGACCAATGAACGTCATCCTGCTTTTTCCCGGACAGGGATCACAGAAGCAAGGAATGGGAAAGGATCTCGCCGCCGCGTTCCCCGCAGCGCGCGAGGCGTTCCGGCGCATCGACGATGCACTCGGCTTCGCACTCAGCTCGCTCTGCTTCGACGGACCGCAGGATGAACTGACGCTCACCAAGAACGCGCAGCCTGCGCTGTACGCGCATGGTGCTGCTGCATGGGCCGCCGTGCGAGACATGCTCGCCAACCGGGTAGTTGCGGCCGCAGGCCATTCGCTCGGCGAGTTCACAGCCTACCATGCCGCCGGATCGCTGGAGCTGGAATCCGGAGCGACCCTCGTCCGGAAACGTGGCGAGATCATGTTCGACATCGGATCGGAGCGTCCAGGCACGATGGCGGCCATACTCGGCCACCTGAACACGCCGATAGACGAACTGTGCAAGCAGGCGTCGCGCGAGGCCGGCCTCGTCGTCCCAGCCAATTACAACAACGACGAGCAAGTGGTCGTTTCGGGCGAGGTCGCCGGCGTTGAGCGCGTGATGGAGCTGGCGAAGGCTGCTGGCGCCAAACGATCGCTGCGACTCGCGGTGAGCGGCGCATTTCACTCGCCGTTGATGGAGCCGACCGAGATCGCATTCAGCGGCGCACTTCGCGCTACCGAACTCACTGATCCCGAATTCCCCGTCTACACCAACGTGACAGCCGACGCGTGCACGAGCGGCGACGAAGCCCGCGCGCTGGTGCTTCGGCAGTTGACCTCTCCCGTGCGGTGGTCGGCCGAGGTTCGCGCCATGGCCGCTGCACATCCTGATTCGCTGTATGTCGAGCTGGGGCCGGGCAGGGTTCTCGGCGGGCTCGTATCGCATCTCGTGCCGGGCGCACGGACCATTGCGGTCGGCGCGCCAGCCGACGTCGACAAGCTTGCGGAGGCTCTGGGATGAGCATTCAGATCGATCTTACCGGGCGAAATGCGCTCGTCACTGGCAGCACGCGCGGCATCGGCCGTGCGATTGCGAATACGCTCGCCGAGTGCGGAGCACGTGTCGCGGTGGTGGGCCGCGACCTGGAGCGCAGTCAGTCGGTTGCCGCGGAGATCGGCGGCGGCGCGCTCGGCTTCGCCGCGGAAGTCGGCGACATTGCAGCGGTTACAAGGCTCGTCGCAGATGTGGAGGCGGCGTTCGGCGGGATCGACATTCTCGTCAACAACGCCGGACTCACGCGCGACAACCTTCTGATGCGCATCAAGGACGACGACTGGGACACGGTCATCGACGCAAATCTGCGTGGCGCTTTCGTAGCGATTCGCGCAGCGACGCGCGGCATGATGAAGCGTCGCTGGGGCCGGGTGATCAACATCACGAGCATCGTCGGAATCAATGGCAACAAGGGGCAGGCGAACTACGCTGCCAGCAAGGCCGGCCTGATCGGCCTCACCAAATCGGTCGCCAGGGAGCTTGGCTCGCGTAACATCCTGGCGAACGCTGTAGCACCCGGCTTCATCGACACGGAAATGGCGGCCGCGATGACGCCGGAAGCGCGGTCGGCGATGGCCGGCCAGATCCCGCTGGAACGCCTAGGGGCTCCCATGGATGTCGCCGGAGCGGTCGCTTTTCTCGCGTCCGACCTGGCATCGTACATCACAGGACAGGTCCTGGTCGTGGACGGCGGGATGATCTGACCCCTGTGTCACACTCTCTACCTGGCCTACCGGGCCAGGGTTAAATTGTAACGTTACCCCCAAACTGTACGAGGATCCGCATGGCCGACAATTCGGAGAAGGTAAAGGACATTATCGCCAACGAGCTTGGCGTGGAGCGCGAGAAGCTGACCGACGGCGCGTCATTCATCGACGATCTCGGTGCTGACAGCCTCGACATCGTCGAGCTGGTCATGGAATTCGAGAAGGAATTCAACATCGAAATTCCCGACGAAGACGCAGAGAAACTGCGCACCGTTGGTGATGCGCTCGCGTATCTGAACGGAAAGGTCGCTGCGTAATGGCGCGTAGGGTCGTCGTCACCGGCATGGGCGTTGTCACGCCCGTCGGAAACTCCGTGGCGGCGACTTGGGAAGCTCTCAAGGCTGGCACGTCCGGCGTCGCGCCGATCACCAAATTCGACGCGAGCAAGTTCCCCGTGCGTTTTGCAGCCGAGGTCAAGGATTTCAACCCTGGCGAGTACATGGAGCGCAAGGAAGTCAAACGCTCCGATGTGTACACTCAGTATGCCGTCGCCGCCGCTAAAATGGCGATGGCGGATGCCGGGCTCAGCGACCCTGCGGCGGCCGGAATCGATCCGGACCGGATCGGCGTCATCATCGGATCCGGAATCGGCGGCCTCAAGAGCTTCGAAGAGCAGCACGACGTGTATCGGGAGTTGGGCCCGAGCAAGATCAGCCCTTTCTTCATCCCGATGTTCATCGCGGACATCGCCGCCGGTATAGTCTCGATGCAGTTCAATGCAAAGGGACCGAACTACGCGACCGTTTCCGCATGCGCGACGTCCGCGCACGCGATCGGCGACGCGTACAGAACGATCCAGTACGGCGACGCCGACGTGATGATCACGGGCGGCGCCGAAGCCACCGTTACACCGATGGCGATTGGCGGCTTTGCCAACATGAAGGCGCTTTCGGAGCGCAACGATTCCCCGTCCACCGCGTCCCGTCCATTCGACGCGACACGCGACGGCTTCGTCATGGGTGAGGGTGCCGGCATCGTCATACTCGAAGAACTCGAGCATGCGCGTGCGCGCGGTGCGACCATCTTCGCCGAGATCGTCGGCTATGGCGCGACCGGTGATGCGTATCACCTCACCGCACCCGCACCGGATGGCGAAGGCGCTCAGCGCGCAATGAAGCGTGCGATGCGCGATGCCCGGCTCGAGCCGCGCGACATCCAGTACATCAACGCACACGGCACCTCCACGCCGGCCAACGATCTCAACGAAACGCGCGCCATCAAGGCCGTGTTCGGCGAGTATGCGAAGGGTCTCAACGTCAGCTCCACCAAGTCTGCGACCGGCCACATGCTGGGCGCCGCTGGTGCCGTTGAATTCGTCATCTCCGCACTGGTTGTCCGCGAAGGTGTGATTCCACCGACTATCAACTACGAGCATCCGGATCCGGAGCTCGATCTCAACTTCACGCCTAATGTCGCGGTCACTCGGGCTGTAACCGCTGCGCTGAGCAACAGCTTCGGCTTCGGCGGCCACAACGTCAGCCTGGCTGTCCGGCGCTTCGAGGGGTAACACTGCATGCTCGCGGGAATGACGTTGGACCTGTCGCTCGTCACCGATCCCGCACTGCGCGCTGCAGGCGAAAAGCTGTCCTCAGGGACGAGACTCGATTCCTCTGACGGCCTCGCGCTGTTCGAGAGTCCCGACATCATCGGACTCGGTTCACTTGCAGACCAGGTGAATCGCGCGAAGAACGGCGATCGTGTGACGTTCGCCTCCAACCAGCACATAAATCCGACCAACGTCTGCTACCTGCGGACGACCTGCGTCTTCTGCTCCTTCGCCAGGCTCCCCAAGGAAGACGGAGCCTATCATTACAGCCTCGAACAAGTGTTCGAAGAGTCGAATTCGACCGGTGGCCTCACCCGGGAATTCCACATCGTGGGCGGGCTCGACATGAAGGCAGGCCTGCAGTACTACGCCGACATGTTCCGCGGTCTCAAGCAGCGCCATCCCAACATCCACATCAAGGCGCTGACCGCGGTCGAGATCGCACACATCGCACGCATCGACAAGATGTCGGTCGAGGACGTCCTGACCACACTGCGGGACGCGGGGCTCGATACGTTGCCGGGCGGCGGCGCCGAGGTCTTCAGCAAGGCCGTGCGCGCGAACATTGCGGAAAAGAAGCTCGCGGCGGAGGACTGGATCGAAGTGCATCGCGTCGCGCACCGTCTTGGCATCCGCAGCAACTGCACGATGCTGTACGGGCACGTGGAAACGATGCAGGATCGCGTCGAGCACCTCATGATGTTGCGCGATCTGCAGGATGAGACCGGCGGCTTTCTCGCGTACGTTCCGCTGGCGTATCACCCGGACAACAACGAGCTCGGGATCGAGCTCGGACGCCAGGGAACGGCCACGTCGGGCTTCGACGATCTGCGCAACCTCGCGGTCGGCCGGCTCTTTCTCGACAATTTCGATCACATCAAGAGTCACTGGATAATGGTGACGCCAGGCCTCTCGCAGGCTTCGCTGTCGTTCGGCGTGAACGATCTCGAAGGCACCGTGGTCAAGGAGAAGATCTATCACGAAGCGGGAGCGCACACTGCGCAGGGAATGTCGCTGGATGACCTGATCAGGCTGATACGCGGTGCGCGCCGCGTACCGGTCGAGCGCGACTCGCTGTACAACGTCGTCCGCACGTTCGGCGACGATTCATCGCAGCGCGCGGCGTAGCCGCATGAAAAGCGCATGAAGATCGGACGCATCCCGTACATCAACTGCTATCCCGTCTACGGTGCGATCGACCGCGGCATCGTCCCGCTCGACGGCGAGCTGGTCGACGGCATCCCGACTGCGCTGAACGGCATGATGGCGAGCGGCGCGCTCGACATCAGCGTCGTCTCCGCCGTCGAGTACGCGCGCGACTCCGAGCGCTATCTGCTGCTGCCGGATCTTGCGATTTCCTGTGACGGACCGGTGCGCAGCGTGATGCTGTTCTCGCGGCTGCCAGCGGAGCGGCTGGGCTCGCGTAGCGTCGTCGTCTCCCGCAGCTCGATGACGAGCGTCGCGCTCCTTCAGCTGCTGTTCGAGAACGTGTGGCACACGCTGCCCGATTTCATCCCGGGCGACGCCGAGATCCGCGATATCCGCGCCGATGACTCGCACGACGCGCGTCTCGTCATTGGGGACGCCGCGCTCGTACTCCGCGACAGCGGGCGCTATCCGTACGTGTACGATCTCGGCGAGGTGTGGAAGAGCTGGACCGATCTGCCGTTCGTCTTCGCCGTCTGGGTTGCGCAGCGCGGTGTGGACGTCTCCCGAGCGCTGGCGGTTCACGCACGACTGATCGAGTCGCGCGACTGGGGTGTGGCGCATCGCGCGATCCTCGCCAGTCAGGCGCACGACGCTACGGGAGTCGCCACCGACGTCTGCGATCAATACCTCTCGGGTCTCGACTACAGACTTTCCTACCCGCACCTCGCCGGCCTGACTGAATTCTTCCGCCGGCTCGTCAAGCAGGGACGCGTTCCCAACGGCACTCTCTCATTCCTGACCGCAGCCTGATCAATGCGCGACATAATCGATTTCTACCGCAACGCTTCGCTGCTCGAACTCGGCGCGGAAGCAGATAAAGTCCGGCGACAGCTGCACCCCGGCAACGTCGTGACATACATCGTCGACCGGAACATCAACTACACCAACGTCTGCGTCGCCGATTGCGGATTCTGCGCGTTCTACCGCCGGCCCAGGGACAACGAGGGCTACACGCTTTCGTTCGAGCAGATCGGTGCCAAGATCGAGGAGGCAAAGGCGCTCGGCGCCGTTCAGATCCTGATTCAGGGCGGTCACAACCCGTACATCCCGTTCGAGTGGTATCTGGAGCTGATGCGCTACATCAAGCGCAACCATCCGATCCACATTCACGGATTCAGCCCCAGCGAAGTCGACTTCTTCTCGACGGTGTTTCGCATGGATGCACGCGATGTGATCCGCGAGCTGCAGTCGGCGGGGCTCGATTCCATTCCCGGTGGTGGTGGCGAGATCCTCGTGCAGCGGGTGCGCGATCTCGTGGCGAAGAAGAAGGCAGGCGCGGATCGCTGGCTCGAGATCATGGAGATCGCACACGGCGAAGGAATGAAGACCTCCGTCACGATGATGTACGGCATCGGTGAGACACTGGAAGAGCGCATCGAGCATCTCGAGCGCGTACGCGAAGTGCAGGCGCGGACTGGCGGCTTCACGGCCTTCATCTGCTGGCCCCTCCAACCGGAGAACACGCCGCGCATGTCCAGTCAGCCCAAGACCGATTCCACCGAGTATCTGCGCACCGTCGCGATCTCGCGCATCGTGCTCGATAACGTTCCGAACCTCCAGGCCAGCTGGGTCACGATGGGGATGAAGATCGGTCAGCTTGCGCTCCGTTTCGGTTGCAACGACTTCGGCTCGCTCATGATCGAGGAGAACGTCGTCTCCGCCGCCAACACGACGCACCGCACGAGCACGGCCGAGATGGAGCGGCTCATCCGCGATGCCGGCTTCGTCGCGTCTCGCAGGCGGCAGGACTACTCGCTTCTGACAACCGCGGCGTGACCATGGGTGCGAGTACGCGTATCGGCATCGGCTACGATTCGCACCGCTTCGCACCCGGTGGTCCGCTGATACTCGGCGGAGTGAGCATTCCGGCCGACGTATCGCTGATCGGCCACTCCGACGCGGATGCGATCTCGCACGCGGTTACCGACGCGGTGCTTGGTGCAGCCGCAGCCGGCGACATCGGCTCGCTCTTTCCGGATAGTGACGAAGCGAACAACGGTCGTGATTCGATCGAAATGCTGCGCAGTGCCGTCGCGTCCGTGCACGCACTCGGATTTGTCGTCACGAACATCGACGTGACTGTCGTCGCTGAATATCCGCGAGTCGGGCCGCACGCTCCGGCCATTCGCGCGCGGCTTGCGGATGCACTGGGCGTGGCGGTGCCAGCAGTGAGTGTGAAGGGAAAGACGAACGAAGGAATGGGATGGATCGGCCGCGGTGAGGGAATCGCGTGCATCGCCGTCGCCACGATCACAAGTGAGCGTTGAACCGGCGCGAGAGACTCTCGCGCGTGCCTTCTGGCTGGCTCCGTTCGCGGACTTTCTGACTCTCGAAGACGGTGCGTCGCCGCGTACCGTCGAGGCCTACGGGCGCGATCTCGCGCGATTCGCGGACTACTCGCTCACGAAAGGCGCACACGCGCCGCAAGAGGTGGGCTCGACGACGCTCCGTTCGTACATCTATCATCTGAAGGATCTCGGGCTCGCACCGTCGTCGATACGGCGTAACATCTCGGCGCTACGCACATACTACAAGTTCCTTCTCAACGAAGGCCACGTCGTGCGCGATCCAAGCGAACGACTCGAGACACCCAAGCGCTGGCGCGAACTGCCGGACGTGTTGAGCGCCGAAGAGGTCGCCAAGCTGATCGAGACACCGACACTGGACGAGCCCATGGCGTTCCGCGACCGCGCAATGCTCGAGCTCGCATACGGCGCCGGACTCCGAGTGGGTGAATGGATCACGCTGGGCGTGCGCGACCTCATGCTCGACGAGTCGCTCGTACGCGTCTTCGGCAAGGGGGCCAAGGAGCGACTGGTGCCGATCGGGCGGAAGGCAGTCGGTGCTGTCGCTATCTACCTGCGCGAACTCCGGCCAAAGCTGGAGAAGGGATCGGGCGAGGGAATCCTGTTTCTCAACGCGCGTGGCGAGCCGATGACGCGGATGGGTGCGTGGAAGATCCTTCGCAAGCACGTCGACGCGAGTGGTATCACCAAGCACGTGACACCGCATACCTTACGTCATTCCTTCGCGACGCATCTTCTCGAAGGCGGCGCTGATCTGCGCGCGGTACAGGAAATGCTTGGCCACGCCGACATCTCGACGACGCAGATCTACACGCACGTCGATCGTGAGTATCTGCGCTCCGTTCACAAGCAGTTCCATCCGCGCGAGCGGCTTTCAGATGTGACACAGAAATGATCCTCGTAATCGACAATTACGATTCCTTCACCTACAATCTCGTTCAGTACCTCGGCGAGCTCGGCGCCGAGGTAATGGTGCGGCGCAACGACGAGATTCCGACCTCCGAGGTCGGGGTGCTCGAGCCGAGTGCGATAGTATTGTCGCCTGGTCCCAGGACACCCGCCGAGGCCGGAATCACGCTCGATGTGATTCGCGCTTACGGATCGTCGATTCCGATACTTGGTGTATGTCTCGGCCAGCAGGCAATCGGCGCCGCGTATGGCGGCCGCGTGGTTCGCGCGACCAGATTGATGCACGGCAAGACATCGGAGGTGAGGCACAACGGAGCGGGTCTCTTTGCCGGCCTTCCCGATCCGTTGCGCGTGATGCGGTATCATTCGCTGACGGTGGATCGGGAGTCGCTTCCGTCCGATCTCGATATTACCGCCTGGAGCGACGACGACCGCACCGAGGTTCACGCGATGCAGCATCGTAAGCATCCTGTCTACGGAGTGCAGTTTCATCCCGAGTCCGTCCTCACGGACGGAGGCAAGCAGCTGCTGCGCAACTTCCTGGACCTTACCCGATGACCCGATCGTTGCTGACGCGAGTGCTGACTGCACTTGCGGCGGTCTTTGTGATTGCCCCTGCTGCACGCGCGCAGGTTTCCGTTGAGTTCCCGCTGACGCTCGACAACCTGCCTACCTACAATCGTGTGAACGGGTTGTCCGTACCGGTCACCCCGACCCTCACGGTCGGTGACGACAGGGTGGTCGTGAGTCCGGCGATTACGTATCGCTCGCACCTCGGCAAGATCGATCCGTCACTCTCGATAGTCGGACAGTTCACCGCTGATTCGAGCATAGGTGTCACGCTGACGGGGTCACGCGGCACGTTCACCAACGACAGCTGGATTCGCGCGAATATCGTCAACTCGCTGACCTCGCTTGGCCTTGGCAGCGATTCACGAAACTATTTCCGCGGCGATCGCGGCGAAGCGCGTCTCACGTCGTCGTTGCATCTGCCGGGTAACGTCGAGGCCGCGACAGTTTTTGTCGGAGCGCGCGCCGAGCGCGACTGGTCCACAGGGTGGCGAACCGGGGCAGGGAACGGTCCGTTCAGCTTTCTCAACCGCAGCGATACGGCCAACGGGATCGAGCGGCCGAACCCTGAGATCGACGCAGGCCACATCACGTCGGTCATCGGCGGCGGGCATCTGGAGTACGCGGGGCTCCCTGCCTCCCTCATGGCGAATGTGCTGATCGAGGCTGCGGGAAAAACGCCGCTTGGCGGGAATTTCCAGCAGGTCACGCTCGATGAGGGCGCGAGTGTGAGGACGGTGGCGGGGCAACACCTCGATGTTCGGGGCCATATCGTAGCCACCGCAACGAGCTCCTTCACGCCGCGCCAGCGGTACGCCTACGTGGGTGGATCGGGGTCACTCGCGACAGTCGACCTGCTGAACATGGGCGGCGACCACCTGTACTTTCTCGACGCGCTGTACGTCGTTCCGATCAACAACTTCGAGGTACCGATTCTGGGCAGCCCCTACATCGCTCCGCACTTTTCGATGGGCGCCGCGGCGGTCGGGGGATTTGGGCGGCCAGTCCAGAATATCGGAGTGCGTCTCGGTGTTTCGATCTTTACACTCGACTACGTCGTGAATCCCAGGACGCACAAATCCGACTTCGGCGCCGGAATCTCGCTGGGGCCGTGAGGCCGATGCGTAGCCGTCGAACGGTCGTTCGGAACATCATTCGCGCTTAATTCCCCTTTGCGCCGCCACTCTGCAAATGGTAACTTTGGTGGCGTGAAAGTTGCGTCCAGCACCCCATTTTGTCGATCGCGATGAAGACCGTGGTCGTGATCCCGGCCCGCCTCGGGGCCACCAGGCTCCCCCGGAAGCCGCTTCGCGACCTCGCAGGAGAGCCGCTGGTCCTACGCGTCTGGCGACGAGTCGAGCGGATGGGCGTCGCCGACCGGGTTGTCGTCGCAACCGACCACGACGAGGTCGCCAGAGTGGTGCGAGCGGCCGGCGCAGACGTGGTGATGACGAGCAGCGATTGCGCCTCGGGCACAGCGCGCGTCGCGGAAGTATCCCGCAATCCCGAGTTCGCCTCCTACGACGCGTTCGTCAACGTCCAGGGCGACGAGCCATTCATCTCGGCCGGCTTCATCGCCGCAGCCGCTGACGTCGTCCGGAGCGGGAAGTTCTCCCTCGGAACCGTCGCCGCGGTCGCTTCGGCGGATATATTCGACCGTCCTTCGATAGTGAAGGTGGTGGTCGGGACCGATGGCCGAGCGTTGTACTTCTCTCGTGCGCCGATCCCGTTTCTGCGCGAAGGCGCTGACGCACCGCTCAGACACCCGCTTACCTTGCAACACATAGGCGTCTACTCCTACACGCGGGACGCGCTCGCGCAGTGGATGGCGCTTCCGCCGCATCCACTCGAAGACATCGAGCGGCTGGAGCAGTTGCGGCCGCTTGCACATGGGATGAACATCGGCGTTGCAGTAATCAACGAGCCCGCCGAATGCGGAATAGATACTGAAGAGGACCTACGGGCTGCGAATGAGCGATGGCGCTCGTTTGCGACGGGAGAGCAATGATGGCAATGAGAACTGAGTCCTCGCAGCAGACGCGCTACATCTTCGTCACCGGTGGCGTCGTATCGTCACTGGGTAAGGGGATTGCGGCGGCGTCGATCGGACGACTGCTGGTCGAACGCGGCATGCGCGTAACGATCATGAAATTCGATCCGTATCTGAACGTCGACCCCGGTACCATGTCGCCGTTCCAGCACGGTGAAGTGTTCGTTACCGACGACGGCGCGGAGACGGATCTCGACCTCGGGCACTACGAGCGTTTCATAGACCGATCGCTGTCACAGATGAACAACGTGACGACGGGGCGCATCTACCTCAACGTCATCACGAAGGAACGGCGCGGCGAGTACCTCGGTTCCACGGTCCAGGTGATTCCTCACATCACGGACGAGATCAAGTCCGCAATGAAGCGCCTCGCGCCGGACAACGACGTCGTCATAGTCGAGATCGGCGGCACGGTCGGCGACATCGAATCGCAGCCGTTCCTCGAGGCAGTGCGCCAGTTCCGGCAGGAGATCGGGCGCGAGAATGGAATATTCATCCATCTCACACTGGTTCCGTTCATCGCAGCTGCCGGCGAAGTTAAGACGAAACCGACGCAACATTCCGTCCGCGAGCTCATGCAGCTCGGAATACAGCCCGACATCCTCATCTGCCGAACCGAGCGCGCCCTTTCCGAAGACGTAAAGCGAAAGATCGCGCTCTTCTGTAACGTCGAGTTCGGCGCAGTGGTCGAGAGTCGCGATGTTCCGACGATCTACCAGATCCCACTCGTGTTCCACGAACAGGGAGCGGACGAGCGCGTGATGCACCGGCTCGGCCTGCTCGGCAAGCGCGCACCGGATCTCACGCAATGGCGCCGCCTGGTGCAGCGCATCATCGCTCCTTCGCGGAGAGTGAAGATTGCGGTGGTCGGGAAGTACACCGAGTTCATCGACAGCTACAAGAGTGTGCAGGAAGCGCTGATCCACGGTGGCATCGCGAACAACGTCGGCGTGGACATGTCGTGGATCTCGAGCGACACGTTCACGTCGCGCGAGCGCACACGCGAGATACTCGCTGAGTACGACGGGTTGCTCGTGCCCGGTGGATTCGGCGTGCGCGGTGTGGAGGGAATGGTCGAGGCGATCCGGTATGCGCGCGAAGCCGGACTGCCGTTCTTCGGTATCTGCCTCGGCATGCAGGTGGCAATCGTCGAGTTCGCACGCAACGTCATGGGACTCGACGACAGCAACTCCAGCGAGTTCGCGCCGGAATGCGGAAACGCGGTCATCTCGCTCATGGAGTCGCAGCAGCACGTAACCGACATGGGTGGTACGATGCGACTGGGCCAGTATCCGTGCAGGCTCGGCGAGGGAACGCGTGCTGCAGCGATGTACGGCACGCAGCAGGTAAGCGAGCGGCACCGGCATCGCTACGAGGTATCGAATGCGTTCCGCGATGGCTTCATCGAGCATGGCCTCACGCTATCAGGTCTGTCGCCCGATGGATCGCTGGTCGAGATCGTCGAGCTGCAAACGCATCCCTGGTATCTCGGCTGCCAGTTCCATCCGGAGCTCAAGTCGCGCCCGACTCGCCCGCATCCATTGTTCGCCGGGTTCATCGCAGCCGCGGCAGAGCATGCGAGCGTGGCGGCGTTGCAGAGCGCCGAATCACGCGTCGGAACCGAATCTCTGTCGTGAGCTCGCTCTTTCCGCGCGACAGGTTCTTTTTGATTGCGGGGCCGTGCGTACTCCAGGACGACGCGTTGAATCTGGAAGTCGCCGAGGCGCTTCTCCGGATCGAGGATCGCGTTCCGGGCGGAGTGATATACAAGGCCAGCTTCGACAAGGCTAACCGCTCCAACGCTGGAGCCGCACGTGGACCGGGTCTGGACGAGGGCATTGCTGCGCTAGGGCGCGTGCGAGCATCGACCGGGCTGCCGGTTCTCACCGACGTTCATCTGCCGGATCAGTGCGCGGCAGTCGCGCGTCAGGTGGACGTATTGCAGATTCCGGCCTTTCTCTGTCGCCAGACCGACCTCTTGCATGCGGCCGGCGCGACGGGTCGTCCGGTAAATGTGAAGAAGGGCCAGTGGATGCATCCGGAAGGAATGCGCGGTGCACTGGACAAGGTCCGCGAGGCTGGCGGCGACGAGGTCGCGGTCACCGAACGCGGGACCTTCTTCGGTTACGGCGATCTGGTAGTCGACATGCGCGCATTTCCGCGCCTCAAGTCAGCGTGCGACGCGCCGGTGATCTTCGACGCCACGCATAGCGTGCAGCGTCCGGGTCAGGGCGTTGGTGGTTCCAGCGGTGGGGCCCGCGAATTCATTCCGACGCTCGCACTCGCCGCCGTCGCGGCGGGCGCGGACGGCGTCTTCATCGAAACGCATCCGACGCCCGACAACGCGCCGAGTGACGGGCCGAACATGTTGCCGCTCACAGATCTGCCCGACCTCGTGGATCGCATGGTGGATCTATGGGCACGAGTACGTCGTTGAACGCCGGTGTTGCGGCGCGCGGTCGTCGCGTTCTGCGCCTCGAAGCCGAGGCGATCTCCGAGGCCGAGTCGCGGCTCGGCGATGAGTTCGTGCGCGCCGTCGAGATGATCGCCACTGCGCGCGGTCGCGTGATCGTGTGTGGCGTCGGCAAGTCGGGATTGATCGGCCGAAAGATCGCGGCAACGCTCACATCCACAGGAACCCCTGCGGTTTTCCTGCACGCTGCAGACAGCATCCACGGCGACCTCGGAATCGTTGGAGAAGCGGACGTCGCGATTCTCATCTCCAAGAGCGGCGAATCGGATGAGCTACTGCCTTTGCTGGATCATCTCAAGCGACTCGGCGTGCAGACGATCGCGATCACGGGCGAGCGGGAATCGACGCTGGCCTCGCACGCAGACGAGACACTCGACGCGTGGGTGCGCGAGGAGGCCTGCCTGCATGGACTCGTCCCGACCACCAGCACCACTGTTGCGCTCGCGCTCGGCGACGCGCTCGCGGTTGCCTTGCTGGAGGAGAAGGGATTCGGTGCGGACGACTTCGCGCGCTTTCACCCTGGCGGCGCATTGGGTCGCAAGCTTCTCACGCGCGTTCGCGACGTGATGCTGACCGACTCGCTGCCGACGCTGCCTCCCACGGCGACAGTGCGCGAGGCGATCGTTGAGCTGGCCGAAAGGCGCGGCATCGTGATGATCATCGACGAGGTGCGCCGCGTGAGCGGCATAATGACCGCTGGCGATCTGACGCGTCTGATGGAGCGCGAGATGGACGTTCTACGCGTTGGCGTGTCCGACGTGATGAACCGGTCTCCAAGGGTTGCCGATCCCGATGAGCTCGGGAGTGCCGCGGTGCATCGAATGGAAGAGCACGGCATCATGGCGATGCCGGTTATAGCGCAGGATGGGTCGCTGGTCGGTGTGGTGCACCTGCATGATCTCATGCGCGCGGGGGTGGCTTGACCTTTGGCCCCGGAAAGACGGTGACGACCACCATTCTGGCGGCGACACTTGTCGCGTCCGGCTGCAAGAGCGACAAGACCACGCCACCGGTTTCCGCACGCTCGGCGCTCGCGGATTCCGCGGGGCAGGTGATGTATGGAGCGAAGTTCAACCTCACGGATCAGGGCGTGATGCACGCTCAGCTCGTTGCGGATACCGCGTATTTCTTTGACGACAACACGCGCGTCGAGCTGATGAATGTAAACTCGACCTTCTACACGACCGCTGGCGTCAAGAGCGCTGTGCTGACCTCGCGACGCGGGACGTATCACACCAACACGGGCCAGATGGTGGCGCGTGGGAATGTCGTGGTGAATTCCGAAGACGGCCGTCACCTCACGTCGGAGGAATTGAAGTACGATCAGAGCAGGAACGAGATTTCGAGCGATAGTGCGTTCGTGATTACCGAGCCCGACAGGCGCCTGGCAGGAATCGGGTTCCGGTCCGATCCGAATCTTCAGAACGTTCACGTGCTCAAGGTGCTGTCCGGAACGGGCGGCGCCGTGATCATCCCGACTCACTGATGAACCGACGCCTGGAATCGACTGTCGCGCTGCTCTTCGCGCTCGGTAGCGTGTGCATTGCACCGGCCGCGCTCGCGCAGCGCGTCGGACCTGCACCGGGCAGC
This sequence comes from Gemmatimonadota bacterium, assembly GCA_027307165.1. Taxonomy (GTDB): domain Bacteria; phylum Gemmatimonadota; class Gemmatimonadetes; order Gemmatimonadales; family Gemmatimonadaceae; genus Fen-1247. Next base: position 386,314 of record DAHUXM010000021.1, on the reverse strand, counting down.
AAGTGTGTAATCGAGATCGAAGGCTCGACGGCGGGTACGACACGCTTCAACAGCATCAAGCTGCCAAGCGGCGAACGCAACACGTATGTCGGCGGCGGTTCGATCGCTCGCTGTCAGGGGCAGGATGTCACGCTCATTTCCGATAGCACCGAGTACTACGGCGATCAGCGACTCATGTACCTCATCGGCAACGTTCACTACAGCGACCCACGCGCGAAGGTCGACGCCGATCACATGACGTACTGGATGGAAGAGGAACACATTCGAGCCGAAGGAAATGTGTACGCCGTCATGGCGAGTGGGAGCACTATGCGCGGTCCCGTTGCGGATTACTACCGCGCAGTTGCGCCCATCCGCACGGAGGCGATTCTCGTTTCGACGGGCCGGCCCAGGCTGAAGGTAGTCCAGATCGACACGCTGACGCACAAGCCGAGTGATACGGTGGACGTCGTTGCAGATCGCATCACGAGCGTCGCCGACAGTCTGGTGTATGCCGGCGGTGACGTCCGCGTCACGCGTCCACAGCTGTTCGCGACCGGAGATTCGGCCTTCATGGATCAGGGATCGGGAACGGCGCGGCTCATGAAGAAGCCGACCGTGGAAGCTCGTCGCACACGGCCATTCACGCTTACGGGCGGCGTCATCGACGTCTTCTCGAAGAATCGCCTGGTGAACCGCGTGGTTGCAACACCGAATGGTCATGCAACGAGTCAGGACCTTCAGCTGTACGCCGACTCGGTCGACCTCCGCGTGCACGACAACGAGCTGGAGCGGGCGATGGCGTGGGGCAAGACGCGCGCACACGCGACATCGCCGGATCGCGACATCGTTGCTGATTCAATCGACGCCCTGCTTCCGAACCAGCGGATCCACGAGATCATCTCGGTTGGCAACGCTTACGCGACGAGCGTTCCGGATACGGCGACGATGAAGACCGACGAGCGCGACTGGATGCGAGGCGACACGCTGATCGCGACGTTCGACACGGTCACGCGGGCTGACAGCGGGCACACGCCGCCGGTCAAGACGATAGTGTCGCGCACCAATGCGCGCGCGTACTATCACGTCAAGAACGACAAGTTCAAGGATCGGCCCGGAGTCAATTACGTCACGGGCAGGGACATCGACATCAACTTCCGCAACGGCGGCATCGACACGGTCAAAGTTCGCGACAAGGCGAGCGGCGTCTACGTCGAGGCAGTCGATACGACGCTGGTGAAGAAGCCCGCCGCTCCCAGGACGATCAGGCCGCCGGCACCGCGCCGGGGAATAATCCATTGACGGCCCCGATCTATTCCGACGTCATCGCGTCGCTGCTCGCGCACGCGGCGGGCGACGAGCGCTCGTCAGTGCTGGCGCTCGAAGCGCTTGTCCGGTGCGCCGACGACACCGGTTCGGCGACGCTCAACGACATCGCGATAGGATACCGCGACGAGTATCTCCGGACGTTGCGCGACGAAGGCAAGGACGCGCAGCATGAAGCCGGGCGTCTCAGCCTGGACGAAGTGCGATCGTACCTCACGACCTGGGTGCTCCCCCGGCTCGCCACGGAGAAGGTCGTCATAATTCCGCCGGGCGACGTCGGCGATTACACCAAGATCAGACTTTCTGATAGCCTCTGGAGCGACATAGCGCCGCTAGGTGCGCAGGTCGCCGACATGTTGCGACAGACGGGAGAGTTTCCGCGGCCGGCCACGGGACAGATCGCGCCCGAGGATCGCAGCCCCGGAAGGAGTACGCTCGAGGCAGAAGGGCTCGTGAAGGTCTACCGCCGGCGCAAGGTGGTCAACGACGTCGCGATACATCTACGGCAGGGTGAGATCGTTGGCCTCCTGGGGCCGAATGGCGCTGGCAAGACCACGACTTTCTACATGATCGTGGGGCTGATCCAGCCTCTCGAGGGTAGCATCAAGCTGGACGGTCAGGATATTACCGAGATGCCGATGTACAAGCGTGCCCGCAAGGGCATCGGGTATCTCTCGCAGGAGCCGTCGATCTTCCGCAAGCTGTCGGTCGAGGACAACATCCTCGCCATTCTCGAAACGCTGCCGCTGTCGCAGTCTCAGCGGGAAGAACGACTGGAGCGGCTGCTCGACGAGCTCAGTATCAAGCGCCTGCGCAAGAGCAAGGCGTACGCACTTTCGGGAGGCGAACGGCGGCGGCTCGAGATCACGCGCGCCCTCGTCACGGACCCCAAGTTCATGATGCTCGATGAGCCCTTCGCTGGCGTTGACCCGATCGCGGTCCACGACATCCAGACGATCGTCTCGGGCCTCAGGCAGCGCAATATTGGAGTCCTGATAAGCGATCACAACGTAGAGCAGACACTCGATATCGTGGACCGGGCCTACATAATGTTCGACGGACAGGTCAAGGTTTCCGGCACGGTTCGTGACTTGGTCTTCGACGACACAGTCGCGAAGATTTACTTGGGCCCCACGCTAACCGCTCGCCTACGCGAACGATTTGCAGGCGGCGGCACCGGAGCACACGTATGAGATCAAGCCTCAGCCAGTCTACCCAGATGCGGCAGGACCTGAAGATCAATCCGCGCTTGTATCAGGCGATGGATCTTCTGTACATGCCGCTGCTGGACCTTCAGCAGCATCTCAAGCAGGAGCTGCTCAACAACCCGTTCCTCGATCTCGTCGAAGACGACGAGGAAGAGGAAGACGAGACCGAAGACGCTGCGGAAACCGCCGTCGAGGAGCCGCAGACTCCCGAGAAGGACGAGATCGACTGGGAAGAGATTCTTCTGGACGGCTTCGACACCGGTGGTCATCGTGAGGAGCGGGAGGAGCGCGAGCACTTCGAGCCGATCACCGTAGGCACGCGCGACCTCGGCGACCATCTGCGCGATCAGGTCGCCCTGCTCGAGCTCACGCCACGCCAGGCGCTCATCGCAGACGAGTTCATCGGAAACGTGAACGACGACGGCTATCTTGCGGCGTCGGTCTCGGAGATCGTCGTGGCGTTGAACGACATGGCTCGGAGCGCCGCCGAGGCGGCCGGTCGTGAGATCGCCGAAAGCATGTTGTACACGCAGGCCGAGGGCGAAGAGATGCTCGCCATCGTGCAGACGCTGGATCCACCGGGAATTGCCGCACGCGATCTCAAGGAATGCCTGCTGCTCCAGCTTCGCGAGGCTGGCCTCCAACAGTCCGTACCGTACCGTCTCGTGCGCGATTGCTTCGACGAACTGATCAATCACCGCTGGAGCGAGATCTCCAAGCGCTTCGGGATCAGTGCGACCGACGTGCAGGCCGCAGCGGATGAAATCGCCAAGCTGGATCCGAAACCGGGTCTGCGCTACAGCGCGCGCTCGGACAACTACATAATTCCGGATCTGGTCGTCGACAAGATCGATGAGCAATACCACGTATTTCTGAACGACGCCAACCTTCCGCGCCTCAAGCTGAGCAAGGCGTATCAGGACATCGCACGCGACAAGAAGAAGTTCGACGGTGAAAACAAGGAGTTCATCTCAAGCAAGCTCAACTCGGCCAACTGGATGATCCAGGCGATCGAGCAGCGCCGTCAGACGATGCTCAAGGTGATGAACTACATCGTCGAACGTCAGCGCGAGTTCTTCGAAAAGGGCGTGCAGTTCCTTAAGCCGCTCACGCTTCGCGAGGTCGCGGAGGTGATCAACATGCACGAATCGACGGTGAGTCGCGTGACGAACGAGAAGTACGTGCAGACGCCGCGTGGCGTGCTGCCGTTGAAGTTCTTCTTCTCGTCCGGCCTCGCAACCGCCGACGGCGAGGACGTTTCAGCCCGCGGCATCAAGGCGCAGCTCCAGAAGCTCGTCGAGGATGAGGATCCCAAGCGCCCGCTGACCGATCAGGCGATAGTCAACATCCTGCGAGAGAGCGGCGTGCAGATCGCTCGTCGCACTGTCGCCAAGTATCGCGATCAGCTCGGCGTGCTGCCGGCGCGCATGCGCAAACGCGTATGACCTCTCTGCCGGCGGCGAGGCTTCCGCGGGTGAGCGTGCTCGTCCCGGCAAAGGACGAAGCCGAGAATTTACCGGAGTTCATGCGTCAGGCGGCGGAGGTGTTTGCCGCCGAGCCTGGCAAGTACGAAGTCGTCGTCATAGACGACGGGTCGACGGATGCAACGGCCACGGTTCTCGCGGAACTGGAAACAAAATACCCGTTCCTGCGCTCCGTGAGACATCGCACCCGTCGCGGGATCGCAGATGCGTTGCGCACGGGCTACGTCCACTCCCGCGGAGACGTGCTCGTATTCTATCCCGCGGATCTGCAATTCAAGCCTGAAGACATCCCCAAGCTCGTCGAACCCATTCTCGCTGGTGAGTTCGACATGATGACGGGCAGAAAGGAAGGCGAGTACGAGAAGGCGTTCGTCTCGGGCATATACAACGGATTGAGTCGCAAGCTGTTCGACGTGCCGGTTCGCGATCTCAATTCGGTCAAGGCGTACAGGCGCGAAGTGATGGCGGCGCTTCCTGTCCGTCCGGACTGGCATCGTTACATGATCGTCGTCGCAGCACACCGGGGCTTCACTGTTGGCGAGACACCGATCCCGCTGTATCCGCGAATGGCGGGCAAATCCAAGTTCGGTCTAAGCCGGATTCCCGTGGGTGTGCTGGACATGCTGGCGGTCTGGTTCGAGCTGCGTTTCGCGCGCAAGCCGTTGTTGTTCTTCGGCATACTTGGCGCGGCGCTGTTCTTCATCGGCGTGCTGACCGGCGTGGTCGCAGTACTGTATCGCATCATCGCGGGCGTTGGATTCCGCCCTCTGCTCACGCTCGTGGAAGTCTGTCTGCTGCTTGGAAGCGTATTTTTCGCGACCGGCCTGCTCGCGGAGCTCATGGCTGCGCAGCGCGCCGAGATCGCCGAATTGCGGAGACGGGTCGAAGAGCTCGTCGGTCGCGACACGGACTCGCTGCGCTGAGGCGTGAAAGCACTTCTCGTAGCGCATTCATTTCCACGGTTCGAAGGAGACGCCGCTGGATCGTTCATCCTCGGCCTCGCGACAGCGCTCGTACAACACGGCGTCGATGTGCGCGTCATCGCGCCGTCGGCGGCTGGACTCGCCGGAACGAGCGTGATTCGGGGAATCCGCGTAAGACGCTTCCGTTACGCGCCACGCGCTCGTGAGACACTCGCATACCGCGGCACGATGGCCGAGGACGTCGCGCAATCGGTCATCGCAAAGATGGCGCTCGGCTCGTTTATCGTATCGGAAACCCGAGCGATCCTGTCCGAGACGTCAAGGTGGAAGCCCGACGTTCTTCACGCGCACTGGTGGTTTCCCAATGGAGTCGCGGCATCGACTGCGAGCCGGCTGTCTCGCGTTCCACTGGTGACAACGTCGCACGGATCAGACCTCCGATTGCTACAGAAAAAGCCCGCGGCGCGCCCGCTTGCGCGCTACGTATTTCAGCGCTCCGCGCGCGTCACGTGCGTTTCCAGCTGGCTAGCCGCGCAGGCGGCGCCGCTGTGTCGCACGGCACCGATAGTCGCTCCGATGCCAGTTGCGACGTCGCTGTTCGGACCGACGAGCGACCGCGATGCGAACCGGATCGTGTTCGTCGGACGTCTCTCGGCGCAGAAGGGAATAGAAACGGCGATCCGCGCACTCGCAGCGATGAAGCGCAGCATAGTACTCGACGTAATCGGCGACGGACCGGACCGGGCTGCGTCGGTCGAGCTTGCTGGCCAGCTCGGAGTCGCGGACAGAATTCTGTGGCGCGGTCACGTGAAGCACGGTGAGCTGCCGCAGCTGCTCGCGCGTGCGTCCGCGCTCATCGCGCCGTTCACCGACGAGGGCCTCGGACTGGTCGCCGCCGAAGCGCAGTTGTGCGAGACACCGCCAGTCGCTTTCGCCTCCGGCGGACTGGTCGACGTCATCGAGAACGACGTCACCGGTGCGCTCGTCGCTCCGGGCGATGTGGCCGCGCTGGCCCTGGCCGTCGAACGAATTGTGGAGGATTCAGCGCTTCGCGAGCGACTCGGAAAGACGGGCAGGGTTGCCGCACTGGCGCGTTTTTCACCGGAGAGTGTTGCCGAGCGCTACGCGCGCATTTACCGTGATGCAGTGAGCGACGATGCGAAGTAGGTGGATGCGTATTGCCCAGGTGGTGTTCGCTGTTCTCGTGGTGGTTTTCGCGAGCATCGCGATCTCCAGGCGCTGGGACATGATTCGCGGCCGCGTCGCCACGATCAACATCGAGTGGGTGGCGCTGATAGAGGCTTCGCTGCTCGTCTTTCTCGCTTATGCAGTCCTCGTCGAGACCTGGCGCCGAGTCCTTGCGGCGTGGGATACGCAGCTGCCATGGTGGACCGCGGCGCGCATCTGGTTCGCCGCAAGTCTCGGCAAATACATCCCCGGTAACCTCTGGTCGCTTGCCGCCCTGGGTGTGATGGCCAAGGAGACCGGAGCGTCGTCGGTTGCGGCCGCTGGCTCGTCGATCATCGTGAACGTCTTCAACCTCGTCTCCGGTCTCGCGCTGGTGCTCATCTTCGCTTCGCGGCTGGTGCCGCACGCCGCAGTGTTTGCGATCGTCGCAGCCGTGTCGGTTGGTGGGGTTCTCGCCGCGCCAATGTGGCTTCCGGCCGCCGTGCGCCTTGCCTGCAAGGTGACGAAGCGGGATATTCGACTTCCCGTAATTCCGTCGAGCACCGTCTGGTGGTCGCTCGCAGGAACAGCGTTCGCGTGGTGCGCCTACGGGGAGGCCTTCCGCCTGTTCGCCATCGCGATCCTCGGGCGCAGCGCTGTGCACGGCGGAGTCGTACTCTACATTGCCGCATACACGGCGGCGTATATTGTTGGATTCATCACCCTGATCGCTCCTGCGGGCATAGGAGTACGCGAGGCGGGGATCTGGGAAGGACTGCCACTGCTGGGGCTCACCACGTACGGCGATGCTGTCATCGTTGCCATCATGAGTCGTCTGTGGCTTACCATACTGGAAGTAATACCCGGTCTCATCGCGCTCGCGGCGGGCCACTTACGACCTCCAACACGTTCCGAATGACGGCAGCCGCTGGCGCGAAGAGAGTGCTTACCTCAGATCCGGTGATCGGCTCCTACGAGCCTCGATTTGCCGGCCTGTGGGCGACTGTCACGTACGCGATCGCCACGCTGGCGCTCGGTCTGCCCGCGCTCGCCGGACAGTTTCTAGTCGGCCCGCACAGCGATCAGTACATCGCCGGTTACGCCTTCAGGGAATTCGCGGCCAGCACGCTCAAGGCGACCGGGTCGTTCCCGCTGTGGAACCCGTACCAGTTTGGCGGCATGCCGTTCGTCGCTGCGATGCACGGCGACATCTTCTACCCGACATTTCTGCTCAGAATGGTTCTCCCCACGGACGTCGCAATGACGTGGGGGTTCATGATTCATATTTTCCTGGCCGGCGCGTTTACCTACATGTTCATGCGACGCGCGCACTTCAGTTTCGCCGGCGCGTTCGTTGGCGGTCTCGCCTACATGCTGAGCGGCCACATCGCGACGTACGTGAACCCGGGTCACGACGGCAAGCTGTTCGTCGCAGCGCTGTTCCCGCTACTGCTGTGGACCATCGTCGCGTGGGTGCGCGACGGGCGTCTCTGGGCACTGGGTGCTATCGCCGCGACCGTTGGCCTGGACATCCTCGCGCCGCATCCTCAGCTGCTCGAGTATTCGCTGCTCGCTGCCGGCGCGTATGCGGTCGTGCTGGCTGTGGGCCTGGTGCGCGACGGAACAGGTGACGGCAAGCTCGCGGTCAAGCGACTCGCCGCCGCGCTGATCGCCGTCGGGGTCGGACTCGCCATTGGTGCAGTGCAGTATCTCCCTGTGCGCGAATACGTGGCGTGGTCACCGCGCGCGTCCGGCATCGGGACGTACGAGCGAGCGACGTCGTACGCCAAGAACCCGCAGGAGATTCTCAACGCGTATCTGCCCGAGTTCACGGGCATCCTGGATCACTACTGGGGCCCCAACGGCATCCACTTCCAGGGCGATTACGTCGGAGTAGTGGTGCTCATGCTCGGCGGACTCGGCCTGAGCGGCATCAGGCGCGACAGGCGGTCACGCGAGCTGTGGTTCTGGGCGGTGACGATCGTCTTGGCGCTGCTGTGGGCATTGGGCGGCAACACGCCGTTCTATAACATTCCGTTCTATCTCGTGCCCGGCACCAGGTACTTCCGGGCCCCCGATTCGGTGTTCTTCGTCGGTACGATGGGTATCGCGATATTCGCCGCGCGTGGAATGGAGAAGGCGCTCCTGTCCGAGACGACCCGCAAGTACGTGCTGGGATGGGGGATCGCCGCGGCTGCCGTTGTGCTGCTTGCTGCGACGGGGGTGCTGACCGCATTCGCTCGAAGCGTGGCACCCGAGAGCCGGCTCGAAGCGGTGGACGCCAACAATACAGCGCTCGTGATCGGTGCGATTCGCTCGCTCATCTTCGTGATACTTGCAGGCCTTACAATGTTCAGGGCTGCGGAGATCCGGAGGGCGGCCGGCCGATTCGGCCCCGTCGTGGCGATCGCGCTCCTGGTTGCGCTGGACCTCTTTGTCGTGAACAAGCAGTACTGGGTGTTTTCGCCGCCCGCGAGCCGGCTCTACGCGTCCGACGCTGCAACGAAATTCCTCGGCAACCTGCCGCAGCCCGGTCGCGTGCTGCCGATCGAAATGCAGAATGGCGGCGACGATGCGTTGTATTCGGGTGCGGAGCTCATGACGCATCGTGCGCTCGACGCGATCGGCTATCACGGCAACGAGCTCGCGCGCTACAACACGCTCGTAGCCATCGAGCAGGGGGGCGGTCCCGGTCCAGAAACCACGCGCCAGATAATTACCAACACGAACATCCGCCGGCTCACGGCAACCCAGTACGTACTGGCCAACAGCCAGCAGCTCGCTACCGTGCTACCAGGCGTCGTCCAGGTCGCCGGCCCGTCCACGGAAGACGCGAGCGGGCAGAGCAATTACGTGTACCGGCTGCCGGGATCCGCGCCGTTCGCGTGGGTTGCTCCCGTGATCGTGAAGGCTGCGGACGACGCGGTGCTTGCAACCATCATGAACCCTCGATTCGACGTGGAGACAGCGGCGCTCTTCGATCCCGCAGCACCTGTGACCGCAGGACCACCCGTGACGTCACTGCCGGCGCCGACAGGGATCGTAGCGCATGTCGATTCGTATGCTCCCGGCAGGATGTCTCTGACACTCGACCGTGGGGCGCCGACGGGCTCCGCGCTGGTAGTCTCCGAGAATTATTATCCAGGCTGGCGTGCGACGGTCGACGGCAAGCCGGGTCACATAGGCCGAGCGCAGTACAGCATGATCGGGGTGGAGCTGCCGCCCGGAGCACGGAAGATCGAACTCGCCTTTAGCAGTGCGCCGTACGAAACGGGGAAGACCGTTACCTGGATCGCCATCGTCATCGCGCTGATCGCCCTGGCCGGTGGTGTCATTGTGGAGCGACGACGCGTTGCCTGAGCACCGGCCCCCAATCCGGCACGTCCTCGTCATCGTGCCGACGTACAACGAACGCGACAACGTCACACGCATCGTCCCGCTGATCCTGGATCAGGATTCGCGCATCAACGTGCTGATCGTCGACGACGGCTCGCCGGACGGTACCGGGCAGGTTGTCGCCGGCATGGCGGCCGCCGATCCACGCATCCACCTCCTCGAGCGCGCCTCCAAGATGGGGCTCGGCACCGCCTACCTCGCCGGCTTCAGGTGGGCGATCGAGCGCCATTACGACGTGGCCTTCGAGATGGACGCCGACTTTTCGCACGACCCCAAGCACATCCCCCAGTTTCTCAGGGCGATTGATGACGCCGATATCGTGCTCGGTTCGCGTTACCAGGACGGCAGGGTAACGGTGGTCAACTGGCCGATCGGCCGGTTGGTGATGAGCTACCTGGCCAACATCTACGCCCGTGCCGTGACCCGTCTTCCGGTCTTCGACGCGACTGGCGGTTTCAAGGCGTTCAGGCGGAAAGTACTTGAAGAGATCGATCTAAATGCTGTCCACTCAAATGGTTACGCATTTCAGATCGAGATGAGCTACAGGGCCTGGAAGCGCGGTTTCAAGATCAAGGAGATTCCGATCGTCTTTCACGACCGGACGCTCGGCGAGAGCAAGATGTCCAAGCAGATAGTCCGCGAGGCCATATGGATGGTCTGGCGGCTCAGATGGCAGGCGATAACCCGGAAGATCTAGCGATGGTCGAGGGGCGGCATTTCTGGAAGATGACGGGGTCGGGCAACGACTTCGTCTTCATCGACGGCCGGAGCGAGCCGGCAGGCGAATTCGAGGGTGCGGCCGTGATCCAGCGCACCTGCGCCCGTGGGACGGGCGTCGGAGCTGATGGTCTCGTCATCCTCACCAGGCCGCGGAGCGCAGCTGCGGATATCGAGCTGACGTATTTCAACGCGGACGGCACGCTCGCGGACCTGTGCGGCAACGCGACGCTGTGCACGGCGAGCCTGGCCGCGAAGCTGGGGGCAGTGGACCCTTCGGGCTTCGCCATCGAGACCGGGACGGGGGTTCTGCGGGCCCGAATCCGGGCCGGAGTGCCGGAATTCGACCTGCCGGAGATCCGTGAGGCAGAGGCCGACGTGGCGGCCATCGAGCGTGGCGGCGACGAGGAGCGGCTCGGGTTCGCCGTGGCTGGAATCCCGCACGTGGTGATCCGTGTGCCGGATGTCGCGCTGTGCGATGTGCTGGGGCGTGGGAGATACGTCAGAAATCATGGATCGCTCGAAGCGGGTGCGAACGTGAATTTCGTGAGCCGGGATGAGAGCGGATGGCACATCCGGACCTTCGAGCGTGGCGTGGAGGGTGAGACGCTGGCGTGCGGCACCGGGAGCGTTGCGACGGCGATTCTGCTCAGGCTGTGGGGCGAAGCTGGCGACGACGTGGAGCTCGAGACCGCATCGGGCGCTCGGCTGGGGATTCGGTCTGTACGGGGCTCTGACGGGTCCTGGACGGCGTCGTTGAGGGGCGAAGGGCGGCTGGTGTTCGAGGGGGTGCTCCGGGATTTGTAGGGTTTTCCCACATTTCCCACATTATTTAGTTTACATAATCCATATTATACGCATATCTTCTACAGATGCCGGCGCTTTACTGACCGGTTGGTGATAGATCTCGAACGAGTGATCGACCCGCCTTCTCCGGCAAAGGGCTCATACCTCGGTCACTGCGGCGAGCCGCTGTAAGCCAACGTGAGCCGGCGAAAAGCTCCGGAGGTGGCGTGTAGTCATTCCGACGATGGGCGGATTCACACACGATCCGCCACGTACCCGGTTTTAGATCGCCGGGCGCCTTCGCCCGCCGGACGACCAGGCTTGGGGGGCGTGATCTGGCGACGGCGTCGCCTGGCGCCCCCCAACCACGCCACCCGCTGGCCGACGACCTGCGCGGCGGAACGGCCTTCTCCTGCACAACGACGGTCTTCGCACAGGCCTGCCTGACCTCAGCCGCCAAACAAAAAGGCCGCCCCGAATCGGGCGGCCTCCTCATCCACTTTGTGAAGTCACGTCAGGTTTTGATTGGCGCTGCTTCGAGTTCGCCCAGGCGGATCTTCGCTTCGGTCGCGAAGGTGCTCTTGGGATCGGCAAGCAGATCGGTCCATATCTTCGTCGCGGCCGCCTTGTTCCCGGCTGCCTGATAGGCGCGTGCCGCCATCGCCCGGGCACTGGCCTTGTCCGCGTCGAACCGCGCAACATCGGCAGCTGCCTCGTATTCCTTGGCCGCTTCAGGCCACTTGTTCAGACCTTCATATCCCGACGCGGTCAGGAGGCGGGCCTCGTACTGCAGGTCTCCCTTTTTCGATGCCGGATCGGTGAGCGCCGAAATTCCGTCCTGATACTTCCCCTGCTGGTAGTAGATCTTGGCCAGCGCCATGGAGCTCTCGGTGCCGCCGTTGGTGCCGGCATACCGAACCGCCGCCTTCTTGAGATCGGACTGCGCCAGTGGCAGGTTGCCGGACGACACGCTCTGGACCGCGGCCTCGTAAGCCGCCTCCGCGCGCTGCGACTTGATCGATTCCGACCTCAGATAGAACCAGACGCCCACACCAGCCAGGATTATCACCACGCCCACCCACGCGAGGTGCTGCTTGTAGCGGTCGAAGAGCTCCGAAAAGCGCTCCTCGGCTACGTCTCCGTCGAATGGCGCCAACGTTCCAGTTTTTGTCATGATTTTATAGGTTTACATATTATGCACTGAATCTCGCCCCTGCTGCAAGCACATCTGCAGCCGCGCCGGAAGGCCTGGCGGCCGATCGGGCGTGCAACGGGTCGAAGCACGTCAAATATAGCCCTCGACCGGCTGCGCCCGATAGCGGACGGCACCGGGATTGCGACTCGTGATGCATCGGGCAACTGACCAACGACATCGATGACTTCCCACAGGCAATTCAAGATCGGCGACCACGTCAGCTGGAACTCGGAGGCTGGCAGAGTTCGCGGCCACATCACGCGCGTGGTGACCTCCAACATCCAGTTCAAGGGCTACACCGTCCACGCAACGAAGGACGATCCGCAGTACGAGATCAAGAGTGACACGACCGATCACATCGCAATGCACAAGGGATCCGCCCTCAGGAAGCTCTCCGACTGATGATTTTCGCGAGCACCGCGGCGTTGCTGATTTCGCCCGCGTGCGACGCGTAAACCAGAGTGACAGCCCCGCGCTGAGCACGATGCACCAGATCATCCAGAACTTCCGAAGCAGCCGCCGTCTTCAGCTCCTTCCGATAGCGCTTTTGAAATTCCGGCCATTTCGCCGGCTCGTGTCCGTACCACTCCCGCAGCTCCTTCGATGGAGCGATCTCCTTTTCCCACGCGTCGATCCGCGCCGCGTTCTTTGAAACTCCACGCGGCCAGAGGCGGTCGACCAGGACGCGATAACCGTCCGCCTCGACCGCGGGTTCGTACGCCCGCTTGGTGGCTACCATCATACTGCTCCAGTGCACAAGTATGGCGCGGCCCGCCTTCCCTGCCCGCTCCGGACCCGCCGCCGGCAGGATTCCTGCTTCATCCACTGATCAGCAATCCAGCCCATCCAACTCAATCCAACGTAATTCCAAAATGGCGACAAAAAGAGCAAGCGCAACTGCGTCCAGCACGCAGCCGACGCAGGTAACCAGAGAGCAGCTGATCAAGGGGCTGCAGGACGACATCGCCCGCGAGTACAAGGCGATCATCCAGTACGTGATCTTCAGCCAGAAACTCGACTCAGCGCGGTTCATGAACATCGCCGATCAGCTCACCGAGCACGCACATCAGGAGCTCGATCACGCGCTGGCGATCGCGCGACAGCTGGACTATTTCGGCGCGTACCCGGTGCACGAGCCCAAACCGATCGAAGTGTCAGAAGACAACGAGGGAATGCTGCGCCTGGATCTTCAGGCTGAAGATGACACAATTCGCAATTACCGCGAACGAATCAGGCAGGCGGACGCCCTCGGCGAATACGCACTGGGAGAGATACTGCGTGAAATCGTGAAGCAGGAGCAGGATCACCAGATCGATCTCGCCACCGCACTCGGCGTCGTGCCGAACGAGCAGGAGAGAAAGGGTACCTCTAAAGCGAAACCTGGCGGCAAGTAGTGAGCGCCACGCCGGAGCCAAAACCCGAGCCGTCGGCGGATGACGAAGCGGCGCAGACCCACGCGCCGCAACAGTCCGCCGACACCACGACTCCGGCGACCGGCACTCGTCTCTCCGCGGCGGAAATCCATGAGAACGTTCGCGTTGTCGCCGAGGAGGAAATGCGGCGACCTGCGCGCGACCTGGGATGGTCGGCGCTGGCGGCCGGTCTCACAATCGGCTTCAGCTTTCTCGCGGCAGCGTACCTCACGCTCTGGGTTCCGGCGGCGTATGCACCCGCTGCAATCGCAGTGGGATATCCGCTCGGGTTCATCTTCGTCGTGCAGGCACGCAATCAGCTATTCACCGAGAACACACTCGAGCCGGTCATACCCTTTCTGCAGCGACGCGACAGGAGCACGCTTGTGCGCTTGCTGCGGTTGTGGGTGATCGTCCTGGTTGGAAATCTCATTGGCGCAGCGATATTCGCCGCGCTGGCTGCCCGAACACCAGTGTTGGATGACCCGATGCAGCGGGCGCTGCTCGACGTGGCGAAGTTTGGTACCAACGGCGGCTTCGCTCTGGTCATATACCGCGCGATATTCGGCGGCTGGCTCATCGCACTAATGGCGTGGCTGGTATCGTCAACACGTGCCACCGGAACGCAGGTGCTTTACATCTGGTTAACGACCGCTCCGATTGCGGCGTTTGGGTTTCGTCACTCGATTGCAGGTGCGGTCGAGGCGTTCTACCTTGCACTGATCGGTGCGGCCAGCTGGAGCGCGATGCTCGGCGGCTTTCTCGTTCCGGCAATAATCGGGAACGTCATTGGCGGCGTCGTGCTCGTTGCGATGTTGAATCACGGTCAGGTCACGTCCGACGCACAGTAACAACCAACGGAAATCACCGATGCTTCTTCTCGAACCATATCATCTCGGGCCCATCACGATGCCGAACCGCATGGTGATGTGCCCACTGACGCGTAATCGCGCCCCAGGTGGAATCCCCAACGCGCTGATGGCGCAGTACTATACGCAACGCGCGACTGCGGGCTTGATCATCACAGAAGGGACGCAGGTCAGTGCGCTCGGACAGGGTTATCAGGACACGCCGGGCATCTACACCGACGCGCAGCGGGACGGGTGGCGAATCGTGACGGACGCAGTGCATCACGCTGGCGGCAGGATCTTCGCGCAGCTCTGGCACGTCGGACGCGTGTCGCATTCGTATTACCACGGACAGCAACCAGTCGCGCCCTCCGCGATTCCACCCGCCGGCAAGGCGTACACACCCGACGGAATGAAGGACTTCGAAACGCCGCGCGCGCTGGCATCGGAAGACGTGCCCGGCCTTGTGGCCGAATTTCGGCGCGGCGCCGAGGTTGCGCACGAGGCCGGCTTCGACGGCGTCGAGCTGCACGGCGCCAACGGATATCTGATTGATCAGTTCTTTCAGACCGGAACCAATCAACGTACAGATAAGTACGGTGGTAGTCCGGCCAATCGTACGCGCTTTCTACTCGAGATACTCGACGCGGTGACATCGGTCTGGCCGAGCGAACGTGTGGGAGTGCGCCTTTCACCGGCGGGCGGATCGAACGGAATTCATGACGCCGATCCGGTGGAGACGTTTTCGCACATTGCAACCGTGCTGAACGATCGCGGACTTGCGTACGTGCACGTCGTCGAAGCGCCGGTCGGTACGACTGGTCCGGACGAGAGACAGGTCTGTTCGACGGCCCTCGTGCGCGAATCGTACGGCGGAACACTGATAACTGCGAGCGGCTACACGCCGGAGACCGCGGAGCGTGCGCTGGAGAACCACTGCGCCGATCTGGTTGCGTTCGGGCGGCTGTTCATTGCGAATCCGGATCTCGTCGAGCGCGTGAGGCGAGGCGCGCCGCTGAACGAGCCGGATCGCGCAACGTTCTACACGAGCGGGCCGCACGGATACATCGACTACCCGACGATGGCAGGATGACGGGGGGAGTGTGCCGGCGGCGAGCGCCGGCACACTGGAACGTTGCGGATTACGCTTTGGCGCGGCTCATCTTCTTCTGGAGCGCGAGCGCCTGATCCAGGTGCTTCTGATACACCGAGCCGGCTGACTTCAGGTACTTCTGATAGGCGGCGTTCTGGGGAGTGTTCTTCCCCGCCCAGTCGAGTACGGCCTGGTGGATTCCGATTTCCTGCGCGATATAGGTCGAGTCGTAGGCCGCGCCCTTGGACAGCGAGCCGAGCGCCGTCTGCTCCGCCTCGACTGCCGGCTTGAACGGGTCCACCGTTGGTAGCGCTGGCATGATGTTCTGCCCCTTCTCGACCTGCATGCCCTGAACGTGTTCCGCATGGTGCTCGCCCATCATCAACCTGGCGAAGTCTTTAGCGCCCGCGCTGGTCAGCTTGGGGAGCGCCGAAGCTGCGAGCGAGCTGTCTCCCATGTTTACTTCATCGACCAGTGCGGCAATGTTGGCGTCCGACAACGCAGCACCAGCGGCCCCCGCCGTCGTGTCTGCAGCCTTCGCCGCTCCACCCATGGCAGACGTGTCGCCTGTCGTCGCGGTCGCACTCATTGCCGACGTCGTGTCTGCGGCGGGGTTCTCCTTCGCCTTGCATCCGCCGAGCACCGCGCACGCAGCGAGCGTCGCAAGACCGACGTATCGCGATGGATCAACGTGCATACACCCTCCGTAAAGTGATGGGACACAGAAGGCAGTCCCACAGACTCATATCGGCGAGCAAAAAGCACGCCGGGTGCACCC
Source organism: Gemmatimonadota bacterium (assembly GCA_027307165.1). Classification (GTDB taxonomy): domain Bacteria; phylum Gemmatimonadota; class Gemmatimonadetes; order Gemmatimonadales; family Gemmatimonadaceae; genus Fen-1247. Next base: position 370,002 of record DAHUXM010000021.1, on the reverse strand, counting down.
GTGGCATGCGGGTGAAAGCGTCGAATCCACGTCATGAGGCGATGGGGCTCGCCGCAGCTAACGACCAGCGGTTCGATGTTGCCTGGACGAGGGGAACGGTCCCACGGCCGCTACGTCGGAAGCCGTCGTTCACGGTCAGAAGGATGGGTCGATGTTGCAGAGCCGATGAGCCGTTTGGCGCCGTCCACCAATCCGAAAATGTTCCAGATCAACACCCCGCGCACGCGCCCTTCGCGTAAGTAGTAGATCACGCCTTCCTTGCACGAAATTTTCCAGTCAGTGATCATGTCCAGCCGGCTGTCCACCTCACCGACGGCCTCGTAGCCCATCTCGAAGATGTCGGAGTAGAAGAACGGCCGGTGCTCGTACGACACCGTGCGTCCAGCCATGGCGACCCCCGCGTGCGCGCCCATGGTATTTGCGCAGTCCTCGTGCTCGACGCGGCGCCATTCCTTGAGCAAGGGGTCGAAGATGCTCGCGACATCTCCCGCGGCATAGATGTCGGGATTGTCGGTGCGCAGAGATGCATCGACACGGATGCCGTTGTCGACGCTGAGGCCTGCAGCCTGGGCCAGTTCCACATTCGGTTGAACGCCGATGCCTGCGACAACGCAATCCACGACGATCTTCCGATCGACATCGTTCTGGTTGTCGTGGACCGTCAGCGTCGACTCCCCCGCGCGCGTTTCGCAGCCGGTCGCTTTCGCCCGCGGTATGACTTCAACGCCACGCTCGCGGTACAGTTCGCTCAGCGACTTCGCGAGCTCCGGCGGATACATGCGACTCCCCACGAACTCGTCCGGAAATATCCAGATAACCTTCTTTCCGTTCATCGTCAGCGCGGCCGCGATCTCCGAGCCGATGAACCCGCCGCCGATTACGGCGAACCGATCGCGATGTTCGGCTGCGCTGCGTAGCCGCTCGTAATCATCGACGGTTCGGAAGTAGATGATCTCATCCTGCCCAAACAGAAAAGTTCGCGTTCCGCATCCGGTCGCGAGGAGCAGCTTCTCGAATTCGTACACAGTGCCAAGATCGTCCGTGATTCGCTTGTTCTGCGCCTCCAGATTGCGTGCGGTGCGGCCCTGGTGGAACGTCAGATTGTCGTCAGCTGCAGCGCGCCAGATGCTGTCCAGAGACGCACCCTTCCAGAGTGCCTTGGACAGCGGTGGCCGGTTGTACGGCGGATGCGCCTCGGAGGCGATGACTCCAATGGAGCCGGCGAGATCCAGCTCGCGGATTCCATCGATGGCAGCAGCGGCCGTCATTCCGCCGCCCACGATCAGGTATTTATAACTCGGCATTGTGTCTCACAGTGCCTCCCTGACAGCCTGCGCGATGTGCTCCGCGTCGATTCCCGCGGCGCTCAGAAGCTCCGCCGGTTTCCCCGACGTCGGCATCGCGCGCACAGCCAGCTTGATCACCCTGTGCGGAATTTCGGGTGCGTCCGCCAGCGCATCCAGTACAGCGTCGCCGAGTCCGCCCTCGCTCCAGTGATCTTCCACCACGATGATGCAGCCTCCCGTCGCGCGCGCGGCTTCGTGCAGTGTCGCTACGTCGATCGGTTTGACGGAATACGCATCGATCACGCGCACCCGGATGCCTTCGGACGCGAGCTGGTCGTACGCACGCAGACTTTCGTGCAGCGTGACGCCCGCCGCAACGATCGTCGCCTGATCTGCGTCCGAGCGCCGGAGTACCTTGCTCCCGCCGACCGGGAACCTTTCGCTCGATGGATAGATCACCGGCAACTTGCCGCGGGTTGCGCGCAGGTACGAAATGCCGGGCAGATCCGCCATGGCCGCCACGAGCTGCGCAGTCTGGTTGGCATCGCACGGATACAACACAGTGCTGCCGTGGACTGCTCGCATCATGGCGATGTCTTCGAGAGCCATCTGCGAGGGGCCGTCCTCTCCGATGCTCACACCGGGGTGCGTCCCGCAGAGGCGAATGCTCACGCCGGACACGGCGGCCATGCGAACCTGGTCGAACGCGCGGGTGAAGAAGGCGGCGAAGGTTGCAGCGAATGCGGTCTTCCCCAGGGCGGCAAAGCCGACGGCCGCAGCGACGAGTTGTTGCTCTGCGATGTACATCTCGAAGAATCGATCCGGGTACGCCGCGTTGAACTCCTCCGTGAATGTTGAATTCGACACCTCCCCGTCCAGCACGACGACGTCCGGGCGGTTGGCGCCAATGGCGACGAGCGTATCTCCGAACGCCTTTCGCGCAGCTTCTTCCGTACCGACTTCATAAACAGGCAGTTTCAACGGCCTGGCCGGTGGTCGCGCCGCTGGCGCCACTGACGCTGGCTTCGCAACACTCACGCTGATGTGGCGCTCGCCGCCAAGTTCCTCGATGGCTGGTTTCGCCTGCTCTGGACTGAGCGGCTTGCCATGCCATCCGTTCTTGTTCGCAACCAGCGAGACACCTGACCCCTTTACCGTCTTCGCGACGATGCACGTCGGCTGCCCGGTCTGTGCGAGCGCTTCCGTGTACGCATGATCGATCGCGTCGATGTCGTGGCCGTCGATCTCGATTGCGTGCCATCCGAACGCCCGCGCGCGTTCGGCATAAGCTGGTGCGTCCCAGCCGAGGTCGGTCGGTCCGCGCTGACCCAACCGATTCATGTCCAGGATCGCGATCACGTTATCCAGCTGGTAGTGGCCAGCCTTGTCGAACGCTTCCCATATCGAGCCTTCGGCCATTTCGCTGTCGCCGAGCAACACCCACACAGTGAACGGTAGTTTGTCGACGCATTTGCCGTTCAGCGCCATGCCGATGCCCACTGGCAGCCCCTGTCCGAGCGAGCCGGTAGCCGTATCGACCCATGGCAGGCCTTGCAGTGCGCCGTGGGATTCAGCGCTCTGCAATGGTTTTGGATGTCCTTCGAGACGGCTGCCGAGTTTGCGCAAGGACAACAGTTCTTCATCCGTGATGGCGCCGGCCGCCTTGTACATGGAGTAGAGCAACGGACTGGCGTGACCCTTGGAGAAGATGAGGCGGTCGTTGCCAGGGGCGTGCGGATGAACCCAGTCGTACTTCAAGTACTTGATCAGAAGTACGGCCATGAGATCAGCGGCCGACATCGAGGACGTTGGATGGCCCGAGCCGGCGGCCGTCGTGCATCTGATGCTATCGACTCGGAGCTGGGCTCCCATCTCTGATGCGCGTGAGAGCAAATCATCCATTACGACAATCCATCCAGAGAAGGATCACTCGCAGTGACGACAGCGGAAGGCCGGCGCCAGGCGAACATATCAAGTGGTTCACGTTCCATGCCAGCATCGGCGCGATCCATGCACTCACAGGGAGCGACAACAGGAAGGAGTCAACTCACAGCAATGCAATCAACAAACGTCGGCCCGATGCCGTCGCTCGCTCGTCCCTGCTCAGATCCCGCATCCTGAAGTGACGATGCTCGACTTTCCGCTGTGGCTGCGCGCGACGCACTTCCTCAACCTGTTGTTTGTATCGCTCCTGGTGCGCAGCGGGCTGGAAATACTGAGCGCGCATCCCAAGCTCTACTGGAATGACGACTGCACACCGGGAAGCGAGTGGCGTAGGCTCACGCGCAAACAAATGCCGGTAAACGAGCTCTGGACGTCGCGCGACGAGGAGGAGTCATTCTCGCCGTGGATTGCGCTGCCGGGCCGCAGGAATCTCGGACTTGGGCGGCACTGGCACTTCCTCGCAGACGCCGGTTGGCTGCTCACCGGTCTGCTGTACGTTGTAATGCTCTTTGTCACACCGGAATGGCGGCGACTGGTTCCCACATCCTGGTCCATAATTCCGGGCGCCTTTCACGCGCTTCAGTCGTACGTGACTTTGCATCTGGTGGTCACGCCGGGTCGCTACAATTCCCTGGAACAGCTTGCGTATTTCTCGGTGGTCTTCCTGCTGTCGCCGCTCGCAATCGCCACGGGATTGGCCATGTCGCCTTCGATCGCAGCGCGCTTTCCGTGGTACATCCGCATCTTTCGGGGCCGACAGGCGGCGCGCAGCATTCACTTCCTGTGCCTGTGCGCGTTTCTGGTGTTCTCTGCTGCACACCTCGCGATGGTGGTCCTGCATGGCGAGGTCAGCCAGATGGCGTTGATAGTGCTCGGCGACGTCCGTCACGTGCACGGTGCACTCGGCCTGATTGTTGGGCTCGCCGGCCTTGGCGGAGTCATTCTGATTCACATCGTCGCGACATGGTATTCGCTGCGCTACCCGCGAATGGTCCAGCGCCGCACACAGGCCGTCACGGACCGCTTGCGTCATGCGCTGTTCGGCCACGGTCGCTCGGCGCAGCAATATTCGGCATCGGAGATATCACCCTATTTTCGAGTGAACGGACGGCCGCCCGCGGAAGCAGCATATGCAGCGATGGCGCGGGAAGGCTTCGTCAACTTCGTGCTCGAGGTGGACGGGCTGGTGGAGCATCCGCTGCGATTGTCACTCGAGGAGCTCCGGCGCTGGCCCAAACAGACGCAGATCACCAAGCACGATTGCATCCAGGGCTGGTCTGCGGTCGCGAGCTGGGGTGGCGTGTCGCTGGCGCGCATAATGGAACGCTGCCGGCCGCTCGAATCGGCGCGCTATCTGGTGTTCCATGCGCTGGATGACAAAGCGACTTCCGAGCCAGACGCTGCTGGCCCTGGTCAATTCTACGGAACGATTGGAATCGAGCTGGCCTCGGATCCACAAACGATCCTCGCGTACGAGATGAATGGCGAGCCGTTACCGGTACCACACGGTGCGCCGCTGCGTGTGCGCGTGGAGACGCAACTGGGCTTCGCAATGGTGAAGTATGTCCGGCGCATAGAATTCGTGCATGATTACAAGCATATCGGTGCCGGTCAGGGCGGCTGGCGCGAGGACCATCAGTACTACAGTCAGGAAGCGGGTATCTGACGACCGCGTGTAAGGCACGTGTAAAGCGAGCGTCGGCGGATCCGCATCCGGCCGTCACGCGGAGACGCTTGTGGACAAGCAGCGACTCGGATGCAAATCGACGGGAGCACGGCGCGCATGGAGAACACTGAGCCCGCACGGGTGTTGGATGAGCAGAGGCTCGACCGGCTGCAGCACGACGCATTCAGCTATTTCCTGCAGGCTGTGAATCCAGTCACCGGGCTCGTCGCTGATACCACGCGCGAGAATTCTCCCTGCAGTATCGCTGTGGTGGGATTCGCTCTGTCGGTATATCCGGTCGCGGTGGCGCGCAGTTGGATGTCACGGGCCGACGCTGTGGAGCGTTGTCTCAAGGTGCTGCGCTTTTTTCGCGATAGCGATCAGAGCGGCGCCCCGGATGCGACGGGATATAATGGCTTCTACTACCACTTCCTGAGCATGGACACGGGCGCTCGTGTCTGGCGATCCGAGCTCTCGATGGTCGACACGGCCCTGTTGATTGCCGGAGCACTGACGGCTGCCCGTTACTTCACCGCGAGTACGGCCGCTGAAATCGAGTTGCGCGAACTCGTGGAACTACTGTACCGGCGCATCGACTGGCGCTGGGCGCAGGATGAGCGCGGTGTGATCCGCCAGGGCTGGAAGCCGGAATGTGGCTTTCTGCATTACGTGTGGCAGGGCTACAACGAGGCCATCGTGTTGTACGTGCTCGCACTCGGATCGCCAACGCATCCGCTCGATGGCAATGGCTACGAGGCGTGGACCGTGACGTACCAGTGGGAGAACATGTACGGTTACGATGTGCTGTACGCTGGCCCGTTGTTCATACATCAGTTCTCACACGCGTGGGTTGACTTGCGCGGCATACAGGATCGCTTCATGCGCGAAAAACACAGCGACTACTTCGAGAACAGCCGGCGTGCGATCATGGTTCAGCGTGGGTATGCGGAGCGCAATCCCAACGAGTTCGCCGGCTACGACGACTGCTGCTGGGGGCTGACCGCCTGCGATGGCCCCGATCGCGGAATGCCGGAGCTGGCGCAGATACTCGATCCGCGACACCACCTGTTTGGATATGCCGCGCGCGGTGTTCCGTTCGGGCCCGATGACGGAACGCTGAGCGGCTGGGCGGTACTGGCATCGCTTCCGTTCGCGCCGGAGATCGTCTTGCGCAGCGCAGGCACGATGCTGGACCGCTATCCCGGCATGCTCTCCGGCGGACGTTACACCACCAGTTTCAATCCGACGCTTGCGCCGGATGCCCCGCGCGCGAATTACGACACCGGTCGGCGCGGCAGCGGCGCGTGGTATTCCACGGGGCATTTCGGACTGGATCAGGGGATTCTGGTCATGATGATCGAGAACCATCGCACCGGGTTGATCTGGCAATTGATGCGCGGTTGCCCGTACATCGTCGCTGGTTTGCGTCGTGCGGGCTTCCGTGGCGGGTGGCTGAGTTGAATACGACTACCGCTCCGCAGGACGCGTTCGAGCGCGAGCGATTGGACAACGTGCGTCCGCCGGAGTGGCACAATCCACCGCCGGCGGACCGTTACGGCCTCGTGGTCATCGGCGGCGGTACTGCAGGTCGGGTCGCGGCATACGAAGCGGCGGCGCTGGGCGCGCGCGTCGCACTGATCGAGCACGGATTGGTTGGCGGCACCTGCCTCAACGTCGGCTGCGTGCCATCCAAGTCCATCATTCGCACGTCGCGGCTGTACGCCGAGATGCGCAATGGAGAGCAGTACGGCGCGCAGGTGCCGCTCGACATTCGCGTCGATTTCGCTGCGGTGATGCGACGAATGCGCGGAATACGAGCACGCATCAGTCGCGAAGAATCGGTGCGCCGACTGGTTGCTGCGAACGTGGATGTCTTCTTCGGTGATGCGCGCTTTACTGGTACCGATACGCTGGCAGTGGATGGAACTCGATTTCGCTTCAAAAAGGCCCTCGTCGCGACCGGAGCGCGGCCCGACACACCGTCGATTCCGGGTCTCGCCGACGCCGGATACTTCACCAACGAGACTGTCTTCGATCTCACCCAGGCGCCACGGCGATTACTTGTCATCGGCGGCGGTCCGCTCGGCTGCGAAATGGCGCAGGCGTTCTGCCGCCTCGGCGTGGAGACCATCATCGCGCAGGAGCGCCCGTTGTTTCTTCCTCGGGAGGAACGTGATGCGGCGCAAATCCTGGCGGAATCATTCGCGCGCGACGGAATGGAAGTGAGGCTCAACGCCAGGGCCGTCTGTGTCAGAGTGGAAAATGGGCAGAAGGTCGTCGATCTGGTAACCGACGGCGAGACGAGCACAGTAACGGTCGATGCGATCCTGACAGGCACGGGGCGTGTACCCAATGTCGATGAGCTGAACCTGGAGGCCGCCGGCGTGAGCTACGACAATACGATCGGCGTACACGTGGACGATTTCCTGCGGACCGACAACCGGCGCATCTATGCGGCTGGCGATGCCTGCCTCGCGGACAAGTTCAATCACACGGCCGATGCGTCGGCGCGCCTCGCCATTCGGAACGCACTGTCGTATGGCCGCCGACGGGTCAGCGCGCTCGTGATTCCATGGTGCACGTACACCGACCCGGAAATCGCGCATGTCGGCCTTTACGTGCGTCAGGCACTGGAGCGAAAGATCCCCGTCAAGACATTCACCATCCCGATGCACGATGTGGATCGCGCGATCACGGACGATGACGAGATGGGCGTCGTGAAGATTCACGTGAAGGAGCGAACGGACCGCATACTCGGCGCGACCATCGTCGCCCGGCACGCGGGCGAGATGATCAACGAGATTACTCTCGCGATGGTCACCGGGATCGGGCTGGAAACCATCGCTCACACCATGCACTCGTACGGCACCCAGGCGGAGGGAATCAAACTGGCAGCGGACGCTTTCAGCCGAACGCGTGTGAGGAGAGCGATCCCGTCGCTGCTTCGACGGTGGCTCCAGAGATGAGGCTCCAAAACACGACCGAGCACTATGCCCGTCGCGTGCGCTGCTCTCACGTAACACGAGTCCGGCGCCGTCGATCCCGTCCGATCCGGAGCCACAACCCCGACCCGAACCACATTGGAACCTGACATGGAGCCAAACCGACCGGCCGCCTCCGAAAGTGTCGTTGAGGCTGCACGTAGAATTCACGCGGCGCGAACCGCCGAAGTCGCCCCGTACGCTGCGTTTTACCCGCTGCTGTTGGGTCAAATGAGCGTGATCACTCGAGTGATCGACCGCGCGATGAGTGATGCGACGCGCGCGACCGTGCTGGGATGCCGTCGCGCCGAGATGGAGACGAACGGACTCTGATCAACCCACCGCTGCTGAGCGGGGTGCCTCACCTCGGACGGCGTCGATCGACGAGGTCGTCGACGGGCAAAAGTCGGTGTTTCATTTTCCTGCTATCGTTCCGGCAATGGCCCGCTATATTCTGGCGACCGACGTGCGAGCGTGCGACGTCGGCTGGACTGCGTTCGCTCATGCTGCATTCTCATCACGGAGATTCATGCGTACGAACCTCTGCACGCGTCTCGCGCTTGCCACCGCACTCGTAGTCGTTTCCTCGTCGGCTCTTGGTGCGCAGGCAACGGCCGGCACCACCGTCGCTCCCGATACGGCACGAGGAGACGTGGCCGTGATCAATCCCTTCGGGGTCGTGTTCAGCTTCTTCAGCGGTGAATACGAGCACGCGCTGTCGCGGAGCGCGAGCGTTGGGTTTGCGGGAACGTATTACGCTCCGACCGACTTCAAGTACGTCACCGGTGAAGTCAAGCTCCGGTATTATCCGTCGGAGCACGCACCAGACGGTTTTTCCGTCGCACTGTCCGCCGGCGTGACGCACGTGAGCGGTGACATTCTGTGTTTCGACGTGTGCGACAACAGCGCGACCGACCGTCCCACCGCCGGTTTCGAGCTGGACTACAACTGGCTGCTCGGGCCATCACGCCGGTTCGTAGTTGGAGCGGGAGTCGGTGCAAAACGCCTTTTCGGCAGCAAGACTTCCGGTTCTGCCGATGGGCTGCCGACGGCGCGCGTGGTGCTTGGCCTGGCGTTCTAGCGCAATATCGAGTGCCCGCGTGCCCTGTCCGCGACGCGCGCAATGCCGGGGCAAGCGATGCGCCACGCGCTTGGCGATCGAGTCCGTGCATGCGATGCCAGGTGGCTGGGAAAATGCGAGTACGTCAGCCGTGAGGGAGTGATGATATGACTAAGGAAACAAAGGCGTTCGAGACAATCCCCGTTGGCACCAAAGTATCATGGCATTACCGCAGCGCCATCGGCCATGGCACAGTAACCGGTGTGCACAAATTGGGAACCAACGCAGATAACACGATGTACAGCGTGCGCCAGACTGACCACCATCCTGGCGAACCAGCCATCGTACACCACTCAGGCAAGGCACTCAGCCGCGCTTGAGTGCGCGCCGCTAACAGCGTCGAGACGAGCCCGGGAACGAGGCCCTTGATCAGCACAGGGCGCTCACCCACCGTGGGTCGCCGCTGACAGCTTCGCACAGCGACAGTTGACGCACGTGGTAAGGCAATGCCCCCGGCGTGACTCGAACACGCGGCCAACAGTTTAGGAAACTGCTGCTCTATCCACCTGAGCTACGGGGGCAAACCGTTGCTACGCTTCACTTTGCACTGTATATCTCATTGCTACAAACCAACATACACTGCTCGGCTCGTCGAGAACGTGCCTCGGCATGTCTCGGCACGTCCGGTCATATCTCGGCTGATCCGGACCAGCCTCTGCCCCGTTTTTGCCCCACTCGTCCTGGCAGTTCCCGGGATGATCCGGCCTCGTAGCGTAGCCAAACATTATAACGTGCAACCAGCGCTCCCGCGAGGCGGATGCACCGTACCCTCACGTACCTCTTAAGGCATCCAGTGAATCGCGGGAACAAATCAATGGTGTGACGCGGAGAGCCGGCTAGACGGTGATCCTGTCTGTTGGCAGGATAGCAGGCGCGCGACACTCGATTAAGCGCGTAAGAACACAGCGTCAGCTACTGCCGATTATCTTCCGCGTTGTTCGCCTAGCAACCGCTAGCCGCTGGATGTTTACTACCGATGCGATCCCGGTCAATGACCCCTCTAGAGCGGCTCGCCGCGGTAAAAGCCGCTGTAGTGCTCCGCCAGACCACGATGACGAAAGTCGCGCAAGAGTGCGCCGTATCATACAACCACTGGTGGCTCGTCTTGCACGGAAAGCGCAACGGGTCGGTTGCGCTCAAATCAAAGATCGCGCGGCTCATCGAACGACCGGTGGGCGACGTCTTTCCCCCGCCTTAACCAACGGGCGACGCAGTGGGAGCACTGAACTAGGAAACGGATTTGGGGCGTTGGTACTGTTTTGCCAGGGGACTTCGACCCCGGATTTACGGGTGCGCTCAAGCGCACGCCGGTGAACGCGTCACGCGGTCGTATTGGACGATTTCCTGGGTCCGCGAATACGGACTCGTGCCGAAGGCACCTGCTGGTGTTGCCAAATGGCGGTGCTCTTGAAGTGTTCCGCCGCCGCCGAGCGATCGCATAACGGTTACAATGATTCGCCCGCACCGGCTCCAGTTCCGGTGACGCGGAGACACCGAGCGCGGCTACCTGCGAAGCCGCGCCAACTTGGCCTCATCCGGAACACCCGCCATCAGCGTTCTCAGGGTAGTTACTGAGATGTGACATAGTGACGTCTTCTGCCTCGGCCCGACGCGCACCCACGCACGGTCACCGGGGCCATTGTATACCTCCTCCGCGGTACCATCAGAGAGCAAGCGCAGCACAATTAAGTGCTCGGGGCAGGCAGTCAGCCCGATCATCATCCGCTGCGTCGCCTTAACCTGAACCAGTCGTCCATCCCGTGAGCGAGCATCATGCGCTTCTGTCGATGCGGGCAGCAACTCAAGACCGTACCATGCGCTCGCGATCACTTCGCCGATACTGCCGACAAGGTGCCCGTCGAGCGTGAAGCGGCGCGTCGGAAACAACGCCTCCAGCTTGGCCGCCGTGACGTAGAGTTCACGCACCAGCGCGGGTACCTGCTCAACATCGACAGCCTGGCAGACGTCCGGGGCGGCGCTCGTCGGCGCTTCGCGGCTCAAGTCCGCACCGCGTTCAACGGACGCTGGTCGCGATCGACCGCAACGCCGTTAGCAGCGATGTCAGGCCGTCCCAATCCGACGACAGGGGCGGGCGAGAGCGCGGATCGTCGAGTCCGATCTCCTGGAGCGTGAACCGGTCTTTCCCGTAGTTGCAGCCCGGGCACGCTGTTACAAGGTTCGTCTCGTCGTTAGCTCCGCCGAGCGACACGGGCTCCACGTGGTCGTACTCGGGGCGCGCAACGAATGCGATGCCGTGGCGCACCGCATTCGTGCCGCCCCACGTGATGACGTCGGCGCCGACGATTCCTTGAAGAGCAGCGCGCACCTGCTCGTTGATCGTCGGCAGCGCACAGTAGCGGCAATGGTATCGGTCGCGCTCCCAAACGCGGCGGCGTACTGCGGCCGGCGTGCGCTGTCTCGGCTGCGTGCGCGACGCATTGCTGCTGGACACTGGCCGCACTAGCCCAAGCACCCGTGCACGATGAATCCCCGCGACTTGGGCGTGCTCGACGAACCACTCGCGCGCCTCGTTTTCGCGCAAAGCGCGGAATCCGTCGCGCGCTGCAGCGACGTTTCCGTCCGCTGCCATACGCGCGGCGCGGGAGAACGCGCCCACCTCACTCCACATCCATTCCGGCGGCCTGAGAGGTGCTTCCCGACTCCAACCCTCAGGCGAGCCAAGGGCAATACAGCTTCGCTTACCTCTGCACATCGCTCAATCGTCTCCAGATGCTCGTGGCCAAACTGCCCGCCGCCGCCGCCCGCGCAAGTGACGCGGAGAAAGCAGTCAGAAATCTGCTCGGCGACGGCTCGCTCGGCCAGAGACTCGAGCCTGCGGCGAGCATTCACAGTGACGCGCCCGGATGCACCCAGCTCGGTAATCCTCCGCAGCTCGTCGAAAACTTTGCGGAGTTCAACTGTTCGCTGTAGTACATCGAACCCCCGGGAGTTGGCCGGGGAACAATGATGCCGACGGCGAACTGCCTCCCTTCCTCGCGCACGTGGCTGGGACGCAGGTGGGCCGACGGACCCGGCGAGCGTGTCGCAACCCGCGTTCCCCCCTTCTACGGATCCATCAGCGCAAATTTCGATCTGACACTCCCGCCCACGCTCCCGACCCCAAGGCCCAGCGTCCGGATGAACCGCGGGTGTATGCACTCGTCGCCGCGCCGCGTTGGACGGGGTATCTTTGTGCGTTTCTCAGCCGTAGCAGAACTTTCTCGCAGCTTTGGAGATCATTGGTGTCGTCGCTCCCGCAGGAAGTCGTTTCGCTCGTGCACCACGTCCAGCTCAACGAGGACGGCTGGTGGGAGCGGGCTATGGAGCGCCTCGTGTTGGTCGCAATATGGCTTTCGGACCGTCCCCTCCATCCGGATGACGTTGCAGGCGAGATACGCCAACGTCACGGCGTTGGATTGGCCGCTAATCAAGTCCAACGTCAATTGGTCCGACTCAGAAGCGCAGGGTCCGTCGTCACGCTCCCCTCAGGCACGCTAAAGGTCTCCGAGGAGATGCTGGGGTTGCTGGCTGCCGAACGCGAAGCGGGGCGAGCTTTGCAGGCTGCGACGAAAGCAAAGTTTATCAGGGAGCTTGTCGATGCCGGACTCACGCTTGATCCCGATGCCACATGGGACCGGTTCGTTGAGCAGTGGCTCACGCCGACTGTGTGTTCGCTCGGCGCTCGTACGTACGAGCTTATCAGCGGAAACTACCACGACTGGTTAGCTGGAAGCGATCTCGCGAGGTTCCTTAGCGGCATTCCGCACGACGGCCATGCGGCAATGCGGGAGGCGATTTCCCGCTTTTTGGACCCGAGTGATGCGGATGTTCGTCGGTACCTGCTGCACCTGATGGACGTGTATTTCGTAGCAGAAGCAAGCCAACTCAGTAGTGGCACCTTGGCCGAGCTCGACCGCGTCGCCTGCATGCAGCCGACGTTCGTGCTCTTCCTTGATACGAACGTGCTCCTTTCGATCCTTGGTTTGCACGGTGAGGGGCGCCGAGGAGCCGCGCAATTGCTTCTCGACCTAACAAAACGCCTCGCAGGCCGCGTTGACGTTCGCCTCTACGCGATTCCAGACACGGTTGACGAAACCCGAGCGGCAATCTCAACGGAGCTTGCCGCACTAAAGCAACTTCGGTTATCGAAGACGCTTGCGCACGCGGCGCTCGCGACTGGTGATCTCGGGGATGTGGCAGCGGCCTACGCTGAAGCGGCGACAAAGGCGGAAAGAACGCTCACACCTGACGACTTTCTTGGGCCCTACGCCGAGAACTTGGTGTCTGTCCTTCGCCACGAGGGCATCGAGCTTTACAACGCGGCGACGGAGGGCTACAAGAACCGTGATGACGTGCTTGCGGACGTCTCCGCTCAGGAGCGGTTCGAGAAAGAGAAGTTCGGACCGCGAGCAAAGTCTTGGGGCCGCATCCGACACGATACCGTGCTGTGGTATCTCTGCCATGACAAACGCCCGCCACGCGTCGAATCCCCGACGGACGCGGGATACTGGGTAGTTACCGAAGATCTGCGGCTCACCGCATTCGATGCACACAAGCGGAACGGCACCGGGATCCCCGTTTGTGTGCAGCCGTTGGCGCTCGTCCAGATTCTTCAGTTCTGGACAGGGCGAACCGAGGGCATGGAGCAGGCCCTTCTCGGAGGATTACAGTTATCACTCTTCCCATCGGACTTCGACGCGCGCTCGGAGCATACAACGCTCGCGATCCTCGGTCTTCTGTCGCGCTACGAGAACGTGGGTGATCTATCGATACCCACGATCACCCACATCCTCGTGAACGGTGCCCTGCGCCAGAAACTCGAGCAGGAGCCGGACGAGGCTGAGCAGCTCGAGCTAATCAAGAACGAGCTAATCATTGAAGTCAGGAACGTGGGAGAGGCACGTGATCGTGCTATGCAGGAGGCGGCGGTACTCGCGAAACACAACGCTGAGTTGGCTGACGCCCGGCGCTCCGCGATCGCAGCGGAGGAAGAGGCGCGATCGCGCGCCGCATCAGCAGAATCTGATCTTCGATCCGCGGGCCAGCGGATCAAAGCGCAGGCTACACAGCTCAGCGGATACGAAACGGAGATCGCCGAACGCTTGGGGCGCGAGGATCGGTTAGAACAACAACTGGCGGAGGTACAGCAGCTTGCACAGCAGCTTGTCACCGAGCGGCGGCAGCGCGACGACACGGAGAAGCAGACCAATGCACGTTGGAGATTTTTGTTGAGGTACGTCGCGCTCCCATGGATCATGCCCATTCTCGGCGCCATAGCTGCGGTCTATGTCGTTGACATCGCAACTGTCCTTCGTGTGTGGCGGTGGTGGTCACCGCTGATTCTGCTGTACCTACTCGTATGCATCGAGGTAGCGCACAAGTATGGCAAGCGGGCGCCTTACGTCGCGACTTGGACGCCGTTCAGTCTATTGGTACGCGCCCGGGTGGCTGTCCGGTTGGTGCTCGGAACTGTATTGCTAGGCCTGCTGGTAAACATACTCTACGACCAGTGGTACAAGCCGCTGCAAAAAGAAGTGGTGTCCCCGATATCAATCGCGACTCCTCCGTAACGCCGACACTGTGACTACGATCGGGCCCTCCCGTTACACACTGATCAGTAACACGCGGATGCGGCGGGCGCGATGCTTGTGTTTGATCAGGCACCCGTGATGCGTAAGTCTGCAGCGTCTACGATCAAAAAACCCTCCCGACTTAGACGCGCGGGATTCACATATATCCGATGGAGTGCCGGGGTCGTTCGGACGAATTCAACGCGCACGATCGCATAAACCCGTGCGGACGACTCGACGTCGAAGCGCAGCGCAGTTTCCCATTCGCCTGCGGACATTTCAAACGGCGCAGCGCCGCCGGCTGAAGTGGCCTTCACCTCGAGATATACTTCCGGACTGTCGGCGCGACCGGTCAGTAGGCCACTTGAATCCCGGTAGACGAAATCAGCCCCCAGTCCGTCATCTCCAGCGGACGCAACGCCGTAGCGAACTGCTGCCGTTGAGCGCCAGCAGTCATAGTCAAAGCTCGGCAGCTGCCCACGAAACAGTTCGTAGACGAAAGCCTCGCCCAGGAGACCGTTGAGTTCCCGCTCTTCGCGCAACTCTGCCATCGAAAAGTGCGAACTTCTTCCGCGTCCGGGCCGCGCTCGGCTCAGCTGCCGAGGCGCCGCGGGACGAGTGATCTGTCGAAGGGTCGCAAACTTAACGGGCTCGCCAATCCCGCGGCGAAGTGCCTCCCCGAGCAACCCTTCGCTACCGCGCGCAAGATCCGCATCCATCGCTGCGCGCTCAAGGTTAACCCCCACCGCCGAGACAGTCTCCGCTGCGGACGCACCGCGACCGGTCCTCGACGGTTCTGGGCTCGAGACCTCGGGTATTCTCGCGGCTAAGCTGCCGGGTGGGCCAACATCACGGAACGCGCGCGCCTCAACAAGCCGGCGCGTGGTGGTTGGCGCAACATCTTGCAATGCGAGCCGCAGTACATCGAGCACGGCGAATCTATTCGCCCACCATCCGCGAGTCAGCGCCGAGAGACGGTCATTTGCGTGTTCGGTAATCGCATCGGCGTTCTCGCCGAGTTGCGCCGCGATTAGGCGAGCCACACCAAGGATGATGCCAACATCTCGCTCAGCGCGTGCAGTGCGATCTTGTGCCGGCAGCCGATATTCGTCCGTTTCACGCTGGCTAGTTGTCGCCTGCAGTGCCGCAAGAAGGTTCGTGTCGTCGACACGAAGCGCGCTCTCGACTCTTGAGCGAAGAACTGCTAGGCCCGGTCTACTTCGTAGCGTCGGCGTGCCTTCCGCCCAAGTGGTGACCGCTCTTAGCATTTCGGCGTCGGTCGCTTGGCTGTACAGCAACGCGGGCGCCGGCTGCTCGTGCTCGACATCCTCAATCCACTCTCGTGCGAGGTCCAGATCGACACTCAATGCGTGCGCGGCGGTTCCCATGAGTGTCGCGATCAGAACGGCACGAGCAGTCTCATATGCTCTCCGTGACGCAGCGAATTCATGCAGCGGAAGGCGGAGCAGCGCGCGCGCTGCTTGCCAGTCGTCAACTGATACACCTGCTCGTTCGAGCACTCGGAGAACAACAGGCTCGCGGTCGTCGACGGACACGGCAAGCGCGAGGAGATCAGCAAGCTCGGGACAGCCCACAAAGTTCGCGATGGCATCCGCAGACGCCGCGCGTTGCGGCCACTGCGTTTCAAACTCGTCGACATTAGCGACGACACCGTACCGTAGCGCGACCGCCAAGGCATCAGCTTTGAGTGATTCGTAGCGGTGATCTCGATCAGGGGTCAAAAGAATCTCGACTTCATGTCGGTCCGCCGCCGTCACTCCGCGCTCAGAAAGGAACCGCTCGGTCGTGTTGTCGCGGAGCGCGGCCGCGTAACTTGCCCAAGTGTCGCGGTGAGCGCCCGCGAGTTCCCATGCCGCGGCGAAGACCTGATGCGGAGCCGCTTCCATCGATTCCTCAACGAGCAAAGTCGCACCGCTCTCACCGAACTCGTCAAAAAAGCTCGTTAGGTCACTCGGACTCGCAAACCGGCCGAATCGCAGCCGGACGGCATCAAACCGTGCGAGCGTGTGCCTGGCCCGCTCGCCGAGCGGCTCTGAGGCGCCAGCGGGCACGGTCGAAAGGAGTAAGCCGATGTCTCTGCGGAGCGGGCGCCCTGCATACGCGCGCTCCAAATAAGCGGCTACCGTGGTGTCGGGCGTCGCGTTGGCGACGAACGCTAAGTCAACTGGTTCGGAACCAGTATAACGAACGACACCTTGCCCGATCTGTGCCACAATTGCTGCGACGAGTGCTGCCTGACCACGGCGCGGCGAAACGGGAAGCACCGCCGTAGAGCGTGCTCCGACTACGAGCCGTGCACGGACAGGATTGTCGTTTACGAGCAACGCGCCACAATCGCGAAGCTGGACTGGCGTGAGCCGCCTTCCGTCAATACCGTCAAACATAGGTATCGCGCGCTCTAACAACACGGGAAGCGGGATTAGCTCCGCCGAAAGTCGAGTCTGAAGGTGCCGATAGAGTTCTTCCGTAAGTACGATCGCATCGTTCATTTCCTCTATCGTCAGGGTGTGGAGGCGTTCGGCCACCAGTTGTAGCGCTCGTACGTAGCGTTCGGGCGGTGCGTCGTTGAGGGTTGCGACTCCGAATGCAACCAGAAGCCGCTGAGCGGCTTCTGATTGTTCAGTGATACAGGGCAGGAAGCGATAGTGGGTATTCGTATTCCGGCGCTGATCTGCAGTTAGCAACCACGCTGCACTGGGCCGCGACAACCCATGAGTCGTGGGGATCGTACGCCAATCGGCGTTTCGGATTGCGTGGACCCATAGCGCTGGTATCTCCGTGGAATCCGTATGCGCGTCCGCTCGCCACAGTCGAGTGGTTACGAGACCGCTGTACTCATCGGGATTTTGGAGCACGAGCGCCACCACGTCTGCCCGCGAGTCTTCGACCTCCAGTCCATCCAGCCATAGCAGACGCTCGACCTCGTAGGGCTGACCCGAACAAACCGCCGTCTTACGGTGCCGAATTGCGTCTAGGTATGCCACCCACGAGGCCGTCACCGGGGCAAGAGCGGGAGGGCAACGCAGCGAGGTGCGCACGAGCGGCCCACCATAGGAGTACGCCTGAAAGGGCGTAGCTGTGTGAGCGTGTATGAGAACGCGCGGACGTCCTCTAACTCCGAGCCCACCAAAAGCCTCGACCCAGCTGTCACGGTCTCTGTCTTCGGCGCCGACGATGCGCGCGAACTCGGGCCAGTTGATGAGGAGGCCGCTAGGCCTCGCACCGTACGCCCGTGCGAGGCGCGCGCTCGTGTCGGCGTCGCTCCAACCCGCTCCGAGGTACACTCGGTTCGGAGCGCCCCACTGCCACCCGCCGTCGCCCTCCACTGTAACGGGCACTCGGAGGGAACCAGCAGACACATCCTTGATGTCTCGGGCACGGGCCCATTCCGCAACTAACCGCACGAGCCAAATCGCCTCGGACCAGCGCGCAGCGTCTTTAGCCAGTTCTTGGACAAGAGGTCCAAACACGTCACGGACAAGATCGGCGAGAACCGGGTCGCGAACTAGCGGTGGCTCGCTCTGGCGCAAACGAGTCCCTAGACGCGTATAGCGAATCTTGTCGATTTCGCGAACGCGGACACACGCTTCGTCGATTAGGTGCAGGCGTTCGGCGATCAACAGATCGAGCTTGCGTTCATCACTCGCCGTGTGCCCACTAACATTTACATGTGGGAGGAGCGGCGCCGCATAGACTTTATCTTGCGATGCGGTCAAGTCACTTTCACCGGTTGGCAATACGCGCTGGCTCGCGAGTGCAGCGCCGGAGTATTGGTCGACGAGCCAAGATAGCAGTTGGTCCCAAAACGCCGGCTCGCCTCGCCGGTTTCGCGTGGCCGCCCGCTCTACGACCGACGTTCCGTCAGAACCGCGCGCGAGGTAGCGCCAATCCGGTCCTGCGGGAGGTCCCTCAGACGCACCGAGCTGGCGAAGCACGTGCCGCGCGTTTCGCATCAATGCATTGTCAGCAAGTGCGAACCCTGCTGCCCCTTCATCGCCCCACGTCAGCAACTGGAAGATCTCAGCGTCTCGTTCGCGCGGTATCGACACTTCGGTACCACGGATGAAGTTCCTGCCGTCCGCCGCCAGCACGGTCTCGTCTTCCAGAAGTTGGCTTCGGCCGCGGAGTCCCACACCGAGGACACTTTCGGGTGATGACTCAAGCGCTAGAGTTGCAAGGCGACGGGTTTCGACGTCTGGTCCAGTTTTCAATGCGCGAACCAGCGCGGCAACAAGGTCGGTCGCTTCGTCGAAGAGAATCCGATTATAGTCGCTTTGCATGAGATCGATCTGAGTACGCGCGATATTAGCGTGAAAACGCGCGTTCACCCAAATAGGCATCCCGGTTCGCATCTGCGTCGGTAATCCGATGCAGAAAACTCCGGAGGTTCCAAGCGGGGCGGGCGGCACCGCACTCGTTATCGGTATGGGCAACGCGACGCTCACTGCCGCGCGATCCACTTGGCCCCATTGGTCGCCGGGCAATTCGGCAACGGCTTTACGCAGCGAACGCCGCTCCTCCGCGGCGGTTACCTCGTCGGAATCCTCTGCTCGCCCCAGAGTCCGACTGCAGACCCACCAGTGACGTGTATTCACTGTGAAAGGTGCGCCCGGCGCTATGACGGTCCGCCGCGTTGTACGACGTGTGACATACCCTACCCCGGCCGACCGGCAGAAGAATCGGGGCTCGGTGTCAGTTCCGCGTTCCAAGACGTGTGTCACGCCCGTGGTCTGGTCGCCGAAGCGCAGCGTGGCGATACCTGTGAGAAATAGAAGAGTTGCACTGTCAACATCTTCAACGAGCTCAGACCACGCGGTGTTGACCGTTTGCTGGACATCAGAGCTCGCACGCAACGGGAGTACAACTAGCGCCGACGCCCGGTCGGCTTGGTCACCCGTAAGCCCAAGTTCTCCGATTCTCACCCGGAGATGCTCCTCCTGCAGTGGGAGCGGGAATCGAAACGGTGCGCCGCGGCGCACCTCGCTCAACAGAAGTTCCGAGAACGTTGCCATGCCGTGTTCATCACTCAGTCGGCGTGTGGCGACGGGATCCCGCGCCTCGAATTCTTTGGCCACCTGGCGCAGGACTGCCTGTAGTTCCGCGTTCTCCAGAGGATACGGCGAAAACGCGAAGCGATAGCCGCCATCGGCAAGCAGGCCGCCGCCGCGAACCGGCGCGCTGAAAACTTCGGGGGATTCGCTGACTTGAAAGACGGCCTTAAACCCGAGCCCCTTGTTCCCGATTGTCACGGACGGGTCTTTAGTCCCGAACGCGAGGGCGGTCATTGCCCGTACACCATCATCATCAAGCGGGCGGCCTTCGTTTATCACCGCCAGCAAATCCGAGGTTCTGATGACAGTGACTGCTGACTCAGCGATTCCTGCAATTGTCGCTTGATCCGCGGCGTTTTGGATAAGCTCGATCAGACATCGACCGTGGTAGTCCCAGCCAACGTGTTGGGCTATCGCCGCGATCTCACGGTACTCGCGCTCACCTAACCGGAGGTTCTCGGCGATGAGGTTCAGCCGATTCGACCAGATCGTCGAGAGGTCAATCACGTTCAGCAGCCGTTGTGGGCATTGTATTCAACTAGGTCGTAGCGCAAGCAGAGGCAGCCTGCTCACGTTCAGTTAAGCCGGTCCATCATGCTGCCTCGCCTGCTGTGCTCGCGAGTGAACCTAAAGATGATTACAAGGAGCGCAACTTGCCGCTTGGGTGTCTCGGCTCGCCGATACGCACGCACACCATGATAGCTGGCGCAGTGCTCCCAGCCGCTCGCAAATGCTCGCTGCATCGCTTAAAGAAGCACACCACGCAGCGATCGACTTATCGTGGTATGTCGCGGATACGATACAGGAGCTTCGCGAGCATAGTCAACCTACTGTCGACGCGGTGTGAGCACCAGAGTTGCGTCCCACCCCCCGTTGTCATCGGGGGGCTCATCGTCCCGCCTTCGCGTTGCGTGAAACGGGATCGGCAGCGCGTCGGGTGTCACCACAATTGGCCGGAGTTCGGGGTTGCCAAGCGCTTGGATGAGCCCTTCGCGCAACGCGGCAGTGAGCCACGCGCCAGCGCTGCGAGCGGAAGCAGTGCCTCTACTGAGCGTAACAACGCGCGCGGCGAGGCGAAAAGCCTCGTCGGTGATCTCGGTCGGATACCCCAATCGAGCACAAACAACTTGTAGCGCAGTGAGTTCTGGCCACCGGCGAAGCAGCTGCACAAGAGCCTCCTCACCGAGCGACCGGACCAGCACGATCTCGCCAAGACGCGTGGCGAGTTCAAGCGGAAATCCGAGTCGAACCAATTCTTCCGGCGTCGGATAACGTCGTGTATCGAGCAGCGACGTAAAAGCTCCCACCGCAATCACGAGTGCCTCGCGGCTTGACCACGCGGCGGGACATCCCGCTTGGCCTCCAATTTGTAGCACACCGCCGCCAAACAGCCCCAACCACGATGCGAGCACATCCGCTTTGGCTTGGCCCATGTTACCAGTGAGTCCAGGCACTACGCGAATGTGGTGGACCTCGTCAACAACAACGACAGTGCGGCGCGCCACGGAACTATTAGGATGCGCACCCGCGAGACTAGAGTAGATCACATCTCCGATAGCCGGCGCGCCACTCCACCCTGGCGACGTTGTGTCACCAGCATCGACGCGCGCCCATCGGAGATCGTATTCCGCCAGCGCGTCGTGCAGAGCGTCGATTATGCTTGTCTTCCCGCTTCCGGTCGGTCCAACGACGAGTGCACGTGCGCCGCACGGCAAGCCAGCGCCGACATGGAGCGCACCAATCAAAGCGAGCTGCGAAACCGCCTTGTCTTGTCCAACAATCCGCTTCAACATCGACTCGCGCACCTGCCGGATGAGAAAGCGCAACTCTTGGGCGGGCAGCGTGGCACACTGGCGCGCCAATGGTGTTGAGCAGTCTGCGCTCGAGCCGGACGCACTGTTCGGTGATCCAATCTCTGGCCGCGTAAGCGACGGCGCTTGGGACGCAGTTGGATTGCCTTCTTCGTGCGCGCCGGATGACGGCGGCTGTGTGGTCATACCGCAGGATACCGGGCATACGCGGTGCCGCCCGACTCGAAGCGTTCACGACACGTACCCGCAGAAGCGTAGACACTCCGCCGGCTCCAAATCTTGTGCACTGTGCTCGCGTGCCACCGGCCTCCGCGTTTCGTTCGCACAGATTCTGCGTTCAAGCGCGCGGCGATCACAGCGAAAGGCACGTCTTGCTCGCAGAGTTCGAGCACATGTCGGGCGACTTCAAGCTCGCGAGTGTCGATTTCAGCGCGCCCCTGGACGGCGCAAAACCCAAGCGCAGGCGCGTGCACGAGGTCGCCGCGAGCCATCTTGTGACGCAGCGCGGCGCGCGTGCGCTCGCGAATCGAGTTAAGCTCCAATTCGGCGAACGCGGCGGCGAGAGTAAGAAACATTTTCCCGGCAGCGGAACGCGTGTCGACCGCCATGTCGAGTAGGTGCAATGCGACACCAAGCCCCACCCATCGCTCAACCGTCTGAAGACAGTCGGAGGCGCTCCGAAAGCACCTATCGAGTTTGACGGCGATGACTACCATCGGCTCGCCGGTCTCGATTGCGTTCGCGAGGTCACGACCCGCAGGGCGGCGCTCAAGCGGCGTTGCACCGCTGACACCGGCATCGCGATACACGGCCGTCAACTCGAGGCCATGCGCGAGGCAGTGCGCGCGGATACGTGTCTCCTGTGCCTCGAGTGAGACGCCTTCAGTTGCCTGTTCCTCCGTCGAAACGCGAGTGTACGCAACTGCTCGGCATAGACCGACCGCCGTTCCCACCGATTGACGTGGTCTCATTGATCGCGTGCGGGATCGCGGCATGGCTGTCTCCGTGGATGTCCGCACAGCCTACCCGGTTGGACCGGATCCCCGTATCAAGCGACCGGACAGCTTCGTCGCTGGGTGCTCCGGATGCGTAATCCTAGACTCGTACATGGCCTTCGCATACACAAACCGCCCGGTTTGTGTATGAGCCGCGACGGTCGCCGCGCACACACTCCGGCAGAATGTCCTCTACCCGACTGCGGGCGTGCCCACTTCGCCCGGAAGTGACACGAGCTACACGTGGGGGGCGGAGTACACTCGCCAGCTCGAAACGATGGTTGGGGTCGTCCCGCGGCAACCATTGGCGGCGCAGGCAGCACGCGTTGTATCACCGCACCGGGGATTCGCCCGACGGGTCGGATCCCCTGGCGCTGATCTGAGCGGGCAGTTCTCCGTGGCGGAGATTAGGGCGCGGGCGCCGCGCGGGGTATACTGGATCAACTCACCCGGTAGATTACGGAGACCCGATGACTGCTCCCAAGCCCCGCCGCGCTAGAGAGGCACCCACGCCTACGAAGTCACCTCGCGTAGTATACGAGACCGATCTGGGCACGCTGTGGCAGGGAGACTGCCTCGCCTGGCTGCGCTCCCTACCTAGTGAGAGCGTGGACTGTGTCTTTGCGGACCCTCCGTTCAACCTCAAGAAGATTTACGGGGCCGGCGTTCGTGATGACATGGCAGAGGCCGAGTATCTGGCGTGGTCGTGCGAGTGGCTCGACGAGTGTGTGCGCGTGCTCACGCCCGGTGGAGCGCTGTTGGTTTTCAACTTGCCCCGCTGGTGCATCGAATACGGGGCGCATCTGAACCGCGCTGGGATGGTATTTCGGCATTGGATCGCGTGTCGGATGCCCAAATCGATGCCAATTCCTGGCCGTCTCTCGCCGTCACACTACGCACTCTTGTACTACACTAAGGGCAAGCCTCGGACGTTTAATGTGATCCGCCAGCCGGTGCAGACGTGCCGCCATTGCGGAGGCGAAGTTAAAGATTACGGCGGTCATCGTGACAAACTGAACCCCGCTGGCCTGCGTCTGCAGGACGTTTTCGACGCTCCTGAAGAGGTCTGGGAGGAGGCTCCGTTTGCTCTCCCCAAAGGCCAGGGATGGTCACGCATTGACGAGGTTTGGGAGGACGTCCCTCCCGTGCGTCACGCGCGCTACAAACACCGCGACGCAAACGCGCTCGCGCCGATCCTGCTGGAGCGTTGTATTGGGATGTCAACAAACCCCGGCGACCTAGTAATCGATCCGTTCTGCGGCACCGGCACGACTGCAGTTGCTGCGGAGCACCTTGGACGACGCTGGGCAACGATCGAGCTCGGCGACACTGCGCCGGCGGTGCAGCGACTCGAGGATCACGCAGCCGGTCTTCACCCACGCTGGGAGACCGCACGTGGGATCAAACGCGTCAGCCCCGCGGCGATGGATCGGCACCGACGGGGATCCGTCCGGCCCGAGCCTGACCTATTCGCGGTCGAATCTCCCGCCGCGCAACACGGTAAGTCGAAGAAACGGTAGCACGTTAAAGAGACTCGCTACCGCAGGGCGCGGCCGTCCGTGCCTTTTGGGATGCGAGGCACCGCATAACTTTCGGCGTCCTGCTCCACGACATAGATCGCGAGCACGCCATCCGCGGTCACCGCGTCCCGCCAGTAGTTGAGGTACGGGCGGATCTCGGGGTAGTTGCCGACGCGATCGGTTAGATACGGATACATGGAGCCGGAAGGGAGCACGATCGCGCCACCCGCTATCCGTCCTTCGATCATTCCCAAGCACATCTTGTTGAGAGACCGGTGCGAGCTCGAGATGTTCCCGGTCTCCCACTCCAACGCGAATTTGCTCTCACCCGCCGTGCGTAGCATCACGTCGCGTAGCGCGTCGATCGGGCCGGTGCCCTTGCCAGTGCCGATCTTGTAGCGCGCTTCGAGCGTCCAGCCATGCACGTCCTGCAGTGCGGCCATGCAGGCGGCCTTGATTGGTGTGACCCCGTTCCCCTCGCCGCGCTTCTTGCCGCTCTGCGGATGGATCGTGAAGCCGTCACTCCCCGGTGGCCACACCACTCGCGATATCGCGTCACGAATCTCGGTGTCAACTTGTTCTCGCTCTGCAGAGCCGGCAAACGCACCGCGGGCGAAGAGTGTCTCAACATGCACCAGTTTCACGCCGTGAAACTACGGGCACAGCTGGTCAGACGTAAGGGCACAAAGCGACGCACGGCTCAACTCACTTGCGCTAGCCGCACCCCCGTCTGCGACCTGGCTTACTGCACCGCGAGTTGTAGCCACATCCGTGGGAGAGACAGATCCCAACCCGGAGGCGTTGCGACGGCGTGCCGCAGAGCCCGGAGCTGTGCATTTCACGGCGATCTCAAGAGCGCGCGACGCATTGCATCAAACCGCCACAACGGGACGAGCGGAGATCGGTCGAGGACCGCTTGCGGCCGTTAGCGTTGGGGAATGCTGCCCGCCCGTCTCACCACGCCGCCCGCCGTCTCCAATTGATATCTGCCGTGCCGAGCGTGCGCGCCGTTCCACCCGAGACGCGTGAGATTGGGGCGGATTCCTACGCAGGTGTGTCCATCCAGCACTGGTGCCCACGTCCGATGCCGGCCCAGTTGGCAAGCCTGCCGTCATGCCAAGAGTTGACGAGTGACTGCGATCCACGGGGCCCTGCGCGGCATGTATGCGACCGTGCGCTTGGCCCATCTCCGCGCTGCAGTTTAGCCCACACACCACCGCCCAGCGATGTCATCCCAGCCACGGTCTCCCTCGCCGTAATAGCGCCATGCGCAGGGTACGCACAGGGTTTTCACCCAGCGGGCGTGCGACACGCCCACCAAGGGCTCCGGTGCGTCGTGTGTCACGTCGTTCCACAGCACGCCGGGAGCTCCGCACGCCTCGCATGTCTCGGCGGAGTGCTCCTCAGCGTCAAACATTGCGCGTCCGACTGTTTGGACGCGGTGAGTGTCGGTGATATCGCCGCTTCGCAAGTAGATGACGAGCCTGCCAAACTTTTCCTTACATGTGAGGACCGGCCACCCCGCGGAGTGTGCGACGTCCCACGCGTTAGCGACGAGACGTGCCCAGCCAGGGCCAACCGAGGCGATTGCTTCGTCGCGACTGAGCGGCGCGTCTGGAGCGGGTGCGTGCTGTCTCTGTTGTATCATGGAGGCAGCCTACCCGGCCAGGCCGATACGGCGCCGCTGCTGTGTCGGCCTGACGCCTGACCCGACGGCGCCCGATCCCGCGACGGGTACAATTGTCTAGGACGGGGCGGTTGACGCTGTGAGCGAGGACGTAGGCAACGTCGCCGGTTGCTACGCTGCGGTTGGGAGTATGTAGCGCTCGAAGCGCGCAGCGTACGCGTCGTCGCCATCCGCCATCGTCCCAGATACGGTCCGCCGCCAGTGAATGGGTCGATGCGCGTGTCACTCTTAGACTTGGCGATCACCGTGGGGCGACTGTGAGCTACGAGACGGATATGCCACCTCGGAGGCGAGTCTGAGCGATTGAGGATTCCAGCGTACAAGTCAGCGCCTACCACCTCTCCGTCTCGCGGCCGTTCGCAGGAATTGACCACGAACTGTTGGAGTACGCAGTGTTTTGCAAGACGGCTGTTGAGGCACGGGCGGCCCACCGCTACAGAGCCCTACCTGGCCCTGCGTACTTGCGGTCGTGCTCGCCAGGCGTCGATAAGCGCCGGAGCCGTCACCGGCACGACCTCAAGCTCGACCCGTGGGTTGGCCGCGTCCAGCACGCGGACGGACGATCGCGAACACACCTGCGAATCGTCGACCCAGAATCGAGCTCGCGTCAACGCGTCCCAGAGTATTTTGCTGTCGCGGTTGTCAAGATCGAGACCGCGAGTGTGCATCACGACGGTCGCGGCCACGTGCACCGGCCCCGTGAGGCTCTTGTGTGCTGGCAGTTGTGCCCGGATTGCGGCAGCCACTGCGGCCCGAAACTCGTGCACGCGGGCCGGTGTGTAGTGCCTACCCTTCCCTGTGCGTACAGCGCGGTTAGTTGACGGAGGCAGCGGAAGCGTGAGGCGGATCATACGCACGTCCGCACCGTCGCGGTCCTTCCGGGCTTACTGCCAGTCTCCACTACCCCACCGGATCGTGCGGGACCGTTGTGACGGAGTTGATCCGCTGGCACAACGTGTCCGATACGACAACGTCGCCAGGACGGATCCCAGGGAGTTGCGGCGGTGCCAGCCGCGATTACTCCGGCTGGCCGAACGTCGTTTCCTCCCGCAGTTCTAGCTCCAACTCACGGATATCGTCGATCAGGCTCGATCGGCGCATCCGATCGCGTTCGTACTCCGACAACTCTAGCTCCGGGGGCAGTATCCTGTCCGTCCGCTTTCGCTGGTACAGGCGGTTGTGGCGTACCCAGAAGAGCGACGTGGACCCCAGCATTGCCCCTTCGCGATGCTTGAGCAACGCGATCGCGGCGGTGTACGGCTCAACGATCGTTGATAGATCTTCGTGCCCCGCGCGGACACCGGCCCTCTGCTCCTCGGTCACATCCCGCTTGAGCGGAGCATACACACCGAGGATTACGTCGGCCTCCTGCTGGATGCCCGTGCCGCCCTGAATTTGGGCGATCTCCGGCTTGGTGTGCCGGATCATCGATCCAGCGAGATCTCCGGCCCCCACCTGTGCACACTCGACGACGATTATCGAGAGTTCCACAGCCAATTTTTTCAGTAGTTTGGCGAAGTCGCGGTTGCGCTGCGGGAAGTCGCCGCGTAGCTCGCCCAGATCGAAGTGCCCGAGATAATCCAACACCACCACGAGCTGCTTACCCGCCCGCCGTGCCTCTCGTGCGGAAGCCCGAATCGCAGCCTCAACGTCAGACACCGTCGGTGAGTTGTGGGGGTAGTATGTGACGCTGCTTGCAGCTTGCTCGCTCACGGCCGCCTCGACTCTGCCGACCCAGTGCGCCGACAGGCGTCCACGGATTGCATCGGCGTACGGTACGCCGAGGTCCATGCACGCCGTTTTGAGCGTCAGAGAGGATGCGCTCTGTTCGGTCCCGAAATACAGCACTTCGTGGCCCGATTTGGACCAGTACTGCACCGCGTTGAGAGCGACGGTCGTTTTGCCGGATCCGGTGTACGCGGCCATCAGGATCACGGTGCCGGGGACGAGGGTGTCGGTCTGCATATTTAGGGACGGCCACGGCCAGCGGACCCCGGGCGTGGCGTTTGCCAGTATTGCCAGAGCTCCGTCAACTCGCTCTTGGCGGACCACGGCGAGATCACGGCGTTTGCGGGCCGAACGGGCGGGTGCTTCGAGTGCATCAGCTACTGCGTCCCGGAACGCGTCGATTTTTCTGGGCATGAGATTCTGCGGAAGAAGAGGATAAGGAGAAGGAGGGTGTCGTACTGCAGTGTTGCATTCGCCCTGTGGGCCCGGGTCCGCGGGGATCCGGCCCGATTGTGGACTAGATCAGACGTCGATCACATTGTCCCAAGTGGCGGCCGACTCGGCACACGTATGGGATAGCGCGGCGACGGCGCGGGCGCCATCAAGATGCTCGCGCCACGCAGCGGATTCGCCCAAGAAATTGGCCGCCTTCTTGGTATACTGCGGGGCGTCACTCCTCGCAGCGGCGCGAAGACGGGCGTAGTTGCGGGCGGCGCTGACGAGCTCGCCGGGGGCTGCCTCACCCGTGTTGACGAGGCGGCGAAAATGTTTCAGCGCTCGTCCCCAGTCCTGCCCGTGCGTGGTGGGCGGGTACGACAATTGGAACTCAGCCCAGCCCTGATCGACGGCGGCGGGCCTGCTACAGGGACGGCGCGCCCGGACGGATCCCGCTGTGCTCCCATCCTTTGCTGCCCCGTGCCTCGGTGCTGGAGCTTCGACGGGGGGTGTGCTGCGCACGACGGCCGTCTCGAGATCTAAGCCCTGTGTGCAACCCGCGGACTCGTGCACCTTCTCGCTCACGGCGGCGTCAGCCGCACCGGTGGTGGTCTTCGTCTTGATACAGGTATTGCTCTTGTTCTGGTTATCTACTGGTACTGGTGAATCGGATACCAATCGATTGGTATCCGATTGGCAATCGGATACTTCATCCGCTGGCCCGTCCTCGCCGGCCAGCCACCATGCGTAGTGGCGCCGGAACTCGGTGATCATTTGGAGCTTGGGAAGGGTGGCAAGATGTCGTTCCACAGCGGTCCTGTGTTTGGGATTCCGCGGATTGAGACCGTCGTAGCGCAATCCATTGACAATCCAACAGTACCCGCGCTCCTGGTGTATCCAGCCGGTGCGTTCGAGCTGGCCCATCGCATCTTCGGCCTCGTCCAGCGTCAGGGCCGGGCAGCGACGGCGCAACATAGTGGCGTCGTACTCGCCAATTCCCTCGCCGCCGAGAGCCAGTTTGATTTGAAATAGTGCGAGCTGCGCGTGCGCTGAGAGGTCCTGGAAATCAAAATCGAGGACGAGGCCAGTGCCGATCCGGCGGTACGCGCCATAGTCGGTAGACGTGACTGCGGTCGCGTCGGCGACCGTTTTCGTAAGGAGTTGCATGCGCGTCGGGCGGCTGGAGGGTGAGTTCCCGACGACCGACTGCTCTGGCAAGCATGGCGCGAGGAACGCAGCGCCGTACAGACATCTTGGTGACGTCGGTACAGAGCTACACTTACAGCGTTATTGGGCCCCGGACCCGATCTGCAAGCCCCCCTCTCAGCTGATTTGATCGTCGCGCACTATAGGTCCCACTGGCTGGGAGCGAAACGACACAACGGACGGGGCTCGCCCCGTCCGTTGTACGGGCCGTCCGACGCGCGGTCTATCCGGCCCTGCCAGCGCCGAGCCGCAGCTCGGCAAGTCCAGACTGCCCTACGGGCCTCGCTCACGTCAAGCGATCCGCGCGCGCCACGCTGTCTCGCCTGACGACTGCGCCGCCGCTCAAGACGCTTAGCCCAACGCTGGCCACATCGCCCGCAACCACCGAGAGCGGACAAATGACGACCACGCGTTGGGGTGCGTGTCCGCCTACGCCGACCACCGCTGTACCGCACCTATCGGAAAATTGCCTACTACAGAATGTGCCCCGACACGAGTTCTCCGTCTCGGGCCGAACGGACGAACTCTGTTCACGCCACCGGCGTCTCTCCGATTTCGCACGTACAGCCGATTAGCGGTGCTTCGGGAACAGCCACTCTGGCCTACATCCGTGAGCAGCAAATCTAGGTCGACGGGTAACCGCCGGTGCAAATATCGGCAGGGGTCTGTGGCGGTTTTCGTAAGAAGCGCTGAGCGTTGCTGCGCATAAGTTTAGCTCGCTCTCGCGCCCAGAATAACGTTCACACGCGAGGGGGGTAGCGTGTGAACATTATTCGTCCGTCGGCGGAGGCGGTCGAACATTAGATCCGGACGATCGGGCTGGGGCGCGGACGCAGTAGTCGACGGTCAATGGTATCCGCTACGCCGCCAATAGTGGATCAATGCCCGCGACTCATTTTGCCGCTTCCCGCCCGTCCGGCATCAAGCGGCAGGCCGACTCGGGGAGCAGCCGGGCTGAGCCGAAATGCGGCTTACGTTATTGGTGGACGGCCGCGATCTGCAGATCGCGGCCGACCGCGCCGCCGCCGCTAGCCCGCGAGCGCTGCTCTCGACGCCCACCTCCAATAGCTAGACCGCTGTTTCGGCTCGAGCGCTTCCGTTTAGAACGCAGTTGTCCCATAGACGCCTGCGCTCCGGTGTGGCTGCCGTTACACCCGCAACTCGGCACAATGAGAGAACGGCATCCATCCCGGTGGGTGACGTATGTACTAGGCGCACAGATCGGATAACAGGATTGTCCGATGAATAAGCCGCCGATTCTAGGCGTGCCGACGCCGGAGATTAAGGGCAGGCTCACGCCCTCGGTAGTTCCCGCCGGGGTGAACGAATTTCTTGTCGATCAGCTTCCCGGGCGGTTCGACTAAGAGGCCGTCCCCGATGGCGATAGCCATACCCTGCACGTTCCGCAGAACACAGCCGGTGCGCACGGGACGTAAGCCTCTGCCATTTCCACGACTAATACTGTCCCGCATTTTGGACAGGCGAATTGAATATCGCCCCGATTTCTTGGGTCGCTCGGGCGGAATTGCCTTGCGGTCAGCTTGTCGGGCGGCGCGAGCTGAACAGCCAGCGGAATTAGTACGCGGGAATTAGACATGTGGCGCAGCGATAGCGCGTCATGCGTCAGTTGAACAGAGTCGCCACTTCACGTTACACCCATCCGTTAATTAATGCGCTTCGTGTTGATTGAATGGCTCGACGCCTAGGGCGGACCGACGGGCTGCAAGGCATTGGAGGATTGGACGCCCGATGCTCTCGTTTGTCGCTCGGCGGGTTGATTGCTACACGATACCGAGCAATACAAGGTGATCGTTCCCCGCATGGTCCAGCCGGGGGAGGAAACAGGAATCGGCGCGCAGGGTCGCGGTGATATACCGATCCCCTGCGCGGCGATTGTGAAGCTGTACGCCGTAGCCGATGCTACTTGGCAGGCTTCCGCTTCGGTTCGCGGTTAGCCAAGATCGACGCGGCAAGTTCTTTGTCGCGCTTCGTGCTGTTCGGATTCTGCAAGGTCTTCCCTGCGTCCGATGCCACCTTCTTAGAGGGGCGCTTGTCTATTGCCATTTCAACTCCGGGTGAAAGTAGGCCTCCGCCTAAAATATCGCACATTCCGAAAATACACCGAATGCCAGAAGCTAAGGCTTTTCGCCGCCGCGATCTCTCGGCGGCTTTTTTGTAGCTGGTTTCGGTGGTGCAAGCTGTTTTAGGGCCTTCCTAACCGCCCCCTCCCAGTCGTCTTCAATGTGGGCGTGTTCCGGCCGGGGACCGGGGGGACTCAGCCGTTTCTTTAGGCGCATTTGACCCCATCGCGACGGACGTGCTCGATCGCCTCCCCTAGGCGGTTCTGCGCGTCGCCGATCGCGTCGTCCGTAGACACCTGCGGCGTGTCAGAAAAATGTGGCTCGTCCAAAAAACCGGATCGATCACAGCGGCAGTCGCGCCGTGACAACCAGTCCGACGATCAGGGCACCGACGATCGAGCCGGTGTAGCCACTCACCGCGGCGCCAAGGACCGCGCCGAGTGTGATTGCGAGTAGCAGCGCGATTAGAATCCACAGGCTCCGGATGCGCTGACGGAACCCCCCGGCCCCCGACAGGAGCGTCGACAACACTAGCAGCCCGGCGACCGCACCGATTGCTACTCCGAGCCACTCTGCCAGCTGGTAGCCGACCCAACCGCCGACGCATGCGGCGGCAATCATCACCGATACCGCAACAGTCTCCGCTGCGGTCAGCTGATCGGTCGTGTACGCCGGTGGGATCTCTCGCGGGCACGCAATCGGCGCCGCAGCCGGTGGCGGGGCGCGCTGGATCCACTGCTGGATCGCCAGCTCCTCCATCCGCGTCCCGTCTGGATACCAACGACGCCGAGCAAGTTGGAGCTTGGAGGGGCCTTCGCCTACGTCGTCACGCGACGCGAGTGGGTAAAGCTCGTCGTCGTCCTCGGGACCCCACCCTTGGATCCGGCCAGTCGGACCGCTGCGCGTCATGCGTCATGGTACGCGACTGCCGGCGTATCGCGAAACACGGTTCCAGTCAGTTGCGTCGCTGCGCATTTTGCGAATTTCGGGCGATACTGTATTCTGGCCGGACTAATCGGTTGGCGTACCTGAATGGCGCGCCCCTCTAACGCGACAGACTTCAGATGCCCTCCTCAAGAGTCAGGATTACGCCACGACCGACGCCGCAGGCGCTTGCACCCCATGCGCCGACATGGCCAG
This sequence comes from Gemmatimonadota bacterium, assembly GCA_027307165.1. Taxonomy (GTDB): domain Bacteria; phylum Gemmatimonadota; class Gemmatimonadetes; order Gemmatimonadales; family Gemmatimonadaceae; genus Fen-1247. Next base: position 337,760 of record DAHUXM010000021.1, on the reverse strand, counting down.
CCGTGGACGCCGTGGCAACCACCCTGCCAACAGCCACCGTCGTCACGGCGCCGGAATCCGCAACGCCGGATACAGCGTCCCGCCGACTGGTCCAAGACCGTGGCACGCTGCTCACGCCTCGCGACGTCGCAAGTATCCTCGGCATCCCAGTCAAACGCGTGTACGAGCTGCCGATCCCCAAAATCCGGATCGGACTCAAGGGCGCGCGCGGCGTCGCGTACAACCCGTACACGGTCGCCGACTGGCTATCCTCGCGTACCGAGCAGCCGGGCACTGCGCCACAACGCGCAGCATGGATGCCGGCCAACGCAGCCGGTGGACCGGACTTGTCCGTCACCGATGTCGCGCGCGTACTTCGGGTGCGCGCAGCCAACGTGAGACAGCTGGGCATCCCGGCGTCCGAAGCATACATACGAGAGCGCGGTGGGCGCATGACGTGGGATGCTCGCGATGTGAGCGAATTCATCGCGGCGCGGGAGGCGGAATCAGCGCGCGATGTGGCGGCGGATGCTTCGACCGCGCTACGTGTCGCGCTCGGAGCAATTGCGCGGGCGGTGTACCGTGCCGATTGACAGACGCGGCAACGTGTACCGCGTCCGACTCCGGCGCAAAGGCTGGCCGGAGGTGTCGATCCCATGTCACGACGAGCGCACCGCAAAGGAACTGGAGCGATTACTCGAAGACCTCGTTGGACAACGTCGGCGTGATATCTTGGCCGCAATCGCCAATGGGACGCTCGATCCAGTCGCTGTGCGCCGTGCAACAATAACATCACTCCCGCTATTCACGGTCAGCGTTGACGATTTGCTGCGCCACGAACGGCACGAGACGGCAGGGCTGTTGGGCGCAGAGGGCGATCACATGCTGGACCCGAGCGAGCCTACCGCAGGCGAACTCGTCGACGAGTGGCTCCGCTGGATGGCGCTCCCATCCACCAGACCCCGAGGTCGGCGTATCCCTTTCTCGGCGGAAACGATCGCCGGCTACGGCGACGCATGGCGCTTCTTATTTGACTGGCTGGGCAGCCGCCACTGGCCGCTGCGCCGATTCGACGCCACGCTTCTCGCGGAGTACCGCGCGGCGCGCGTGGACGGCGGCGCAACGAACGCGACAGTCGATCGCAATGTGACAGCGTACGCATCGTTTGCGCGGTGGGTGCGCGAGCAGTGGGAGCCCGAGCATCACCGCACTCTCGGGTGGGCGTCACCGGGTTTCATTTTATTCACCCGGCCGTCGACACGCGCCGAGCGATACGTCCCACCGCAGCATTTCGAGACGATCCTCGAAGTCCTAAATCAGGGTGGCCAGTCCGACCTCTACCGCTCCTTCTACCGGTGTATCCGCGCGTCTGGAACGCGGATTGATGAGATTCTGTGGCTACGCCGGTGCGACGTCGATCTTCCGCGCCGGCTGATCCACATTCGTGCCTATCCAGCGCGGCGCATCAAATCGGAGTATGCCGACCGGGAAGTCCCGATCCTGCCGCAAATCCTGGCTGACTGGCAGACCATCGCTGGCGACGATCGTTATCCGGAGCAGCGCTATCTCCACCCACTAGTACGGAACTATGACCACGTTATGGGCGTGTGGCGACGTGCGTGTATCCGCGCGGGATTCCACGATGGTGGCGCAGGGCAGCGAGACCGTGAGCGGACGCGTATCCGGCGCGAGTGCCCCGACATTAGCGAGGTGGACCTTGAGCGACGGGTGCATGACAGGACCAAGGGGCCACTGCGCTATCTCGCGCCCACGTATAACCTCCATTCGCTCCGGCACTCGTTCGGCGTGATCTGCGCGCAAACCGGCTTGGGCACTAAACGCATTGCTAAGCTCATGGGCCACGCCAGTTCCTCTACAACCGAGATCTATATGGAGTGGGCATTTGGGGACGAGGAGCGGGACGACATCGCGATCAGGATCGGCGCGCACCTGTAGGAGGGCAGCAGAATCGCGTCCTAAGGACCAAAGGCGCGCGAGGCAATCGTGGACGGCCAACTTCACACACGCAAGCCAGCGCAGGTATCGCCTTCACGCACGAATTACCACTGCAGCAGCGACGCATACGCGGCGGCACGGCCGACGACACCGCCGAACAGCGAAGGCGCGATTGTACATAACGTTCGCCACGGCGTTCGCCTCACCAGGGTGCCGCCCCAAGACGAGAGCTTGGCATCTTCTTTTCCGGACGACGAACTAGCGGGTCGGAGCGGTGCACCGATGTGGTAACGGTGTCTGTCCTTACAGTTGCAGTACATGAAATTGATGCACCCGCTCTAACGGCGTCAGCCCCGCTCCTCTGTAGCGACGTAAGCCTCGGCCGCCTCACGCGGCTGAGGGTGACCAGCCTCAGTGTAAAGGTTCTCCAGAACCGTAGTTCGCATTTCGCGCTGATTCCGCCAGTCGAGGGGGAACGCCTCTAGGACAGGAAGCGCCGCAAGCGGCATGGTGATGTCTCGCGTTTCGTCCGCGGCACACCGCGCGAACCAAGTGATCTCTGTCGGGCGGCGGTCGCGTATTAGGCCGTCGAAGAGCAGTACGTATCCGAATGGTGGCTGCGCAATCTCGACGCTCTGTGCGAGCAGACTGTCGTGCTCCCAGACCTTGGTCGGGCCGGTCGAGCGGCCCGTCAGACCTGGGCTGAAGTACGTGTACACGCGGTAGCGCGGCGACAAGCCGCGCGCGTCAATCGCGAGCACGAAGCGCCGCAACTCGGGATGCGCCTCACCAAAGTAGGCGGGTGAGCTTGCCAGCATCATTGCGACGATCTGCTTTATCACACGCAGTGGACGAATGTTCTCCGCGTGGAGCGTGTCCGGCGGCCGAGACGTCCGGCGCAGCATCCTGATCCCCCACCGAGACCAATCTGCGAAGTCGTTCACGTACTCCCGCCCGCAGAAGTTATTGCACTCCTCGCACAGCACTCGCTCAGAGAATCCACCTTGGTACTGTTTGGCCGGCCCGCCATCGAGAGCCGCGTCACCGCGATACACCCAGAGACGAAGGTTCCGCGAGACCAACGCGGACTGCGGGGGAATGTGTTCTTTGGTCAGCGGCCTAACGAAACCGCACAGCCGGCACTGACCCGTCACCTCCTTGCCACGCGCCATGACTCACAATATATGCGCGCCGGCACTGGCTCGCGGCATGGCTGAAGCCACTGACAAGCGAAAGACTGCGGGTGTCAGCCGCGGCAACCTGCGTGCGTTGGAACGCGACGTTCTCGCGGAATCCACCGGAGCCGGCGTTCGTCGCGCGTGGCACGACTGCGAAGAAGGATGCGCGCAGACTGGCGGGCGAGCTGATCACGATAGATCACGGACAGTTCCGCACCGCGTTCCGGAAGTCGCCGATGCGGCGCGCGAAGCTCACGGAATTGCTGGGCACCACGGGGGGCGCGTTTGAGAAGCGCTTGAAGCGCTAAGGCAACGGCGACGTAGCTCACGACGTCGCGGCATCAGGCACGAGGTCGCTACGCACGGAACTCCGCCGGGCCGTAGACCAGGCATACGAGTTCGATGCGAACCGCAACAGAGCCCGCGATTCCTAGCCGCACGTCCGGGCATCGCCGTGAACAGCACAATGTCGCCGATATGGTTCAGGCGGCCGCTATCGCCACGTCGGACTGCTCAAGCGTGTCTGCTTCGGCTTCGGCACGCCTATGGTGTTCACGGGCATACGCCATAATGAAGTCACACGCCCGGTCGAGTTCCGGCACGACCTTCCCGCTGTCGTGAAGCACCTCAAGCGTCGCCGCGATCAGCATCGCATTCTTCGCATGTACGCCAGTCGTGAAGCCATGTACCGTCCTAGCCTGGCTCTCGGCAGCATCCCAGATGTCAACACCGACATCGGCTCGGACATCCACGCCGATGTTGTTCTGCCAAGCGATAACGCTCGTACCGAAGTAGCCTCCCGGCTGACACGGATCCATTCCTTCGATCCCGCAAAGCCGTAGAAGTACGTCGTTGAGCTTGCGAGCCGCCGGCAATGCATCTGCCTTTGCGTTCGCATCCGCATCAAACAACATGAACACAGGAATACCAAACCCGTGCGCCATCGCGAGCGGTCGACGAAGGCAATCCTTTCCTCCGGTCACGACGAAGTGACACCCGTACCGTCGGAAATCAGACCAGCGACCAGACAGCTGCATGTACGTCGCGATATACGCGACGTCCTCGGTACCCTCGACGATCACAGGAACACCGCAAAAGAAGAGCTCGTTCAGTGATGGCTGAAGAATCTGCTCGACCGCTGCCATCATACTTGTGGGCGGCACAGGCACCTTGCCCTCAGCTTGTGCCAATCGAGTTGACAGTCCTGCGTGGGTCATGGCAGTCGCCACGCTTCCCTCGGAATCGGACTTACGTCGCATAACACGGATGCTCTCGAAGCCCCGGCCGGACACAAAGTAGGGACTATGCGTTGTGACCACTACTTGTGCGTCCTGTCCGCTCAGATCCTCGAGGACTCGTGCGAGATGCCTCGCTTGTGGCGGGTGCTGATAAAGCTCCGGCTCCTCGAAGCCGAGCAGGAGTTTGGGACCGGCGTTTGCCTGGCCGTCCTCGGCGAGATCCTGGAGCACCGCGACAATGAACGCGCGCTGGAGCCCGTGCCCCATCCGAGAAACATCGCCCACGAACTGGTCGTCGCCAATCTTCGCTCGCGCAACGGGCTGCTGGATAGAAATTGCCTGATCTGCTCCTGTATTCCAGTGCAGTTCTACTTTCGCATCGGGATGCGACCAAGAGCGGAGGCGCGCCTGCAGAGAGGCAGAAGCTCCCTTGAGCGCCTCTGTGTGACTACCCACAATTTCCGCATATTTCTGATTCGCTTCCAAGCGCAGCGTTTCAAGGGGCTCAGCCAAGTCGAGATGAGGTCGCATGGTGCGTTGCAGCAACTCACCGAGCGCGGAGTTTTTTGCCTCATCCTGCTCGGACGCAGCATCCTTCACTGCTGGGATGTACACCCACTGCAGGTACTTCCGGAGCCGATTGGCGCCCTTCGTGTAGCCATAGAACTGATCCTCGCTTTCGACCAGCTCGCACAATTCCGGATGCGCTTCTTCATACACGCGTAGAGCGTCCTCCATGTCTTGCTTGGACACCATGGCGGGAAGTGCGGGGTAATTCGCGCGGAGTTCGTTGTAGATCGTTTTCATCTCGAGCGCCTTTCCGCCGGCCTTCTTCGCCTGCTCAAAAAACGGCGCGAACGCGTTCATCACGAGCCGTGCTCCATACTGCTTCACATCGGCCATGCGGCGCGCGGAGTCCCACGTTGCACGTGCCGTCACCACAAGCTGGTCGTGCCGCACGTAGCTCTTGAAGTCGTCTGCTTCCTCGGACGATAGATCGGTGAAGGTGGCAGTAATCGTTATCGGGACGGACGTATCCCGATTGCAGAAGTCTTCCGGCGTCAGTGCGATGATGCCGGTCGAGACCCCGGTCGTGTTTCGGAATAGGACGTTGAGTGCCGTTAGAATCGTGGACTTCCCGGCGCCATTCTGTCCCACGAAGCACGTGTAATTGTCGAACGTGACACTGACATCGCGACACGAACGGAAGTTCTGGAGTCGGAGTGAGCCTAGCTTCATTCGCGAAGAGCTGAGGGTGGTGTTCGCTGCGCGGCAGGCGAAGCGCTATGCCGGGTGTCGACATTTTCAGACCGAGAGCATGCACCAATGTCGGGATTCACGGCTACGGCGCTACCGAACACACACCAAAAGCCGGCACCTGCAGCGCGGGATCGCCCCTCCCGTTGCAGACGGCTCCTACTGGCATCTCCGCACCAATCCCTTCACAGGAGTTCGCCTTTCGCTCACCTATACGCTACGACAGTCAGGCTACACACCGATTTCAGCCTCGCACCATTCTCTTTGTTTGGAGTCCGCACGCCCCGGCCGGTACCACACCTTCAGGGCGGCCGCATTACCGAGCATCATCCAAGTGCGAGCACCCGTAGTAGTAATCTTTAGCTAGCACACCGCGGATACCGGTATTAGGACATCGCGACCGCGTACGTACTCGTCCGTGGTACGGTAGACCGCTACGACGAGGTGACCGTCGATCGCAAGCAGGTTGATGACGACCGCATCGACGACTTGCAGGTGCGTGCCACGCCGCCCATGTCATTGCCGGGCTGCGCCGGGCTCACGAATCATTCAGGCGAATATCCGATCGTCGGATTGACCCGCAAGGCGCCTCCGGAGATGGCGGCGTCCGTCCACGATGCGACGACTCAACGCCTCACCTCAACAAGAGTCTGGCTACCCGTCGACAGCAGCAACTCAAAAAGGGGGAGTGGTTACACTCCGTGTGATTTCACCGCAAATCGTCAAATCTCGGTGCCGTCACTAAACGCCGTTGTAGCGAAGTAAGCGCGCCCACGGCCAGACTTAGACCGGCGACTCGAGGATTAGGAATCCCGCGCTCTATCCAACTGCGCAGCGGGCGCGCTTACACGTGCGGCTGCAACATTTGCCCCGAATCTGCCCCATTTGACTCCCCACTATCGGCTAAGTCGTTGCGGGATAACGCGGCTTCAACGCTTTAGGAAACTGCTGCTCTATCCACCTGAGCTACGGGGGCGAAACTTGTAAGTCGTGTTATCGCAAATTGTTGCAGCGCAACGTTGATCCATCTTCTCGCGGCGCTGCAGCCGCTGATATGCGGGGTCAATATAACCACACATCGACAGCAGGAGCCAATCATCCCGATGGGAGCCTTCCTTGAACGGGACGGGGTCACACGATGGGTCACGATACGTAGCCCATCACCGCTAATCCCAGAGCGCTACCTCGAACAGCTTCGGCAGGTCGACGAGCAGCGGCGCCACGGGAGCGTCCGGCGTCCACTCGAGCCTGTCACTGATCATCTCCGGCCGCTCGTCTTCCGGACGCCATCTCTCCACGAGCCGCGCATCGCCGTCAACTATCCAGTATTCCGGAACTCCTCCACGCTGATACCTGCGACGCTTCACGGTACGATCGGCATGTGCAGTGCCTGGCGACAGTATCTCGATTACAAGCAGGAGTCGACCTACGTCCACCCATGATCGCGCCGGTCTGCCCTCGACGAGCGGCACTACGAAGAGGTCCGGTTCGACTACCGTATCATCTGCCAGCGGGACGTCTGCCGGTGCTGAGAGAACCTCCCCGAGGCGATGCGTTCGTAGATAATCGCCGATCAGCCGCAGGAGTTCTCGCGTGAGACTCTGATGCCCCCACGACGGTGAAGGCGTCACGAACAGCTCACCGTCGATGATCTCGTACCGGTTCCGGTCGTCCGGAATCTCCTGCCGATCAGCCGCGGTCCAGTGCTTGTGGCCTGTGTCGAGAACGACTGCCATAGACATACAATAGGCTCCTCGGCGCCGAGTGGGCAAGTGCGCATCCGGCAAGGTGCGCTGAGCCGATGAAAAGCGATGTGGCGCGGTGCACCGCGCTACATCAAAATCGCGCGGCGGGGGCGCCGCGAGACGCGGCCTGAGCTACTTCCTGCCCTGCTCCGAGAGCAGTGCAGCAAGCGCGGCCACGAGGGCGGCCTCCGGCCCCATCTGCTTGCTGCCACGCACCTCGAGCTCGCCGGAGCGCACGCGACGCGAGACCTGCGCCAGTTGCGCCGCAATGTGGTCCTGCATCGATCCGCTCGACCTGTCCCACTCGGTGGACGACCACTCCTCCGCGGCGCGTTGCTCCTCTGCCGGCGGTACCGTGAGATTGGCGACTGCATGCCAGTCGAAGGCGTCCCGTTCCTCGGATACCCAGACCTCCGGCGCCACCGGAGATGGGTGTGCCGCCTGCCCGCCCGATCCCGCGCCTGGCGTCGTGCTGGCCGTCGGCTCGGAGCCGCTGCCGGCAGTTGCGGCCCACGCATCGGCCGGCTCTGCCATCTCGTTTACAATCGCTTCCTGCGATCCGGACGCGGGCGCGTGATGGTCGTCGATCGGGAGGAGGTCCGGCTCCAGCGCCGCTGCCGGCGTGGCCGGTAACGGGGCCCCGTGATCGGCCTCATGCTCGGCCTCGTAGGTCCCCCATGGACTGCGCGAAGTACGCTGCATGAATTCATCATCGGCATGCTGCGCCGATTCTGGCTCGTGCAGGACGAATTCGTCGATCGACGGGAGCGTCGCCGTCGCCACGGCGCCCGACCCGGTCGACAGGTTGAACGAACTTTCGAACGAGTGTTCGATACGGTCGACCACGAATTCCGTGATCAGAGGAAGCGTCTCGCTCGAGACACGCGCCGCAGGCGGCACGAATGGTGGAAGCATTCCGGCCAAGTTAACTCTCCCAACTCTCTTTGCCCAGCAGGGGCACGAACCGCACAGGGCCCGCCTCCACCTGCTCCAGCGCGTCGCCGCGCCGAGTTATTACGTTGAGGACCTGCTCCTCACGCTCGCCGAGCGGGATCAGAAGACGACCGCCCTCGGCAAGCTGCTCCACGTATGCGGGTGGAACCGTCGGAGCGGCGGCGCTTACCAGAATCGCGTCGTAAGGACCGTATTGCCGCCAACCCAGCGTTCCATCTCCCAACAGGAAGGATACGTTGCGGACGCCGATCTCGCACAGAACGTCACGAGCCCGGTCCAGGAGCGCACCAATCCGCTCCACGGAAAACACCTGTGCAACCATTCGTGCGAGAAGCGCGGTCTGGTAGCCGGAGCCCGTGCCTATCTCCAGTACCCGCTCCTCGCCGGTCAGGTGCAACAGCTCCAGATAGCGCGCGTGAATACTAGGCTGCGAGATCGTCTGGCCACTCCCGATGGGGAGCGACGAGTCCTCGTAGGCGCGGTGCCGAACGCCGGTCGGGACGAATCTGTGGCGAGGGACCTCGTCGATCGCGTGCAGAACCGCCAGGTCGCGAATGCCCTGCTCCTGCAGCAGCTGCACAAGATGTCGTCGAGCGCCGAGGTATTCGGTTTCGGCTACCGGCGCCACCAACTCTCCGCGGATTCTATCATCGGGTTATTGGTCAGGTCGAGGTGAAGTGGTGTCACTGATATGTAGCCTTCCTCGACGGCGCGGTAGTCCGAATCCTCGCCGCCGGTCCACGACATGGCGCCGGCTCCGATCCAGTACAGCGGCCGCCCCCACGGATCGCTCATCGGGCGAATCGAATTGGTGTACTGACGCCGCCCGAGCCGCGTAAGCTTGACTCCCTTCACATCCGACCCGAACACGGGCGGAAGATTGACGTTGAACAGCGTAGTGCTCGGCACGTCGAGAGAGATGAGCTCGCGCAGCAGATCGACGACCGCCGGCATGTGCATCTCGAGCTTCTCCGCCTCGGATCGCATCTCGCCACCCGCAAACGACAATGCGATCGACGGAACGCCGAGCACGAGACCTTCCATCGCTGCGGCAACGGTTCCGGAATACAGCACGTCCTCGCCCATGTTCATGCCGTGATTGATTCCGCTCAACACCCAGTCGGGCCGGTCGGGCATCAATCCTTCGATGGCGAGCATCACGCAATCGGTGGGCGTACCGTCGACCTGATAGCGTCCGTCAGGGAGATGAACGGGACGCAACGGACGATGCAGTGTGAGCGAGTGGCTTGTTGCACTCTGCTCGCGATCGGGTGCGACCACGGTTACGTCCCCAAGCTGCGACGCTGCGCGAACGAGTACATCGAGCCCGGCGGCGAATACGCCGTCGTCGTTGCTGCAAAGGATCTTCACAGAGTCTTCACGTGATTGATGACATCAGGAACGGAAAGCAGAAGCACGATGGCTCCACAGGACGCGCGCAACGCGCCAGCTGTCGACCAGCTCGCGGAAATGACTCGGCGGCCCGTATATCGTCGGAACGGATACCTCGGCGATGCGATAACCGCGGTGCGACGCGCGTACGATGAAATCGGTTTCGTACTCGTACCGATCGCCCTGCGCTTCGATCGCGGCAACCACCTCGGGACGGAATGCGCGGAAGCCCGACTGGCTGTCGGTGAGACGCAACCGCGTAACTGCGCGCGTCGCCGCAGTCGATACGAAGTTGGCGATGCGGCGGTGCGGAGGAACGGACGGCAGACCGATCTCGCGCGTCCCGATCACGATGTCGGCGAGGTCGAGCGCCGCGAGCAGGCGCGGAGCGAACGCCGGGTCGTGTTGGCCATCCGCGTCGAGCGTGACGACCTGACTCCGCGGAAAGTGCTCGGCGGCATGTGCGAACGCGGCGCGCAACGCAGCGCCCTTGCCACGATTGGAGTCGAAGCAGATGACATGATCGCACGCACGCTTGAGCACCGAGCGCGTCGCGTCGAGCGAGCCGTCATCCACGCCGAGCACGAACACGGCGCCCATGTGCCGGCGCACCGACGCGACGACGGACGCAACCGTTGCATCCGCATCGAACGCCGGCAGGATGCACACTGCCACCCCAGTCACTTCCGGCGTATCGGTTCGGTCGATCACTCTGCGACCTCTTCATCCTGCTCGCCCGCGGACTCTTCGACGTCGACGCCGTCGAGCGCGCTGACTATCCACATGAGATCGCGCTCCAGCGCATCGACGCTGCCGGATGCGAGTGCATCGCGCGTTGCAGCCTTGAGAGCGCCGTTCTTCCTGTATTCATCGACGCGCGCACGCGCGCCTTCGATGGTGTACTTGTCGACGTAGAGCAGTTCCTTTACCAGCATGATCAGCTCGACCTCGCGGCGCTGGTACACGCGGTTGCCGGAGCGGTTCTTTGCGGGATGGAGAAAGCGGAACTGACTTTCCCAGTAGCGAAGAACGTGCGGTTTGAGATCGGTAAGATCGCACACGTCACCGATCGAGAAGAACTCACGGACTGGTATCGTAGCCACGGTTTCTCCCTTCACTCGTCGCGCTCGGCGCGCGGATCCCGGTTCATCAGATCGACGATCGCGTCACGCGGTGCCTGACCGTCGAACAGGACGGAGAAGACCGCTTCCACGATCGGCATGTCCACTCCAGCGCGTTCGGCAAGCTCCCTGGCCGACCGCGTCGTGATAACGCCCTCCGCCACTGTGTCGCGGCCGACAAGTGCCTCATCCAGAGTCTTGCCGCTACCGATTTCGACGCCCAGCGAGCGGTTGCGACTCAGCTGCCCGGTGCATGTGAGCACCAGATCACCCATGCCGGCGAGTCCGGCAAATGTAGCAGGATCGGCGCCAAGCGCGACACCAAGCCGCGTCATCTCGGCGAGTCCTCTCGTGATCAGAGCAGCGCGCGCGTTGAATCCCAGGCCCAGTCCCTCGGCGATCCCGGTCGCGACGGCCATCACGTTTTTTACCGCACCGCCCAGCTCGACGCCCACGACGTCGTGCTGCGTATACACCCGGAATGCCGGTCCGTGGAAGAGTTGCTGAACCTGCTCCGCAGGCGCCCGCTCGGTACAAGCCGCCACAATAGCAGTCGGTTGGTTCCGGGCCACCTCGGCGGCAAAGGTAGGACCCGAGAGCGCCACGGCGCCGGATCGACCGAATACGTCTGCCGCGATTTCCGTCATGCGCGCGAGCGAATGTTGCTCGATTCCCTTGGACGCCACGACGACAATCGCATCACGCGACAGGTACGGCTGCGCTGCTTCGGCGACCGCTCGCGTTACGTGCGAAGGGGCGACGAGCACGACGAACTGCGCGCCGCCCACGACATCCTTCATCTCGGTCGATGCGACGATCGAGGGAGACATCTCCACGCCCGCGAGAAAGCGATTGCGATGCGTGTCGTTCACTGACTGCGCAACGTCAGGCTCATATGCCCACAGACGCACGTCGTGGGCATTCCGCGCCAGGCGGTCGGCAAGCGCCGCACCCCATGCTCCGGCACCGAGCACCGCGCATTTCATCGCGACGCCCCTGTCACGTTGTGCTCGTCACGTTACGCGGGGCGGTTGCTGGGCGACACCGTCGCCGCTCGCGCTCTTGAAACGATGCTCCTCGCCACGTCGCAGTCGCCCGATGTTGGCGCGATGCGTGAAGAACACGAACAGTGCGACGATGATCGAGGCGATGAAGAACGGATCCGAGATCGCGACACCGCTGAAGAAGAAAGCGAACGGCAGTGCGAGAGCGGCGCTGAGTGATGCGACACTCACGTAGCGAGACGTCGCGAACACGACAATCCACACGGCGAACGCCACGATTGCCGGCAGCCACGCAACGCCCAGAAACACACCGCCAGCGGTCGCAACTCCTTTCCCGCCCTTCTGGCCAAGCAGAAAGACCGGACGCACGTGACCGATGATCGCTGCGCCACCCACTGCAAGGCTGATCAGCTCCGGCTGAGCGGCGCCCGTGAGCGCCGGCAGAAAGAACACCGGAAGAAACCCCTTCAACGAATCGACGATGAACACCACCGCGCCGATGCGAATGCCGAGCACGCGCACGACGTTGGTCGCACCAAGATTCCCGGAACCATGTTGCCGCAGATCGATACCGCGCCACTTCCCCGCCAGGTACGCGGACGGAATCGAGCCGGCGACGTATGCGATCACTATCGCGACGACTACCGGAAGATGGATGGAACCCATCTACGCCGATTTACGCCGCAGGACGATGTTGAGCGGATTGCCGGTGAATCCGTAGGCCGCTCTGAATCCATTGTGCAGAAAGCGTATGTAATGCTCCTGTACCAGCTCGGGATGATTACCGAACACCGCGATCGTCGGCGGTGACGTTTCCACCTGCGTAGCGTAGTTCAATTTGATCTCGCGACCCGCTGCCTGTGGCGGCTGTCGGCGCGCGAGGAGGCTCTGCAACGTTTCGTTTATGTCGGAGGTCGAGATTCTCTTTTCGCGCTCGGCCTCGACCTGAAGAACGAGGTCGAACAGCTTCGTTACCCGCTGTCCGGTGAGCGCGGAAGTGAATACGAAGGGAACGAAGCCGAGATACGGCACTTTCTCGACGATGTCCTTCTCGAACTTCGCGGCAGTGTTGTTCTCCTTCTCCTTCAGATCCCACTTGTTCACGACCACGATCAATCCGCGGCCGGAATCCCACGCCATCGTCGCGATCTTGAGATCCTGGTTGTGCAGACCTTCGACCGCATCGATCACGAGGATGCACACATCGGCGCGCTCGATCGCGCGGCGCGTCCGGAGCGACGAATAGAACTCGATACCGTCGTCGATCTTTGCCTGACGCCGCAGACCAGCGGTGTCGATGAAGACGAAATCGCGGCCGTGATACCTGAACGGCGTGTCGATGGCGTCCCTGGTAGTGCCAGCGACTTCCGAAACGACGAGACGCTGTTCGCCGAGCATGCGGTTCACGAGCGAAGACTTCCCGACGTTCGGACGACCCACAACTGCAACGCGGATTGCGTCGGTCTCCTCTTCGGTAGTCTCCGGAAGTAGTTCGGTGATTGCGTCGAGGAGATCTCCCGATCCCTTGCCGTTCGTCGCTGAAACCGGGATCGGCTCGCCTGCCCCGAGTCTGTAGAACTCGTAGAAGTCGGCGCTGGCGGGATCGTCGACCTTGTTCGCGATGACCACCCAGGGCTTCCCGGATTCACGCAGCAGGTCGAGGACTTTCGCGTCGTTGGGATGCACCCCAACCTGTGCATCGACCACGAATGCCAACAGGTCAGCTTCGGCGATTGCCTCGAGAACCTGCTTGCGAATCTCACCGTCGATCGCCTCGCGCGTATTCTCCGGCAGGCCGCCTGTGTCGACGAGCCAGAACGATCGGCCATTCCATTCGGCGCGTCCGAAGTGACGATCGCGCGTCGTGCCGGCCTCGTCACTTACGATCGCGGTGTTTCCACCGACGATTCGGTTGAAGAGAGCAGATTTGCCGACGTTGGGGCGTCCGATGATCGCGACGACGGGAGTACCGCTCACGCTGCAACCCCGCTCGGCTCGGACGCGAGAACGTCGATGAAGTCGTACGAGGGAAATACAGGCATGGGTAGCGATTCGCGAACAGCGATGAATGAGGCGTCGTCCAGAAAAATTCCGTCTTCGTTGATTGTTTCGGCGGGGATTAGCGCCAGGTCGAGGTCGTGCCGGTCAGCGAGGGAGCGCCGAATGTCAGCGCCGACGAGCAAGCCCGACGCCGTGGTGGTTGGTCCGAACAGTGAATTCTCCGCGACGATCAGCTCGAAGTGCGCGCCCGTGGCTCGTGTGAGCTGGTCGAGCAGCGGCGGCATCAGAGCTCCCATCGATACGCCCGTCACGACGCCGATACGCCGGCCCGGCATGGACGGTAGCTGTGACAGCCCGTCGCGAACGCGAACGCGGAGCAGCGCGACAGATCCGATTCCGTTTTCTATCTGCGCAAAATCTCCATAGTGCTCCTCGCCGGGAAGCTCGCGCTCGGCCAGCAGGTACAGCTCGTCCGAGCCCACAACCCAAGACATCCCGCGCTCGCGCATTCCGCGCTCGCTCCAGCGCTCGACGTGCTCGAGCAGACCGCGAGCAGTGTCACGGTCCATCGACTTTCCGGTGTACAGATGCGAGAACTGCGTGAGTCCCACGGGGATCACGGCGGCAGAGATGACGGAGTCGCCCATGTTCCAGAGATCCTGGAGCGACTCTTCGAGCACCGCGCCGTCGTTCAGTCCCGGAACCACGACCATCTGACAGTGGAACTGTATTCCACCTTCCCCGAGGCGCGTGAGCTGCTCGATGATGTTCGGTACCTTGGGGTTGTTGAGAACTACCTTGCGCGTTTCCCAGTTGGTCGCGTGGACCGATACGTAGAGTGGCGACAGACGGTATTCGAGAATGCGCTTGATGTCGCGCTCCTTGACGTTCGAGAGCGTCGCGAAGTTGCCGTACGCGAACGACAGTCGATAGTCGTCATCGCGCAGATACAGCGGCTTGCGGAGGCCCGTCGGGAGTCCTTCGATGAAACAGAACTCGCAGCGGTTGGCGCACTGACGGACGCGCGGTGGCTCGAGCATGATGCCCCACGGCTCGAGCTCCGGCCGCTCCACTTCGAAGATGACCGTCTCTCCGTCGGGCTGCCTCACCTCGATCGTGACTTCATCCTCGGCGGATAGAAATTCCCAATCGAGGAAGTCGGCAATGGCACGCCCATCGACGCTCAGAATCTCCGTCCCCGGAACAATTCCAAGCTCCGCGGCGACGCTATCTGGCTGGACCCGGGCGACTCGTACCATAACCTGATAAATTTAGAGGCTGGAGGCCCGAAATCCAAGCATTACAACGAGTTACGGCCCTCCAGATGTGAGATTCGTGACGGGCGCGAGCCCCGGATGCAAAAAATGGAACGCGGCTGGCTAAATTGCTCGCTGCCGGGTGTGTCGTTCAATCTGGCGATATTCCCAGGCAGGGGCGCTTTAGGGCTCCCGGAACTCCTGTGACAGGCGTAAGCAGACAAAATCGGAGCACTGTTGAGCAAAGTCAAAGATGGCGGCGCGGCGATCGCGACCAGGGCTGTGAAAGCCGACAAGGCGGATCGCACCGGCGTATTGAAGGATTACGAAATCGCGTACACGAGCCGCCAGGTGAGCACGCTGGCTCGCGGCGAAGTGATGCTCGGCAGGGCGATGTTCGGAATTTTCGGCGATGGAAAGGAAGTCGCGCAGGTCGCGCTGGCCAGATCCTTCGAGCCGGGCGACATCAGGTCGGGCTACTATCGCGATCAGACGCTGATGTTCGCACTCGGCCTGCTCACAGTTCAACAGTTCTTCGCGCAGCTCTACGCACACGCCGACATCTCCGCCGATCCGGCATCGGGTGGCCGCGGGATGAATGCGCACTTCGGCACACGCATGCTCGACGGCCAGGGGCGGTGGAAGAACCTCACTGAGCAGTACCAGTCATCCGCTGACAGCTCGCCCACCGGCTCGCAGATGCCGCGCCTCCTCGGACTCGCGTACGCATCCAAGCTGTATCGCAATCTGAAGGAGCTGCACCAGTTCACCCAGTTCTCGCACAACGGCAACGAGATCGCATTCGGCACCATCGGCAATGCGTCGTGCGCGGAGGGAGTCTTCTGGGAAGCCGTGAACGCCGCGGGCGTGTTGCAGGTCCCCATGCTTCTGTCCGTATGGGACGACTGGTACGGCATATCGGTTCCCAACGACATGCAGGTGACCAAGGGGAGCATTTCCGAGTTGCTGCAGGGGTTCAAGCGAACATCCGAGAAGAAGGGCTTCGAGCTCGAGGTCGTTCGCGGCTGGGATTATCCGGCGCTCGTCGAGACCTTCCAACGCACGGCCAACATCGTTCGCCGCGGCCACGTCCCCGCTGTCGTTCACGTCATCGAGATGACGCAACCGCACGGCCACTCTACCTCGGGCAGCCATGAGCGCTACAAGTCACCGGAGCGGCTCAAGTGGGAGAAGGATCACGACGGCATCGCGCGCTTTCGGGAGTGGATCATCAAGGAGAAGATCGCAACCGCAGTTGAGATGGACGCGCTGCAGGAGCGTGCGACGGATCAGGCGCGCGCGGGACGTGATGAGGCGTGGCGGGCGTACCAGTCGCCGATCAACGCCGAGAAGGACGAGCTGCACGCTCTGGTGACGGCAGCCGCCGCGAACGCACCGGATGCGTCCGCGACGACACTCGCCACGATTGCGAAGGATCTTGCGGCTCGCTCCACACCATTGCGACGCGAGATCGCGGCCGCAGCACACGAAGCGATCGTCGCCTTGCGCGACACGCCATCGCTTGCGGAGCCACTGATCGAGTGGAAGCGTGCTCAGGAAACTCTGATGAACGACCGCTATCACGCGGAGCTGTATTCGGAATCCACCGAATCGGCGATGGCAGTGAAGATAGAAGCACCGAACTATCCAGACGATGCACCCGACATCGACGGCTACATGGTGCTCAATGCCTGTTTCGACGCGGCGCTCAAACGCGACCCTCGCGTCATAGCGTTCGGTGAGGATGTCGGCAAGCTCGGTGACGTGAATCAGGGATTCGTCGATCTGCAGGCTCGCTACGGCGAGTTGCGCGTGGGAGATACGGGGATTCGCGAATGCACGATCATCGGTCAGGCGATAGGCATGGCCATGCGCGGCCTGCGGCCGATCGCGGAGATCCAGTACCTCGACTATCTGCTGTACGCACTTCAGGTAATGTCGGACGACCTTGCGACGCTACGCTACCGCACGCGTGGTGGGCAGAAGGCCCCCGTGATAGTGCGCACGCGTGGCCACCGTCTCGTAGGTGTGTGGCATTCCGGCTCGCCTATGGCCATGATGCTGGGCACGCTTCGCGGAATGTACATTCTCGTCCCGCGCGACATGACACGTGCTGCCGGGTTCTACAACACCCTGCTCCAGGGAGATGATCCGGCGATCGTGGTCGAGGTGCTCAACGCATACCGCGTGAAGGAAAAGCTTCCATCCAACATCGGAACGTTCACGCTGCCGCTCGGAGTGCCCGAGATACTGCGCGAGGGCTCCGACGTCACGGTAGTTACCTACGGCGCGTGCTGCAAGATCGCGCTTGACGCTGCGCGTCTGCTCGAGGACAACGCCGGCGTGAGCGTGGAAGTGATCGACGTACAGTCGCTGCTTCCCTTCGACATCAACGGTGTGATCGTCGAATCACTCAAGAAGACGAACAAGGTGCTGTTCCTGGACGAGGATGTCCCCGGTGGCGCGACTGCATACATGATGCAGGAAGTGCTGGAACGGCAGGGCGGATTCTACTGGCTCGATGCGGCGCCACGTACGCTCTCGGCGGCCGCACATCGCGCTGCGTACGGACGGGACGGCGACTACTGGTCCAAGCCCAACGTCGAGACGGTATTCGACGCCGTGTACGAGATCGTGCGCGAGACGAACGTCGCGAGGTTTCCAGCGCTGGGAGTGTGACGCTGGCGCCGGCAGCAACCGGGTTCCGTGGAAAGGCGTCGTTCCGGGATGCGGGTCCGTGCAGGTTGCCGTAGTGTTTCACCGAATCCGATTGCGGGTAAAGGGGCCAGGGGTGCGCGACGGGTTGTGGTTGTGTTCCGCCGAACCCGATTGCGGGTAAAGGGGTCGTGGGTGCGCGACGGGGTTGGCGTTGTGTATCACCGAATCCGATTGCGGGTAAAGGGGTCGTGGGTGCGCGACGGGGTTGGCGTTGTGTATCACCGAATCCGATTGCGGGTAAAGGGGCCACGGGTAGGGTGACGGGGTTGTGGTTGTGTATCACCGAATCCGATTGCGGGTAAAGGGGCCAGGCGCGGAAGAATCCGCGCCCTACGCGTGCGTATCAATTCGGCGCGACGACTGGGCAGCGATGGCGTTCCAGGCGCGCGACGGATTCGCCGCGATGTATTTGCGGACTTGGTCCAGGGCGGCGGTATTGCGAATAATGCGGTCGTGAAAACTCCGCTGCCAGATTGGTGCCGTCTGGGCCCGTATCCCTGCATGAATATCGAGCGACGCCCGTCGCTTGGTCCAAGCGACCACTTCACTTAGACTCGCCGTGCGGGCGGGTGTACATAACAGAACGACGATCGCGTGAACGTGGTCAGGCATCACTACGAACCGGTCGACTGTCACGCCTTCAAACTGTTCTGGCACCCGCAGCCAGCAGCGATCAACAACGTGTCCGGCACGCGTGAGCACGATTCCACGTGACGTTGGCACGCCAAATATCGGATCTCGCCCGTGCGATACGGCCGTCACGAAATACACACCTGGCTGCGCATAGTCGTACGCTCGCCAGCGCGGATGCACGCGCGAATAGAATTTCCGCATGCACCAACCATGGACTAGACGACGAACGTTGGTCAAAGCGATCACCGACCGCCATGTCCAGAATATTGCGCCGAATTGATACGCACGCGTAGGGCGCGGATTCTTCCGCGCCTGGCCCCTTTACCCGCAATCGGATTCGGTGATACACAACGACAACCCCGTCGCGCACCCCCGACCCCTTTACCCGCAATCGGGTTCGGCGGAACACAACCACAACCCGTCGCGCACCCCCGACCCCTTTACCCGCAATCGGATTCGGCGGAACACAACCACAACCCGTCGCGCATGACCGGACGCGACACGAGCCAGCTTCCGATTACGACAGCAGCGCCCCGGCGTGCCCCCTGCCCTCGCCGGAAATACGCAGCAACACCCCGACGCCCAGCCAGCTCGCCAGCATGAACGAGCCGCCGTAGCTGAAGAATGGCAACGGGATTCCGGTAATCGGCATGAGGTTGAGCGTCATCCCGATGTTGACGACGACGTGCACCAGCCAGCACGACATGAGCCCGAACGCGGCGAGGCTGCCGAATGAATCGTTGGCCCGCGATGCGATCCGCGTCGCGCGAAGCAGGAGGGCCAGGAACAGCGCCAGCGCCAGCGCGACTCCGATGAACCCGAGCTCCTCGCCTACCACCGCGAAAATAAAGTCGGTGTGCTGCTCGGGCAGGAAGCCGCTTCGTTTCTGGGTGCCGAGCGTAAATCCGTTACCGAGCAGGCCCCCCGATCCGATCGCGATCTTCGATTGCAGTACGTGATAGCCAGAGGCGCGCGGATCAGCCGACGGATCAAGAAACACCTTGAGCCGGTTCTGCTGATACGGTGCGAGTTTTTCCCAGAGTATGGGCGCAATGACGCCGGTCACGACGTTCGCAACGACGAGCACAATCCCTTCGAGCAGATACGGTTTGTACCACAGCACAAGCGCGATCAGAACGAGGAACCATGCGCCCCACAATCCCGTACTGAAGGACAGCACGAGGCTCACTACCGGACTCGCCAGCAGCACCAGCAAGGGCCACGGTACGCCGGACCAGAACAACATTCCGAAAAAGATTCCGACGAATACGATCGCCGAACCGAGGTCGGGTTGCAGCATGATCATGGCGAACGGCACACCGACAACCAGTCCCGGCTTCCATAACTCCAGCAGTGACTTGGGCGCCTCTCTTCGCTCTGCGAGCACCTTCGCTAGCATCAGCACGACGATGATCTTTGCAAGCTCGGCTGGTTGACCCAGCCGATGACCACCGATCGCCAGCCAGCTACGCATGTGACCGTTGGCGCCCGTCCCCGTGCCGAGCACGAGCAGCGATGCCAGCGTGAGCAGGGTGAGCAGATATGCCGGCCAAGTGACCCACTCGATCAATCTCACCGACGAGTTGCCGATGCCCCATGCGCACAACACGCCCAGGCAGAGCCACATCAACTGCGATTTCCAGAGCGGAGCGACGTAAGTCGGTATGTCAGTCTGTCCAGCGGAATACACGATCGCAACGCCGAAGAGCGAAAGCGCAATTGCCGTCGCCGCCAGTGGGTAGTCGGTGAGTGTATTTCTGAACATCAACCCTCCGACTGAACGGCTGTCACAGGTGCGACCTTGAGATAGTGGGCTATGATGGAGGACGCGACGTGAGCTGCGCGGCCACCGTGTCCACCGTATTCGAGCATCACCGCCACGACGATCGTGGGCTTGTCGGCTGGTGCGAAACCTACGAACCAAGCGTGGTTGAGCTCGACCCCGTTGACTCGCTTGCCAGTCTGAGCGGTTCCCGTCTTGCCCGCGAGCATTATTCCCTGAATGCGCGCCGACTGCGCGGTTCCCTGGCCAATGACGCCGGCGAGCGCCGTGCGAAGCCCGTCCATCTGCTGTTGATCGAGCTTGAATATCTGAGTTCTGACCGGAGCGCGCTTCACGATCTCAGGCGTCGGTGCCTTGCCGTCGGTCGCGAGCGCGGCGTAGAACTTCGCCATGTTCACAACAGTCTGCGAATTCTCGCCCTGGCCAATCGAAAGGTTGAGCGTCACGGCATTGCTCCAGCCACGCGCGCCGTACGTCTTGTTGTAGTAGTCCACCGCGTATGGCCACAGCGCGCGCTTCTCATCCGGAAGATCGATACCGCTCTTGTCGCGCAGGCCGAGCGAGATGCCGCCCGCGATCATGCGCGACAGACCGATCTTCAACCCGAGCTGGTAGAAGTAAACGTCGCACGACACCTCGATCGCGCGAGCCAGCGATATGCTGCCGTGACCTTTCTTGTCCCAGCACTTGAAGTACCTGTTGCCGTACTGAAAACCACCGGTGCACGGTACCGGCATATGCTCGTCCAGCGTAACGAGCCCGTCCTCCAGACCGGTGACGGCGGTGGCGAGCTTGAATGTCGAGCCTGGAGGATAACGGCCCTGAGTCACCTTGTTCACGAGCGGGCGCCGATCATCCGCCAGCAATCCCTTCCAGTAGTCGGCCGGTATGCCGCCGGTGAACTTGTTGACGTCATAGCTTGGCGCACTATACAACGCGAGCACGCCGCCATCGCGCGGATCCAGCGCGATCGCGCCGCCCACCAGCGAATCGCCGAACACGCCAGCGACGTACCGCTGCAGATCGAGGTCGATGTTGGTATGCAGCGCCGGGCCGGGCTCCGGATTGAGATCGAGCCGCGGCGTTGCCTGACGCACCTGGCGTCCGCGCGCATCGACTTCGTCATAGCGGACACCCTCGCGCCCACGCAGAACCTTTTCGTATTCCTTCTCGATGCCGCCCTTGCCGACGAGCTGGCCCGGCTTGTACCCCTCGTACGCCGGCGAATTGAGATCCGCATCCGTGACTTCGCCGGTGTAGCCGACGAACGACGCAACGGCGGGTCCATCGGGATAGAACCGCTTGGGTACCGACTGGATGATGAGGCGCGGGAAGTTGATGCGATGCTCTTCGAGCACCGATACCACGCTCATCGATGCGTCCGACATTATCAGCGTCGGGCGATTGGGATCACGTCGGTAGCGCCGCAATGCGGCGTCGATTTGATCCGGCGAGAGCGATATGACGCTGGAAAGATGTTCCAGCGATGACTTGAGCGAGTCGCTGTTAACCGGCGCGATCGACACGGCGTAACCCGGCAGGTTCTCGGCGATGATGTTGCCGAACCTGTCGTAGATGATGCCTCGCGGCGCAGCCAGTGGCAGCGCGCGGAGACGATTCTCCTGCGACTGCAGCTTGTAGCGGTCGTGCTGGAGCACCTGTGCGTTGAAGAACGCGCCCATCAACGAAAGGATGACCACAGCGAGCCCGGCCTTCGCTACGCGTGAGCGGCGGGCAATGTCGTTCGGATGAACGCTCACCCTGGCACTGGCTCCAGAAATGGACGCGTCACGATCAGAAATAGGACGCCCGCAAGCGCCGTCGCAGCAGCCGACAACGGAGACCAGAGAACAAGTTGCTGCACGAGATCGATTCCGGAAAGCCGATGCTCCGCGATAAAATAAACGATATCGAAGAGCCACTTGCCTGCAAAGAAAAACATGGCGTTGAGCGGCAGGCTGTCCGCAAAAAACACAGCCTTGAGCCACGACGCAAGATAGGCGACGAAGATCATGGCCAGCGCGCCTGCTCCGAGCGTGTCCGGCGACAGCGAGTCCGCGACCATGCCGACAGTGAACCCAATGAGCACCGCGCCCGCGGGGCGAACCCGCACCGCCGCGGTAAGAACGGCGAGCAGCAGAAAGTCGATCGGCGCGCGCCAGCCAAGCAACGGACGGAGCGTGAAGTGCAACAGTACCAGCACAGCAAACGTGATGACTGCCCGGAAGACTCCAGTTATCGTCATGCTGTAGCCGTCATGGTAGCCGTCATGGATTGTGCGGGGCTGGGACGGAGTCGCGTCGTGCAGGTGCGCGACGCGACGTATCCCGGTGCGTGGTATCGACCCGGACGCTGTCGCGGCGCAGAATTGGACGCCGCGCCTTTGCAAGACTATCCGGCGGAACGATGCTCTGCTCCGGGACTCCCGCGCGTCGCAGGCTGTCACGAGTGATGGAATCCTGTACCGCCTGACGCGCCGTTGCCTCGGCGAGCGCGGCAGTGCGTGCGAGCGAGTCACCTGCAGCCACGACCTTCCGGACGGACGAGTCTGCGATCGTGCCGACAGCCCAGACGTTATCCACGCCAGCCGTGGCGCGGTCGGGGCGAAGTATCATCACTGCATAAACGTCAGCCGGAAAGACGGCTGGGCGGATGAGATACGTGCGAGCCCACGTTTCGGCAGTCTTCGTCTCGCCTATGACGCGTCCGATCGGAATGCCGCGCGGGTAGACGCCGCCGAGTCCCGAGCTCACCACCATCGTTCCCGGCTTGATTGAGGTGCGGAACGGAACTCCGCGCATTTCCATGAGATAGCGCCCCGCACCTGACTCGAGATGTGGCTGCACGATTCCAAACGCGGAGGCGTCCTCGGACATCGCGCTTACGCGAAAGTCCGGATGAGTCCACACCATCGCGTGGCTGATCATCGGATCCACGTTATCGACGACGCCGACGAGACCTTCGGGCGCGACGACGGGGCTCAGCTTCAGCACACCAGCGCGTGAGCCCGCGCTCAGCGTCACGCCAAATTCATCGCGTACCCCGCGGCCGTGCAGTGCCTCGGCCGGGACAAACCCCCATTTTAGGCGGCTGCCGAGTCCCAGAATCTCGCGTAACCGCGCATTCTCGGTTTCCAGGGCCCCCACACCCATTTCGCGGAGCGCGATCGAATCGCGCCGCGATACCACGGAGTCGTGCATTGTCAGGGCGCGGCGGCTCTCCTCCGCGCTCTGCTGCAACCTGAGCAACGGAGCCAGTATGCTGCGCCGGAGGCCGCTCGCGATTGGTTCGCGCACCTGTGTCGGGAGGACGAGCGCGATCAGCGAGAGAACCGCGCAGATTACGAGTACGGTGCTATCGATCCGATTGTTCGAGCGTCCGAGGCGCGCCACCCTCTACCTCAGGGCGAGAGAACCGACCAGTACTTTTCTTCGTCGTCGAGGATCCGGCCGGTACCGCGCACGACGCACGTCAGCGGATCTTCGTCAACATGAATTGAAAGGCCGGTTTCCTGAGCAAGTAGAACATCGAGGCCACGAATCAGTGCGCCGCCGCCTGTCATCACGATACCACGATCGACGATGTCGGCCGCGAGTTCCGGTGGCGTGATCTCGAGAGCGCGACGCACAGCATCCACGATCTGCTGAATTGGCTCCTGCACCGCCTCGCGGATCTCGGACGAGTGGACGCGTACGGTCTTGGGGATTCCCGACACGAGATCGCGTCCCTTCACGTCCATCTCGCGCTCGTCGCCGACCGGATGGGCGGAGCCGATCTGAATCTTCACCTGCTCGGCAGTCGCCTCGCCGATCAGCAGGCTGTGATTCTTGCGCATGAACTGGAGAATCGCCTGATCCAGCTCGTCGCCGCCGGTGCGGATCGACGTGTCGCTGACGATGCCCGAAAGCGCAATTACTGCAATTTCAGTAGTTCCGCCGCCGATATCGATGACCATGTTGCCTGTTGGCGTGTCGACCGGCAGCCCCACACCGATCGCTGCCGCCATCGGCTCGGCGACCATCATCACTTCCTTGGCGCCTGCACCGAGCGCGGAGTCACGAACCGCGCGCTTCTCGACCTCCGTGATCCCCGAAGGGACGCAGACGATCACGCGCGGCTTGACGCGGAAAACGTGGTTTTCGATGATGAGCGCAAGGAAATAGCGCAGCATCTTCTCGGTGACGTCGAAGTCGGCGATGACGCCGTCCTTCATGGGACGGACTGCCAGCACGTTCTCCGGCGTCCGTCCGAGCATGCGCTTGGCCTCCAGACCAACGCCCTTCACCTTCTTGGTTTCGCGATCGAGCGCCACGACGGAGGGCTCGTTCAGAACGATCCCTTCACCCTTTACATAAACAAGAGTGTTCGCGGTCCCGAGGTCCACGGCGATCCCGGTCGCCGGGAAGAAGGACCCACCTTTGAAGAACGGCCAGCGCATGCGTGCTTTCCTACAAGTTACGAGGGTGGTACCGGACTACTTGATGAACGTGTCCGGATCGGATAACGGCATTCCGAAAGCTTCGGCCACACCAGGATAGGTGACCTTGCCCTCGACGATATTGAGGCCCTTTCGCAACGCGGCATTATCGCGAAGCGCCTGCTTCCAACCCTTATTCGCGAGAAGCAGAGCGTAGGGGAAGGTAGCATTGGTGAGCGCCAGCGTGGAGGTGCGAGGCACGCCACCAGGCATGTTGGCCACTGCGTAGTGGATCACACCGTCCACCACGTAGGTTGGATTCTCGTGCGTTGTCGGATGGCTCGTCTCGAAACAGCCGCCCTGATCGATCGCAACGTCAGCGATCACCGAGCCCTGCTGCATGGTCTTGAGATCCTCGCGGCGGACCAGCTTGGGCGCCTTGGCTCCGGGAATCAGAACGCCTCCGACGACCAGGTCGGCAGTACGGATCTGTTCCAGGAGATTGTGCCTGTTGGAATAGATGAACGTCACGTTGGCGGGCATGACGTCGGAGAGGTAGCGCAGGCGCTCCAGCGACACGTCGAGCACCGCTACCTTGGCGCCGAGTCCGGCAGCCATCTTGGCGGCATTGACGCCGACTACGCCACCACCGATGACCACGACCTTGGCCGGCGCCACGCCCGGAACGCCGCCCAACAGCACACCGCGGCCGCCGTACAGCTTCTCGAGGTACTTGGCACCTTCCTGAACCGCCATGCGGCCTGCGACTTCCGACATCGGAGTGAGAAGCGGCAGTTCACGGTTCGTGAGCTCCACAGTCTCGTATGCGATGCAGATTGCCCCGCTGTCCATGTGCGCCCGCGTAAGCTTCTCGTCGGCCGCGAAATGGAAGTACGTGAAGATCACCTGGCCTTTCTTCATGCGCGGCCATTCCACCGCGATGGGCTCCTTGACCTTCATGATCATGTCCGCCTGGCGCCAGACGGTATCAGCATCGGCACCGATGGTCGCGCCGACCGACGTGTACATCTCGTCGGGGAATCCGCTTCCCTCGCCGCCGCCCTTCTCGATCATCACCGAGTGACCTGCCGATACGAGAGCCTCTGCGCCAGCAGGCACGAGCGCAACGCGGTTCTCGTTAGTCTTTATTTCCTTCGGGACTCCGATCTTCATGGCCGTATTACAGAATTGTTAGAGGTGCAGGTCCGAGGCTGACTACTGTCTGTCCGGACGGCTGAAAACACGAAGAGCAAACTTCCGATACCGTCTGCTCATCGATCGCATCTACCAGCGACAACATCTCGTCGAGTGAGCGGAACGGTTCTTCATACAGCTCGAGGCCGGCCGCGCGGTACATGCGCGCACTCGGTGTCTCGAGCGAGAGTGTAATCTGACCCTTCAACTGCTGTTTGGCGGCGACGAGCTCATCCGCCGGAACACCATCGATCGCGATACGCGCAAGCTCCGCGATTACCGCGCCCGCGGCCTCGTCAGCCGATTCTGGTGACGTACCAACATACACCCCGTGCATCCCCGCGCGCGAATAGAACGACGAGAAAGTATGCACGGCGTACGCCAGTCCCAACTCCTCGCGCACATGCTGGAACAGTCGCGAGCTCATCCCGCCACCCAGCAACATGCTGATGAGACAGAACGCATATCTGCGCTCGTCGCCGTGCGCAGGCGCCTCGCTGCCAAAAACCAGTTGCGTCTGTGCACCGGCCCGCTCGACGTGCGTATACGAGGGTGACTGAAACACCGGCGGTGGCGCGGCGAAATCGATACTCCCCGCGGGAACGTCCAGCCAGCCTGTCTCACCCAGAATGTTCAGCAGCTGGTCGTGGTCAATCGATCCCGCTGCCGCGACCACAACGTTCCCCGGCCTGTAGGCAGCTGCGTGCAGCTCGTCCAGATCGCCGATCGTGAACGAGCCGACGGTCTCGCGCGTTCCGAGAATGCGGTAACCGTAGCCGTTGTCACCGAACAGTTTTTCGTTGTGCACCTCGAACACGAGATCGTCTGGCGTGTCGTCCACCATGGCGATCTCCTCGATCACGACCTTGCGTTCGAGCTTGAGGTCGGCAGCACGAAACACGGGATTGAAGACGAGATCACCGATCACGTCCGCTGCGTCACGTATATGCTCGTCCAGCACCCGAGCCTGATACGACGTGTGCTCGCGCGCCGTATATGCGTCCAGCGAGCCGCCCAGCGTCTCCAGCGCAAGACTGATGTCCTTCGCACTACGCCGCTTGGTGCCCTTGAATACCATATGCTCGAGCATGTGCGAGATTCCCATCTTCTCCGCACGCTCGTGCAACGTTGCGGCGCGTACCCACGCCCCGAAGGCAACCGACCGCACTCCCGGAACATTGTCCGAGAGCACGGTCAGTCCGTTCGGGAGAACCGTCCGCTGGACGTCCGCCCCGGTACTGCTAATCCCTGCGCCCACGCCCACTGCTGCGCGGCCGCCGCGGGCGCTCACTGCGCTCACCGCTCTCCTGATTCTCTTCACCTTCGGCTGGTGCAGAAGATTCGCTGCGCGGAGCACGTTCGGTTGACGAACCACCTTCCGGCGCGGCTTCGAGCGCCTTCATCGAAAGACGCAGACGACCACGCTCATCGCGATCGAGCACCTTCACGCGAACACGATCGCCCTTGTTGACGACGTCTTCGGTCTTCTCGGTGCGGCCGTGCTTGAGCTCGGAGATGTGGACGAGTCCCTCCGTGCCCGGCATGATCTCGACGAACGCACCAAACGCGGTAGTGCTCTTGACCGTGCCTTCGTACGTGGCGCCGATCTCGGGCTCGGCGGTGATCGCCTGAACCATCTGCCGGGCGCGCTCCATCGCCTCGCCACCAACGGCGGCGATGGTCACCATGCCGCTGTCATCGACACTGATCTCGGCACCAGTCTCTTCCTGAATGCCCCGGATCGTCTTGCCCTTGGGCCCGATCAGCTCACCGATCTTCTCGGGGTTGATGTTGACCGTGACGATGCGTGGCGCGTACTCCGACAGCTCTGGACGAACCTCCGGCAGCGCCTTGTTCATCTCGCCGAGGATGTGCAGACGGCCGATCCGGGCCTGCGCCATCGCCTCGTGCATGATCTTGAGATCCAGTCCCTGGATCTTGATGTCCATCTGGATCGACGTGATTCCCTTCTCGGTGCCAGCGACCTTGAAGTCCATGTCGCCCAGGTGATCTTCGGTCCCGAGGATGTCGGTGAGAATCGCGTAGCGCTTGCCTTCCTTGATGAGGCCCATCGCGACGCCGGCAACTGGCGAGCGAATCGGAACGCCAGCGTCGAACAGCGACAGCGAGCCGCCGCAGACCGTCGCCATCGACGACGATCCGTTGGACTCGAGCACGTCGGAGACGATGCGAATGGTGTACGGGAATTCGTCGAACGGCGGCAGCACTGCGTGCAGCGCGCGCTCGGCCAGATTGCCGTGCCCGATCTCGCGACGGCTGGTGCCACGAATCGGGCGAACTTCGCCAGTCGAGAACGGTGGGAAGTTGTAGTGCAGCATGAACGACTTGGTAGTCTCACCCGATTCGTCGATCGAATCGAGACGCTGCACGTCGTTCGCCGTACCAAGTGTTACGGAGACGAGCGCCTGCGTCTGTCCGCGCGTGAAAAGCGCGGAGCCATGTGCGCGCGGAAGCACGTGCGTGTCGATCGTGATCTTGCGCACTTCGGTGGTCGTACGGCCGTCGACGCGATGCTTCGTGTCGAGCACCTGGGAGCGGAGCGCGTTGTACTCGAGGTCGCCCACGAGATGCGCGATGTCCTTCGCGTTGTCCGGGAAGTCTGCGAGCAACTGCTCGACCGCGGCCTTCTTGACCGCTTCCACCGCTTCGATGCGCGTGTGCTTGTCGGCCTGGTTGATCGCGTCGGCGATCTTGCCCTGCGCAAGCTTGTTGACTGCAGCGGTCAGCTCGGCTGGCGGCTCGGCTTTGGTCCAGGTCATCTTGGGCTGACGAGTGTCGGCGAGCAGCTCTTCCTGCATCGCGACCAGCTCGTTGATCCCCTTGTGCGCGATGGTCAGGGCGCCGAGGATGTCATCTTCACCGACTTCGATCGCGCCGCCCTCGACCATGACGATCGACTCCTGCGAGCCAGCGACTACGATGTCCATCTCGCTGTGTTGCAGCTGCAGGAACGTCGGGTTGAGAACCCACTTGCCCTGCACGCGTCCGACCCGAACGGCCGCGATCGGGCCAGCGAACGGAATCTTGGAAGCGTTGAGCGCAAACGATGTCGCGACCAGTGCCAGCACGTCGGCGTCGTTTTCCTGATCGGCCGAGATGACGGAGACGAAGACCTGGGTCTCGTTCTTGAAGCCTTCGGGGAACAGCGGCCGGATGGACCGGTCGATGATACGCGCCGAAAGGATCTCTGTGTCCTGCGGACGTCCCTCGCGCTTGATGAAGCCGCCGGGAATCTTGCCCGCGGCGTAAGCCTTGTCGCGGTATTCGACCGTGAGGGGGAAGAATGGGAGCGTGCTTTCCTTGTCGCTCACCGTGACGGCGACGAGAACCATCGTGTCGCCAAACTGCACAAGCGCGGAGCCCGCTGCCTGTTTTGCCATGCGTCCCGTCTCGATGCTCAGGGTACGGCCGGCAAACTGCCTTTCAATTCGTTTCATCATCTCTCTGATTTTCTCTCAGTTTTCATTCCACACCTGCACAGGTGTCGGAACACGAAACGCGCGCATGATGGATGACTACGATGTCATCCTCACGACGCGCGTTTTCCCGTTCAACTTTCGTGTTAGTAACGGAGCCCGAGCTCGGCGATGAGCTGGCGATACCCCTCAACTTCGGTCCGCTTCATGTAGTCGAGAAGCCGGCGACGCCGGCCAACCATCTTCAGTAGCCCACGACGGCTGTGGTGATCCTTCTTGTGGGTCTTGAAGTGCTCGTTCAGGTAGTTGATCCGGTCGGTCAGGACGGCCACCTGGACGCGTGAGGAACCGGTATCGGTCTCGCTCGCGCGGTATTTCTCGATTGTCGGAGTCTTGTCGAAAGCCATGTAACAGGGTGTGCGTGTCGCGCGGTCTGCGCGTCGGGTCTTCTAATTTCGCGGTAAGCCTTTAAAACTAAGCTGTTTGGGAGTGGGACGGTAGGCCAGGAGTCCTTACCCGGCGTGCCCCGCAACGACCCCGACGACCAGCCGCTTGATGTCGTTGAAGGTCACCATTACGAACAGCGCCAGAATGAGCGCCAGCCCCACACGAGCCACGTTCTCACGCGCCCTGTCGCTCAGCGGCTGCCCGCGGGCCGCCTCGACGACCTGAACCACGATCTGACCGCCATCCAGAATCGGGACCGGCAGCAGGTTGAATACCGCCAGGTTCACGCTCAGCAGCGCTATCAGGTAGAACAGCACGGAGCCACCCTGCTTTGCCGCCTGAACCGACGATTGCGCGATCAGGATCGGCCCGCCCAGCTCCGACACCGAGGTCTGACGCGTCGCGATCCTGCGCAACGACGTGAAGACCAGAGTGCCCATGTCGAGCGTCGCCTGGCTGCCATCCACCACCGCCCGTCCGATCCCGACGGTCTCGTCGCTCTGGCCCGCCGCAACGCCGATGCGTCCTTCCCGGCTCACGGTTCCGGTACTCGGATCCGTGACCGTATCGGAGACAGGCGTTACGCTCAGTGACAGCGGCGTCGTGCCGCGCAGCACCTTCACCGCTACCGGCGTCCCGCTGGAACGCTTGATGACCGCGACGAAATCATCCCATCCGCCGATCGGCGCCCCGTTCACCGCGACGATGCTGTCGCCCTTCTGAAAACCGGCGATGGCGGCTGGTTTATCGGCCACAACGAGGCTCAGGCGACTTGTCGCCGCGTGCTCGTAAGTCTTTACGAGCGCGACGTTTATCGCCCAACCCAGAACCACGTTCATCGTCACGCCGGCGAGCATTATGATCAACCTCGCCGGGAGCGACTTGGACTCGAACCAGCGATCCTCGGGCACCGGCTTGGAGCCGAACGGGATCATCTCGTCGGGATCCAGGTTGTCGGCGTCAGCGACCAGCTCCCCACCGCCTTCCAGCACGGCGCTCGTCTCGTCCAGCCGCGAGGCCATCCGAACGTATCCACCGATGGGCAGAATCCCGATCCGGTACTCCGTCTCGCCGAAGCGTTTCTTCGCGATGGCGGGGCCGAAGCCGATCGAGAACCGCGGCGCATAGACGCCGAACGCTTTCGCGGCAAGAAAATGGCCGAATTCGTGGACAAAAACCACGATTCCCAGGACAAATACAGGTGCGAGCCAGACTAGCATGACTGGGGATGAAATGGATTCGGTCAGCCCCGATGGCCGTCCGTATGTGCGGGATCCGTACGGCTGTAATTTAGCGCCGCGCTGGCGTCCGCTGGGCGCGGATCATTCCGCGGCGAGAGCCGCCGCATCCTCTTGCCGACGCCAGGGAAGCGAGAAGGCAAACACCGATCCTTTTCCGGGGAAACGAGCCCAGACGCGCCCCCCGAGCGACTTCACCGTCTCACGCACGATGCTGAGGCCCAGGCCGGTGCCCTCTATCTCCCGCTCACCGTGACTTGCCCGATAGAACCGTTCGAACAGCCGGTCACGCTCGGCTTCGGGCACACCAAGCCCGTTGTCCACAACCTCCACGACGACCTCGGTCTCGCCGTCGTCCGCCGTTTCGAGCGCGCCTCGCACTTCGATCCACGGATGAGGCTCC
Organism: Gemmatimonadota bacterium; assembly: GCA_027307165.1. Classification (GTDB taxonomy): domain Bacteria; phylum Gemmatimonadota; class Gemmatimonadetes; order Gemmatimonadales; family Gemmatimonadaceae; genus Fen-1247. The sequence goes on along the minus strand of DAHUXM010000021.1, from coordinate 306,409 downwards.
GACGGATCGCTGTACTTGATGGCGTTCGAGACGAGATTGGTGAGACACAACTCGATCGCCGCTGCGGCAACTTCGACGTCTGGAAGATCTTCGCTGAAGCGTAGCGTTATCCCCTGCGCCGCCGCCATCTCACGCAACTCTCTGCCTACCTCGGCTGCAGCGCCCGGCAGCCGCACGTGCCTGTGTTGCCGGGCGTCCGCGCCAACGCGCGTGAGCTCCAGCAGATTGTCGAGGATTCCCTGCATGCCGCGTACGTTGCGGACGACCACCGCGGCGAGCTCGGCGCGCTTTTCCTGGTCAATATCGGATATCTGCAGAATCTGTCCCGCACCGAGACACGCGCCGATGCGATTCCGAAACTCATGCGTCAGCGCACGATTGAATGCACGCAGCCGTTCTTCGCGCTCCGCAACCCGGTCGGTGACCAACTGCAGAAATTGCGTCGACGTCGCCTCCTGGATCAGGCAAACGGCATGGTAGACGCGCTGTGCACAGGCCATCAGCTCGTCGTTGGTGCACTTCACTTCGCTCCGGCCGGCCACCTCGCCAACGAACGTCAACAGGATTCCACCAAGGATCTCGAACTCCTTGAGAATCTCGTACTGATCGAAGCCCTGCGTGTGACGCAGCCCGCCAAGCTCTCGCGCCTTGTCCACAACTGACATGTCGGCGGAGACGATGGATGAGGAATTGGCGACGTAACCCGCTATTCCGTCGATCAGAACGGGGACATGATCCAGGAGATCGGCGGATGGAAATATCCGATTCGCATCGACCGACACGCGCGCCGCGATGCGATCGAGCCAGCGCGCCGTCAGCTCGTCGCGCGACTCACGGAGACGCAATGCAAGGACCTCTGCGAGCGGACAGTCTTCAGTCAGAGTCACGTTTTTTCAACCGTCACCGTATTCGTCGCGTCGCGGAAGCTCACCGCGCAGAGTAGCCGCCCTACAACAAACATACATCAGAACCGGGACCCGGGGCCGCCCACACTAGCGGAAAAGCTCCACCACGTGCGCCCTTGCGGCGCCGTCCGCGGCTGCGACGTCGTCGATCGACTCGGCGGGAAGGCCGGACAGGGCGGCAAGCGCGGATTCAATCGCTCGCGGAACGTCCGGAAAGCCGATGGCACCAGCCAGGAAGAGGCAAACAGCCTGCTCGTTGGCGCCGTTGAATACCGCGGGCGCCACTCCGCCACTGCGTCCCGCCTGAATGCCCAGCGCGAGCGATGGAAACCGTTCGACATCGACGGGCTCGAATGTGAGCGGCGATGCAGCCGCCGGATCGAACCGGCGCGCCGGCGCGTCGGCAACACGGCCTGGATGCGTCAACGCGTACAGGATCGGCAGCTCCATGGTCGGGAATCCGAGCTGCGCGAGCACACTCCCATCCACAAATTCGACAAACGAATGTATGATGCTCTGTGGATGAACCACAACGTCTATACGGTCGTACGGCACGTCGAACAGATAATGGGCTTCGATCACTTCCAGCGCCTTGTTCGCGAGCGTCGCGCTGTCCACGGTGATCTTCCGACCCATCGTCCATGTCGGATGATTCAGCGCATCCTGCACAGTTGCCTGCGCGATGCGCTCAGCGTCCCATTCGCGGAACGGCCCCCCGGACGCCGTGAGAATGAGGCGGCTGATCTCGCTCTCCGGCCGCGCACCGATGCACTGCATGATCGCGCTGTGCTCGCTGTCCACCGGAACGATCTCGCCGCCCCCCTCGTGGCACGCGCGTAGCACGAACTCACCGCCGATCACGAGCGATTCCTTGTTCGCAAGCGCGACGCGCTTGCCCGCGCGCAGGGCAGCGAGCGTCGCCTGCAAGCCCGCGGCGCCGACGACTGCATTCACCACCACGTCCACGTCCGGACGCGTGGCTGCTTCGATCAGGCATTCGGCACCGGTAGCCCATGCGCGATCCGCGTCGCCGCCTGGCGTGACGATTCCGACATACCGCGGATCGGTCGAGTCCGCCTGTTCGCCAAGCAATGTTGCGTTGCCGAACGCAGTAAGCGCAACGACGCGAAACTCATCCGCGTGCCGCGCGATTACCCGGAGCGTGGCCGTACCTATCGAGCCAGTCGAGCCGAGTATCGCGATCCCGCGCGGTCTCACACTGGCGCCGGAATGAGCATTGCGCGCAACAGCAGCACCGCAACGGGAAGAACGAACAGCAGGCTGTCGAAACGATCCAGCACGCCGCCGTGTCCCGGAATCAGCGCCGAACTGTCCTTGATGCCCGCCTCGCGCTTTATCAGCGACTCTGCAAGATCGCCGACCTGTGCGACAGCACTTATGCATACCGCAAACACGACGATGGCGAGAGGGCGCAGAGACAGTTGTGCCATGGGATGCAGCACGTAGCTCACGTACAATAACGCGATCAGGACAGCGAGAACCAATCCGCCGAACGCCCCCTCGATCGTCTTGCCGGGGCTGACCGACGGCATCAGCTTGTGCGAGCCAAGCAATCGGCCGAACGCGTACGCACCGACGTCCGTCGCCCATGTCAGCAGAATCGGAAACATGGCGAGCGCGGTTCCGCCGCGCGCGTCGATTATGTAATCATCGTATCGCAGATCGAACACGTACGCGACGAGTCCGAGATACGCGACGCAGAACACCGTCGTGGCAGCGGCGAGCAGCGGTCGCCCGCCGATTCCGCGTCTGAAGATCGTCGCGGCAAACACGGCGAGCCCAGCGACGACGGCGTGGGTCCACGTCGGCGCGAGAAGGCGGAGCTGCACGCCGTAAACCAGCAACGGGATCGCTGCCGCGCCGACGATCGCGGCCGCGTCGAATGGCTGCGCACCCGACGCACGGGCGATGCGACAGAATTCCCACGCGCCGAGCGCTGCAATTACCGAGAGCAGAGTGGCGAGGAATGGTCCGCCGAGATAGACGATGGCTATCCCGGCAGGCGCGGCGATTACCGCGAAGAGAATGCGTCTGGAAAGTTCTGACACGACCTGCGTCAGACTTCCATGATTTCCGCTTCTTTCGCCTTGAGCAGCGACTCCAGCTGTGCCATGTGCTCGTCGTGCGCCTTCTGGAGATCTCTCTCCGCCGCCTTCACTTCGTCCTCGGATACCTTGTCGAGCTTCTTGAGCTTTTCGCGGCCATCGGTGCGCGCGTGACGGATGCCGATGCGGCCGTCCTCGGCGAGCTTGTGCACCACCTTGACGAGATCCTTTCGACGCTGCTCGTTCATCGATGGAAGCGGAACCCGGATGAGGCCGCCCTGCGTGCTCGGATCGAGTCCCAGATCCGATTCCCGGATCGCCTTCTCGATGGCCTTGAGCTGACCCTTGTCGTATGGAGTGACGAGAAGTGAGCGCGGATCGGGTGATGCGACACTCGCGACCTGATTGAGCTGCATCTGCTGGCCGTACACGTCGACGCGGATGCTGTCGAGCATGTTGGGCGACGCCTTGCCGGACCGGATCGAGCTGAACTCGCGCTTCGAGTTCTCGATCGCCTTGTCCATCGCGGCGCGTGAATCCTTTGCAATCTGCGGAATCGTCGTCATGATACGCGCGTCCCCACTGGTTCTCCGCAAACGGCCTTCATGACCGCCCCGGGATGGTTGATGTTCAGAACGATGAGCGGTAGGCTGTTTTCCTTGCACAATGTAACGGCCGTCTGGTCCATGACTCCCAGCTCGCGCTGCATCACGTCGTTGTACGAAATCGTCTCGTACAGCACCGCATTCGGATCGCGCTTGGGATCGGCCGAATAAACGCCGTCCACACTCGTCGCCTTGATGATGACGTCGGCACGCATCTGAATCGCCCTTAGCGCCGCCGCCGTATCGGTCGAAAAATAAGGATTGCCCGTGCCGGCTGCGAAGATCACCGCGCGCCCCTTCTCGAAGTGGCGCAGCGCGCGACGGCGAATGTACGGCTCGGCGATCTCTTCCATGCGGATCGCCGTCATCACCCGCGTGTCCACCCCGATGCGCTCCAGCACGTCCTGCATCGCGAGTGAATTGACGACGGTGCCGAGCATTCCCATGTAATCGGCGGCGACCCGGTCCATTCCCATGCGCGAGATCTGCGCACCGCGAACGATGTTTCCGCCGCCGATGACGAGACCGACGCCGACCCCAGCGTCGACCACATTCTTGATCTCGTTGGCATAGCCGGAGATCACATCAAAATCAAAACCAAAGCCCTTGTCACCGGCGAGCGCTTCACCGGAGAGCTTGAGTAGAATGCGGCGTAGCTTGGGATCGGACAATCGTCTTTACTCCTCGCCCAGTTGGTATCGTGTGAAACGACGAACCTGAATGTTTTCGCCGAGCTTGGCCGACGCTTCCTTGATCAGATCGCCGATCGTCTTCTTTGGCTCGCGTACGTACGGTTGCGACACAAGCGCAACTTCCTTGTAGTACGACTCGACCTTGCCCTCCACCATCTTCTGAATGATCGCGTCCGGCTTGCCGCTCGCCTTGGCCTGCTCCTCGAAGATAGCGCGTTCACGGTCGACCAGCTCCTGCGACACGCCGCTCTTGTCGACTGCCACCGGGGCAGCACTGGCGATGTGCAGGGCAATCTCACGCCCGAGCTCCTTGAAATCGTCGGTGCGGGCGACGAAGTCTGTCTCGCAATTGATCTCCACCATAACGCCCACCTTGCCGTTGTGGTGAATGTAGCTGGAGATCAGTCCCTCGCTCGTCTGCTTGCCGGTGCGCTTCTCGGCCTTGGCGATTCCCTTCTTGCGAAGATGGTCGACCGCCTTCTCCATATCTCCGCCCATCTCCTCGAGCGCCCTCTTGCATTCCATCATGCCCGCGCCGGTGCGCTGCCGCAGGGTCTGCACGTCTTTAGCTGTATACATCGTTGGCCTTCGGTTGGTTATTGTCTGTGTCAGTCAAACGAACGCCGCCGCGGTGATCCGCGGCGGCGTTCAAGATTGGTCGGTCGCAGTCACTCCGCGGCCGGCTCCGCGCCACTGTCGCTGGCGTCGCCGCTATCGCCACCGCCATCCGACGGAGCGGCCTCGCCTTCTGCTCCCGGCACGCCCTTGAGGCGCGCAGCGATCGCTTCCTGATTGGCGCGACGACGGCGCGGCCGGCGGCGACGACGACGCTCATCGCCCGCCTCGGGCTCGGCGCCGCGATCGGAGCTGTACGTGTACGACTCGGACTCCTCGACTTCGGTACGAACTGGTGCTTCACGACGGGCGTCGATGATTGCATCGGCAATCGCCGACGTCATGAGCTCGACCGCGCGAATCGCGTCGTCGTTGCTCGCGACCGGGACCGTGATGAGATCCGGATCCGCATTCGTATCGACCAGTGCGACGATCGGGATGCCGAGCTTGTTGGCTTCAGCGACCGCGATGCGCTCCTTCTTGGAATCGATGACGTACATGAGCCCCGGAAGACGCGTCATCGACTTGATGCCGGACAGATTCTTCGCGAGCTTGTCGCGCTGGCGCGTCATCATGAGCTGCTCTTTCTTCGTGTAGTTCGCGAAGTCGCCGCCACCCTCGATTCCAGCGTCGAGGTCCTTGAGCTTGCGGAGCTGCTTCTTGGCGGTCTGGAAGTTGGTGAGCAGACCACCGAGCCAGCGCTCGGTCACGAACATCGCACCGCAACGCTCTGCTTCCGACTTTACGATCGGAACGAGCTGGCGCTTGGTACAGACGAAGAGGACCTGGTCGCCGCGCGCGACGACTTCGCGCACGAGCTTCTGCGCGAGCTCGAGCTGGCGCAGGGTCTTCTGGAGATCGATGATATGGATGCCGTTGCGCTCGGCGAAGATGAATCTGCGCATCTTCGGGTTCCAACGGCGCGTCTGGTGGCCGAAGTGAACGCCGGCTTCGAGCAGCTGCTCGAGGTTTGGCTGGGACATTCTGCTGATTCCTTAGGTTGGTTGGTGTCGTCTCCTCCCGTCAGCGCCGCGACGACCGGCCGAAGCCGGCACCCGTCGAAGCTCGGGGAGGATGAGTGGTGGTTTGGCGCGACGTATGGGCGGCGCATGCGCCGCCCCGACTACCCCGTGCCGGTACTACGAAAAACGAAAACCGAAAAACAACAAACTGAATACCTGCACCGCCCGGGTCGGCACTGAGGCTGACCCCAACGGGTTTAACGCTTGGAGAACTGGAACCGCTTGCGCGCCTTCGGACGGCCTGGCTTCTTGCGCTCGACGACGCGTGCGTCGCGAGTAAGGAAGCCGAGACTGCGCAGCTTTGGCTTGAGCGTCTCGTCTTCCTTCACCAGAGCGCGAGCGATCGCGAGGCGCAGCGCCCCTGCCTGACCCGACAGTCCGCCGCCGTCGATGTTGGCGGTCACGTCATAGCGGCCGAGCATGTCGGTCGCCGTGAACGGCTGCTGGATGGTCGAAACGTGCGCAGGACGCGGGAAGTAATCGCCGAGCGTGCGGCCGTTCACGAGCCACTTGCCCGAGCCAGCCTTAATGTAGACGCGGCAGACCGCTTCCTTGCGGCGACCGATCGTGTGCGTTGTTCCGTCGACAGGCATGCTTACTTGGTGGTGATGGTGAGCGGCTTGGGCTGCTGAGCCTTGTGCGGGTGATTGGCACCCGGGTAAACGCGCAGCTTTGTGCGCATGTGCGTACGTGCGAGCGCCGTCTTGGGAAGCATGCCATTGACCGCGTGCTCGATGACGCGCTCCGGATGCTTGCCAAGCATGTCCTCGAACGTCGTGAAACGCTCGTGGCCCATGTAGCCGGTGTGGCGGAAGTAACGCTTCTGCTCCGCCTTGCGACCCGTGACCTTCACCTTCGAGGCGTTGATCACGATTACGTGGTCGCCCCCATCCATGTGTGGGGTAAACGTAGGCTTGTGCTTGCCACGGATGACGCGCGCCACTTCTGTGGCCAGCCGTCCGAGCACCATGCCTTCCGCATCCACGATGTACCAATCGTGGACTATATCAGTCGGGGTGGAGGAGAAAGTCTTCATTTGGGGAGGTAATCGATTACGAAATGCGACAGCCTTCTAAGTTACCAACCCCACGGGCGTTAGTCAATCGGCCCGCCCCGCCGCGCCAGGATCCGGCGCTCGTCGGCATATCCTCCGCAATATTTTGCTGGCGCACCGCGCCGAGCGGTTGTAACGTGCTGTCGCCCCGGGAAGACGTGTCCCCGACCGACTGGTCTGGGTGCCCGGATGACGATCTAATCGGTACAACGGATGAGAACCTCCCCATCGTTGGCTCGGCTAGCAGTCTGCCTGCTAGCCGCCGTAACATTGTGGCCATCGTCGGCGCGGGCCCAGGGCTTCGGCCTCAACGAGGTCGGAACCTGCGCCGTCTCCCGCGCATTCGCCGCGACCGGCACCCCATGCCCCGACGCCTCGACGATCTTCTGGAACCCGGCGGCCGCCGCCGAACTCCCCGGCAAATCGATCAGCGTGGGCGCAAGTGCAATCATAGTGAAAGGCTCCTTTCGCCAGGACAGCACTGGCCGGAGCTACCCCAGCGATATCAGTCCCGCTCTTCCCCCGGCCCTGTTCGGAGCAATGCGATTCGGGAAGGGGTCCGTCGGGCTCGGGGTGTACGTGCCCTACGGACTGACCTCCCAGTGGAACGATAATTTTCCCGGCCGGTTCTCGGCCCTTCGCGCCGCACTCCAGTCGGTATACATCCAGCCAAACTTTGCCTACCAGGTGACTCCGAACTGGTCGGTCGGCGGTGGACCCGTGTTCGGACATTCCTCCGTCGATCTCACTCAGGCGATCGACCTCTCTCAGCAACCCGCCGCAGCAGGCATCACCTTCAACCAACTCGGCATCGCCTACGAGACCGAGTTCGCGCGCGCACAGGTTCACGGAACCGCCACAGCTCTGGGCTACAACCTGGGCGTGCACGGCAAGTACGGAGCGTGGTCGTTGGGCGCGCGTTATCTCTCCGAGCTCACCTTCAATTACGACCACGCGACGGCGAAGTTCTCGCAGACGGCAACGGGACTCGTCCTGCCGCAGGGGAACCCAGTGAGTCCCACCGGCACGCCGGTTCCGCTCGACGCGTTGCTCGGCGCTCAATTCTCGCCCGGCGGCCCGCTCGTCGCTCAGAGCGCTTCATCGACCATCAAGCACCCATGGCAACTGCAGGGTGGCGTCGGCTACACCGGTTTCGCGCGGACGACACTCTCGGTCGATGTGGCGCGGCTCGGGTGGTCCGCTTTCAACACGCTACCGATTACGTTCGACGGACCGGCCAGCGGTAGCAGTCGAACGCTGTACGAAGGGTACAAGGATTCCTGGAGCTACCGCTTCGGCGCCGAGCACGTGATCGGAACCTGGACCGGGCGCCTGGGCTACAGCTACGCAGATACGCCAGCGCCGGACGTGACCGTTACGCCGCTCCTGCCCGACATGAATCGGCGCAACTTCTCCGCGGGCGTCGCGATACCTGTCACTAGCGTGTACAAGCTCGACATCGGATACCTGCACGTGAACACACCCGGACGACGCGGCAGGATCGTGGAAAATCCGGTGGCACCTCCCGGCTCCACGGTGCCGCTCACTTTCGCCCCGAATACCGGCGCGTACGCACTGAAGGCGGACGTGATATCTGCCGCTCTCAACATCACCTTCTAACCGCGCAGAATCCAATGATTCGCTCAAGGAATACAATCGGCGCGGTTGCGAGCGCCGTCATACTCACGCTTACGTCAGCATGCGCGGACAACGGGCCAACGGCAGTAGTCCCACCCAACGTTGCTGCGAACGCGCTGTTCACCAGTTACGTCGCGCTCGGCAACAGCCTCACGGCAGGTTACCAATCCGGCGGCATCAACGACAGCACGCAGAGGCTGAGCTACCCGTCGCTGCTCGCACAGGCCATGAAGACACGATACGTCTACGCGTCGCTTGCGGGCGCGGGATGTCCGCCGCCAATCGTCAACTTTCAGACGCAAGCGAGACTGGCCAGCGGCACGGCAACTACATGCTCTCTGCGCACACCGAACACTGCGGTCGCGCTCAACAGCGTTGCAGTTCCCGGTGCGACGTCGCTCGACCCGTTCAGCGTCAGCACGGCGGAGTCCAACACGCTGACCACGCTGATCCTCGGCGGAAAGACGCAGGTGGCGAAGGCCGCTGACGCCAGTCCAACCTTCGTCTCCGCATGGATCGGAAACAACGACGTGCTCGGCGCGGCGCTCTCCGGCATCCTCGTGCCGACGGCAGGAGTCTCGGCGGGGGTCACCTCACAGGCCGGGTTCAAGACCAACTACACGGCGATGGTGAACGGCCTCAATGCGATTCCCACGCTGAAAGGTGGGATTCTGCTCGGCGTGGTCAACGTGACGGCAGTTCCCGCACTCTTTCCCGTCGCCGCGCTGCAGAATCCTGCGTTCAAGGCCGGTTTCGATCAGTTCGCCGGTGCACCGACGACGATTCTTCCCAACTGTCTCAGCGCACCCGGAAATCAGGCGCTCGTCTCGATCGAGATTCTGGCGCAAATACGTTCCGGAGCCCATCCACCTGTAATTGGTTGCGCGAAGAATTCCATTCCGGGAACGCTGGTTGGCGACATCTTCATCGTCGATAGCACCGAGCAGGCGAACCTCACGGCGACTGTCGCCGGTTACAACGCAACGATCCAGGCTGCCGCCGCGGCGAACGGATGGGCTTACTACGATCCCAATCCGCTGCTCGCAACGCTCAAGACGCCTGGCACAGGTTGCATCAACATCGTTCCCGATCTGGCGAATGCCACGGCACCGTTCGGCGCGTGCATCTCGCTGGATGGAATCCATCCGACCTTCGTTGCGAACCGTCAGATTACCGCGGCGCTCGTGGCGGCGATCAATACCAAGTACGGCACCTCGATAGCAGCTGGTGGTCCGTAGGGGGGAATCACACGTACGGCTCGTGCACGCCCGCTCGCGCTGCCGGCATGCGTTTGGTGCCGTAGATTATCCTCACGAGCCGCGAGTCGCGGCTCGTGATTCTCCCGATGGAGCTTGCCTGCGATGCGGATACACGTTGTCCTTGCGGGCGTAATCGTTGGCGCCGTAGCCGCCGTGCTGCCGCGCACCGACGTCTCGGCGCAGGAGAACGCGCTGCACGGCGCTCGCGTCGCTTCAGGTTACGGAGCGATCGACGGGAGCGTGCGTGACACGAGCGGAGCATGGCTGCTCGGCGTGGAGGTCGTCGCGATAGACAACTCGCTGATTCGGACACGCAGCGGCGCCGGCGGTGCGTTCCGCATCGACAGCCTCCCCGCTGGTCCGCATCTGATCCGCTTTCGCCGGATCGGCATCATGCCGACCACCGTATCCGTAGTTGTCGAGCCGAATGTAACCCTCTCGGTCGACGCTGTCGTCGAACCGTTTCCGATTACGCTGTCGCGAGTAACAGTCCAGGCCGTGAGCGGAGAGCTGGTGCATCTACCGCCGGGTGTTGCCGACCGCATGCGCACGGGAATTGGAACGTATCTGACTGCGGCACAGATCGAGAGTTTCCATCCGCGTACCACTTCCGATATTTTCCGGCACGTCACCGGGGTCTCTGTGGAAGATTATGGTCACACGCCAGTGGTACGCAGCGGACGCGGTGTGCAGACCATCAATGGGAACGCCTGCACAACGGGAATGACTGTCGTGGTGGACGGCGCAGTAATGAGCAATATTTTGACCAGTGCCGCAGCGGGCGGCTTCGATTCAGTCTCGCCGAGAGACATCGCAGCGATCGAGATATACAAGGACGGCGCGGAAACTCCTGCAAGTCTGACCGATTCGGAATGCGGTGTGATCTACATCTGGACCAGATAACAGCGGGCTCACTCCAGCTCGATCAACACCGTTCCCTTTTCTACCGCGGTCCCCTGCGTCACGCGAATTGATTTTACAGTCGCGGCCGCAGACGCACGCAGCTCGTTTTCCATCTTCATCGCTTCCATGACGAGCACTCCCTGCCCTGCCGTCACGGTGTCGCCGACTGCAACGTTGACTCGCACGACAAGCCCTGGCATTGGCGCCACCACCGGCGCCGGCCCTGCCGGTGGGGCCGAGCGCGCGGCAAGCTCCTGAATCACACGTGCGCGCTCACCCAGCGCCTCGACGTGATAACGATGACCGTCCACGTCGAGGACGTAGCGGCCCTTGCCCTCGCGCGCGTGCACGACCACTCGCACGACGCGATCACCGATGCGCAGCGTTCGGGCCGGAGTGCCGTTCCCGACGTCGAGTGTCGCAGCGGTCGCCGCGCCTTCGATTGTTGCCGTGTTCTTGTCGGTGAGTACAGAATGGCGCGCGCCATTTACATCTACGAGAAACTTCATCGTGCAGGAAGGTTGGTCGAATGTGCCGGCGTCAGCACACAAACCGTCTCGACGTGGGACGTTTGTGGGAACATGTCGAACGCCCTGATTGATTGAATCGAGTAACCGGCCAGGCGCGCAACGTCGCGTGCAAGTGTCGCCGGGTCGCAGCTGATGTAGATCATGGCACGGATCCCCGGCATCTCGACGATCGCTTCGGCGACATCGGCATGGAGACCGCTTCGCGGAGGGTTTACCACGACGACGTCGGCCGTTGCCAGACGCGGTAGAACTTCCTCGACGCGACCCACGATGGAGCGCGACGGCGGAGCAAGGCGCTGCTCGGCCCACAGCGCGGCATCACGATCGAGCTCGATGGCAACTACTGAAACTCCAGTAGTTGCAAGATTCACGGCGAGATCGCCCGATCCCGAGTACGCGTCGATCACGCTCGCCGGGTTGAAAGACCTCACGACGCCGAGTACGTATTCGCGCAACACTGCAGCAACGACGGGGTTTACCTGCGCGAACGATGCCGCCGGTGTCGCGCGAACGCGGCGGTCTCCGAGCAGCTTTCGCGGCGCGTCGTCCGGCTCCCAGTACAAGGCGGCGAGTGTCGGCACTGCCTCGAAGAAGCGCGCATGATCGCTCCATCGGGTGGCGCCAGTCAGCACGAACGTCGGACCATCGTCGGTCCAGCGCACACTCCCGCGCAACGATGTTGCGTCCGGGAAGAACTCCGACGCCTCCAGCAACTCACGCCACGCAGCGACGACGCGGCGGTCTGTTATCGGACAATCCGACAACGCGAACACTCGGCCGGGATCGTCATACGGGTGCAATCCGGCGATCCATCCACCGGAACGACGCCGCATGGCAAGCGTCAGCTTGGCCCGATAGCGCCACTCTTCGGTGCTGCGCACAACCTCCGGCGGCGTGACTTCGCGCTTGCCGATCCGGCGCATGGCATCTGCGATGATGCGCTGCTTGGCGTCGAGCTGCGCAGAGTACTGAATGTGCTGAATCTGGCAGCCGCCGCAGCGATCGCGGGTGTAATGCGGACACGGCGCCTCTATTCGCACCGCTGAGGGCCGCAGGATCGCGCGCAGCGACCCGCGCGCGAAGTGACCCTTCCCGGACACGCTCGCGGTTATCACATCACCTGGCGCGGTGCGCGGAACGAACACGACAAGCCCCTCGCTACGGGCGACACCATCACCGCCAGCGGCGATCGTATCGATCGTGAGGCTTACGGTGCGTGACATTAACCGATCGATTCCTGACGCGCGGCGCGTTGCCACGCGGACACAGCGCTCTCCCGCTGCGACGGTGCGGCTCCGCGCACACCCGACTCGGATTCCGCGAGCAATGCAGCAGCCAACGCAGCGAGCATTGCACCATCTTCGGTGCCCGCGTCGGTGGTGAGCGAGGCAAGCCGACGCTCGAGCCACTGGATCTCGATCGCGCCCGCACGAAACTCCGAATCTTCCATCACACGCAGGTGGAATTCACGCGAAGTTTCCACGCCGCCGATTACAAGCTCGGACAGCGCGCGGTGCATTCGCTCGACCGCAAGCTCGCGGTTGGGCGCGTGAACTATCAACTTCGCGAGCATCGGGTCGTAATGCAGGGACACGTCGCTGCCGATCTCGATCCCGCCATCCCAGCGCACACCGGGGCCCGATGGAAGATGCAGGTACGAGACGCGCCCCGTCGATGGCAGGAAGTCGTTGGCCGGATCCTCGCTCGTTATGCGGCACTCCATGGCCCATCCCTTCGGGGAGATGTCTTCCTGAGCGAAGCCGAGCGGCTCACCCGACGCGACTCGCAGCTGCCAGTGGACGAGATCGATTCCCGTCACCAGCTCCGTGACGGGATGCTCGACCTGGAGCCGGGTGTTCATCTCCAGAAAGTAGTAGCTACCGTCGCGCGCGAGCAGAAACTCGCATGTGCCAGCATTCACGTAACCCGCCGCACGTGCGGCACGCACCGCTGTCGCGCCCATCTCGGCGCGGAGCTCCGGACTCACCGCAACGCTCGGCGCTTCCTCGATCATCTTCTGATGACGACGCTGCACCGAGCACTCCCGCTCGCCCAGGTGAACCATGTTGCCGTGCATGTCGCCGATGATCTGGATCTCGACGTGGCGTGGACCCTCGATGTACTTCTCGAGATACACTGCATCGTCGCCGAATGCATTCTTCGCCTCGCGGCGCGCGGCGTCAAACGAGCCGGCGATTTCCGAAGGCTCCCGGACTACACGCATGCCCTTCCCGCCGCCGCCCGCAGCGGCCTTGAGCAATACCGGATAACCGAACTTTGACGCTATCTCGCCGGCGTGCTCCGCGTCGGCGATCGATTCGGTGGTGCCCGGTACCACGGGAACGCCGTGCGCGACGGCAAGCGTACGCGCCGCGGTCTTGCTGCCCATTGCAGCGATTGCTTCAGCCGGCGGTCCAATGAACACCAGACCCGCGTCGCGAACCGCCCGCGCGAACCATTCGCGCTCGGACAGGAATCCGTAGCCGGGATGGATCGCCTGCGCGCCCTCGCTGAGCGCAGCCTCGATTATGCGATCGCCGAGCAGATAGCTCTGCGATGACGGCGCCGGCCCGATGTTGACGGCGGCATCGGCAGCTCGAACGTGGGGCGCACCTGCATCCGCGTCGCTGTACACCGCGATCGATCGCACGCCAAGCTCGCGGCAGCCACGGATCACGCGCAGCGCGATCTCGCCGCGATTTGCTATGAGAACGGACTCGAACATGGGCGGAGTCATGCTTAAATATGCACCGAGGCGTCATACATCGTCATCACTAAATCGCCGTTGGGATGTTAGATAGATGCTACGTACGCACTGCGTCTGTTGGCTGCAGGAATGCGATCACGCCTGCAGCGGGACGTAGCGATCTTGACGTCATAACGTTTTGACGTTAATCTTCCTTTATGGCCGCCCTCAAACGTGCAACGATCTATTTCGACCCCGATCTCCATACTGCGCTACGTGTCAAAGCAGCCGCGACCGACCAGAGTCTGTCCGACCTCGTCAACGACGCCGTCCGCCTGCGTCTTCAGGAAGACGCCGATGACCTTTCCGCGTTCGACTCTCGCGAGCACGAGCCCAGTCTCGCGTTCGAAGACGTGCTGAAAGATTTGCGCCGACGTGGCAAGTTATAGCATTGTTGTCAAAGCCTCTGCGGCGAAGGAGCTCGATGCAGTTCCGCGGAAGGAGCTTCAGCGCATTATAAAGAAAGTCGGCGCGCTGGCGACGAATCCGCGTCCGAACGGATCTGAGAAGCTTTCAGGGGCGGAGCGATATCGCCTTCGGCAAGGAGACTACCGAATTATCTACGGGATAGATGATTCGGTGCGCCAAGTGATGGTTGTGAAGATCGGACACCGACGCGACGTGTACCGCTGACCAGGCAACTCGGGTGGCCGAGATGGCCGACGAGTCGCGAACGACGTACATTCTGGCGTGATGAGCCGAGCATACCTCGTTCCTCTCGTATGTATCGCATGCGTGGCCTGTTGGCACGATGATGCTCCAGTGTTGCCCACGATCAAAGGACCCGAAACGGCCAGTCTCCTGCCGCGGATTCACGGTGTCTTGGTCACCCGACACCGCCGCGCTGCAGACGGACTCACTGCCGAAATCACCGCGATAGGGCTTCCGGATCGTCAACAAACAATCATCCACCCGCCGATTGACGCGCAATATGTATCCGTAACGCAGGTAAGCGGCCCGGATGAAGACGGGCGAATTGCCTACGTACAGGAAAACAGCGACGGTGGTAGTGCAAGGCTGAGCACCATTCATTTGGACGGGACGGATAACCGTGTGTTATCGACCGCGACCGGTAAGCGTCACAGTGTCTTTGGAGCCTTCCCTACCATTGCCCCGAAGGGCGGCAACATCGCCGTAATGCAAGGCCTGCGTGATGACCCAGACGTCTCTCAGTCCGAACCGGTCGAACAACTGACGATCTGGAACATCGATACGCAGCATCGGTCGCACGTTGCCGTTGACGCCGAGGATATTGGGGTTTCGTGGTTTCCCGATGGTGACAGCCTGTTATACGTTGCGGCTGTTCGCAAGGACGACATCCTGCCTACAACGCTGGACGACCTTACGGGAAAGAATCCCGAATGCCTCGAATACATCGAGGGAGTGGATATCGTCCCCGTAGTATCTCTCCTCGACATCCAATCAGGCAAGACTCGCCAGCTTCACATGGGTACGAATCCTGTCGTGTCGTCCGACGGTCGATCGGTGCTGCTGCGGTGCGGCGGATTCCTCGTCATGAATCTCGCGCAGCATACTCTGGCTCCGGCCGCGTGGCCCGGTGACAGTCAGCTTCACATGGTCTGGCTGGGACACATTCAAACACCGCTCGCCTTCCTCGGTAGTCACGTCGTACTCTTCCGCGGACTACCGACGACGGGTGCGCCTGCAATACGTGATCCGCTGGGTAGCGTCGATGGCGGTGGGCAACTCGTGACGATCAAAATCGCCGTGATTGGCACCAGAGACTTTCAGACAGTCATTCCTGCGATCGACCCGCGATGGCCGGTGAGCTTCGGCCAACCAAGAGTCGGGCTCGATTCTGTGTCCGGAAGAATTCCGTTCGCGAAGTTCTTCTATTGATGGACGCGTCCCGCTGATGCGTTTCGTGTGCATCCGCCGCAACGGCCGCGGATGCGCACGCAACTACAGCGGTATGTTCCCGTGCTTCTTCGGCGGATTTTTGTCCCGCTTGCCGCGCATACTTTCGAGCGCGTCGATGAGTGCGGGCCTCGTATCTCGCGGATCGATGATGTCGTCGATGTAGCCGCGGCCAGCCGCCACGTACGGATGCGCGAACTTCTCCACGTACTCGGCAATCTTCTTATCCGTCGCGGCGACGGGATCGGAACTGCCGACGATGTCCTTCCTGAACAGAATCTCCACAGCGCCCTTCGGCCCCATGACGGCAATCTCCGCCGTGGGCCACGCAACATTGAAGTCGCCGCGGATGTGCTTGGAGCTCATCACGTCGTACGCGCCGCCGTAGGCCTTGCGCGTGATGACGGTCAGCTTGGGCACCGTCGCCTCGCAATACGCGAATAGCAACTTCGCACCATGCTTGATGATCCCGCCGTGTTCCTGCCCGACGCCCGGTAGAAAACCCGGCACGTCGACGAACGTCACGACTGGAATGTTGAACGCGTCGCAGAATCGAATGAACCGCGCAGCCTTCACCGACGCGTTGATGTCGAGCACGCCGGCCAGCATTGCCGGCTGATTCGCAACGATTCCGACGCTGAACCCGCCCAGGTGTGCGAAGCCGCAGATGATGTTCTCCGCGAATTCGCGTTGCACTTCGTAAAACTCGCCATCATCGATGATGCGACGCAGCACGTCGTGCATATCGTACGGCTTGTTGGCGTTGTCCGGCACGATGTCGAGCAGCGCTTCGTCACGCCGGTCGCGCGGATCGGTGCCCGCACCACGCGGCGGCTCGTCGATGTTGTTCGATGGAATGAACCGCATCAGGTCGCGAATGGCGGCGATGCACTCAGGCTCGCTGTCGTACGTGAAGTGCGACACGCCAGACTTCATCATGTGTGTGTCGGCACCGCCGAGCTCGTCCATCGTGACGTCTTCGTGCGTCACGGTCTTCACCACGTTGGGGCCGGTCACGAACATGTACGACGTGTGCCGGACCATGAACGTGAAGTCGGTTATCGCGGGAGAGTAAACCGCGCCACCGGCACACGGCCCCAGAATCGCTGATATCTGCGGAATCACGCCGGACGCCAGCGTGTTGCGCAGAAATATCTCCGCGTAGCCGCCGAGCGACACCACGCCTTCCTGAATGCGCGCGCCGCCCGAATCGTTGAGCCCGATCACCGGTGCGCCGTTCCGCATCGCGAGATCCATCACCTTGACGATCTTCTCGGCGAACGATTCCGATAGCGATCCGCCAAATACGGTGAAGTCCTGCGAGAACACGTACACCTGCCGGCCGTCGATGCGGCCCCATCCGGTGATGACTCCGTCGCCGTAGTACTTCTGCTCTTCCAGCCCGAAGTCGGTGCTGCGGTGAACGACGAACCGGTCGAGCTCGGTGAACGACCCCTCGTCGAGCAGCAGATCGATCCGTTCGCGTGCGGAGAGTTTTCCCTTCCTGTGCTGTGCCTCTATACGAGCAACGCCGCCACCGAGTTCAGACTCGGCGCGGCGTTGCTCCAGAAGCGCGAGCTTATCGCGCATCGTCATTAATTACTCTTCGTCGTACGTTGCCGGAAGAACCGCCGGAATCTCGGCAGCATAATCCGATACGCTGTACTCCTCGGTCTCCATCGGAATCACCTTGCTCGGCTCGGCCGGACGCGGTGGCTGCTCCTCTGGAATTGCAGTGACCGCGAGAACTATGCGGCGGTGGATTGGATCCACTTCCAACACACGCAGGTCCAGATTCATCGCTTCGTACACGATGTCGGCCGGACTGTTGACCGGATTGCCGAAGTTGAGCTGGCTGTTCGGAACGAATCCTTCGATGTCGTTGCCGATGTCCACCACGACGCCCTTGTCCATCAGGCGAACGACGTGTCCACGCAGCTCGGTGCCGACGGGGTAGGTCTCACCAATGCGGAGCCACGGATCCTCCACAGCCTGCTTGAGGCCGAGCGAGATGCGCTTGTTCTCCGGATCGATGTTGAGCACCACCACGTCCACCGTATCGCCCTTCTTGATCACTTCCGACGGATGCTGCACGCGACGCGTCCAGCTCATGTCGGAGACGTGAATCAGGCCGTCGATGCCAGGCTCGATCTCGACGAACGCCCCGAAGCTCGTGAGGTTGCGAACCTTGCCCGTGAGACGCATGCCGATCGGATAACGCTGCGGCAGCGTCATCCATGGATCTTCCTCGGTCTGCTTCATGCCGAGCGAGATCTTCTCTTCCGACGGATCGACCTTGAGCACCACTGCCTCGATGGTCTCGCCGATCGAAACGATCTTGCTTGGATGACGAACGTTGCGCGTCCAGCTCATCTCGCTGATGTGAACGAGGCCTTCGATGCCCGGCTCCAGCTCGATGAACGCGCCGTAGTTGGTGATCGATACGACCTTGCCCGACACGCGCGTGCCGACCGGGTACTTGTCGGCGACGTCCTGCCATGGATAGCTCTGGAGCTGCTTGAGGCCGAGCGAGATGCGCTCGCGCTCCCAATCGATGTCGAGAACCTTGACCTCGAGCTCCTGTCCGATGTGCACCATCTCGGACGGATGCGTGACGCGGCCGTACGACATGTCGGTGATGTGAAGCAGTCCGTCCACACCGCCGAGATCGATGAACGCACCGAAGTCGGTGATGTTCTTGACGATGCCCTTTCGGATCTGATCCTTCTGCAGCTCCTTCATCAAGCGCTCGCGCTTGCCTGCGCGCTCCTGCTCGAGAATCACGCGGCGCGAAACGACGATGTTGCGGCGGCGCTTGTTGAGCTTGATGATCTTGAAGTCGAAAGTCTGCCCGAGCAGCTCGTCCACGTTCGGAACGCGGCGAAGCGCGATCTGCGAGCCTGGCAGGAAGGCGTCCACACCCATGAGATCGACGACGACACCGCCCTTGATCTTCTTGGTGAGAATTCCCGCCACCGGCTGATCGCTCTCGTACGCAACGCGGATGCGCTCCCAGACGCGCATGAAGTCGGCCTTCTTCTTGGAAAGGACGACCGAACCTTCCATGTCCTCGAGGTGCTCGAGGAGGACTTCAACGGAATCGCCCGCCTTGAGCTCGGGCATGTCCTTGAACTCTTCGAGAGGGATCGTTCCCTCCGACTTGAAGCCGATGTCCAGGATCACCATGTTGTCGCGGATATCGAGGACCTTGGCGTTTACGATCTCGCCTTCCTCGATGGACGCCATGGTTCCGTTGTACATCGCCATCATGGCCTCGAGCTCGTCGCTCGAGTAGTCGTCTTCGTCGTACAGTTCTGGGCGGAGGTTGGCAAGCGGCCGCAGCTGCGCACGTTGCATGTCGCGCTTTTCCCGCGCGGTAAGAGCGTGCTCGGTCGTGCCGGTTAGGGTTTCTGTTTCGGGCATTTGCTGGGTAAAAGGGTGGTCCTTCGGTTCCACAGGAACCTGGAAATATATTTCAGAAACTACTGTTTAGCAACTATAACCGCGATCTGGCGACCGGCGTCGCCGGCCCGGTGCGAGAAGAACGATTCGTTGTCGCATCTGGTGCAGGACGGCGACACCGAAACCCGTCCAATCCCGGCCTCTGCCGCCTGCTCCGCGATCAGCGATCTGATGTCCACGTTGCCGGGCCGGTTGGAGGCCTCGCCGGTCAGCCGAGCCCTGACATCCGCGGACACCTCGTAGCAACGACCGCAAATTGCCGGCCCGATGTGGGCACGCAGCTCGTCCGGCGCAAGACCAGCGCGACCCAGTACCCGGATCGCCTGGTGGATGATCCGCGCTTCAGTACCACGCCACCCGGAATGGACTATCGCCACCGCTCCGGACGGGTGGGCGAGGAAGACCGGCGCACAGTCGGCGATCGTGACCGCCAGGGCGAGGCCACGCTCCTGGGTCGCGTGGCCGTCGGCGGGACGCGTTCTCAGAAAGCCATCCCACGGATTGGCGTGTGCCAGAACCGTGTCGCCGTGGACCTGGGGGGCCACGCAGATTCCGCGTGCTCCGATTTCGGTCAGCAACGCCGTCCAGCGACCCATCACCTCTCCGACGGGATCCGTTCCCGACAACCCGAAAGTGCCAGCTGCGCGGGTCGTCGTGAAGGCCTGGATCCCGAACTCCGCAAACTCAGCTACTTCCTCGATCGTTCCAGTTTGCACAGCGTGCTCTACTGCCGTCGATCGCCGACGCGCGTGACGCGTGCGCCGAGTGCGTTGAGGCGCTCATCGATCCGCTCGTAGCCGCGCTCTATCTGCGTGACGTTGTTGATGGTGCTCTTTCCGCGGGCACATAGCGCGGCAAGTAGCATTGCCATGCCGGCGCGGATATCCGGCGACTCCATGGTCGATCCACGCAGAGCGCTCGGTCCGCTCACTATGCAACGATGCGGATCGCACAGCACGATATTCGCACCCATCCCGATCAATCTGTCCACGAAGAACAGACGTGACTCGAACATCTTCTCGTGAATCAGGATCACGCCGTCGCATTGCGTCGCTGCAACTATTGCGATCGACATCGTGTCTGCCGGAAACGCGGGCCATGGCTGGTCTTCGAGCTTGGGGATGTGTCCGCCGAAGTCCTTGTGTATCACGAGCTCCTGATCCGCTGGAACGATCAGGTCCCGGCCTTCGATGCGGCAGCGAATCCCGAGCCGCTCGAATCCCATGAGCGTCGAGCGCAGATGCGCGACACCGGCATCGACGACCCGAATCTCGGAATGCGTGACGGCCGCGAGTCCGATGAACGAACCGACCTCGATATGATCCGGACCGATCTGATGCGTAATCGCGGTCTCGCCGAGCGTTCGGTCGCCGTACACGGTGATCGTGTTGGTGCCGATTCCTTCGATGCGCGATCCGAGTGCGACCAGGAAGTGTGCGAGATCCTGAACGTGCGGCTCGCTGGCGGCGTTTCGGAGGACAGTGATTCCTTCCGCAGCGGCGGCGAGAATCAGCGCGTTCTCCGTGCCAGTCACACTCGGCTCATCCAGAAAGACGTCCGCGCCGGTGATGCGGTCGACGGTCATGTGATAGCCGTCTTCATCCCTCACGGTGACGCCGAGCTGTGACATGGCGAGGAAATGCGTGTCGAGACGGCGGCGGCCGATCACGTCGCCGCCGGGCGCCGGCAGCGTCACCGTGCCGCAGCGCGCCAGCAGCGGTGCGGCGAGCAGGATCGAGGCACGGATGCGGACGCACAGCGCGGGGTCGAGCCCTTCCGGGCGGAGATCCGGTGCGGAGATATCGAGCGTGTTTCGCTCGGTCCACTCAGCCGACGCGCCGACCGATCGCAGCAGCTCGACCAGCGTCTCGAGATCCCGTATTCGGGGTACGTTCGTGAGGCGCACCGGCTTGCTCGAGAGGAGCGCGGCGGCCACGATCGGAAGTGCGGCGTTCTTGTTGCCGGAGGGGCGGATGCTACCGGAAAGCCGGTGCCCGCCCTCTACGATGTATTGGACAGCGGTCATGGTATTGGCGACAATATAGGGCCGGGACGTCCAGATTGGCCGTCCGCGTGGCAATTTACAGGGTAACCAGAACTGGCCCTTCCCTTGCACCATCGGTGCCTATGTACGACATGACGCACGTAACCGCGCTGCTGATTCAGGTCGCGCACGTTCTTCCTGACACGCTCGTCACCAAGCAGGTGCCGGCAGTGACGAGCACCTTCGAAAAGGTCACCTCGGTCGCGAGCGGACTCACCACGATCGCCTTGCTGGTGCTTGCGGTGGGTCTGGTTCCGGCAGCGTGGAACTTCAGGAAGACGTACAAGAAGGTGAACGATCTGCTGGATCGCGTTTACGGTGATGTGGCGCCGCTCGTGAGGAGCGCCAGTATCGTGACCGAGGATGCGCGAGAGATCGTCGCGATCGTGAAGGGAGACGTGCGTCAGGTCCAGCAGACGGTAGCCGCCGCGAATGCGCGGCTGCTCAAGGCGGTGAAGGAAGCCGAGGCGAGGCTCGACGAGTTCAACGCGCTGATCGAAGTCGTACAGGACGAGGCCGAATCCGCATTCGTGTCTACCGCAGCGACGGTACACGGTGTCCGGACCGGACTGGCGCAGGTTTTCGACAACACGGAGGAATTCGAGGATGGCGATGACAGACACGGAAGCTCGGCCGACAACAGCGGCACGGACGCCCCGCTCCGGCCGCGGACCACGTCGCGGAGGCGCGGAGGTCTCGCATGAGGAAGATCTCGATCTCCTTACTGCTGCACTGATCGGACTCACCGTCGGGATTGGTGTTACCCTGTTGTTCCGCGCGGGCAGGCCGGGTCGAGGCTCGTTGCGACGAGGGATGGGTCTGGCCGGCCGCGGAGCAGAGCTCGCCTCGCTCGCCGGAGTCGCGGGTGCTGGCATGGCGCGCAACGCCGCGCGCGGCG
Source organism: Gemmatimonadota bacterium (assembly GCA_027307165.1). Lineage (GTDB taxonomy): Bacteria > Gemmatimonadota > Gemmatimonadetes > Gemmatimonadales > Gemmatimonadaceae > Fen-1247. Next base: position 284,092 of record DAHUXM010000021.1, on the reverse strand, counting down.
TGCGACGCGGTTACGACCGCGGGATGGAAATGGCTGAGGACATATCGCTGGACGGTGTCGGCGAACAGTTGCGTGATTATTTCGACGCGGCAAAGGCTGCAGTCGAGGACACTGTCTCGGGGGAATTGCAGGATCTCCGCAAATCGATTCGCCGCCGGCGCCGGCGGCTGGGCATTTAGTATTTGGGGAGCAGCGGCACTGACCGTGCTGCTGCTCCTGCTCACACCCAGAACCGCGCATGCCTGGACTCCAGGCACGCACGTGTTTCTGGGTGATGCCGTGCTGCGCTCGCTCTCCATGCTTCCGGGCACGATCGCAGAGCTGCTCGAGGCATTTCCGTACGACTTTCTGTATGGATCGATCGCCGCGGACACCAGCATCGCCAAGAAGTACGCCGAAGCGGGTCGGCACTGTCATTCGTGGAAGGTCGGCTATGAAATCCACGATCTCGCGAGCGACGGCCGGATGCGGGCGTTTGCGCTGGGATATCTTGCGCATCTCGCGGCCGACTCCGTGGCCCACAACTATTTCGTGCCGAAGCAGCTCACGGTAACGTCGACGACGTCTTCCATCGGCCACAGTTACTGGGAAAGCCGATTCGAGACCCACCTCGGCGGTGACTCACCGCACCGTGCGCGCGAGCTCATCCTGCTGGACCATTCGCGCGCAGATTTCCATCTCGACCGGATCCTCAGTCCAACGATATTCAGCACGCATACCAACCGCAGAATCTTCCGCGGGATGGTATACGTCACCGATACGGATTCGTGGCAACGAGCATTTCAGTTGATATCCGAGAAGAGCCGATGGGATCTCGCAAACGAGGAAGTCGGCGCGTACATGACGCGGTCGTATGACTTCATACTCGATCTGTTCAACAGAATGAGCGAGTCCGCTCCGTACGCACTCGATCCGTCAGGTGACGTCGCGCTCAGAGAGGCGAAGCAGGTGCGCCGCGCCGCGCTACGGCGCGGCGGCGGCGAACTCATGATCCGTGATGAAGCGGACCGCAAGTTCGGACTACCGGAGAGTGATCTCGCCTATCACGAGAAGCTCGGCGCACCCATCTATCCGGCCGAGTGACCGAGGGTAGGAGGCGCGCCTACCCCGCGACCTTGCTCAACAACGCGTTCACTTTCTTTGGATCTGCGCGTCCCTTCGACTTCTTCATGACTGCGCCGACCAGCACACCGGTCAATTTCTTCTCGCCGGCGCGGAATCGTGACGTTTCCGCAGGCAATTCGGCGAACACTTCCTCGATCCACTGCTCGATCTGGGAATCGTCGCCGACCTGAGTCACGGCCATCTCGGCTGCGACGACAGGGGCTGACTTTCCGCTGCTGCGCATGGTCGCAAATACGCCCTTTGCGGCCGTGTGGCTCAGCTTGCCATCGCGTACCATGTCCAGCAGCTCAGCGAGCTGTGGCGCGCGCACGGGAAAATCACGGATGCCGGTTCCTGTTTCATTGAGTGCCGCGGCAAGCTCGCCCATCATCCACTTTGCAGCGGCATTCGCGTCGCCGTGTGCGCGTGCCACACCCTCGAAGTAGGCAGCAAGGGAGGACTCCGCGGTCACTGCATCCAGCTCCGCGTCATTGAGACCAAACTCTGTGGCGAAGCGCTGCCGCAGCTGTCGCGGCATCTCCGGCAGCGTGTGACGGAGTCGGGCGACGTAGTCTGGGTCCAGAATCAACGGCGGTAGATCGGGATCGGGAAAGTAGCGGTAGTCGTGACTCTCCTCCTTCGACCTCGCCGGACGAACGGTGCCGCGCGATGCATCCCAGATCATCGTCTCCTGACGCACGACCTCGCCTCGATCCAGCATCGCGCACTGGCGTTCGAATTCGCGCTGAAGCGATCGCTCGACGGCGGAGAACGAATTTACGTTCTTGACCTCGGTCTTCGTCCCGAGCTCGGTCGCACCGTGGAGACGCGCGCTCACGTTCGCATCGACGCGAAGACTCCCCTCTTCCATGCTCACGTCGCTCACACCGGCATATTCGAGGATCTGCTTGAGCGTGCGCAGGTAGGCGCCCGCTTCCGCTGCTGAACGGATGTCGGGCTCACTCACGATCTCGATCAGCGGAACTCCAGCCCTGTTGAGGTCAATCGCAGTCTTGCGCGGATAGCGATCGTGAACGGACTTGCCCGCATCCTCCTCCATGTGAAGGCGCGTGATCGCGATGTCGTGCGTTGCCGTTTCCCCCGGTGTTCTTACACGCAGCGTTCCGCGCACCGCAATCGGCTCATCGTATTGGGATATCTGATAGCCTTTCGGCAGATCGGGATAGAAATAGTTCTTTCGCGCGAAGACAGACTGCAGATTGATCGTGAAGTCGAGCGCGATGGCGGCGCGCAAGGCGAGCCGCACCGCTTCGGCGTTGATCACCGGCAGCGCTCCCGGCAGCGCAAGACAGACCGGACAGGTGTTGACGTTCGGCGGCGCTCCGAAATCCGCGGAACAGCCGCAGAACATCTTGGATCGCGTCTTGAGCTGCACGTGCACCTCGAGTCCGACGACCATCTCGTACTTCTGGCTCCAGTCCGTCATGCGTGCGCCTCCCCGCCGAGTGCTGCTTCGAGGGCCGCGGCGACGTGGAACATGCGGGGCTCATCGAAGTGACGAGTCATGATCTGACCGCCGATGGGAAGCCCGCCAACCCTGCCAATCGGCAGTGAGATGGCCGGTATCCCGGAGAGATTGGCTGTGACAGTGAAGATGTCGCTCATGTACATCTCGTACGGATCGGTCACGGCTCCGATCTTGAATGCGGGGGTCGGCGTCGTCGGCGTGAACAGCGCGTCCACACCCGACGCGAACACTGCGTCGAAATCACGCGTGATCAGTGCGCGCACGCTCTGCGCCTTCTTGTAGTATGCATCGTAGTATCCGTGCGACAGCACGTAGGTGCCGATGAGAATGCGACGCTTGACTTCAGCGCCGAATCCGCGGCTGCGGGTCGCCTGGTACATCTCACGTAGATCCGAGACATCGGCGGCGCGCGGGCCGTAACGCACACCATCGAAACGCGCGAGATTGGACGACGCCTCCGCCGGCGCGATTATGTAGTAAACGGGAATCGCGAGCTCCGTATGCGGTAGCGACACGTCGACGATCTTCGCGCCGAGGCCCCGGAGTACCTCGATCGCGACATCGCAACGTGCACGAACATCGGCGTCGAGCGAGGGCGGAAAATATTCCGTCGGAATGCCGATGGTGACGCCGTCCAGCGTGCGTCCACGATAGGCCTCTACGGGCTCCGGCGTCGTCGGTACTGGTACATCGGCGCACGTCGAGTCATTGAGATCACCGCCAGCCATGGCATACGTCGCTATCGCGGCGTTGCGCACCGAGCGAGCGAATACCCCGATCTGGTCGAGCGACGAGCCGAACGCGACGAGACCGAAGCGACTGATGCGACCATACGTCGGCTTCACGCCGACGACGCCGCAGAACGCAGCTGGTTGTCTCACGCTTCCGCCGGTCTCGGAGCCAAGTGCGATCTCGGTGATTCCCGCGGCGACGGCTGCTGCCGAACCGCCGGATGATCCGCCAGGGCTACGCGCGGGATCGACAGGGTTGCGCGTCGGTCCGTAGGCGCTGGTTTCGGTCGAAGACCCCATGGCGAATTCGTCCATGTTGGTCTTCGCCACGACGACGGCGCCCTGCGCGCGAAGCCTGGTGATCGCAGTCGCCTCATATGGACTCACGTATCCAGACAGAATCCGGGATCCGCAGGTCGTCGGCATGTCGAGCGTCGCGATGTTGTCCTTGACAGCGATCGCCATGCCCGGCAGCGACATCGCATCGCCGCGTCCGTAGGCGAGCGCGACACGTTCCGCGTTCGCGAGTGACGACTCGTGGTTGGTCGCAACGACGATATTGAGTCCATCCCGACCGAATTGCGGGTCGGCTGCGCGCACCGCCGCGTCGTTGGTCATGTCGATGATGTTTCGCACTACACGTCCTCGTGCGTCGAAAGACGTGGAACGAGAATGAAACCGTCCTCCGAATCGGGCGCCAGCATCGGCGCCGTGGCGTTCATCGGAAACGGCGCCACGGCATCGCCCCGTAGAGGAGCACCCGCACTCTTCACGTCGCGGGCCAGCGCGATAGCGGATGTAATTGCGTCCGATCCGGCCTCCGTGCCGCTTGCCGTGTCCACTCGCGTGAGCACATCCATGTGCGCGAGAATGCTGTTGAGCTGCGCCGTCATTGCCGGAACTTCCTCATCGCCCAGCGACAGTCGCGCGAGGTCTGCGATCTTGCGGATGTCGGTTTCGGTTACCGCCATTGTCTTACTCTCTCTCGAGCTTGGTGTACGCCAGCTTGATGGTCTTCAGTCCAACTCCCTCATCGTCGAACGTGATCGTCGCCTTCACATCGCGGCCATTGCCGCCAATCTCGGCGATCGTTCCGGTGCCGAAGATCGCGTGACGGACGCGCTCACCCCGCATGTACGCGGGCTCGTCCTGCGACTCGGCTTCCCAGTCGCGTTTGGCCTGCCGCCACTGCGGAACCTCGTGCGTTTTGCGCCGTACGGAGTCCGCCCATGAGTGCCGGCCGCTGGTCTTGGCCCGTATCGTGCCGCGCTCCTCCAGCATTCCATTCGGAATATCGCGAAGAAAGCGGGATGGAATCGCGCCGACGATCTCGCCGTTCCGGCGCCGGCTCTCGGAGTGCGTGAGATACAGCTTCTCTTCCGCGCGCGTTATGCCAACGTAAAAGAGGCGTCGCTCCTCTTCCATCTTCGCCGGATCATCGAAGGCCTGCGACGTGGGAAACAAACCGTCCTCCATTCCGGTGATGAACACGACAGGATATTCCAGACCCTTGGCGTTGTGCATCGTCATCAACGTCACCGCCTCGGCGGATGGATCCAACTGGTCCGTTCCGGCGACGAGCATCGCTCGCTGCAGGAAGTGATCGAGCGGCGTCAGTCCGACCTCGCCGCCTTCGTCGATCACCGTCTCTGCCGCGCCATCGATGAGTGCAGTCACGTTCTCGATACGGTCCCGCGCCTGTTCCGGACTGTCCGCCCGCAGGTAATCGCCAAAGCGCAGAGCCTCGACGAGGTCGCGCAGCAGCTCATCCACACTCGCCTCGCGCGCCATGTCACGAAACCGGCCGATCAGTTCCGCGAAGCCAGCGAGCCCTGAACGCGCGCCAGGGCGTAACGCCGTCAACAGATCAGGAGCAGACGCAGCCTGGAGCATCGACACACCCGCTCCCTGCGCGATGCCTGCCAGAGTTTCTACGGTGGTGTCACCAAGGCCGCGCTTTGGGACCGCAACCGCGCGCCGGAATGCTTCGTTGTCGGACGGGTTGGCAATGAGCTTGAGATACGCCATGAGGTCGCGAATCTCGCGCCGATCATAGAACCGGACCGCTCCTACGAGCCTGTACGGCAGCGCATGGTTACGCAGCGCATCTTCCAGAGTGCGGCTCTGCGCGTTGGTGCGGTACAGAATTGCGAAATCGCGTGCCGTGCGATTCTCCGACGACATGCGCGACATGATCTCCTCGACCACCCAGTCTGCTTCGTCGCGATCGTCGAGCGTAGCCGTGACCGTCGCGCGCTCCCCGGCCGGCCGCGTAGCCCGCAACGTCTTGCCCTTCCGTCCGACGTTGGCGCTGATGGCGGCATTGGCGACTTCGAGAATATTGGGCGTCGAGCGATAATTCTCTTCCAGGCGCACTACACGCGCTTGAGGGAACTCTCGCTCGAAGTCCAGGATGTTCCGGATGTCCGCACCGCGCCATCCGTAAATCGACTGATCGTCGTCGCCGACCACGACGACGTTGGAGTGCTCACCACCCAGCAGCTTGATGAACCGATACTGGGCGCGGTTGGTGTCCTGATACTCGTCGACCAGAATGAACTGGAACCGTTCGCTGAGGCGACTCCGGAGCGATTCGTCCCGTGACAGCAGTTCCACGGGCAGCGTCAGCAGATCGTCGAATGTCACCGCATTTGCGTTCCGGAGTGCAGTCTCGAGATTCCGGTACACGACCGACGCATTGCGCGATACGGGATCCAGCGCCAGCGAGGCGTACTCCTCAGGAGTGACGAGTGCGTTCTTTGCATCCGAAATCAGCGACGCTATGACTTTCGCCGACCACGCCTTCGTCGAGATTCCGGCACCTTCCATCACGCGCTTGATGACGGCGATGTTGTCATCCTCGTCGTAGATCGTGAAGTTCGGCGCTCGACCGACTGCCGCCGCGTGGGATCTCAAGAGGCGCGCACCAATCGCGTGGAACGTTCCGCACCACATGCCCTTTGGCTCGTAGCCGAGCAGGCGGGCAATTCGGTCGCGCATCTCGCCGGCGGCCTTGTTGGTGAACGTCACCGCGAGGATCCGTGACGGATCGACCCCATGATGCTCGACCAGCCGCGCGATGCGCGTGGTGAGTACGCGCGTCTTGCCGGAGCCGGCTCCGGCAAGGACGAGCATGGGTCCTTCAAAATGCAGCACCGCCTCTCGCTGGGCCGTGTTCAGTCCGGCGAGGGGCTCGGTATCAACTTGTCGATTCATGATCCAGAATTATGTCAAACGTCGCGCCACGCGTGCCGGATTGCAGCAGCAGCCGGCCGTCATGTCCTTCGGTGACGATGCGCTTGGCGAGGGATAGCCCGATTCCCCACCCCTTCTGCTTGGTGGAAAATCCAGCGTCGAAGATTCGCTTCCTCAACTCACGCGGAACGCCAGGTCCGTTGTCCTTTACTCTGATGCGGACTCGACCTTCAGGAAGTTCCTGTACAGATAGTGTAACACGTCCGCCGCGTCCGGCGAGTGCGTCGATCGCGTTCTTGGCCAGTGACTCGATCGCCCATTCGAGCAGAACCGGATCTCCGTCCACGACAAGCGATCCGCCGCGGCGCACCGATCGTATCGTGACAGCCTTTGCAAGCGTTGGCACGCGGGCACGAAAGTACGTCGCTACACGCTCCACGACGTCCCCCACGTCCACCTTTTCGCGTCGCGGCGGACGGCCGATCCGCTCGAAGCGGAACGCGACGCGTCGCAATCGCTCCAGGTCGCCATCCATGTGCGCGAGCGCGTGCGCCATCACCGGGTCGCCCGAGTCGTGATCGCGCAACAGCTCGATCCATCCGCTCATGCTCGAAAGCGGTGTGCCGAGCTGGTGCGCTGATTCCCGCGCCATTCCCGCCCAGATCTGCTCCCGGTCGGCTCGACCACGCGTTCGCAATGCGTATATCCCGGCAGTCAGGAACATTGCGATCAGCAGAGCCTGCAAGGCCGGAATGATGCGAAGCCCTTCCACGAGTCGCGTGTTGCCGAAATACACTGTCCCAACGCCGGGCTCGACAACCGGCTTGTTCTCACGCGCGAGCTCGCGTGCGTACTGCGCGATCCGTGCGTTGCTCCCCAGAATGTCCTTCGGCAAGTTCGCGGATGCCGTAACGGAGCCACGCGCGTCCGTAACTATGATCGGCACGCCGGATTCCCGCATCAGAGCCGACAGGTCCTGCAGCGCGGTAGTCGCGTCAGTGTTGGGATCGCTCAGCGCGTCGTACACGCGTGCGTACATCTTGCCCACGCGCGACGCCTCGGCGCGCAGGTCGGTCACCACACTTCGCATGTAGAACACGTACCACGTGAGCAGCGCAACCACGCCGAATACAACTGCCCACAGCGGCGTGGAGCGGCGCACGCTCTACTTTATCACCGACGCGCCGAAATACGGTTCGAGCGCCGCCGGCACACGAACCGTTCCGTCCGCGTTCTGATGCTGCTCGAGAATGGCCGCGATGATGCGCGGAAACGCAAGCCCGGATGCGTTGAGCGTGTGAACGAAACGTGGCTTCCCGCCAGCGGTCGGACGATAGCGAATGTTGGCTCGCCGCCCCTGAAAATCCATGAAGTTGCTGGACGACGATACCTCGAGCCACTTCCCGACGCCCGGTGAAAACGCCTCGAGATCGTAAGTCTTGGCACTCGCGAAACCGGTGTCTCCTGCTGCGAGCAACAGCACCCGGTACGGCAATTCGAGCAACTGGAGAATCCGCTCTGCGTGCGCGGTGATCAGCTCGTGCTCTTCCAGCGACCGGTCCGGATGCGCATACCGTACCAGCTCGACCTTGTCGAACTGATGCACGCGAAGCAGACCGCGCGTGTCCTTGCCATGCGCGCCTGCCTCGCGTCGGAAGCAGGGCGAATAAGCGGTGAATGTCCGCGGCAGGTCCGACTCGGGAATTATCTCGTCACGATAGAGATTGGTGAGCGGAACTTCCGCGGTCGGAATGAGAAACAGCTCCTCGTCGCTCAGCCCGTATTGCTCATCCTCGAACTTGGGGAACTGCGCCGTGCCCGTCATCGACTCGCGATTGACAACGGCGGGAACCCAGGTCTCCTGATATCCGTGCTCGCGCGTGTGCGTGTCGAGCATGAGGTTCATCAGTGAGCGTACCAGTCGAGCGCCCTCGCCGCGATACACGATGAAACCGGAGCCGCTTATCTTGGCGCCGCGCTCCAGATCGATCAGCCCGAGCTTCGCACCGATCTCCCAGTGCGGGAGCACGCCCTCAGGCGCGCGCGGAGTTCCCCACGTTCTGACCACCGCGTTGTTCTCTTCTCCGCCGGCTGGAACGTCCGCAAGCGGCACATTCGGAATCTGCAGCACGACGGCCGATAATTCTTCTTCCGTCGAAGTCAGATGCATCTGCAACGCGTCTATCTCGTCGCCGAGCGCTCTGCCTTCGGCGATCAACGATTCGGCATCCTCACCCGCGCGCTTCAGTTTGGCGACCTGCTGCGTCACCGCATTGCGATTTGCCTTGATCTCCTCGACACGCTGGATGATCGATCGGCGCTCGGCGTCGAGCGCAAGCGCATGATCCACGAGCGCGCCGCTCGACTCCAGCATGTTGCGACGGCTCAGCGCGTCGCGGACAGTCTCGGGTTTCTCACGAAGCAGATGTAAATCGTGCACGGGCGGTCAGTTCGATGGAAGGCCGGGCACCAGCGATCTGTAGCCGCAATTCGGATCGGTCGTCACCCGCATGTAGATCGCGCGCGTGGTGGTCGGCTTGGTGCTGTCGATCACGACCTTCGCGTAGAGGGTGGGCGCAGGATCGTAGATACAGATCGAGCTCGCCGTCGTCCGGCCGTTTACGAGCAGCACGAACGGCTGGCCCGGCGACACGACGATAGCCGTATCCGGACGGTAGTAGCCACCCGGCGCGGTCTTGATGCTGTCGTACGGAGTCGTGAACATCGTCTGGATTCCGACCTGCGGAGCGCCGGAAAGCTGATTCACCAGCACCCGCACCGGACTCACCACCACCCGGCCCGTGCTGTCGAAGTCGAATCCCACGTCGAAAGAACCCGTGCCATCCACTCGAACAGTCGATCGAACGGTCAGTGACAGTGCGCTCGGAAGGCTGGCAGAGGTGCCGCTCAAGGCATACGCGACGAGCGTATCCGTAACCACAGGCAGATCCGCCTGAAGTATGTTCGTGTCCTTACAGCCTGTGGCGAGCGCAAGGCCGACAATGGCCGCGGCCGCCGCGGCGGGATAGCGTAGATGCATGCGCTGAAGCGGAGCGGTTAGAAATGGAAGTACCCGCCAGAGAGCAGAATTCCCCGTGGCGTAGCCTCGTAGAATAGCCGTCGGGACGGTACTTTTCAACGCATGGCGACACTACGCGAGTTGACGGAAGCGATCCAGAACCGCCGGGGGGTTGAAGCGGTCGTGATTCTGGGCGCCGATGGCCTCCTGATCGAGACGCACGATACGGCTCAGAATCACGCCGAGGCGCTGGCCGCCCGCGTGCCGGCGGTGGCCACCGCAGCCAGTCAGTTGGGCGACGCTGCCGGATCCGGAACGGCCGCCATGGCGGTGCTCGAATTCGAGCGCGGCTACGGCGTCGTGTTGCGGCTATCCGATCAGGCGCTGCTGTTCGTCTCCGCGACCGCTGACGTAGCGCTCGCCGATCTGCTGTACGACCTCAGACAACACCGGTCGTCAATGGCCGCGTTGGTCTAGGAACAGTTCGTTGGCAACAGAAAACGCACAGCAGCGCAAGCAAGTACTCGTCGCGGACGACGAGCCGCACATTGGTCGCATCATCAAGATGAAGCTCGAGGCGGGACCGTTCGACGTCACGCTCGCATTCGATGGGCGAGAGGCGATTGAATCGCTTCACGCAGGCGACACGCGGTTCGACCTGGTCGTGCTCGATCTCATGATGCCGGAGCGAACCGGGCTCGACGTACTGCAGGATCTGCGTGGTACGCTGCGCAGTGACATACCCGCAATCATTCTCACAGCGGCGGGCCAGGATGAACAGGAGCGCGCAGCGTTGGCGAGCGGAGCCAACGCATTCGTCACCAAGCCATTCAGTCCGAAGAAATTGTACGCGCTAGTGGCGCGCCTGACCGGGATCAAGGATGCCGAGGACGAATGACTGAGCCGGCCTGGAGCGTCGTGCTCGCCGGAGGCATAGGCTCGCGGTTCTGGCCCCTCAGCACGCCGGAGCGGCCAAAGCAACTGCTTCCGCTCGTTGACGAGCGACCGTTGCTGGTCGCTACGCTGCAGCGGATGCACGACCTGGTTCCGCACGAGCGCACTCTCGTACTTACAAACGCATCGCTCGTCGATCCGATCTGCGCCGCTGTTCCGGAGCTGTCACGCGCCAATATCGTCCCGGAGCCTCGGCCGGCCGGAACGGCTGCGGCGCTCGCATTCGCAGCAGCCGAGATCGCGCGACGCGCTGGCCCCGAGACCGTGATGATCTGCGTGCACGCGGACTGGGCGATCGCAGACGAACCGGGATTTCGCGCGACACTCGAGCGCGCCGTGGGCGTTGCGCGCGAACAGCACGGACTGGTGACCGTCGGCATAGTTCCCACCCGTCCCGATCCGGGCTTCGGGTACATCGAGCCCGGAGACGCGGTAGCCGGCTCGCCGGCGCGTCGAGTGCGCCGCTTCATCGAGAAGCCCACACGTGAGCGCGCGGTCGAGTTATGCGCAAGCTCGTGTCTCTGGAACTCGGGCATTTTCGTGTGGCGCGTCGGCGACTTTCTCGATGAAGTGCGAAAGCACACTCCCGAAGTTGCGCCGGCTCTCGACGAGATCGATGGAAAGCCCGACTCGCTCGCACGATTCTTCGCGTCGGTCAAGTCCGTATCGGTCGACGTTGGCGTACTCGAGCGCAGCGACTGCGTATATGTGGTTCCCGGTGATTTCGGCTGGGACGATGTCGGCACGTGGGCATCACTGCATCGCGTACGCGTGCAGGACGGTCACGGAAATGTCGTGAGCGGGACCGCGGTCGTGTCCGACGCGACCAACAACGTGGTCCACGCCGAAGGCAACGCAGTGGTGTTGTTTGGCGTATCCGATCTCGTCGTCGTCACACGTGACGGACTCACGCTCGTCACGACGCGCGATCGCTCTGTAGATCTCAAGGGCCTCATCGAGTCTCTGCCACCCGGCATTCAGGCTCGCACATGACCACGCTCTACGTCTACGACGACGCACTGGCGCGCACGTTCGAGCCGTTCGCGCTCACGCGCCCGGTTTCCGAACTGCGTGCTGGCACGGAGCTGATACGACAACGCTGGGCATCGGTGCTGGTGGGCAACGTCGCCGGCTTCGTCAGCGCCGCGCACCTGGCCGATTTCGAGGAGGGCGATGCGCCGCCAGCCCTCGCCGGCGACGCGGTTATGCCGGCGGGCGCAATCATCGGGAATTCCCGTTTCGTCGTAGCGCTCGACGAAACGTTGAGAGGAACCGATTCGGCCTGGAGCTGCGACGGTCGCATCTGCGCTGTTCGGCTGACACAGCCGCTCCCCGCCTCCGCGCTCGCTGACGGCTCGCAAGCGCTCGAAACCCTGGCGATAAATTCACGCGTCACCAGTCTCCGCGGACGCTGGATATCCGCGATCTGGGATCTCATCGCGCAATTATCTCCGCAGCTGATGGAAGACATCCATATCATCGCTGCTGGCATCGATACGGCCCCAGAGCCGGCCGGAATCCTGGGACCTCATCAGGTGGCGATCGAGCGCGGCGCGTCGATCGAATCGTACGTGATATTCGACGCAACAGCGGGGCCTATCCTGATTCGCAAGGGAGCGACGATTTCGGCATTCACACGGGTGGTCGGCCCATGTTGCATCGGAGCCGACACGACCATCGTCGGTGATCGCGTCGCCAATTGCTCGATCGGCGATAAATGCAAGATTCGCGGGGAGATGAGCTCGACGATCGTACTGGGCCATTCCAACAAGGGACACACTGGCTTCGTCGGGCATTCGTACCTGGGCCGATGGGTGAACCTTGGCGCCGGCACGACTACCAGCAATCTGAAGAACACGTACGGGAGCGTGCATCTCTGGACTCCCGATGGAATCGTCGACACAGGGCAGCAATTCCTCGGCACCATATTCGGCGACCATGTGAAGACCGGCATCGGGACGATGCTCACCACGGGCACCGTGCTGGGCGCCGGTGCAAACGTCTTCGGCGCAGCCACGCATCCCAAGTTCGTCGCGCCATTCTCGTGGGGCGAGAGGGAACCGTACGCAACGTTCCATGCATCCAAGTTCATCGCTGTCGCGGAACGCATGATGCAGCGCAGGGGCGTTGAGCTCGGCGACGCGCTGCGTCGACACCTTGCGCGGGTGCATGCACGGGCGACCAATTCCTGATACGCCGTCCGCACCGTACTGCTCCCGGCGCTTTTTCGTCGCTCGGGTGTAACGGTGACGATGAGAATGTGGCTGCTCGGCTCCGGAAGCCGGGGCAATGCGGTGCTGCTGGAATCCGGTGACTCCCGCCTGTTGATAGATGCGGGTTTCGCACCGAGCATTCTGGTCGAGCGCATGCGCTCAGTGGACATAGAGCCGGAATCGATTCAGGCAGTTCTCGTTACGCACGAGCACACGGACCACGTGCGCGGAGTGCGCGTGTTGTGTGAGCGGTACGGTTGGACCGCGCACGCGACTGTCGGCACCATCACCGCCTGTCGCGATCTGGCAGGTTGCGGAGCAATTCCGTTCCGCGCCGGCGATGGCCTGTCGATCGGTGACCTGGACATCCTTTCGGTCAAGTCGTCGCACGATGCCGCCGAGCCGGTCGTGCTGGTCGCGACATCGCGCTCGACCGGCGCGCGTACGGGTATCGCATACGATCTCGGTGTTGCCGGTCAGAGCGTGATCGATGCGATGCGGGATCTGGACATGTTGATTCTCGAAGCGAACCACGACGAGTTGATGCTGCATGGGGGACCATACCCGGCATCCGTTCGCGCGCGTATCGCGGGGCGCCATGGACATCTCAGCAACGGGCGTGCCGGACAACTTGCGCGCGAAGTCGCGCATCGCAACCTGCGACAGATAGTGCTCGCGCACCTGAGCGAAAAGTGCAACACGCCACGCACTGCGTTGAGTGACGTGAACAGCGCGATCTCGCGAACCAAGTTCACGGGACGATTGAGTGCGGCGAGCCAGGATCGTGTAGCTGGACCGTTCGAGCCGGGAGTGCGACGGGCGACGGCGGTGCAACTGGCGCTGGCGTTGTAGCGACTGCTTATTGCTCTCGGCGCCGCTTCAACGAGTATCTTACAAACGTCTTATCGCAAATTCGCCACGGCCAGGAGAGTTCCGATGAGTCACACCGCCGAGAGGCACTTTACCATCGAAGAGCTGCCGGACATTCCCGATTGCTACGAACTCGTCGATGGGGAGCTGTTGATGATGATGTCGCCGGCGGGCCCGCCACACGGTTACATAGTCATGAAGCTTGCTATTGCGTTGGGCGCCTATGTCGAAATGCGGAACCTTGGCGTGGTGTTCGGTGAGCAGACTGGCTTTATCCTGACTCGGAAACCCGATACGGTCCGTGCACCCGACATAGCATTCATTCGTGAGGAACGAGTTCCGGCCGAGGGTTTGGGACCGGGATATTTCGAGGGCGCGCCAGATCTGGCTGTGGAGGTTCTTTCCCCTTCGAATCGCCTTTCGGCCATGGCGCGAAAGCTCGACCAATACTTCGCTGCAGGAACGCAGCTTGTCTGGATCGTCGATCCGCGAAAACGAACGGTGACCATTTGCAGGCCGCTCGGGGCGCCCATGCTGTTGCAGGAAGACGGCGAACTCGATGGGGAAGATGTGGTACCGGAGTTCCGGTTCCCGATCAGGGAACTGTTCGCGCGTCTCCGGCGTGCCTGACCCCTGGTCCGACGTAATTACCAGATCGACATGCGACTCCGCTCCCATTGACGTTCTAGGGAAGAAGTGATAACGTCCCATAGGCCACCTATGGGGAGAGTATGGGTAAACCGAGCGTTGATCTGTTTCAGGGCACACTGGATGTTCTGATCCTGAAGGCGGTGAGTTGGGCTCCGGTGCATGGATACTCCATCGCGAGGTGGCTGCAACAGACCACCGACGACGTACTGCGCATCGAGGAGGGCTCACTCTACCCCGCCCTGCACCGACTCGAAGCGCGCGGGCTGATCGAGGCTGAATGGGGCCTTTCGGAAAACAACCGCCGCGCAAAATTCTATCGTCTGACGGTGAAGGGCCGAAAACAACTTCGCGTCGAGGCGTCCACATGGGCGCGATTCGCAGGGGCCGTTGCCTCCGTACTCGGCGCCACCACTCAGCCAGCGTAGAGCGCGGCCATGAAGACCGAAGCATGGCGTCGGTATCTGCGGTTCTGGCGGGCGGATGTCGAGGACGATGTGGATGAAGAGCTGCGCTTCCACATCGAGATGCGGGAAGGCGAATATGTGGCCGCGGGGCTCGCGTCCGACGATGCGCACACCGAAGCGCTGCGCAGGTTCGGGAGTCTTGCCAGCGTGCGCGACCTGTGCTATCGCATCGGGCATCAACGAGAACGGCACGTTCGATTCGCCGAATTCATGTACAGTGTGAGGAACGACATCGTTTTCGCGTCCCGGCAGCTGGCGCGAAATCGTGGGTTCACGATGGCCGCAGTGCTCACCTTGGCGCTTGGCATCGGAGCGAACGGTCTGGTGTTCGGGCTGGTGAACGCGCTCTTGTTGCATCCCTTTCCCGGCGTCGCTGCACCGGAGCGCGTCGTTGCAGTCAATAACACGCACGTCTCGTATCCTTCATATCGAGACTTCGCCCGCTCGAGCTCTGCTCTCAGCGGCCTGGCGGCATTCAGCGACCGCAACACTGCCGTTTCAGACGGCAAGCGTACGGAGATGGTATCGGCAGCAGTTGTGAGCGGCAATTACTTCTCCGTGCTTGGCGTAGGTCCATCGCACGGGCGGGTGCTTTCACCAGGAGACGACGATCCTGGCGCGCCCCCCGTCGCAGTCGTGAGTGCGGCCTTCGCGCGTCGTTTCTTTCGCGATGGTGTGGATGTGATTGGACGAGTAGTCGATCTCAACGGCATGCCCGTGACGATCGTGGGAATAGCTGCGAACGACTTTCACGGGATGCAGTTGGATTCGCCGGAGGAGTTGTGGGTGACCATCCGCGCATGGATGGCGCTGGCGCCAACGTCGTTCAACGGATTGAATCTGGAGGGGCGCGGCTGGTCGTGGCTGAGCATGGTGGGGCGCCTTGCTCCAGATGCGACGATCCAGCAGGCGACGGCGGCACTCCATTCATCTGCAGTGAATCAGGACGCTTCCTATCCAGACGGCTACCAGACACTCGCGAAGACGATTACCAGCGACGACGTAGTGTCGGCGGGCCAAGTCGTGATCTCCGGAATCGCACATGGAACTGTCGTACGCGCCACGGCGATAGTGGTTGTGGTGGTTGCAATCGTGCTTCTCATAGCGTGCGCCAACGTCTCCAACCTGCTCCTTGCACGGGCGATGAGCCGGCGCCGCGAAATCGCGATTCGCATGGCAGTGGGCGCTGGACGACGCCGCCTGGTCCGGCAGTTACTGACCGAAAGCGCTGTGCTCGCGCTCGCTTCCTCAGTCGTTGGCCTGGTGGCGACGCAAGCCGCGATGCGCGCACTGTCACGCGTAACGCTGCCCGAAGGGTTCTCGTTCGCCACGGTCGGCGTTGACGTCGACTGGCGCGTGATGATCTACACGATCGCCCTCGCGCTTGTCGCGAGCGCGATATTCGGCGTTGCACCAGCGCTGGAGACCACGCGGCGCGATATGGCCGCCGCGCTGAAGGACGGCTCGCCCGGAGCTGGACGTCGACGTTTGACGTTGCGCAGAACGCTGCTGATTGCGCAGGTAGCGTTGAGCCTCGTTCTTCTTGTCGGCGCCGGCTTGTTTGGGCGAAGCTTGCAGCGCGCACTTGCTAC
This sequence comes from Gemmatimonadota bacterium, assembly GCA_027307165.1. GTDB lineage: Bacteria > Gemmatimonadota > Gemmatimonadetes > Gemmatimonadales > Gemmatimonadaceae > Fen-1247. The sequence continues at coordinate 267,810 of DAHUXM010000021.1, read as the reverse complement.
CGATCCGGGATTCGACGGCGCACATGTTGCTGTCGCGTCAGTCAATGCAGGCCTGATCCGCAGCGACAGCGCGCGAACGGGACAGATCTACGACGCCGCGCTGCGTCGGCTGCGTGCCATGCCGAACGTCCGGTTCGCGGCATGGGGCACGACGCTGCCGCTCGATCGAGGCTTCGACAGCGAGGGATTCCAACTGGATGGCTACACACCACCGGCGGACGACCATACTGGCGTTGAGACCAATGACATTACGCCGCAATACTTGCCGGCGTTCTCCATCCCGCTCCTCCGCGGACGGTTGTTCAACGATCGAGACGGTCCGGCCGCGCCGCATGTTGCGATCATCAACGAAACCGCAGCGCGTCGATTCCTGCCAGGAAGGGATCCGCTGGGGAGGCGCATCATTTTTGGCAGCACGGACACGGCAATTATCGTCGGCGTAGTACGCGATATAAAATATCACGAGCTTCGCGAAGACCCACGGCCAGTGGTTTACCGGTCGCTCGGCCAGCATCTCACCACCTCCGGACTCCGGCCCGTTGACATGGTGGTAAGAAGCAGCGGCTCTCCTTCAGCCGCACTCGGTGAGATCCGGCAGGCGTTGCACGAGGTGGCTCCGGAAATACCCGTGTATGACGCCTCGACGTTCGCAGATCGGACCGGTCACACTGTTCTGGCGCAGCGACTCGGAGTGTTCGTCCTTGGGTTGTTCAGCCTGCTGGCTCTGGCAATAACCGCCGTGGGTATCTATGGAGTGGTTGGGTACGGAGTCACGCAGCGCACGCAGGAGATTGGACTTCGCGTGGCGCTCGGTGCCCGCGTTGGTGCAGTACTGAGTCTCATACTCATGGAGAACATCGCGTCGATCGTTCTGGGTCTGCTCATCGGCATTGGATTGAGCGTGGCGCTGACTCGTTTGCTGAGCAACTTTCTGTTTGGCATAAGCGCAGTCGACACTGTCGCGTTCGGCGCCGCGTCAGTCATTCTACTGTTGGTTGGTACTGAAGCCGCACTCATTCCAGCGTTGCGTGCAACGCGCGTAGATCCCGTGATCGCACTCCGGAGCGAATAGAGACCAATCGTCTACCGTCCTCGACAACGGAATCGACGATATCTTTATCTACAACATCGCGATTCCGCTACCGCCAGGAGGCATTGGATGAGCCACACCGCCGAACGACTCCATACCGTCGAGGAGCTGCCGGATATCCCGGATTGCTACGAACTCGTTGATGGAGAGTTGGTCATGATGATGTCGCCCGCTGGATGGTTGCACGGCCATCTGGTGCTGAAGATCGGCGCGGTGCTGGGCGCGTACGTCGAGGAAAACCATCTTGGCATGGTTTTCGGCGAGCAGACGGGATTCATTCTGACACGAAACCCAGACACCGTGCGCGCTCCCGATGCAGCGTTCGGCCGCGAGGCACGAATTCCCCACGAACGCAGTCTTGACGAATACTTCCCCGGTGCCCCCGATCTCGCTGTTGAAGTATTATCGCCGTCCAATCGCGCGTCAGCGATGACGCACAAGCTCTCCCAGTACTTCGCCGCTGGCACACGACTGGTCTGGGTCGTCGACCCCAAGACGCGCTTGATCACGGTCCATGCACCCGGACGTGAGCCGGCAATGCTGCACGAGACAGACACGCTCGATGGTGAAGCTGTCCTGCCGGGCTTTCGCTACAAGATCGCGCAACTGTTCGAGCGCATGTAAGACATTGAAGCCAGGCGCATCAACGATTCCACGCAAAACGGCCCGAAGCTTTCGCCCCGGGCCGTTGCTACAACATTGCGACGAGCGGTTAGTACATTCCGCCCATGCCGCCGCCTGGCGGGCCACCTGCTGGTGGATTCGCTTCCTTCTTCTCGACGATCAACGCTTCGGTGGTCAGAAGCAGGCCGGCGATGCTGGCTGCGTTCTGAAGCGCCGTGCGCGTGACCTTCGTTGGATCGATCACACCGGCCTGCACGAGATCCTCGTACGTGTCGGTGAGTGCGTTGTAGCCGAAAGTGTTGTCCTTCGCGCTACGCACCTTCTCGACGACCATCGAACCTTCGCCGCCCGCATTCTGAACGATCATGCGGATCGGCTCCTCGATGGCGCGACGGATGATGTCGACGCCGACCTGCTCGTCGTGATCCGTGAACTTGAGGTCCTTGAGCGCCTTCTGGGCGCGGATGAGTGCAACACCGCCGCCTGGGACGATTCCCTCTTCGACAGCTGCGCGCGTTGCATGCAGAGCATCCTCGACGCGAGCCTTCTTCTCCTTCATCTCGCTCTCGGTCGCTGCGCCGACGTTGATCACCGCGACACCGCCGGCGATCTTCGCGAGGCGCTCCTGCAGCTTCTCACGATCGTAATCGGACGTGGTCTTCTCGACCGCGGCCTTGATCTCCTTCACGCGACCCTGAATGGCGTCATCCGTACCGGCGCCATCGATGATCGTGGTGTTGTCCTTGTCCACGACGATGCGCTTGGCACGGCCGAGGTCGGTGACGACTGCGTTCTCGAGCTTGAATCCGACTTCCTCGGAGATCACCTGACCGCCGGTGAGCACCGCGATGTCCTGCAGCATCGCCTTGCGACGATCGCCGAAGCCCGGCGCCTTGACGGCGCAGACCTTGAGCGTGCCGCGCAGCTTGTTCACGACGAGAGTCGCGAGAGCCTCGCCCTCGATGTCCTCGGCGATGATGAGCAACGGCTTGCTGAGCTGAGCGACCTTCTCGAGAATCGGGAGCAGATCCTTCATCGACGAGATCTTCTTGTCGTGAATGAGAATCATGCCGTCTTCGAGAACGGCTTCCATCTTGTCGGGATCGGTTACGAAGTACGGCGACACGTAACCGCGATCGAACTGCATTCCCTCGACGGTGTCGAGGTTGGTCTCGAGGCCCTTCGCCTCTTCAACCGTGATCACGCCGTCCTTGCCGACCTTCTCCATCGCTTCGGCAATGAGATCACCGATCTCCTTGTCGTTGTTCGCGGAGATCGTGCCGACCTGGGCGATTTCCTTCTTGCCAGTGGTTGGAACCGAGATCGCCTTGAGCTCGTCGACGACGGCCTGAACTGCCTTGTCGATTCCGCGCTTGAGCGCCATCGGGTTTGCGCCGGCCGTCACGTTCTTGAGGCCTTCGCGGAAGATTGCCTGTGCGAGAACGGTCGCCGTGGTGGTGCCGTCGCCGGCCAAGTCGGACGTCTTCGTCGCAACTTCCTTGACCATCTGCGCACCCATGTTCTCGATCGGGTCCGTGAGCTCGACTTCCTTCGCGACAGTCACACCGTCCTTCGTGATCGTCGGTGAGCCGAACTTCTTGTCGATTACGACGTTGCGTCCCTTGGGGCCGAGGGTGACCTTCACCGCTTCGGCGAGCTGATCGACACCGCGCTTGAGAGCCGCGCGTGCCTCAGTGTTGAAATAGAGTTCTTTCGCTGCCATTGTGGTCTAGTCTCCGTTAGCCGATCACCGCGAGCACATCCGTCTCGCGGAGGATGAGAACCTGGTCACCGCTGAGCGTCACTTCGGTGCCGCTGTACTTTCCGTAGAGGACCTTGTCGCCAACCTTGAGCGACATCGGAACGAGCTTGCCATCTTCGTAGCGGCCTGGGCCGACGGCGATGATCTCTCCCTGCTGCGGCTTTTCCTTGGCCGTGTCGGGGATGAAGAGCCCACCGCGCATCTGCTCGGTCTCTTCGAGTGCCTTGATAACCACGCGATCCGCGAGCGGCTTCACGGTGGTGGCGGTCTTGTCTGCCATAGAGCGCCTCTATTGTGATGTAGAGTGTTGATGAGAATCGTTAGCACTCATCAACCGAGAGTGCTAACAGCCGGAAATTAACCGGTTCGCGGCCGGCTTCAAGGGACGCTTAGCGTTCGATCAGTCGTTCGAAAGGATGGCGAAAGCCAGCCGGAGTCCCTGAAGCGTGAGGTAGGGGTCGACTTCGTTGAACCCGGTACAGAATGACCGGAAGGTGTCCGCCAGGCCGCCGGTAGCCACCACGTACGGCGTATCAGGATGGGGCCACTCCGCCTTGATACGCCCTATGAGCCCATCTATCGAGTCTGCGGCTCCGAACACCACGCCGGCGCGGATGCAGTCGGCAGTATTCGTCCCGATCGCGCGCGTCGGCGTCGTAAGCGCCGTGCTTGGCAACATCGCGGTCCTGGAGAAGAGCATCAACGCGGAAGTCTGAACGCCGGGCTGAATGATCCCGCCGAAGAACGATCCGTTCGCGCTCACGCAGTCGTACGTGGTCGCGGTTCCCATATCGACGATGATGCAATCCCGCTTGTAGATCTGGCTCGCCGCCAGCGTGTTCACCACGCGGTCGGCACCCACGGTCGATGGCTCGTCGACGTCGAGCGTGATGGGAAGCCGCGAGCGTGAGTCGATGACCACTGGAGTGACACGAAACGCGAGATCGCACGCGTTGACGACGGTTTGCGTTATCGTGGGAACGACGGAGCACAAAGCGACACCCGTGACGCTTGCGGCGGAGATACCTTCCGCAGCCACTAGCTGCGACATGAGCACTCGTACCTCGTCCGCGGTGCGCGCCACGGTCGTCGTGAGCCGCCAGTGGGCGCGCAGCACGTCTCCGTCGAACAGTCCGGTTGTTGTCTCGGTGTTACCGATATCTATCGTGAGAAGCATGATTGGCTCGCGTTGCTCGATTAATCCGATTCGTTCGATGACTGGAGCACAAGTGATCCTGTTCGTACGCGCGCGACGGAATCCGCAAGCTCCACCAGCAGCTCGCCGGTCGGCGCAATTCCCACTACGCGACCGCGCACGGGTTCCGTGCACACACGCCCGCGCGCAAGGTCGCGCGCAGCGTACTCATCCATCTCGTCCTGCGTGAGAGGTCCCGACATCGCCGCCGATCCGCGCAACTCCGGGAGCAACGCGCAGATCACGTCGACGCGTGATGTTCCGGGTTCGAGGACGGCCGCGGCCTGATCGGGTGGCTGATCCAGGTTGACGCCGAGTCCGATGGCGACCCAATCGAGCCGGTCGCCGCGCCACCGTGCCTCTACCAGAACTCCCGCAAGCTTGGCGCTCTCGACGTAAAGGTCGTTGGGCCACTTCACGCGAACAGGCTCCGCGGCAAACGCATCGAGGGCGCGTGCCGCAGCAAGTCCGATGCGCAGTGACAGAACATCGAGCGCGGATGGATCGGGTGGACGCTCGATGAGCGTCATCCACACGCCTCGGGGTGGTGATGACCAGCGTTTGCCGTTTCTTCCCCGCCCGGACGACTGCGAATCCGCCAGTACGACGGTGCCAGCCTGCGCTCCGTCGGATGCGAGTGCATGGGCTTCGTCCATTGTGGAACCCACCACGTCGAACAATTCGACGCGAGGCACTTTCGCACGCTCCGCAAGCTCGGCCGCTGTGAGACCATCATACCTGAGCGTCGGGCGAGCGTCAGCCACCGCGCGCGAAGTAGATCGCGAGCACTGCGGCGCCCAGCAACACGCGGTACAGCGCGAACGCTCCGTAGGAATGCCGGCTCACGTACTTGAGCAATACCGAGATCGCGAGCCAGCCGCTGATCGCCGATGCGGCGACGCCGACCAGGAGCGGCAGGCTCATTCCCGCTTCTCGGATCACGTGCGGCACCTTCAGTACCACGGCGGCGGCGATGATCGGCATGCTCAGCAGAAAGCTGAACGCCGCGGCCCCGTTTCTATCCAGACCAAGAGCACGACCCGCGGTGATCGTCGAACCAGAGCGCGACACGCCCGGAATGAGCGCGAAAACCTGCGCGCAACCAATGAGGATCGCGTCCTTCCAGGTCATGTGCGTTATCGGTCGATCGGAACGCGCGAGCCGATCCGCGAGCCACAGGAGGATTCCAAGTGCTATCAGCGCCGTTGCGATGAGCGCAGGGTTCCGGAACGCGGTTTCCGCTTTCTTCTCCAGCAGCAAACCGAATATTCCACCCGGAATCGTCGCGACGACCAGAAACGCAGCGCGCTTCTGCTCGACGGTCACGATCTTCCGCGTATGAATGATCTGGCCAGCGGCGCGCAACAGCGACATCCACTCGCCAGCGAAGTACCAGACTACGGCGATCAGCGTTCCGAAGTGAAGCGCAACGTCGAATGACAGTCCGGGATCGGGCCAGTTGAAGAGCCACGGTGCGAGGGCCAGGTGCGCCGAGCTGCTGATCGGAAGAAACTCGGCCAATCCCTGAAGAAGACCGAGCACGAGCGCTTGAAATATTGTGGGCATCCAGGAGGGATTAGTGAGCGTCGGAAGGTAGTTTGAGCGCGCTGCGATACAGGTCTTCGTACTGCGAAACTACGGTGTCGAGCGCGAAGCGCTTGCGCGCATCGTCGGCACCGGCCGCGCCCATGTCCGCCTGCCGGGCCGGATCGGTGACGATCGACAGCACTCCCGCGGCCATCGAATCTACATCCCCAACGGGATACAGCAGGCCGGTCACGCCGTTCGTTACGACCTCCGGCAGTCCGCCGGAGTCGCTGCCTACCACCGGAACGCCCGATGCCATCGCTTCGAGTGCACTCAAGCCGAACGACTCGCTCGACGTCGGCAACAGAAAGACGTCGGCGCTGGCCAGCAACGGCGCAACCGTCTCGATCTTGCCCAGGAAGAATACGGAATCACCGACACCGAGCGCACGCACCTCGTCTTCAGCGGCAGGACGCTCCGGACCATCACCCACCATCACCAGCACGCTCGGCGTCTCCGCAGCAACCTTCGCGAAGATGCGCACGATGTCGCGTACGCGCTTGACAGCTCGGAAGTTGGAGATGTGCATCAGCACCTTGCGATCGCCAGCGAACGGAAGCAGCTCCGATCTGCTGTACAGCGACCGATCGTAAATGGCGGGGTCGACGAAATTGGGAATCACGGCGACACGGCATCCGGTGCAATCGAACGCGTTGAACGTCTCGTCGCGCAGATAGTCGGACACCGCCGTTATACGATCCGATTTCTCGATCGAGAATTTCGTTATCGCGTGGAACGACGGGTCCTGGCCCACCAGCGTGATGTCTGTGCCGTGCAACGTGGTCACGACCGCAACGTCGGAGTGCTCGGCGCGCAGCATCTCACGTGCGATCCATGCACTCGTGGCATGCGGGATCGCGTAGTGGCAGTGGAGTAGCTCGACCCCGTGCATCTTCACGACTTCGTGCATCTGTACTGCCAACGCGAGATCGTACGGCGGGTACTCGAAGAGTGGGTATGCTCCCACCTGGACTTCGTGAAAGAATACGCGCGGAAGAAATGACGGAAGCCGGAATGGCTGGCGGTAGCTGATGAAGTGAACTTCATGACCGCGCGCCGCGAGCGCGATCCCGAGCTCGGTCGCGACCGCGCCGGATCCACCGTAGGTGGGATAACACGTGATGCCGATCTTCATGGTAGTTGGTGTCTGAACCAGGTTCGCTGCCGTTTCGCGTATTGACGTGTCTCGATGATCGCGCGCTCGCGTGCGTCCGCAAGCGAATACTCGCCTTCGAGATGCCGCCGCATCACGCGGTAACCCGATGCCTTCCACGCTATCGCGTCGACAGGCACGCGCTGCATGAGCGATGCGACTTCGTCCAGCCAGCCATTCTCCAGCATTTGATCCACGCGTGTCTCGATGTGATTCCGGAGATCGGGACCAGGATCGACTACTTCGTATTCGGGAAGGAGGTCGAGATCCGCGACTGGCGGCTCGTCGTAGGGTGGATCGAACAGGGACTTCACGTAGAACCCTGTTCCTCCTACGATGATGGGCACCTTTCCCATGCGCTCCGCCTCGCCGATCCAGCGCGCGGCGTCGCGCGCCCACTGGTACGCGCTGTAATGCTCGGTCGGCTCGACGACGTTCACACCGAAATGTACGACGCTGGAGAGCTCTTCAGGAGTCGGTTTGGCTGTACCGATATCAAACTTTCGGTAAATCTGGCGACTATCCGCCGAGATTATGGCGATATCCCCGTGTGCCGCGGCTTCCATGGCGCGCATGGACTTCCCCGCAGCGGTTGGGCCGACGATCACCCGAATCCTACGATCGGCCAAAACGCCTGTCTACTTCGCTCCACGCCAGCTGAACGATGGTGGAGCGGCCGTGAACGTCGTGCGCGGGGAGATTCGTATCGCGAAGCGCGACAAACAGGGCGCGCATCTCCGCTCCCGAGAGCAGATCACCGCCCTTCACTGCTGCCTTGCACGCGATCGTCGCAACCAGTCTCTCATGACGGCCGTGCGCCGACGGCGTGCGATCGCCAGTCAGGGACGCAAGAGTGTCACGAAGGCAGCGCTCGGCGTCGAAGCGCGGATGCGGCAGCGGCACCGCGTGTACGATCAGCGCGTTGCCGCCGAACGGCTCGATCTCGAAGCCCAGCTTGTCGAAGTATTCACGATTGAGATCGAACGCTTCGAGCTCCGCGGCGGATAAGGTCAGGGTAAATGGAAGGAGCAGTCGCTGCGAATCAGCAGAGCCCGTCTCGATCGCACGCATGAACTCTTCGTACAGGACGCGTTCGTGAGCCGAATGCTGGTCGATGAGCACGACGCCGTCCTCGTGCTCGAACATGATGTACGTACGGCGCAGCTGTGTGAGCGGCGGAATGTTGTCATCTTCGCGTGTGCTGGCATTGCCGGCGATATCGCGCGCTACGGTTTCGTAATCCTTTACATCAGCCGCATCAGCCGATGAACTGGCGGCATGGAAGAGCGGTGTGTCCTCCGCCTGCGGCGCGAGGATCTCGCTTTCGATTACCTGAACGTGCGCATTCGGCGCCGTAATTCCGCCGAAGAAAGATCGTCCCATCGCCGCGGAGCTATCGAACGTACCGAGCGCGCGTCGCACCGCACGCTCGACCGCGCGCTCGACCGTCCAGCGATCCTGAAATCGAATCTCGGCCTTGGCGGGATGGACGTTTACGTCCACCGAGTCGGCGGGCACGGCGACTTCCAGGTACAGTGCCGGTCTGGTTCCCGCTGGAATCGTCGATCTGTATGCCGCCTCGGCGCCGCGAACGATTCCAGCGTCCCGGATGGAGCGTCCGTTGACCGAAAGGAACACGCGCCGCGTAGCCGTACCGACATTCGCCGGACGCTCGACAAGGCCGGACACGTGAATCGGACCCGCTACATCATCCACGTCCAGCAAGCCGTCTGCGTACTGAACACCCCAGAGTGCGCCGAGCCGCACGCGTAACGAAGAAGCCGGAGGCGCGGTGAGAGAGCGCCGCCCGTCGTGCAACAGCTCGAAGCGAATGTCGCGACGCGTGAGAGCGAGCGTCATGACGATTTCCGATATCGCGCGCCACTCGGAGCGACTTCCCCGCAGGAATTTGGCGCGTGCCGGCGAGTTGTAGAACAGATCGGTGACGGTAACGGTGGTGCCGCGCCGCCGTTGCGTGGGCGTGACGGTGGGAGGTGCACCACCGGCTGCTTCGAGGCGCGTGCCGCTTCCGTCATGCAGGGCAGTCTCGATTTCCATACGCGAGACAGAACAGATCGCCGGCAGTGCTTCGCCGCGAAATCCAAAGGTGCGCACGCCAGTGAGATCGGCAGATGTGCGAATCTTGGACGTCCCGTGCCGAGCGAGAGAGAGGACCGCGTCGTCCGCATCCATTCCCGCCCCATCGTCGCTTATGCGAATCAGGGCGCGGCCGCCCTCCTGCACGGTGATCTCCACCGACTTTGCCCCGGCATCGAGCGAGTTCTCGACCAGCTCCTTGACGACCGATGCCGGGCGCTCGACGACCTCTCCGGCCGCAATCTGGTCCGCTACCGCGCTGGGAAGAACGCTGATTACTGGCACGTCTCGGATCGTAGCAGTGGCACGACGTAACTACAAGCAGATGCGCTGCGGCGCTCCGTCACTCTTCGTCGTCCTGATCGCTGCGGTGTCGTCGGCTCAGGAGCAGGATGCCGAAGAGAATCACGGCGATGGCAGTTGCGGCGATTGCGATGACGAGCGCGTTTGATCGCGCGAGTCTTGCGAGAGCTGGAAATGGCGTGTCACCGATCGTGTCCCGCGGAACGGCAGTCGTGTCCGCTACGGGACCTGTCGCGGCGGCGACCATGACGCGCAGCGACGGCGTCGTTGCGAATTCGTAACGGCGCGATGTGGGATTGAAGAAATCGTACCGCACCTCCGGCAACACCATCTCTCCGGGGATCTTCGGCGTAACGATCCAGTCGAACTCCTTTGCGCCTCGCACCACGGTGCCCGCGGAATCCCAGTAAACACGCTCCTCGCCGGGAACTGTGGTTGCCCAGTCGATATCGATAGCGGGACGCGCAAGCAATCGCAGATTTCCGACGCCGGACAACCGCATGGTGACCGTAAAGGGATCACCCACCCGCAGGCTGGATCCATCCGTGCGAAGCGTATCCCGGAATTCTCCCACCGCGCCTATGAAACCAACAGGCTTTCCTGACGTGGGCAACGCGACGGCTGTGAACGACTGCGGAGCCGACATCGTCGAATACGTGCGCGGCGGGCTGAAGTAATCGTCTCCGTCGGGAAGCTGGTATTGCAGCGTCGCGGCCGGCACCGTGTATGTACCGGGCAGGAGCGGGAACAGCGCGCGGTGATATGCGTAACGCCGGTACGGCGCGCCATCCACCGTAACCGTCGAGATGGAACTGGTGTCGAACGGGAAGTCATATATCGTCACTCCGGCGACGTCCGCTGGCGTGAAGACGGGGTTGGCGCGCAGTCGCCGCCGCGCGACGTCGTCCACGAGCGTCACTGCGTCGTAGTTCACCTGCTGTCCCGCATATACCGTATCCGGCGAGACCTGCGTCTGGAACTGAACGACGCCTACCTGCGCGAAGAGCAGCAGTGCGACGATCACCAGTCCTTCCCGTGTGGCGGGGGTTGCGGCACGTTCTTCTGCTGTTTGCGTCCCTGCACGTCCTGCTCCTCGCGTGCGGCATTGTTCAAAACGGCGTCGGCCTGCTGCGATCCCAGCGCACCACCTCCGGCTGGCTTCGGTTGCGGCGCCTGCGCACCTCCGCCTCCGCCCCCTCCTCCTCCTCCGCCCCCACCGCCGGACGCCTTGTGAACGCGGAGCGCGAGCTCGTAGTTCCATTTGGCATCGCGATCGTCAGGCGTCAGAGTCAGCGCCCGTCTGTAATGTGCCAGAGCACTGTCCAGAGGCTGAGCGGCCGTATCGCCATGCAGCTTCCTTCCCGTAACAAGATACGCCCAGCCAGCGTTGAACGTCGCGTTGAAGGCCATCGGGCCATGTCGCGCCTCGACAGAATCGAGAACCGGCACGGCGGCAGCAAGCGAATCGTGCGAAAGCAGCGTCGTACCGCGATTGTATGCCAGGAGTTCGGTCATGGAATTGGGTGAACACGCCGCGAGCGTTCCCGCCGCGATGATCGCCGCGCTGGCAAGACGCCGTCGCGATCGGAGCCCGAGCAGCGCATCCAGCAACAGGAGCAGCAACGCTGGTGCGACGAACCACTGGAACCGTGGTGTGAGATCGCGTCCCGTCTGAACTGCATGCGCCTCGGTCTTGAGCCGCTGGATCGCCGACCTCACAGCCTCGGCCTTGTTCGTTGCCTCGGCTGGCACGAACACTCCACCCGCCGAATCTGCAGCGGTACGCAGAAATTCGGGATGATATTGTGTCACGACCACCTGGCCGTTCTCGTCGCGCTTCACCGTTGTTGCGCCGTTCTCGACAATGGGTATGGTCGAGCCCTGCGGCGTGCCAAATCCAACTGTCACGACCTCTATACCTGCATCCTTCGCGCGCTTCGCCGCCGCCGCAACGTCCGACAGCGGCTCGAACGCCTCGCCGTCGCTCATCAACACTATAGCCTTGTTGCCGTTCCCCTTGCCCAGACTGAGCAGAGCGGTCGCCTGGCGCAGTGCGCTCGACATCGACGTGCCCGCTTCGCCCACAACCGTTGGATCGAGGTTGTCCAGGTACAGCGCAAGAGCGCCGTCGTCGGTCGTCAGTGGCGTGAGGATGTACGATTTGCCGGCAAATGCAAGCATCGCGAATCGGTCATCCGGTGACAACGCGCGAAGCTGACGAACGACCTGCTTCATCTTCGCGAGGCGCGACGGACGCTCGTCAGTCGCGGTCATCGACAGCGACGCGTCGAGCGCGAGAACGACGTCTGCACCGCTGCGACTGACGACCGAGCTCTCCTGTCCCCAACGCGGGCCCGACACTGCGGCGCCGAGCAGAGCGAGCGACGTGACGATGCGCACGTTATGCCACGGGCCGCGACGCGTGCCAAGTGGCGCAAGTCGCGCAAGCATCGTTCGGGTGCCCAGCAGCGCCAAACGACGGATGCGAGAGCGGCGTCCGATGATCAATGCGATCACGCCCGCGACCGGCAACAGCACCGCGAATGCAACGGCCCACGGCCACTCCAGGAAACGAATCATGGCAGTGGCGCCTTCACCGCCGCCACACCCAGCTCGATGAGCAACGCGATAACGGCGAGGCCGAGCGGCCAGCGAAACAGCTCGCTGTAACGCACGTAAGTAGTGGATTGAACCGGCGTGCGCTCCAGCGTATCGATCTGCGAATAGATGTTCTGCAGCGCAGTCGCATCGACCGCGCGGAAGTAGCGCCCGCCCGTCATGCTGGAGATGCGCGTCAGCAACGCCTCATCGATCTCGACCGGCTGGTTCTCATATCGCAGGCCGTACAGCCCGCGACCGACTGGCACCGGCGCCATCCCTTCCGTGCCAACCCCGATGCTGTAGATCTTGACGCCGTACGCGGCAGCTGCGCGAGCAGCCGTCAATGGATCGATGTCGCCACGGTTGTTCACACCGTCGGTCAGGAGAATCATCACGCGAGATTTTCCCGGCGCGTTCCGCAATCGGTTCGCAGCGGTCGCGATCGCCGTGCCGATCGCAGTCCCATCTTCCAGCTGACCCGCCTGCAGATTATCGACAGCCTGCATCACCACCGGATAGTCTGTCGTGAGCGGGACCTGAGTGAGCGCCTCAGCTGCGAACGCAACGAGCCCGATACGATCCGACGTGCGCCCCGCGATGAATCGCTTGACCGTAGCCTTCGCGACGGCAATCCGGTTCGAAGGCTGGAAATCCTCGGCGAGCATCGAGCTGGAAAGATCGATGACCAGCACGATGTTGATTCCCTGACTCGTCACATTCTCGGAATGACCCACCCCGCGCGGGCGGGCAAGCGCGAGTACGAGCGCCGCAAGCACGACGTTACGGAGGATGAACAGCATGCGCTCGACTGCAGAGCCCACATGCGGGCCGCGAGCGAGCGTGGAAGTGCGCGAGAACGTGATCGCGGGAGGGCGCTTGCGCGCGCGAACGATCCACCAGACAGGGAGCGCAAGAAGCAACAGCAGCGCGAGCGGCGTGACCAGCTGAACCGGCGGTATCTGCATCACGCTGCCTTCGCTTTCGCGGTCGCGGCGCTCGCCGCGTTGGCCGCCTCGATCGCGTTGTTCACATCGGCGACGATGCGACGCGCCGCCACGCCGATCTCCCGTGCACGCTCGGCGGTCGAGCGCTCGCGCGCGAACTTGATGAGGTCGGTCGTGTCGAGAACGTCGATCAGTAGCGGTGTCGGCACGACCGGTGAGCGCTGCAGTGAATCAGCGAGCTCGTGAGTAGTCGCTGATTCCGCCGCAGACGGAACAGTCGCTGCCAGGTACGTCCTCATCGCGCGAGCCATCTCGACAGCGTACCGCTCGGACTCGCCCGACTCGATAAGTCGCTGTGAATCAATGCGTGCGAACTCGCGCTCCGCAACCTGGAGCGGTGACAGTCCGCGAGCGACGCGACGACGCCACCGGCGCCAGAGCCAGAACAGAAGAACCATCAGAGCAATCGCTGCGGCTGCCAACGCCCATGGAATCCAGTTGAAGGGCTCGATGGCGATCACCGGACGGTACGGCTTTGGTTTCCGGAGCGACGTATCCGCAGGGAGGACCGAACGAACGCGTACGGCGAAGTTCTTCAATGCGGCCGTACGCTGGCCACCTGGACCGATGACGACGATGCTGTCGAGACCAAGCGACTGGCCACCGGTGTCCCAGGCTGCGAGCACGTAGTTGACCGTGGTTTCGGTGAATCCGCCCGCCATCGATTCCGTACGAGTCGTCGCGCCCGCCGAATCGACGTGCGCCCCGCTGTCCGGTCGCGTTGGAAAGATCACCTGCGTCCCGTTCGGAACGCGCACCCGTATCGTCGCGACGAAGTGCTGTCCCACAGTCGTCGTTTCCGGCCGCACCGCAGTGCCGACCTGCAGCTGACTGGCCGGCGTCGTCGCCTGAAGCAACCAGAGGAACAATGCCAGTATCGTCATCGATACGAGCGCGCTCGAGTCTCACGCGTGCGAAAGAATTTGAGCAGTGGCTCGATCACGGAACCGTCCGTGCTCAGTTCGATCTCGTCCACCCCCGACCTGCGCAGCACTCGACGCCGCCCTGCCAGCTCGGCGGCAATGTGCTCTGCATACGCAGCCCGCACTCGCCGGTCGCTCGTGTCGACTTCAAGGAATTCTCCCGTCTCGGGATCGCGCATGCGCGCCAGCCCGACACTCGGAAGTCTCTGCTCGGCAGGATCATTCAGCGTAACGGCGACTATGTCATGCCGGCGACCCAGCACCTTGAGCGCGTGCTCGTAGCCTTCGTCCTGAAAGTCGGAGACCAGAAAGATCACAGTGTGCTGCCGCAGCGTGCGCTGCATGTACTCCAGCGCTGGCCGGAGATCGGTAGCCTTGCCCTTCGGCACGAACGCGAGCAGATCGCGCACGATTCGCAGCACGTGGCGCTTGCCCTTGCGCGGCGGTACGACGTGTTCCACACGATCCGTGAAGAAGATGAGCCCTACACGATCGTTGTTGCGTACCGCTGCCATCGCTATGACGGCCGCGAACTCCGTCATTACATCGCTCTTGAAGCGCGATACGGTGCCGAAGCTCTCCGACCCGGAAATGTCGAGCGCCAGCACCACGGTCAGCTCGCGCTCCTCGATGTAGCGCTTGACGAAAGGCCGGTTCATCCGCGCGGTGACGTTCCAGTCGATCGTGCGCACCTCGTCGCCGGGTATGTACTCGCGCACTTCCGAGAACTCCATTCCCTGCCCCTTGAACACGGAGCGATACTCGCCCGAGAACAGTGCGTCGACGAGTCCGCGCGTCTTGAGCTCGACGCGCTTCACCTGCTTCAGGATCTCGGGCGAGATGCGCACCTGCCGCTGGGCCGGCGCTTCCTTCGGCGCTGCGCGACGCTTCAGGAAGTTGAGCACGCTGCTACGGGGTTGGTATCGTGTCGAGAATGCGCGACACGACGTTGTCGCTCGTCACATCCTCAGCCTCCGCCTCGTACGTAATGAGCACGCGGTGCCTGAGGACGTCCGGTGCGATCGCCTTGACGTCGTCCGGGGTGACGTACGCGCGATCGCGCAGGAAGGCAATTGCGCGCGACCCCTGTGCGAGCGCGAGCGTTGCGCGCGGACTCGCTCCGAACTCGATCAGCGGCGCGAGATCGGGCAGATTCGCACCCTTCGGATTGCGAGTCGCTTCCACGATGTCGACGATGTAGTCGACGATCCTGTCGTCCATGTACAGGTCGCCGATGCGCTTGCGTGCAGCGAGCACCGCCTCGGGAGTCGCGACGTGCCTCACAGGTATCTCGTCCTTGCCTGCCATGCGCCGCAGCACTTCCTTCTCCTCGTCGCGCGTCGGATAACCCACGTACAGCTTGAGCATGAAGCGGTCGATCTGCGCCTCGGGGAGCGGATACGTTCCTTCCTGCTCGATCGGATTCTGCGTGGCCAGCACGAGAAACGGCTCCTGCAGCATGTACGTCGTGCCGCCGATCGTAACCTGCTTCTCCTGCATCGCTTCGAGCAACGCAGCCTGCACCTTGGCTGGCGCACGATTGATTTCGTCCGCCAGGACTATGTTCGCGAAGATCGGGCCCTGCTTCACGGAGAAACGCCCCGTCGACTGATCGTACACCTGCGTGCCGATCACATCCGCCGGCAGCAGATCCGGCGTGAACTGAATTCGCTGAAACGACGTGCTGATTGTTTCGGCCAGCGTGCGCACGGTGAGCGTCTTCGCCAGACCAGGCACACCCTCGAGAAGCACGTGGCCCCCCGTGAGCAATCCTACGAGCAGGCGCTCCACCATGTAATTCTGGCCTACAACACGCTTCCCTACTTCATTGATTACCGCGTTGACGAGTGCCGTGTCTTCCATGTGGTGGCTGTTTGACGAGTGAGCTGATTAAATCGGATTCACGCTTGTTGAGCGGCCGGCTCGCGCCGCTTGGTAGTGCGCCGAGCCGAACTGGTCCGAACTTCGTACGCACCAGTCGTTCCACTTCCAATCCAAGGGCAGCGCACAAGCGCCGCACCTCATGATGCTTTCCCTCCGCCAGCACGATCTCGAACTCGTAGTGGCGCCTGCCCGGTATCGGGTTGGCCGTAACCGAGATCGGATACGCAACACCGTCCTCGAGCTCCACGCCGCGCATCGCCTCGCGTGCCGCGGATACCGCGTCTCCGCGTACCGTTGCCACGTAAGTTCGTTCCACTCCGCGGCTGGGATGCGTCAGCGCGTGAGCGGCCGCGCCATCTGTCGTCATCAGGAGGGCGCCTTCGGTCAGATAGTCCAGCCGGCCGACGTACGTCAGTCCCGGCTGATCAGCCACCAGATCGAAGACAGTTTTCCTTCCCGTAGGGTCACTGGCCGTGGTTACGACGCCGGCCGGCTTGTTGAGCAGGAGCCATACCGTTGCCGGCGGAGCACCGACGCGACGCCCATCCACGAGAATCTTGTCTCCGGCCGGATCCACAACCTGGCCAAGCGTCGCGACGGCCCCGTTCACCGTTACGCGACCCGCCACGATCAGCTCTTCGGCTTTTCGTCGTGATGCAATACCCGCTCGCGCGAGCGCGCGCTGAAGGCGCATCGCCTCCGCCATCAGGACGCCTGAGAAAGAGCGGGACGGAGCGCTACCGTCAACTCATCGGCACGAGGAAGCTCGCCCAGATGCCGCAACGCGAAATGTTCGAGAAACAACGGAGTCGTGCCATACAGCAACGGACGGCCCATCCCCTCGCCGCGGCCCACCACGTCGACGAGGCCTCGCTCCTGCAGCGACTTGAGAATCGCACCGGCACCCACTCCGCGAATATCCTCGATCTCCATTCTGCCGATCGGCTGACGGTACGCAACTATCGCGAGCGTCTCGAGCGCCGCGCCGGACAGCCGTTGAGGACGTGCGGCCAGCTGCGCCCGCTCGATTGCCTCGGTGTATTCCGGACGTGTGAGTATCTGCCAGCCATCGCTCACTGCGACGAGTTCCACGCCGTGACCCTCGTTGTCGTAGCGCTCGCGAATTTCATCCAGCGCCGAGGAGACCGCGGCAGGAGTGGATTCCGGATCCAGCTGGTTGAGCGAATCGGATGGAATCGGACGGGCGCTTGCGAACAGCGCGGCCTCCAGCAGTCTAGCTAACGGTGTCACCACTCAACTCCATCGATGCAAACGGTTTCGGCTGCACGATGCGCAGCTCGCCACTCTTCGCCAGTTCCAGCAGCGCGAGCAGCACGGATAGTATCTGCCACGGTTCAGCGTCGCGCGACACGATGTCGCCCCACTTCGCGCGCGCACGCAGCGCCATCACAGCCCTGATGGACTTGATCGCGCCATCCACGTCCAGCGCGCGTGGAATCACGTCGTGCACGAGCGGACGCTTGGCCTGACGCAACACGCGATCCACCGCTGCGAACAGGTCCGCGAGAGTCGCCGCGAATGGCCGGTCATCACGATCTATCTGTTCGACCTGCGGCTGAACGTAGGAGCGAGCGAATCTGTTGCGACGATCGTCGCCGAGGCGCTCGAGCACGTCAACCACTTCACGCACCTGCTGGTATTCGAGCAGGCGCCGCACCAGCTCGGCGCGCGGATCTTCCCACGCTTCCAGACCTTCGGGGCGCGGCAGCAGCATCTGCGCCTTGATGCGAAGCAGACGCGCGGCCATCTCGAGGTAGTCCGCCGCATCATCGATGCTCATCCCGTGAATGCGCGCGAGAAACTGCTCTGCTATCCGCGCGATCGGAATGTCGTAGATGTCCACCTGCTCGTCGCGAATGAGCGACAGCAACAGATCCAGCGGCCCCGAAAACTCCGGAAGCTCCACGATGAAGCCGCGCTGTTCCTCGTCCTCCGGCTGACCGGCCGAGCGCTCGCCGTCGCGCACATCGACAGCCGTCATCACAGCACGCCCTGCCACGGCAGTATGAACCCGCCGACGGTCCCAACGAGGAAGTTGGTGATCGCCTCGGCGGGAAACAGCCACCACGTGAGTAGCGGCCCGCCCAGGAACAGCAACGCGTAGATGATCAGCAAGCCAAAACGGCTGATGCGCTCATAGGACAACGCCCACGCCGGCGGCAGCACGTATTTGAACACGTGCGAACCGTCCAGCGGCGGGATGGGAAGCAGGTTGAACGCAGCAAGAATGAGATTGATCTCGATTCCGTAGATGAACATGCGCTGCAGGATCGCGAACCCGTTCTCGGCGTTCGGAAAGGCCCGACCCGGGAAATACAGCAGCGGAACCACAGCAGTGAAAACGAAGGCCAGGATCACATTTGTGGTGACGCCTGCCAGCGACACCATGATGTCGCCCTGCTTGAAGTTACGGTAATTTCGCGGATTGACCGGGATCGGCTTTGCCCCGCCAAGGATTGGGGCGTGCGAAATGGCCAGGAAGACCGGCAGCAGGATCGTCATGAACGGATCGATGTGCTTGATCGGGTTCCAGGTGAGCCTGCCTAGCTGGTACGCGGTGGGGTCGCCGTTCTTCATGGCTACCCACCCATGAGCGTACTCATGGGCGACCATGGAGAAGAGCAGGACTGGACCTATTAGTAGAAGCTGAGTGACGCTATCCAACTTGACTCGGTTATGGGGATGACCTAATTTACGAGGCTAGTCGCGAATCGGAAACGCTTTCGCTTCATCGAGTTAACCAGCCCCGTCATGCCGAATATCGCGTCCGCGAAGAAGAATATGCGGAAGTCCCGTGCCGCGCAGGTCCGTAACCGCGCGCAGCGCTCGACGCTCCGTACCGCCCTCAAGAAGGCGAGAGCCGAAAACGCTTCATCCGAAGCCATGGCCGAAGCCGTCACGCTGCTCGATCGTGCAGCGCGCAAGGGCCTCGTCCACAAGAACGCCGCTGCGCGCCGCAAGAGCCGCATGGCCAAGGCCGCGAAGAAAGCAACCGCGTAGCTCCACCAGTCGTCATTCCCGCGAACGCGGGAATCCATGTTGACGCTGCTCGCCTTGCCATCTGAGTTTCAGCTTTCGTATAGCGCGAGACGCCGCAGCGGAGAGCACCGAAGCTGACGATGTCCGACAGCCAGCCAGACCCCACGCGCCGTTTCTCCGATCGCGTGGACGATTATGTCCGTTACCGCCCCGGCTACCCCGCCGAAGTAATCGACGTCCTGGCTCGCGAAACGGGCCTTTCCGAGCATGCGGAAATCGCCGACGTGGGATCGGGTACCGGCATCTCATCAGAGCTCTTCCTGCGCAATGGCAACACCGTGTTCGGCGTCGAGCCGAACACCGCGATGCGCGAGGCCGCCGAGCGACTGCTGGCCGAGTATCCGCGCTTTCACAGCGTGCCCGCGCGCGCCGAAGCCACGACGCTTCCCACCGCGTCGGTCGATTACGTCACCGCCGGCCAGGCATTCCACTGGTTCGATCCACAGCTGGCGAGAGCAGAATTCGCGCGCATTCTTCGTCCGGGCGGGTGGACGGTCTTGCTGTGGAATGCGCGACAGCTCGAAAGCACTCCATTTCTTCGGGATTACGACGCGATGCTCGAGCGGTACGGTACCGACTACCGTCAGGTTCGGCACCAGCACCTCGACGCTACGCGATTACGCGCACTGTTCGACGGAGAGCGTGGCAGCGCATTTCAGCATCGCAAGCTTTACAACGAGCAACGCTTCGACTTCGAAGGCTTGCGCGGCCGGTTGCTCTCTTCGTCCTACACGCCCACGGCGAGCCATCCAGGCTATCTGCCCATGCTGCGCGAGCTGAGGAGAATCTTCGATGAATACGCGGAAGGCGGCTCAGTCGCGATTCAGTACGACACTGACATCTACTTCGGTCAAATCGTGTAACGTCGCGCGTTGACGACCGTCGCGCGTACTGCCGCGGTCACGCCGCTCGTCGCGCAGCAGCGTCCTCCCGCGCCCTAGAACGTCGACAGCTCGCCGCCGCAGCGCTCGCAGTACCACTCGGTCGCGTAGTTCATCGCGCCGCATTCAGGACACTTCAGAGTCTTGTCGGTATCCCGGTCGGCGGACTGCGCGGGGATCGGCGGCGGTGTGCGTGCTTGCGACGGCGCTGATGCTGCCGCCGCCGCTACACCGGTCACACCGTTGGCGATTCCATAATCCGCGCCGGCTGCGCCAACCGGATTCCCTCCCATCGGTGCTGCCGGAATGACGAGGTCTTCCAGATCCCTCGTGTCGGGAATGTTGTCGTGCTGCTCGCGCGACGAACTTCCCGGATGTTGCGTATGCACCTGCGACGGACGCCACTCCGCCACGAACTCCTCGATCGATGGCGCCGTCTGTGGAGCTCCCCGCGCGGACCCGTGCGAAGACGCGTCGCGCTCCGCTGCTTGCTGAGCGCCGTCGCCAGACCGCGATTCGCGCGGCCGCTCCACGGCCGGCTCGGATGTCGTTGCTGCGGGCTGGACCGATGCTGTAAGCGCGACTATCCGCTGCAATTCCTGCAGCTCGTCTTCGACCGATCTCCGCTCGGCGGCGATGCGCTCGATCTCGCTGTCGACTTCGACCCTGCGCCGCTCCCATTCGTCCGGCGTAAACTCGCCAACCGCCGCGCGAAGCTCCGCCTCGTTCCGCTCGTCGGTGCGATCGGACTCCTGATCGCGGAGAGCTGCAAGATCCGTCTTCATCGCCTCGATGGTGCCCGTCAACTGTCCCGCGCGCTCGGCGAGCGTCTGCATCACGCGGTCGAGACGCCCGGCGTAATCGCGCTGCACGCGCTCGTAAACGTGCGGCGGAGTCGAGCCGCGACGGCCTTCGAGTGTGGCAAGCCAGCCCTGGTAGCGCTGCCGCTCGTCCAACAACTCGTGCAGAGCCGACATCGCTTCGGTATCGGTCGCTGTCATTCCCCTTTCCTCTGCTAGTTCAGAGTGTAGACGACCTGACCCGCCACGACGGTGCAGATCGTTCGGCCGGTCAGCGTCATTCCCGCATACGGTGTGTTGCGCCCCTTGGACAGGAACAGGTCGGGATCCACCGTCCAGCGACGAGCCGGATCGAAAACGGTGACGTCGGCCGGCGATCCAACTCTTAAAGTACCTCCGGGGAGCCCGAACAGTCGAGCCGGACTGCAGGACATGCGGTCCACCAGCGTTCCGAAATCGATGTGGCCCGGGACGACGAGGCTGTCGACCACGACGGAGAGCGCCGTCTCCAGTCCGACGATTCCGTTGGGAGCGTTCTGGAACTCGCGCTCCTTCTCGTCATAATGGTGCGGCGCGTGATCCGTGGCGACCAGATCGATCGTTCCATCGCGCACGGCCTGGCGCAGCGTTTCGACGTCCTCCGCTGTCCTGAGCGGTGGATTCATCTTGGCGTTCGTATCGTAGCCCTCGACCGCTTCCTCGGTGAGCGAGAGATGATGCGGGCAGACCTCGGCCGTGACGTTGATGCCGCGATCCTTGCCCCAGCGAATCAGCTCGACCGAGCCCTTGGTGCTCATGTGCGCAAGATGCACGTGGCCACGAGTCAGGCGCGCCAGCAGTATGTCGCGGATCGCCATGATCTCCTCGGCCTCGTCCGGGATTCCCTTGAGTCCGAGCCGAGCGGAGACGATGCCCTCGTTCATTGCACCGCCGGCGGCAAGCGTCGGTTCCTCACAGTGATCGATCACCGGAATCTGGAACGTACGCGCGTATTCGAGTGCCGTGCGCATGAGTTGGGCGGACACGACGGGCTTGCCATCGTCGCTCACGCCGATCGCACCGGCGTCCACCATCTCGCCGAACTCCGCGAGCGCCTCGCCGCGCTGGCCTACGGAAATTGCACCGATTGGATACACCCGTGCAGCGCCCGCGCGCAGCCCCTGTCGCACGACGAAGCCGACTGCCGCCGGATTGTCGATGACCGGATCCGTATTGGGCATCGCACAGACGGCTGTGAAGCCTCCCGCTGCCGCCGCACGCGCGCCGCTCGCGATGGTTTCGACGTCGGCGCGTCCAGGCTCGCGCAGATGACAGTGCACGTCGATGAATCCCGGCGACACGATCAACCCTGCACAATCCACTGTTTGTGCGTCGTCCGGCCGCCCGATGTCACGCCCGATTGCTGCGACGGTGTCATCGACGAGCAGCACGTCAGCGACGCTGTCCATCTGCTGCGACGGATCGAGAACGCGCCCGCCTGTGAGAAGTACCGGGCGTGTCATGCTCCCCCCTTCCCGGCCTTGGCGGACTCTGCCAGCTCGGGACGCCCGCCCGACAGGAGATACAACACCGCCATCCGCACGGCGACTCCGTTCGTCACCTGTGGGAGTATCACGCTATGGGGCCCGTCGGCCACGTCGGAATCGATCTCTACACCGCGATTCATCGGTCCCGGATGAAGGATTAGCACATCGCGTGGCGCGCGCTCGAGCCTCTCGCGCGTCACGCCGAAAACACGATTGTATTCGCGCAACGAAGGTATGTAGCCCGCCGTCATGCGCTCGAGCTGCAGCCGCAGAATGTTGAGCGCGTCGGCCCACTCGATCGCCTCTTCGATGCGCGAGAACACTGTCACACCCATCTCGTCGATCGCGTTGGGCATGAGCGAGCGCGGACCGCATACCGCGACCTCCGCACCCAGCTTGCGCAGCCCCCAGATGTTGGAGCGCGCGACGCGCGAGTGCAGCACGTCTCCGCAGATGCAGACGCGCAGTCCCTCGATTCGCTTGAAGTGATCGCGAAGCGTGAGCAGGTCGAGCAGTCCTTGCGTCGGATGCTCGTGCATGCCATCGCCCGCGTTGATGACGTTGGATTCGATGCGGCCGGCGAGAAACTTCGCCGCGCCGGATGAGCCGTGGCGGATCACCACCATGTCGATCCGCATCGCTTCGAGATTACGTGCCGTATCCACGAGCGTCTCGCCTTTCGATACGCTGGATCCGCTGGACGAAACGTTCACGGTATCCGCGGACAACCGCTTCTCGGCGAACTCGAACGAGATACGCGTACGCGTGGAGTTCTCGAAGAAGAGATTCACCACCGTCGAGCCGCGCAGCGTCGGCACTTTCTTGATTGCGCGCTCGCTGATTTCCTTGAACGGCTCTGCTGTGTCGAGAATGAGACTGATCTGTTCCCCGCTGAGGGGCTCCAGCCCCAACAAATCCTTTCCGAGCGGCGCCGCTGCTGTCATTCGAACCGCTTGGACACGAGGACCACGGCGGACTGGCCATCGATCTCGTGCACCTGGACGTCCACCCGATCGCCGGCTCGCGCAGCCACCTTTTTGCCGACGATGTCCGGCTGGATCGGCAGCTCGCGGCCACCGCGATCGATCAGCACGGCCAGCTCGATGCGGGCAGGACGACCAAAATCCGCCAGCTCGTCTAGCGCAGCCCGGATCGTTCGCCCCGTGAACAGGACGTCATCGACGATGACGACGTTGCAACCATCGATGGAGCCCGGGAGCTCGGTCGACCCCACCACCGGTCTCGGACCTATTGTCTGCAGATCGTCACGATACAGGGTGATGTCGAGGGCTCCGCGCGGGACTGCGACACCGTCGCTTGCGTTGATGAGTGCAACTATGCGATCGGCAAGCTGAACTCCCCGTCGCTGGATCCCGACGATTACGAGGTTGTCAGTTCCGCCATTCGCTTCGACTATCTCACCAGCCATACGGCGGAGCGTTCGCTCCACCGCGCTTGCATCCAGAATGGTTTCAGTGTGTTCTGTCATCCGGCTCAAATATAGCCGATGCAGGCTACTGGATTCGGCCGCCGATCGTGGTTCCGGCTCGCCGCTCGACCACCTTCACCGCCTCGATGTGATCGGCCTCCTCGCCCAGTTCCCGACGTGCCTCGGCGAACAACCGGGACGTCTCATCCAGGAGCGGCGCCGGCGTCCCTGTTTCGCGGGCGATGCCTGCCGCAATCCCGACATCCTTGTCGAGCAGTGCCAGCCTGAATGTGCGCGGAAAGCTCCGGTTGAGCACGCGCTCGGGGAAGAGATTGATCGACGTGTTCGAGCGCCCGCTGGATGAATTGATCACGTCGAGCGCCACGGCCGGATCCACGCCGAGCTTGGAGAGAGCTGAAAGCCCCTCGGCGGTTGACCAGACGTGCACCGCCAACAGCGCATTGTTCACCGCCTTCACGGCGTCGCCAGTGCCAACGGCGCCGCAGTGGACGATCTTGCCGGCGAACCTCTCGAGAATCGGCCGAGCACGCTCAAGGGCGCCCGCATCGCCGCCGACCATCACCGTCAGCTTGCCGGCCACGGCACCGGATACGCCACCGCTCACGGGGGCATCGATGAACGCGACGCCGCTGCGTGCGAGACGGGCGGCGATCTTCCGCGACGTTGCAGGATCGCCGGAAGTGCAATCGATTACCATCGCGCCCGACTCGAGACTCGGCGCCGCTCCATTGACCCCGAACAGCACCTCCTCGACCTGAGCAGATGTGGGGAGGCACGTGAGCAGGAAATCCACGCCTGCCGCAGCGCTGCCCGGCGACTCGGCGTCGCGAGCGCCCGTCTCGGCAGCAAACTCCGCAGCGACTGAGCGGGTACGGTTCCAGACTGCCAATGTGGTGTTTTGAGCGACGTGATGGGCGATCGGGGCGCCGATTGCACCCAGGCCGATGAAGGCCGCCCTGGGACGCTGGGGGGATCTTGTAGCTGTCATACCGTCAGAATCTGCTCCGCTCTGAGAAGAACATTCGGATCTGCATTGGGATAACGGAGCTTCAACTTCCTGAGTGCGCGCACCATGATTCCCGTTATAAAGTAATTGCGAACCTTGTTGTCGTCGGAGGGGACCAGGTACCAGGGCGCTTCCTTCGTCGACGTGCGACGCAACATGTCGTGATAGGCGTCAGTGTAGTCATCCCAGAGCCGCCGGTCGTCCAGATCCCCTTCGCGGAACTTCCAGTTCTTGTCTTCTTCCTCGACACGCTTCAGCAAGCGGCGCCGCTGCTCTGCGCGTGATACGTGCAGGAAGAACTTGAGCACAATCACATTGTTCTGGATCAGCATGCGCTCGAAGTCGTTGATCTGGTCGTAGCGCGACATCCAGATCGGCTTTCCAACGATGCCGTGGACTCGTGCGGCAAGCACGTCCTCGTAGTGCGATCGGTTGAAGATCCCGATCATTCCACGTGGCGGGACGACGTTGTGCACGCGCCAAAGGAAGTCGTGCCTGCGCTCGAGCGGCGTGGGCACCTTGAAGCTCGTGACGTCGCATCCCTGCGGATTGCACGCGCCGAACACTGTCCGAATCGTCCCGTCCTTGCCAGACGCGTC
The DNA here is from genome assembly GCA_027307165.1 of Gemmatimonadota bacterium. Classification (GTDB taxonomy): domain Bacteria; phylum Gemmatimonadota; class Gemmatimonadetes; order Gemmatimonadales; family Gemmatimonadaceae; genus Fen-1247. Next base: position 242,265 of record DAHUXM010000021.1, on the reverse strand, counting down.
CCGCCCCTGGAGCACGACAAGCACGGCGTACCTTCCATCGCCATACAGCTTTGCCTGGAGTGTGGTCAGCTTTGCGAGGCGCTTCGCGGTCTTGTTCTTGATCTTGCGAGCGTTCGGTACGTCATCGGAGACTGCATCTTCGTCCCGAATGCTGATGGGAAGCTCAGGATCGACTGGCTCGAGTTGCATCCCGTAAGTTACGACACGAAGACCGAAAAAACTGAGTATAAAATGCGCGCGATTATTCTGGCGAATGTCCGCGCTCGTGACACCGAGCTATACCGCGCGCAGACCTCCCATACCACATTAACTCAGCGCTGTAACATCCGTGGGCACAATGTGTTACCGAATTGAGCCGACACGCGGACGCGAGCCGTCGGGCGCCGGCGGGCAGCTTTCGAGACTGCTGCGCTAAGGTTTGGGTTCGGGACACCGATTGGGCGAAGTGCCGCCCTGCGCCATGTTCCGCCCAACCGACGACCCTTCGGCCAACATGTACAGCGACTGAAGCGCCTCGATGTCAACGGCTCCGATGGTATTCACATGGACCGTCGGCGACATTATCGAGCCTGGGCTGCTGCTGTGGCTGAGTCCCAGGACGTGCCCGACCTCGTGTACTGCAACCTGGGCGCGCTCGTTGGGCGTCAGAAGTTGTCCTTGCGGACTGTGAAGGGCCAGGGTTACGTCGCCGCTGATGAGCCAGCCCCGGTCATTCCACGAGACCGTGGTCCAGCCCTCGTAGTGCGCGTCGAACTTGTCTATCCAGTGGATGTGCACGTTGGCGTCGGCGCTCCCATCGACGAGCGCGAACCTGACCGGTGAGCCTGCAATCTCCCATGCCTGAAGTGCTGCGGCAACTTCGGTTCGAAAGGCGGGACTCCATCCTGCCAGCGTTGTCGCGGCATCGATTCTGACGGTCACCGCGTGGGCCGGATCTTCACGCCAGCGCGGAGCGAATTGTCGTCGTTCACTTCTCGCAACCGCATGCAGGACAGCCCGCGGTGCGGCGCCATCGGAAGCTGCGGTGGCCGAGCCGCAAGCCACGGAGTCGGTGCGCAGCGCGACGCGCCCGCCCGACTGTCTCGAGACGGCGACGACCACTGCATCGCGCGGTGAGATTGCACTTCCAGCACAGCTGATCAGCGCTGTCTGGAATCCCGCAATCAAGGCAAGAGCTCGTGCTACACCCATCGATATTCGACGAGCAGAGTCATATCGTGGTAACTGTTCCTGTGTGGCTGTTGTCGGTGCCGGTGTGATCGGCTGCGATTTGAAATGGAACGCGTACTAATCGTTCCGGCGTCCCCGCGGCCTACGGCCCTGCCCGTGGAATCGAGGCGAACACGCTCTGTTTGTACCACGCCGGCCGCGTCTCGCGATCCGCTATCGCGCGCACGATGTCGAAGTAAAGCGAGTCGAACGACACAGCCGTTTTGAAATCAATTGGCTGCGCGAGATCGTCGGAGGGCTTGTGATAGCGATTGGCCACCCAATCCGTCACGACTTTCATCTCGGGCGAGCCCTTGGTGTAGCCCACCTTGAATGCCAGCGCTGGAATCCCGCGCTGGATGAAACTGTACTGGTCGCTTCTAATGAATCGAACCTGTTCAGGCTCGGGATCTTCCATGTTGGCAATGCCGTGTGCCTTCAATACCGGCATGATGTCCTTGCCGAGGTCGGATTCATCCCATCCGTAGGAGAACAGTCCGGTGAACGGAATGATCGGGAAGTACATGTCGGTATTCAGATCTGCGACGAGCTGGTTCTGCAGCACTGTCGGATGCAGAGCGAAATAGGCAGAGCCGAGCTCGCCTTCTTCCTCGCCGGTTACGGCGAGGAAGATGACCGAGCGGCGCCCGCGCATCTTCCTGTCGTGGAATTCTCGCGCGGTCTCGAGCAGAGTCGCGATTCCCGAGGCGTTGTCGATCGCGCCGTTGTAGATGCTGTCGCCATTCACGGGCCGGCCGATTCCGAGGTGATCCAGGTGCGCGCTGACCACCAGATACTGGTCGCGCAGGCTGGGATCGCTACCTCGCAGTATTCCGACGACGTTGGGCGCATCGAGGGGAGTCCGCTCGATTTGCAGTCTGGCGTGGAAGCTCGGTCGAAGCTGGATCGTCGGGAGCGGCCTGTTAGCGTCGGCCAGCGCTACCAGCTCGGCGTACGTGTGACCTGATCCGGCGAATATTCGCTCGGCGTTATCCGCCGCTACGTTCACCAGAACACCATGTTCCGCCGGGTCTTCGGCGAGGCCGGTCACGGGACGGCCAGCGGGACGCGCGGGGCGAGCACGGCCGGCCGGCGGCACATCCGCGATTGCGATTCCAGCGACCGCGCCGAGCCGCTGCAGCTCTCTCCAACGCGAGGCGCGGCCGTGCGCGAACATCGTTGCGCCCAGCCCCTGAGGCATCCTGTTGAGATATACCGCGACCTTGCCGTGCAGATCGACGCCGGCGAGATCGTCGTGCGCGCTAGGCAGATTCAGTCCATAGCCAACGAAGACCATCGGCCCGGCAGCTTCCGACACGGTCGATGGCTTGAGTTGCACGGTCAGTGGTAGCGTATCGGCGCTCGTCCCGGTTTGCAGCACGATACTCGACCCTTCCGGCACGATGCGGGCTTCCGCGAGATGCACCGTCTGAAAGAACCCGTCGGTGCCGCCGGGCTGGAGGCCGATCGACGCAAACTGATCCGCGACATAATGCGCCGCCTTGACGTAATCGGCGGTGCCGGTACGTCGGCCGTGCATGCTGTCATCGGCGATGACGGTTATGTCGTGCCACCAGGCCGACTCCGCCGGCGTGGCCGGCGTGGCCGGCGCCTGCTGCGCGCAAAGATGAGAAGCGCCGAGCGACATCGCCGTCGCGAGCGCGAGAGAGTAACGTCCCAGTGTCATGCCTGTGCCAGTGAGGGAAAGCGGGGTTCAGCCCGACGCGTATCATACGCGATGGAGTGCAATGGCGTTTCGCCTGGCAGGTCGAAGCGGAATGATTCTCACCGCTCACTCGACAGCGCAGTTCCGCGACGGAGATTTCGCGAGTTGGGCCTCCGGGTCTTTCGCCCTCGGACAACGTGCGATTCGGAGAGTGATCACGTCGATACGACGAAATCGCTCCTTAGCAGTCGTCGTACTGGGCCTGGCGTTGCCGGCTACTACGCAGGCTCAGTTCGGCTCACTGATCAAAAAAGCCAAGGCACTCAGGAGCAACGTGGATTCGGCGAAGGCGGTCGTCGACACCACGCGCACCGTCGTTACGGCTACGAAATCCGCAGCCGCGGACGTCATGACGGGCACCAGAGGGCCGGCGGCACCGCCGGCCTCGTCCGGTGGATCCGGCGGATCGGGCAGCGCGGCGGGACATAGCGGGATGATGGGCGGAGCTGCGGGAACAGCCGCCAGCGACGGAAGCGCGGCCGCGACGCCCACTCCAACTTCCACACCCACTGCCGGCTCCCAAAGTGGCATCCACTGCCACGCGTACGGCAACACGCGCGGCTCCCACGCGTGGCGGAGTGGCTCTCATGACCGACGCGGAATTCGGTCAGTTCGCGCAGCGATTCGCTGCAGAGCAAGCCAGACTCAAGACGAACACGGGCGACATGGCTGGAGCGCTCGCAGCCGGTGAAGCAGCGAGCGGGCTGAGCAAGGTCGATTACATGACTGTGCGACAAAAAGTGATGATGTACGCACCTTACGCCAAGGCGAACTAGACCGACCAGATCGGCAGGTTGTTTTCCGCACAGGATCTGACCGTTCTCAACGCGCGCAAGAGCGAAATAATTCAGATGGTGCCACAGTAGCGAAAGACGGCGCGCATCGGATTGTCAACAGACCGCGCGTCGCAACACGTTCGAGCGCATCTTACACAATGCATTGATGGGGACGAAATGCTCCTCTCCATCAATGTGGCGCGGTACTAGGCGATCGGCGCCGGCGCGTCGGGGAGCTTCAACTACTCACTTTGTCCATATCATGATCGCGCCGCACCCAGATGCCGGCATCGACGGCGGCATGGAAGCCGCGGTCGGATAAACCTCGATCGCAGCGATCTCGGACGGTGCGACGACGTCAAGGAAGTTGTTGCCCATGGGTGCGCCGTTTACATACAGCGGCATTCCGAGAGGGCACGGGTCGGCGAGCAGAGAGTTTATGCCTCGCGTGCTGACGGCGATGCCACCCTTTATCGTCACGCCCTGCAGGCGCCGAAAGACATCGCTCGTATTGTGTGAGTCGCGCAGTCTTGCGTCACCCGACAGGATGTAGTAGCCCTGTCCACCGCTCACGCGGCGCGCCACTTCCCTGGGCAGACTGAGGACTTCCCCACTCGGCGCCTTTACGTTTACCGTGTTCAGGACGGACGCCGTAGACCTCATCACCGCATTGACAGTGGTAACGCCACGTCGTGAAACTCGCACCTGCACCACGAACGGCGCGAACCCGAGTCGGCGAAGTCTCAGTATGTGAAATCCGGAAGGCACGTGGAACAGTTTGAAGGCGCCCACGGAATCTGTGAAAGTGCGCGTCGTGGGATCGTCCAACGACGAGACTTCGGCGCCCATTATCCCCGAGCCGTCCGAGGCGCGTGCAACTCCGGAGACTAATCCGAAATCAGTTCCAGCGACGGCGAGCGTCACGTTTCGGAGAAGCACCGCGTCAGTGTTCGCCGGTATTACGATCGTCGTCGGGCGCCCTCCCCCTTCTGTTATTGTTGTCGTCACCAGGCCCCCTGGAGGCAACCCGCAGACGATGTACCGCCCCAGCGTATCGGTGACGACGGCCGCTCCCGACGATTGCCACATGAGCGTACCGGTTCGTGTTGACGCTCGCGTGAGCCATGTCGCGCGAACCGGTACCGACGGCAACGGTGCTCCACTCGCGCTATCGCGTAGCTCGCCGTGCAGGACACGCTCACCTGGCCGCTGCGCCGGACACGCGCGCACGACGTCGGATTCGGGCACGATTGTGGTTATCGTCAGGTCCTTGCCAGGGACTATCGCGAATGGCACGGATGGGATGATCACACCGATAGTGTCGAGACGCGCTGCCGCGAAGCCGAGAACGTAAGCACCGGCTGGCAGGGTGGCGAACGTAAAACGCCCTGCAGCGTCCGTCATTGACCGTGCAACGACCTTTTGCGAATCGGCCGTCTCAACGCTCGCCCACACATGCGATACGCCTGCATGTGCGACACTGTCGGCAAGGGTGCCGCGAAGCGACCCCGAGTTCACGGCGCGCGTTCCAAGAGGGGTGTCGGAGTGCGATGTTGTGACATCGGCGACATCACCGCCAAACTCCCACCATCCAGTCACGGAGGACACTGACTCAGTTCTGACCGCGCCAAATGCAGTCGTGACGTTCCGGGCCGCAGTAACGCGCATCAACGGCGCTCGTATAACCCAGCTGCTGATGATCCACGCGCCGCCTGGAAGCTCTCGGTAGTCGACACGACCTGTGGCATGCGGAGCCTTTTGATCAGTAGCACCGCCAGCCGTGGCATCGACATACCGGAACTCCAGGTACATCAACTTGCCAGTCGAACGGGCAAGCCATAACGTCCCCGCCACCTCTGTGTGGTGATCCGAGCCGACCGGCTCGAACGCGAGCCCAACCGAGTCCGATCCGGTCGCTCCGGCAACGGGGCGCAAGCAGTGGGTCCGCGCGAAAGCATCGGACAGCAGCGTACGCGCATCGGGAGCGTAATAGATGGCGTCGCTTCCGATCATTTTCACAAACCCTTGCGTCGCGAGAGAATCGGCGGAAATGCTTGCATACGTTTCTGAGCCGCGGGTGGCTAGTTGCCAGCGAGTCGATCTGATCACGCGCTTCCCCTGGCTGTCCAACTCACGCTGAAACCGGTTGAGCAGGAACGAGCTGCGGCCACTAACCATGTTCACCGCCGCGCCAGAGAGTGCGTTCTGTGCTTCCTGCCAGAGTCTGAGCGCCTCCGCGCCAGCCTGGGGGGCGAGAACGCATCTGCGCGACTCCTGCACCCGGACTGCCGCAAGCTGCGTCGTGAGGCGTGCCATCACCGGGTCAAACGTAACAGTCGCGTCGCTCGCTACAACGATTGCCCGCGACGAATCTGGTGTGAACCCAATTCGTCGTGCGCGCACGCGATATGTTCCCGCGTGGGGCGCACGCAACATGTAGATTCCGGAGTCGCCCGTGGTGATGCCGGCAACTATGTCGCCGAGCGAATCGACCAGAGCAATCGTGGTTTGCGCCGAGCCCTGCTTGGTGTCCGCGACGCGCGCAGTCCCGCGTATCGTCTGCGCAGACGCCACCGACACGCCTGCACATGCGCCGAACACAACGCAGATCGCCGCGTGAATCCGGCAAGCGTGGCTCGTATGTGCTCCGCTACACCGCGACCGCGCGTGCGCCCAGTCGTCCCAGTGCTTCCGGGGTGAGGCGGACGGACACGATCATCTCGTCGCCGTCGGTTCGCTGCGCCAGCACGTCGCCATTGCGGTGCAGCTCGGCGAGCAGACGGCCGTCGGATAACGGCACTCGCAGCTCGACGACTCGCCGCATAGCGCGGAGGCGTCGCAGCAGCGCACGCTTGAGCGCATCGAGACCGCCATCGGTTTCTGCACTCGCGAATACCGCGTCTGGAATGAGGTTGGCGATACGCTCGCGCAGGGCCTCGAGAACGTCTGGTGGAAGCAGGTCGGACTTGTTGAAGACGTTGATCACGGGCTTGTGATTCGCGCCGAGCTCGGACAGGACCTCGACGACCACTGCGCGATGCTCCTCCCACAACGGATCGGAAATGTCGATCACGTGCAGCAGCACGTCCGCCTCGAGTACTTCTTCGAGCGTCGCACGGAAGCTCGCGACCAGTTGGTGCGGCAGCTTGCGCACGAATCCGACTGTGTCGGTAAGCAATATCCTCTCGCCGTCCGCAAGCTCGACCTCACGAGTCAGCGGATCGAGCGTCGCGAACAAACGGTTCTCGACAAAGATGCTGCTGTCGCTCGCGAGCGCGCGCAGGATCGACGACTTGCCGGCGTTGGTATAGCCAACGAGACTCGCCTGGAATTCACCCCGACGCGAGCCACGCTGCACCTCACGCGACTTCTGAACTTCCGTCAAACGCTGGGTAAGGATCTTGATGCGATGGTTGATGAGCCGACGGTCTGTCTCCAGCTGCGTTTCACCAGGACCACGAACACCGATGCCGCCTCGGAATTTCTCGAGGTGGGCCCACATGCGCGTGAGCCGCGGTAACATGTACTGCAGCTGCGCCAGCTCCACCTGCATCTTTGCCTCGGCGCTGCGCGCGCGCGTCGCGAAAATGTCCAGGATCAGCTCGGCGCGGTCCATCACGCGCTTGCCCGTGATGTCCTCGATGTTCTTTCCCTGCGAGGGGCTCAGCTCGTCGTCGAACAGGAGCAGCGTCGCATCCTTGTCCGCTATCGTCTGCGTCAATTCCTCGACCTTTCCCTTGCCCAGGTATGTCGCGGGATTGGGGCGCTCGATCTGCTGCACGACTTCGCCAACGACTTCGGCGCCTGCGGTATCGGCGAGCCGCGCCAGTTCCTCGAGGTGCTCGGCAGTCCGGTGCTTGGCGCTACGCCCCTTGCGCGGCGCTCCTATCAGGAGCGCACGCTCGACCGGGGCGATCAGATCAATCAGTTCTTTTGGCAATCTCTAGTGCTTGATCCCCGACAAGGTTGAGAAACGGCCCGTCTGGTCGTAGGGCTTCGTGAAGTTACCGACTGGCGTCGCGACAGTCACGTCGCCGATCACTCGATAGTTGACAGATCCGTTCTCCTGCAACTGCTTCGCCGCCGCAGCCAGGCCGGCGTAGCTGAGGTGGACGGGGAGCCGAACGAGCGCGGAATCACCGCTCTGAACCGTGAACTTGGTGTTGTAAACCCCGTCGCCCACGGCACTCGTATCGACAAGCAGCTTGTAGGTGAGCCGAGTTGCGTCCAGCCGGTAGCCGTTGGGGTTGTAGACGCTCAGCACCACGTCAACCGTTCCCCCCTTGGTGCCGACACCTTCTACCTGAAGGTCGTTGAAGTTGACGATGGGTTGCTTGAACCCACCCACTCCAAGCGAGGCGCATCCGGCAAGCGCCGCTATAGCCGATATCACAAATGTTTTCTTCATGGTCCGATTATCTCCTGCACGGAAAGTGCCGCCGGTTGGACAATGCCTCATCGATGTCTAGCTTTACCCCTCATAATGCCAACTGATCACATGAAAGTTCTCGTGGTTGCGGGCGCCCGCCCCAACTTCATGAAGGTTGCCCCAATTCTGCGCGCACTCGAAGTGGCTGGCCACGAGTCGATTCTGGTCCACACGGGCCAGCACTACGACGCCGCGATGTCCGACACCTTCTTCACGGAGCTTGGGATAAAGGCGCCCGACTTCCATCTCGGCGTCGGGACGGCAAGCCATGCTGTGCAGACCGCCCGGATCATGGAGGCGTTCGAGCCGGTTCTGATGAAGGTACACCCGCAGTGGGTGGTCGTGGTGGGTGACGTGAACTCCACAATGGCGGCCACGCTCGTCGCATCCAAGGTCCGCACCGAGACCCATGCGCACATCGCGCACGTGGAGGCCGGGTTGCGCAGCCGCGACTGGCGCATGCCGGAAGAAATCAATCGCGTGGTCACCGACAGGCTTGCTGACTTGCTGCTCACGCCATCGGAAGATGCAGCGGCGAATCTGATTGCCGAAGGGATTTCCGAGGCTAACATCCGTTTCGTCGGCAACGTGATGATCGACACCCTGATGTTGCAGCTTCCTGTTGCTCGTGCAACGAATACGCTGGAGCGGCTCGGACTTCGCCGCCGGCATTATGTCGCCGCGACGCTGCATCGTCCGTCGAACGTCGATGATGCCGCAGCGCTCGCGGCCGTGCTCGAAGGTCTTGCGCTCGTTGCGGAATCGCTTCCCGTAGTTCTGCCGCTGCATCCGCGCACGGTCAAGAACATCGAGCGCTTCCATCTCGGTGCCAAGCTGACTCCGCTCACAGTTCTGGAGCCGCTCGGATACACTCAGATGCTTGCCCTGACCGATGGAGCTCAGTGCGTGCTCACCGATTCAGGCGGCATCCAGGAAGAAACGACCGCGCTCGGTGTTCCCTGCGTGACATTGCGGGAACAGACTGAGCGGCCCGTCACGATCACGCACGGTACCAACCACATGGCACCGTGGCCGCTAACCCCGCGCGGGATTCTGGGTGCATACGCCGACTCTGTTGCAGCGGTTGCACAGGCGACACCACCGCGCCCCGCAGGTTGGGACGGCCACGCGGCGGAGCGGATCGTCAAGGCGCTGGAAGAAAAACGCCCCACCAAGCACTACTCGCCGTCCTGAGCCTTCTTCTTCAACTCGTCCCACCAGGCAAGACGTTTCGCGATGTCGCGCTCGAATCCAAACGGGCCGGGTTGATAGAACACTGATCCGCGCAATTTCTCGGGAAGATATTCCTGCGGGATGTACGCATCCTCGCTGTCGTGCGCGTACTTGTAGCCCGCATGATAACCGAGCTCCTTCATGAGTTTGGTAGGCGCATTACGAATGTTCATCGGCGGACCCTCGCCCGGCGTTTCGCGTGCGGCATCCATTGCCGCGCGGAGGGCCCGGTATGCCGAATTCGATTTGGGGGCTGTCGCCAGGTAGACCAGCATCTCAGCCAGCGGCAGGTAACCTTCCGGCGGTCCCAGCACGTGATAGGCGTTTCGCGCGGCAACTGCGAGTTGCAGAGCCTGCGGGTCGGCGACGCCGATATCCTCGGCAGCCATCGCGATCGACCGGCGGAAGATAGTCATCGGATCCTCGCCGCCTTCGATCATTCGTGCAGCCCAGTACAGCGCTGCGTTGGGATCGCTTCCGCGAAGACTCTTGTGCAGCGCGGACAACAGATTGAAGTGCGCCTCGCCGCTCTTGTCGTGCAGCGCGAACCGTTTCTGCAGCGCGTCGCGCACGGTGTCGACGGTGATCACGCCTCCGTCACCCACGTCAGTGGCGGACGCCTCCAGTGCCGTCAGTGCACGACGCGCGTCGCCGTCACTCTCACGCGCTAACACCGAGCGCGCGTCGTCCGCAATCAAAATGTTTCGCGCACCGAGTCCGCGCTCCGCGTCGTGAAGCGCGCGATCGATGACCGCAACGAGATCGCCTTCGGTGAGCGACTCCAGGACGAAGACGCGCATTCGTGACAGCAACGCGCCGTTCACCTCGAACGACGGATTCTCGGTCGTCGCGCCTATCAACGTGATGGTACCCTGCTCCACGTGCGGCAGAAACGCATCCTGCTGTGCGCGATTGAAACGATGAATCTCGTCCACGAACAGAATGGTCGCGCGTCCCCGCTCCAGACGCTCCTCGGCCTCTGCAACGATTTCGCGCACTCGCGGCACACCTTCGGTCACCGCGGAGAACGGAACGAACTCGGAATCCGTGTACTGGGCGATGAGCCGGCCGAGCGTCGTCTTGCCGGTTCCGGGCGGGCCCCAGAAGATCATCGAGCCGATGGTACCACGCTCGATCGCCGTACGCAGCGCCTTGCCGGCAGCGAGCAGATGCTCCTGTCCGACGAACTCGTCGAGACTCCGTGGCCGCATGCGCGCCGCTAGCGGTTGCGCGGACGACGGAGGCGCGAACAGCGACGGCTCGGATTTTCGGCGATGAGGCTTCGGCATCTTTTCCATAGTCAGACCATCGCCAGCAAAGCATGTCCCGCGCCGAACGCCACGCACCCACCAAAGAATGCGACCGGGAAGCGCCAGCCATGCTTGTGCTGGAACTCGGGGACCAGATTCGACGCGGCCACGTAGACCGTTACACCACCGGACAGCGCGAGGCCATACTCTGACAGCGGCGCGAAGCTCACCGTGAGCAGTGCGCCGACCACGGTCGCGAGCCCGAGTAGCGCGGCAGCACCAAGCGCATTGCGTCGATGGAACCCGGCCGCCAGAAACAGACTCGACACCGTCGATCCCTCGGGCAGCTTGTGCAGAATGATCGCAGCAACTACCAGCGATCCGACAGTCGATCCAGCTGCAAACCCGCTCGCGATCGCGACGCCGTCCATCAACATGTGCAGCATGAGGCCGATGAGCGCGGAGATGCCGACCGCCCGCGTGACTTGGTGAGTCTCCTCGCCAAAGTGGAAGTGCGGTATGAGTGTGTGTTGCGTCAGATGAACGGCGAGATATCCGATCAGTACCATCCAGCCCGCGGCCGCGCCGTGCGTGGTAATCGCGTCCGGGATCATGTCCACGACCGCGACGGATATCATGAAGCCGCCGGAGAACGCGATCATCATGTCGAGATCGCGGGGGCTCCATACGCGTCGGCCGGTTACGAGTGCAGCGCCCAGCACGTTCGCGAGTGCGGCAGCGATCGCCGCAATCAGCGCGGTAACGCTCACGGTGCGCGCGTGAGTGACAGCCGCTCGGCCGCGGTAACGAGAGCCGTGGTGAGCACAGCGGCCGGCGAGCGATCCCATGGCTGACCGCGCCAGCCTCTTTCCGCCACCGCACCATACTGTTCAAGCCCAAGCGCCTGCAGCAGATACAACCAGCGGTCACTGCGGCCGAACGCATACAGATCCAGCTCCGCGGTCAACGACAGTTGATCTTCCGGTGTGAAGATCGCGATGTCCACGCCCGCATACGTCGCAAGCGGCACCTTGAGCCGCGCGATCGCATCCCGGACGTCGGGTAGCGCGATGTCGACGCCGTTCCACGTGGTCTTGCTGCGATGATCGGTGAGCGCAACGTCAACAGCCGGCGGAAGATGCTCTGCAAGCAGATGCGTCAGATCGACCGCGCGTTCAGCGTTCGCGGCGACGTGCGCCTCGAAGTAACCTTCCCGGGATTCCTCGAAGGTGAACCCGTCGTGACCGGAGCGGAATCTCCGCCAGACGGTTGCCTGTTGCGGTCGGCTGCGAAAGATCATGCGTCTCCCCGTGCACGGCTCAACAACACATCGGGCGTGTTCCGACTCGGATCTTCAAGAACGTACTGCAACAACGCACGCAGTGTCTGGCCCAGCTGCTTTCCCGTGATGCCTATCCCGTGAAGGTCGTCGCCGTTGACAGCAAGGTCCGAGATTTCAACAGGATCGCGATATGCAATCCGAATCGCGCGGCGATAGACGGACTCCACACGCTCGCGCGATGGTGCCGGCCTACCCCGTTCTCGCTCGGCCCACCAGTGAGCATCAGCGATGCGCAGCAATGAAGCGAGCTGCGTGCGGCCAGCCTGGCCCGCCCATGAACGCAAGACTGAATCAGTCGGTGCCTCGGGGTGCATCAGCTCGTTCTTCATTCCGCGTCCCATCTCGTGCCAGCGCTCAACCAGGCCTCCGACCCATGCGGCATCCGCATTCGAGAAGCGCAACGCTTTGAGCATGGCGTGTACCGTGCCGGGACGAGCTGCCGAAAAGAGTCCCGCGAGGCGAAGCTGCAAGCGCTGCGGGCGCCTGGCAAGTTGGGGCAGGCGCAGGTGATCCAGCGCCAGAAGCTCGACGTCTGTAATTCCAGCGAGACCCGGAACGAGTTCTCCGAACGCACCGCTGTCACGCCACATCCGGAATGCGGTGCTCGGCAACGCAACCTGATTCATCGTCTTGACGATCTCCTGCTGCACGCGCTCTGGCGAAAGTCTGCCCAGGTGAGGTGCACTCACGAGAATCGCCTGCCACGTTGCCGGATCGACGGTGAAGCCGAAACGCGATGCGAATCGGATCGCGCGCAGAGCGCGCAACCGATCTTCACGCATACGTTCCTTGGCAATGCCGACAGCGCGGAGAACGCGCTCCGCGAGGTCGCGTTGCCCGCCGAACGGATCGCGCAGCTCATCGCGCGACGGCGAATACGCAATCGCATTGATGGTGAAGTCGCGGCGCGCGAGGTCTTCCTCGAGAGATTCGCCGAACTTCACTACTGCGTGCCGCCCGTCGGTTTCAACGTCGGATCGGAACGTGGTGACCTCGTGCATGACATTGGTCTCATCCAGCACGCCGATCGTCCCGAATTCGATTCCGACGGGTACCGTGCGTTTGAACAACTTGCGAACCTGCAACGGCCTGGCACTGGTGGTGAGATCCCAGTCGAGGTTGGGGATGCCGAGCAGTGCGTCGCGCACGCCGCCGCCAACGCACCAGGCCTCGTAACCTGCGGCTTCGAGTACTCGCGTGATCTCGACCACGGTTTCCGGCGGTTGCATCAACGGCATGCGATCTCAGCTCGAGAACAGTGCGCGCAATTCCCCGTCACTCACACCGGCGCCCAGCGCCAGCATGAGATCGATGCGCGCCTGCTGCGAGCGACGGGAGCCGGCCAGAATTGCGCCCATGTCTTCCAGCGTGCGCCCGCCACCCGGATATGCGTATGTGTGACCTACGCGTCCGCCGCCCGTACGCGACGTTATCACGACGGGCTTCCCGTCGGCGATGTAGCGGCCGATCCCCGGCACCATTTCCGGCGGCACGTTACCGCGGCCCATCGCCGCGATCACCGCTCCGCGCGACTCGTCGCGCACCGCATCGAGCAACCTGGAGTCACAGCCGGCGGACGCAAAAAAAATGTCGACGGGTGTCGCCGGCGCGACCGGTATGATTGGCGGTATCAACGCAGGCAGCTCGCGCCGGAAGACAACCTCGCCTTCGTCGAGATATCCGATCGGACCCAACCCCGGACTCTCGAACGCATCGAGCAGCTGCGTATTGGACTTGGTAACGTCGAGCGCCGTGAAAATCTGCCCGCTCAGAACGACCATTACGCCCTGCCCCACCGACGCGGGACTCGCAGCTACGTGCACCGCTTCGAACAGGTTCGCCGGTCCGTCCCAGCCGAGGTCGCTCTGCGTGCGCATCGCGCCAGTGAACACGACTGGCTTCGGCGACGACAGTGCACGCGCAGCGAAATACGCCGACTCTTCCAGCGTATCGGTACCGTGAGTGACGACGACACCCGCGACTTCGTCGCGCGCGAGATGCTCCGCTATACGATTCCGGAGGGCCCAGATCCGCGCAACGTTCATGTGCGGCCCGGGGAAATGGCCCCAATCCTCGGTCTCCACCGCGCTGGTATTGTCGATGCCACGCGTTGCCTTCACGATCTCCGCACCGGTCAGCGCAGGCGTGTTGCCGCGCGCCGTCGGATCGTTCCGCATTGCAATCGTGCCACCAGTGAACAGGATGACGATCACGTGGCCGACTCGTCCGGCGCCAACGTCGCCACCACGGAGTTGAGAATTGCAACCGAGCCGGCGTCCATGTCACCGCCCGAGAGCGCGACGAGCTCGCATGCGTACGTGACGAGCGCATCCACGACGAGCAATCCGGGCGCCGCCCAGCGTTCCTCGCACCCGCGTTCCAGCAAACCGCGAAGCTCCCACGAGGCGGCATCGGTCAGCAACGACGCCGCATCTGCAATGGGCGCAGCGCGCCACTCGGACGGAAGCGCAGCGCGGATGCGCACGGCCAGCTCCTGCGGCACGGATTCGAGCTTGCCATCCAGCCACGGTCCCAGCGACTCCGGCGTCGCCGTCACGCGATCTGCTCGGCGACTATCGCCTCTGCACGCGCGAGCAGCGCCGGAAACACGTCGGAAGTCGGAACACCACCCTGAGCCAGTGCGGGCTTGCCGCCGCCGCGTCCGCCGAATTCCTGGGTGAGCGTCTTGACGATCACATCCGCGCGCGCGCCACGCTCGCGCGCAGCATCGCCCACAGCTGCAATCACTGCGTTCTTGCCACCATCCATCGCGCTGACCAGAATCAGAATCACGTCCGAGGCGCTCTCTCGAGCGGCCTCGGCCAGTTCCTGAAGCGACTTCGCATCCGCACTCGCTACTTCGCGCGCAACCAGTCGCAAGCCGTTGACGGAAACTGCGCCATCCAGCAGCTGCTGAACCGGTCCGCTCGCCCCGCCTCCACCGCCCCGCATCAGCTCGGACACGCGCTTCTCCAACGCGCGTCGTTCGTCGACCACCGTTTGTACGCGTCGGAGCACAGTCGCCGGCGTCGCCTTCACAGCCTCGGCGATACTGCCGAGCAGCCGCTCGCGATCGCGCGCCGCCTCGTACGCGCGGGTACCCGTGATCGCTTCGATGCGGCGAACTCCGGCCGCTATTCCGGATTCGCTGACAATGCTGAACAGCCCGATCCCGGCCGTATTTCCAACGTGAGTCCCGCCGCACAGTTCTCGCGACAGCGAGGGAATGTCGACCACGCGTACGACGTCGCCATACTTCTCACCGAACAGCGCCATGGCGCCCGATGACACCGCCTCCTCATACGGACGCTCCGTAGTTGTAACCGGAACTGCCGCGAGAATGCCACGATTGACGATCTCCTCCACACGCTCCACCTGTTCGCGAGTGAGAGGTCCCGTATGCGTGAAGTCGAACCGAAGACGATCGGGTGCGACGAGCGAGCCGGCCTGGTGCACGTGATCCCCGAGCGTCGCGCGCAGCGCCGCATGGAGCAGATGCGTTGCGGTATGATTCCGTTGAGTGTCCAGTCTCACGTCGCGCGGGACCGCTGCGCGAACGGTACCACGGGTAACGTTACCCGTGGGCTTGCCAATCGCGATCGGCTTGCCCTCCAGCTTGCGCACATCGTCGACCGCGACGCGCCATCCCTCCCCGACAATCACGCCGTCATCAGAAACCTGTCCGCCTGACTCGGCGTAAAATGGCGATTCGCGCAGCAATACCGCGACACGCCCATCACTCAATGGTCGCACGGCGATCGCGTCAGTCTCCGAGTCCACTCGCTCGTACCCCACGAACCGTGCGCTCGCAAGCGCATCCGCAAGCGAGCCGCTGACATCAGACCAGGCGTTCGCATCGCCCAGATCATCGGCGGCGACGCCGAGCTTGCGCGAGCGACGCTCTTCCTGTGATTGCGTGCGTTGTGCCGCGAGCGCGCGCTCGAACCCGGGTATGTCGACCGTGTAGTCCCGCTCGCGCGCCATGAGCTCGGTGAGATCTATCGGGAAGCCGTACGTGTCGTAAAGCTTGAACGCGTCCTCGCCGGCGATCGTACGCTCCTGCGTGGTCTTTGCAGGAGCAAGCTCGTCGAAGCGCTGCATTCCGCCATTGATCGTCGCGAGAAAACGCTCTTCTTCCGCACGTGTCGTGTGGAGAATGTGCTGTCTGCGCTGATGCAGCTCTGGATACACGTCGCGCATCATGTCGATGACGCGCTCCACCACGGGCGTGAGCGTCGGCTCGCGTCTGCCGAGCAGCCACGCATAGCGCACACCGCGCCGCAGAATGCGACGCAGCACGTAACCACGTCCATCGTTCGACGGATACACGCCGTCTGCCAGCAGAAATGCGATCGAGCGAGCGTGGTCCGCTATCACGCGCGTCGCGGCGACGCGGCCGGCGACGTCCGAAGTCGCGACGGGTCCCAGCTGCGCCTCGACCGATGCGATGAGTGGTGTGAACAGATCTGTGTCGAAGTTGTTCGCAACTCCCTGCATCACCGCGGCGATGCGCTCCAGACCTGCCCCGGTGTCCACCGACGGCCTTGGCAGCGGCGCCAGAGTTCCGTCCGGCTGACGATCGAATTGCATGAAGACAAGATTCCAGATCTCGACGAATCGTCCCGCTTCGGCAGCCTCGACGAACGTCTCGGTGTCGAAGTCCACGACGTCGGGATTGGTCCACGCCCAACTCGAGCCGGCTGGCGCCTTCCAGTCGCGCGCCACCTTTGCGAGATCGACGTAGATCTCCGTGCACGGACCGCACGGACCCGTATCGGCCATCTGCCAGAAGTTGTCCTTCTCGCCGAGTCCGAATACGCGAGCGTCAGGAAGCCCCGCTATCTCCTTCCAGAGAGCGCGAGCCTCATCATCCTCGCGGAATACGGTGACACGAAGATTCTCCGGTGCCAGGCCGAGTTCGCCGGTGACAAACGCCCACGCGAATCCGATCGCCTCGCGCTTGAAGTAATCACCAAATGAGAAGTTGCCCAGCATCTCGAAGAACGTGTGATGTCGTGCGGTGTGCCCGACCTGCTCGAGGTCGTTGTGCTTGCCGCCGGCGCGCACGCACTTCTGCGACGTGGTCGCCCGCCGCGTCGGCGTCGGCGGCTCCTCGTTGCCAAGGAAAACGCGCTTGAACTGGACCATCCCCGCATTGGTGAACAGCAGCGTGGGATCGTCAGTGGGAACGAGCGAGGAGCTGGGAAGAATCCTGTGGCCCTGGCGCTCGAAAAATTCAAGGAAACGGGTGCGGATCTCGGACGATTGCATATAGCCTTGAAATATAGACAGGCTGAGTCCACGCTCTCGCCCTATGTCTTCCCCACAGCAGCTACGACTTCGCGAATCTCGTCCATCTCATATCCGCGGCGGGCCAGAAACGCGAACAGTCGGCGCCGCAATACAACCGGCTCCAGATCACCCATCGACGCGAGCTTCTTGCGCGCTACTCGCTCGACGACGGCTCGCGTGTCGATCTCCTCGTCGATTACAACCTGCTCGATGGCCTGCTTGCTCAGCTCTGTGCTCACACCCTTCCGGGCGAGTTCCTGCGATATCCGACGCACCGACGAGCCCTGTCCCACGAGCTTGGACCGCGCATAGCCAAGCGCATACCGCTCATCGTCCAGCAGACCGGCACCGAGCAAGCGCTGGATGACCGTCTCCGCCTCGTCGGCCGGTACTTCCTTCTGGACGAGCTTCCGACGCAACTGGCGCACGGTGTAGGGTCGTGCGGAGAGCAGGTCCAGCGCGCGGTTATATGGCGTCTGTGCCACAGCTGTCAGCCGGAAACGACAGTCGCCGAGCCGATACGATTCGCATTAGGCGGGGAGTCCGGGCCCCATCTCCTACAAACCGCACCAACTCGGCGACACATCCGTTTATGGACCGAGAGAGGTTAAACCTCTTCGACCGCCTCGGGCTCGGCTGCAACCGCTGTCGTAGCGGTAATTCCGAGCAGAGCCTTCACCTTTATCTCTACTTCCGACATCAAGGCAGCGTTGTCCTTGAGGTAGAGCTTGGCGTTCTCACGACCCTGCCCGATCCTCTGACTGCCATAACTGTACCAGGCGCCCGACTTGTCAATTATGCCGTTCTCGGCGGCAATATCCAGCACCAGCGAGGAGTGGCTGATCCCTTCCGCGTACATGATGTCGAACTCGGCCTGCTTGAACGGCGGGGCGACCTTGTTCTTGACGACCTTCACGCGAACGTGCGATCCCACCACGTCCTCCTTGTCCTTTACCGGCCCGATGCGGCGAATGTCGAGACGAACAGACGCGTAGAACTTGAGCGCCTTTCCACCCGTCGTCGTCTCGGGATTGCCGAACATCACGCCGATCTTCTCGCGCAGCTGGTTGATGAAGATCACCGAAGTGTTGGATCGCGCGATCGCGCCAGTCAGCTTGCGAAGCGCCTGACTCATCAGTCGTGCCTGCAATCCGACGTGCGAGTCACCCATGTCACCTTCGATCTCGGCCTTCGGAACAAGCGCCGCAACCGAGTCGATCACCACAACGTCAACCGCACCGGAACGCACGAGTATCTCGCAGATCTCAAGCGCCTGCTCGCCGGTATCAGGCTGCGACACCAGGAGATTCTCCACATCCACGCCGAGCTTGCCTGCGTATTCCGTGTCGAGCGCGTGCTCCGCATCGATGTAGGCAGCGACGCCGCCGCTCTTCTGAGCATTCGCAACGACGTGCAAACACAACGTCGTCTTGCCGCTCGATTCCGGACCGTAGATCTCGGTCACTCGGCCTCGTGGAATACCACCAATTCCAATCGCCGCATCAAGATTGATGGCGCCTGTCGAGATCGAGTCAACGCGCACACCAGCGGTGCTCGTCCCCATCCGCATGATTGAACCCTTGCCGCAGTTCTTCTCGATCTGCGCCACCGCGAGGTTCAACGCCTTCTTCTTGTCGTCCTGCATGGTGGAAGCACCCATTGGTCCCTTTTCCTTTCGCTGATGTAAGATAACTCCGGACTGCCCGATCCGGATTCGTGTTTCCGGGCAAAACCGCCGGGATTCCCCAGGTTCTTTCGCACCTCAGAGGCCCCGAACAAAATACGAACTACCAGACCGAAAATCAACCGAAGAAGCGCAACCAGAAGGCGTCCGGCACATACTGAATCTGAACCCGCGCCGTACCCACTATCACCCCCACGACGTCAAACCGATAGTGATCTCCCGAACATCTGTTCGAAGCCACCCAGGCACGCGCCGACCTCGCCAACTCACGCTGCTTCTTCCACCCGACCGTCTCGGCAGGCGTCCCAAAATCGGTCGAATATCGAGTCCTGACCTCGACGAAAGCGACTATCCGGCCCGCGCTCCCCTCCTCCGGCCTGCAAACCACCAGGTCGATATCACGATGGCCGCTCCGGAACCGCCGGTCCAGAATCTCCCACCCGCGCAGCACCAGCCACCGGGCAGCGATCGATTCGCCCCTGATTCCCAGCCGCTGTCGTCCGGTGAGCATGAGACGAGTCTAGCATCACGCAGTCGAGAGCGGCGTAGCCCGCATCCTCGCGCGGAATCAAATCGCGGCACCGATGTATTCCCGAATCGCGGGGCACTCCCAGGCGCGCACAGCCGACACCGTCGCTAGCTTTTTCGGATGGCAAGTATCGTAGTTGGGGACCACGTCCGCATCGTGAGCGTCCCCGGAAAGCCTCTCGGCAGAATCACGAAGAGCTTCGAGAAGATGGCCGACGAAAAAGGCGGTGGCAGCAGCGATCCCTACGTGTACAACGTCTGGGTGGAGGCGCAACAGAAGGAGTACCACGGCCTGCGCGCAAGCGATCTGCTCAAGCCGCGCGGCGACTGAAAGACCGAGTCGTCGTCATCCTAGCCCGAGGCGAGGATGACGAGGTGCACTACCGCGGCGCGATCCGCTCGAGATCTTCGAGTCCCACCAGTACGTCTCTCCCGCGGGGACCGTCGGACGGACCGAGTACGCCGGCGAGCTGGAGCTGGTCCATGATGCGCGCGGCGCGGCCATACCCGATCTTCAGACGACGCTGGAGCAGCGAGGTCGATCCGCTCTGGTTCTGGATCACGATTTCGGCGGCCTCGCGGAACAGCTTGTCACGATCGCCGTCGTCGCCGCTATCGCCGTCCTCCCCGCCGCCAGCGCGCTCGGCCTCCAGCTTCCGCACCGCTTCGAGAATGTCACTCTCGCCCGGCGTTTCATCGACCGCCGCAAATCCAGCGGCGCGAGCCTTCTTCCTCGCCTCGAACCAGCCCATCAGGTGCTCGGTGTCCTCGCTCGAGATGTACGCACCCTGCAGACGCGCGGGCTCCGACTTGCCCGGCGGGATGAACAGCATGTCGCCGTTGCCGAGCAATGATTCCGCACCCATTCCGTCCAGGATCGTCCGGCTGTCGATCTGACTCGCGACGCGAAACGCGATGCGACTCGGGAAGTTCGCCTTGATGAGACCGGTAATGACGTTGACGCTCGGACGCTGCGTCGCGAGGATGAGATGGATTCCAATCGCGCGCGCCTTCTGAGCCAGCATCGCGAGCGGAGTCTCGACCTCGCCCTGGACCGTCATCATCAGGTCGGCCAGCTCGTCGATGATGACGACGATGTACGGAAGGACGTCGTCCTTGTACTCCAGGTCCTCGAACGCGACGTTCGGCGTCTTTGGCTTCTTGAGCGGTGCCTTTTCAGTGACCTTGCGATTGAAATCCTGAATGTTGCGCGCGTTGTTCGCCGCCAGCAACTCGTAACGCGACTGCATCTCGTACACGGCCCACTTGAGTACCGCCGCCGCGTCGCGGTTGTCAGTGACGACCTTGTGCCGGAGATGCGGGATCATGTTGTACACCGACAGCTCCACCATCTTCGGATCGACCATCAGGAAGCGAAGCGTGCGTGGCGTGTGCCGGTACAACAGGCTGGTGATGAGCGTGTTGACGCAAACCGACTTACCGGACCCTGTTGCGCCGGCGATCAGGAGATGCGGCATCTTCGCGAGGTCGGCGATCACGGGTTTGCCCGCGAGATCCTTTCCGAGAGCGATCGGAAGTGCGGCGCGCGCTGATTGAAAATCCTGCGACTCCAGCAGCTCGCGGAACGCGACCATCTCGGGAACCGGATTCGGAACTTCGACGCCGACTGCTCCGCGCCCGGGAATCGGCGCCACGACACGAATGCTCTGCGCGCGCATCGCAAGCGCGAGATCGTTCGCGAGATTCGCGATCTGGCGGACCTTGACGCCCGGTGCAGGCTCGATCTCGAACTGGGTCACGGCCGGCCCGGTCGTGCGGCCAACCAGCTCGCCGTCGACGCGGAACGTGCGCAGCGCGTCCATCAATCGCTGGCCCGCGGCGTCGAGATCGCGCCGGTTGGCGTCCATGTTGCGCGGCGCAGGCGCTGTCAGCAGATCCGGCGTCGGGAGATCTTCATCGTCGAACCGTTCATGCGTTACGTCGCTCGCCTCGATCTCCGCGGCGACACGATCTTCGGCGGATGCCGCGTCGCGATCCTTGCCACGACGGCGACGGCTCCGGTCCTTGCGCAGCTCGAACGGCGCCGACAGTGCCTCGTCGATCACGGGCATCTCTTCCGGCTCGGGCTCGAGTTGCTGCGCGAGGAGCTTCTGCTTGCGTACGCGCGGCGGATTGTACGTGTCGTCGAGCGCTGCAGCCTGTTCCGTAGAGGCAACTACCGGCTTTGTCTCGCGCCCCACCAGCATGCGGATCGGATTCCACGAGAGCGTCGCCGCGGCGAGCACACTCAGTGCGAGCATGAAGAGCAGCCACGCGCCAATCGGCCCCGTGAGCTGCGTGGTGTAGAACGCGAGTATCCCGCCGATGACTCCGGAGAAGACGTTGTCGTCGCGGGTTGCACCCATCGCGAGCGCCACGCCGAACGGCAGCACGATCACCATGCCGAGCAGAAAGATGAGCCACGAACGGTCGCGGCCCCCGCTCATGCGGCCGAACACCCGCAGCGCATGCACCGCGAGAGCGACCGGAAGAAGCGACGACCCGACCCAGCCAAAGACGACGATGAGCGAGCGTGCGGCGATCGCCCCGACGGATCCGAAGCTTCCGGCCGCGGCTGGTACGCCGCGCATCTCGCTCCAGCCGTGCAGCATCAGCGCGCCCGCCAGAAAGACCGCGAGCAGCAGCAGCGCAATCGCCTGCACCTCCCGCTTCAGGGCCGCGTCGGCCACTTCATCGCTCCCGATCGCTGCCGAGTCTGGTTATCTGGCGCTCCGCAAATACTGGCACGATCGGATATGCATCGACGGCCGCGCACAGCGCAAGGTCATCATGGAATCCCGCCTGCGACAGAGCGCGTCCGTGCGCCGAATCGAGGAAGATCGAGCCAATCTCGTCGCCATAGCTGCGCGCGAGCAGCGCGCATGAATGCGCTGCGTCGTTCATAGCTACGCCTGAGAGACGCCTGGTCACCGTACGAACGAATCGGCCCGCGCATGCCGCGTCTTCGAGCGCATAATGTCCGTCCTGTCCGCAGCACGCCAGCACGACGTCGCTGCCGCCACGCAGCGCGGTACGCAGCATGGCTGTGGTGGCGGAGAGATTCACATACGAGGCGACCACCACGTCCGTTGCGCCCTGCGCGGCGATCAGCGCGCGCGTGCCGTTGGTGGTGGTGAGCAGCACCGTGCGTCCATCGATTGCAGCCGACGTGAACTGTGCCGGCGAGTTGCCCATGTCGAAGCCATCGATGGGCAGCATCTTCCGCTCTCCGGCAAGACGAACGTCGCCGCGCTCGAACTGCCGCGCGCGGGTCATCAGCTCATCTGCATCCTCGAACGGGACCACTGCACGAGCGCCATTGGCGAGTGCAGTGACGATACTCGTCGAGGCTCGCAGAACGTCGATAACGGCAATGACGCGGCCTGCGCGATCGGTCTCCGCGAGCTCGTCCGCCGTAAGATATACATCCAACCGCAATGTCTTGTGTCCTAGTTGAGCTCCGCGATGAGCGCGGCACCCTCGCGCTCGAGGAACTTCGTGTCGACCTCGCCCGCCTGAAAATCGGCGTTGTGCATCACGCGCGCAAGGAATGGGATCGTAGTCGTGACGCCTTCCACGATGAAGCTCTCGAGCGCGATCTGCATGCGCCGGATGGCCTCGTCGCGATCGCGCCCCTGGCAAATCAGCTTCGCCAGCAGCGAGTCATAGTACGGCGGCACGCTGTAGCCGGTATACACATGCGTGTCGAGGCGCACACCCGGGCCTCCCGGTGGATGGAATACGTCGATCCGTCCCGGCGACGGTTGAAAGTTGCGGGCTGGATCCTCGGCGTTCACACGGCATTCGATCACATGTCCGCGCAGCGGCGGCAGCTGCGTAACGCTGAGCCGGTCGCCCGATGCAACCCGTATCTGTTCCTTCACGAGATCGATGCCCGTGAGCATCTCCGTGACAGGATGCTCGACCTGGATCCGGGTGTTCATCTCCATGAAGTAGAACGACTTGTCCTCGTTCAACAGCATCTCGATGGTGCCGGCGCCGACGTAGTTGATCGCCTTGGCTCCGCGCACCGCAGCGTCGCCCATCGCCTGGCGCAGCTCCGGCGTCATCGCCGGACTCGGCGCCTCCTCGATCAGCTTCTGGTGTCTGCGCTGTACCGAGCAGTCGCGCTCCCCGAGGTGAATCACGTTGCCGTGCGAGTCACCCATGATCTGAAATTCGATGTGCCGTGGCCGCGCGAGATATTTCTCGACGTACACGTCGCCGTTTCCGAACGCCGAGAGCGCTTCCGATCGCGCGAGCTGGAAGGCGCGCGCAAAATCGTCCGGATCCGCCGCGACACGCATTCCCTTTCCGCCGCCTCCGGCGGAGGCCTTGATGATGACGGGGAATCCGATCTCGACCGCAAACCTGAGCGCCTCGTCCACATCGTCGACAGGGCCCGGTGAGCCGGGAACTATGGGTACTCCGACGGCCTGCATCGCGCGGCGGGCCGAAGCCTTGTCGCCCATGACTCGGATCTGCTCCGCCGTCGGACCGATGAACGCGATGTTGGACGCTGCGCACGTCTCCGCGAATTCCGCGTTCTCGGCAAGGAATCCGTAGCCCGGATGAATCGCGTCCGCACCGGTTATCTCCGCGGCAGCGATCAACCTCGGGATGTTCAGATACGATTCGCGTGCAGGCGGCGGTCCGATGCAGACGTCGTCGTCGGCAAAGCGCACATGCAACGATTCGCGATCAGCCTCGGAATAAACTGCAACTGTCTGTACGCCCAGCTCCTTGCACGCACGAATTACACGCAGCGCGATCTCGCCGCGGTTCGCAATGAGAATCTTGTTGAACACCGCTACTGAACACCGGCTTCAGTGAAGGCGTCCCAGTGCGTGTCGCTTGCTCCTGCGACTCCCTGCACTCTCAGCGCAAATTCACTCGGGCTCGTTGCCGCACCGAGTGCAGCCTCGTACGTAATGACGCCCTTGGTGTACCAGTACATGAGACTCTGGTCGAAACTCTGCATTCCGTAATGAACCGTCCCTTCGCGGATTAGATCCGGGATGTTTAGCGATTTCTCGACGTCGCGGATGTTGTCGCGGACCGCCTGTGTATTGATCAGAACTTCAGCCGCAGGCACGCGGCCCGCACCGTCCTTTCTCGGCACCAGTCTCAGCGACAGGATCGCCTGGAGAGCGCTCGACAGCATGAAGCGCACCTCGGCGGCCTGGTTCGGCGGGTAGAACGACAGGATGCGATTGATGGTCTGCGTTGCGTCCGTCGTGTGCAGAGTCGAGAAGACGAGATGGCCGGTGTCAGCCGCCTGTAGCGCGGTGTCGAGCGTCTCCAGATCTCGAATCTCACCCACCAGAATCACGTCCGGGTCCTGACGAAGCACGCGACGAAGTGCCTGCGCGAACGTCGTCGTGTCGTTGCCGACTTCGCGCTGGTTGATATGCGAATTGATGTCACGATGGAGGAACTCGATCGGATCCTCGATCGTGATGACATTCGCGAAACGATTGAGATTGATGTGCTGCAGCATCGCCGCGAGCGCCGTGGATTTTCCGGACCCCGTGATTCCCGTCACGAGAACCAGTCCACGTGGCGCCATCGCGATCTTCTCGGCCACGGCAGGAAGATTCAACTCTCCGATCGTGCGCGCCTGGAACGGCACCACGCGAAACGCATATGCGATGGTCCCGCGCTGCTGATATGCGTTGACGCGGAAGCGCCCTACACCCGGAACGCCAAGTGCGTAGTCGCATTCCTTGAGCTCGGCGAACTCCTTCATGTGGCGCGCGGTCATCGACTGCTCGGCGATGTGCCGCACATCCTCCAGTCTGATGGCCGGAAGCTCCATCGGAACCAGATTGCCGTTGATGCGCAGCGTCGGTGGGCGGCCGACCTTGATGTGAAGATCGGACGCGTTACGCTGCACCATCTGCTGCAGTATTGCCTTGTAGTCGAACAACGATGCGCCCGCTGGCGCCCCCGCTTCTGCGCTACCCATTGTGCCGCCTACGCGTTGGGGTCGATGCGGAAGAGTACCTGGCCATATTCAACCGGCTGTGCGTTGTCCACCAGAATCTCGCGCACCACACCATCGAACTCCGACTCGATCTCGTTCATGATCTTCATCGCCTCGATGATGCAGAGCGTCTGGCCCTTTGTGATGCGCTCGCCGACGGCCACGTACTGCTTCGCTCCGGGCTCCGGTGACGAATAATAGGTGCCGACCATCGGTGACTTGACTTCCAGATAGTTCGCCCGCGCTTCATCCGCGCGCGCTGCTGCCACGCTCTCGGCGCTCGGCGCAGCCGGAGCGGACACCACGGGTTGCGGTACTGCCGCCACGGGCATTGCCATCGGCTGGGCGACGGATACACCGCCGCGCTGCTGCGGTGTCTTGGAGATTCGTATCTTCATCCCCTTTTCTGTCGAGATCTCGATCGAGTCGACAGTGGACTCGTCCAGCATCTCAACCAGCTTCTTGACATAGCGCAGATCTATCACGCGGACAGCTCCAGCAGTTCGTGGGTAAAATCGGTGAGCAGGCGCGGTCCATCCGCGCTGAGATACACGTCATCCTCGATCCGAACGCCGCCCCACTCCGGACGGTAGATGCCCGGTTCAATGGTGACGACCGTGTCGGCCGGGAGTTTCGCGGCAGCAGTACGTGCCAGCCGCGGAGCCTCGTGCACTTCCAGACCGATCCCATGGCCAAGCGAGTGCCCGAAGTCGCCGCCGAAGCCGGCGGCAGATATATAATCGCGTGCAACCGCATCGGCATCCGATCCGGTCATTCCCGCGTGCACCGCCCTGGCCGCACGCTCGTTTGCCACGCGGACGATGTCGTACAGCCCGCGCACCTCGTCGCTGGCGCGCCCGACGACGACGGTTCTCGTCACGTCGGAGCAGTAGCCGCCGTATTCGGCGCCAAAATCGAGCAGCAGGAGATCGCCGCTCTCGATCACGCGCCGGCTCGCGCGCGCATGCGGCTGTGCCGAGCGAGGCCCCGAGGCCACGATCGTCTCGAATGGATGCGCTTCGCTTCCTTCATCACGCAGCGCCTTTTCGAGGATTCCCGCAATCTCCAGCTCGGTGATTCCGGCGCGGACCTGCTGCAACGCATTCGCGAGAGCGCGCGTCGCCATTCCGGCGGCCTGTTCGATGAGCGCAACTTCGCCCTCGTCCTTCGATTCGCGCATGCCCTCGACGATGTCGCCCTGAGGTCGCCACTGCCAGCGTGCACCCGCCGCATCGTCCAGAAAACGCTGGAACTCGCGATGCGTGACGTGCGCAGACCCGAAGCCGATTACCGCGCGCCCGGGGAACTGCCCGAGCTCCGCCCACAATCCGTCCCAGAGACTCGTCGCCTCCACTCGCACCCGCACCAGATCGCCGACTTCAGTCCCCACCTGGGTCTGATACCTGAAGTCCGTAATGAGAACGCTGTCCCGCGCCGTTACGAGGAGCAGCGCGGACGATCCCGAAAATCCCGTGATGTAGCGGATGTTGGCGCGGCCGGTGACGAGCAGCGCATCGAGATGGTGCTCGGTCAACGCGTCCACCAGCCGCGCCGCGCGAGCGCTACGACGATCCGGCATTACTTGACCGCTCGCAGGTTACGAACGAGTCCGCGGAGCGCCGCCTCGTAGCCGTAACTGCCCAGTCCGCACACCACACCGATTGCTGCGCCGGCAAGTACGAGACGATGACGCTCGGGTTCGCGCGCATGAACGTTTGAGAGATGTACTTCGACGAACGGCACCGACACCGCGGCGAACGCATCGCGCAGCGCCAGGCTGGAATGCGCGTACGCTCCTGCATTGACGAGCGCGCCGTCAGCCGCGCCGCGCAGCTTCTGCACCTGGGTGACGAGGTCGCCCTCGCTGTTGGACTGAAAGAAGTCGACCGTTGCGTCCAGCTCCGCCGCGACACTCTTCAGGTTGGCCTCGATCTGCGCCAGCGTCTCGCTTCCGTAAATCGCGGGCTCGCGAATACCGAGCATGTTGAGATTCGGGCCGTTGATGACCGCGACGCGCAGAGTACCCACGGTCGCGTCAGGAGTGCGAAGCGCCGGACTGCGGATTGCCGAACGCACCCGAGAGGCGCTGGGCAGCGCTCACGTCGTTTGCGTCCTGCCGGGCAGATCCGAAAAGTGCGGCGAGCGATGATCCGTGCTGGGCAGCGATCTCGACCTTTTCGTTGGGCCGGCGCGCACCGATCCGTGCGAAGAAGGCGCGCACCGTTTCACGGGGAGCCTGTTGTGTAGAAGCAGCCTCCAGCTCGGCGATCTTCTGGTGCAGCGCCGGATCGTCGCGTCGGATGGCGAGCTGACGATAGATCGCAAGCGCTTCGCCGCGCAGCCCCTGGCTGAGATACAGCTCCGCCATCGTCTCGGTGACGAATGGAGAAGACTCACGATCAGCCGCCGTCGGGGCTTGCTGAGCAACGGCCGGCTCAGGCAACGGCTGCGGCGCTGCGTCCTGCGCCTGAGCGGCCGCGGGCGCCGATTCCTCACCTTGGCCAGCTTCTGCCGGTTCAGCCGCAACAGACGCCATTTCCGGGGCAGCGTGGGCCACCGTCGCGGGTTCCTGGGCAACGTCGGGTACGGCCGCGGGCTCCGTTTGCCCCAGCTCTTCGGGAGTCGGTGCGAACGCGGCATCCTCTTCCGGCATGAACTCGGCGAATCGAAGCGGTGTGCGCTCGTCTTCGCTTTCGTCGGACCAGTGCATCGCCTCTGCCGCGGACTCTCCGGTCGGCTCTTCCGCGGACGCAGTGTGCCACGGACCTTCGATGACCGGGGTCGAGTCGGATTCGCGATTGGCTGCCGCGTGGGTCGCGGCTGGCCATTCGGTTACCTCGAACGCCTCGCTGGTAACGTCCTCGAACACTTGTTCGGATTCCAGCTCGATTGGCTCCGCCTCGGCCCGTTCTTCAGCTGAGAACGGAGTCTGCGCCATGTCGGGCTCGGAGAATATGTCTTCCAGCCGCACGGCCGACGCATCCGGAGCCGGTTCGGGACGGATGGTAGGCGGGGCCTGACGTTCGGGCGTGGTGGCGGCCGGAGGTGAGAACGCCCTGGTGCCGGGCGCGGAGAGGGAGGTGAGGAATGCCGAGATTTCCTCGTTTCGCGGATCGAGCTCGAGAACCTTGCCGTACCAGCGCATTGCGCCGACGTTGTCGCCGGCGTTTCGGGAGATGTCGCCGAGGTTCCTGAGGGCGATGATGTTCTCCGGGTCGAGACTGAGCGCCTGCTTGAAGACGGCGGCGGATTCCTCGGTCTGTCCCGCATCGTGCAGCGCCTGGCCGTACACGATGTAGCCGCTCATGTGATTCGGCTGCTGCGGGAGGTAGGTCCTGCAGAGTTCGATCGCGTGCTCGGCGTCTCCGGCCTTACGATACTCGTTGGCCAGCGGCGCGAAGTAGCGCTTTGGGTTTTCGTCGAACTTGTGTTTTAGCTCGTCCAGCCGGCCCGTATCGGCCATCAACGTCCTCTCGTTGGGGAAACGTTTGTTTCGCCGACTGCGGCGCGAAGTTGGGAAGATACTTCCCCAACCTTGATTTTGTCCACTCTGGGGAACAGCTTACCGGGCTATGCTACAATCGATGCGGAGTTCCGCAAAATACATCTGGATTTTCGTCACCGTCGCTTTCATCGGCGGATTCCTTCTATACGAATCGTCCGGCCTCTTCGGTAGTGCCCCGATAACATCGACCACGGCTGTGGCGACTGTCAACGGGCAGGACATCCTCGTAACCACCTGGCAGGCACTGTCATCGCAGCTGGAACAGCAGCGGACCGCGTCGAGCGGCGAGTCGATCTCGCTGGACGAGCGCGATGCGATTCAGAATCAGGCCTTCGACCAGCTCGTGAGCGACGCACTGCTGAGCCAGGAGATGCGCCGGCGCGGAATCACCGTTTCGGTGGACGAACTCACCAACGCGGCCAAGTACAGTCCGCCGCCCCAGCTCATGCAGGACCCCGAGCTGCAGACCAACGGACAGTTCGATCTGGAGAAGTATCAACGCTTTCTCGCCAGCCCCACGGCCAAGCAGAGCGGACTGTTGCTGCAGCTCGAGAGTTATTATCGCGACGCGATTCCAAAACAGAAACTGTATCAGCAGATAACGTCCGGGCTCTGGATCTCGGATGCGACGCTGTGGATGAACTACCGCGATGCGCACGACAGTGCGGCGATCAGTTATGCGGCGTTCGTGCCGAGCGATGCTGACGTCGCCGCCGAACCTGTGAGCGATGCGGAGATTCGCGCGTACTACGACGCGCACAAGAAGGACATGGCGCGCACCGGACGTGCGCGTGTGACGTTCACTGAAATTCCGCGAACGGTCACAGCTGCCGATTCAGCGGCAGTGAGAAATCACGCCATCGCGTTGCGCGACAGCATCGTCAGTGGCGCGATGAAGTTCGAAGATGCAGCCAAGGCCGAATCCGTCGATTCCGCGTCGGCGGTACGCGGCGGTGATCTCGGCAAGGGAGTCAAGGGCCGATTCGTTCCCGCCTTCGAGACAGCTGCTGCGGCGCTCAAGCCGGGCGAGATTTCACCTCCCGTGCTCACGCAGTTCGGATATCATCTCATTCGCCTCGATTCGCGCAACGGCGATACGCTCGCGATGCACCACATCCTGCTGCACATCGCTCAGAGCGATTCGGATGCGGATCGCACGGACCGCAAGGCTGACACGCTCGCCAAAATGGGCGCGTCCAGTGAAACGCCGGACAAGTTCGATGCGGCGGTAAAGGCGCTCGGTCTCAAGACATACACGACCGACGTGACTGAAGGCCAGACGCTCGTGTACAACGGGCAGCAGATTCCGAGCGTTTCTGCGTGGGCGTTCGGTGGAGCGAAGGTGGGCGAGAGCAGCGATTTGTACGACGACGACGCTGGTTATTATCTGGCCCGGCTGGATGCGCTGACGCCCGGTGGAACACCGTCGCTCGATGCTGCAAAGCGCGACATCAAGCTGTTGCTCGCACGCAAGAAGGCGGTTCAGAAGCAGGTCGATCCGGCTCGCAAGTTCGCGATCGCGGCGTCGGCAAGCTCACTGGCGCAGGCCGGTCAGTTGCTGAACACCCGGGTAGTCAGGACGGACGCGTTCACCCGCGTCTCGGGAATCCCCGACGCACCGAATGCATCCAGGATCGTGGGCGCGGCGTTTGCGCTTCCCGTCGGTACGGTGAGCGAGCCGATCGTCACGGACGAGGCGGTATACGTGATAGAGGTGAATCGACGCGTCGATGCCGATCGGAAGACGTTCGACGCGGCCAAGGATCAGCTGCGTGGCCAGTACCTGAGCTCCATGCAACAGGGTCGGATTCAGGAATTCGTAGCGAACCTCAAGTCGGCTGCCAAGATCACCGACCGCCGCAAGGAAGTCGAAGCGGCGATGCGGCGCAGCTCCTCATGATTGGACTCAGTCGTCATCCCCGCCTTACGCGGGGATGAGCGGTCCTGCGGACAAAAAAGGGGGGACGAGCGAATTGCCGCTCGTCCCCCCTTTTGCAAAATCTTTCCTATTTCTTAACGCGGGCTAGATCAATCTGCGCGGCTCGCGCGTCGATTCAGAGTCGCTGGTCTGAGATGTCGATGGACGCTGCAGATCTTCCGAGGTAAGGCGCGGCGGAGGGCCGGGATCACGATTGGTCACGTTCCGCTCGATGTCGTTCATCTCCTTCTTGAACTCCTTGATTCCCTTGCCTACGGAGCCAGCAATCTCAGGGATGCGTTTGGCGCCGAATAGAAGCAGGATCACCACCATGATGATGACCAGTTCCATGAAACTGAAATGCGGCATTTCCATAACTCCCTGACGGGGAAAAAAGTTCGCTGCCTACGTCCGACAATATATCCGCTCTAAAATAACGAACGCGCAATCAGATACGCCAGAAGTACCCCGAGGAGACTCAAAAGTGACACGTCGACCGCCACCGGGCCGATGGCGAACTTGAGGATCACCAGGTCCACGGTCAGCGGCCCGAAAGAAGGCGTCACTCCGGTCGTGAAGAACTCCTTGACCGCGCTGGGCGGAAGAAAACGCCGGGAGACCTGCGTCAGCAGGCCACCTGCGATGAATCCCGTTGCCAGGACCATCCCGTAAAAGAATGCGCCCTTTCGGGCGGCTCCGCGTGGTGGCATCAGGCGTGTCGCTCCATTACGTAGAAGATGGCCGCGCCGAGGGCGTCTCGGGCGGACGTTGCGGGAAGACCAAGCAGCGCCGTTCGCGCCTTTTCGGCATACTCGGCGGCCCGTTGGCGCGCGTACTCCAGCCCACCCAGCTCTACCACGATGCGCGCCACGTCGGCGACATCGTCGTCTGCGGGATCGGTTACCTGGAACAGTGCATTGACGCGACTGCGCTCGGTCGCCGACATGGATCGAAGAGCGGCGATCAACGGCAGCGTGACCTTGTGCTCCCGCAGATCCAGTCCACTGGGCTTGCCCGTCGTTTCGGACGCTTCGGTGTAGTCGATCAGGTCGTCGGTGATCTGGAAGACCATTCCGAGCGCATCGCCGTACTCGGCAAGTGCGTCCACGTGTGCGGGAGCGCCGCACATCGCGCCGACGCGACATGCCGCCGATATCAACGAGGCAGTCTTGGAGCGAATCAGAAATTCGTAATCCTGCTCGGAAAAGCTGAGCGGCTCGATCGTCGAGAGCTGCGACAGCTCGCCGACCGACATCTGCGTCGATGCGTCCACGAGGGCGCGTATCGCGGCCATGTTATCGAGCGCGACGAGCTGTGTGAGCGCGGTCGAGTACAGGAAGTCGCCCATGATCACCGAGATCTGGTCGCTGAACAACGAGTTGATCGTCGGCATGCCTCGCCGCAGCATGGAATGATCGACGGCATCGTCGTGCACCAGGGTGGCAAGGTGCACCATCTCGACGACTGATGCGACGACGACTGCATCGCGTGTCGGAGTGCCGGCGGTGTGACTGGAGAGCAGCACGAGCGTGGGGCGAAACATCTTACCTTTCATTGCAAGGAGATGCCGCGCTGCGATAGCGAGCATGGGTATGTCGCGCGTGATGGCCTGCTCCATCTCCTCGCGGACCTGCTCCAGATCGTGTCGCACGGGCGCCTGCACCTCTTCCAGCGTCACTGCGCGCAGACCGTCACTCGCATCTGGCGCGTCGACTGACCGCGCCGTCACGCCATTTGCTCGGCGCGTTTCAATCGTTCATCGATGTCGCGGAAGTGAATGTCAACCGCGAAAACACGGCGGTAGTAGCCTTCAGCGTTCTGCCACAGTTCCAGTTTCTCGCTCGCGTAGCCAAGCAGGTACAGCACGCCGACAAGCTTGGTGTCGTTCAGTCCGGATTCCTTGAGTGCACCGCCGAGCGAGCTGATCGCGACCTGATACTCGTTCTTCTCGATGAAGCTCTGTCCGAGCGACTCGTATGCGCGAACGCGTCGCTCGGGAGACGCGTCGCCGCGCATCGCTTTCTGGAACTGCGCGATCGCTTCGTCGAACAATCCCATCTCCATGTACGCGACGCCGAGATCGTAATGGCTGTCGGAATCGCTCTCGTCGACATTGGCTGCGACGCCGGCCTTGAACGTCTCGAGCATGTCGGAGAAATCCGTCTGCACGTCGCCCGGTGTCTTCGCTTCTTCCTCCGCGGTCATGCGCGGATTCTTTGGCGGCTCGCCCTCCAGAAGCCATTCGTTGAGATCGACGAAATAATCATCGGTGCGTGGGGCTTTCTGCGACGCCGCCTGCTCCTCACGAACTGCATCGACGGGAAGAACGCCGAGATCATCGGGCAATCCGCCCTGCATCTCACCGACATCGCTCGACAGCGCCGCGACATATCCGGTAAGCGCGTCGGCCATGGATGGGTCGGTGCGGTCGGCTACCCGCGGCGGCTCCTCGGTGCCTGCGGCCAACTGATCGGCCGCAGCGCCCAATGCCGACTCATCCTCGGCCGGCGGCGGCGAGAACGTGTCGTACGACGTGTGCTCGATCGCGAGCGGTTCGATCTCGCGATCGGGGCCACTCGTAGCGAACGATGTCGCCTCGAACTCGTCCATAGTCGGTCCCGGCCCGCGTGCCTGCTCCGAGATCATGGACGTCAGAGGGTCTTCGAGAGGAGTCAGCCCGGCGAGGGGCGACTCATCGAGAGTTCGACCCGAACGCATGTCTGCCGGCGGTGGCAGTTCGACGTCGTCGAAGCCCTGCGCGGAGAGGGGACGGGACGCCGCCTCCTCGGTCGGACCGGACGGCTTTGCGCCATGTTTACCGTAGTCGACGTCGATGAAGACCAGCCCTTCCCGCTTGGCTTCCTGACGCGACATTCCGATCTGCGGCGCAAAGTCGGGATCGAGGGTGCGAATACGTTCCAGCGTTGCTGCGGCCTCCGCGCCGCGGTCCTCCGATAGCATCGCCTCGTAGACGATCTGGAGCTGCTCGAGCGCTTCCTGCGTACGACCGGCGCGTCCCAGCTGCTCCGCCAGCATCAGACGGACGTCGTCCTGTCCCGGGCAGAGATCGGCGAATTCCTTGAGGGCGCGGAAGGCCTCGCTGATGTCGCCTGCCTTCTCCATCCTGGCGGCATATTCCAGGAAATTCTGCTTCGCATCGGAATTGAAGCCCTTCTTGGCGCTGATCTTCCCGAGCTTGTAGTAGATGACCGACCTGTCAGGCGCGTGGCGGAGCACCTTGTTGCAGAGAGCGATGGCGTTGTTGAAGAAGCCACCCTCGGAATACAGGTCTACAGCTGTCTCGTAGTAGGCGACGGCCCTGTCCAGCTCGCCCAGACGCAGGTGGAGGTCGCCGACCCGGTTGTAGAGCGGAATATCCAGCTCGTCGGGGATTCCGGCCGCAGCCTCTATGGCCTGCGCGTAAGACGTGAGGGCACGATCATACTGTCGCTTCTGCTCGAATTCGGCAGCTTTCCTCTTGAGCTGGGCGGACTTGGACATTTCAAGGGGAAGTTAACGAGAACGCGTGAGGTCGGCCAGAATGACCGGTCCCTTAAGTGGTCTGGTGATCGAGCGGAGATGCCATGACATCGCGTATCCGGGAGAGGCGCAATGGCGCCTGAGCCTCGCCGCGGCACGCGTAGTAGCATGCATTGCAGTTGACTGGTTCATACTTCCGGAAGTCACGCCAGTGGAAGTCGACCGGGAAATCCGGACAGCGCTTCACGTAGCCGGCGGGGTCGATATGGATGGTTCGGATGCCAGACCGGCATGGCTCGGACGTCTCCCCACGGACATACCGGGGGATCTGCTCGAGGTAATAATCCGAATTGGTGATGATGCCGCGGCGCTCGCGCTTGAACGCGAGGAGCTCGGCTATGACCTCTTCGAGCTGCCGGACTTCGGATTCCGGAATCAGCCCCTCGGCGTTGCCGTTCTTGCTGTCGGTGTAGCAGCTGAAGTTGACTCCCACGCCGAGTTCGGCTGCGCGGCGCACGATCGAAACGAGCTCACCGACGTTGGACCGCTTGATGACGGTGTTGAAGCGGATCGCGTCGATGCCGCGCTCGCGCATCGCGGGAATGTTGCGCATGATCCTGTCGGCGAGCCCCGGAATGCCGCGGGCATCGTCGTGCCGCTCATCCAGGAAATCGAGCGATATGTTGAACTGGTTTATTCCTGCATCCCAGAGGGATTGCGCGCGCTCGGGCGTGAGCATCCCGCCATGGGTGATGAGCGTCATGTACTTCACGCGAATCGCGCGGTCGACCGCCGATACGAGATCTTCGAGGTCGCGTCGCAACGTCGGCTCGCCTCCCGTCCACGTGATCATCATTGGATTGAAGAAGCGCGCGGCGTCGGCGAAGCTCTTGAGCTCGTTGTCGCGCTCGGATGAGTCCGTCTTCCAGTAATCGCAGAAACCGCAGTGCGCGTTGCAGCGAAGAGTCACCTCGAAGTGCACGAGGATCGGTTTCCGGACCAGTGTGAGGTATGCGTATTTGGCCAGGAAAATCGGTACGTCCCACGGCGCGAAGCGAGCTGATAACAACGGTTAACGAATGTCCTGCTGCCGGTAGGTGGGCTTGTCGTAGTTGAACTTGAGGTCCGGCTGGGCCTTGTTGCCAATCATGAAGCTGAAGTACGAGTTGCCATTGGGACTCTGGCTGAACGAAAATATCGCGCGCCAGTCGTGCAGATCGCGTTGCAGTGTCACCTGATTGCTCGCGAATGCGTGATTTACAACGTCATACAGCGTTCCCCAGCTTGCAGACCACTTCTGCGTGATGTGGAAGGTGGTGTTCGCGTTCAACGTCTCGCGTGGCGGAACCCGGACAAAGACGCCGCCACCGATCGGGTCGTTGGTGTTGTTGACCGTCGTCTGCGGATTGAGGAGCGTGGTCTGCCGGCACTGCTGGAACAGGATCGGATTCGACGAGTACGGTGCGCAAACCAGCGTAGGATCGAAGTTGATGACGCGGCCGCCGACGGGTGGGCGCTGGCGGGTCGAAGCGAATGTGATCTGGCTCGACCATCCCTGTGTATCGTCGATCGCATACTGCATGTCGCGCCGGTAGCTGCCCGCCACCGGCATCGACGACAGTCGCGCCGCGAGCTGATCCTGTTCGCTCTGCTCCACGGTCGGCGTGGGCGTCGCCACCGCTGGCCCGTGGCCAAACAGTCTGCTGATGGCAGCAACAATCCCCGTCTGCCCGTTGAGCGTGAACGACGCGTTGATTCCCTCTCGGAACGGCTTGAACCGTGCCGTATCGCTCTGCGTGTCGCCCTGGAAGAGCGAATAGGTACTGTTGAAGCTGAATCCCGGTAGAAGATCCGACGTTGCGCTGTACGTGAAGGAGTTCGTCGTGAGCCCGGTACGATGCGTTTCGCGGGCGCGCTCGAAATCCCACGTCGCTGCGGAGAAGTCCAGTCCCAGCAGCTTTATCTTGCGCCCTTCGTCCGACGATCCGGTGTCGGAGCGCATCTTCGCCTCGAACACCTGCGTGAGACCGAACGTGATCTGCTCCTGCGGCATACTCCCGAGGAAGCCACTGGCCGAATGGTTGATCGCGGCAAGGTAAGCAGCGGGAACTTCGCCCGCCGGTGAGTACCCGAAGCTGATACGCGGTGTGATGGAGTGCCTGATGCGTGTGATCGGTCCGATGCCCGGGAACAGCGCGAACAACGTCGGAGAGATCCCGAGCGAAAACGTCGGGCGCTTGCTCTGATGTACCCACTGGCCATTGGAAAACTCGGACTGAACCCAATACGATCCGCCGTACACGTTCTGGAATGAAACGGACGGGTTGAGATTGAGCGTGCCGGGAAAGAAACCCGGCAGACTGAATGCGAAATTGAAGTCGGCCTGATTCGTCGCCGATCGTGCGAAGGTCCGGTTGTAACGTTGGCTGGTGTCGGTCTGACTGACGAACGTGCGCGTTACAGGGTGGTTGAGATCAAGGCTCTGCACATTGGCCGAGAGATCGAGCCGGAATCCGTGGATGCTTATCGGCGTCGCGAACGACGTCGACTGAGTGGTCTCCGAAGCCTTGACGCGCGAGCTATCCGACACTCCGGCAGCGTTCGTGAAATAGTGATAGAACAGCGCCTGCGACTCATCCATGTTCACCTTGGCCTGACGCTGAAAGCTCAGACTCGGCGTCCAGTCGAGCCAGTGCGTGACCGCAATCGTCGGACTCGTAACGCTCAGCGTTGGATAGTTCTCCTGGATCTGCGTGCGGCCGGAGTACTGATCGCGATGTCCGCCGAGGTCCATGGAAAAAGGTCCAACCTTCTTGCTGTAACGGACGTCGGAGCTGATCGCCGAGAGCTGCTGCTGCGGATTGAACGTGGTTCGCTGCAGCACCGTGGTGTTGGTGGTGAAGTTGACGTTCGCGCTGAAACGGCTGGTCGATGAAAATTCCTGCGAGTGATACCACGTGACCGCGGTGTTGCTGGCCCCGCCCGGTTGTGCAAGGTGGTTCGCCGCGATTCCGCCAGTGATGAAGCGGTCCAGCCAGCGATACCTGAACTGACCATTGATGCGCGAGAAGCCTGGATCCGAAAGTGTTCCGCGAGCACTGCTTCGCCAGTCATACCACGCCTCGGCGTCCATGTAATCGCCGAGGTTTGCATAGTAGCCGATGTTCTCGACGTGACGCCGGTAGGCGGAGCTGTTGCGAACGAACTCGCTGAGTCCGAAGCGTGGGGTGAGAATACCGCTGCGCCGGCCGTTTCGCACGTCCTGGAAAAGAAAGGGAAGCCAGAAGACCGGGACGCCGCCGACATACAGAGTGGCGGGACGTGCAACGAGCAGGTTCTTCGAGACGAACTTGATCTCGCTGGACTTGAAGTAATAGTCCGGAACGCTGTCGTCGCAGCTCGTGATGATGCCGTTGCGTACGTAGTAGGCACTGCGCTTCGCGGGCGTGGTATCGCGCACGAACGCTGTCTCCTTGCCTGACAGATAATACCGCTGGCCGCTCTCGACAGACGTGCTGATGTTCGTCGCGGTGCCGCGGCCCTGCGCGGTGTTGT
The DNA here is from genome assembly GCA_027307165.1 of Gemmatimonadota bacterium. Taxonomy (GTDB): domain Bacteria; phylum Gemmatimonadota; class Gemmatimonadetes; order Gemmatimonadales; family Gemmatimonadaceae; genus Fen-1247. The sequence continues at coordinate 204,352 of DAHUXM010000021.1, read as the reverse complement.
ACGTGACCTTGCCCCTCGCAATCACGTCTGCGGTCTGCTGCGACGGATCGTGCAGAATCACCGTGTCGCCCATGGCAGTGACGAACTTGGTTGAATCATTGTACAGCACCGTGTCACCGATCACGATCGTCTGGTCGCGTCCGACCGCCGCCGGCTTGCCCCTGATCCTGAGCGCCTTGGCCTGCGCGTCGAACACGACGTTGTCGCCCTGATAGCGTGTGGCGCGGAACCCAGGTCTCTTCATGAGTGCCGTCGCAACCGAGTCGGAATCCGACGACCAGGTGACGAGTGGCGCTGCCTGCGGAACAGTGTCGCGACGCGTGCTGTCGCGGGCGGCCGTGTCACGTCTGGCGGTCGTGTCGCGTCTTGGCGTCGTATCGCGCGTCACCGCTTTGGGGATAGTATCGCGCACCGTCTTTCGTGCGGTGTTATCGACGCCCTGCGCGCCAACGACTGAAGCCGCGCTCATCCCGAGCGCGGCCACAATGATCGCGTAGAGCGATGTCCGAATCACGCCGGCGCTCCCAGCCGGCGCGGTGCATCCCGTACCGGCGGTGGTGGCGGTGGCGGCGGTTCATCGACAGATCCGCTGTCGTCCCCCGTCTCACCTCGCTGGCGCCACTTGTAGACCATGCGTGACAGTACGATGCTGAGCTCGAACAGTCCATACATCGGGATCGCGATGGCGAACATCGCGGTCGGGTCCGGCGTGATGAAGCAGCCGACGATCAGCCCGCCGACTGCCGCGTATCGCCGGTACTTGGCGAGGAAGTTCGGGTTGGTCAGACCAAGTGCGGTGAGTCCCATTATCACGATCGGAAGCTCGAACGCCGCGCCGAATGCGAGACACATGTAGATCGCGAAGCCGAAATATTCCGACGCCGCGATCATGGGTTGAAGTGCGGTTGACTCGACGCCGACGAGGAACTTGATCGTCATCGGCAGGATCAGCGTGAACGCCATCGCCACACCGGCGATGAAGAGCACGACTATACCGCCGAGTACGGGGAGGACGAGCTTCTTTTCGTGCGAATACATGGCGGGGGAGACGAATCCCCACAGCTGGTACAGAATGACCGGCGACGCGATGATGAATGCCAGCGCAAAGCCGGCGTCGAGCACGATCTGAAACGCATCGCCGGGATGCAGGTAGATAAGCTTGGCGCCGTGCAGGTACGGCGTGATCGGTCGCGAAAGGAACTCGATCACGTCGAAGTGCGGCACCTGTGTGAACAGAACGAACGCGATGATCGCGCCGAACGCGAACGCCGCGGCACATCTGAACAGTCGCTGGCGCAGCTCCTCGAGGTGATCGAGGAACGCCATCTCGGCCATCCCGCCAGCCGTGCGACGCCTAGCCACGATCGCCTCCGCCTGCTACTTGATCGTCTTTATGCGGTCGCGAGCCAGCGCAGCCTCGTCGGAGCGCGGGTATTTCTTGATGAGCTGGTTGAACAGGTCACGCGCCTTGTCGCCGTTGCCAGCCGCCTGCGCCGCAACACCGCGCTTGTAGATCGCCGTCGCCGCCCGCGGCGAACCGGCATACTGCGACGCGACCCGTGCGTATACCGAATCCGCAGCCGCGGTATTGTTTTCCGCAGCGTACGTCTCGGCGATGTAGAACGCCGCGTCGGGTGCCACGTCCGACTTGGGATACTTGGTGATGAGATCCTGGAAGGCCTGACGCGCAGCGGCGTTGCTTCCCTGCATCATCTGCTCACGCGCGACCTGGAACAACGCATTGGGTCCGGGTGTTGCCGGCGCACCGGTCGAATCCGGCGGCGCGGTCGCGCTCTGACGCTCCTCGAGCGACGCGCGCACTTCCTGAATCCGGCGCTGACTCTGCCCGGTCAGCTCCTGCACCTGCAGGAGTTGCTGCTGCACGGACGACATGCTGGACGTCATGTCGGAACGAAATCGCGTGAGACGCGTGCTCAGTGCATCGAGCGAGTCGTTTGCGGTGCGCATGCTAGCCAACGCGCGATCCATCTGAATCTTCCGGGCGGAGTCGGCGGCAAGTTGTTCTCCGCGCAGCGTGCGGATGTCGCTCTGCAGCACCTGCACGTCCGATTGTGTTGCGAAGCAGCCGGCAAACAACATCGCCAGCGGCGTCGCGAGAATCATCTTTCTCACTGACTGCCTCCTCCAGATGTCGGCGCGAACTCTGACCGACGGTTACGCGACCATGCTTCCTCGTTCTCACCCTGAACCGCCGGCTGCTCCGCGCCCATGCTCGTGATCTCGAGCCGGCTCGCGTCGATGCCGTTGTTCACCAGGAACGCCTTGGCTTCAGCGGCGCGCCTGAGACCGAGCGCGAGATTGTATTCGGACGAGCCACGATCGTCCGTGTGCCCTGTAATGCGCAAATGGATCGTTGGCTGTGCCTGCAACACCGGAACCTTGGCAAGAAGCAGCGACCGCGCCGCTTCGGTCAGATCGGCCTTGTCGAAGTCGTAGTAGATGGTCGCGGCAAGCACCTTCATCGCGTCCGCGTTCTGAGCGGCCTCGCGCTGCTCGCGCTCACGCACTGCGCGCAGACTGTCCTGCTCCGCCTGCGCTCTCGCGATCTCGGCCTGCCGCGCAGCATTAGCGCGCGCGATGGAATCGGCGCGTGCGCGATCCAGCGAATCGTTCCCCGCAACGGGAGACGGAGAGAGCGGAGCCGGAATCTTGTGGCACGCGGCGACAAGTGTCACCGCAACGACTGCAATTATGATTTTGCTCGGATGCATTGACGCGAGGGGTTAGGGTTTGAGGATCGGCGACCACGCTGCGAGCCGCGCACCTGCGGCATGAGTCAGCTGACGCATGCGTCCTGACTCGGCATCGAGCACCCACAGCTGGCGTGGTCCCGTACGCGTCGATGAGAATACCATGTGGCGCGAGTCGGGCGCCCACGAAGGATCTTCGTTCTGGCCATCGCTCGTGTACTGCTTGGTCGAGCGGTCCCGCATATCGATCGTCATGATCTGAAAGTTGCCGTCGATGCGCGATTCGTACGCAATCCGCCGGCCGTCCGGCGCCCAGTCCGGCGACGCACGATAGGCCTGCTCGCCGTACGTGAATTCGGTGAGCAACGAAGGATTGGTGCCGTCCGCGTCCATCGTATAGACCTCCGGATGGCCCGCACGACCGGACATGAACGCGATCTGTCGACCGTCCGGACTGAACGAAGGCGACGTATTATCGCTTCCCCTGCCGACGGTGATCCGGCGCGACGGCGACGCGTCGCCCTCCTGCATGACCATTATGTCGGTGCCGCCTTCGCTTCCGCTGGCGTACGCGATGGTTCGTCCGTCAGGTGAGTACGCCGGCGTGATGTTAAGACCGCGCGCGGTTCCGCTCAACCAGTGCAGATCGCCCGTAATGAAGCTGTACACGGCGATTTGCGAGCCGCTCGGCGTGAAACCGCAGAAGACAAACTTGGTTGCGTCCGGGCTCCATGCAGCCGACATCGCGAGCGTCACGGACGTCAGCTTTCGCGCATTCTCGCCATCGCTGTCGATCACCCAGATCTGCTTGTCGCCGCCGCTGAACAGGATTCGCGTTGCCGCTGCACCCGGCGTACCGAAGATCCAGCGCTCGACTTCATCGCTCGCGCGGTGCACGGCCATCCGCCACGCGGGCGAGTTGACCTGGTCCGTGAGCGGAAAGCCACCGATCTGAATTCGCTTTTTGGCCGCGACGTCATACATCGTGATCGTGATCCCCGTCAACGAGCGCTGCGGGCGCAGAATGGCGACGACGCCGAGCTTGGCGAAGATCGGGTAGTTGAAGTCGTCACCCGTTTTGGGCATCATCGCGCGCGCCGATTGGTCGTCCAGAGTTATGACTGTCGCTCGATCGTCATAATCGATGTCGCGCTGGAGTATCGCACGTACGGAATCGCCGCCCGTGGAATCCATGGGAAGCACGAGCACGCCGGGCTTGGTGCCAAGCGTATAGTTGAGTCCGAGGCGGACGCCTTCGGGCACCGTCGGGTTCTGTGCGCGGGCCGCAGCCGGCGTCAACGCGAGCGCCGAGCTGGCGACCGCGGCAATAAGTATTTGTTTGAGTTGCATCACTGCAGGAAACGAGGATCGAAGCTGAAAACTACGGGGAGGACGTCATCCCGGAAACCGTCGGGAAGCGCACCAAACGACGAGGAAGCCCGCTCGATGGCGCCCTGAGCCTCCAGATCGAAGGAGTAGACTCCGGACCGGTGGACGAATTTCACGTCCGTGACGCTGCCATCGCGGTGAATGAGAAATGACATCGTCGCGCTCAAGGGGGAGTTCGGGTTCTGGACGCGAAAGTTCAGCGCTATCTGCCGAACGATGTTGTTGAGGTACCCGGGAAATGGAAAGTCGATACCAGCCGTCTGTACGGTAGCGACGTCAGTACCACGGCCGCCTGTAGGGCCACCTCCGGCCTTTGGGGCCCTGGTAGCCGGCGCGGCCTTCTTCGGTGGAGCTTCCACCGGCGTCGCCCGCGTAGTAGGCGCTGGCGGGGCCTTGCTCGGCGCGGGCGGCACCGAAGACGGTGTCTCGCGCATCTTTTGCGGGGCCGGGGCGGGATTCGTCGGCGCCGGAGCCCGAGTGACCTCGCCAATGGCTCGCGGGCCGGGCGGCGCCGCAACGATATCGACCTTGTAGATCGGAGGAAGGACCACCGGCGGACCTGGCCGGAGTGCCCAGATAGCCAGCCCGAGAATCGTCAGATGCACCACGGCGGACACACCCAGCGATCCGGTGAGTCCACCATCGCGCTCGCTACTATTCAACGCGGCATGTCCTCCGGTTCGGCGACGAGGCCGACGTCGGTGGACCCGCTCGCTCGCATTACAGCCAGTACTCGCACCACCATGCCATACGGTACACCCTGATCGGCACGAAGATACACGCCGTTTTTTCCGTGCTGGCTCGCCAGGGCCTTGAAGCTCGCCCGGAATTGCTCGTAGGTAAGCTTGTCCTTGTCGACGAATATCTCACCGGCACGATTCACCGTCACAACCAATCCACTCTTGGCTTCGAGCGGCCGCGCCTCGGCCTTTGGAAGCGCCACATCGACGCCGCCCTGCATGATGGGTGCTGTGATCATGAAGATGACCATCAGCAGCATCATCACGTCGATCAGGCTCACAACATTGATCTCGGCGTTGATTGGAAGACGCTCACCACGCCGACGGCCGCGGTTCGCCACCTAGATCCGTCCCTCGCGCACGAGAAGCGCGATGAGCTCCGTGCCGAAGCCCTCGAGCTCGCTGTCGATCCGATTCAACCGGTTTGCGAACAGGTTGTAGCCGAACACGGCGGGGATTGCGACGGCAAGCGCGGCGGCGGTCGCTATCAGTGCCTCTGCGACACCGGGCGCAACAGCACCGATGTTGCCCGAGCCCTGCGACGCGATTCCGATGAACGCCTCGATCACGCCAAGCACAGTGCCGAAGAGCCCGATGAGCGGGCTCACCGACCCGATGGTGCCGAGCGAGGGGACGTAGCGCGAGAGTCTGTCTCGCGCGGCGTTGGTCTCCGCGTCGAGCACGAGGCGGAGAGCTTCGACCTGTGATCCGCTGAATTTCGCTGCGCGACCCGCAGTGGCCGCGAGCGCGGGCGTTACCTCGCGCAGGAACTCGCTCGCACGGCGTAGTACGCGACCGTGCGGAAGATCACTCGATTGTCGCGCGGCATCCACTGCCGCCTCGAACGACGACGCGCGCTCGAAGTTCAGCATGAACGCACTCGACTTGCGCGTTATTCCGCGGAATTGCGCCCACTTCGCGAACATGATCGCCCAGCTGACCAGCGACAACGCGATGAGAACGCCGAGTACGATCTTCGTAGGCGCGGTCGCGCTGACCACCATATCGAGAGGCGTGGTCGGCACCACGCCGACCTGTGCCCAAGCCAATATCTGAATCACTACAACTCCGTCGGCAAAACGCCAAATCTAAGCCGGCGTCGTGCATAGTGACATCGTTATTACGACATCCGGTTATGGCATCTTCGCTGTGAGACGAGCCGCCATTCCCGTCTGGATCTCGGGTTGATCCTGATGTACGACGATTCCACTGGCACCGAACGGAGTCACGCGAACGATCGTCACTCGCGCCGTGGCGCTCAGAGGGGCCGGCGTTCCATCACTGAACTGGCCATCGCTGAGCAGCGTGAACTGGTCTCCCGGCCGCACACCCTTCGCCTCGCCCGCAGCGAAAATCACGTACGTCTGCACCGACGGAAGCCTGGGCGACCCTTGCACCCAGACCAGCTTGGCCGTGAGTGGGTAACTGCCGTTAACCGGGCGCGTGGAAGTGCTTTCGAACGTTCGTCCGGGTAGTACAATTCCCTGTCCCGGAACGACTGTTCCAAACTGCTTGACGATAGTGCCGATCGCCTGAGACTTGCCGGCCAGCGAGTCGATGCGCATGACGGCCGTCGGCTCGATAACGCGCCCTACATCGGCGATGGTTTCGCCGGTCTTGGCGACGACCACCTTGTCGCCGACGTTCACACCCGCGGGGATGGTTACGTAGATCCGGTCGAACAGGCGGAAGCCTGCGTCGGATGAAAGCCCGAGCGCTGGCCGGTCAACGGGTCCGATGACGCGGCCCGCTTCGAGCCGTCCGTTCTCGGCTACCACGTACGGAGCCGCTTCGTATTCGCCGGGACGCACCGTAAGGGCCGGCGGCATCGCCGTTGCGGCGGCAAGTCTTTCGTCGACTGTGCTCTGGTGCTCGGCGAATACGGTCGGCGCCTGCGCGCGTGTCTGGATCTGGGCGACGACGAAGCCTGTGGAATCCACCCGGGCCGCGACTTCCGGCTTGACCGCCGATCCGTCGATGGTGAGAACCTGCCCGGGATAGATCCAGTGCGGGTTCTTGACGATGTTCGTATTCGCGTGAAAGACTTCAGGCCACCTGAACGGGTCCTTGAGGTAGAACTTGGCGATGTCCCATAGTGTGTCGCCCGGCTTGACTGTGTGCTTGACGACCGATGGGGTTGCTCTGGCAGCCTGCGCATTCTTGGGCGGCACCGCCTGCGCGTGAAGCGCGGGCGCGGTGACGGCTAGAAGGGACGCGACGATTACGGCCGCGCGTGTGGCTCTCGCGTGTCTGTTTGGCATCGTTGGAGGACGACCGGGCGAGTGAAGCGGCAACTTTGACCTGCGCCCAACCTACGACCAGCGATGCGTTCGCGAGGTACCGGACGTCATCCGCCGGTACCCTATCCTGGCGGTGCTACAACTTCCAGCTCGGACCCAGAGCCCAGAAAAAGACAGCCACGCCGAGGATGACCGCGACGACGCTGGCCGACCCGACGATGGTCCACTGGAAGGCTTTCCAGCGAGCGGTCCGCGGCGTCGAGGTGTGAAACAGAATCCCCCACCCCGCGAAACACCAGACGACGTAGCATGCAGAGAGCAGCATCCACGATGCGCGGTCGACTGCGGCGGCCGCCAGCGCAACGGCTCCGCTGGCGGCCGCTATCACTGACAGATCGCCGTACGACAGTCTCCGAGCGGCCGACGCGAGAACCGCGAAGATGCTCTCGCGCGGCGAGGCCAAAGGTGCGACGTGCTGCATGTCCCCCTCCCGACTGGCGGTTATACCAGTGAATCTAGCGCTCGCCAGATCCACTGGTAGAAGGCCTATCTTCCCAACCAGTAATTCACCTTGATCTGGAAAATGTTCGTCGGTCTGTCGCTCAGAAGTGCAGTGCGATCGCGTGTGAAGTCGAAATTTCCGACGTCATTTGTGCCGGAGCGCGTCTGAGTCCAGACGAAGAACACTGTCGAGCCTGGACGGTACTCCCACCGCAGCACCGCGTTTCCGATCAGGGAGCGATACGCGAAGTTCGGATCGCCGAAGCTGAAGGGCTTCGCTGGTCCCGCGCCGTCAGGATCGACGGTGTACGTCGCTCCGGACGTCGCAGTTGCCGGCGTGCGTACGATGGTGCCGGCATCCTTGCCGTAGATGACTTTCGTGAGTGCACGGGGCGCCGCGAATTCACGGAACGACGCGTAGTCGCCGCTCGAGAAGTAGGGCTGCGCGTACAGCTGCAGCGTGAGATTCGGGGTGAAGGTCCAGTTGATGCGCGTGTCGAGCGACCATGTCTCAGCCCTGAGATAGGCGAACACGTAGCGATGGCCGTAAAACGCCGTCGCCGTCGGGTCGGTCTCCGTGGTCACGTACTGCGCGTCGTCCTCGTTCGAGCTGAACGTCGGCGTAAGGCTGACGAAGATGCTGGACGCCGGCTTGAGTGCGATTCCGGGAGCGATCGACAGCTGGTGACCCTTGCCACCGACGCTCGGCCCGCCCTGAACGGAGACGTCGAACACGGCGCGCGCGCGAGGATCTGTCGAGACCTGACCCATCATGACCTTGTAGCCGCTACGCATGACCACCGGTCCACCACGCGTCAGGCGATCATCCATTACAGCCGGATGATATATGTAGAAGCTGCGCAGTCTCCAGTAGTTGAGAAAATTGATCTGTGTGAAGACCTGCCCTTGCTGATCCGTGCGATCACCGTCGTAGTTGAATTGCTGCTGGCCGCCCGCCATGAGCATGGCGCTGCGATACCAGCTTCCCGGGAGACTCCAGTTGCGACCAACGTTGAAGTTCATCCACTTGTAGTCGGCGCGGTCGAGATACGACAGATCGTTCACTTCGAACCCGGGGCTGCGCCAGTTCTGGGCCGTTTCCCAGAACCAGTCGCCGCTGGTCTTTGCGACGCGCGTATACAGCCCATATCCGCGCAGCGACGTCGCATTGCTGTCGTAAGCCGCACCGAACAGTCCGTCGCTCCGAACCCGGCGGTCCGGCCGCTGGAAGTAATGTGCGCTCGACTGCTCGGTCAGTCCGATCGCCTGTGTCGATCCGGCGACGTTGGACGCGGCAATCGATCCCATCCAGTCGTAGTCACGATGACTCCATCGATGATCCCAATCGAGTCCGACGGCTTCGGCATGACTGCGCAGACGATCGGACAGAATCGTGTCGTTCATCTGCCGCGCGACGGACGTGAACATTCCGCCGATGGTCGTTGCTCCCTCACGCAGGTCCTTCTTCGCCCTGCCGACGAAATAGTTGCTGAGCGGCTCGACCGGCTGCGTCAGCGTGGGTCCGCCTGGCGTCGGGATGTACTCGGCGCTCTCCCGGTTTGTAAGCGCGTCGAGCATGCCGACGGTGATGCCACCCCCGGTGCGGCCAGTAATCTTGGCAGCGCCAAGTATCGACGTGGTATTGGGCAGGTCGCTGAACGCCGAGAGACCGCTGACGAAGCTGTTCAGCTGCGGCGCTCTGCCAATGCGTCTGGAATAGAAGAGGCCGAGATTGGAAGTATTGCTGCAGAAGTTGCAGTTCATTCCGCCGAAGTCGAATGCGCTGCTACCCGACACGAAGAACGGGCGCTTCTCGTCGTAGTACGTTTCGTACGCGGACAGATTGATTGTCGCGGGATCGACTTCCACCTGACCGAAGTCGGGATTGACCGTTGCATCGAGCGTGAGATTGGATGTCAACAGATACTTGAGGTCCATGCCCGTCGCGAGGTTGGTCGACGTCGACTTGTGGAATGGATCTGCGGGCGGCGCGTACTTGGAGTGCACACCGCTCAGGACGTACGGCAGCAGCTCGAATTGACGCGGCTGCGCGCCGATCTTGAGACCCGTGAGATGACCGAAGAACGCCGGTCCTCCAGACTCGCTCGTTTTCCAGTAGGCCCACATATCCTGCTCGTTGAGCCGGTCCACGTAGCGCCAGACTTCCATTCCCCACGTCTGCACAGAGTCACGCGAGAATCGCAGCTGCGAAAACGGGATACGCATCTCCGCGGTCCAGCCGAGTGAATCGACGTGCGTCGCGGCCTCCCATATGGGATCCCAGGACGGATCGCCGTCGAACTGATCGCCCTTGACGCCCTGCGGATTCACCTCGAACCAGGCCTCGTCGATGTGATTGTGGTACGGGTCGAGCACAACTATGATCTTGTCCGTCGTCAACGAATTGAACGAGCCGTTGTTGCCATTGGCATCCAGCAGCTGGTCGCGTCGCGCCAGCGGAGCGCGAATTCCCTTCGCCCCGAGCGAGTCGTTCACGCGCGCTCCGATATACAGGGCCTGATCGTCATATAGAATGCGAATCTCGGTGGCTTGAGTCGCGGGCAGGCCTTCGTGCGGTTGCTGCTGTATGAACTTTGTTATCGGTGTCGCTGCCTTCCATGCAGCGTCGTCAAGCTTCCCGTCCAGTGTGATGGGTCCTTCGCGCCGCGCCGCGACCGCCACCGGCGGTGTGCGCGGATGAATCGACGACGTGGCAGTTTCCTGAGAGTGAACTGCGACTGGTGCGAGGGCGAGCAACGCCACACCTGCGGACCGATATACGTGCATTGGAAGTTGTGTCAGGAGAGTGTCTGGTTTCAACCATCGCGTGGTTAGATGGCGCCAGCAGTCAAAAGGTTGCTTGCCCCGCTGCGGGTTTACGGCCATGGCCGCGGTCGCGGCGCCGGCCACGGCCATGGGCCGAATGCGCGCCCGCCAGCGAGCGAGCGAACGGCGGCCTCGCGCACCTGCGGATCCTTCGAGTCGATCAGCGCGCGCATTCTCGCGGCGGTATTGCCGCCCGATTTGGAGAGAGCGCGAATCAGCGCCCGCCGCACGTCGGAGTTCTTTTCGACGCCGAGGGCGGAATCGATCTCCGGAAGTGCAGTACTGTCCTCGATCTGGCCCAGCGCCCACGCCGCGCGGAGCCGTACGTTGTCATCGGACTCCTTGAGCAGATGCGTCAGGCCCGCAACCGCACGACGATCGGCATGTCCGATCTGACCGATTGCCCACGCCGCTGTACCACGCACCCTCACACTCTTGTCTGACTCGGTGGCACTTGCAAGGGCGTCGGTGGAGGATGCGTCCCCGAGCTCCCCGAGCGCCCACGCGGCGGATTCACGCACCCTGTCATCAGAATCCTTTTGCAGCGCACGCTGCAGCGCGCTCGCACCAGCGTTGTCGTCGAGGTTGCCAAGCGCCCATGCGCTCATCTCGCGCACTCGCGCATCGCTGTCGTCGGCGAGCGTCGTGGAGAGTGCGGCTACGCCATCTTTCGCGTCCAGCGTTCCGAGCGCCCATGCGGCTGCGCGGCGCACGGAGGCGACGTCATCATGTTGCAGCGTGCGTATGAGGGCTGCCGACGTGCTCGTGGAATCCATTCGGCCAACGGCAATGACCGCCGCTTCGCGAGTTACGGGTGACGCATCGTTGAACAGCGAGACCAGCGACGACAGCGCGCGACCATCCTCGATTCTGCCAAGCGCCCACGCGGAGTTGGCGCGCACGTCGGCCGTTGCGTCGCCGAGCGCGTGGATGAGCTGATCCACTGAGGTCCTGGCATCCACGAGACCAAGTCCGAATGCCGCCATCGCACGGAGCGACGCATTGCTCGATGTGAGCCGCGTGAGCAGTTCGGGCGCGACGCTCGAATTGTTCTGGGTGCCGATGAGACGGACCGAGAGCTCGCGCACGCATGGATCGTCCGACCCGAGCGCACCCATCAGCCTCGTGACGTCGACAGCAGGAAGATCGCGGGAGTCCAGCATACCGTGAAGGTCCGCCGACGTGCCAAGCGGTGTCACCGGCGCGTCGCTGGAGCGCCCCCAACTACCGTTGCCGACGGCCCTCGCCGCGAGCGCGCATACGTTTGGTGAAACGCCGCGCGCAGCGGTGAGCAGCGCGCTCACGTCGAACGACGCGGTGTCGCCGGCTACGCCGGCGAGCGATGAATGGTCGTGTCTGACCGCAGTTGCGGTCGACACGAACGCTGCGGCAGCAACCGCTCCAATGACTCTCAACATCGTTCCTCCTCCGTGATTGCCCATGTCTGCGTACCGGGCTGTATGGTGAAAAATCAGCACTTCAGGTCAAAAGCATGCGCGCGTGGCCGCTTCGGGCCCGGTTACGCGCGCACTTGTACGGCTGCTACGGGAACGGTCGCGGCTGCGGCCATGGCCACGGCCACGGGCCGGTCGCATTACCGCCGGCCAGCGCATCCACCGCCATCGACTTGACCTTGGGATCCGACGACTCGAGCAGATTCCGAATGGCGCTCAGCGACTGTTCACCCATCGCGCCGAGCGCGCGGATGTAATCGACCTGGATGTCCTTGTTGGTCTCGGTACGGAGCGCGGCCTGCAGTGCGGGAATGGAAGTCGTATCGCGGATCGTGAACAATGCCCATGCAACGAGCGCCCGCACATCCGGATCGCTATCGTGCAGCTTCGCAACGAGCGCGCTCGGCGCTGATCGCGGCCGCACACTCCCAAGCGCCCACACCGCCCTGCTACGCACGTCGGCGTTCCTGTCGGCGAGTGCCGCAGTGAGCGCAGGAATTGCCGCGTCATCGTGAATGCTGCCCAGCGCCCACGCAGCGGTGGCGCGAACTGAGTCGCTGGCGTCGGAGCGAAGCGCGGACGTGAGCGCACTGACGGCCGACTGCGGGGCGTTGCGATGATCGCGGGCGAGCGCCCAGGCTGCCGTTTCCCGCACCGACGCGCTTGCATCGTGGAGCAGTGCACGCGTCAACGCCGCGGATGCAACCGGGTTTTCGATGTACTTCGCGAGTCCCCACGCGGCCGTTCTGCGCAATTCCGCGTTCGTGTCGGTCGCAAGAACCTTCGCGAGCAGATCTGCACGCTCGTCCGGGGTTTTCGAATCGAAGGTCGCATCGAACGAAAAGGCGGGCTTGACCACGATCTCGCTCGTCCGACCGTCGGAATCCGAAGCGCGCACGCTCACCTTCGGCGCGATAGTCGACAACCCGGACTGTGCGTCTGACAATACGCTGGAAGCTACCTTCATTCCGAATCGCGCCGCAGCGTCAGCGAGCGTGCTGCTCGCACCGTGGTCTTCCGCCCGATCGGAGCCTGCTGATTGGAGCGCGCCGCGAGGCGACGTCACACCCTGCTGCGTCATCGCGGCGTGCGATGCGTCGGCGAGAGGCGCACGCACGATCGGTGATGGCGTCGCAGGAGCGACGCGCGGCATGGGTGCAGCTGCACCGACTACAATGGAAAGCGTGCCGAGCGCACCAACGAGCGCAGCCGTCTTCCAACGACCCGGCGTCGAACGCCGCGCCTGCGGATCGAGGATCGCGAGCATGCGACCCTCGAATTCCTTCCTTCGCGCCATGGCGAGCGCGACCATCGGCGTGCGATCGCCGCGCACGGAAGTAACGATGTCGAGCAGATGCTCGGCGTAATCCGCGGCACGCGTGCCACACATCAGGGCCAGATCGTCGCAGGCACGCTCGCTCTCGGAGCGTAGTCGCTTTGCTGCCGTCCAGACCAGAGGATGAAACCAGTACACCGCGCACGTGATGCGGCCGAGCGTATGACCGACCAGATCCCTGCGGCGCACGTGCGCGAGCTCGTGCAGCAGTACCGCACTGCGCCGCTCCGGCGACCATCCCTCGCTCTCGACCGGAAGAACGATAGTCGGGTGCAGCGTACCGCATGCGAATGGCATCTTCGTTTCCCTGCTCTGCAACAACCGCGGCGCTTTCTCGAGCCCGATGCGATCGGAGATCTCCCACACCGTGTCGAGCCATTCTCTCCCGGTCAGAGGAACGCTGTTTCGAACGATGCGTCGCAGGGACAGCGCTGCAAATGCGAGCGAGGCTGTGATCACGAGTACGACTGCGAGCCAGGTGATGAGCAAGATCGTCAACAGATCTGTGTTGCGTATACGGTCGGCAATGCTGTACGTCTCAGTCGTCGGCGATGTCTCGGGAGCGACGGCGTGTTGCGACGCTGCGAGATCGAGCGGCTTCGTTGCCGCTGCCGACTCGTCACCCGGCAGCGCAGAAGCGTGCCGCGTGGCTGTAACGCCCGCATCCGACACCACGCCGCTCGTCGCATGCAGAGGCGGGAGAATCCGAAGATGGATCGGTGCCCACACTGTGAGCGCGGGAATGAGCAACAGCGCACCAAGCGTAACGAGCCAGACGAGGTGACGTGCGCCCGCCGCCGCGCGTTGCATCGCGAGCGTAACCCCGAGCGCGCCGATCAGGATCAGCGTCGCCTTCACGATGAGTATCAGCAGTGAGAGGTTTTCCCCGCGGAAAGGTCCAACGCTGGCAGGAGAAAGTGGCGACATGATCATCTTCCCTCCAGGCGTGCGCGGCGAATCGTTTCGCGATGGCGCTGCACGTCATCTTCGGTCATGTCAGTGTCGGACATGCGGAGCAACGCTGTGACCGCCTGTTCCGGAGATCCCGCGAAGTAAGTTCTGACGACGTGTGCGAGAACGTCCTCGCGCGCTGTTTCGGTAGGCCGCGCCGGCGAGTAGACGTAGCGCGGGCCATCTTCCTTATGGCGGATGGCGCCCTTCTCCGCGAGTATGCGCAACACCGAGCGCACTGCAGAATAGGTCGGGGGATCGGGAAGATCGTTCATGATTTCCGCGACTGTCGCCTCGCCGCGCCGGTGCAGAATGTCCATTACCTGCCGTTCGCGGCGGGAGAACGAAGGGGCGGGAGCAGCTGTTGCGGTGCGCCTGGAAGCCATGCGAATGCTCGACTGATGAAGGGCGGCCTGGTCGTGCTGAAAAATCAACTGTGTTGAATTTTCACCATTGCTTCCCGGCTGTCAAGGGGAAGCATCCGGAACTGCCCAATCCCCGGATCTTGCGGTTCGCACCGCTAGCGCCACATTCGCCGTGGGCATGCATGCCTGAAGCAGGATTCTCCAGTCTGAACAGAGGAAGCAAATGTTGGCTCTCCGTCCAAGAAGTCGTGCTGGGATACGTAACGCCATTGCCATGTCCGTCGCCGGGCTTTGCCTGTCGGCAGCGATCACCATCGCCGCCGGTGCACAGGCGAATGGCGCCGCGGCGCCAAGCGGGTCGTTTACGCTGGAACAGGTGCTGAGCTACCCGTTCGCGACGGGACTGACGGCTTCGCCGAAATCGTCGCGAATTGCGTGGGTCATCGACGCATCCGGCGTGCGGAACATCTGGACCGCTGAGGAGCCCGACTTCAAGGCGCACGCAATCACGGATTATCGTGCGGACGACGGACAGGAGCTCACGAATCTCGCTGTATCGCCGGACGGCAGGTGGGTGGTATATGTGCGGGGCGGTGACCACGACGCAAACTGGGCCGCCGAGGGCGGGCTGCCGCCGGATCCGGATCATTCGCCGGTCAAGCCCAAGGTCGAGATATGGGCGGTGCACGCGGATGGCGCGTCGAACCAGCCGCCGAAACTGCTCGCAGAGGGTGACGAGCCCGTGATCTCCCCGCGCGGCGATCGCGTCGCATTCACGAAAGGCCAGGCGATCTGGACAGTGCCGATCGACGGATCGGCGGCGGCGAAGCAGCTCTTCTTCGCGCGAGGGAGCAATGGATCGCCCACGTGGTCACCGAAGGGCGACCGGCTCGCCTTCGTTTCCAACCGTGGCGACCACAGCTTCATCGGCATCTTTACGTCGGACTCGACGCCGATCCGTTACCTCGCTCCGTCGACGTCGCACGACCGGTCACCGAAATGGTCGCCGGATGGAACGCGCATCGCGTTCGTGCGCACGCCGGGCACTGGTGGTGCGCCGGAAACAGTACTGGAACTGCATCCGCGGCCCTGGTCGATCTGGACCGCCGATGCTTCAACAGGTTTGGGGCGACTCGTGTGGCAGAGCGCCAAGACGTTGTTGAGCTCCGTACCGACCACTGACGGAGGTACCAACCTTTCGTGGGCGGCCGGCGGACGCATCGTCTTCCTGAACGATACGGACGGATGGCCGCATCTGTATTCAGTCGCCGAAACGGGCGGGACGCCATTGCTGCTCACGCCGGGATCGTTCATGGCGGAGTTCATCACTCTCTCGCCGGATGGCCAATCGCTGGTGTACAGCGCCAACACGGGGAACACACCGGGCGACGGCGACCGGCGTCACATCTTCCGCGTGCCGGTCGATCGAGCCACGCCCGTCGCGCTCACGTCTGGCACCGGTCTGGAGTGGACGCCATTCGTAACAGGCGACGGAAGCACGATTGCGTTCGTCGGTGCGGGTGCGCAGAGGCCGCCTCTGCCGATGGTGATTCCAACCAGCAGTGGCTCTCCCCGCGGCATTGCAGACGAAGCGATTCCGGCGTCGTTCCCAACGGCGGATCTCGTGATCCCGAAGCCTGTCACCTTCAGGGCTGCCGACGGAACCGTTGTGCATGGTCAGCTGTTCGACCGCAACGACGCAGGATCCGCGAAGAAGCCGGGCATCGTCTTCGTGCACGGCGGTCCTCCACGCCAGATGATGCTCGGCTGGCATTACATGGATTACTACTCGAACTCGTACGCGGTCAATCAGTATCTCGCGAATCACGGCTACGTGGTGCTGTCGGTTAACTACAGACTGGGAATTGGCTACGGACACAACTTCCACCATCCGGCGCACGCTGGATCGGCTGGCGCGTCCGAGTATCAGGACGTGAAGGCGGGTGGCGAGTATCTGCGCTTGCTCGCGTCGGTCGATTCGCGGCGCATCGGAATCTGGGGAGGATCGTACGGCGGCTTCCTGACCGCAATGGCGCTCGCGCACAACTCCGACATCTTCAAGGCCGGCGTCGACATGCACGGCGTTCACAACTGGCTGGACGAATCTGGCAGCAGGCTCCTCAACGCACAGCTGCGTTACGAGAAGAGTGACATCAAGAAGGCGCTTGACGTCGCGTGGACTTCATCGCCGGTGTCGGCAATTGCAACGTGGAAGAGTCCGGTGTTGTTGATCCAGGGCGACGACGATCGCAACGTGCACTTTCACGAAACAGTCGACCTTGCGCGCCGCCTTTCCACCGCCGGAGTGAGCTACGAGGAAATGGTGATCCCGGACGAGATCCATGGCTTCTTGCGACACGCGTCCTGGGCGAGCGCTGACTCGGCGACGGTCAGCTACTTCAACAAGCAGTTCGGCGTCAAGTAACAGCGCCGGGAGTTTCGCGACGCACGACATACTACCCGCGTTCGGAACTGCGAGAGTGGTTCAGCCGTCGACTCCGTACTGGAGTCGACGGCTGAACAAGCGACTCTAGAACGGTAGGTCGTCGTCCTCGTCCTGCAACGCCGCCGGGAAATCCTCGAACTCGCCACCGCTCTGCCCTGCACCGCTCTTGGCGGCCGCAGGACGTGAAGCGCGTGCCGGCGGAGCCTCGCCGTCGAAATCACTGCCGCCGCGCGAACTCAGCATGACGAGCTCGCGAACGCGGATCTCGGTCGTGTAGCGCGTCTGGTTCTCCTTGTCCTGCCACTGGCGGTACTCGATGGGCCCTTCGACGTACAGCTTGTCGCCCTTCTTGACGTACTTCTCGACCACGTCGGCGAGTCCCATTCCCTTTTCTGCACCCTGGCCGCGTCCGGCGTTCCAGACGACGCAGCGGTGCCATTCCGTCTTTTCCTGACGGTCGCCCGACGGCCCGTTCCAGGTACGAGACGTCGCGAGCGAGAACGTCGCTACGCGGCCACCGTTGGTGGTCGAACGAACTTCCGGGTCCTGCCCGACATTCCCGATCAACATCGCTTTATTGAGGCTTCGGCTCATTTGTTCTCCTGGCGAGGAAAGTGGCTCGCCGATGAAAGTATGGGATCTCGGACTCCAGCGGGAAAGCCGGTCGCCGTTTCTGTTACCGTTTCATTGCGCACGAGTGAGCGAAGATCCGATCGAAGCACGATCGCGTCCTCTCGCGGCGCATGATAATATCGCTTGCGAACCCCCATTTCGGCGAATCCGCGACTGCTGTACAGCGTGCGCGCCCCAGCGTTCGACGCACGCACTTCCAGCCACATCTCCTTCGCACCGCTTATGCGGCAAAGCTCCATCGCAGCGTCCAGCAGCAATGCGCCGAGACCCTGACCTCGGTGCTCGGGATCCACGGCAATGTTCAGCAGCTCCGATTCGTCCGACACGGCCACCGTGATGGCGTAGCCAACCACGCTTCCGGCCTGTTCGGCGACAAGAAAGTTATTGCCGCCCTCTGACGTCAGGTGTGCGCCAAACATCCCGCGTGTCCACGGATCACCGAACGAAACACGTTCTATGGCGATGACCGCCCCAAGATCCGAACGCGCGGCGACACGCACCGTTGCCGTCACGTCGTCAGCGGCCGTCCGTGCGCCGCCTCCCACTTGACCTGCGCCTCCGCGAGCCTCCCATAGGTCGGCTCCCATGAATCCAGGTCGACCGCTCCGCGCGCCTCGATGTCACTCAGTCGGGGAACAACCGCACGCGCGAGCGGCCTCGCGTCCACGTCCAATCCCGGCCCGATCAATTGCGCGTGCATCCGCACCGCGCGCGCGTGCAACTCGTCGTCGCCCATGAGATAGGTCACGCCGACCAGTTCCGTGCGATCGCCGTCGCGATTCGCATCCTGGCAGAACCATTCACCACGTCCGGCGTGCAGCGCAGCAATGAGATATCCGTCGGACGTAACTGCGCTCCACGCAAGCAATTCCAGCGACGACACGGCATAGAGTGGAATGCTCAGCGCGGAACAGATTCCCTTGGCGAACGCAGCAGCCGACCGAAGACTCGTGAAACCACCCGGGCCGGCTCCGCACACTACAGCGGAAACTTCACGCAGCGGCGTCGTGGCGCCGCCGAGGCACTGCACGACCGCGGGGGCGAGCGCTTCGGTGCGCGCGCCAGTTGCGTCGCGTGACGCGAACGACAGCTCGTTCACGAGCACGCCGTCTCGCGTTATTGCGACGGATCCCGTCTCCGTCGAAGTCTCGAGTACCAGCACGCGTCCGCGCATCAACCGGCCAGGAGTAGACGACGGTCGGCGCGCTCGGGATCATAATCGAGAGCGATGGGCAGGTGATCGGCCGGAAGGAGATCACCCGCATGCTCCGGCCATTCCACGATCACAAGCGCGTTGGAAGCAACGATGTCGCTCCATCCGATCTGCTCAAGGTCCTCGACGCGCTCGATGCGATACAGATCGATGTGAAACACCGGTGAGTGCGGCGCCGCATATTCGTGCACCAGCGCATATGTCGGACTCGTGACGGGTGTCGTGACGCCGTAGCCCCGGCAGATCGCTTGCGCGAGCGTCGTCTTCCCTGCACCCAGCTCGCCCGTGAGCGCGATGACGAGGCGCGGACGCGAATCGGCACCCAATCGCTCACCCCACGCGATCAACTCCTGCTCGCTCATTACGAGATGGCCGCGCGTCGCGCGCGGCGGCATCGTATGATGATGCGCGTCCACTATTCGTTCCGGAGCGCAGCGAGTGACGGTGAGGTGCGCCTGGACTTGTTGTCGCGCTGCGCACGCAGCTCGAACAACTGGTCACGAATGCGCGCAGCACTCTCGAAATCGAGATCCTTTGCGGCCACCTTCATGTCATCCTCCAGCGTCTTTATCAACGTATCGATGTCGGCGATCCCGGAATATTCCGGGGACGATTCCGCGACTCTGCGCGACTGCTCGGCCTGTCTGTCCTGCCGCTCCGACCGTGCATCGGCCACGCGCGTGATGAAACGAACCTGATCGGTACTCTTGACCACGCTGCGCGGTGTGATTCCATGCTCGGTATTGTACGCGAGCTGCGTGGCACGGCGACGCGCGGTCTCGTCCATGCAGCGCTTCATCGATCCCGTGATGCGATCCGCATAGAATATCGCGCGGCCGTTGAGATGCCGCGCGGCGCGGCCGGTCGTCTGGATGAGGGAGCGGTCGCTGCGCAGGAAACCCTCCTGATCCGCATCGAGGATCGCCACCAGCGACACCTCGGGCATGTCCAGGCCTTCGCGCAGCAGATTGATTCCTACCAGTACGTCGAACTCGCCGAGGCGCAGACCGCGCACGATCTCCATGCGCTCGATCGCGTCGATGTCCGAGTGCATGTAGCGCACGCGAACGCCCATCTGCTGCAAATAGTCGGTCAGGTCTTCAGACATCCGCTTGGTGAGCGTGGTCACCAGCACACGCTCGCCCTTGCGCTCACGGAGCCGGATCTCCTTGAGCAGATCGTCGACCTGGCCGCGCACGGGCCGAACTTCGATCTCCGGATCGATCAGTCCCGTGGGACGGATGATCTGCTCCACCACCACACCCTCGCACAGCCTCAGCTCGATGTCACCCGGCGTTGCGGACACGTTGATCGCTCGGGGTGTGAGCGACAGAAACTCATCGAAGGTGAGCGGTCTGTTGTCCAGCGCGCTCGGCAATCTGAACCCGTAATCGACCAGCGTCAGCTTGCGTGCGCGATCGCCGTTGAACATTCCGCCGATCTGCGGCAGCGTGACGTGTGACTCGTCGACCACGACCAGGAAATCGTCAGGGAAGTAGTCGAACAGGCAGGCAGGCCGCTCGCCGATCTCACGTCCCGACAGATGCCGCGAATAGTTCTCGATTCCCGCACACGTGCCGATCTCGAGCATCATCTCGATGTCGAAGTTGGTACGCGACTCGAGTCTCTGCGCTTCCAGCAGCTTGTTGGTGTTGCGCAGCTCCTGCAGGCGCTCCGCCAGCTCTGCCTGAATGCGCCGCACCGCGCGCTCGATGGTCGGTCGACTGGTAACGAAGTGTTTCGCAGGATAGATCGCCGCACGTTCCAGCGCGGCGATGACGTTGCCGGTAAGTGGATCGATCTTGCTGATGCGCTCGATCTCATCACCCCAGAGCTCGATGCGAACGCCCTGCTCCTCATAGGCTGGCAGAATCTCGACCGTGTCACCTCGAACGCGGAAGGTACCGCGCTCGAAGGCAACGTCGTTGCGGCCGTACTGGATCTTCACGAGTGAACGCAGGATGTCGTCGCGCGCGATCTTCTGACCCTGCACCAGCGTCACCATCTGCTCCCGGTACTGCACCGGATCACCCAGGCCGTAGATCGCCGAAACAGTCGCGACGATTATCACGTCGTCGCGCTCCATCAGGCTCGACGTTGCACGCAGTCGCAACCGGTCGATATCCTCGTTTATCGACGCGTCCTTCTCGATGTAGGTGTCGGTCGTCGGGACGTACGCCTCTGGCTGATAGTAGTCGTAGTAGGAGATGAAGTACTCCACCGCGTTGTGCGGGAAGAAGGACTTGATCTCGCCATACAGCTGCGCAGCGAGCGTCTTGTTGTGGGACAGAACGAGCGTCGGCTTGCCATACGCCTGGATCACGTTCGCGATCGACATCGTCTTTCCAGAGCCCGTTACACCCAACAGCGTCTGGAACCGATCGCCACGCTCGAGGCCGCGCGTAAGCTCGGCTATCGCTTTCGGCTGATCTCCGGCCGGCTCAAAGGGTGCCACCAAGTCGAACTTTGCCATGAGTACCGAAATTTAACCGAAGATCGGGGTAGAACGAGTGTTCGGAAATGCGCGAATCGTCATTCCCGCGAAAGCGGGAATCCATCGGGCACGCCGTCATTCCCGCGAAAGCGGGAATCCATGTTATCGATCTCCGAGTGCGATGACAGCGCGAAGCGGGTCGGCACCAGATGGATTCCCGCTTTCGCGGGAATGACGAAGGACGGATGCGTTCCAAGGCGCGGACATATCCGCGCCCTACAGCGGGAATGACGACGTATCTACCCTCTGCCCACATCGGCCAGTGCCAGCGCACAGTTTATGAGCGCAATGTGAGTCAGACCCTGGGGGAAATTACCGGCGAACCCGCCGGTCCCGGGATCCAGCTCCTCGCTGTAGAGGCCGACATGGTTGGCGTGCTTCAGCATGCGACAGAAGATGCGCTCGCCCTGCTCTGCATCACCCGACAGCACGAGAGCCTGCGCCATCCAGAAGGTGCAGATCGAGAAGACGCCCTCGGAACCCGGCAGACCGTCGTCGTTGCGATAACGGTACACCAGTTCCCTGTCCTCGCTCGTGAGGTCGCGCAACGTTGCCGCTATCGTCCCCTTCACTCGCTCGTGATCGGGCGGCAGGAAACCTACCATCGGTATGACGAGATTAGCCGCGTCGAGCGCTTCGGTGCCGTAGAACTGCACGAAACTCTGGCGCTTCTCGCTCCAGCCGCGCTCCATCACCTCGGCCCACACCGCGTCGCGCGCAGCTTCCCACCGCGCAAGGTCGCACGGCAGGTCGAACTCGCGACCCATCTTCACACCGCGGTCGAGAGCGACCCAGCACATGACCTTGCTCATCACGTAGTGCTCTTCGGTCGCGCGCACTTCCCATATGCCGCTGTCGGGATCGCGCCAGTGGACGGCGATCCAGTCGACCACTCGGCTGAGCGACCACCAGGTACCCTCGCCGACGGTCGCGGTCCGACTCCATCGGTAGGCGGTATTCAGAACCTCGCCGTACACGTCCAGCTGCAACTGGTTCACGGCGGCGTTGCCGACCCGCACTGGCGCGGAGTTGCGATATCCCGAAAGGTGCGGCAACGTGCGCTCAGGCAGATCGCGCGAGCCGTCCACTCCGTACATGATCTGCAGATGCGAATTGGTAGCCTTGCGTGTAATGCGTCGCAGAAACGCCATGAACGCGCTCGCCTCTTCGTGCCGTCCGAGTCCCTGCAGCGCGTCGAGTGTGAACGAGGCGTCGCGCAGCCAGATGAAGCGATAATCCCAGTTGCGCTCGCCGCCGATTTCCTCCGGAAGCGATGTCGTCGGCGCCGCTATGATCGCGCCGGTCGGCTCGTAACACAGCAACTTGAGAGTGAGCGCGGATCGCTCGACCACGGCGCGGCGAGTACCCTCGTACTTGAGTGTCGCGACCCAGCCATCCCAGAACGCGACTGTCTGCTGCAACCGCTCCTGCGATTTGTACGACGCGATCGGGAGCACCTCATCGTCATCGTATCGCAACACGAACCACGCGGACTCTCCGGCGCGCATCCGCAATTGCGCTGTCGCGCCCATCTCATCCAGACGCCACCACAGGTCGGGCGGCGCCGAAAGTGCCGCGGCTTCGTTGTCGTCGTCGGTAGCGAGCAGCCCGTTCTTTCGCGGAATGATGTGCGCTGGCTTAACCGCGTAGTCGAATCGCGGCGAAAAGCAGATCGATATGTCCATCTGCCCGCGCGTGCACTTCACCTCCCGGTGGATCTCGGCGAAACCAGGACGCCGTCCGTCGGGCCCCACGGGCATGAAGTCGCACAGCTCGAGCGCGCCGGTACTGTCATGAAAGGCTGTAACGAGCACGTTGGTCGCAGGAAGATATCTTTGCTCGCTCGTGTGCGTTCCCGCGGGCACGATCTGAAAACGCCCGCCGTGCGACTCGTCCAGAATCGCCGCGAACGTGGACGGAGACGGAAACTCCGGCAGGCAGCACCAGTCGATCGATCCGTTGAGACCGACGAGCGCCGCAGTCCGCATGTCGCCGATCACTGCATACGCCGAGATGGGCGGATAAGCGGAAGTCGCAGCCGAAGACCACGCTGCCGGCGCCTGATCATTCGCCGAAGTCGCGCCGGAAGTCGCGCTCTGCGAGGGTTGCAGCGCTGGTATCGACGTCGCTGTCATGATCTCGAGACGGCAAGCACATCCAGCAGGTCGTGGATTTCGCGGGGAGTGTCCACGGAGAATTGCGCATCTGTCGTCGCGTCCGGCGCGCCTACGCGAACCGTCGTCGCATTGCGAAATGCCCGCAATGCACGAAAGCCATCCTCATCGGTCACGTCGTCGCCGGCGAACAGGATGGATGCATCCGGCGAGTCGCCACCGAGCTCGTGAACTATTTCCAGCACAGCATCGCCCTTGGTCAGACTCTCACTTGCCAGGACGTTGATCACGCACTTGCCCGGCGCGAGCGTAACGCCGCGCGCCCGCGCGATCTCCGCAACCCGCGCGTCGAGCGCCGGAAGCAGCGCCATGTCCATTTCGCGGAAGTGTAGTGTCAAGCTGAACCCCTTGTCCTCGATACTGGTTCCCGGAAACCGAGCGACGACCGCGTGGAGATCGTTCCTGGCGTCGCGCAGCGCGAGTCCTGCATCTTCCCACCCCTTCGGCCCTGTAATGTTTCCCGACTCCGACAGGTGCTCCATTCCGTGATTCCCGTAGATCGTCACGCCGCCGATCGACAGCATCCGGCGCGCATCTGCGACGGAGCGACCTGTGACAAACGCAACATGCACGCCGCGGTCGCGCTTCCCGATCAGCGTCCGTAGCGACTCGCGCGCCGTTCCCGGAATGCTCGCCACGTCGGCGCGCTCGACGATGTCACACAGCGTTCCGTCGATGTCCAGCATAATGATGAGTGGAGTTCCTCTCAGCCTCTGCGCAATTTCGTCCGGCTCTGCGGGCGTCACGGGATCACAGGGCTGCCGCTCCGCCTTCCGCGGCGTGGTCGGCCGCCTCGGCGGCCACGAGAATCCCTTCCAGCCAGTCCTCGATGGTGGCGTTGGCGACGCGATCCCTGAGCGCAGCCATGCGCTCCACACGTTCGTGCCGCGGCATGTCGAGAGCAACCGCGAGCGTATCCGCGAATGCATCGATGAAGAACGGATTCACCAACAGCGCCGCACTCAGCTCATCGGACGCGCCGGCGAAACGGCTCAGAACCAGCACGCCGTTTCCGTCAGTTCTGCACGCGATGAATTCCTTGGCCACGAGGTTCATTCCGTCCTGAAGCGACGACACGACGCACACATCGGCAGCACCGTACACGGCGGCCAGCAGATCCGCGTCGACGTTCTCGTGCACGAGCACGATCGGCGTCCAGTCGAGCGTGCGGAATTCATCGTTGAGCCGCTCTATCGCTTCGAGCACGTCGCGCTCCAGCCTGGCGTACGCTGGAATATCAGTGCGCGATGGCGTGGCGACGATCAGCATCGTAAACGTTCCGCGTCGTTCCGGAGTGTCCCTCCACATGTGCTCCAGCGCCCGCAGTCGTCTTTCGATTCCCTTGGTGTAATCCATTCGATCGACACTGACGACCAGTTGCCTTTCGCGCGGTGCGTATCGCTGACGAAGCGTTCTGCACACATCGATCGTGTGCGGCAACGCAGACAGCCGTTGCCATTCCGCGACATCGATGCTGATCGGAAACGCGCCGACTCGCGTCTGCCGCCCATCCAGATGGATGACGCTCTGGTCCAGACTCACATGGGCCTCCGGCAGTGTACGCGCGACACAGTCCATGAAATTCCAGGCAAAGCCATCGGTCTGAAACTCGATCAGATCGTTTCCCAGCAGCCCACGCAGCAGCGAGTTCTGCACTCCGACGGGCAGAATGCCAAAGACATCGGGGGGAGGAAATGGAATGTGCCAGAATTGATGGATCAGTGCATCCGGGACCAGTGGTCGTATCAATGACGGCGCGAGTGCAAAGTGATAGTCATGCACCCACACCATCGGTGCGCCACCGACACGCTCGGCCTCCTGCACCACGGCTGCGGCGAACATCCGGTTCGCGTGCTCGTAACTCTCCCAGTCACTTCGCCGGATATCGACCTTGCTCACGAACAGATGGCATAAGGGCCACAACGCACTGTTGGCGAAGCCGAGATAGAAACCCTCGACGTCGTTCTCCGACAGCCACACGCGGCGTAACGTGTATGACGGATCGCCAGGTGGAACCGCCAGGCGTCCGACGTCGTCCGCGACGGTACGATCGGCATTTCCGGACGCCCACGCGACCCAGGTTCCGTGCGTACGACGGAGAATCGGATCCAGCGCCGAGACCAGGCCGCCTGCCGGGAATCGCACTTCGATTCCATTGGGTTTGTGTACGTGCTCGTACGGCTCGCGGTTTGAGAGCAGGATGAGCGGGCGGTCCAGCATTGCGGGAAATTTGGATTGCATCTAGATCCCTGCCTGAGCACGCACCATGCCCGCGCGGCTCTCACGTGCGGCGAGCGGCGAGCCCTACTCCGACGTCTGCTCTCGCCGCGACACTTCTGTGACACCCTTCACGCGCCTGATTGCGCGCAGCGTCTTGCGGAGATGTGGAAGATTCTCGACCTGCACCTCTATCACGCCGAACACGCGCGCATCCTCGCTGCGCAGCTCGAAGCTTCTGATATCGGTCTTGGTCTCACTGACCGCGGTCGCAATGTCCGCGTACAGTCCGCGACGGTCGCTAGCCTCGACCGCCAACCGCACGAGGAATCGCTCGCCCTGCACCTCCTGCCAGTCTATTTCGAGCCTGCGCTCCGGCTCGTCGTCCAATAACATGAGGTTGGGGCAGTCGGCGCGGTGAATGCTCACACCGCGTCCGCGCGTTACATACCCCGAGACCGGATCGCCTGGCACCGGCTGACAACATTGCGCGTAGCGCACGAGCAACCCATCGGCGCCCTGAATCCGCACTCCGCGACCGGTCCCGCGCACGCGATCGACCAGCCGCTCCAGCCGGTTCGGCCGCGGCGGCTCGAGTTCCGTGTCGATTTCCGGATGCAGACTGCGAATGACGTCGCGACCGCTCAGCTCGCCCTGACCGACGGCGCTCACCAGGTGCCCGCGATCGTTGAGCTTGAGCGTCTTCGCCGCCGTGTCGAGCTCGTCATCGGTCGGCCGCAGCACCCGGCGACGCTTTGCTTCCTTGTCGATCATCTCGCGACCCAGCTTGATCGACGCCTTCTGCTCCTCCATGCGGAGGCGCTGCTTGATGCGATGCCGCGCGCGTCCGGTCCGCACGTGCGCGAGCCAGTCACGATTCGGACGCGCCGACGGTGACGCGATTATCTCGACCGTGTCGGAGTTCTTGAGCTCGCGCGAGAGCGGAGCCATGCGCCCGTTCACGCGCGCGCCATTGCAGTGGAGGCCAACTTCCGTGTGCACGGCGAACGCGAAGTCGATCGGCGTCGCACCCTTGGGAAGCTGGATCACATCACCAGTCGGCGTGAACACGAATATCTCGTCCTGGTACAGATCCAGCTTGAGGAACTCGAGAAACTCGTCCGGCGTCTTGGCATCGAGCTGCAGCTCGAGCACCTGCCGGAACCACTGGAGATGCCGGTCGAGTTCATCGGAGTTGCGCGCGTTTTCCTTGAAGCGCCAGTGCGCGGCGATTCCGTATTCCGCGGTGCGGTGCATCTCGCGCGTACGTATCTGGATCTCGAACAATTGCCTGCCGGGTCCGAATACGGTCGTGTGCAGCGACTGGTATCCGTTGGACTTCGGCTGCGCGATGTAGTCCTTGATACGTTCCTGAACCGGCGTCCACCCGTCGTGGATGACGCCGAGCGCGTGGTAACAATCAGGAACGCTGTTCACGAGCACGCGAATCGCGAGAAGATCGTAGATCTCCTCGTATGGCTTGTCGCGATTCACCATCTTCTTGTAGATGGACCAGAGATGCTTCGGTCGCCCGGTGATCTCCACGTCGATGATTCCGGCTCGCGTCATTTCCGCGGTGAGCGGCTTCCGCATCCGCTCGACGAGATCGTCGCGCTCGGCACGCTTCTGCGCCACGAGACGCGCGAGGTGGCGATATGCATCCGTCTCGAGATGCTTGAACGCGAGATCCTCGAGCTCCCAGCGGACCTGCGCCATTCCGAAACGGTGCGCCAGCGGCGCGTACAGGTCGCGCGTCTCCTGTGCGATGCGCCGGCGCTTCTCTTCCGGAAGCGACTCGAGCGTACGCATGTTGTGCAGGCGATCGGCGAGCTTGATGATGATGACGCGCGCATCCTTGGCGATCGAGAGCAGCAGCTTGCGATAGTTCTCGACCTGCGCGTCGCGCGGCGCATGCGCTGGCAGGTGCTCGATCTTGGTGAGCCCATCCACGATCCCCGCGACTTCCTTGCCGAACTCCAGTTCGATGTCGGCGAGGGTGAAGCGGGTGTCCTCGATCACATCGTGGACGAGCCCCGCGATGACCGTCGTGGTATCGAGGTTGAGCCCCGCCAGGATCTTGGCGACCGCGACACAGTGGAGTACGTAATCCTCTCCCGATTGGCGCTTCTGGCCCCGGTGCGCATCCTCGCTAAACCGGTAGGCGCGCAGAAGCTGCTCCACGTCGATCCGCTCGGGAAGCGGATCGACGACAAAGTCCCAGCCGGGAATGAGCCCGCTCCCGGCCACAACCTCTGGCCTAGCGACGCTGACCGCCATCTTTCAATATGACGCCATGACCGTGCCAGGCAAACTGGCTGGAGGCATATTTAGATCACAAAGATGGTTGGATGCGCGAGTCGCTGGCCGCTTCACACCAGGATGCCGCTCTCCGCGAAGCTGGTGAACCGACCTCTCCCGATGATAATGTGGTCCAGGACGTCGATGCCGAGCAGCTTGCCGGCCGATACCAGCTGCGAGGTGACCACCCTGTCCTCCGGCGATGGCGTCGGGTCGCCGGATGGGTGATTGTGGATGAGAATCACCGCATATGCGTTTTCCGCGATCGCCTGGCGAAATACTTCACGCGCGTGAACGAGCGACGAGTTCAGTATTCCACGCGTGACGAGAATGTCGTTCTCGAGCCGGTGCTGCGCATCGAGCGTGGCTATATGAAACTCCTCTACCGGGAGATCCTGCATCCTCGCCGAGTATGCATCGTACACGTCGCGCGCTTCGCGCATCGGCCTTCCCTGCTCCCGCTGCTCGGCCATCATTCTGCGACCGAGTTCGAGAGCAGCGTGGACCGTGATCGCGCGCGCAGGTCCAACGCCCGCCACGGAAGTGAGTGAAGCGACGGGACGCGATGACAGTCGTCGCAGAGAGCCTTGCGACGCTGCGAGAACGTCACGTGCGAGATCTATCGCGGACCGCCCCTCGCCACCTGAGCCAAAGAGGATGGCGACCAGCTCGACAGCGCTCAGCGCCTGAGCACCATGTTGTTTGAGCCGCTCGCGCGGACGTTCGGTTACGGGAATTTCGCGAATTGAAATGGCGGACATGTGAGCTCCGAAATGGGGTCCCACATGGATACATGCAACGACGGCCGCTGCGATCGGCAATCGCCAGCGGCCGGTGTCGTTTCAACGCGCGTAATTTCGAATGTCGATTGCGCGTAAATGGGGCGGGCGCGGGTACATCCGGCGGACATCCGGCGGACATCCGAATCCGATTGCGGGGAAAGGGGCCAGGCGCGGAAGAATCCGGCGGACATCCGGCAGACATCCGAATCCGATTGCGGGTGAAGGGGCCAGGCGCGGAAGAATCCGGCGGACATCCGGCGGACATCCGAATCCGATTGCGGGTAAAGGGGCCAGGCGCGGAAGAATCCGGCGGACATCCGAATCCGATTGCGCGTAAAGGGGCCAGGCGCGGAAGAATCCGCGCCCTACGCGGGACCGCCGATTCGGTGCGTGGATATTGTCGTCCGTGATGGCGCGTTACGTCATCACGCCATCACGCCAATACGGCACCGTGACACTTCTTGAACTTCTTGCCGGAACCGCACGGGCACGGGTCGTTCCGCTTCACATTTGTCCACTCTGCGCCGGCGGGTGCGCCGCTGGAGACACCTGGCACGCCAGCGGGCGCTTGCGGGGTGAGCGACTTCTGCCGGCCCAGCCCGACGACCGCGGGATCGGCACGCGTTGCCGCGACTTCCTGCGTCGGCGTTTCCGCGGGACCGATGTCCATGTCCTCGTCGGTGCCCGTCGCCGGCCGCGCAACGTCTTCGATGTCTTCCAGAATTCCGAGCGCGTTGTAATGCCGTGTCGGGCGCGGCGGCGCTGGCGGCGCCGAGGGCTGGCCACCGTCGCCGCCCTGCTGACCCTCGAACACGATCTGCGCGCGCGCGAAGCGCTCGGTGAACGTGTGCTGCATGTCCTGCATCAGGTCCACGAACATCGTGTACGCTTCCTGCTTGTACTCGACGAGCGGATCCTGCTGGCCCCATGAGCGATAGTGGATCGCGTTGCGCAGCTGATCCAGATCGTAGAGATGGTCCTTCCACTTCTCGTCCAGGACGTTCAGCATCACGAGCGACAGCAGACGGCCGGCAAATTCATTGAGCCCACGCATCTTCGCTTCGAACGCCGCGATAGCCGCAGTCACCGCAGCCTGGCGCGCGGATGCGATCGTCGTCGGCCATTCACCAGCCTTCTCGAATTCGGGAACGATCAGCATGTAATTCTGCATCAGCTCCTGACGCAGAAGCTCGATGTCGAACGCGCCGTCCTCCTCGGTCTCCGCGAGTGCCGTCTCGACGCGCTTGCCGACGGCCTTCTCGATCATGCGCTCGGCCTCGCCGCGCAGCTCCTCGCCACCTTCCAGCGCGAAGGAGCGCAGCGAGTACACGACCTCGCGCTGCTGATTCATCACATCGTCGTACTCGAGCAGACGCTTGCGCGACTGGAAGTTCTGCAGCTCCACGCGCTTCTGTGCCTGCTCGATCGACCGTGTAATGAGCGAGTGAGTGAGCACCTCACCCTCCTTCGCGCCCATCGCGTCCATCAGCTTCGCGATGCGATCGGATCCGAAGAGACGCATGAGGTCGTCTTCGAGCGACAGGAAGAACTGCGACGCGCCCGGATCGCCCTGACGTCCCGCACGACCGCGCAACTGCCGGTCGATGCGCCGCGACTCGTGTCGCTCCGATCCGATTATGTGAAGTCCGCCATCCTCCATCACGTCGACGATCTTTCCCTCGGCGTCCTTCACCTTGGACGGCTTGGCGGTCGTTACACCCTCGCCGAGCTTGATGTCGGTTCCGCGGCCGGCCATGTTGGTCGCGATCGTGACTGCGCCGGGATGACCTGCCTCGGCGACTATCTCGGCCTCACGCTGGTGGTACTTGGCGTTGAGCACGTTGTGCGGAATGCCGGCGCGCTTGAACAGCTTGGACAGTGTCTCGGAAACGTCGACGTTCACCGTTCCGACCAGCACCGGGAAACCGAGCTCGTGCAGTCGCTGCGTCTCTTCCGCTATCGCGTTGTACTTCTCGCGGCGTGTCTTGAAGACGAGATCGTTGCGATCGTCGCGCACGACGGGACGGTTCGTCGGGATTACAGCTACACCAAGCTTGTAGATTTGATGGAACTCGGATTCTTCCGTCTCCGCTGTGCCGGTCATACCGGACAGCTTGTCGTACATGCGGAAGTAATTCTGAATCGTGATCGTCGCGAGAGTCTGAGTCTCGCCCTTCACGCTCACACCTTCCTTCGCCTCGACCGCCTGATGCAGACCTTCCGACCAGCGGCGACCCGGCATGGTACGGCCGGTGAACTCATCCACGATCAGAACCTCGCCTTCCTGCACGACGTAGTTCACGTCCTTCTCGTACAGAGAGTGCGCACGCAGCAGCTGATGGATGATGTGCAGCTTCTCGGACTTGGCTGCATACTCCGCATTGATCCTGTTTCGCTGCTCGATCTTCTCAGCCGGCGTCATCTCCGGATCGTGATCGATGAGATGAACCTGTTGCGAGATGTCGGGGAGGATGAACTGCTCGCGATCGTTCGGCGACATGAAGTCGATGCCGCGATCGGTGAGATGGACCGCCTGTCCCTTCTCGTCCAGGACGAAGAGCAGATCTTCCTCGATGTCGCGCATTTCCTGACGGCTCGCCGTGACGCGCCGATCAGCGATATGCTTGAGCTCCATGCCCTGGACCAGCTGCTTGACGCCGGGCTCGTTGAGCAGCTTGAGCAACCGTTTGTTCTTCGGGGCGCCAAGACGTGCCTTGTACAGCAGCGTCGCCGCGGTGTCGGTGTCGCCGTCGCGCAGGGCGCGCTCGCCGTCAGCGGCGAGCGTGTTGGCCATTTCGCCCTGCATGCGCACGAGCCGCGCAACTGCGGGGTTGTGACGTGCATACTCCTCATCCACCTCGTTACCAACCGGTCCCGAGATGATGAGCGGAGTGCGCGCCTCATCGATGAGCACGGAATCGACTTCATCGACGATCGCGTACGCATGGGTGCGCTGCACGCGCTGATCCAGCGACACCACCATGTTGTCGCGCAGATAGTCGAAGCCGAACTCGTTGTTCGTGCCGTACGTGATGTCGCACTCGTACACCATGCGACGCTCGTAACTGCCCGGCTCTGTATCGTCCAGACAGCCGACTGTCAGGCCGAGATACTTGTAGAGATGACCCATCCACTGCGAATCGCGGCGGGCCAGGTATGAATTGACGGTGATGAGGTGCGCGCCGCGGCCGGGAAGCGCGTTGAGATACAGTGGCAACGTCGCGACGAGCGTCTTTCCCTCGCCCGTCGCCATCTCTGCGATGCGTCCGCGATGCAACTGGATTCCGCCGATGAGCTGCACGTCGTAGTGGACCATGTTCCACTCCTGATCGTGCCCCGTGACGTTCACCGTCGTGCCCAGCAGCCGGCGCGCAGCCTCGCGTACCGTGGCGAACGCTTCGGGGAGGATCTCTTCGAGCGTGCGCGCAACCACCTCGCGCAGCTGTCCTTCGAGACCGCCCCTGCCGTCCGATCCGCCCAGCTCGTCGTCCAGCTTCTCGCGCTCCGCCGCGGAGCTCGCGACGTGCTTCTGCTCCTTCAGCTCGGCGATACGTGCTTCGAGCTCACCCGTGACTTCCTTGATGTGCGCGCGGAACTTGGCCGTCTGGCCGCGCAGCTCGTCATCCGACAGCGAGTGCAGTCGCTCGTATTCAGCGTTGATCTGATTGACCAGTGGCTGCACACGCCTCCGTTCCCTGTCATGCCGGGTGCCGAAGACGTTCTTGATCAGACCAGTTACCTCTGTCACCATTGATACAACCTTTCCGATTCGATGATCTCAGCGACCGCGTCCAGCACGAAGCCGCGCACCGACTTCCCCGCACGCGCCCGCGCGCGAACCTCAGTCGATGAAACCTCAACAACGCGGCCGGCGAACTCGCTCTCCGTCTTCCGCGCAAGAATCTCTATATGAACGAGCGTTCGAATAGTCTCCGGCTCGCGCCATTCCTCGAAGCGCGACCAGGCATCTTCCCCTATGAGCAGATACAGCTCCACGCCCGGGAATTCGGCCAAAAGCGATTGTACGGTCGCAACCGTGTAAGATAACCCAGGCCGGTCGATTTCGATCCTGCTCGCCTCGAAGCCCGAGTTCTCTGAAACCGCAGCCTGTACCATTCTGAAGCGCTGATCGGCCGACGCGACGTGCTGCGCTCCGGCCTTGAGCGGCTGCTGGGCGGTTGGCACCCACAGCACGCGATCAAGTCCCAGGCGCTCGGCGGCATCCACTGCCGCGAGATAGTGCCCTATGTGCGGGGGGTCGAAGCTTCCGCCGAAGACGCCGAGCCGCACTGCTTGGCAACCTCCTTGTCATTGGGGTAGGCCTTGAGCGCTGCTGTACAGAGATCCTTCGCATCCGCGTCGTACTTGATCGCGCGATACGCCGTCAGCAAGTCGAGGTACGCCTTGTGTGTCGCCGTGGCCGTGGGGTGCTTCTTGATGACGTCCTTGAGGTAGATGATCGCCGAATCATATGCGCCGCGCCGCAGATAATGGTCGCCGACGTCCAGATCCTTGGTCGCGAACATGTTGTCCAGGCGCGCGATCTCTGCGTTCGCCTGTGGCACCAGATGCGAATCGGGATACAGTGACACCAGCGACTCGAACGTATTCAGCGCAGACGTACCGTAGGTGGGATCGAGCTCCGGCTTGCGCCACATCTTGGCGTACGACCGCCCGCCGGCGAGAAGCGCTCTGGGAGCGAGACTGTCGTCGGGGAACGCGTCCGAGATGCGAGTGAAGCTCTGCGCAGCCAGAAGGTGGTCGCCGTTCTTTTCCTGAGACTCGCCCAGGTAGTAGTAGGACAGCGGCAGCAACGCATCGCGGGCAGGCAGGTCGTGCGTGAGCTGCTCGAAGCCCTTGGCCGCGTCGTCGTAGTGATGCGAGTTGAACTGCTTGAGTGACGCCGCAAACAGCGACTCGGGGTTGCTGGCGTACACCTTTGGATCGAAGTTGCCGTGGCACGCCGTGGCGAGGGCGAGCGCCAGGAGCGGTCCGAGAATTACAAACGAGCGGCGAGCACGGTTCACGCGGTTTTTTCCTGGGCGCCGTTGTGCTGGCGTCCTATCGAGTAGTAAGTGATTCCGACATTGGACATCTTTTTGGGATCGTACAGGTTGCGACCGTCAACGACGATGGGGCGCTTGAGCGTAGCCTTCAGACGGTTGAAGTCGGGGTGCCGGTATTCGTTCCAATCCGTGACGATTACCAGCGCGTCAGCGCCGGCCAGAGCATCGTACCCCGTTTCGGCGTAGCAGATCTTTCCGCCGCAATCGCCGATCCGGCGACGAGCCTCTTCCATCGCCGCAGGGTCGTGCGCGCAGACGGTTGCGCCCCAACCAAGCAGCTGTTCGATCAGAACGAGTGCAGGTGCTTCCCGCATGTCGTCAGTTCCCGGCTTGAACGAAAGCCCCCAGACGGCCACGCGAACGCCTTGGAGGTGTTTGTTCTCTGAATTGCCCAAATCACTATCTGACAAGGATTTATCTTGTCCTTGTTCATGTATTACGTGAGATAATAAGGCGCGGCGGACTTTCTCGCCTAGCCGTCGCTTCTGACGCTCGTTGGAACTATCGACCGAACTGAGTATCTCGAGCGGGACGCCGGACTGTGCGCCGGTGCGTACCAGCGCCTTTACGTCCTTGGGGAAACAGCTTCCGCCGTACCCTGGCCCCGGGAACAGAAAGCTTGGCCCGATCCGCGTATCGCTACCCAGTCCTCGGCGAACCTCATCGACATCCGCACCGGTCACCTCGCACAGCGCGGCGATCTCGTTCATGAAGCTGATGCGGGTCGCCAGCATTCCGTTTGCGGCGTACTTGGTCATCTCCGCTGACGCGATGTCCATGTAGATGACCGGGCGGCCGGTACGCACGAACGGAGCGTAGAGCTCCCCCATGACAGTGGTCGCGAACTCGCTCTCGACGCCCAGGACCACGCGGTCAGGCTTGAGGAAGTCCTCGACGGCCGCGCCCTCTTTCAGAAACTCGGGATTGCTGACGATGTGGAACGGAAACCGCGCGTGCCTGGCGACCGCCTTCTTGACCAGCGGAGCGGTACCTACGGGAACGGTGGACTTGGTGACGACGACAGTCTCGCGCGTGATCGAGCGCCCGACGGCGTCGGCGACGGCAAGGACGTGGGACAGGTCCGCTGATCCGTCCTCGTCCGGCGGCGTTCCGACCGCGATGAACACCACTTCCGCATCGGCGATGGCCGCTTCGACGTCCGTGGTGAAGACGAGTCGGCCGTCAGCCTGGTTCCTTTCTACGATCGCGTCCAGGCCCGGCTCGAAGATCGGGATCTCGTTTCGCTTGAGGCGCGAGATCTTCCCTTCGTCCAGGTCGGCGCAGATCACCGCGTTGCCGGTTTCGGCGAGGCACGCCCCGGCGACCAGGCCGACATAGCCCGTTCCTATTACGGCGATGTTCATGTTGCGCTAGGCCGCGTCTGCCGACAGCGGCACGATGCGCCCGGTCTTGGACGTGAGACCCTTGGTGGCATTGCGTGCATCCACTACAACGGGCGCCAGATCGACCACTCGCTGATAATTCACTGCGTCGTGATCGGTAACGATGACCACTGCGTCCGAGTGCTTGAGCACGGCATCCGTCAGCTCGACGCTCGTGAACGTGTGACCGTCCTCCCTGAACGTCGGCACGTGCGGGTCGTGGAACGAGACCTTTGCACCACGTCCCTCCAGCAGCTTGATCACATCGAGTGCCGGACTCTCACGCATATCGTCGATGTTCTTCTTGTAAGCGACGCCGAGCACGAGAACCTTGCTGCCATTCACCGACTTGTGCTCGTGATTGAGCGCCTGCGCGACCTTTTCGACTACCAGGGCCGGCATCTGCGAGTTGATCTCGCTGGCCAGATCGATGAAGCGCGTCTTGTAGTTGAGCGTGCGCATCTTCCACGCGAGGTAGTGCGGATCGAGCGGGATGCAGTGGCCGCCGATACCAGGACCTGGCGTGAACTTCATGAAGCCAAAAGGCTTGGTGCCAGCTGCGTCGATCACTTCCCAGACGTTGACGCCGAGCTTCTCGCAGACGATCGCCATCTCATTTGCAAGGCCGATGTTGACCGAGCGGAACGTGTTCTCGAGCAACTTCACAAGCTCTGCCGTCTCCGTCGAGCTGACCGGCACGATCGTATCGAGGCAGCTCTGGTACAACGCAGTCGCGACTTCCGTGCAGGCCGGCGTTATTCCACCGACCACCTTGGGCGTGTTCTTGGTATGCCAGACCGGATTGCCGGGATCGACGCGCTCGGGGCTGAAGGCGAGGAACACGTCGCTACCGATCTTGAGGCCGGCGGATTCGAGCTTGGGCTGCATCAGCTCGCGCGTGGTGCCGGGATACGTCGTGCTCTCGAGCACTACGAGCATGCCGGGATGGGCGTAATCGCTGATGGTAGCGGTCGCAGCGACGACGTAGCTCATGTCGGGGTCGCGTGTCTTGACGAGCGGAGTCGGAACGGCGATCGAGACGCAATCCATCTCCTTGATGCGCTTGGGATCGGTCGTGGCCTCGAACAGCTTCCTGCCGACGACGTCGGCGAGCTCAGCGGATGGAACGTCCTGAATGTGTGACTTGCCGGTATTGAGCATGTCGGTCAGGCTCTTTGTTACGTCGAAGCCAATGACCTTGAATCCGGCTTTCGCGAACTCGACCGCGAGCGGAAGTCCTACGTAGCCAAGTCCGACGACGCCGATGACGGCGCTGCGGTCGGCGATTTTGTCGAGAAGACGCTGCTTGTTATCCATTCGTTTGGAGGGCCCTCAACGGCCGTAGAAAGCGCGAACCGCCGAGATTACCTCGTCGCGCTGTGAGTCGGTAAGCTCCGGGTATACCGGTAGCGATACAACTTCCTTTGCCGCACGCTCGCTCTCCGGGAAATCGCCTTCCTCGTAACCGAGGTAAGCGAAGCACGGTTGGAGATGCAGCGGCAGCGGATAATAAACAGAGTTGCCGATGCCGCGTTTCTTCAGAAATTTCTGAAGCTCGTCGCGGCGCGCGGCGCGCAACGTGTACTGGTTGTAGATCGATTGATTCCTGCTGTCGATCACGGGAGTACGCACACCGTCGAGATCCGCGAATGCCCTATCGTAAAGCGATGCGTTGCGACGACGTGCGGCGCTCCATGCTTCCAGGTGCGGCAGCTTGGCGGACAGCACTACGGCCTGCAGCGCATCGAGTCTGCTGTTGTAGCCGACCTCTTCGTGAAAGTACGTCTTGACGCTGCCGTGAGTCCTGAGTCTCCGGAGACGTGCGGCGAGCTCATCGCTCTGAGTGACGGTCATGCCGCCGTCGCCGTAACCGCCGAGGTTCTTGGACGGAAAGAAGCTGAACGTACCGATGTCAGCGATTTCGCCGGCCATCACCTGACGTCCGTCGACATGTCTGCTCGCGCCGATGGATTGCGCGGCGTCCTCGATGACGGGCATTCCCTGCGGCAGCACGTTCCGGATCTCGTCGATCGCTGCCATCTGGCCGAAGAGATCGACCGCAATGACGGCCTTGGTGTCGGGCGTGCTGCGTACCGTTTCGTCGACGGCTTGGGGAGAGATGTTGAACGTATCGGGGTCGATGTCGGCGAAGACGGTTCGCGCGCCGACGTTGTGAATTGCGCCGGCGGTCGCGAAGAACGTGAACGGCGTTGTAACTACTGCGTCGTTGCGTCCGACGTCGAGGGCGCGGAGTGCGAGCAGAATCGCATCTGTCCCGTTGGCGCAGCCTACCGCATGTCTGGTGTGCGAGAGCTGGGCGACCTGTTTCTCGAGGCGCTCGACGGGCTCGCCGAGTATGAATGTCTGCCCGTC
Organism: Gemmatimonadota bacterium; assembly: GCA_027307165.1. Lineage (GTDB taxonomy): Bacteria > Gemmatimonadota > Gemmatimonadetes > Gemmatimonadales > Gemmatimonadaceae > Fen-1247. The sequence goes on along the minus strand of DAHUXM010000021.1, from coordinate 166,761 downwards.
GACGATTGGCATGATTGCGGCGAGGACTTCGTCGCGAATCGTCCCGTGTTGGGCTTTGAGGTCTAGAAGGGGTACGGCCATGATATTCGGGGGTTGCGGGCGCCGTCCAGTCAGGAGGCCGGACAAACGACGATACAGCCTGGAAAGATCGCCGGTCGGAGCGCCCTAAGTCAATTAATTTCCGCTATGGGCGCCAGGTGTGCGCCCCCGCAACTCTGGCCGCGAGGAAGGATGGATCCGTACACCGCCCACACTATCATCCGCGACGTCACTTTCATTGCCATCGCGGCGATCGCGGGAATCGGCTACCCCATGGCGCGAGCCTACGGCAAGCGGGTCGAGAAGGGGATCGCCAACCTGCCACGGTCGCTGCAGTCAGCAGAGGCTGCCGAGGCGCGGATGGAGCGGATCGAGAGGGCTGTCGAGGCAATGGCGCTCGAAGTGGAACGGATGGCGGAGGGCCAGCGGTTCATGACCAAGCTGCTGGCGGAGCCGGCCCGTCTCAAGCCGCCGGAGAGTAAGGACTGACACGTCGGATCGTCATTCCCGCGACTGCAGGAATCCAACTGCCATCGTCATTCCCGCGAAAGCGGGAATCCGTGTCATCGGTCTTCAAGTCCAATGCTGGCACGAAGCTGATCGGCTGCAAATGGATTCCCGCTTTCGCGGGAACGACGAGTCCGAGAGCGATTTCGGCGGGGATGACGAGTCCGAGAGCGATTTCGGCGGGGATGACGAGTCCGAGAGTGATTTCGGCAGGGATGACGAGTCCGAGAGCGCCTTCGCGGGGATGACGAGTTTCCCCGGGGTCTACGCCTCTTCCTACAGGCTGACGACCTTCCCCGTCCGGGCCGACTCGTAGATCGCGAGAATGATCTCGAGCGACTTCCGCCCTTCGCGTCCGTCGGTATCCGGCACTGCCTCTCCCCGCAGCACCCGAAGCACGTTCCGGTAGTAGCCCTGATGACCAAATCCGTACACCGTGGGCGGTGTCGTGGCAGCTGACTCGATCAGTTTGTCGTCGTCGTCGTAATCCTCGAACAGCCACGTCTCCACCCGATTGACGGCTGTGCCGCCGATCTTCACGGATCCGCGGTTGCCGAGGATCGTGAGCGAGCCTTCGAGGTTTCTGGGATACGTCAGCATTGTCACGTCAAGAACGCCGATCGCGCCGTTCTGGAACCGCAGCACCGCGGCGCCGGAGTCCTCGGCTTCGATCTTCCGCTCCTGCGTCGCGGTCATTGCTGCAACGCTCTCCACGGGCCCAGCAAGCCACTGAATCAGGTCGACGTAGTGCGACGCCTGGTTCATGAATGCACCGCCGTCCATGGCCCACGTACCGCGCCACGGTGCCTGGTCGTAGTATTCCTGCGGACGAGCCCATCGCACAGTACAGTTGGCCGAGTGGATCCGCCCGAAGCGACCCTTCTCCACTGCACGCTTCACGAGCTGGATCGCCGGATTCAGCCGGTTCTGCTTCACCACGAACAGCCTGACACGGGCTTCGGAGCACGCATCGATCAGCGAGTCTGCACCGGCAAGTGAGATGGCCATCGGCTTCTCGCTAACCACATGCTTCCCCGCGCGCGCAGCTTCGATTCCATGCACGGGATGCAATCCGGACGGTGTCGCGACGGTAACGATGTCGCAATCCACTGCGGCCATCATCTCGGCCAGCGACGCGAAGGCAGGAACGCCATTCGCCGCGCCGGCGGCCTCTGCCCGTGCCTGAACGACATCGGCCACAGCTACAAGGTCCAGCCCGTCGACGCGCTCTATCGCGTCGAAATGATTCTTCGCGATGCGACCGCAACCGACCAGCGCTACGCGAAATGTCTCAGACACGGGCGATGGTGTTGCCGTGATTCACGTACTGCTTGCCACACGCCTCACAACCCGGTGCATCTCCAGCCGGAAGCTTCTCGCCACACTCGCATACCCAACCCACTCGTCGTGCAGGCACGCCGACCATCAGCGCGTATGGCGGAACGTCCTTCGACACGACTGCTCCCGCGCCGATGAAACAGAACTCTCCCAACGTGGAGCCGCAGATGATCGTCGCGTTTGCTCCGATGGACGAACCGCGCTTGACGAGAGTTGCGCGGTATTCGTTCTTCCGAGAGACGTGGCTGCGCGGATTGATGACGTTGGTGAACACCATCGACGGTCCGCAAAACACGTCATCTTCGAGCGTGACGCCTTCGTAGATGGAAACGTTGTTCTGGATCTTGACGTTGGTGCCGATACGCGTGCCGTTCATGACGACGACGTTCTGGCCCAGCGAGCACCGCTCGCCGATTACGGCGCCACCGAGTATGTGACAGAAATGCCACACACGAGTTCCGGCGCCGATCTGCGCACCTTCATCGACGTACGCCGATTCGTGAATGAAAACGTCGTCGCTCATCGCGCCTCGACGGGGCGCTCGATGCGCGAGTGCCATTCCTGCAGCGAAGTGACCGACGCAGGGCGCGATCGCATCGCGAGCACTGCGTCACAAGCGGCGCTGGCGGCAGACAGCGTCGTCGTGTACGGTACATGGTGCGCTATCGCGGCCTGGCGCATGGAGTAGTCGTCCTTCTGTGCGCGCTTGCCCATTGGCGTGTTGATGAGAAGCTGGACAGTTCCGTTCACGATGAGGTCGATCACGTGTGGCCGGCCCTCATGCACCTTGTATACCCTCGTCACCGGAATGCCGAGCTTGCGCAGATGGCGGCCGGTCCCCTCTGTCGCGTGCACGGTGAAGCCGAGCTCGTGGAATCTGCGCACGATCGGCGTAACTGATGCCTTGTCGGAGTCATTCACCGACACGAATATGCCGCCGCTCATCGGCAAGCCGTTATCTGCGGCCAGCTGCGCCTTGTAGAACGCGGTTCCGAACGACTCGGAGGTCCCCATCACTTCGCCCGTCGATCGCATCTCGGGCCCGAGTATCGGATCGAACTCGCGGAACTTGTTGAATGGGAAGACGGCTTCCTTCACGGCGACATACGGCGGGAGTACTTCTTCAGTGAAGCCGATGTCGGCGAGCTTCTCACCGGCCATGACACGCGCCGCGATCGACGCGAGTGGCACACCGATGGTCTTCGACACAAATGGAATCGTGCGACTGCCGCGCGGATTCACTTCCAGCACGTACACCACGCCGTTCTTGATGGCGTACTGCACGTTGATCAGTCCGATGACACCGAGCGCCTCGGCCAGCGCAACAGTATGCGCGCGCATCGCTTCCTGCTCGTCCTCGCCGATCAGGTACGGCGGGAGAACGCACGCGGAATCACCGGAGTGAATACCTGCGTCCTCGATGTGCTGCATGATTCCGCCGATGACAACCTGATCACCATCCGATATCGCATCGACGTCGGCCTCGAATGCATCTTCCAGAAACTGGTCGATCAGAACCGGCCGGTCTTCCGATACACGCACCGCGCGCTCGAAGTAGTCGCGCAGAGAATCCTCGTCGTACACGATCTCCATCGCCCGTCCGCCAAGTACGTACGACGGTCGCACCAGCACGGGATAGCCGATTCTCGTCGCGGCTTCCACTGCTCCAGCAACGCTGGTCGCCGTTCCATTCTCAGGCTGCCGAATTCCAAGCTTGCGCGCTATCGCGTCGAAACGCTGGCGGTCCTCCGCGACATCGATCGCGTCGGGCGATGTGCCGAGTATCGGAACTCCCGCGGCTTCGAGCCCGCGCGTCAGCTTGAGCGGCGTCTGACCGCCGAGCTGTACGATCACTCCGACCGGCTGTTCACGATCGACGATTTCGAGTACGTGCTCGAGCGTCAACGGCTCGAAATACAGCTTGTCGGAGATATCGAAGTCAGTCGAGACCGTTTCCGGATTCGAGTTGATCATTATCGTCTCGAAACCCTGCTCGCGCAGCGCGAGTGACGCGCGCACACAGCAGTAATCGAACTCGACGCCCTGACCAATGCGATTCGGACCGCTGCCGAGTATGACGATGGACTTGCGGCCTGTTGGCGGTGCCTCGCTCTCTTCGTCGTACGAGCCGTACAGGTACGGCGTCGCAGACGGGAACTCACCGGCGCACGTGTCCACCATCTTGTAGGCAGGACGCACGCCGAGCGCCCAGCGCTGTGCGCGCATCTCGCCCTCGGACACGCTGCGCAGGTTGCCAAGCTGGCGATCCGAAAAACCCATGCGCTTCATGCGACGCATCTCGGTCGCCGTGACTTCCGGCAACGCGCTCCATCTACGCTCCGCCTCGATCAGCTCGTGCAGCTGCTCCAGAAACCACGGATCGATCCACGTGAGCTCGAATATCTCGGCGACAGCAAAGCCGGCGAGCATGGCGCGCTTGATCTGAAACAAGCGCTCCGGCGTCGGCTGGCGCAGCGCGGCACGCAACGTATCCGCGGAGTCGTCGGCGAGGCGATCGTCGATGAGACGAGCGCCAACTTCCCAACCGTAACGGCCAGTCTCGAGTGCGCGCAGCCCCTTCTGGAATGCTTCCTTGAACGTACGGCCGATCGCCATCGACTCACCGACAGATTGCATCTGCGTGGTGAGGTGTGCCTTTGCGGATGTGAATTTCTCGAACGCGAAGCGTGGGCACTTGACGACTACGTAATCGAGCACTGGCTCGAACGACGCCGGCGTGGTGCCCGTGATGTCGTTCGGGATCTCGTCCAGTCTGTAGCCCACGGCGAGCTTGGCGCCGATGCGCGCGATCGGGAATCCGGTAGCCTTGGACGCGAGTGCGGATGAGCGCGACACGCGCGGATTCATCTCGATGACGATCATCTCTCCGTCGGCAGGATTCACCGCGAACTGGATGTTGCATCCGCCTGCGGCGACACCGATCTCGCGTATGATTGCCACGGAAGCGTCGCGCATCACCTGATACTCGCGATCGGTGAGCGTCATCGCCGGCGCGACGGTAATCGAGTCGCCCGTGTGCACACCCATCGGATCGATATTCTCGATGGAGCACACGATGACCACGTTGTCCGCCGCATCGCGCATCACTTCCAGCTCGAATTCCTTCCACCCGATGAGACTGCGCTCCACGAGCACCTGGCTCATCGGCGAAAGATCGAGTCCGCGCTTCACGATCTCCTCGAACTCATCGCGATTGTAAGCGATGCCACCGCCGCTGCCGCCGAGCGTGAACGCAGGTCGGATGATCGACGGGAAGCCGGTGTCCTCCACCAGCACGAGTGCTTCCTCGAACGTCGTCGCCGTTCCGCCGCGCGCGACCTGCAGTCCGATGCGTTTCATCGCCTCGTTGAACAGGGCGCGATCCTCGGCGGTGCGTATCGCACGCTCGTCGGCGCCGATCAGCTCGACGCCGTATTTCTCGAGCACGCCGTTCTGCGACAGCGCCATCGCGACGTTGAGCGCGGTCTGGCCGCCCATTGTCGGCAGCAGCGCATCGGGGCGCTCCTTCTCGATCACGAGCTCGACGAACCGCGGTGTGACGGGCTCGACGTAGGTCGCGTCCGCGAACTCCGGATCGGTCATGATGGTGGCGGGATTCGAGTTGATGAGAATCACCTCGTATCCCTCTTCCTTCAAAGCCTTCGTCGCCTGGGTGCCCGAGTAATCGAACTCGGCGCCCTGACCGATGACGATCGGTCCGGAGCCAATGACGAGGATGCGATGGATATCAGTACGCTTGGGCATTTCGACCTTCTAAGATACAAAAACGGGGCGACTGACGAGTCGCCCCGAATGAGGAGGAATCTGAAGCCGGCAGGGCGTTCAGGCTACCGCCTGACTCCGCGGCGCGCGGACAATCTTGCCGGCGGCGAGACAGCTCGTGCAGACCTTGACCTTGACGATCTTGTCGGCGACGGCGACGCGTGCTACCTGAAGATTCGGCTTCCAGGTGCGGCGCGTCTTGTTGTTGGCGTGCGAGACGTTGTTACCGAATGTAACGCCCTTGCCACATGCGTAACACTTGTTCCGCTCGATCGCCTTGGTGCGCTTTTCAGCGAGTTGGCTCTTCATCTTCACTTGGTCTCCGGCATGAGCTCGATACGGGCCATCTCGGCGCCGTCACCCTTGCGATGGCCAGTCTTGAGGATGCGCGTGTAGCCGCCCTGGCGCGTCGCGAACTTGGGTGCGACTTCCTGGAACAGCTTGTCGTTCACGGTGCGCTGCTGCACGTGACGAGCCGCAAGACGGCGCGAGTGAAGCGTGCCTTCCTTCGCCTTCGTGATGAGCTTCTCGACGAACGGCCGCAGCTCCTTGGCCTTGGCTTCCGTCGTCTCGATCGCGCCGTGCTGGATCAGCGACTGCGCAAGGTTCCGAAGCAGAGCGAGACGCTGCTCGGGGGTGCGCCGAAGTTGCCGGCCGACTTTTCTATGTCGCATCTAAAAAATCCTCAAGGGTCCAATTAGGGCAGGCACGGGGGCCTGCCCGTACACGTTATTCGTCGTCGTCGCCGATGGCGGCCTCGGCGAGCGCGGCGCGGTTCGGGGGGGTGCCCCGATCCGTGATCCGCACGCCTTCTTCAGACTGCTCGAACTTCATGCCGAAGTTCAGATTCTCGCGCTCGAGCAGCTCTGCAATTTCATTGAGCGACTTCTTGCCGAAATTCTTGACATCGAGGATCTGATCCTCGGTGCGCTTGACGAGATCGCCGAGCGTCCGGATCTCGCTGTTCTTGAGCGAGTTGACCGAGCGTACGGAGAGCTCGAGATCTTCGATCGGCGTCGAGAGCAGCTGCGCGAGCCGGGCTGCGTCGTTGCCGCCCATCTCGCTGGCCGCCGTGATCGGAGCCGACGTGTGCGAGCCGAAGCCCGCGAAGTACTGGAAGTGCGTCTGCGCCAGGGCTGCGGCATAGCTCACCGCTTCTTCCGGTGCGATCGTGCCGTTGGTCTCGACGAGCAGCGTAAGACGATCGTAGTCTGTGCGCTGGCCGACGCGGGTCGCGTCAACGCTGAAGTTGCAGCGACGAACCGGGTTGTAGATCGAGTCGATGCGGACGAGGTCAACCGGAAGATTCCGGTCGGCGACGTGCTGATCGGCCTCGACATAACCACGGCCGTGGTTCACGTACAGCTCGAAGGTGATGTCGCGATCGTCCTGCAGCGTGAAGAGATGATGGTCGGGCTCGAGAACAGTGAGTCCGGCCGCTCCGGTAATGTCGCTTGCCTTGATCGCAGCCGGTCCGCTCTTGGTGACGCGAACGACGGTCGTCTCCGTCGCATCGTCGAGACTCAGGACGAGCGTCTTGAGGTTCGCGATGATCTGGTGGACGTCTTCCACGACACCCGGAATGGTCTGGTGCTCGTGTACGACGCCATCGATGCGGAAACCCCAAACGGCAGAGCCGCGCAGCGATGACAGAAGCATGCGGCGCATTGCGTTGCCGAGTGTGTAGCCGAAGCCGCGTTCGAGCGGCTGCAGCCGGAACTCGGCGACATTGGGTGTGTCCTCGCGCTTGGTGGACTCTACCAGCTGCGGGCGTACGAGCCCGCGGAGATCGATTGCGTTAGCCATGATGTTTGTCTGATTTAACCGTTACCCCGCCCCTAACGCGTGGTAAGTCGGTACGAAGGTTAGGGCCTCGTCACTACACCTGCCGGGATGCCTGATCGATACGAAAATCGTAAGGGCAGGCCCCCGTGCCTGCCCCATCTCCGGGCTGGCACAAATCCTAAAACGTCGTCGAACGGCGGGCGGGCACGGGGGCCCGCCCCTACAACATCCACGCCCTACTTCGAATACAACTCCACGACCAACTGCTCCTGCGCGGCGATCGGGATGTTCGGGCGGGTCGGACGCTCCAGCATCCGGCCACTGAACGACTCCTTGTCGACGGCGATCCACGAGAGCGGAGCGCCGCGCGAAGCCTGATCCATCGAAACGATGATCGAGGCCTGCTCGCGCGACTTGGCGCGAACGCGCACTTCCTGCCCAGGCTGCACGAGGAAGCTCGGAACGTCCACCGACCGGCCGTTCACCTCGACGTGACGGTGACGAACGAGCTGGCGAGCTGCCTTGCGGCTCTGCGCGAAGCCCATGCGGTAGATGATGTTGTCCAGACGGCTCTCGAGTGCGGCGAGAAGATTGTGTCCGGTCACGCCGGGCAGCGTCGTGACGCGCTCGAACGTGTTGCGGAACTGCTTCTCACTCACGCCATAGATGCGCTTGATCTTCTGCTTCTCACGGAGCTGCTTGGAGTACTCCGAAACCTTGCGGCGACGGGCAACGCTCGCGCCATGCTGGCCGGGCGGTGTCGGGCGACGCTCGACGGGGCACTTCTCGGTGAAGCACTTGGTGCCCTTGAGGAAGAGCTTGGTCCCCTCGCGGCGGCACTGACGGCAGCTTGGTCCTGTGTAACGCATGTACTAAACCCTCCGCCGCTTGGGCGGACGGCAACCATTGTGTGGGATCGGTGTTACGTCGCGAATCGACTTGACCTGCAGACCAGCGGTGGCGAGCGCCTGAATGGCGGACTCGCGACCGGAGCCCGGTCCCTGCACGCGCACATTCACGCGGCGGACACCAGCCGAGAAGGCCTCGCGTCCAGCCTGCTCGCCCGCAACGGTCGCGGCAAACGGCGTGGACTTCTTGGACCCCTTGAATCCGGCCTTTCCTGACGAGCTCCACGAGATCGTGTTGCCCCGGTTGTCCGTGATCGTGATGGTAGTGTTGTTGAACGTCGCCGACACGTGAGCGAGGCCTTCGGCCTCGACGATCTTCTTTACTTTCTTCGCAGTTGCCATGTGTTACTTCGTGACCTTCTTCTTGCCGGCGATCGCGCGGCGCGGCCCCTTCTTGGTGCGGGCGTTAGTGTGCGTGCGCTGCCCACGAACCGGCAGACCGCGGCGATGACGCGTGCCGCGATACGAGCCGATGTCCATGAGGCGCTTGATGTTCATCGCGACTTCGGTCCGAAGAGCGCCCTCGACCTTGAGGTCGCGCTCGATGGCCTGGCGAAGCTTGTTCGTGTCAGCATCGCTCAGATCGCGGACGCGCTGCGCCGGACTCACTCCCGTCGATTCGAGAATGGACTGAGCGGTCTTGCGACCGATGCCGAATATGTAAGTAAGCCCGATCTCGAGCTTCTTGTCGCGCGGAAGATCCACGCCCGCAATACGAGCCATTAGTTAACCCTGACGCTGCTTATGCTTGGGATTGCGGCTGCAGATGATCCTGATCACGCCCTGGCGCTTGATCACCTTGCAATGCTCGCATATCGGCTTGACGCTGCTACGTACTTTCACGAACTGCTCCGAATTTTGGGTCAGCCTTTGAAAATAGTCCGGTCAGGCCAGGGACGCAACCGCCTGATCCATCGCTGCGGCGGGGTCATGCGCCGACGTAACGGTCCGCCCCAACACCACATACGACGCGCCGCCCCGCGCCGCCTCGGCCGGCGTCACAACCCGGCTCTGATCGCCCCTGTCGCTCCCGGGTAGCCGAACCCCCGGCACCAGAAGCTTGAGCGCTGAGCCGAAGCTGTCCCTGAGCACGGGAGCCTCCAGACCGCTGCAGACCACCCCGGCCGCGCCGGCCCCCTGCGCCAGCCTGGCCAGCCGCAGGACGTCAGGCGTGAGATCGGCGGACCCCTCGCCCCGGTCCCCGCCCCACGCCTCGTCCAGATCGGCACCGGTAAGCGACGTCAGGACGGTCACCGCGAAGACCTCGCAATCCGGTCCGGCGATTCCCACGGCCGCCCGGATCATTCGCACGCCGCCGCTCGCGTGAACGGTGACTATCGAGGCCCCCAGCTCCGCGGCCGCCGCGACGGCCTTCTCGACGGTGTTGGGAATGTCGTGGAACTTGAGATCGAGAAATACACGCTTGCCGCGCGCGACCAGCTGCCGGACGATGGTCGGTCCCGCCACGGTAAAGAGCTCGCCTCCGACCTTGTAGAAATCGCACCGGTCGCCGAGCAGGTCGACCATCTGCAGTGCAGCGTCGGGCATCCAGAAGTCCAGCGCGACGATCGGGGTCGCGTGGCCGGCTCCCGTCATGCCGGCCACTGCAGGGTGCCGATGATGTCCTGAATCGCACTCACATCGTGCTCGTCACACCAGTGCGACAGGTCGCGCACGACACGTTCCGCAGTGCGCGGATCGCGCAGGCTTGCGGTGCCGATTGCGACCAGAGATGCGCCGGCGATCATGTATTGAAGTGCGTCACTCGCGGATGTCACCCCGCCCACACCGATAATCGGAAGCGACACCGCGCTGCGCACGCGATGCGTCGCCAGCACGCCTACCGGGAGCAGTCCCGGTCCGCTCGCGCCGCCGCTGCCGAACCCGATCCGCGGGCGACGGGCATCGATGTCGATCACGAGTCCCGGCAGCGTGTTCACCACCGTGATTCCGTCGGCGCCAGCTGCAGCAGCCGTGAGCGCCGCATCGCCGATGTTCGGCAGCACGGGTGACAGTTTGACGAAGATCGGTTTCCGCGTCGCCGATCTTGCGCCGGAAACGACTGCCGCGAGCGACGTGCTGTCGGCACAGAATTCGATTCCGCCGGCGCGAACGTTTGGACAGCTGACGTTGAGCTCGAACGCGCTGATGATGTCGGCGTCATCCAGATGACGCACTACATCGGCGAAGTCTTCGGTCCGGCTCCCGACCACGTTCACGATCACGCGCGCGCGCTTCACGTGCTGGGCGAGCCACGGCAGATCATCTCGCTTCACCGCCTCGACGCCGGGATTGGCGAGTCCCACGGCGTTGAGCATTCCGCCTTCGAACTCCGCGACGCGAGGCGCGAGGTTGCCGCCTCGTGGCTCCAGACTGACGGCCTTCGTGACGATGCCGCCGAGCGCATCGAGATTTACGACACCGTCGAGCGCGCGACCGAATGCAGCGGTTCCGGATGCAAGGATGATCGGGTTCTGGAACTGTATGCCAGCTGCCGTCACCCGAAGATCGGTCACTTCGCAGCGCTCCCGCCGCCAACGCGTGCGTCGTATCTATCCATGTACGCCATTATCGATTTTGCTATCGACCGTGCGATCTTTCGCTCATTGTCCGGATCACTAATGTACGCAGCCTCGGACCTGTTCGTGCCGAATCCGATCTCGACCAGCACAGCAGGCATGAATGCACCGCGCAGGACGGCGAAGTTGGCCTGCTGAACGCCGCGATCCGGGCCGGGATGGAAGGAGCGAAATCCCGACTCGATCTGCTCTGCGAGATCTGCGCTCTCGCGCAGGTGCTCGTTCTGCGCCATGTCGTTGAGAATGAAGTTGAGCGGATCGCCCTTCTTCGTGTTCGGATCGGCGGTCTCGAAGCGCACTGCTTCGTTTTCCATGCGCTCCACACGCTTTGCATCTTCCGTCTTCGCTTCGGCAAGGAAGTACGTCTCATAGCCGCGGTCGCGCGCAGCGGCGGCGCCGCGCTGGCCCGTCGCGTTGACGTGAATCGAGACGAAGATGTCGCCGCGTGCCTTGTTGGCGATCGGGCCGCGATCGTACAGACCGATCAGCGTGTCCGTGGTGCGTGTCATCAACACATCGGCGCCCTCCTCGCGCAGCGCAGTAGCGAGCATTTTCGACACGGCGAGGGTGATGTTCTTCTCCAGGATCTGCGGGCCGCCGCCGATCGGTCCATGCATGCCGGGATCGACGCCGCCGTGTCCGGCATCGACGACGATCAGCCGATGGCCCGGCCGCTTGACCCGGATGGGCGTCTCAGACGCGACCCGTGCTATGGCCGCAGCCTCGCCGATCTCGCGCGGCGTCGCGCCAGCCGCGGGCGTATCGGGTGGCGCTGTCGCTGGCGCCTGCACTCGGCGCGCAGCACTGTTGAACTGGCGTACCTCGTGCAAATCCTGGTCGTACATGTAGTCAGAAAAAAAACGCGGCACCAGCTCCGTCACGACGAAGAACGGGAGGATGACATTCCTGCCGACGACGCGCGGCGGCGACGTCAGCGGAACTATCGTCGAGTCGTCGCCCGCGAACGGCACCGCATCGGTGAAGCTGATGTGCGAGTCGCCGACGGTCAGTGAATAGTGGCTTGGCGATGTGAGCTTGAACGTGCCACCGAGTGCGGCTGCGAGCTTGCCGGCATCGACGCCGACGACGCCCGCCGTGTCGACGAGCCGCAACGTGGTTGTACGCGCGGGCGTGCGCACGACGACCGATTCAGGCGGCGCCGGAACAGGCTGCGCGCGAGCGTTCGTCTGACGACCAACGGTTGCAGCTGTCTGGAGCAGCAGAACCAGCCCCGCTACGATCATGAACGCCTCACGAACGCCGCATGGCGCGCGCCATGTCGCGTTCGTCGTCGCGCTTGCGAGCGTCTTCTCGCTTGTCGTGCAGTTTCTTGCCCTTGCCGAGCGCGAGAGCGACCTTGGCGCGGCCGCCCTTGAAGTAGAGCTCCAGGGGAACGAGTGTAAGGCCCTGCCGCTCGACGGCTCCGATCATCTTGCGAATCTCCTTTTTGTGCAGCAGAAGCTTGCGCGTACGCGTCGGCTCGTGGTTGACGTAGCCGCCGCGCTCGTACGGAGAGATGTGGAGGTTGAGCAGATAGACTTCACCATCGCGAACAATGCCGTAGGCGTCGGAGATGTTTGCCTTCCCGTCACGCAGCGCCTTCACTTCGGTACCCGTGAGCGCGATGCCCGCTTCCCAGGTCTCGAGGAGTTGATAGTCGTGCGACGCCCTGCGGTTCTTCGCAATTGACTGGCGCGCCGGCGTGGCGGTAACGTCGGGCATGGCTGTCAAGTTAGGTGTGTGGGGCGGCGTTGCGCCACCCCGTCCGTGCGGCTATGTTGAGAGGCTTCCGGTGAGTGTGACACCGCTCTCGGGAATCTGCGCCCCATTTGATTCGAATTCCGGATGGGACAGGCGCCAGGCGGCAGACAGCGTAGTGCGGCACTCAGCCGCTTCGCTCGGGTGGTGAAACTGGTATACACGCAGCGCTCAGAACGCTGTGGCCGAGAGGCCGTGCGGGTTCGAGTCCCGCCCCGAGCATGCGCGCCGCCTGTAAAGTGGATCCGTGCCAGCCGCCCGCTGGCGCCCCGTGTGCAGGGAGAGCCGGTCCGAACCTGCTAGACCGTTTCCAGAATCGGCAGCCCGATGCGCTCGCGCACGGTCGGCTCGTCGTGCAGCAGGTCGGAGAGATGAACGCTGTCCAGGACGTCGTCGATCTTCTGCTGCAGCATCACCCAGATGGGACGGATGCTGCAGTTGTGTGACGCAGCACAACGCATCTCCTCGACCGGATGACTGACGCAGTGCAGGTCGAACGTCTCCAGCTCGGAGGCGTGGATCACGTCGCGGATGGTGATCTCGCTGGACGGCCGCGCCAGCATGTAACCGCCGCGGGCACCGCGCACGCTCTTGATGACGTCGGCGCGACGGAGCCTGAGGAGGATCTGTTCGACGTAATCCGCCGGCAAGCGCTCCTGTGCGGCGATGTCGCGTCCGGTCACGGGACCGTCTTCGGACCGACGCGCCAGGTGCAGCGCGCAGATTACACCGTATTCAGCCCAAGTAGTGATCCGCATCCTTGGAGGATACCGGCCGGCAGGGCTCCGAGCAAGTCCTTGCGGCCGAACCTCAGGGCACCTTGCTCGAATGAGCGATGGAATACGAGTAGATGGCGACGACGACCAACTGCGCCAGAAGGGCCGCAAGGAGCGGCTTCAGGGCTGACTGTGGAAACGCAACAGCACCGATCATTCCGAGGATTCCTGCCGTGACCATGCCATACCCGCCAGCACGCTGGGTTCGACGCCATACCTCCTCACTTGCGTATGCCCACGGAAAACGCACGCCGATGAACGCGTTGCGCCGTGTTACCTGCGGGAGATAGTTGCCGATCAGGATCATGGCTATCGAGACGATCAACGCGAGGAGAAGCGGGAGTCTTTTCTGCGCAAGGAGCCCGAGCGAGCTCGTTATCGCGAAAGCGTGGATCGCGAGCATCGATGCGATGACGGCAACGATGACGACGTTGTATGCTGGACGAGCAGTGGAGTCGTCCGATTCGCGGTCGTCATACCTGATGAACAACGATCGATCGTAACGCGGCACGAAGCCCACGATGATCCACGCAGCCAACATCGCCACTGGAAGAAGAAACGCGCCCTGGACCCTGCTGCCAAAGTGATCCGGCGCTCCGGAAACCCCCCAATGCGTCGGGACAATCGCGGGCAGATGCGGAAATGCCACGATCGAAATCGCGAACGCCGCAACGACCATTAGAAACGAAATCAGTCGACCATGGTCACGCATCTTGTTCCGACTCCGCTGCCTGAGGTTTGGTCCACGACGCAAGCTTCTGCAACACATCCTGAAACACCGTCGTCGCGAGTTCGTAGCGCATGAACTGTCCTTCCTTTTCCGCGTTGATGAGACCCGCGTCTTTCAGTACGCTCAGATGACGCGAGATCGTTGGCCAGGATGAACCGAATTGCTCCGCGATTTCTCCGGACGTGAGCGAGCCGCCGCGGAGAAGGTCGAGAATTGCGCGGCGCGTCGGATCCGCGAGTGCACGGAAGGCGTCAGTCACCGTGCGTGTGGTGCGGCGCGAACATACGCCACGATCGCTGAGACCACCTGGGGCGCGATCGGAATTCCCGGATCGGAATACACCGTCGTCACCTGCTCCGCCTTGTCAGCCGGCCCGAACTTCAGCACGTGCGTCATTCCATCGACCGTGACGAGCGTCGCGCCGGGCGCGGCCGCCAGCAGCGCCGCGTCCTTCGCGGAAACCTGCACGTCGTGCGTCCCCTGAATCACGAGCGTTGCGTACGGCAACTTCGCGAGCTCAGCGGCCGGATCGTACTTGAACCACGAGATCATGTAAGGCTGCACGCTCGCGCGGAACACTGAAGCGAGTGCGGGCGGCGTGTTGGCGACTGTCCTGCCGGCGACGAGCGAATCGAGAGTGGATTCGAACATTGCCGGTGGCAGTCCGGCCGCCGTGAGCTGCTCACGCAGTATGTCGGCAGCAGGACGCCCTGCACCCTCGAGCGAGACGAATCCGTCGGCTTGCGCGCGTTGTGCTGCGATCATTCCGACCAGCGACCCTTCACTGTGGCCGACTACCACGACCCTGGAGAACCGCGGATCCGCGCGCAGCATGCGGATCCAGGCAGCGGCGTCGTCCACTCCCATGTCAAAGCGGTAGTCGTCCTCCTTCATTCCCGACATCGCCTTCGCGCTTGCACCTATTCCGCGCTTGTCGTAACGCACCGACGCGATGCCGTTCGCCGCGAGTGCCTGGGCGAGCAGCTTGTATGAATCCGTGTGGAGCGTCCTGCCCGGCGCGACTGGCGCGGGCGAGTTTCCATCCCGGTCCGTGGGACCGGATCCGGCGATGATCAAGACGACCGGCTGTGGGGCCGTTCCGGTCCCGACCACGAGCGACCCCGCGATATCGCCCGTTGGCGTCTTGAGAGTTATCGGAACGGACGGAATGCTGTCCTGGTGCTGAGGCATGGGCGCAAGCGAGAGTGCCGTCAGGAGAAGCGCGGTGAGCATCGGAGTCTCAGAAATTAGTTAATTAGCATATTAGATAATTGATCACCAGCAGGCAAGTACCCACCCACCTAAACCAAGGCTCGCCACCCGTAACGATGGCAAGCGCATGTCGGGCACGGATGCATCCGTGCCCGACACCCAAGATTCGTCAGTGAGTCCCAGGCACCCCGATTTCTGTCATCCTCTTGAGATCCAGCACATCATCGATCTCGCTATCCGGGAGCACGTGCTCGCGCTTGACGAGATCTCGGATCAGAACTCCTTCCTTGACCGATCGCTTGCTGATGTCGGCCGCCTTCGCGTAACCGATCTGCGGCGCAAGTGCCGTCGCGAGCGCTGCTGAACGCTCGACCCAGTACGCGCACTGTTCTGCGTTGGCCTGGATTCCCGCGACGCACTTCTCCGCGAACGTGCGCGACGCAGTGGCGAGTATGTGCTCTGCGAGCAGAACATTGTATGCGATCACCGGCATCATGACGTTCAGCTCCAGCTGACCGTGCTCGGCTGCCGCTGCAACACAGGCGTCGAGACCAACGATCTGGAAGCAGACCTGATTCACCATCTCCGCGATTGACGGATTGATCTTGCCGGGCATGATCGACGATCCCGGCTGTACCGCCGGCAACGTGATTTCGTCGAGACCCGTGCGTGGGCCGCTCACCATGATACGGAGATCGCTCGCGATCTTGCTGAGATCGAGCGCGAGCACCTTCATCGCCGCGCTGAAGGCAGCGGCGTCACCCATGCTCTGCATGAGCTGAATTCGATCCGACCCTGGGCGGAGGTTGCCGTCCATCATGGTGTTGAGGTACTTCACCATCAGCGCGGGATACTGCGGCTCGACGTTGACGCCGGTGCCGACGGCGCTGCCGCCGATTCCCAGATCACGCAGATAGTCGGCGGCCTGGTTGACGCGCTTGAGATTCCGCGCCAGCGTTCCGGCGAATGCGGTGAACTCCTGTCCCAACCGGATCGGCATCGCATCCTGAAGATGCGTGCGCCCAGCCTTCACTATGCCGTCGAATTCCCGGCCCTTCTTGGCCAGCGCGTCGATCAGAGACTGAATCGAGTCGTTCAACTGTGGAAGCTGCGCGATGCACGCGATTCGGATCGCCGTTGGAATCACGTCGTTCGTGGACTGCGCCATGTTGACGTGATCGTTCGGATGAACTGGTGAATACTTGCCGCGCTCGCTGCCGAGCATCTCGTTGGCGCGATTGGCGAGCACTTCGTTGATGTTCATGTTATGCGACGTGCCGGCGCCAGCCTGGTACACATCGACGATGAACTGGTCGCGCCACCGGCCGCCGAGCACTTCGTCGGCGGCTGCGACGATTGCGTCGGCAAGACGAGCTTCCAGGCGGCCGGTTTCCTTGTGGGTCAGTGCTGCCGCCCGCTTGATGCGTACGACCGCATCGACGAACGCGGGAAGCGGACGAATACCGCTGATTGGGAAGTTCTGGACCGCGCGCAGAGTCTGCACGCCGTACATCGCGTCAGCGGGTACGGCGAGCTCGCCCAGTGGGTCCTTCTCAATCCGCGTTGCGTTTGACATTTGCTATTCCGTTCAGAAAAGGGTTGCTGTTGAGCTCGTCGCCGATCGTCGTCGGGGCGCCGTGGCCGGGATAGACGACGGTCTCACGAGGAAGTGCTGCCATTGTGCGCAATGATTCCTGCATGTGTGCGGGATTCGCCATCGGGAGATCGGTGCGTCCGATCGATCCCGCAAACAGAACATCGCCGCCCAGCACGATGCCATTGCCGTGGAACACGACGTGGCCGGGACTGTGACCCGGGAGATGAAGGACGTCGAACGATAGATTCCCGACGCGGAGAATGTCGCCGTGGGCGAGATCCTCGTCGGGTGGCTCTGGCTGCTCGAACGGCACCTGGTACGATTCCGCGAAGAACGATTGCGCATCGTAAACGAGCCGGTCGAGTGGATGAAGGTGCACGGGCACGCCCGCGAAGCTGCGACGGATCGCGGAGATGGCGCCGATGTGATCCAGATGCCCATGCGTGATCCACACCGCACGAAGCGTCGCGCCGCTCGACTCGATCATATCCAGAAGCTCGTCGGCATCGGCACCGGGATCGATGATCACGGCGTCGCCGGTTTCCTCGTCGACGACGAGATACGAGTTCTCCTGGAACGCGCCGACGGTACGCGACAGAATCTTCACACCGCGTATCCGCCCGTAGCCACGATTCGGCCGACGGACGAATCGCGCAGTGAAGCGAGATACTTCTCCGCAGCTATCGCTGCGGTCGTTCCATCGCCAGCCGCCGTCGTGACCTGGCGCGTGAGCTGGGACCGGACATCACCCGCCGCGAACAGTCCGTCGATCGACGTCTCCATGTTCGTGTCGGTCAGCAGGTAGCCCATCTCGTCGTGATCGACGTGGCCTTCGATGATGCCCGTATTGGGACGGAATCCGATGAACACGAACATCGCAGTGGCGGCAAGATTGCTCTCGGCGCCCGTCTTCACGTTGCGGAGCTTGAGATTGTTCACGAACCCATGCTCGTCCGCCTCGACGCGCTCGACGAGAGTGTCCCAGATCACTTCGATCTTGGGGTTTTCGAACAGCCGCTTCTGCAGAATCTTGGAGGCGCGCAATTCATCGCGGCGATGGATCAGATAGACCTTGTCAGCGTAGCGCGTGAGGAAGTCACTTTCTTCAGCGGCGGCATCACCGCCGCCGACAACTGCGATGACGTGCCCCTTGAAGAAGGCTCCGTCGCAGATGGCGCAGTAGGAGACACCCTTCCCTGCATACTCGGCCTCGCCGGGGACGCCAAGCTTGATCGGTGTGCCGCCGGCCGTGATGATCACGGTCGGTGCGTGGTACACGTCGCCCGACTCGGTCTCCACCTCGAATGTTGCATCCTCGAGGCGTCTTACCGTGAGAACGACGCCCTGATGAAATTCAGCACCAAATTTCTTTGCGTGGTTCTCGAAGCGCTGCGCGAGATCCCAGCCTTCGATGTGCTCGAAGCCCGGATAGTCCTCGATCGCTTCGGTGTTGAGCAGCTCTCCGCCCGAACCACCGCGCTCGATGATGACTGTCTTCAACATCGACCGTCCGGCGTACATCCCCGCGGTCATTCCAGCGGGGCCGGCACCGACGATTATGACGTCATATTCAAAAGTCTTGCTCATGAATTTCTATGAGGTTTCAGCGCCGACGTGAAGTACGTTGAACGCACCGTGGCAATGTGAAACTGTCCCGACTAGCACGTTCGCGGCTGAGTCAGCGGCCACGCGTTGGACCAGCCTGTCGGCGGCAACCACGTCGCGCGTATCGAACATCCCAACGCCGAACGCGCGGTGGCTACAGTGAAATATAACCGGCCCCTGCAACGGCTCGCCCGCGGCGGCGGATCTCTCCACGAGCTCGACCGCGGCACTCGGCATGGTCCAGGTTCGCTCGCCTCGCGTATGCGGGCAGACGCGCGGCTCGACGCAGTTGATGGGGCAGGTCCAGGTCGCAAAACTGGCGTAGAACGTTCCGTCCGGCGCGGCGCTCTTCCACGGCGTATCGGGCTCCAGCGTCAACGCTCGAGTCTCGACGACGCGTTGCGGCCAACGCGATCTTGCTCTGCCCCGCAGCCACTGGTACATCAGGTGCGGCATCAGCGGTGAGGGAACTATTGCGTCACGATTGTCTTCCGGCGCGGAACCGAGATAATCATCGAAAAAGTCAGTCCACTCCGCAATCACGATCCCGGCATCCGACTCGATTTCCGCGACCGCGCATTCCGCCGAATGGTCGACGACGAGCAGCTTCTCAAAACTGATTGCACCGGCTTCACGGGCACGACCCAGCTGCCGCACATAGTAGGAGCCGTAGCACCCGCCCCCGACGATTACGATCGTGCCGTAGTCGCTCGCCTCAGGTCCGGACATGGC
Organism: Gemmatimonadota bacterium; assembly: GCA_027307165.1. GTDB lineage: Bacteria > Gemmatimonadota > Gemmatimonadetes > Gemmatimonadales > Gemmatimonadaceae > Fen-1247. The sequence continues at coordinate 147,412 of DAHUXM010000021.1, read as the reverse complement.
GTCCGCCATCGACCAGCAGCGTATCTCCGGTCACATAATCGGCACGCAGAAGATACAACATCGCCTCGACCACATCGTTCGGCGATCCTATCCGGCGCAATGGAGTCGTGGTGGCGAAGTGGGCGCGCGTCGCGTCGTCCCAATCATCCGGCAACAGCACTGCACCGGGCGCAATCGCGTTGACGCGCACATCGGGAGCGAACGCGCGCGCCAGTGCGCGTGTCATCTGCACGACGCCCGCCTTGCTTATCCCGTGCGGTATGTATTCAGGCCACGTTTCGAACGCAGCGAGGTCCGCGAGATTGACGATGCAGCCCCTGGCACTCCGCAGGTGTGGCCGCGCCGCCTGCGCAAGAAAGAACGGTGCGCGCAGATTCAGCGCGAACATCGAGTCCCATTCACCGACGGTCACGTCATCGACGGGAGTGCGGTGCATCACAGCGGCAGAATTTATCAGGACGTCGAGGCCGCCGAAGTCGCGTGTTACGGATTCAACCAGAGATCGCGGCGCATCGGGTTGTGTGAGATCGGCCTGGTACCCGCGGCAATCGTGACCGTTTGCCGACAGTTCGCGCACGAGCGCATCTGCTTCCGCAGTCGCAGCGTTGTAATTGATCGCGACGCGCATACCGGCATCGGCGAGCGCGACGCTCAGGGCGCGCCCAACGCGATGAGCGCCTCCAGTGACTAGCACGCTGCGGCCGCTGATCTCCATGCTATCCCCCGTTGCGCGCTACGATACGCGCGTTACAAGCCGCACATCCTGCAGGTCCAGCCACGCTTCGGGAACGTGCATGTTGCCGAGTGTGCGATAGCCTTCCGTGGCACCATGCCAGTCCGAGCCGCCGCTTGGCACCAGATCCAGCTCGCTGGCGAGGCGGCCAAGTCGCTGCGTGTCGGCCGGAGTGTGACCGGGGTGCCGTACCTCGACGCCGTCCAGGCCGAGCGCGGCCAGTCGCGCAAGTCGCTCGCGCGTTCCGTCGCGGCCCGGATGCGCCCAGACTGCCAGGGCGCCGGCAGAATGCGCGAGGCCAATGGCATCGCCCACGTCGAGGCGAGGCTTGGGAACGTACGCGCACTTGCCCGCACCGAGATATCTGTCAAACGCATCGCGATGATCGGCGACGTGTCCTGCGCGAATCATCGCGCGTGCAATATGCGGTCGTCCGAGCGCACCGCCGGCCGCCTCGGCGAGAACATCCTCGATGCTCACCGGAACGCCCGCGATGGCGAGTCGTTCCACGATCGCATGGCCGCGATCGACGCGCTCGCGCTGAAAGCCTTCGAGGCTCGGCCGGATCGCGTCTGCGAAACGTATGTGCAGCGCGAGCAGATGAACCTCGAAGTCACCGTGGTATGCACTGAGTTCGCAACCGCGCACGACGCGTATCCCGAGGCCGGCACCGGTGGCGAAAGCCTCGTCGTTGCCCGCGACGGTGTCATGATCGGTGATCGCGATCGCCTGAAGTCGCGCGCGCGACGCGGCCTCGACGAGCTCGGCCGGCGACACTGCTCCATCGGAGGCCGTTGAATGTGCGTGCAGATCTACATGACGCTCATCAAGCGGCTCGGTGCCGCGATCACTCATCGAGCGTAGAACGCCTCGGGCGAAGTCGCGCTTGGCTGCGACTGAGCAAAGAGTCTACGGAGATCGTCGTCGCTGAGTGCCGCGAACGACTGCTCGCGCCAACGCGCGCCAACAGGCGAGTAGCGAGCCACGCGCGTCTCGCGCTCGGCGCCTGTGCCGCGTGCGAAGATGAGAGCGAACTCGTCCTTCGTGTTCGCAGTCACGTAACCCGTGGGTTGTACGCGCCACGCGGCGCCGTCAACCGTAACCGTACGAAAGGGCATCTAGAACTCCACTTGATGGTAAATGCGCAGAGGGCCCGACCCGGGCCCGGGTGCCGACGCAACAGCCTCGGCGAGAACCACCGAATCGTCGGCCTCCGTGAATTCCACGAATGCGTTGCGCAGCGCTGGATCTTCGAAGACCCAGAAGCGACAGCCGGCGGCGGCGTAGTGTGCCGCACGTTCGGTAAGACGCGTCAGATATCGCGCGCGCTCACTCGGCGGTATGGTTGTCCGCTGAATCGTGAGCGCACGCGACACGATCAGATCACTCCAGTCTCTGGGAACGACTCGATGTTCCGTTTGATCTGCGCCAGGAACTGGTCAGCCACTGCACCATCGATCACACGATGGTCGAACGAGATCGAGAAATACGCGCAAGTGCGAATCGCAATCGTATCCTCACCGTCCGGCCCGGTTATCACCTTGGGTCGTTTCTCGATGGCACCAATACCCATGATCGCCACCTGCGGCTGGTTGATGATCGGAGTTCCCATGAGGGAACCGAACCCGCCCGGGTTGGTGATCGTGAATGTGCCGTCCTGCACTTCCTGCGGGGACAGCTTCTTGCTGCGCGCACGGTTGGCGAGGTCGTTGAGAGCGCGCGTGAGACCCGTGAGTGACAGATCGTCCGCGTTCTTGATGACGGGCACGAGCAGACCCCAGTCGAGGGCAACAGCAATTCCGATGTTGACCGGACGACGGTAGATGACGCTGGTGCCGGCGACGGACGAGTTCATGATCGGATACTGCTTGATCGCGTCCACCGTCGCCTTGATGATGAAGGGCATGTACGACAACTTCTCGCCCGTCGCGGTCTCGAACTCGCGCCGCTTGTTCGCGCGGATCTTCGCGATGCGTGTGAAGTCCATCTCCATGAACGACGTCACGTGTGCGGACGTGCGGCGGGATGCGACCATGTGGTCGCTTATGAGCGCGCGCATCTTCGACATCGGCTCGACACGATCACCGGGCCATGGCTCAGGAACCGGCCCGTGGAACTCGCCTGCGCCGCCGGGTGCATGCATTGATACAGCCGGCTGCGGCGCCGGTCCGCTCGCGAGATGATCGAGCAGGTCGCGCTTCGTCACACGTCCGGCGATGCCGCTCCCATTCAGACCGGATATATCGACGCCGTGCTCTGCAGCCATCTTGCGGACCAGCGGCGACGACTTGGAGCGCAGACGTCCCTCGAACGAGTCCGGCGCCGGAATCGCGCCGTTGCCGTTCCCGTGAGCCGGCGGCGCACTCGCCGCAGCGCCGGCCACTGGTGCCGCGACACCAGCCGCAGCGACGGCTTGGGGCGCAGGCGCGGCGGCAGGAGCAGCTGCGGCGGGCGTCGTGGCAGCCACCGGGGCGCCCTTTTCCGTCTCGATCCTTGCAACCAGCGTCTGGACCGCGACCGTCTTCCCTTCCGGAACCAGGATCTCGGCGAGCGTTCCAGCGGTTGGTGACGGGATTTCAGCGTCCACCTTGTCGGTGGAGATCTCAAAGATCGGCTCGTCGCGCTTGACCTCGTCGCCGACCTTTTTCAGCCACTTCGAGAGCGTGCCTTCCGCGATCGACTCGCCCATCTGCGGCATTGTCACATCTATACGAGCCATCTATGACCTCCGGCTTGTCAGCCTGATAATCGACACCAGCGGAAGCAGCACCACCCCCGCAATCATACCGACGAGCGCATATGATCCCCAGTTGCAAGCCGGGAGCCCCTCGGGCGGTTTACAGCCCTGATAGGACCCGACGAACTTCGCAACCAGAACGGCGATCATGCCGCCGCCGAAAAATCCCGCCACGGCGGAAAAGCAACCCGCCCCGACCAGGGCGCCCACCGAGAGCCGGTCCGAGCCGGCCGGATCTGCACTCATCAATAAGCTACAATGCGCCGGAGCGCGCGTACTATGTCCGACGTCTGCGGCAGCACGTAATCCTCGAGCGGCGGAGAATACGGCAAGGGCACGTCGGCAGCAGTGACCCTGAGCACGGGGGCGTCGAGCCACTCGAAGCACGTCTCGTTGATCCGCGCCGTAATCTCGCCAGCGATACCGCCCGTCCGGGTATCCTCATGCACTATCAGAACCCGGTTGGTCTTTCTGACCGTCTCGACAATGGCCGCATCGTCCATCGGCAAAAGGGTCCGAAGGTCGATCACTTCGACTGACACACCGTCTTCCGCCTGCATGATTTCGGCCGCTTCCAGCGCCTTCCAGAGCGTCGCCGAATAGGTAATTATCGAAACGTCCGTTCCTTCCCGGGCTGTGCGGGCCTTCCCGATCGGCACGACATGATCGCCGGCCGGCATCTCTTCCTTGATGCGCCGGTACAGATACTTGTGTTCGAAGAAGAGCACGCAATCGTCGTCGCGGATTGCAGCCTTCATCAGTCCCTTTGCATCGGCGGCGCTCGCCGGACTCACGATCTTGAGCCCCGGCGTGTGAAAGAATGCAGCCTCTGGATTCTGTGAATGAAACGGCCCGCCGCGCACGTAGCCCCCGCTCGGACCGCGCACGACCATCGGACATCCGAGGCCAATCCGGTAGCGCGCGGTGGCGACGTAGTTCGTGAGCATGTCGTACGCATTCGACACGAAATCCATGAATTGCATCTCGCACACAGGGCGCATTCCCATATGCGCTGCGCCCGCAGCTGCGCCGACGATGGCGATCTCGGAGATCGGCGTGTCGATCACGCGCGATGCGCCGAACTTCGCCTGCAATCCCTCGGTAACCTTGAATGCGCCGCCATACGCGCCGATGTCTTCACCGAGACAGAAGACGTTGGGATCGCGCTCCATCTCTTCGAAGAGCGCCTGCCGAATCCCTTCGAGGTAGGTGACCTCAGACATCGTACGTCCCCCACCCTGACGCGCGCTCGTGGCTGTCCACCGCGTTGCTCACATCTTCCCGAAACCACAACGGCGGCACGTTCGCCTGATTCGCGTACACACCTCGGAGCGCCTCGCCGGGCTCCGGCATCGGAGAAGCGTCGGCGACGTCAGTCGCAGTGTCTATCTCCGTCCTGACGCGATCGTCGATTGCAGTGAGCTCCGATGCTTTCACCTTTTCTGCGCGGAGCACTTTCACGAAGCGGTCGATCGGATCGTTCTCCGCGGCCCAGCGATCGATCTCGCCCTCCGGGACGTACGATTGGTTGTCGTGCTCCGCATGGCCCTTTCTGCGGTATGTGATGAGCTCGATGAGCGTCACGCCTTCACCACGCCGCGCGCGATCGACTGCACGTCTGGTGACGTCGTACACTGCAAGCACGTCGTTCCCATCCGCCTGCTCGCCCGGAATTCCATAACCGATCGCCTTGTCGACGAACGACTTGGCGGCGGTTTGCTTCGCGACGGGAGTCGAGTATGCGTAACCGTTGTTCTCGACGATCACGACGAGCGGACAGCGCTGCACCGCGGCAAAGTTGATTCCCTCGTGGAATGCACCCGTCGACGTGGCGCCGTCTCCAACGAAGACGAGACCTACGCGATCCTCGCCGCGCATTTTCGCAGCGAGCGTGACGCCAGCCATCACCGGCACCATGTCACCCAGGTGCGATATCTGTCCGACGAATCCGCGCTCGATGCCGCCGAAGTGGATGTTGAGCTCCTTGCCCTTCGTCGGCGAATCGCCCTTGGCCATGTACTGCTTGATGACCTCGGTCGGCTCCGCGCCGCGCACGAGCATCGCGCCCAGGTTGCGAATCAGCGGCGAGAGAATATCGCCCTTCGACTTGTCGAGTGCGTACGCCGCACCGACGGCGTCGGCTTCCTGTCCCAGTGAGCGGAACAGACCTCCGATCACCTTGGTCTGCCGATAGAGATTTACGAGGCGCTCTTCGAGCGAGCGCGTGAGCCGCATGTAATAGTACAGCTCGAGCTTCTGCTCGCGCGTCAACATCATGACGCCGCCTAGTATGAAGCAGTAAGCTTGTACGCCGGATCTTCGGCCCGATGCAGCTCGACGAAGAACTTCTTGGCGTTGCGGTCCAGTCGGCTCTCGCCAGTCTGGTCCGTGTCGATCTGCACGAACGTGTAGTGACCACCCTCCATCCTCACGCTCAGTTTGAGCGCGCCGAGTGGACCGGAAAAATCACGAGTACGGTTCGCCGATGCCGTTCGGTTTTCCTGGATGGTCGGAAAGAACGTGTCCGCAATTGCGAGGACCTGATCGGGCTTCAGATGAGATCTGAAAAAATGGCGCATTTGTCAGCGTTTGGTCGTATCTGTGCTCTGGCCGAGCGGTGGAGCTGGCAGAACCTGCTGCTGCCAGTCCTGCGTGCGCTCGAGCTTGCTTGTTGAATCCCGCCGGAACTGCAGGCCGACGGCCCAGTCGCCTGATACCGGAAAGCGAACGTGCGCGTAGTACGTGCCGACTTCAGCTCCCTTTGCAAGGCCGTCGCCCGTCTGCGCGTGCTCCTGGCTCGTCGCGAAGATGCGTCCCTGCCCCGCCTGGATCGGCTGGCCGCTCTCCTTGTCCGACACGACGACCTTGAACACCGTCATCTCCTCCGAGATCGGCGGAGCTGGCACGACGCTGATGCGGAAAGCCATGTCGTCGGTCCACTGCCGAATCTCGCCCGCGCGGTTGTTGTTGCCACCGCACGATGCCAGAGAAACGGACGCGGCCGCGAGCAGTGACGTCCACATCAGCGTCGCTGTCTTCATTATGCGTAGTACTCGAGTCCGAGGTGTGTTATCTGATCCTCGCCCATGAGGTGCCTGAGCGTGTTCTTCATCTTGGTCTGCTGGATGAAGAGATCGTGCTCGGGCTGCAATCCAGGCGCCGTCATCGGGCTCTTGTAGAAGAACGACAGCCACTCCTGGATTCCCTTCATTCCTGCCCGCTGAGCGAAGTCGCTGAACAACGCGACATCCAGCACGAGAGGCGCGGCGAGAATGGAGTCGCGGCAGAGGAAGTTGATCTTGATCTGCATGGGATAATTCATCCATCCGAAGATGTCGATGTTGTCCCAGCCTTCCTTGTTGTCGCCGCGCGGTGGATAGTAGTTGATGCGAACGACGTGCGAGAAATCCTTGTACAGATCCGGATACTTCTCAGGCTGAAGGATCGTGTGCAGCACCGACAGCTTGGACTCTTCCTTGGTCTTGAACGACTGTGGATCGTCGAGCACTTCTCCGTCGCGGTTGCCGAGGATGTTGGTCGAATACCATCCGGCAAGTCCCAGCATGCGAGCCTTGAGTCCTGGCGCGATGACGGTCTTCATCCACGTCTGGCCTGTCTTGAAATCCTTGCCCGAAACCGGAACACCACGCTGCTGCGCGAGCTGGAGCAGCGCCGGAACGTCGGCGGAAAGATTCGGCGCGCCGTTCGCGAACGGCACGTTTTCCATGATCGCTGCATACGCGTACAGCATCGACGGAGCAATTGCTTCGTCGTTGTTGTCCATGGCACGCTCGAACTGCTCGATCGTCGCGTGCTGCGGACCCGCCTTGATGAATATCTCGGTCGAAGCACACCAGACGATCACCACCCGGTCGAGCTTGTTCTTGGCCTTGAAATCACGAATGTCCTGACGCAGCTGCTCTGCGAGATCACGCTTCGTCTTGCCCGTCTTGACGTTGGTACCGTGGATGCGCGTCACGTAATGATTGTCGAATACCGCAGGCATCGGCTTGATCGCCGCCAGAAAGTCCGCGATCGGAGCAACGTCCTTCTCTTCGAGAACCCCCGCCTTGCGAACGGCCGTCAGTGCGTCATCCGGAATCGGATCCCATGCGCCGAACACGATATCATTGAGATTCGCGAGCGGAACGAAGTCCTTGATGAGCGGAGCGCGGTTGTCGGTCCGCTTTCCGAGGCGAATCGTCGCCGTCTGAGTGATCGAGCCGATCGGCTTGGCGAGCCCTCGGCGAATGCTCTCGACTCCGGCAATGAACGTCGTGGCCACGGCGCCGAGGCCGGGCGTGAGGATACCGAGCTTGCCTGAAGCCGGCGCGATTTTGGGTACAGCTGAGCTGTTAGACATTCACCAGTGGTTTCTTGGATGTTGCGCGATAGACGAAGCTGATGCGCTGGACTGCCGTTATCCATGCTGTAACCGTCAACAGGACAACGATCGCCATGAGGACCCAGCCATGCAGCGCCAGGCCGAAAAATGCCTGTGGTACGGATAATAACACTACGCGCTCCGGGCGCTGCATCACCCCGACCTTGGCATCGATTCCGAGGGCCGCCGCACGGGCGCGAGTGTACGAAACGAGGAAGGTTCCGATGATCCCGAGCAGGCACACCACGAGCATGTAGATGTTGTGGTACAGCGCGGACGAGGCGTAAAACACCGCGAGTCCCGCCATGACGCCGCCGTCGGCCACCCGATCCAGCGTCGAGTCGTAGAAGGCACCAAAAACGCTCGACTGGCCGGTACGGCGTGCCACGGTTCCGTCCAGCACATCGAACAGCGCCGTAAGCGCGATGATCCAGCCGGCTGTCATGATGTGGCCGGTGGCGTACACCACCGCGCCGGTAAGGGTGCAGATCGTCCCGACTGTCGTTATTGCGTTCGGATTTACCCGCCGCCGGACCAGAAAATCAGCGGCGGGTTCGATGACCCGCAAATAACCAGCTTTTATCGCCTCCCAGATCGCCTTCATCGGCGTGGAAGGTAGCCCGCTGGAGGCTATCGGGCTAGGTGTTTGACAGCGAACCGTGCTGCAATGGCTACGGTATCTGCCATTGGTACAAGCCCGACAGCGTTACGTTGTCGCGCGTGTAGGAGCGGGAGCCGTCGATCGGTGTCGCCTTCAATCCTACCGTGGCGCCAGCGGAGATACCCGGCACGTTCATGGTCTCTGTGCTGTTCGCCCCAACCTGCTTGAGAAAGATGTCGCTGCCGCTGCTCACGACGTAGATGTTGGCCGCCTGAGAGAGGTTGTTGGTCACCTTGAGCGTCACCTCGCTCACCGGCTGCGGTCCCGTCTTGACCTCGACCTGTCTCGGGCCGCAGGCCGTCGCTGCCACCGCGAGGCCCAGCATGACTATCAGTTTCTTCATTTATGCTCCGGGAAAATGGTCGATTCCTGCATCTCGACTACTATGTTGTTAGTAGATGAGATATTTCGATACGCGCTGACGAAACGCATACGCCGGGCCGTAGGTCGAATCGATAACAGCGTCGGGGTCGGCCCCGCTCAGGATTGCCCGTCTCGCAGACGGCGATCCGAACAGTCGATCGAACCGCGTCGAATCGATCCTGAAATCGGTCGGATAGGCTTTGTGGATCGCCGCGAGCAGACCGGCGGCCAGGCGGCTCGTCTGCAGCTGGCTGCGCTCCGTCACCTCGATCCTTATCCCGTGCACAAGCTGGCCGGCATACTTGTTGTCGCCCGGAGAAACCGGAGTATAGTCGACGGGGGAGAATCGCACGCCGCGAATGGGGCTGTCCTTTAGGAGCTCGATCACACGCTTGGGATCCATCCACGGCGCTCCGATCCGCCGGAACGCCTCACTCGTTCCGCGACCCACTGACAGGTTGGTCGCCTCGAACGGGACCAGCCCCGGGTAGAGCATGATGGCTGGAAACGACTGCAGGCTTGGCGACGGAGCGACGAACGGAAGGCCGGTCCGGTCGAACCAGACTTCACGGCTCCAGCGTGCTGCGGGCACAACGTGCAAGTCAGCTCCGATCTTGAGCTCAGCGTTGTAGAACCGCGCAAGCTCGCCCATCGTCATACCGTGCCGGAGAGGAATCGGATACAGAGCCCACGCGAGTCCGGGCTTGCCCGGCGCAGGGTCATCCGCATTCGACAGCGCCGAGTCGAGCATCGGCCCTTCGACGAGCGATCCGGTGATCGGGTTGGGGCGGTCCAGTACCACGATCGGCTTGTGCGCCCGCGCAGCCGCGCGCATCGCGTAAACCACGGCGCCGTCGTATGTCCAGGTGCGCGAGCCGACATCCGGTAGGTCGACCACGAAAACGTCGATCGCGCGAAGAGTCGTATCTGGGGGCGGAATGGTCTGGTTGGTGTACAGGGAGATGACCACCAGCCCGGTCGCCGAATCGATTCCGGACGCGATACCGGTCCTGTCCAGCGTAGTCGCGAACCCGTGCTCGGGCGAAAACAGCTCGACGAGATGGACGTTGGATCTCGTGGCGCGCTTATCCGTCATTAGCAGCTTGACGTCGCTTCTGCCGTGCTCATCTACCCCGCTGGCGTTCGTCAGCAACCCGACCCGTTTGCCGGCGACGAGGGCGATACTATCACTCAGCAGCACCGATATGCCGGGCCGCACGTTCGCTTCGGGGAGGCCAGTCGGATCGTCCAGCTTGTGGTACACGACTGAGCATCCCGCGGTGAAGAGCAGAAGCACGAACAGCGGTCGAACGAGTGGTCGCGGCATCACGTGGGATTCCGAAGGTTGTGGGGTGAGGATATAATCGCAAAGGGCGAGCCTTCCTGCCATTACCGCGGCTGTAAATAATTGGTCCGTCCCCGGAACCGGCCATCCACCGTGGGTGTAACGGGGCGCTGGAAAGTCGTATTTTCCGTTTATATTTCAGCTACACCAAAGGAGCGAGCCATGGCGGTATCCAGCCAACCAGAAATCAACCTGACCCTGACTCCATCAGCAGGCGTCGAGGTGCAGAAATTCATGGAGATCGAGAAGGTCTCGCCGGACGAAGGCGGCCTTCGCGTCAGCATCCAGCCCGGCGGCTGCAGCGGCTTCAAGTACTCGCTGCTGATCGAGGACAAGCCTGCCGACGACGACCTGATCCTGTCGCAGGACGGCTATCGCGTCTTCGTCGATCCGTTCTCCGCGCAGTATGTCAACAACGTGACGATCGATTACGTGACGTCCATGCAGGGATCGGGCTTCACCTTCAAGAACCCGAACGCGACGGGCGGCTGCGGCTGCGGATCATCCTTCTCGGCTTAGTCCAGTTTCCGTGCACTACCGAGGGCGGTGAATGAAGAACTCATTCACCGCCCTCGACCTTATTGTACTCGTTGCGTACCTGGTCGGAACGACGCTGCTGGGCGTCTATCTGGGACGCAATCAGAAGAACACACGCGACTACTTTGTCGCCGACCACACGATTCCGTGGTGGGCAGTTCTCTTCTCGATCGTGGCGACCGAGACCAGCGCACTCACCGTCATCTCGATTCCCGGCCTGGCCTACATCGGCAACCTGGGGTTTCTCCAGATCGCCGCGGGATACATCGTCGGGCGAATAGTTGTCGCATACGTACTCTTGCCACGCTACTACGGCGGCAATCTCGTAACAGCGTACGCGTTGCTCGAGAACCGCTTCGGCGTGTCGACGCGTCGATTCGCTTCGGTGGTCTTCATGTTCACGCGCGCCTTCGCGGATTCGGTCCGCGTCTTCGCAACTGCGATTCCAATCGCGCTGATCCTGTCACCGATTCTTCCAGCGACAGTGGTAATGCCAATCGCGATTCTGGTACTCGGCGCTCTCACTTTGATCTACGCGTACTTTGGCGGCGTGCGCGCTGTCGTCTGGACGGACGTCATCCAGACCTGCGTGTATCTCCTCGGCGCGGCGGCGGCCGTGGTGATCATCGGACGCGGAGTTGCGGGTGGTTGGGGCCATATCATCCACTCTGCCGCGGCGGCCGGAAAGCTCCAGGCAATCGATCTCTACACCGGTTTCGACAAGCCGCAGACCCTGATGGCGGGCGTGCTCGGCGGTGCATTCCTGTCGATGGCGTCGCACGGCGCAGATCAGGTGATCGTGCAACGGCTCATGACTGCATCGTCGCTGCGTGATGCGCGGCGCGCGCTCATAGGCAGCGGCTTCGCCGTCTTCTTTCAGTTCGCCCTCTTCCTCATGATAGGCGCGGGACTGTGGGCGTACTTCGGTGCTCACACCTTCGACTCGCCCGACAAGATCTTCCCGACGTTCATAGTGACGGCTATGCCGACGGGTCTGATCGGCCTCCTGGTGGCGGCGATTCTGGCGGCAACGATGAGCGCTCACTCCGGCGCGATCAATTCGCTGGCCGCTGCGACCGTGCACGACATCTACCTGCCGCTCACCCATCGTGACGCCAACGATCCGCGCACACTCAGGGTGGCGAAGCTGGTCAGTCTGGCCTGGGGCTTGTTGCTGCTCATCATAGCGCTACTGTACAAGCAGCAGGGTACGCCAGTGGTCGTGGTGGCGCTCTCGATTGCGTCGTTCACGTACGGCGCGCTGCTCGGTGGTTTTGCACTCGGCATCATGTGGGCCCGCGCGCAGCAGCGCGACGCCATTACTGGAATGGCCGTAGGCATTCTCGTGATGAGCGTGGTCGTGTTCGCGAAGCAGCTCTCCGCGCTGTGGCCGGCACTCGCGCCAATCGGCTCGATTGCCTGGCCGTGGTACGTTTTGATCGGGACGGCGGTAACAGTAGGTGTCGGAGTATTCACGTCGCTCTTCCCGCACGGAAGCGCGCGAATCAGGGTTGATGACGCAGAATGAGTGATTCGGAATCTGAAATCGTAATAGGGATCGACGCCGGTGGAAGCAAGACGCGCGTCATCATCGCATCGCTCTCTGGCGACCAGATCGCCGAGAGCGTTGGGCCCGGCGCTGCAATGGCGCCCGGTAACGCCGACGCCTGCGCAAATACGATTGCGGCGGTTGTCGTCGCGGCGCTCGAGAGTGCAGCGCTGACCGACGTCGTGCCGCGCGTGCTGTATGCGGGCGTTGCAGGCACTGGCCGCGAGAGCGAGCAGATCGCGTTGCAGGATGCACTCTCGCGCATGGAGATTGCCGACGAAGTCGTCGTGGAGACCGACGCGAGCATCGCGCTCGCGGATGCATTCGGCGATCGCTCCGGTGTGATTCTGATCTCCGGAACGGGATCGATTGCGTTTGGGCGCAGCCCTGCCGGGATGCTGGCTCGCTGCGGCGGCTGGGGTTTCACATTCGGCGATGAGGGAAGTGGCGCCTGGATCGGTCGCCGTGCACTCAGTGTCGTTGCTGCGTCGCACGACGGTCGTGAACCGGAGACGACGCTCACCGGCGCCGTACTCACCGCCGCGCAGGTGAACGAGGTCGAACAGCTCATTCCATGGGCGCTTGCCGCTGATAGAGAGGCGTTGGCGGCGCTTGCGCCATCGGTGCTCGCAATGGCGATGCAGGACGACGTGCGTGCGAACAGCATCGTGGACATGGCGGTGGAAGAGCTCGTGCTGCACGTGCGCGCGCTCGCGCGGAAACTGTTTGTCGACGATCGGGCAGCTTTCGATCTGGCCCTGACCGGCGGCTTGCTTCACAAAGGATCGCTGCTCCGGAAGCGTCTGGAGCGCAGGCTCCGCGCCGCTGTTCCCGGCGCGACTGTTCATGTGGAAGAGGTTGACGGTGCACGCGGCGCGATCAAGCTCGCGCTCCAAACTGCTTCAGCCATAGCCTGACGCTGCGCGATGTCGAGTCCTTTCTCCAGACCGGGATCGATCCGGCACATCGAAGTACTCCGGCCCGGCGGCCCGGATGAGATGCATCTGACCGAGGGACCCGTTCCGGCGCTCGGCCCTGATGACGTGCGCATCCACGTAGAAGCAGCCGGCATCAATCACGCCGATCTGCTCCAGCGCGCGGGCAAGTACGCGGTGCCGAGCACCGCATCGCCGATACTCGGACTCGAGGTCGCAGGCTACGTGTCTGCTGCTGGTGAGCGCGCTGCGCTGGTGTGGAACATCGGAGAGGAGGTTTGCGCACTGGTGGACGGCGGCGGCTACGCCACCGAAACCGTTGCACCGTCGATGCAATGCCTGCCGATACCCGAAGGTTTCTCGATGGTGCAGGCGGCCGCGCTTCCCGAGGCACTGTTCACGGTATGGTACAACGTGTTCCAGCGTTGCCGGCTGTCGGCGGGGGAAACGTTGCTGGTGCACGGCGGCACGAGCGGCATCGGCGTGATCGCCATCCAGATGGCGCGCGCGATCGGCGCGAAAGTATTCGCGACCGCCGGTTCAGCTGAAAAGTGCGGCGTGTGTGTCCGACTCGGCGCGGAAGTCGCGATCGACTACCACGAAACCGACTTCGCCGCAGTCGCGCTCGAGCGCAGCGGAGGCCGCGGTGTCGATGTCATACTCGACATGGTCGGCGGTGAATATGTCGAGCGCAATTTTCGAGCGCTTGCGATGGAAGGTCGCCTGGTCAACATCTCGTACATGGCTGGCAGTCGCGTCACACTCGATCTGAGACCGATCATGCAGAAGCGACTGACGGTGACCGGCTCGCTGATGCGCCGCCTTCCGCCGCAGGAGAAGGCCGTGATCGCCCAGGAGCTGATGCTGCGTATCTGGCCGTTGCTCGAGCGCGGGCTGATCCTGCCAGTCATCGATTCGACCTTTCCGCTGTCGCGTGCGGCGGATGCACACAGACGTATGGAAGAGCCGCACATAGGCAAGGTCGTACTGACGAATTAGCGCGGTGCACGAAAGCGGCCGCTCCGCCCTCCATTCAACGGTTATTCGCCGAACACGACGGCAAACAGTCTGGGCAAGTCGATATCCAGCGCTGGTAGCGCAGGATCCGGCTGCCATGGAAGATTCTCGGTGAGGATCTCCGGCCGATTGTCCGCTGGACGCCAGCGCTCCACCAACCGTGCATTTCCGTCGACGATCCAATACTCCGGGACGCCTTCGCGCTGATACCTGCGCCGCTTCACAGTTCGGTCCATTCGCGCTGTACTCGGGGAGAGAATCTCAATAACGAGCAATAGCCGGCCCACCTGTTCCCAAGAGTGAGACAGCTTCCCGCCGACCAGCGGAACAACAAACAGGTCGGGCTCAACCACTGTGTCGTCGGCCAGGGCGATATCAGCGGGTGCCCAGAGTATCTGCCCGATCTGGTGCGTCGCCGTGTAGGGATGAAGGAGCTGGAAGATTTCCTGGGACAAAATCTGGTGTGACCACGATGGCGATGGCGTCACGAACAGATCACCGTCGATGATCTCGTAGCGGTTCCGATCGTCCGGAATCGCCCGCAGCTCAGCTGCGGTCCAATGTTTCCGTTCAGTATCGGCGGTGACCATGGCCATACGATACGCTCCTCGGCGCCGAGTGGGCAAGTGGACATGACCACAAACCTGTGGTGTCAACCGGGGCGCGGGTGTATCAGCGCTGGAGGCGCTCGAGCAGTTTCGTGCGACCGGCGACGGCGGTAACGGCGCCTACGCCGTCACCGCGTCCGTCTTGGCTGCCGGTGCGAGCTCCCCTTCCCATCGCGCCATCACGGCGCTCGCGAGGCAATTGCCGATGAGATTCACAGACGTCCGCGCCATGTCCATGAATGCGTCGACGCCGAGTATCACCGCGACGGCCTGAAGCGGCAATCCAAACATGGTGAGCGCGCCGGACAGAATCACGAGAGATGCGCGCGGCACGGCTGCGACACCCTTGCTCGTGAGCATGAGCGTCAGCATCATCACGATCTGCTGACCGAGTGTCATGTGGATTCCGCCAGCCTGCGCGGCGAATACCGACGCGACCGCCAGATACAGCGTGCTTCCGTCGAGATTGAACGAATATCCCGTTGGCATCACGAACGCCACGATGCGCGCCGGAACGCCCATCGCTTCCATGTTCTCCATCGCCAGCGGGAGCGCTGCTTCGGAGGACGCAGTCGAGAAAGCGATCAGCGCAGGTGCCCGTACGGAGCGAAGGAATGCCTTGAGCGGAATGCGGGTGAGAACCGCTATCGGCAGCAGCACGACGAGCGCGAATACGATCAGCGCGCCGTAGAGCGTCGCCACGAGCTTGCCGAGGCCGAGCAGCACACCGATCCCGCTGTGGCCGACCGTAACGGCGAGTGCTGCACCGATACCGATGGGTGCATACGCCATCACGATCTCCGTGAACTTGAACATCAAATCCGACGTCGCGGCGCAGAAGTCCAGCATCAACTTCTTCTTTTCGCCCTTCTGCCGCGTGAGCGCCACCGCGAACAGAATCGCGAAGAACACGATCTGCAGAACTTCGTTATGGTAAGCAGCTTCGAAAAAGCTCTGCGGGACCATGTGCTCCAGCACACCACCGAATGTAACCGGGTGCGACGCAAGCTCGGTCCCTGTGGCCGCGGTCGCGCCGCCCAGCGACACGCCGATTCCAGGCTTGAGGACGTTGACTGCAGTCAATCCGATAACGAGCGCGCCGGTCGTCACGAGCTCGAAATAGATCAGAGACCTCAGCGCGAGGCGGCCCACCTTGGCCATGTCGTCGCCGTGACCGGCAATGCCCACCACGAGCGTGGCGAAGATCAGCGGTACGATCAGCGACTTGATCATGCGCAGGAAGATCTGCGACAACGGATCCAGCTTGACCGCGAATGCCGGGAACGCGATCCCGATGATGATCCCGACTATTGCTGCGATGACAATCCACTGCGTCAGCGAGACGCGCCGCAGACCGCGCCGCGTCGTCGAGCTCTTGTCGGATCCTGCGCTATCCATGGCCGTTCACCCGGCGGTTACGCAGCGTCGAGTGGCCATAGCCGTAAGTGAAGTAGAGTACGAGGCCCACAGCGAGCCAGATGATAAAGCGAATCCAGGTGATACCCGGCAACTGCGTCATGAGATAGAAGCACGCCACGATGGAGATCAACGGCGTGAACGGAACCCACGGCACGCGGAACGGCCGCGGTCGGTCCGGATCGGTTCGGCGAAGGACGATCACGCCCGCCGACACCAGCACGAACGCAAATAGCGTCCCGATATTCGTGAGATCGACCACTTCGGCGATGTTCGCAAATGCGGCAAAGACGGCTACGAAGATCCCCGTTATGATCGTGCCGACGTACGGCGTCTTGTAACGTGGATGAACTTTCGCGAGCACCGGAGGAAGCAGTCCGTCGCGTGCCATCGAGAAGAAGATTCGCGGTTGCCCGAGCTGAAAGACCAGGAGCACGCTGCCCATCGCTATCACGGCACCAAGCGCGACGATGAATCGCGACGCGTTGAGAAGTGCCGGCGGTCCTGCGGCGTACCTGAGCGCGGTGATCATCGGCTCGGCCGTTCCCAGCTGCTGCCACGGTGCCATTCCAGTCATCACCACCGAGATCGCGATGTAGAGCAGCGTCGTCACCACGAGACTCATGATGATGCCGAACGGCATGTCCTTGCCCGGGTTGCGCGTCTCCTCCGCAGCCGTGGATACGGCGTCGAAGCCGATGTAGCTGAAGAAGATAATCGCAGCCGCCGCGCTGATGCCCGCCATGCCGTTCGGCACGAAGCCGCCGGTCGCTGGATTGGTCCAGTTGGAAGGGTGGATCAGGAAGAGCCCAACCGCGATGAAGAACAGTATGATCCCGACCTTGAGAAGCACCATCGCGTTGTTGGCATCTGCCGACTCCTTGATGCCGATCACCAGAACGATCGTTATCAGCGCGACAACCGCCGCGGCGGGGAGATTGATGATCAGCGGAAGGCCGAGAACGTGAGGCGCGGATGTCCACGCTGATGCGATGTAACGCGTAGTCGCGTCCACCGTGCTGCCCGCGGCGCCCAACTGAACGAACGCGGAATGCGCGGATCGATAATCTGTCGCCAGCCACGACGGGAGACTCCAGCCAAAATGCGCGATCAACTCTCGAAAGTAGCCGGACCAGCCGATCGCGACGCCGATGTTGCCGACGGCGTATTCTATGACCAGATCCCAGCCGATTATCCACGCGATGAACTCACCAAGCGCCGCATATGCGTACGTATAAGCGGAACCCGAGATCGGTACCATCGCGGCAAACTCAGCGTAGCACAGCGCCGCAAAGCCGCACGCGACCGCGGTCAGCAGGAACGAAAAGATGATCGCAGGTCCGGCGCCGGGACGCAACGGATCGCCAACGATGGCGGTTCCGGTGGTGACAAAGATTCCCGCGCCAATCGTGGCACCGACGCCGAGAGCAGTCAGGTGCCACTTGCCAAGCGTGCGTTTTAGCCCGCCATGTGAAACGACGTCCGCCTCGAAGTCCGCAACGGACTTGCGTGCAAACAGGCCCCGCATCAAATGAACAGCGGTGCAAGAACCAGAGTGATCGTGCTCAACAGCTTGATGAGCACGTGCAGCGACGGGCCAGCCGTGTCCTTGAACGGATCACCGACCGTGTCGCCGACGACTGCCGCCTTATGTGCGTCTGACCGTTTGCCGCCGTATGCACCGGTCTCGATGTACTTCTTCGCATTGTCCCACGCGCCGCCACCGTTGTTCAGGAAGCCCGCCATGAGAATTCCGGCGATAGTACCGATCATGAGGAACGCTGCAACTGCTTCCGCACCAACGCCGAACTGCTTGAATACCAGTCCGACAGCGATCGGGAACAACACTACAAGTGCACCGGGGGCGATCATCGCCTTCAACGCGCCAACTGTCACGATGTCCACAGCAGTTCCGTAATCCGGACTTTCGGTTCCGAGCATGATGCCCGGACGCTCGCGGAACTGGCGACGCACTTCCGTGATCACCGACGATGCGGCCTTGCGTACTGCTGTGAGCGCCAGCGACGAGAACCAGAACACAAGCATCGCGCCAAGCAGACCGGCGACGAACACTTCGGGACGCGCCAGATCGACCTTGATCGGAACCCCGCCGCGATAGTTGCGAACTTCGTCGAGATATGCGGAGAATAGCAGGAACGCCGCCAGTGCCGCGGACCCGATCGCGTAACCCTTGGTGAGCGCCTTGGTGGTATTGCCGACAGAATCAAGCCGGTCAGTGATGTTGCGGATCTCTTCCGGCTGCTTGGACATCTCGACGATGCCGCCAGCGTTGTCGGTGATGGGTCCGAAGACATCCATTGCCAGGATGTAACCCGCCGTGCCGAGCATTCCCATTGTAGCGACGGCGGTACCGAACAGGCCCGCCTGCGCAACTCCACTCGCCTCGCCGAGATGATAGCTCGCGATGATCGCGATCGCGATCGTGATCACGGGAAGAACCGTCGACTCCATTCCGACTGCGAGGCCGGCTATGATGTTCGTCGCCGGTCCCGTCTGGCTCGCTTCCGCGATGCCAAGCACCGGGCGGTAGCGATACTCGGTGTAGTACTGCGTGATGAAGACGAACGCGATGGATGTCGCGATGCCGATCATTCCGCAGATGAAGAAGTGCCACCACGCATCCGGGGCGGAGATCGGATTGAGCAGCCAGCGAGTCGCAAAGAAGAATACGATCGTCACGAGCGCTGCCGTCACGTAGTACCCGCGGTTCAGCGCCTGCATCGGATCCGCATCTTCGCGCGTGCGAACAGACATCACTCCGATGATCGAGCACAGCAGCCCGAGTCCACCGATCACGAGCGGGAACAGGATACCTGCGATGCCGAACTGACTGAACAGAATCACGCCAAGAATCATCGCGCCGATGTTCTCCGCAGCGATGCTCTCGAACAGGTCGGCGCCACGGCCGGCGCAATCGCCGACGTTGTCACCGACGAGATCGGCGATCACCGCCGGATTGCGCGGGTCATCTTCAGGAATGCCGGCCTCAACCTTGCCGACCAGATCTGCGCCGACGTCGGCGGCCTTGGTGTAGATACCACCGCCCAGCTGCGCGAACAGTGCCACGAACGAGGCGCCGAAGCCGTAGCCGACGATGAGATAAGGGATTCGCTGTGCCCACACATCGGGTGCGAGACCCGGCGGCACGAAGTTGTTGATCACGGCAAAGAGCCCGCCCACGCCGGCCAGACTCATCGCAACGGTGAAGAGTCCCGACACCGCACCGGACCGAAGCGCAGTCTGAAGCGCACCGTTCAGTGACGTGGTAGCAGCCGCGGCGACACGGATGTTGGCTCGTATCGAGATCCACATCCCCATGTATCCCGCAATGCCGGAGCTGAGGGCGCCAAGCAGGAACGACAACGTTATGTAGATCGCGAGCAGCGTCGAGCTGCTCACCGGATCGGTCGGAATGCTTGTCCTCAGCACGCCGTAACCAAGCGCCAACACGATCGCAACAACCAGCGCGAGTGCGGCGATTGTCTTGTACTGTCGCGCCAGATACGCCTCGGCGCCCTGCTGAATGGCGTCCGAAATTTTCTGCATGTCGGCGTTGCCGCGCCCGCGCGACAGAACCCATCTTGAAAGCCAGATCGCGAAGAGCAGTGCGAATGCGCTGCAGCCGAGTACGATCCAGAGGAGCGATGATTGCGAAACGGTCATGAACGGTCGGTGATGAGGACTGAAGCGGGAGCTGTCATTCAGTATTGCGCGCAGCGTCGCCCGCTACACCGCGCCACAGAAAGTACACAGGAACACCAACGAGAACGATGATCAGCCCGGCCACGGACTGCGTTCTCGTATCCGGAGCCAGCAGGAGAGTGAGAGCAACCGCCAGGGCCAGCACCACATACAGCGCCGGCAGCACGGGGTACCCGATCGCCTTGTACGGACGCTCGGCGTTGGGACGCGTGCGACGCAGCACGAAAAGACCCGTGGTCGTCGCGGCGTAGAAGAGCAGCTGGGCAAAGATCACATATGCCAGCAGCTGGTTGTACGTCCCGGTGAGACACAGGAAGCTGGTCCAGATCGCCTGGGTGACCAGTCCGAATGCGGGGACTTCGCGTGCGCTCAGTGTGCCCGCGCGAGCGAAGAAGAGACGGTCGCGTGCCATCGCCCAGTACACGCGGGCACCCGACAGGATGAGCCCGTTGTTGCAACCGAATGTCGATATGAGAATCGCCGCCGCGACTATGCTCCCGCCAGCGGCCCCGAAAATCACTTCGGCAGTTGCCGTCCCGACGCGATCCTGGGTGGCGAACTGGATACCGCGCGCGAGCACCGTCGCACCATTGGCCGTACCGTGCAGCGGAAGCACGCTTAGATATGCAAAGTTGCCGAGAATGTAGAGAACCGTCACCATCCCCGCGCCGATCGCGAGCGACAGCGGAAGGTTGCGCTTGGGATTTTGAACTTCGGCAGCAGCGAACGTCACGTTGTTCCACGAGTCGCTGGAGAAGAGCGAGCCGACCATAGCCGCACCGAACGCAACTACGAACGCTCCGTTGAGATCGACGTGTGGCGCGAAATTACCCGGGGAGAAGTTCGCGAGTATGGCTGTCGCGTTGCGCCCGATGGTGAGTCCGAGAATGACGAGAAGGGCGAGGACGCCCACCTTGGCAATCGTCAGCGTCGTCTGAACGAGCTTCCCTTCACGCACGCCCCGAAGATTGATCCAGGTGAGTACCCACACCGTGACCAGTGCGATGAGACGCTGTGGCGACAGTCCGACATCCACCGGTGCGCCCGTGAGCGTGAACGAGAAATGCGGAAACCACGAGTACAGATCCGGCGTCATCGCCGGCCAGAGCACGCCGAGAAACTTTCCGAACGCGACGGCGACCGCTGCGATCGTGCCCGTTTGAATGACAACGAAAAGAGTCCAACCGTAGAGAAATCCTACGACTGGACCCATGGATTCACGAAGAAATACATATTGTCCGCCCGCTCGCGGGAACATCGCGGCAAGCTCGCCGTAGGCGAGTGCGCCGAGCAGCGTGATGACTCCAGTGAGGACCCAGACTGCGATGAGCCAGAATGGCGACTGGACCTTTCGCGCGATGTCTGCGGAAACGATAAAGATGCCCGACCCGATCATTGTCCCCGCCACGAGCATCGTGGCGTCGGTCAGGGTCATCGCCTTGACGAAATTGGGTTCGGCCGTGGCCGTATCCGTTCCGGTACCGGAACGGCTGGTTTTATTGCTCACCCATGCCCTCCGGCTCCGGGTCGGCGCTCTGCATTTATGTATGAGCAGAGCGGAAAATTCGCGTGAATGTAACGCTCCGCGCAGAGAGAGGCTAGACTCTCGCGACGCGTACGAGGATGTGTGCGCGCGGCTGCTTTACTTCACAGAGTACTACGCAATACTGACCACTTTGCGTAGTTCTCACAAAGATGATTGCTGGTGAACAGGGGGTTAGAAGAGAACCTGGATGTCCACCGTGTCGCGGATAGCGACACCATCGGCCCGAACCGCGGGCCGGAATCGCAGCGCGAGCAGCGTCTCGCGCACTCTGTCGTTGTAGCCGCGGTCGGGAGTTGGCGTGAAGCGCAGCAGTGTGGCCTTGCCGGTGGAGTCGACGTCGAACCAGGCAGTGAGCTTGAATCCGCGCACGCTCGCGGGAGTCGGGAGTGGAGGGAGCACGAACTGCTTGAGCGTCGGCGGATAGTTCTTTGCTGCGCCGCCTCCCGTGCCGGGCCCAACGCCGCTTCCCTTGCCCGGCCCCTCGCCCGACCCGACACCGCCGCCGCTGCCAGGACCGGCACCAGCGCCGCCAGTCTTTCCGATACCGCTGCCTGCGCCGGCCGTCGCGGAAGACGCTGTTGCTGCACCTGTCACGGCAGTCGGCGGCGGCGCAACTAAAGGCGGCACCGGCTTTGGCTGGGGAGGTGTTGGAATTGGCGGAAGTACAGCTGGCACCGGCGGGACCGGAGTTGTGCGCGTTACAGCTGGCGCAGGCGCTGCCTGCGGCGCGATCTGCACGAAGCGCAACCGTGGCGCAGCGTTATCGCCCAGGCCACCGCCACCGCCGCCCGCGGGGCCGGCACCACCGGCTCCATCGCGGTGACCGTAATCGATCCCCGAATCCAGCACTGGACGAAGGAGAAACAGCAGCAAAAGCAAATGCGCCAGCAGGGAGAATAACCACCCTTGCCAGCGCTTTTGCTCCCGCCGCGGAATTCCAACGGGCGGACGGTACATGTGAAACCCTTATTGCGTCGACTTTGGCGTTATGCCGATGACCAGTACACCAGAGCCACGAGCGATGTCCATCGCCTGGATGATCTGCTGATACTTGGCAGCCGGATCACCCTTGACGAACATGATCTTCTCGGGCCGCTTGTCGAACGTGTTGTGGATCATCTGGCTCAAGCCGCTCGCCCCGCCAGGGACCGGCTGCTTGTTGATCAGATACGTGCCGTCCTTGCCCACTTCCAGCACGATCTGATCGGTGCTGGGCGCACTCGTCGGCTGGATAGTCGGATCCGGAAGCTGGACGTCGATCGCCTTCCGCGCCGTTGGCACGATCACCATGAAGATGATGAGAAGCACCAGCAACACGTCGATCATCGGGGTCAGATTCGGCTCGGACGTGAAGCCGCCGCGACCACCACCTGTTGACATCGCCATTACTTTGGTCCCCCGCTGCTCGGCGTGCCAGCGCTTGTCGCCTCGATGTTATCACTCGGAATCAACGAATGCGTGCCAGCCTGCTGGTCCGTGACCATGGCCGTCATGCGAACGCCACTCTTTGCCGCAATGTCGAGCGCGTCGAGGATCTTGCCGTAGTCGAGATTCTTGTCAGCCTTGACGTAGAGAATCTTGTCCTCGGTGCGCTTGCTGTAGATGTCGGTGAGAGCGGTACTGAGTGACGCATTCGGGATCGCACTGCGATTGAGATAATACTGGCCCTGATTGTCGATACCAAGAAGCTGGTCCTGATCCTGTTGCGGGTGCGGCTTGAGGTTCTGACCAGCTGGCGGCTGCGCGTTGACGCCCGACACCAGCGTCGGAATGATGACCATGAAGATGATCAGCAAAACGAGCATGACGTCGATCATCGGAGTCACATTTGGATCCGCGCGAACCGCGTTCCCGCCCGATGTTGACATTGCCATAAATACGAATCCCTCGAAAAGTGTGGAACCGCGCCCCGTCGTTTACTGCCGGACGGGGCGCCGGCCCTTCCATCTGCGGGTACGGATGAATCCGCCACCCTTCAACCACAGGCGCGGATATATCCGCGCCCTATGTCGCTTGGAACGAAACGTTACTTGGAAATTGGCGCGTTGCCGGCCGTGGCCGTCGTATTGAACTCGCGCGTGAAGCGGCTGCGGCCGAACTCGCCCGAAACGTTCTTGATCAGATAATCGATCATTTCCTTGGACGTGTAGGTCATCTCGGCCGTGAGATTGTCGACCTTGGTCTGGAAGTAGTTGAAGAGCCACACTGCCGGAATTGCGACGAGCAGACCGAGAGCGGTCGTGATGAGTGCCTCGGAAATACCGCCGGAAATCGCGGACAGACCGCCTGAACCGGAAACTGCCATGCCCGTGAAGGCGTTGATGATACCCATGGTCGTTCCGAGCAGTCCGACGAACGGAGCAGTTGCACCGCTTGTCGCGAGCACGCCCAGGCCGCGCTTGAGATCGGTGATCGTCATCAGCATTTCGCGCTCGATCGCGCGCTCTGCGGAGTTGATGTCGGCGATCGTTACGGAACCATCCTGTACGAGTGCGCGGGTCTCTGAGAGCGCACCGGCCAGAACGCGTGCAACGTGCGACTTCTTGTAGCGCTCGGAGAGGTTTGCGGCCTCCACGAGATTGTCTTCTTCGAGGAACTGCGAGAACTCGGGCGCGAACTTGCGTGTTTCGTTCTGGGCCGACTTGAGATCCCACCACTTCTTTATCGAAATCGACAGGGTCCAGATCGACATGATCGCGAGCACGTAAACGATGCCGCGGGCGAAACCGGCCATCTGGCCCCAAAGGTCAATCAGCGATAGATGCATTGTTCGTTACTCCGTGGAATGGTGGGACGGTTAATGAGTGATCGTGAACGTGAACGGTTGCTGCACGAGCTGTCTGACCTTGTGCCCACCGATCTCCGCAGGATAGAACTTCATGCGCGGCAGGGCTGACTTGACGGCGGCGGCGAACAGATCATTTGTAGCCTTGTTGATCTTGATCCCCGCGGCCTGATCCACGCGGCCCGTGGTGTCCACGGTGAACTCCGCGTCGACTTCTCCCTCGATGCCCGCGCTCCGAAGCGTCTCGGGGTACTGTGGTGTCACGGTTCCCGACGCCATCGCGGCGGGCTTCTCTACCTGAAACGAGAAGTACGTCTCGGTGTTCGAGACCGGTCCCTTTCCACCTACGACACCATTCGCGACACCGCCTTCGACGCCCTTTCCGCTGAAGTCAGCGACGTTCGTGACTTTCTTGGAAAGATCGATGTCGGGGATCTTGACCGGAACGATCGGCGGCGCCTGTGGCACCTGGAAACCCTTGGGCGGCGGCGGCGCAACAGTAGCCTTTGGCGGCGGCGGTGCCTCCTTCTTCGGCGGAGGCGGTTCGTCCTTCTTCACCTGGACGAATTCGATCTTCTCCGCCTTCGGCTTCTCGTTCTTGATGGCGGCGTTGGCCGTCGCCCAGACCGCGAGCCCGATGAGTCCCGCGTGCAGCCCAATGCTGAACGCAGTGGTCCCCGGGCTGCGCTTCTTGGCGCGCTTCGACTCGATTAGCTGGTTGAACATTGCGGCAGCAAGCTCCTCAGAATGACTGAGAGAAGAATACTGGCGCACAATTAAGCCGGAATGGCCGGGAGATTAAGCTTCAGTTAATTCAAAACATTAACGGAAGATTAACTTCGGTGGCAACTTGGCCGCATTGCGATGCGGCGTCACTGCATCAGTGCTCCGGCAACGTCTCATCATCGGGCTCCGCGCGGTCTGCTGCATCCAGCGGAAGTGTGAGAGTGAACAACGATCCCTTGCCCAGCCGCGACTGAACGGTGAGAGTGCCGCCGTGAGCCTGCGCAATCCACTGGCTGATCGCAAGACCCAACCCGAAACCTCCACGCTCCGCGGTGCGCGAGCGTGCACGATCGGCGCGCCAGAATCGCTCGAAGATGTGCGGCAGATCCGCAGCAGCGATTCCCGCTCCTGTATCGCGCACTGCAAACGTCACGTTGTCTGGATGGCGCCCGAGTCCGATGTCGACGCGTCCGCCGCGCGGTGTGTACTTGATCGCGTTGGTAACGAGGTTGAGAAACAGCTGCCGCAGTCGCGTGCGATCCCCCGCGATCGTGACTTCGGTCGTGAACGGAAGATTCACCGCCACGCCCGCACCCTCGCCCAGTATGAGCGCAGTCTCGTACACTTCCTGCGTGAGCTCGCTCAGATCGACCCGCTCGCGGTACAGGTCGAATCTTCCCTCGTCCGCACGCGCAAGCGTGAGCAGACTCTCGACGAGATCCGCCATGCGAGTCGTCTCGTGCAGCGCTTCCTCGAGCGCGACGAGACGATCGTCCTTTCGTGTTGTCGCGCTCATTGCACGCTCCACGTCCGCCCGCAACACGGCAAGCGGTGTCTTGAGCTCGTGGCTCGCATCCGCGGTGAAACGGCGCAACGCCGCGAACGATGTCTCGAGCCGTGCAATCATGGAATTCAACGTATCGATCAGCGCAGCTATCTCGGGACTCGCCTCGTCAGTCGACAATCGCCGGTGAAGGCTGCGACCGTCGGTGATGTCGGCAACGCCGCGGCGCACACGCTCGATCCTGCGGAACGTACCGCCGAGCATCAGCCACATCCCCCAGGACGCAAGCGCGATCGCAAGCGGCATGACCGCGAAGAGAGTCGTCACAAGCTCAGTCGGCAGACTCTGAGCACCCCGGACGCGCACGCCGGTGACAACGCGGCTCAAGCGCGTTGTGCTGTCGTGTATCGCGTGTGCGACGAACAGAATGCGTTCCTGTCCTACGCTGATCACGCCCGCCGGGCCGTCGTCGGGAAGATCGGCGATGCCGTGCTGCAGCGTTGTCCAGTCGTCATCCGACAGGTCACGCACATCGAACGACGTGAACACGACGTTCGCCTTGCGCCCGACGATGACGACGTACCCCGGTATCACTTCCAGTCGTGCCGCTACGGAGCGCGCGATCTGCTCGACTCCGGATGAATCGCGTACCACGACCGGCTCCCGATCCTTCGATGCCTGCTCGACGATCCGCATAGCGAGATCGCCGTCTGCCAGTGCCTCGCGCGCGATCGCGCTGTATGCACCGGCGGTGCGCGAAGCGGAAACTGCTATTCCAAGTGCGGCGCCGGTCACCGTCATCGCACCGGCGAAGACAAACGTCAGCTTCAGCCGCGCAGGAATCATCCGCGCACAACGTACCCGACGCCGCGCACAGTCGAGATCAGCTTCTTCTCGTGGTCGGCATCGATCTTCTTGCGAAGGTGATTGATCACGACGTCCACGATGTTGGTTCCCGGATCGAAGTGATAACCCCAGGCGTACTCGGTGATCAGCGTTCTGCTCATCACGCGGCCGTTATGTCGCATCAGGTACTCCAGCACCGTGTATTCCTTGGGCGTGAGCTCTATGAGACTGCCGGCTCGCCGCACTTCGCGCGTGTCGACGTCGAGCGTGAGATCGGCCACCTGCATCACCGGCGACGCCATCGCGCGCGGACGACGCGCCAGTGCCTCCACGCGCGCGAGCAGTTCCTCGAATGCAAAAGGCTTCGTCACGTAGTCGTCCGCCCCCGCGCGCAGTGTCTGCACCTTCGCGTCCACCGCGTCCTGCGCCGTCAGCACGAGCACCGGGCGCTGAAAGTTCCGCGCGCGAAGGTCGTGAAGCACCTCCATCCCGGACTTTCCCGGAAGCCGCATGTCGAGAATGATCAGATCGTAGTCGCCCGCCGTGGCGAGCGCTTCTCCATCATTTCCGTTCTCGGCGAGATCCACGGTCCAGCGCTGCTCCTCCAACCCCCGCTTGACGAACTGCCCGACGGTCGGATCGTCCTCGATAACGAGGATCTTCATTCCTCAGGCCGGACCCGGGCAAACTTGCGCTTGCGCGGACGGCGAAAGCCGAACTCGCGCATCTTGCGATACAGTGTCTTGGTCGATATGCCAAGCGCCTCGGCCGCGCGGCCCTGATGCCAATGAAATCGGACTAGCATGGCTTCAATATGCAGCTTTTCCAGGTCGGAAAGGGGCGCGCCCCGCCCTTCCACCCCGACTGCTCCGGTGGCGAGCAGCAGCCGAAGGTCGCCAGCGGAGATGTTCTCCTTGGGAGCGAGAAGCGCACAACGGGCAAGCACCACGCCAAGCTCGCGCACGTTTCCGGGCCACGTATAGGACGCAAGCACGTCGAATGCCTCCGGCGCGATGGTGTGAATCGGTCCCGTCTGCTCGGCCAACATCTCCGCTACCAGCGGCGCAAGATCTTCGTGCCGAGTGCGAAGCGGTGGAATCGTCAACTGCTCGGCGCCGATCGACGAGGCGAAGGCGTCGGCGGGATCGTCCACGCAGATCACCAGACGCGTGGTCAGCGGAAGTGCGTGCGATCCTCCGACGCGCATGAACGCGTTGGACCCGATTACGTCCCGCAGTACACCGCGCGCCTCTTCGTCCAGTGCCGCGATGTCGATCACCGTCGTGCCACGGTCCGCTGCGAGAAATGCACCAGTCGGCATCGCGCCGCCGGACGGGACTCCCTGCCGTCCAACGAGTGCCGCGGCGCCTGTAAGCCCACCGCGGACCTGTCGCACTTCGATCAGCGAGTCGCGGACGCGTCCGGACAGCGCATGCAGATATCGCGCAACGTAACTCTTGCCGACGCCGCGCTCCCCTTTGATCACGACTGGCGCATCGGATTGCGCAAGCGCCGGCAGACGCGCCAGCACTTCGCGCATCGACGGATTCCTGCTCGTCATCTCCGTTGGCAGCTCGCGCGTCCGTGCACGCAACATGACGTTGGCCTTGCCAAGCTCGCGCTTTTCCCATGCACGACGCACCATCACGTCGATCTCGGCCATTCTGTATGGCTTGGAGATGTAGTCGTACGCACCGAGCTTGATGGCAGTTATCGCGGTATCGATCGTGCCGTTGCCGGTGATTATGATCACCTCCGGCGGCGCTGGCTCGTTCTGCAGATGCCGCAGTACTTCGAGTCCGTCCATCTCGGGCATCACGATGTCGATCAGCGCGACGTCGTACGGAACCGCATGCAGTTCGGTCAACGCAGCACGGCCGTCACGACACATGGTCACCGCGTAACCGCGGCTCCTCAGAAAATGCTCGAGAATTGCGCCAAGGTGCTCCTCATCCTCGGCAATCAGCACACGGATTGGGGCACTCCCGTCGGCGCTCATGCTTCCTCCATTGGCAAGAGAATTGTAAAACGCGTTCCCTTGCCAGGTTCACTGGATACCTCGATGCGACCCCCGTGGTCGGCAACGATACCATGGCAGATAGCGAGTCCGAGCCCTGTACCCCGGCCCGGCTCTTTCGTTGTATAGAATGGCTCGAAGATGCGCGACATCTCGTTTCGCGTCATCCCCGAACCTTCGTCCTGAACTTCGATGACGACGTGCTTCGCGCCTCGCGGCGCTGCACGTGTGCGTATGAGAACGCGCCCGTACTGCGGCATCGCGTCCGCCGCATTCATCAATAGTGCAATCATTACCTGAATCAACTGCTCGGAGCTCGCGTGCACGGTTGCAAGCTCGGTTCCGAGCTCAGCCTGCACGGTGAGCTGCTTGAAACGCGCGTGATGCTTGAGTAGAAACAGTGCGCGCTCCACGACGGTATTCACCTGGAGAGATTGTCTCTCCTGCGCGCGCGGCCGGCTGAAGTCGAGCAACCCGTCGATGATGCGCTTGCAGCGCTGAACTTCGCTCTCGATGATCTTGAGATACTCGGGCCCGCCATCGGCCGCGCCATCCTGAGCGCCTTGCGACGTACTTCCATCAACTCTCGTTTCCAGCGCCATGCTCTCTGCGCACGCTGCGATCGTCGCAAGCGGATTGTTTATCTCGTGCATGATCCCCGCGGCGAGACGGCCGATCGCGGCGAGTTTTTCGTTCTGTGCCACGGCTTCACGCGCTTCCACCCAATCGGTGATGTCCTCGCCGATAGTGATGATGTGCGTGACGACGCCCGCCTGGTCGCGGATTGGAATCTTGGAAAGCCTGTAGGTACGCAGCGCGCCGCTGGCGCTGGATTCGGTCTGGAACTGCTGCGTCTTGCCGGTAGCGAACACCTCGTCGAATTCGCGACGAACCACGTCCTCCGGCTGACGATGAAGAATCTCGAAGATCGTGCGGCCGATCGCCTCGTCGCGGGACACGCCCTGCATCCCCGTCTCGCGCTTGCGATTCCAGACCGTGATCCGGTAATCGCGATCGATCACGTACAGGCCCAGCGGCAGTAGATCCAGCACCGTTTCAGTGAACCGCTTCTGCTCCTGCACCTCGCGCATCCGGATCTGGAGATCGCCCTCGAGTCTCCGGGAACGCTCGGAGTTGGCGACGAACGCCGCAAGCAACGCAGCGAGCGCCTCCAGAAAGCGCTCTACCGGCTCTACCACGTCGCCTCCGAAGCGCGCCAGCAGGATGCCCACCCTGCGAGGCCCGAAGCTCATCTCGCGCGCGACGATCCCGGGTGCGGCACCTGCCATGGCTGCCCGAAGCTCATCCACGGAGGCCTCTTCCGGGCCCGCTCCCCAGGTTCGCACAAGCTCGCCGCCCCCATCCAGCCAGACCGCGAGCTCCGATGCGCCGATCGACAGATGCGCCCGCTCGAGCACGTCCTGCGCGACCAGTTCCGTCGGCCGCGCATCCGAAAGACAAACGGCTATGTCGGCGAGAGCGCCGACCAGTATCGATGAATCAGAATCTTCAGACAGCATGGCGGCGATAACGTGCGGATGTGCTTTCCCTGACAATGTCACTTCCTCGGCGAGTCGGTCTTCTGCGGGCCTACCGTAGGACAGGATGACCGATCGATTGGTAACGGTCTTCGTGATCTGTTTGCCAATATTTCAGACGAAAATGCCGAACTGGCCGATAAACAGACGCTCTTAAGCCAGATTGGCCGACGTCACTGGCCCGCCCATTGCCGGATTAGCGCAGTGGGCACGGGGCCCGAAAAAACAGACAAAACTCTCAGATGGAGGTCAGCACCATGTTGTTCGAAACTTCACTGACGCCTCTTCCTGTGTTCGGTCTGCGCAGGGAGGTGAATCGGCTATTTGACGATGCACTGAGCCGCACAACGCCGACAGCTTCTCTGGCGCCGCCCGTGGACGTACGAGAGGACGACCACGAGATCGCGCTGTCCGTCGAGCTTCCGGGCGTCAAGCCGGAGGATGTAGAGGTCACTTCCGATAACGGAATGCTGACGGTTCGCGGACACAAATCCGCGGAGCGCAAGGAAGGCGACGGTACGGAGTATCACCTGGTGGAGCGGACCTACGGCTCATTCACACGGTCGTTCCGCCTGCCCAAGGGAGTGGACGATTCCAAGATCACCGCGAATTTCACGAACGGCGTGTTGAACGTTCGCGTCCCCAAGACCGCACTTCCGCAGCCCAAGAAGATTGCCATCAGCAACGGCGAGGGCAATGCGACCGCTAACACCGGCGCCAGAGTCGAGGGCAAGGGCTCGCAGAAAACGAATCAGCAGCAAGCGGTTCCAGTCGAGCACAAGTAGGCGGGAACACCCAGGCCGAAAAGCGAACAGCCCCGATCCGTTGATCGGGGCTGCTTGATCGAGCGTGGCGGCCAGGCGAAAAGCTGGCAGCGAGTTTTACCGCGTCGAGAATACGGTCCGTAACTGACCGAGAGCCCACTCGAGATCCTCGCGCGATGTAACGAGCGGCGGGGACAGTCTGATGACGTGGTCGTGCGTCTCCTTGCACAGCATACCAAGTCCCATCAACGCCTCGCAGTAGGACCGCGCCGGTACGTGCAGCTCGATGCCCACCATCAGACCTCGGCCGCGCACGGACTTGATGTCAGGATGCCTGATCGACGCCACCTCACCCTTGAACCAGGCGCCGAGGTCCGCCGAGCGCTGGACCAGGTTCTCATCTTCGAGAACGTGCAGCGCGGTGCGCGCCACTGCACAGCCGAGCGGGTTGCCGCCGAAGGTGCTTCCGTGCGTACCTGCGCGGAGAACGCCCAGGACTTCCCGGCTCGAAACAACCGCGGAAACCGGATAGAAGCCACCTGCCAGCGCCTTTCCGAGGATGTACACGTCGGGCTTCACGCCTTCGTGATCGCACGCGAACATGCGACCGGTGCGGCCCAGTCCCGTCTGGATCTCGTCGGCCATGAAGAGGACATTGTTGGCGCGACAGAGATCCGAGGCTGCGCGGAGATATCCGTCCGGCGGAATCAGGATTCCCGCCTCGCACTGGATCGGCTCCATGAGCACCGCGCACGTGTTCGGCGTGATTGCTGTCTCGAGGGCATCGATGTCGCCGTAGGGGATCAACCTGAAACCCGGGGCGAAGGGTCCGAAGCCGGCGCGATAGGACGGCTCTGACGAGAAGCCGACTATTGTAGTTGTCCGACCGTGGAAGTTGTTCTCGAATACTATGATTTCCGCGCGATCCGCGGGAATTCCCTTGACTTCGTATCCCCAGCGCCGCGCCGCCTTGATCGCGCTTTCGACGGCCTCGGCGCCTGTGTTCATCGGCAACACCATTTCCATCCCGCACATCCGCGCGACTTCTTCGCAGAAGAGCGGCAACTGCTCGTTGCGGAATGCGCGCGATGTGAGCGTGACGCGGTGCGCCTGTTCCACCAGCGTCGCGAGGATGCGCGGATGACAGTGGCCCTGGTTGACTGCGGAATACGCGCTCAGGCAGTCGAGGTAGCGCTTGCCATCCACATCGTAGACCCAGGCGCCAGCAGCGCGCTCGATGACGATGTCCAACGGATGGTAGTTGTGCGCGCCCCATTCGTCCTCGATGGCGATGTAATCGGCAGATGTAGCGCGACCGGATTCGGTGTTGTTGGCGACGGCTGTCATGCGGAGTGCGGCTGAGGTTGGTCCTTCACATGAAATGTCGCACTGTCGCCGTCGTTATTTAACCCCCGGTGCGATGGTGGTTTTACATGCTGCATCTGCGCATAAGTATGCATGGTGTCATGACGGCGACATTCGCTCGCGCGGACCGCTGACGCGGCGGCGTAACCGCGAGTGTATCAGCGCGACATTTTCAACGCGCTTTTCGACGCGATCTTCAACGCACCGGAAGCGGCGGCGCTGCTGCGGGAACGGCGGCGGAGTAATTCTCGCCGAGCAGACTTGCAATGGTTGCGGCGATCTGGGACTGAGTTACGCGGCTGACGTGCATGCGTTCGCCGCTAGCCGGTGTGTCCGGCCCGATTACCGCAATCCAGATTGCTTCCGCACCGGCGACGTCTGCGCCGTGATCGCTCCACGCAGTGAGCCCGCTTCCGCGACCGTGGTCTGCGGTGATGATGAACGTCGTCGAGTCGCGATACTGCGGCATCCGTTGCATGGCGTTCCACAGATCGCCGACGAACTGATCGAACTGATGCGCGGACTTGAGTACCATGTCGTAGCGGCCCATGTGGGCCCACTCGTCGGTCTCGCCATAACCGACGAACATGACACGCGGATGCGCGCGCGCGATGTACTCGCGCACTTCCGCCTGCATGAACGAATCGTACGCCAGATCGCTCCAGAGACGGGTAGTGGTGCCATACAGGTTGACGAGTAGCGAATCGCGCGCCGTGGGTGGCGATGCCGTCGGCGGCGCGTCGAACGCTGCCCAGATCGGAAGTTGACTACGGCCGCGATTGAAGATGTCTGCGAACTCGTTCCAGGTTCCAAAGACGGCTACGCGCCCGGTGAAGCCGGGTCGCTTGTCGAGCCACTCGAACACGGTGAGGTTGGGATTCGGTCCGGCGTTGTTGCTGTCGATGCGCGGATCCGGATGCCCGCTGATCATTTCGTTGTAGCCGGGATAGGAGAACTTGAACCCGTTGGTGACATCCGCGTCGCTCTGCATCGTGCGATTTCCGAAGATCTCACCCTGTTTCGCGACGACGTTCCATATGAATGGGAAGAGCGCGGCGCGTGCGGAGCTAGCATCGTCGCGCGAGAACTCGCGGCGGAGCGCGGCCGTATCCTCGACGTGGCCGAACTTGCGATTCATCAGTTGGCTGTCCGCGCCCTCGAATATCTCCTGCCAGCGGAGACCGTCGGACACGATGAGGACGACGTTGCGGGTGTGGTGCGGAGCTTGAGCTGGTGCCGTGCGCGCGGTCGCGAGAAGCAGCAGGATCGCGAGCCGAAGCGCTGAGCGAAGACGAGGACGCGTCATGGCACCAAAAGGTAGCGCAACCAGGGGGTCCTGGGGTCGGACCGACCTCGTTTTTCCCGCCGCCGGCGCTGGCGAAACTGGTGCGACAAGATCATTCCGATTAGCCCTTGACGTCCTGACGAGACGAACGTACTATGGCGATAGTACTAGACTCTTAGTAGGAGGATGTCCGGATGCAGCGGCTGACCCCACGGGAGATAGAGCTCATGACCGTGCTCTGGGAGCGCGGGCCAAGTACGGTCGCGGGGGTGCGGGACGCACTCGGCGACGGATCCGCGTATACGACGATCCTTACGCTGTTGCGCGTGCTGGAGGAAAAGGGGCACGTCGCGCGAGAAGTCGAGGGGCGCGCACATCGTTATGCCGCGCTGATCGACCGGGATGACGCGAGCTCGAGCGCGATAGACAGAGTGCTGGGGCAGTTCTTCCGCGGGTCTCCCGAGAGACTACTCACGCAGCTCGTATCCGACCGCGGGCTCGACGATGCGACGCTTCGGCGGTTGCGCGCGCTGCTCGACGAGCGGCTGGCGGAGGACTCGAAATGACTCCCACCGTATTCGCATACATGGTCCTGTTCACACTGTTGCTCGCTGGCGCCGCAGCAGCAATGGAATGGGGAACACGGGGACGCGGCGTGGCGCGGCATGTCTGGACGGCGGCGATCGTGCTTGCGGTGTTGGCGCCGAGTGGAGTGCTGACGTTGCACGCCCTCGACGCCCGCGCCGCAACGGGAGTGGCTGCAGTTGACGGCCCCCCAGTATTGACGAGAATCATCATAAACTCCGGGCGGGCTGCAGCTCGGCGCGGCTACAGCTACATCGGACGGGATGCACTCATCCGATTGATCGCGCCGTCGCGCTCTACGATACACACCGCGCTCTCGCGCATCGCACGCGATTTCGCCGCAACGGCGCTGATTGGCTGGATCGTGTTGTCGGCATCGCTGGTCGTGTGGCTTGCGGTTGGCGTGTTCCACTGGCGCAGAGCGCAGCGATCGTGGGAAAGGACGGTTGTGGATGGCGTAAGTGTGGACGTGTCGGCGATGACCGGACCCGCGGTGGTCGGCTTTCTGTCACATCGGATCGTGTTGCCATCCTGGGCGACAACGATGCTGCCGGAACATCGAAGGCTCGTCCTCGCGCACGAGTCGGAACACATTACGGCGCGTGATCCCGAGCGATTGATGCTCGCGGTAGTCGCGTTGGTTCTGATGCCGTGGAACATCGGGTTGTGGTGGTGCGCGGCCCGGCTTCGGCGCGCGATCGAGCTCGATTGCGACATGCGGGTGTTGACTCGATATCCGAGTGCGAAGGATTACGGTCACGTACTGTTGGAGGTAGCTGCACGCGGGCGGAACAGCGGTCCGCTCGCCGTTCCGATGGTTGCGCTGCTGAGACTGCCGTCGGAGTTGGAATTGCGGTTGCGCGCGATGACCAGTGTGCGGCGCATCGGAATGCAGAGCGTAGTCACCGGTGGCGTAGTCGCGCTCATAGCCGTTGCGGCGGCATTCACGACGCCAGTGCCGACAATTATGTCTCGTACCGCCGCACCATTGCCGATTGCGCCAGCGTGGTCCGTCCGAATCGATACCGGATCAAAGCGGCGGATCGACAGTCTCGCCATACTGCGGCGACAGAACGACAGCCTGCGCACACGCGAGCGGATGATGGCAACGCGGATGCGCGCACTGCAGCGCGCGACGAACGAGCGCGATTCCGTGGAGGCAATACTCAATGCAGCACGGAAGAACACGCGTGCGCTACGCGCTGTGGAATTCCGCCCCACGGACACCGCGAGTCACACCATGACGTATTTCAGCTTCCAGGTCGACAAGCCTGCGAGAATGCTGCCCACGACGGTGACGCCGCTATATCCCGATAGTTTACGCCGCGCGCGAATCGGTGGTGAAGTCGATGCGGAATTCACCGTTGATACCACGGGCCGCGTCGATCGGGCCGCCGGCATCAAGATCACCAACGCGACAGATCCGCTCCTGGAGCAGGCGGTCCGCACGGCACTCCCCAAAATGACCTTCGCACCTGCTGAAATCCGCGGCAAGCACATCAGACAATTGGTACAGCAGCCGTTCACGTTCGCGATCACCAAAGATCCACAATGATGGATCACCCATCGGGAATCACGCGAACGTTCACTTGGGGCAGGTGCATATCGGGTCTGATAATCGCGACACTGTGGGCCGTCCCCTGCACTGCCCAGACGCATCACGACACGATTCGGGGCACCGTGACGACCGATAGCGGCAGGGTGCTTCCCGCCGCGGATATCATCATCACGATGGCTCCGGATCGTCTCTCGCGAGCGACGACGACGGACAGCGCCGGCCGCTACTCGATGGAGTTTGCGAGCGGGACGGGCGACTATCTGGTACACATCTCCGCCGTCGGATACAGTACGTATCGCAAGCGCGTGACACGAGTTGGGTCGGACTCGATGTTCACCGTGGACGCCACGCTCACGCGGACTGGAGTTCAACAGCTTGCAGCGGTAAAAG
The DNA here is from genome assembly GCA_027307165.1 of Gemmatimonadota bacterium. Lineage (GTDB taxonomy): Bacteria > Gemmatimonadota > Gemmatimonadetes > Gemmatimonadales > Gemmatimonadaceae > Fen-1247. The sequence goes on along the minus strand of DAHUXM010000021.1, from coordinate 111,215 downwards.
TCAAGGCACCGGAGAAACAGGTCCCATCGCGCGCGCCGTTATTCGGAGTTGAAATCGGCGCGTCGGAGCAGATCGCAGGCGGCGTGAACGGTGCAGTGTCGCCAGACGACGCTGGCAATCTTGCGGCGATCGGTGCCACGATTCCGGGAATTGCGTCCACACCGGGCGGCCTTTCGGTTGGGGGCATCGGTGGACAAAACTCGACGACGATCAACGGGATGGCGTTCGCCGGCGCCGATGTACCGCGCGATGCGCGAACGAGCGTGCGCGTATCCAGCTCTACCTACGATCCGTCGCGCGGCTGGTTCGGGGGGTTCAATGAGAATGTCGAGTTGTCCCGCGGCAATCTGTTCGCGAGCCGACGGGCGCACGTCACGCTGGACGCGCCTGCGCTGCAATATACCGATCCGGTGTCGGCACGGATGGGACAGCGTTTCGGCAACGTCGTCGCGAGCTTTGGTGGCGACGGAGCCATGGACGACGATAAGTTCGTGTACAACTATGGCGCGCAGGCCGGGCGTCGGACATCGGATGCTGTATTTCTCTCCAACGCGGCACCCGACCTGCTGCAACGCGCCGGCGTATCGTCTGACTCCGCGGATCGACTGTTCAGTCTGCTATCCGCTGCGGGGATGCCGCTGCGTACCGCCGCAGTGCCATCGTCACACGTCATGCAGAACGCGTCGTTCATTGCGCGAGTCGATCACGCGCCGTACAACTGGGACAGCTTCCAGCCCGCCCGGACGACGTGGGGACTGCTTGCGTACGGAAAACTGTCAAGTGACAACGCTGCGGCGATCAGCCCGACCGCTATTGCTGCTCACGGTGCTTCGACGTCGCAAGGCATCGGCATGCTGCAGGCGCTGTTCTCGACATATCTGCACGGCGACTACTTGAACGAGGAGCGGAGTGGATTCACATTTTCGCGAAACCGGTCAACTCCATATCTCACGCTTCCGGACGGGAGTGTGCTCGTGGGCTCCTCGTTTCCGGACGGTACCGCTGGCCTGACTTCGCTGGCCTTCGGTGGAAACAGCGCCAGACTCAGCGACACACGCCAGTGGACCTGGGAGACGACGAGCATGACCCAATTCTATGCGCATGGACGCGATACGCATCGCGTCAAGCTGGACGCCGATTCGCGCGTCGACGGGATCCGCCAGGAGACGAATTCGAATTCCTTCGGATCGTTTGCCTTCAACTCGCTCAGGGACCTTGCCAGCAATCAACCGTCGAGTTTCACACGTTCCCTCAATGCGCCGACGCTCCACGGCTCCGTCTGGAACGGATACGTCGCGCTCGGCGATCTCTGGCGCAAGTCTTCCGCCTTTCAGGTGATGTACGGCGCACGCCTCGAGGCTAATCACTACCTGTCTGCGCCGGAGTTCAATCCTGCCGTGCAGTCCACATTCGGGCTGCGGACCGATCATGCGCCGAACACGGTTCACATCAGTCCGCGTATCGGATTTACGTGGATCCGAAAGCCGGAAGGCGATGGAATCAGATTCAACCAGATCGGTGAGTTCCGCACTGGGCCTGTCAGCTACGTGCGCGGCGGAATCGGCGAATTCCGGAATATTCTTCCGGCGAATCTCCTGACCAACGCCTCGATCGCGACCGGACTGCCAGGCGGCCTGCAATCGCTCACCTGCGTCGGAGCCGCAACGCCGATCCCGAGCTGGGAGCAGTACCTAACCGATCCGGCGTCCATACCCACGCAATGCCTCGACGGAGCAACGCCCGTGTTCACCGACGTTGCGCCATCGGTGCAGCTGTTCGATCCTGGATACACGGCGCCACGAAGCTGGCGCGGCAACCTGGCGTATTCCTCGAGCTACAGGTTGCTGACGTACTCGATCGAAGGTCTGTACTCGCTCAATCTGAATCAACCCGGACGCACCGACGTCAACTTCGCGAACGTACCGAGATTCACACTTGCCGATGAAGGACGACCGGTATTCGTTGATCCCAGCAGCATCGTTTCGAACTCAGGCACGTTATCGTCCGTGCAGGCACGTGTATCGCCATTGTTTGGCCACGTCATCGACAACGTATCCACGCTGACGTCACGGAGCAAACAGGTCACGGTGTCATTGTCACCGGAGCTGGATGGAATCTCCAACTGGTTCCTGGGCGTCAATTACACTCTCGCGGATACACGCGCACGGCAGAGTGGCTTCGACGGCGCGACGTTCGGCAGTCCCGTCACGCGCGAGTGGGCGCGCGGCGATCTGGATGTGCGCCACCAGATCCTGCTACAGGGCGGCTACACCTTCCGGCGGGTGGCGCTCACCTTCTTTGGCCGCATCCAATCCGGCCTTCCCTTCACTCCAATGGTCGGCGGTGACGTGAACGGCGATGGGCTCGCCAACGATCGCGCGTTCATCTTCAACCCCGCGACGAGCGCGGATGCTTCGCTGGCGAACGCGACGCGCGCGCTGCTCTCCAATTCGTCGCGAAGCGTTCGCGACTGTTTGACGACACAGATGGATCACCCCGCTGGCAGGAACAGCTGCGAGGGGCCATGGACAACTTCGCTCAACGCACAGCTGTCGTATAGTGGCACGATGCCGATCACGAAGCAGTACGGCAGTATCTCACTCGCACTGTCCAATCCGCTCGGTGGGCTCGATCAGCTGCTGCATGGCGCGAACCACCTGCGCGGATGGGGTACTCCCGCATTTCCGGATCCCGTTCTCTACAGACCCACCGCGTTCGATCCCGGCAGCGATCGATTCAGCTACGCTGTCAATCCGCGATTCGGAAATACGCGGCCGAGTAACACACTGCTGCGCGTACCATTCCGTATATCCATCGACATCTCGCTCGGCCTGGGCCGTCCGCTGCCGCAGCAGATGCTCAACCGCTGGCTCAAACCGGGACGCAACGGCCGGAAGGGACCCCGGCTTTCCGTAACTGAACTGAAGCGCCGCTACGCGCGCAACGTGCCGGATCCGTACTCGTCGATCCTCGAGGAGTCGGACTCGCTACTGCTTAGCCGCGACCAGGCCGAATCGCTTCAGAAAGCCGATACGGCCTACCGGCAGCACATCGACAGCGTGTGGACAGCGCTCAGTGAATATCTTGCGGGACTGGGTGACGACTACGACCCCGCGGAAGCGTTGAAGAAACAGGAAGCCGCTGTCGACGAAGGCTGGGAGATTTCGCGCCTCGATGTTCAGCGTACGTTGCCAAGGATACTCAGCCCGATCCAACTCAAACTGTTGCCCTGGCTACCGGCAACGCTGCTCAAGGCGAAGGAAAAAGTCGGGATCCGGATGTTCATGATGGGCAGCTGATCCGAGCGAACACGAAGGGCACGTCGGACGGGTATCGTCGTCAGCAGCTACAGCTTCGCGATCTCCGCCAGTATCTCCGCGTTGCTCCGCTTGCCACTCGGCGTTTCCTCGATGTGCTCCCACCGCACCACCCCGCCCTTGTCGATGAGAAAGTACGCGCGGTTGGTAAAGAACGCGTCCTGCCACATCACGCCGTACGCCTGCCCGGCATCACGCTTGAAGTCCGACAGCAGATCGGTCTTCATGTTGTGCTTGGCCTTGAACTCCTTCAACGTCGGTACCGAATCGACCGAAATCGGCAGCACAGCAACTCCTGCGCGCACGAACTCGTCGTAGTCGTCCGAGAACTCGCACAGCTCGGCCGTACACGTGCTCGTGAATGCCAGCGGAAAGAAAGCGATCAGCACGGCGTTCTTTCCGCGAAACGATGACAGGCTTACCTGTTGCCCCGATGTCGACCCGAGTGTGAAGTCGGGGGCCGGGGATCCAACGGCTGGTACTGGCTGATTCTGGATTTGCATGGGTTTGGAGATCACATGATGTAACGGATGTACACCACCAGCACGATGCAGAAGATGATGGAGTAAAGGATGACGATATTGTCGCTCTTTCGCTTCGGTCCCTTTCCGGACGCTTGCCGCCGACTCATTTTCTCTCAGTCTCCTCGTTCGGGCCCCGCTGGTGCCTCGACGTAGTTTTACGAACGCGGGGTCGATACGAACATTAAATAGCCGAAGGTCAAAGCGAGTAGCCAGTAGATCCCGGCAAACACTTGCAGAAGCGGCGCCGCGCCGGCCTCAAGCGCCGGCCTGGCCAGGGCAAACGCCCCAACGAATGCGTGGGCGGCGTTCCCCACCACGTAGGAGCGGCCAAAGATCCCGCCGACGATCGCCCCGCGGACCATCCATCCGGTCATGGCAAGTCCGAACAGCGCGGCTCCGTACAGCTGTAGCAGTATGGTCATTACCCTCGCGTGCGGTGTCCCGATCGAGGCGGCGACCTCGGCCGGAGCAAAGATGAGTACGACGGCAGCGATGCCGAGAATCAGGCTGGTCCCGAGGATTATGCGGCGAGACGCGGAATTGGAAATGTGGGTACGATCGGGCATCGTGCGAAATAAGCCGTACCGGGACTGGGCGCAACCCACCGCAGAGCGCCCGTGACGTAAATCGCAAGGTCGTTTTCTACCTGGCGGTCACGTCTGGGTCAGGAAGACAGTATCATTCGGGTTGGGAAACGATCGAATGACGCCACGACTCGACTGGGATGCCAACACCGACGGTGCACAGCGCGCAGCCCGCGTCGTGGCGCTCGGCGCACTCGATGCTGCCGCAGACGCCTACGACAGGATGCGCAGTCGCGATGCGGACTCGATTCACGACTTCCGTGTGGCCGTCAGGCGCCTCAGATCCTGGATACGTCTGTATCGGCCGTGCCTCGACGACACAGTTCGGGCGCGCACCCGTCGACGACTGAACACTATCGCCGATGCAACGAGGGACCTTCGCGATCTCGATGTCCAGACTACGTGGCTGAAGTCGGAGCGGAGTGCGCTGGGCGGCTCCCGCCTCGAGGCAGCAGCGTGGGTCATCGCAGAGCTCAAGCGCGACCGCAAGCCAGCATGGCGAAAATTGCGGAAGTTGCTGCGGCGCGATTTCCTCAAAACGGAGCGAGCACTCCGCAAGGAACTGCACCGCTACGTAACCGTGCACGACGTTCGCGACGATGACGACGTTGCGTCGATGCGAGCAGCGACGGCGTCGGTGCTCGGCGATCAGGTTTCCGCTCTTGCAGCGGCATTCGATCGTATTCGATCCGCGGACGACGCGAGGCGCTTGCATCGCGCGCGCATTCTGGCGAAGCGTGCGCGCTATGTGCTGGAGGCATTATCGGCCCAGATACCCGAGCTCGCACCCGTGGCGGATGAGCTTGCGCGATTCCAGGATGCGGTCGGAGAGTTGAGGGATGCGCAGTTACTCGCGCATCGCGTTGCTCGCGAAGTGACATCGGTTGCCGCCGAGCGCACGGCGCTCGTGGCGAGCGAGCTGGTGTATCGGCCGAGTGGCGCGATGGACTTCACGCGCGTTACCGCTGACTCGCCGTTCGACGCGTCACTGTCGTTGCTGTTTGCCCGTCTGCACGACAGGATCTCAGCCGCCGAGCGAGGGGTGACCGCGTCGCTGACTCCCGACGCGCGCGGCCGTTTGGTCGCCTCGCTGGAGAAGAGCGCGAAGCGCTTCGGAAGCGACACCGAGTGAAGTAGTGGAGGCTAAGGGAATCGAACCCTTATTCTCGCCTTGCAAAGGCGATGTCCTACCGTTGAACGAAGCCCCCTTCAGCTCGCGCCGTTGGACACGAACGACATAATTTAATCGATGAATGCGCTCCGAGGCGCTGGTGCATCCGCGACTCTGGGCCGTCCATCACGCGCGATACGCCGGTCCCGACGCGGGCACGGCGTATCCGCAGGGGCAGACGCGGTGGTCTGCCCCTATGAGATCATTCGTGCGCGGGGAGCGCGTCCATCGTCTTGGGATTCACCGGCACCTGCACCTCGTCGCGGAACGGCGACGTCATCAGCACCACGCGCATGCGCGGGAATGCGTCCATGAACGCGATGTAGCACAGGCCCCAGATTCCGAGGAATCCGGCGGTGATTGCGATTTCCCAGATACCAAACGGCAGTGTACCGTCAACTCGTACCCCATAGATGGACGGATAGATCTCGTCGTACCGATGGAGATAGAGTCCGACGACGAGACACGCCGCAAAGAAGGCCATCGTCGGGAGATATACCTTGGCAGCACGTGACAACAGGCCGAAGAACGGCAGCACGAACATGAGTGCCACGACGGTCATCGTGACCCAGCTCCACGGCGCGATGAGCCGCAGGCGAGCCCAGTGAGTTTCCTCGCCGAGGTTGCCGTACCAGATAACCAGGTACTGGCCGAAGGTCAGATAGCCCCAGAACGCTGTGAACGCGAAGCACAGCTTGCCGAGGTCGTGGAAGTGGACGTCGGTGATCATGTCCTGGCGACGCAGGTGACTCCGCCACGCCATCGTGATGAGCGTCCACGCTGCGATGGCAGCGACCCACGCACCCATGAAGAACCAGTAGCCGTACAACGTGCTCTGGAAGTGTGGATCGAGCGACATGGACAGATCCCACGACATGATGATCCAGAACAGCGCAAATGCGAATACCATCGCCACCGCAAGCTTACCCTGACGCGAATGCGTCGAGTGAAGCTCTCTGCGCTCCTCACCAAAGCCATTCCGCATACGGTCGCGGATTCCGCGTGCCCATGATGCACCGCTCTCCGGAACGACGCCGACGTCGAGCCGTACGGAGGTGTAGATGTACCACACGCTCAGGATCGTCTGGATTCCGAACATCACGAGATCACGCGTGACGAAGAACGGAACGTTGAGATACTGGCGCTTCTCCTCGATCATCAGAGGATGCGTTGCCCACGGGAAGATGTGGTCTCGTCCGATGGTCAGCGACAGACAGAGAATCACGAACGCGACCGGCAGGAACGCGACGTAGCCCTCCATGAACCGGACCACGGGTCGCGACCAGCGCGCAGTGGTGATGCGCTGCACGGCGACCACCGTCACACCAGCAGACGATACCGTGCTGAAGAACAGCCAGTTGAAGTGCAGTGCCTGCCACGCACGATCGGCACCGACAAAAGCGCCGAAGATGAACGTAACGGTCCCGATGATTGCGAGAATCGCGCAGGACATCTTGAGCCAGCTCGCGATCGGAGTCTGGCTGCCGGCAATTACCTCTTCCCGCGTGAAGATGTGCGGTCCATGATCGCTCATCGCTTCACCTCCTGCGGAATACCTGTCTTGTACACGTTGGAATCAAGCGGTGGTGGACCGACCCGCGGCGACCTCATGTCGAGCGCGGGCGGCGCTTCGCCGGCGTGGTACCACGCCTTGGCGCTTCCCTCATACGGCGGTACGAACGGCGCCGGCCTGTCGGGTGCCGTCTTGGTGTAACCGGGCACCCAGCGTCCTGTGACGCCAGGCACAGCCAGCGGTCCCGTCGGAACCGTTACGCCGAGCCTGCCCTGAAGCGCGCGAACGTAATTGACGACGTCCCATCGATCCATCTCCTCGATCCTGTTGTACGACGGCATTGCGCCGCGTCCATTCCGGATCATTCCGAAGATGTAGCCGTCACTCCGGTTCTTGGTGATGTCCATCGTGAGATTGATGCCGATCATTCCGTACTTCGTAGCCGGACCGTCGCCGAGGCCCTTCTCACCATGACAGACTTCGCAGTTGACCGCGAAGTACTTGTGACCGTTGGCGAGCGACGCCGCGGTGGGCGGTGTCGGATTGACGAGATTCGACATGGAGTCGATCGTGCCCGGCAGTGCAGCGTACGACGTTTCGAAGCCGGCGCGCTCGGTTCCGTAGATCGAGACGGAATTCTGTGGATTGCCGCGCGACGGAATGGTCTCGTCGCAGACGTCGCGACGAGCATCGCAGTGTATCGGCTGCCACGGGTGCAGCGCAGGCTGGCGGCGGAAGTCGCTGAACCACTCGCACGCAGAAAGACTCAAGGTAAGAGGCGCAATGGCAAGCAGCGCGCGAATGGCTCTAGCGTTCAACGCGCACCTCCACCGCACCGGCATCACGTAGCAACTGCTCTGCCTCCTGCAACTTGTCTGGCGACGGCTCGATCCAGACGCCGAAATCGCCGTAGCTGAACCGTGAATCGTATCCCACCGTGTGCGTGATACGAGGGAATCTCGCTGTCGCGAACAGACCGGCCACGGTCGCGAGAGCTCCGATGAGCACCATGACTTCGAAGCCGAACACCGTGTACGGTATCCACGTCGCGATCGCCTTGCCGCCCACTACGATCGGCCAGTAGTCCGAGATCCAGATCGCGATCCAGTAACCGAACGTTACGCCGCACAAGCCGCCGATGAGCGTGAAGATGCGCACCGCACTCGGTCCCCTGTCGATCGCGTGCTCGATCTCGTGACGAGGCGTTGGAGAATACACTGTGAATTCTCCAACCTTCTTCTTCTTGAGAATCGCTATCGCGTCGCAGGTGGTGTCCAGCTCGCGAAACAGCCCGATAACGCCGCGCATCAGTCGAACTCCCCTGGTGTGTCAGGCATGAACGGCAACGGATGAGCCGTGGAGTCCACGCCCTGAGCGTGCCGGAACTTCAGTCGCGGCTTCACGATCTCCTTGATCTCCGTCAACGCTATGACGGGGAACTGCTTGATGAAGAGCAGGAACCACATCGAGAACCAGCCGAACGACCCGCACAGAATGGCGTAGTCGACCCAGGTCGGGCGATAGCCGGCCCACTGCCACGGCTCGTACTCGTGCGACAGAGATGGCACCACGATCACGAAGCGCTCGAACCACATGCCGATGTTGATGAAGATCGACAGGATGAAGAGCCAGGTCGTGTTGCGGCGGCACCACTGCGAGAAGAGCGACAGCGGCAGACAGATGTTGCAGGTGTACAGCAATGCCGACGCCCACCACCACTGACCCCACAGGCGGTTCGCGAAGAACTGCTTCTCGGCAGGGCTTCCGCTGTACCATGCGACGAACCACTCGCAGGCGTACGATACGCCGACGACGAGCGACGTGAACAGTGCAAGCTTGGCCGCAGCGTCGAGATCGTTGATGGTGACGTAATGCTTGAGATTGAACCACTTGCGCAGCGGAATCACGATCGTGAAGACCATTCCGATGCCCGAGTAGATCGCGCCTGCGACGAAGTACGGCGGGAACACCGTCGTGTGCCATCCTGGCACGTCCGACATGGCAAAGTCGAACGACACCACCGAGTGCACTGAAAGAACGAGCGGTGTCGAGAATGCCGCGAGGAAGAGATAGGCGCGAACGAAGTGGCGCCACTCGCGATCGGTGTTACGCCACCCCAGTGCCAGCTGCGCGAACAACCGCTTGCGCACCGGATTCTTTTCCCGGTCGCGCAGGATCGCGAAGTCGGGAACGAGTCCGATGTAGAGGAATGTCGCAGATACGGTGAGGTACGTGAGGATCGCGAATACGTCCCACACCAGCGGACTCTTCATCTGTGGCCAGATGTAGCGCCAGTTCGGATACGGAATGAGCCAGAAGAACTTCCACGGACGGCCGAGGTGCAGAATCGGGAACAGTCCGGCGGTCATGACCGCGAACACCGTCATCGCTTCGGCGCATCGGTAGATCGTCGTTCGGAATCCGGCTCGGAACAGGTAAAGGATCGCCGAGATGAGCGTTCCCGCGTGTCCGATACCGACCCAGAACACGAAGGTGACGATGTACACACCCCACATTACCGGCGGGTTGTATCCGGCGACTCCAAGTCCGGTGTAGATCTGATAAGTCCACGCCAGCGCGCCGATAACGAGGAAGAGGATCGCCACACCAAGCCCGATGAACCACTGGGCCGTGGGGTGCAGCGTCGCTGTTATCTCGTCATCGACCTGTTCGTAATCCTTTACGGCAGGAAGTCGTACCTCGGCGCTCGGGATGTTCGGCCGGCGCAGCAGCTCGACGTCCTCTACCGGTTTAGTGGCTGTTGCCATCCGCGGACTCCTACGCGTGCGCCGGCTCGGTAGCCGGCGACGGGTGATTGACTTTCTTCAAGTAGACTACCGCGGTGAATGTGTTGAGCTCTTCGAATACATGATACGCACGCTCGTCCTTGATCAATCGCGTTACCGACCATGACTCGTCCGCCGCGTCGCCGAATGTGATGGCGCGCGATGGGCACGCTTCCGCGCACGCAGTCGTGAATTCGTCGGGACGCAACGGCCGGTTGTTCTCGAGCTTGGCGCGATGCTCCGCGCCGCGAATGCGCTGGACGCACATGGAGCACTTCTCCATGACACCCTTGCCGCGCACCGTGACGTCGGGATTGAGCTGCCAGTTGAGCGGCTCGGGGAACGCGTACTGCGGCCGATGCGGCTCGCCGTAACCGAACCAGTTGAAGTAACGAACCTTGTACGGGCAGTTGTTGGAGCAGTAACGAGTTCCGACGCACCGGTTGTAGACCTGAACGTTGAGTCCGTCCGGCGCGTGATACGTCGCGTACACCGGGCAGACGGGCTCGCACGGCGCGTTGCCGCAATGCTGGCACATCATGGGGATGAAGCGCGTCTCGAAATCGGCGCTGCCATCTTCCCCGCCCTCGTAGTAGCGCTCCAGTCGAATCCACGCCATCTCGCGACTGCGGGTGATGTTCGCACCGAAGCCCGTGCGGTCCGGAAGTATCTGCGGCGTCTGCCAGTCGGCACCGACTGTCGGAATGTTGTTCTCCGCGTAACACGCTGTTACGCAGGCAGCGCACCCCGTGCATCGAGCGAGATCGATCGTCATGGCCCAGCGTCGCTTGGCCATGTTGCTCCAATGATTGGGATTGTACATCCCGAGATCCTTGGAGGCCGGATCGCCGAAATCACCCTGCGCATCGTTCGCGACGGGCGACCGGAGTCCAGGCAGGAATTCGTGCGACGCATCGCCGGGCAGATGCTCCTCTTCCGGCTCCTTGTGCTTCTCAGCACCAGCGCCGAGCTCGCCGACAGGAATCGCGCGGGCGATATCACGAAGATGCTGCCTTGCAGAGCCTTCGGTGGTTGCCAGCAGCATGCTGCCGCCGGCCTTCACGACCTTGGCTCTGGTACTTACGAGTGCGATGCCGCCAGCTGCATTTTCGGCGAGCGGAACCAGGTCGTACGCGTTCTCGCCGGCCTTCGCATAGCGCCCGGCATTGATGTGGCCGCGTCCCGTCGCGATCGCGATAGTGTCCTGACGAATGCCGAGATACAGGTAAACCGGAGCTGTAAGCGAGCCCGCGCTCGTCGTGACGGTGACGAGATCGCTGTTGTCCAGCCCCATCTTAGCTGCGGTAAGCGGATGCATCTCGACCACCGTCTGCCAGGTGAGCTTGGTGACGGGATCGGGCAGCTCCTGCAGCCACGGCTTGTTAGCGCCACGACCATCACCAAGCACCGGGTGATGGTAGATGAACAGGAACATGTCGCCAGACGTGGACGCAAGCGCAGGGGCCGCTGGAATCGCGGGAAGCGCAGGACGCGGAGCGGTGCGCGCGAGCGCGCTGCCGGCTACGATCGCAGTCGGGAGGCCGGTGCGCATGCCTTCCTCGCCACCCGGAACGCGCGCGATGAGCCACGTGCGATAGTCGGGCTCCGGATACTTCGCCGCCGTCGCCGGATCGCCCTTCGCAATCCTGATGAGCACGTCCGAAGTCGCAAGCGAATCGAACACGGGATCCATCGTCGGCTGCTGCAGCGATAGCGTTCCCTTCACCGGCTCGGCATCGCCCCACTGCTCGAGCGAGTGATGATCCGGAAGAATCAGATCGCACATCTCGCTCGTGTCGTTCATGATGCTCGCGAACGACACCTTGAACGGAACCTTCTTCATCGCCGCTGCGAAGCCTGTGCTCCGGGGCATCGTGTACGCGGGATTGGCACCGCGAACCATGAGCAGCGATACGGCTCCGGAATTCATCCGATCGCCGATTGCACGGAGTTGAGCCTCGGGTGCGATTCCTTCGTAGCCCAGAAATGCCTGATCGGGGCGAATCGTCGTGCCGACCGCACCGTTGGCGCGATTGAGCGCCGTGACGGCCGCGAACAATTCGGCGGAATTCGCGATGTGGCCGCCGGCGAGTACCAGCGCCGGCTTCGCTGCGTGATATTCGTCGACCACAGCCTGCAACCGCTTCGCGTCGACGCCACTCTGCTGTGCTGCGTCCGCCACAGGCATCTGGCCCGCGAGAGCGCGAGCGATCATCACTTCAGTGCCAGGCTTGCAGTCGAGCCACGTGTCGGCGTTCAGGCCTGTGAGCGAACGTCGTGCGCCGACTGTTACCAGCCGCGGTGCGCCGACCAGCTTGGCGCGCGCATCGGCCCAGTCGAGCTGCTGCGGAACCGACGGTCCCCAGCCATCCAGGAAGTCGGCGCCGAACGAGATTATGAGTGCTGCAGCATTGAAATCAAAACGCGGCCACGCCACGCCATACGCAGCGGTATGCGCCGCGATCGCTTCGGTATCGACGCCAGCGTCGTAGCTCACATGCGCCGGCATGCCAAAATCGGCGAGCCACTGGTCCAGAAACGCAGGAAACGAACCGGACTCGTGCTGATTGATGAATACAGCGTTGGCCGCGCCACCGCGCGAGCGCGTCTCGCCCAGCTTCTGCGCAAACAGCTTGAGCGCCTCGTCCCACTTGGCCGCGACCAGCTTGCCGTTCTTGCGAATCATCGGCGAGCGGTAGCGATCGGGATTGTACAGCGCCTGCACTTCCGCCTGGCCCGTCGAGCAGAGCGCCCCGCGGTTCACCGGATGCGCTGGATTTCCTTCGAGCTTGGTGGTGCGTCCGTCGCGCGTCTCCGCGATGACGCCGCAGCCCGCCGCGCATCCTCTGCACGTCGTCGCGTAGTAGGTCGATACACCCGGAACCGTGTTGTCGGGAGATACCAGGTACGGGATGAGCTTCTCGACTCTATCGGATTCACAGCCAATGGACGCTGCTACAGCTGCGCCACCGCCGATGACCTTGAGAAAGTCTCTGCGCTTGATCCCCTTCGATTCTGTCTCGGTACTCATGCGGGGCTCAGTAGTGGCAGGCGGCGCAGTCGTAGCGCGCCTTGAAAGGCGGGTTCGACTGTCCGATATGGCAGCTGACACACCAACCCATGTTCAGTGAGGAATACTGGTAAACCTGCTTCATGTTCTGAACCGGCCCGTGACAGGTCTGGCATGAAACGCCGGCATTCACGTGGCTCATGTGCGGGAAATGGACGTATTCCGGAACCTTGTGCATCCGAACCCACGGCACTGGCTGCTTCTTGTTCCAGTAAGCCGCGAGCTTCTTGATTTCCGGCTTGTTCGTAGCAACGAGCGCGTGACAGCCCATGCACGTGGCGACTGCCGGCAGTCCCGGATCTGGCGATTTGTTCGCGGAGAAGTGGCAGTACAGGCAGTTCATCTTCAGCGTCTGTACGTGCAGGGGATGTGGGAAATGAATCGGCTGTTCAGGGCTGAAGCCCTGCGACGTCGAAGCGCCGCTGAATGCCGAGAGCATAGTGGCCGCTGCGGCGATCGCGATGAATCCCGATACCGTGAGCCACTTCCTTCGCAACGCCATCCGCGAATTGTGGTTAAAGGCGAGTTAAACGTTCGGCTATGTGAAAATGTTCACAAGCCAAGTTGTCGTCCAATAATCACCCGTGCGGCCTTATGATGCAAGGCCGCGCTTGATGCGATCTATCGTGCGCAAAACCTCGATCGACATCGCGCGAAGCAGAGCGATCTCGCGCTTGTCCGGTGACGCACGGAATGCCAGCGACCTTATAGAACGCATGATTCGCTCATGGTGACGCGTCTTGAAGAACTGGACCTGCTCCAGCGCCTTCTCCGCATCGCTGAACATCAACTCATACTCGGCCGCGAGAGCCGCCGGCGCATCGCGCTTGGGCGGAGCGATGTACCGGGTGGCGTCGGCTGCCGCCAGATGCAGCTCGTACAACGATAGAAGAACCGCCTGCGCCAGGTTGAGCGAGCTGTGCTCCGTCGTGGAGATCGTCACCACCAGATGGCCGCGATCCATCGCTTCGTTGGGAAGTCCGCTGTCTTCCCGCCCGAACAGAAGCGCCACCGTGCCCTCGTGAGCGGCCGCCTGAATGATCGGAGCCGCCTCACGCGCGTCGGTAAGCAGCCGTTTGGCCGCGCGCCGGCGGGCCGTGAACGCCGCCACCTTCACGCAATCGGCAAGCGCCTCATCGAGCGTATCGAAATGCCTGATTCGCTCGATGATGTCGGCGGTCCCGTGCGCGATTCCGGCCAGCCGTACATCCGTGTACTCGCACGGCCGGACCAGTCGCAGGTCCCTGGCACCCATGTTCTTCATGGCTCGCACGGTCCCGCCAATGTTGACAGGGTCCTGCGGCTCGTACAGTACGACGACTACGCGTGAGAGGATGGTTTCCGGCACGGCGTAAAGTACTACGTCACACAACGAAAACGGGAACCACGGCCTGCCCGATCCAACAGGCCGCCGTGGTTCCCGCGTTTCGAGCTGCGTGGCTTCAACCGACCTAAAGCACAGGACGGCGTCCGGTAATCAGGCGATAAAGAACGACAATTATCGCCAGGACGAGCAGAATGTGGATAAGCCCGCCGGCAATCGGAAACACCAGAAAGCCAAGCAGCCATAGCACAAACAGGATCAGAGCAATGGTCCAGAGCATCGTATAGCCTCGTCCGAAAAAATGTGAGCCGTCTAGCGCCCACCAAGCGCAACAGTCATACCGGCGCGTCCAACTCACCCACCGGCCGCGACATTCCGGGGTCTATTTGCCCATGATGCTCATCCATCGTATGAGCCAGTTGCCGGCCGATGAGGATGCGCGTGGCCCGAAGATCGTGACCCATGTCGATGAGCAGAATGGCGAGATCGCCGCTCCCCCACAGAAGTCCGGCAAACACCACCAGACGGCTCACTTCGCCCAACAGCGTCGGGAGCGCTTCGAGCCCGCTCGCAACGAGTCCGGTAATGATTTCCGACACGAGCAACAGTATCAGGACGACCGCCATCAGCTTGAAGAGCCGAGAAAGGTACTTGAGCCCGATGTAGGGCTCGAGGTCGGCTGCCCGCACCCGAACCTTCGGCGTGCTCACCGGCCTCCGTCCATGCTGTTCGTCCGTCGATGCCGCCGCAGCGTTATCCCTGTCGACCGTGTCGGCGCGCGGAACCACTCTCTCTATCGTGTCGGCCATTGCTCAGTCTCCTGTTCCAGTCCATCGTGCCGGGTAGCCGCGCGTGTCGATGTGCACGAACGGGCCATGCGACCCGTTCCCGATATAAACTCCACATCCCCCCACCAGCGAAGGGTGCTGACGTTCAACGCGATCTACAGAAGCAAGTATCACGCGCGCGTCAGCAAGGTCGACCCGGCCGTCGTGATTCAGGTCACTCATACGCCCGGTGCCATTGTTGTCGATGTAGATGTCGGCGGCATCGCCGTACATGTGCCGGCTCAGCGTTGCCCTCCCACGCGGATCGCCGCCACCGCGGTTGTACTGTGGAGTGCGAAATCCGCTCATCACGTGAACACCTTCAGGATTCACGCCATGCGCGCGGAGATCATCCAGCACCAGCTCGAGCTTGTCCACCAGCTTCATGCTGACCACCACGTATTTGGGCCACACATCGCTCTGATCGTGCGTCAGGAAATCCTTTATTTCGAAGTGCTGCGACAGCCTGGTATCCTCATTCGACCGCGTAACTTCGATGAAGCCTCTCGGCGCTCGATACACGACGCGGCCGCCCCTGGTGGCGCTTGCACGCGGCCAGTTCCCGATGTAGTACAACCCGAGGCGGCCCCGACGCACGTCGGTAGCGGGCCGAGGTGTGATGAGATTGAAATCGGCGACACGCCGAAGTGCCCCGCCGGCCGCGATCGCAGCCTTCACGATTCCTGGCCTCTCGCTCGCGCCACGAATCTCCGCGCGGAGCTTGCCGCTCTCCCCCGCAGCGTCGGCCTCGATGCTCGCGACGACTTTCCTGTTGACCGCGTCGGTCACATAAGCTGCGGTGGGCGCATCCGCATCGCTCAGTCCGCTCACGACCGCGGCTGATGCAGGGCTCACGATGTTAACTTTGTCGCCTGTCGCCCGTGCCGACGCGATCGAAAAAGCCCAGGCGCATCCCAGCAGAACGACGAATGCGGTGGAAGCCTTTTCGAACACTTGTTCGGCCCGCTCGGACAGGCCGGTCCGAGGCGGCAGAACGGTCCCGCAAGTCCGGTCAGTCCGGCCGACAGGGCGGACGACCACCCCATTCACACTCATCCCCACAGAATGCACGGTTTATCGGAGCTGTTCAACCGGCTGCGCGACGTTTCAGGGCTGGTGCAGGCGGCCGGATACACCGGCATGGCCGTAATCATTTTTGCCGAAACGGGGCTGCTGATTGGATTCTTTCTGCCCGGTGACTCGCTGCTCGTGTCGGCCGGACTACTGGGCTCGCAGGGATACATCGACGTATGGCTCCTGGGTCTCATTCTCAGCGTTGCAGCGGTCGCCGGTGACACCGTCGGCTACGCGATCGGCAAGGCGACTGGCCATCATCTGTTTACGCGCGAAGACTCCCTTCTTTTCAACCGTAAACATCTCATAAAGGCTCACCAGTTCTACGAGCGGCACGGTGGCAAGACCATTCTCATTGCGCGATTCATGCCGATCATCCGTACCTTCGCACCAGTAGTCGCGGGGATGGGTGAGATGCAGTATTCGCGGTTCCTCGCCTACAACGTCGTGGGCGGAGTGGCCTGGGTATGGTCTATGCTGCTCCTTGGATACTCGCTCGGCCGGACATTCCCCGGTGTCGCGAAGCACATTGAGCTGATCATTCTGATTATCGTGTTTCTGTCCATACTGCCGGCGATCATCGCCCGGTACAGAGCTCGCTACAATACCAAATTGGAGACTTGAAGTCATGGCTTTTACGCTCCCTGCCCTTCCGTACGACTTTGCTGCACTGGAGCCGTCGATCGATGCACGCACGATGGAGATCCATCATGACAAGCATCATGCCGGATATGTGAACAATCTCAACGCCGCGCTCGAGAAGGCTCCCGAGCTGCAATCCAGGTCGCTCGACGATCTGCTGCAGCATCTTGATTCGATTCCCGAATCGATTCGCACGGCGGTGCGAAACAACGGCGGCGGCCACTGGAACCACTCGATGTTCTGGGAGATCATGTCGCCCAAGGGCGGCGGCGAGCCGACGGGCAAGCTTGCGGACGCGATCAAGAAGTCGTTTGGCGATTTCGCGACGTTTCAGGCGCAGTTCGCAGACGCTGCCGCGAAGCGCTTCGGCTCAGGCTGGGCCTGGCTCGTAAAGGATGGCAGCAAGCTGACCATCACCAGCACACCGAATCAGGACACGCCGGTCATGGAAAAGAAGCATCCAATACTCGGCGTGGACGTATGGGAACATGCGTACTACCTCAAGTACCAGAACAAGCGCGGCGATTACGTCAGCGCGTGGTGGAACGTGGTGAACTGGCCCGAGGTGGGAAGGAGATTCGAGGCGTAACGCTACCGCGCCGCGTCTCCTTCCAGATACGTGTAGCCTTCCAGCCCCGCCAGGTAATCAGCGATGAAGGCATTCGCCTCGTCGCGCGTGATGTTCTTCGCGTTGCCTACCTTGCGACGGAACGTCGTCAACAGGTCGGCGGCGCGGAACTGCACGTAGGCCAGCACTTCCGTAACCGTATCGCCGTGCACGAGATCAGTGATCTCGTATCCGCGCTCCTTGAGCCGGATGTGCACGGCGTTCGTGTCTCCGAACAGATTGTGCAGATCACCCAGTATCTCCTGATACGCACCCGTCAGGAATATTCCGATGACGTACGGCTGGCCATCGTGGAACGGGTGCAATTCCAGGCTCTGGCGCGGCGAGTTGCGATCACCACCGACGAAACGGTCGATCTTTCCATCGCTGTCGCATGACACGTCCTGAATCGTGCCGCGACGAACGGGCTCCTCGTCCAGTCGATGCACGGGCATGATCGGGAATAACTGATCGATGGCCCAGCTGTCGGGAAGCGACTGGAACAGCGAGAAGTTGCAGAAGTAGCGATCCACCAGCGTCGCCTCGAGATCCTCGATGATCTCGGCGTACTCCTCACGATCCTTGAGCGCCTCGCGCGCCACGGAATTGATCAACGCGAGATGCAGCTGCTCCGCACGCGCACGCCCGCGAAGCGACAGCACGCCACTCGCGAACAGCTGCTGTGCGCGCTCCTTGTCGAACGTCGCGTCGTGAAACACCTCACGCAGACGACGCGTGTTGACCGTTTCAAGATCGGTCGCCATCTCGTGCAACAACGCGTGATCATCGTCGTCCAGCTGAGGCGGAACGACTTCGGTAACTGATTCGACGTCGATCACGCTGAGCAGCAGCAATGCGTGATGCGCAGTGAGCGCGCGGCCCGACTCGCTGATGATGTGCGGCATCGGCAAGTCTTCCTCGCGACACGCCTCGGCCAGCGTGTACACGATGTCGTTGGCGTATTCCTGCAACGTGTAGTTGACGCTGGCGTGCGCGGTGGAACGCGTCCCGTCGTAGTCGACACCCAGGCCGCCGCCGACATCGACGTGCGTCACGTCGACGCCCATCTTGCGCAGCTCTGAGTAGTACCGCGCGATTTCCTGCAAACCGGCCTTGATGTATCTGATGTCGGTGATCTGCGAACCGAGGTGGAAGTGCAGCAGATGAACGCAGTCCAGGTAGCCGGCGTCGGTCAGCTTGTCGATCACACGCACGAGCTGTGAAGGGCTGAGCCCGAACTTGGACTTCTCGCCACCGCTTTCGGCCCACCGTCCAGCGCCTTCTGCAAAGAGCTTGATGCGGATGCCGATGTTCGGCCGCACGTCGAGCGCGGCGGCAACCTGCAGCAGGACATCGACCTCGCTCACCTGCTCCATGACGATGAACACTTCGTGCCCGAGCTTCTGGCCCATGAGAGCGAGGCGCATGAACTCCTCGTCCTTGTAGCCGTTGCACACGATCGTGTGCCCCGTCGTTTCAGCGAGACCGAGTACTGCCTGCAGCTCCGGCTTGCTGCCGCATTCCAGGCCGACCCCGTACGGCTGCCCGAACTCGACGATCTCCTCGACCACGTGGCGCTGCTGGTTCACCTTGATCGGGTAGATCGTGGTATAACCGCCGCTGTAGTCGAATTCCTTGATCGCGTGCGCGAACCGTTCGTGCAGGTCTTCGATGCGCGAGCGAAGGATGTCGGAGAACCGGATCAGGAGCGGCATGCCGACACCCTGCGCTTCGAGATCCATCGCCAGCTCGAAGAGATCCAGCTCGCGACCGCGCTCGTCCTTGTCCGGGCGAACGACTACATGGCCCTTGGCGTTGATGTCGAAATAACCGTTGCCCCACCCTTCGATGTTGTAGAGAGCGCGCGATTCGTCTATGGTCCACGGCTCGGAGCCGGTTTGCGCGAATGGTTCGGGGTGGGATGTCGTCGTCATGCTCTGAGTCTAATCAAGGGTAAAGTGCTGTGACGCGCCATCCATCACCTTCGCGCTCATACACGGTGCGGTCATGCAATCGGCTCGCCCGGTTGCGCCAGAACTCGATTCTGTCCGGTACGACGCGAAAGCCGGACCAGTGTGGCGGCCGCGGGACGCTCGATCCTTCGAAGCGCGCGGCGACCTCCGCCACCCGGCGCTCCAGATCTCCCGGCTGCGTCATCGGACGACTCTGATCCGAGGCCCACGCGCCAAGCTGGCTCGCACGCGCGCGCGATGCGAAATACGCGTCAGCTTCAGCGTCGCTCGTCGGCTCGGCGCGACCCTCGATGCGTATCTGAATCCCCATCGGCGGCCAGTGGAAACACAGCGCGCAGTAGGGATTGGCGAGCAGCTCGCTCCCCTTGCGTCCTTCGTAGTTGGTGTAGAAGACGAAGCCCCGCTCGTCGAACGCCTTTAGGAGCACGATTCGGTTCGATGGGCGGCCGTCTGTACCGACAGTTGCCACCGACATGGTGTTCGGATCGGGGAAGCATTCGCGCGAAAGCTCCCCCTTCGCGCGCGCGAAGAGCTCGGCGAAGCGCTGGAATGGTTCGGAGAATGAAGTCACGTCAGCCAAGAGCCCGCATCCTGAATCGGACGAGAGCCGCCCAGGTGAATCCGCCCGTGAGCACAATCAGGGCAGCGATGATCGCAATGAATGGCATGTGCGCCACAGACGGAGTGAGCGATGCGCGCAATCCCTCGGAGATGTAAACCAGCGGATTGACGAGCACCGCGTACTTGAGCCACGGAACCACGTCGAGTCCGCGCCACGGATAGTACGCGCAACCGAAGAAGATCATCGGCGTGATGATCAGGCTGAACATGAAGCCGATCTGCTGCGGACTGATGAGCACGCCAAGCAGCAGCCCGAACGCCGATGCAGCTGCGGCTGACAGTACTACGACGAGCGTCAGCTCGGGGAAATGAGAGAACGTGAATCCCGGCACCGGTCCCATCACGAGACGCGCAAGCGGCAACACGACAATCGCGGCGATGATTCCCTGGATCATCGCGTTGACGATCTTCTCGATCGCAACGAGGTCGATGCTGATTGGCGCGAGCGGACGGTCTTCGATCTCCTTGGTCCAGCCGAACTCCGTGACCATCGGCAGCGTGACCGATTGCGCCGATGCGAGCATCAGGCTCAACGCAAGAATGCCAGGCAGGAGCGCCGCCTGATAGCCAGGTTGTGTGAAGCCCATTTTGGGAAGCAGATAACCGAACACGATCACGAACAGAATCGGCTGCATCACGGTTCTTATGAGAAAGAACGGCAGCTCCCGACGCGCGACCCGGAGATCGCGGCTGAGCAATGCAACGAACACGCGTCCCGCCGGAACTGGCGGATGCGGATTCGCGATCGACGCAACCGGCCATGGCGCAGTAGTGGCGCTCACGCGTCCCACCCTCGCCCCGACTTCGCGATGAAGAACGTTTCGAGTGAACCGTCAGGGGTCTGCTTCTTGAGGTTCTCCGGCGTGTCGAGCGCGAGCAGGCGACCGCGATCGATCAGTGCGATGCGATCGCTCAGCTCATCGGCTTCCGGCATGTAATGAGTCGTCATTACTATCGTGCGCCCCTGTGCATGCAGATCGCGAAGTATCTCCCACAGTGAGTTGCGTGCATTGGGATCCAGTCCAACCGTCGGCTCGTCCAGAAAGAGGATCATCGGCTCGTGGATCAGGGCGCGTGCGATCATCAACCGCTGCTGCTGGCCGCCGCTGAGCTGATCCACCTTCATGCGCGCCTTGTCGGCGATTCCCAGCCGCTCCAGAAGCTCGGTTGCGCGCCGGGCGGCTTCCTTGCGGTTCACTCCGAAATATGCGGCGTGATAGACGAGATTTTCCCACGCATCCAGCGCGCGGTCAGGATTCGGCCGCTGTGGCACCACCCCGATCCGTTGCCGCACCGTTACACTCTGGCGCACGACGTCCGCGCCGGCCACCCAAGCAGTCCCACCGGTCGGAATGACACGCGTCGTCAGAACTCCGATGGTCGTCGTCTTGCCGGCGCCGTTGGGGCCGATGAGCCCGAAAAACTCACCCTCGTTCACGACCAGGTCCAGCCCTTCAAGTGCAACTGTTTCGCCACCGCCACGCGGTTGCGCACCGCTCGACGGCGCCCAGCCCGGCTGCGCGCCGGGAATGGCCAGTCCGCCCGCAGCCGGATACACCTTGCGCAATCCTTCGGTAACTATCGCCGCGGTCATGCGGACAATTTACCGGGTCGCGATCACGGATGTGGGTCGTCCCGAAACCGGTTCCAGCCAGCGCTTTTCTGATCCTGCTTATCTTGATATGCCAGCCCTGAAACGCTCCCCACCGCCCGCACCAGCCGAATCATGATCTTTCGCCGATTCTACGACGACTCGCTTGCCCAGGCCAGCTACATGATCGCCTGCGAACGCAGCTCCGAAGCGATTGTCGTCGATCCGAACATGGATATCGAGACGTACCTCCGCGCGGCGCGCGACGAAGGTGTTCGGATCACCGCTGTAACCGAGACACACATCCACGCGGACTTCGCATCCGGCACGCGCGCACTCGCCGCGACGACCGGCGCCCAGGTGCACGTCTCCGGCGAGGGAGGCGAGGGGTGGCAATATTCGTTCGCACGCGAGCCCGGTGTGAACAATCTGCACGCAGGTGACGAGATTACTATCGGAATGGTGCGGCTCGACGTGCTTCACACGCCCGGGCATACACCGGAGCACCTCACGTTCCTGCTGACCGACCGCGCGCGAAGCGACGTCCCGGTGGGGGCGCTCACCGGAGATTTCATCTTCGTCGGCGACGTGGGCCGTCCGGATTTGCTGGAGCGCGCCGCCGGTCAGTTGGGAACCATGCGCGCCGCCGCGGCATCCCTGTACGCGTCGATTCAGGCCTTCAAACAACTGCCGGATCATCTTCAGATCTGGCCCGGCCACGGGGCCGGCTCCGCCTGCGGAAAGGCGATGAGCTCCGCATCGCAATCGACGCTGGGCTACGAGCGTGTCGCCAACTGGGCTCTGGCACCGATGGCCGAGGCCGAGTTCATCGAGCGGGTTCTCGAGGGCCAACCCCCTGCGCCGCCGTACTTCGGTGCGATGAAGGCGCGCAACCGCGACGCGACGGTGCCCCGCACGCTCGCGCTTCCCCGCATGATGACAGGCGATGAGGTCGCCGGCCTTGGCGCCAGCGCAAACGCGCTGATCATCGACGTCCGCAATGACGACGAGTGGCGTCGCGGCCACATTCCGGGTGCGACGCTGATCCCGCTTCCCACTCTCCATACGCGACTCGATGAGATTCCGCGCGACCGCGCGATCATACTGCACTGTCAGCGCGGCAGTCGATCGGCAGTAGCGGCGGCCACGCTCGACGCATTCGGCTTTGACGACGTTCACGAACTGAGCGGCGGAATGTCAGCGTGGGAAGCAGCTGGCCACCCTGTCGCGACGTAAGATGGCTGGTCCCGGCGTCCACGGCGGACGTGCTCGCGACCGCGCGGAAGCCGAGAACGCGACGTGGGCCGAGCGCCGCGCGGCTCTGAGGTATGTCCCGCCGCTCGTGCGCATGGTGTGGGAGACGCATCGCGGCTACGCGCTCACTATGATCCTGCTTCGCGTCGCGCGGGCGTTCATACCTGTCGCGACGTTCTGGATCGGCAAGCTCATCATCGACGGAGTAATCGCCGCGCGGGCCGGCAACGGGACGCTCACTGCGCTGTGGCGCTACATCGCGATGGAGCTCGCAATCGTTGCGGCCGGCGAGATCATGGCGCGCGTATCGGCCCTGGTCGAGAGTCTTCTGAGCGATCTCTTCTCGAACAGGATGAGCGTGCGGTTGATGCAACACGCCGCGACACTCGATCTCGCACAGTTCGAGAATCCGGATTTCTACGATCACCTCGAGCGCGCGCGACGCCAGACCGTCGGCCGCATCGCGTTGCTCACGCAGCTGTTGGGCATCGGCCAGGACTTCCTTACGCTCCTCACTCTTGCCGGCGCGCTCGTCGTCAACAGTCCGTGGCTGCTTCTGCTGCTCGTGATCGCGATCGTGCCGAGCTTCCTGGGCGAGACGCACTACGCATCACTCGGGTATTCGCTGCTGTTCCGCTGGACGCCGGAGCGCCGGCAGCTGGACTACCTGCGCTATGTTGGGGCGAGCGATGAGACCGCGAAAGAAGTCCACATGTTCGGACTCGCCGGCTGGCTCACGCGAAAGTACGACGAGCTGTCGCAGCGTTTCTTCGACGAGAACAAGAAGCTCTCCGTTCGTCGCGCGATCGTCAGTACCCTTCTCTCGTTCCTCGGCACAGTCGGATATTACGCGGCGTACGTGATCATCCTGTTGAGCGCGGTGCGCGGCCAGATCACGGTCGGAACGCTGACATTTCTCGCGGCATCGTTCGGCCGCGGCCGCGATGTGATCCAGAGCATCCTGATGGCCGCGAGCGGCGTGTACGAGCAGGCTCTTTATCTGCGCGATCTATTCGAATTCTTCGACATGAAGCCGACGATTTCCGGACGCTTGAACGCGCCACCGGTTCCGGATCCGATTCGGGAAGGGTTCGTCTTTGAGAATGTTGGTTTCCAGTATCCCGGAAGCGAGGAGCGCTGGGCCGTCCGCGGCCTGAACTTCACCCTCACTCCCGGCGAGCGAATCGCACTCGTGGGTGAGAACGGCGCCGGAAAAACGACGGTCACAAAGTTGCTCGCACGACTGTACGATCCGAGCGAGGGGCGCATCCTGCTCGACGGCAGGGATCTTCGCGAGTACGACCTCGCGTCGGTGCGCTCGACCATCGGTGTGATCTTCCAGGATTTCGTGCGCTACGACATGCGCTTCGACGAGAACATTGGCGTCGGCGAGATCAACGCGGTCGAGCAAGCACTGGAGGGAATGGACCAACCCGTACCAGCGTTGATAGAGAATGCCGCGGAGCAATCGCTAGCTGCCTCGCTTCTTCCGCGATTCAAGGAAGGCTACCGCCAGATGCTCGGCCGCAGATTCGAGAACGGCGTCGATCTGTCTGGTGGAGAGTGGCAGAAGGTCGCTCTGGCGCGCGCGTATCTTCGCGCAGCACAGGTCCTCATACTGGACGAGCCGACGGCGGCGCTGGACGCTCGCGCGGAATACGAAGTATTCCTGCGCTTCTCGGAGCTCGTCGCTGGCAGAATGGCGGTGCTGATATCGCACCGGTTCTCGACCGTGCGAATGGCCGACCGCATTCTCGTGCTGCGCAACGGACAGCTCGAAGAAGAAGGTACGCACGAGGAATTGCTCGCCAACGCCGGTCTGTACAATGAGCTGTTCACGATGCAGGCGGCGGGTTACAAGTAGTTCTACAGCCGGCCGGTAGAAGGGATGGCGTATTGCGAAGATTCCTCATTCCCGCTGTAGGGCGCGGATGCATCCGCGCCTCGGGAATCCATGTTATCGATCTCTGGATGCGATGACAGCCGAAAGCAGATCGGCAGCAGATGGATCCCCGCTTTCGCGGGAATGACGAATCGTCAGCAGAAAATTTGCGAATTTACTGCTTGAATATCTCCCCGCCCTTCATGACCATGCGGACCTGGCGGATCGCGTGAATGTCCTTGAGCGGATCACCGGAGACCGCAATCAGATCTGCGTACAATCCCGGCTTGACAGTGCCGAGGCGGTCGCCGAGTCCGAGTACGCGTGCGGACGTTGACGTCGCGGACTGAAGCGCGGCGACCGGCGTCATTCCGTAGTCCACCATCATCTCGATCTCGCGCGCATTGTCGCCGTGCGTGAATACGCCGACATCGCCGCCAGCGATGATCGTTACTCCGGCAGCGAGCGCAGCCTTGAAGCTCGTGCGCTTGGCGGTGATCCCTGCCGGCTCCGGATCGATTCCCTTTCGCCAACCGCCGTACTGTGCGATTGCATCGCCTGCCGCGAGCGTCGGACACAAGGCGACGCCGTGCTCGGCCATCAGGCGAAATACTTCCGGCGTGCCGCCATCGCCATGCTCGATCGTATTCACTCCCGCGAGAACAGAGCGGCGCATTCCTTCAGCGGTCGCCGAATGTACAGTTACCATTCTGCCGCTCGAATGCGCGACTTCCACGATGGCTTTCAACTCTTCTTCCGTGAACGTCGGCTCCGCCTCGCCGCGCGGCCCCCAGCGATAGTCGGCGTACACCTTGATCCAGTCCGCACCGTGCTTGATCTGCTCACGCGTCGCGAGCATGACTCCGTCGATGCCACTCGCTTCCTGGGCGCCTTGCGGCACGTCCCAGCGCGGATCGAATCCCTTGGGCCCGTAGCTTCCGGTCGCGACGATCGCACGCGTCACGACGAGCATTCGCGGCCCGGGAATGATCTTCTGATCTATAGCCTGCTTGAGGCCGACATCCGCGTCACCGGCGCCCTCGGTGCCCAAGTCCCGAGTCGTGGTGAAACCAGCGAGCAGCGTGTTGCGCGCGCTGACGGTAGCCCGGGCAACACGCAATGCCAGGGGCTCCTTCAGCACCTGGTCGTTCCACGATGTCTCGTTGTACGGATGCAGCATCATGTGCGAGTGAGCTTCGATGAGGCCCGGCATGAGCGTCGTTCCGGCGAGCGCGATCTGACGGGTGCCGGCTGGCACCTCGACGCTGGCTCGCGGGCCAACGGCCACGATCTTCTCGCCACGCACCAGCACGACCCAGCCCGGCCGCTCGACGCCGGCGGGCGCGTCAAATACCTGGTCCGGGATCAGGAGTACGGGAGTTGCAGTGTCCGGCCTGACAGGTCGCTGCGCCGAGAGCGGCGCGGCCAGGCCGACCGACAGGGCCGCAGCGCCGATCAGAATCGGGGATCGAAGATTTTTCATGAGACAAACGTGGCACCGGTGGCGCGTTTATTCGAGAGGGTGCGAGTCGCGCCGCCGTCCGGACGCGATCCACGGCCGTTCGCAGCTTCATCCTTGCGGCCCGTGCCACGTGGAGCGCACGTTTCAGCAGTCTTCGGACGTCATAATTCCACCTCTCAAGGGAAGGCAGTAAAAATGCGCTCGATTCGTACCGGTATCGCGCTGTCTGTATGCATGTTGTCGCTTTCAGCCACGCTGCCGCTTGCCGCGCAGGAAACGCAGGCGAACCCCATCTCCACAACGCTGAAGAACGAGCTCAAGAGCTCGGAGCGAAACCTCGTAGCGGCGGCCGAGGCAATGCCGGCGGATAAGTATGGCTTCAAGCCAACGGCGGCACAGATGAGCTTTGGCCAACTGATGCTGCACGTTGCCGGATCGAATGAGTTCATGTGCGCGACGATCGCCGGTACGAAGGCTCCGCAGCAAGCCAAGCTTGCACCGACCGCCAGCAAGGATTCCATAGTTGCGCGCATCAAGCAGTCATTCGACTACTGCACGACCACACTTGCTCCCGTCGATGACTCGAAGATGGGCGACATGGTGCCATTCTTCGGCGGCAGAAAGATTTCGCGTGGTGGTGCGATGGTATCTCTCGTCGGAGACTGGTCTGACCACTATGGAGCGTCGGCGATCTATCTGCGCCTGAACGGAATCCTCCCGCCTACCGCACGGGGCGCCAAGCCGGAGATGTAAACAGCGAACTGGCTGCGATAAATGCAGAATGCCTCCGACTGATCAACGCGTGTCGATCGGTCGGAGGCATTCGTGTAAATGAATCCGTTACAACCGCCAGTTACTCAGCGAGCGCAAGCATCTGCGCGGTGGTGCGATTGGCTGCACGCATCACCTTGTCAGGATAGCTGTGGCATCCGGGCGTGTTGCTTCCGTGAACGCAGCCGTTGTATCGGAGAAGTGCCGTCCGCATGTTGGGCGAATTGCGGACGTTGTCCTGCAGAATGCTTGCACCGTGACAGATGTTGGATTCGATCGAGAACAGATTCGATGAGCTGCAACCCCACTTTCCGGCATGGTCCGGCATCACCTGCATCAGCCCACGCGCGCCGACGAAGCTGCGTGCTGTCGTGTCCAGCGTCACGTCTTCGGTAAGCAGCACTCCTGCTAGGAGCGCCGGATCGAGGTTGCGGCGGGTTCCCTCATCGACTATCGCGCCTGCGATCCTGTCGGCGGTCGCCTGATCCGAGGTGTAATGCTGCAGCACTTCGGAGAGGCGAAATGCCTCCCTGCTGAACGACGGAGCTTCGATGATCGCTCCTGCCATCTGGATTCCCGCTGCAGGCTGCCGCAGCGTGGGGGGTGGCAGCTGTGCGGTGAATACCACGCCCGCGACGAGAAGCGCGCCAGCGGCGATGAAGTGGCTCACGGACTTTACAGTTCCCATCCACCGCACGATGCTGCGCGGGGTCGATTTTACTTCTGCCCGTGTCTCGCGTCTATCGAATAACTGAACCAAACTCGACTCCCTTACTTGATCGGGACCAGCACGCGCCCCTTGCCATCCTTGAAAGCGCGCCCGAGCCGGTCCGCAAACCTGTCGAGCACAGCGATGTCGCCCTCACGCATTGCGTATTCCGCCGAAGTAGTCGGAACACGGTACGTCGCTGTCGATTGGACCAGCGATGGGCGCAGTTGCTTACGTTCCCTTACGAGCACGGCACCGCGCGAGTGAGCGAACTGCCACATCCGTCGACCGATCTGGGAATTGGTCAGCGGACAGTCGGGGTATCGCTCACGCACAAGCCGAATGAACCGTTCGTTGGTAACGACACGGCGGCTATCCTGATGTTCTGTCACGACCGGTTCCGAAACCGACGTGTCTTCCAACTCTGCCTGCTCTGGAACCTCTATCGAGATCCGAACCGTTGCGCCCAACACCTCAGCTACCTGTCGCAACAAATCGAGCGAGACGTTATACCTCTCGTCGTGCTCGATGTTACGTATGGTTGACGGAGATAGCGATAACTGAGCAGCGACGTCCTCTCGGCGCAGACCTCGGAGCTTTCGGAGACGCTCCAGGTCTCTGCCAATCCACACGGCCATACTTATCTAGTTAATGCCATTACTGCAATACGTATCATGATAGCGATGCTGATGTTATACGTCAACCGTTTACGGCGAGCGGGCGCCCGGCCCGAGCCCGCAGAGTGAAGGAAACCGAAGGCCTGTACCGGGCTGGCCGCTTCATTCGGCGTGTCGTCGTCGGTACGATAACGCTCATAGTCGTCGTTGCCGCCGTCGGATATTTGTTCCTCATGCGTCAGGTCGATCCGGCCTCGGCGTGGGCGTATGCGACGCGGGAACTCGACGGTGGCGCGCTGCATTACGACGAGCACCCGGTACGAATCGCCCGGGTTTACCGGCGGCGGCCGGCGAATTACTTCCGCGCAGCGAACGGCCTTCTCGTCGCGACGCCCGAGCGGGTGTTGTTCATCGGCATCGAGCCGCGCGACATGCTTGCGGGCGCCGACGCTCCGGCCGCGATCCTCACGAGCGAATTTCCCAACGACACACTTCTGTCGACTTCGCTTCAGCGTGTCTACTCGCTCACTGCGCACGGCGTGGTGATCCGCCGAGGGAATCGCACGGAGCAATACGCCGCGTCATCGGGTTATGAAGCGCAGTTGGATTCGCTGGTTGGTTATCTCACGAAACGCAAGATTCAGGAACGCGCGGCGGCGGCACAGGATCGCGAGCTCCGGGAACAGCTTGCGAAACTGCTCAGGCAACCGTTGCACTACGTGGTCGAGCGGGGCGATGCATTGTCCGTAATCGCTTCACGCTACAACGCGACACCCGCACAGCTCAGGGAATGGAATCATCTTGCGAGCGACCGGATTCGAGCGGGCGAGACGCTGCTGGTTCGCCCGGGGAAATAGCACTCAGCGCGTATCGGTCAGCTCGCCCCGAACTTTGTATCCCACGCGTCGAAGCAGAAGAAAGCCAAGCGCGGCGCCCGCACTCTGGATCAGAATGTGGGTCACATCCATGAACCGGTCGGCGATCGGGATCTTCCCGGATTCGAGTAGTATGGCCAGATAGATCGCGGGCAGCACGCCGCGCAGCGGTCCCTTGACGCGTAGAGGCCAGACGGCGAGAAGAGCGCCCAGTGGCACAAAGAGAACTCCCTGTGCGACGACGTCCGTCACACTGAACAGATCTCCGCGCTCAGCGAGTGCTTTAAGGGGAACGAGATGACTGGATGTGAACTGATCGGCCATCGCCGCGCTGGATAGATCGAGACGGAACGGTCGCCAGCTCCACACCGCGATCGCCAGCGAATAAGCGAGAGCGAGGATTCGCGCGCGTTGCCGTATCGCGAATCTGGCGGCGAACGATTCCATTGCACCAGCGGCACACATGGCACCGAACGCCGCTGCAACGACGTGAGTGAGCGCCGCGCCAAGAATGATCGGCTCGGCTGTGACGCCATGCACTACTTCAACGAGCGGATAGACGACCGCGGCGACGCAGATCGTGACGAACGTCGCGGCTACGCTTGATGCACTGCCCTCCCTCAGGGCAATCGCGCAAAATGCGCCAGCGGGAAGGAAGATGAGTACGTCGATCAGCGGGATCTGCGTGATCGATTCGGGGCGGATCGCGGATATCGCTCGCCCGATGCGCTCGTCGATGCTGCCTCCGAGCTGCGGCAACAGATCCTGGCGGAAGAGCGGCATGAACGCTTCCATGATCGTCGCAACGCCATAGCTCACGGCAAACAGCGCGGACGGAATTCCGAAATACGACCGCTCTTCCGCCCTGTTGTTCATCAGCGCAAACGCGGCTAGCGTAATGAGGCCGCCAGCAAGGCCACCGATGGTATCGGTCGTTACGTCGATGAGACTCGCATTACGGACTGGCGAGAAGAGTTGCAGCGTCTCGATGCAGCCACTCATCAGGAATGAGATGATGACAACGCGAAGGAGCGTTGCCCCGGGACGTCGCAGTCTGCTCGTAGCGATCCAGACGACCCCGAGACCGGCGAAGAGAAGGATGTTGCGTACGGCGTCGATCGCGTCGCTCAGACGCGGCGTGAGATCGAGTGCGCGAGCGAGCCGCGGCGGAACGTCGGCCCAGGTTGGATCCGCGTGGAGGTTGCTGAGCGTTGCAACGAGAATGATTGCGACGTACGCCAGCCGTGCGATACGGGTATGGCGGGGGGTCATCGAGGATGGGCGCATTTCTGGTTGCCTACGCTCGCACAGTGGCCGCGGAAAAACAAGGCTCGCGCATCGATCGCTTCCTCCCCTCTCACGTCGGCGCCCAAATCGCTACATCTTGCTTTACTTCGGAACCAATCACCTGATCGTAAGATGAGAATAGCAATTCTGGGCGCAGGCGGCGTTGGCGGGTACTTCGGGGCCCTCCTCGCCCGTGCCGGGCACGACGTGGTACTCTACGCGCGCGGCGACAATCTGGCGGCAATTCGCGCCGGCGGAATAACCGTCAGGGACGCGAACGGGAGCTTCACCGTCCCGATCGGCGCGACCAATTCACCGGATGAGCTGGCCGGCTCGGAATTCACGATAGTAGCGGTCAAGAGCTACTCCCTCGCCGAAGTCGCTCCTGTTGCGCGACAACTCGCGCTTGGCGGCAGCGTCATAGTTCCGCTTCTGAACGGTGTCGAAGCCGCGGACGATCTGCAGCGGGCGGGAGTGCCGCGCTCGCAACTACTGGGCGGTCAGACCAATGTCAGCGCCTACAAGGCCGAGCCCGGCGTGATTCAGCGAGCCTTGTGGAAGGAGCGAATCGTGGTCGGCGAGCTGAATGGAGAGTTATCGGAACGAGTGACGCGCTTTGTCGAGGCGCTGCGCGAAGCTGACATCGAGGCCATCGCTACGACGAATATCATCGTCGAGCTGTGGCGCAAGTTCAACATGTTGTGCGCGATGGCCGCGGCATGCGGAATGGCACGAAGCGATGTCGCCAGCATTCGCGATACCGAGCTCGGGCATCTAATGATAGAGCGTGCGGTGGGTGAGATCGCCGCAGTCGGCCGAGCGCGCGGGGTAGCGATTCCCCTATCACAGGAGGCGGACATGATGCATCACATCGACAGACTTCCGGGGACGATGAAGCCGAGCTTCCTGCTGGATGTGGAGCGCGGCGGCCCGACCGAGCTCGATGTGCTGAGCGGTGCGGTGTCGCGCTTCGGCCGCGAAACTGGAATACCGACCCCGGTGCACGACACAGCCGCAGCCGTGCTCGCCCGTCGCGTGTGATGCGCTGTCGTCACACGAGTTGTTGCAGGACCTGTTACAAAGACCTTTTTATGCCTACCGTTGCACCAGTCGGCTCGACGGGCCGGCTTCGCCAACAATCCAGACCACAAGAGGTAGACGTGTCAGACTCTGTTACCGGACTACGCCTTCGATATTCGCTGCGCATCTGCGTCGCCCTACTGCTATGCACACCGACGCTGCTTGCGGCGCAGACGAGCCCCGCGACGCAACCGGATTCCGTTCAGTTTCACGGCATGGCGTGGCGCTCGATCGGGCCAAATCGCGGCGGACGCTCGATCGCCGTCGCTGGTAGTTCGAGTCGCCCGTTGGAGTATTACTTCGGTGCGACTGGTGGCGGATTGTGGAAGACGACCGATGCCGGCCAGAGCTGGAAGCCGGTAACGGACGGTCAGATCAAGTCGAGCTCGGTTGGTGCAGTTGCCGTTTCCGAATCCAATCCCGATGTCGTGTACATCGGGATGGGCGAAACGGATATTCGCGGCAACATCATGCAGGGCGACGGGATCTACAAATCGACCGACGGCGGCAGGAAGTGGACGCACATGGGACTCGCCGAGACACAAGCGGTGGCGAAGATACGCATCGACCCGAAGAACCCTGACATCGTCTACGTAGCGGCGCTCGGCCATCCTTCCGCGCCGAATCCGGAGCGTGGCGTGTTCAAGAGCACGGACGGTGGAAAGACCTGGCGAAAGATCCTGTATCGCAACGACAAAACCGGCGCGATCGACCTATCGATGGATCCCAATCATCCCGAAGTGCTGTACGCGGCTCTGTGGGAGGCATATCGCACGTCGTGGCAGATGTCGAGCGGCGGACCGGGCAGTGGGCTGTTCAAGACAACCGACGGCGGCGAGCACTGGACCGAGATCACCCGTAATCCGGGATTGCCGAAGGGGATAATCGGACGAATAGGGGTGAGCGTGTCACCTGCCGACGCAAACCGCGTTTACGCAATCGTCGAAGCGGCGGATGGCGGCGTGTATCGTTCGGACGATGCTGGCGCGACGTGGAAGCGCACCAATGACGAGCGCAAGTTGCGGCAGCGCGCATTCTACTACACGCACATCACGGCGGATCCCAAGCTTCGCGATCGAGTGTACGTCCTCAACGTCAACTTCTTCAGATCGGATGACGGAGGGACGCACTTCGATACGACGCTCGCGGTACCGCATGGAGACAATCACGAGCTCTGGATTGCGTCCAACGACAACCAACGAATGATCGAGGCGAACGACGGCGGTGGTACGGTATCCGTCAATGGCGGCGCAACGTGGACCGACCAGAATTTTCCGACCGCGCAACTCTATCACGTTGCAACTACCAGTGATTTCCCGTATCACGTCTGTGGCGCACAACAGGACAACACCACACTCTGCCTTCCCTCCAGCGACTGGGCGAACCTGCGGGGCGCTGCGTCGCGCAAGCTCGGCGACTGGATGTATCAGGTAGGCGGCGGCGAATCAGGTTACATCGCGCCGGATCCCAGGCATCCGGACATCTTCTACGCTGGCAGCCAGGGTGCACTGCTGTCCCGTTACGATCGCTCGAACGGTCAGTTCCGCGACGTGCAGGTGTATCCCCGCTTCTTCTCCGGAGAGCCGTCGAGCGCGTTGCCGGAGCGCTGGCAGTGGACCTTCCCGATCGTATTCTCGCCCAAGGACTCCACAACGATCTACACCTCGTCGCAACATCTGTGGAAGACGACCGACGAGGGTCAGACCTGGCAGCGCATCTCGCCGGATCTCACGCGCGCGGATCCGAAGACGCTCGGGGAATCCGGTGGTCCGATCACGCACGACATGAACGGGCCGGAGATATATGCAACCATCTTCACGATCGCACCGTCACCGCTCGACACGTCGGCCATCTGGACGGGATCGGATGATGGAATGGTGTATGTGACCAGAGACGGCGGTCGAACATGGACCGACGTCACACCTCCGACGCTTCCCAAATTCGCGCGCATCAGCATCATCGATGCATCACATCACGAGCCGGGCTCGGCGTATCTCGCAGCCAAGCGTTACCTGCAGGACGACCGTGCGCCCTACATCTACAGCACGCACGACTGGGGCAAGACGTGGACGAAGATCGTCACCGGCATTCGCGCCGACGACTACGTGCACGCAGTCCGAGAAGACCCGACGCGGGCCGGCTTGCTCTATGCCGGAACCGAACATGGATTCTACGTTTCGTGGAACGACGGCGCGCAGTGGAAACCGTTCTCGCTCAATCTTCCGGATCTGCAGGTATCCGACATCGCTGTGGAGAAGAACGATCTGGTGATCGCGACGCACGGGCGTTCGATGTATGTGCTCGACAACATTGCGCCGATCCGTCATGCCGCCGAGGTGCACGGCCCGATCACGCTCTTCGCACCGCCGATCGCGACGCGCAGAGTCGATTCCGCGACGTTTCAGTATTCGCTTGCGTCGCGCGCAGACACGGTACGCATCGACATCCTCGACCATGATGGCAAGCTGGTTCGAAGCTTTGTCGGGGGCGGAGAGCAACATCACGATTCCGCAGGCGGACGCACCGCAGCTTCGCGACCGGCCACCGCAGTGCAGGACACGATACTCCATCCAACCGGATGCGAAACGCCGCGGCGACGCGGGGGCAACGCATTGCCAACGGGACGCGCAGGGCTGAATACGTTCGGCTGGGACCTTCGCTATCCGGGAGCCGTCTCGTTCGATTGTCTGATCCTGTGGGGCGGCTCCGCCGATCGCGGGCCGCTCGCCCTGCCTGGCCAGTACACGATACGCATCACTGCGGGCTCTGCCATCGCGACACAACCGCTGACGGTGCGGATGGATCCGCGGCTCAAGGGTATCACGGAGCGTGATCTCGCAGAGCAGTTCGCGCTCAGCATGCAGATTCGGGATCGCGTTTCTGCGGCCGACACCGCGGTGATTCGCATCAGACAGATGCGGAGCAAGATCGCGGACAGAATTGCGCGTGCGAAAGCGCAGGATGTCACCAAGGCTGGAAGCGAGACGGCCGCGAAACTGCTGGCGATAGAGGAAGCGCTCTACCAGACGCAGAACAGAAGCGGTCAGGATCCGCTCAACTTCCCGATCAGGATCAACAACAGAATCGCGGCGCTTGGATCCAGCGTCGAGTCAGGTGATGCGAGACCGACTGCCGCATCGTACGTCGTCTTCAAGCAGCTGTCAGCGGAACTCGATGGAATCCTGCGGAAGCTGGACGCAGTCGTCGCGTCGGACGTCGCGACATTCAACGCGACCGTGAAGCGGCATAACCTACCGCCGATCGTTTAACGCGTCAGTCGTTCCCTTCAACCGTCATCCCCGCTTTCGCGGGGATGACGGTGAGTAGTCGCTTCCCGTTCGCTGGGACGGCGACGTCGAATCCCCAGGTTATTTCGCGAAGATCTGTGACATGTCGCGGAACGCCTTGAACTCGAGCGCATTACCCGCCGGGTCACGCACGAACATCGTCGCCTGCTCGCCGGGAAGGCCGGCAAAGCGAACGTACGGCTCGATTACGAACTCGACCCCGGCCGCCTTCAATCGGCTCGCAAGATTCTCCCAGTCCGGCATCTCCATGACGAGACCAAAGTGCGGAATGGGCACTCCGTGGCCATCCACCGCACTCGATGCGCGGTCGCCTACCGCAGCGGGCTGAAGGTGCGCCACGATCTGATGACCGAACAGGTCGAAATCGACCCAGGCTGGATCGCTGCGCCCCTCCTTGCAGCCAAGGACGTCGCCGTAGAACCTGCGCGCCGCAGTGAGGTCGTCCACCGGAAATGCAAGATGAAAGAAAGGCGTCACGAGCTGGATCGGTTGAGTGTGTAACCCTGATACGCGAGAGCGTTTGCCGCGTTGGAAGGTTGACGCCTGGCGTGCGGGTGCGCAAGGCCGCGTCACCCGGTAGATTCGGTGTTCATTCGGGCGGACTCCGATCACCGGCCCGCTACAACGCCACCCGCCTGGCGCCGATACTCAAGCACGGACGAGCCGACCGCGCGGCCCGTTCGCGCAAACTATACCACCTCATGTACGAACGATCCTCGATCACCCGATCGACAATAATCGTAGGTGTCTGCACCCTTGGGGCTCTCGTGCTCCTCCAGGTTGCGGATCGTGCGCTGCTGCCCGGTCTTTCACCATGGGGCGTGCGATTGATTCCGGTGATGGTTGCCGCTGTCGCCGCCGCTACAGCCGCGTACATCATCCGCAGCCGCGAGCATCGGCGGGCCGCTGCCGAATCATTTCTTCGTGACTCCGAGGCTCACTTCCGTGCGATCGCCGAGGATGTGTCCGACGCGATCATCGCAGCCGATGGTGATCAGCGCATCGTCTTCTGGAACGCGCCCGCGGCGCAGATGTTCGGCTACACCGAAGCCGAGGTGCTGGGCCGGTCGATCGGCATGCTCGTGCCGGAGGAGCGGCGGGAGGCCCACCTCTCCACGCTGCGCCGCATTCAGGCGGGCGATGCGACCGCCGCAGCGCGAACCGTGCAGCTTCGCGCCATGCGCAGGGGCGGCGCGATCTTCGTCATCGAAATGGCACTCAGCGTCCGAACCGGCGCAGAGCGGATCGTGTTCACTGCCGTGGTACGCGATGTCACTGAGCGCCTGCACGCGGCGCAGATTCTCCGGCAGCACGTCGCGACGATGCGAGCTGTCACCGAGGGCACGTCCGACGCGGTGTGGGCCAAGACCGTCGATGGCCACTACCATCTCGTCAATACCGCGGGCGCCAACATGTTCGGCGTTCCGGCGCATGTCATCATCGGCTCGGACGACGTATCGATCTTCGGTGAAAGCACGGCAAGGTCGATTCGTGCCCGCGATCTGGATGCAATAACAGCCGGTGAGACTGTCGTCACTGACGCCACTGCGAGAGATGCGGACGGCGTGATGCGGCAGTACGTGACGACGCGCACCCCGTGGCGTGACACCGAAGGCAACATCATCGGATTGATCGGCGTATCACGCGATGTCACGGAGAAGGTTCGCGCCGAACGTGCGCTGAGGACCAGCGAGGAACGGTACCGTCAACTGGTGGAACAATCTCCGGAAGCAATAATAGTCCATCGCGACGGCGCGCTCCTCTACATCAACAAGACCGGTGCGGCGATGCTGGGTGCCGGGAATGCCGATGCATTCATCGGGCGCTCGCTTTCATCCTTCGTGCATCCCGACTCGCTCGAACGACTTGTCGACGCGCTCAGCGCGCGCGGGCGAGGCGAATTCTCCACGAAGCCATCGGAGTACCGGATAATCACTGCGGATCGCGGAATCGCCGATGTCGAAGCGCTGTCCGTCGCTGTCGAGCATAACGGCTCACCGGCAGTGCAGACAGTGTTGCGCGATGTAACTGCGCGGCGAGCAGCCGAATCTGCGCTGCGCGATCGCGAAGCGCGGCTGCATCTCGTGATGCACCAGATACCAGCGGTGCTGTGGGCAACCGATCGGGATGGCTGCTTCACCTCGGCGCTGGGCGCAGGTCTCAACGCACTCGGCATCGAACCGGAGCATCTCATCGGGACGCATGCGAGCGAGCATTTCGGCAGTGCCGGCGAGACGGTGTCGGGCACCAGCGCAATCTCATCGGCGCTGCGCGGTGACTCGGCGTCATTCGAGCTCGCGTGGATTGGGCGCAGCTTCGTGTGCAGCGTGGAACCGCTGAGAGCGGCATCGGGCGATATCGAAGGCGCGCTCGGCCTCGCGGTCGACATTACAGAACGCAAGGTGCTCGAGACACAACTGACCTATCGCGCGTTCCACGATCCCCTCACGGGACTTGCGAACCGCGCCCTTTTCCGCGACCGCGTCATGCACGCGCTCAGTCGCATCGGGCGCGGCAAGCACGTCGCCATTCTCTTCCTCGATCTCGACGATTTCAAGACCATCAACGACAGTCTCGGACACGGCGAGGGCGACCGTCTGCTCGCAGCCGTCGGCTCGCGGCTCGTCGGCGCTGTGCGGAGCCACGACACCGTTGCGCGATTCGGTGGTGACGAGTTCGCGATCCTGCTGGAAGAGCTCGTAAGCGCGGAGGAGGCGCTCGATGTCGTTTCGCGCGTGGAGGAATCCTTGCGCGCGCCGATAAGCCTGCGTGGCCGCGAGGTGATCGTGACGGCGAGCCTCGGTCTCGCCCACGCATCGCCCGGCGACGCCGCGGACGACATATTGCGCAACGCGGACGTCGCCATGTACAACTCGAAAGAAGCGGGCAGTGCGCGCCACACCGTCTTCGAGCCGCGGATGCACGCCGTGATCGTCGATCGCCTGGAACTGGAGTCAGACCTGCGGGGCGCGCTGGATCGGGACGAGTTGCATCTCGTGTTTCAGCCTGTCGTGGCGCTGGAAAGCGGGATGCTTCAGGGATTCGAGGCGCTCGCGCGCTGGTCCCATCGGACACGCGGCGAGCTCGCCCCGCAACAGTTCATTCAGCTCGCGGAAGATACCGGCCTGATCGTGGAGATCGGCCGATGGGTGGTGAAGAACGCGTGCGACGAGCTGAGCCGGTGGCACAGGCTAGCAGCGGATGGGGCGATAGGTCTGCACGAAGAATTACGCATCGGAATCAACATCTCCGGATTGCAGCTGGAGCATGAGAGTTTCGTGAGCGACGTGGCCGCGGCGCTCGAGAGCAGCGGCGCTCCGCCGGACCGGGTCGTGCTCGAGCTGACGGAAGGCACGCTCATGCGTCGCACCAGTGAAACACTCGTGCGATTGCATGCGCTCAAGGCACTGGGCGTTCAACTCGCAATCGACGACTTCGGCACCGGCTATTCGTCGCTGAGCTACCTGCAGCGGTTCCCGATTGACGTGCTGAAGGTCGACAAGACGTTCGTCGAAGGAATCGCACGCAGCGGCGGTGACGGGGCCCTCGCGCGCACCATCGTAGCCCTGGGCGAGATGATGGAGGTCCGGACGCTTGCGGAGGGAATCGAGACGCAGGAGCAGTGCGACATTCTGGCTGAGCTTGGTTGCAGGTACGGCCAGGGTTATTTCTTCGCGCATCCGATGCCAGGGAGCGACGTCGCCGGATGGGCCGCTGGCCATGCGTCGCGCTGCGTCAATCGCGGGCGCCAGATGAAGGGCCGCGTCGCGTAGCCACGGAGGGCTCGCACGTCTGCCTGATCGCAGGCTGGCGATCGATCTCCCCTCCCGCCCCCGGCCGTGTAGCGGATACATTGTGCGATGGTCAATAGCAACGAACGCGGCATCCTCGATCTGGCGGGCCGGCGCGCACTCGTCACCGGTGGATCGCGCGGAATCGGGGCCGCGACAGCGCGACTGTTAGCCGCGGCAGGCGCGGACGTCATGATTGGCTACCGCAG
Source organism: Gemmatimonadota bacterium (assembly GCA_027307165.1). Classification (GTDB taxonomy): domain Bacteria; phylum Gemmatimonadota; class Gemmatimonadetes; order Gemmatimonadales; family Gemmatimonadaceae; genus Fen-1247. The sequence continues at coordinate 72,346 of DAHUXM010000021.1, read as the reverse complement.
CCGGCACGACGATGCCAGCGCTGTAGCGGCGGATGCCGCTGCATTCGGCGTTCGTGCCGCGGTGCATGCGGCCGACGTCGCAACGGCGGACGGCGCACACGACCTCGTTCAGGCAACCATACGCGAGCTCGGCGGTCTGGATATCTTCATCGGCAACGCCGGGATCTGGCCGGAGGAAGAGGTACCGCTCAGCAGCATGGACGCCGCGCGCTGGCATCGGACGATGCGCGAAAACCTCGACTCGATCTTCTTCACCAGCGCTGCGGTGGCAAGGAGCATCACTGACGGTGGAAGGCTCGTGCTCATCTCGAGCACTGCGGGCCAGCGAGGTGAGGCGTATCACGCGGACTACGCCGCTACCAAGGGTGCCGTCATCTCGATCACCAAGTCACTGGCCGTGGAGCTTGCACCGCGCGACGTCACCGTAAACTGCGTCGCACCGGGATGGGTCGACACAGAGATGGTGGCAGGAGCCATCTCCGGCCACGGGATCGCGCGGATTTCCAATGGCATTCCGCTGGGCAGAATCGCTACGCCGGCCGACATTGCGGGACCCGTCGTCTTCCTGTGCTCGCCGCTCGCACGACACATCACTGGAGAGATCGTCAACGTCAACGGTGGGAGCGTCCTTTGCGGATGAGATCCGGAACGCGCTAGCCGGCACGCTCGGGAGCGGCTACTTTCTGCGGAGCATTTTCCTCCTGAATGGAGCGCGTCGGATGCAGATACGTCGGTCATTGTTCACGGTCACGGTTCTTGCGATCGCCGGCTGCGCGACGGGATCGCTGGTGAATCAGCAACAGGACCCGATCATGGTGATGGTTGGCAGCAGCGCGTCACTACAATACAAACAGGACGTCCGGGTCTTGACCCAGAACGTCGCGGGGACACCCGCTGAGCTCTGGGCGAAACTGAATGCCGCCTACTCCAATCTTGGACTCCCAGTGACTGCGCGCGACAGCACTGCCTTCGCACTCGCGGCCCAGAATGCGCAGTTCATGGGCCGGATTGGACAGACGCCGATGTCACGCATCGTCGATTGTGGTGTCACACCCTTCGGGACACAGCGCGCAAACGCCTACCGCGTCTGGCTCAGTGTCGCGACGCAGCTTCAGCCGTCCAGCAACGGGACGACGGTGCGCACAAGCCTGGCGGCGACTGCACGGGATCAGAATTCGTCGACGGCGCCCGTGCAGTGCGGTAGCACCGGCGCACTCGAGGCCGACATCGCCGCTGCGCTTGGCGGCCAATCGCAGTAACATCCGGAACGATGATCAGCGATTACAAGGAGGCCGCCGAGCGCAAACTCGGCGGCCTCCTTGTAATCGCCCTCTGGAGTTACGGCCAACGAGGATCGTTTCTGATGTCGCGGCGGTCGTTTCTGACATCGCGACGATCCCCGAAGATATCGCGGTACTCGGCGTTCGCGGCTCGCTGCGCTGCGGCCGCAGAGCGCTCATCCGCGCGGACCGCGGCTGGGTCGTGGTATGCACGGTCGAGGCGGATGTCGCGCACGTCACGTCGGACTGCACGGTGGTCCGCCCGAATTTCGCGGCGATCCCACGCGATGTCACGAGCGTCACGGCGAGTGTCCCGCCTGTCGTAACGAACGTCGCGAAAATCGGCGCACCGATCGTGGTCAACGCGACACCAGGCAGCGTTCGCTGGTGTCAGTCGCACGACCTGCGCACCAGCCGAGATTGCAGTTATGGAAAGGGCGGCAGCCGCTGCTGCGAAAACAAGTCCGTACCTCATGTCAATCCTCCGTCCTGCGGTGTGAAGCGACGTTGAATGCACGCTCACGAGAATAGACGCCGAGGCCCAACGGTCGTTAACGGCGATCGGCCAGGAAGGGATACGCCCCTCTGACCCGGCCAACCTCTCCGGGTGAAACCGACACGGACGCGATGTTAGCCGTACCTGGAACAATGGATCGGTCCAGTGGGATCCCCCACGGGTCGTATGCCGCCGAGCCGCCGTCGTACACGATGGAATCACCGACGCCAATCCGGTTCACGCCGATGACGTAGCACTGGTTCTCGATTGCACGCGCCTGCAACAGCGCGTCCCAATGCGCCCGCCGCGCCGCGGGCCAGCTCGCAATGACGACTATCAGATCCGTCTCTGCCGCGACGGCGCGAAACAACTCGGGGAAGCGCAGGTCGTAGCAGATGAACGGACTCACGCGAACTCCATCCACATCCATGACGACAGGGTTATCGCCCCCGATGTAGGAGCGTTGCTCGTTCGCGTACGCGAACAGTCGCTGTTTGTGGTACACGGCGGCGATGGCACCGTCGGGTGAGAACAGCAACGCTGAGTTTTTCGCCGTCTGCGTGAGGGGATCCGGGTCTCGCGTCGCGACGCCGGCAAGGAGCCACACATTGGATTGTGACGCCATGTTCGAGAGCTGCGTGACGCTCTCTCCCTCCAGTGGCTCTGCAAAATCGGCGTCCATGGTGAAGCCGGTAGTACACATCTCTGGCAGCAGGACGAGACGGGTGCCGCTCCTCGCCGCGGCCGCGACGATGGCCGACGCACGAGCGAGTGATGCAGCCGGCTCGTGCCATCCGATGTCGTACTCGCCAAGCGCAACGCGAAGCGGCGCAGCGGTTGACTTCACGCAATCCCCTCGGAAAGTGCGGCGCGAAGCAGAACACTTCCCTCGCGTACCATCGCCGTGTCGCAGCTGAACGCGAAGCGGATCGCACCGGCGCACGTCTCGCCGAATGCGTCTCCTGGCGCGCTTCCGATGCCAGATGCTGCAAGCCGATCGGATAGAGCCGCCGCGTCGGGCACGCCAAGGCGTTCGTATGCAGACTCGTCCAGCTCGACCCAAGCGTAGAACGCACCGCGCGCCGCGAAAGCGCGGACACCGGGAATGCCGGACAGCGCGCCAAGCATGATGTCGCGGCGTATCGCGTACTCGCTGCGCATTGCCTGCAGGTGATCTTCAGGGCCGTTCACCGCCGCAAGCGCGGCCCATTGCGCAAGACTGTTGACACCGTTGATGCTGCACCGGAGCAGTTTGGGAATTCGGCCGTGCATCAACGGGGACCGTGTCACGATGTAGCCGACGCGCAATCCGCTCATTGCGTGCGATTTGGAGAACGAGAAGATGCTGATGACACGATCTGCGTAATCACCTGCGAGCGATCCGATCGAGACGTGGGTCCACGGATCGTAGAGCACGTCCTCGTAGGCTTCGTCGGAGACGATCCACAGGTTATTGGCGCGGGCAAGTTCCACGATTTCCTTCAACCGCTCGACCGAAAGGACGGCGCCGGTCGGGTTGTGCGGCGTGTTGATGAAGATTGCGCGCGTACGTGGCGTGATTGCGGCCTCGATCCGATCGGTCCGGTACTCGAAATCGTCCGCGGCGCTGAGCTCTACCCCGACGGGGACGCCGCCCGCCATCCGTATGTTCTCGACAACCTCGGTCCACATGGGATCCGGAACTATCACCTCGTCGCCCGGAACGAGCAGGGCGCCAAAGGTGACGAAGAGCGCGTGCATCGCACCGTTCGTGACGAAGACGTCGTCGCTCGTCACGCCCGCGAGGTGGTTTCGGTTGCGCACCTTGGCCGCGAGCGCGGCGCGAAGCTGCGGGATTCCGTTGTTCGGTATGTAGTGCGTCTTTCCGGCGCGCGCTGCGGCATCGACCGCGTCGAGCACTGGAGTGGCGACGCTGAAGCTGGGGTCGCCCGACTCGAAGCGAAACACCCGCATGCCGGTCGCCTGGGCCTTGAGCAGCTGCTCCCGGATCTGGACGATCTTCCCGAGCGAGATCGCGTCGAGGTAGTGAACTGGCGCGGTAGTCGTTGTCGATTCTTCCGGATCAGCTATGAGCATCTATCGGTGTCCTTGGCCTGGGGCTGGTGAATTGATGGCAAAAAAAAATGCCCGCCTGACGAAAGGTCTGGCGGGCACGGAAATGAAACTCGAGCAGCTTCATGCATGCGTCAACCAGATCCCCGTGGAGGAGAGTGGCTTGCACTTGCTGAAAGGCATGAAGCGGGAGGTGGTCATCTGTGCGAATGGTGGTTTGTCTTCCGCACATAGGGTATCGGGGCACGCAGCAGTTGTCAACGTCCCGCCGAATATTTTGATCACTTCTCTCCGAGCACCGGCGGGCCGGAGGCACGGCAAGAGCACCAGCCTTACGTCCACGGCGCCGTGCTGACAAATTTTGCGGATGCAACGACTGGTCAACGCCTGGGTGTGGACAGAGACTGTTCTCATCGTCCTGTTCGGATTCATCTATGTCTCGATTGCCTGGATCGCCACCGCCCCATTCGACCGGGGACGGTATGCCGCCGGCCGGGCGTTCCGCCATCTTGCCGTCGCTGTGACCGGCCTGAACCCATACTGGCACTTCCACACCAGTGGCGTTGCCATCCAGGATCCGCGACGGCCGTACGTCGTCGTCGCGAACCACGAGAGCTACGCCGACATCTTTCTGATGTCGCATCTGAAATGGGAGATGAAGTGGCTCTCGAAGGACACGATCTTCAGGATTCCCGTGATGGGGTGGATGATGCGGATGGCCGGTGACATTCCGATCAACCGTAGCAGCCGCGGAAGTGGCCAGCAGGCGCTCGAAGCCTGCAGGGATCGCCTCACCAAGAAGGTCTCGGTGATGATCTTTCCCGAAGGTACGCGGTCGCGCGGCGACGACCTCCTACCCTTCAAGGACGGCGCGTTTCAGCTCGCGATCTCCACAGGAACACCGATCCTGCCCGTCGCGATTGCAGGGACGCGGGACGCAATGGCGAAGGGCTCGTTCAGCTTTCGGCGTGCGAATGCGATGTGCAGAGTGCTCGAGCCGATCGAAACCGCGGCGCTCACTGCGGCGGACCTTCCCGCGCTCCGCGACAAGACGCGCCAGCGCATTTCAGACGCGCGACGCCAGCTCCAGCGAGAGCTGAGCGAGGCCAAAAAATAAGCGGCGCGCGGGGCAACTCCCCGCGCGCCGCTCCAACACACGTGCTGGATCAGTAACCGACGGCGCCACCGTTGGAGCGTGGCTCGTACACTCCGACCCAGCGTCCGTCCGGCCCGCGCATGACAGCGTTCACGTTCGTCAGACCGCCCACCTCGTGCAACTTGTACCCCATCGCCACGAGCGAATCAGTTGCGGACTGTGAGAATCCGCCCTTCTCGTAGATGATCTCATCGGGCCACGCCTGGTCGTGCATGCGTGGCGCGAACATCGCGTCGGGGAGCGACATGTGCTGATCGATGACGTTCAGAATCACCTGCGTGACCCCCGTAATGATAGTCGGACCGCCGGCGGCCCCGACTACGAGCAGGAGCTTGCCGCTCCGATCCAGCACGATCGTCGGAGACATGGCGCTCAGCATGCGCTTGCCGGGCTGGATCGCATTGATCTCACCCTGCACCAGACCGAACTGATTCGGCTTGCCGGGCTGGGCCGCGAAGTCATCCATCTCATCGTTCATGAAGAAGCCCGCATCGGCGACGAAGACGCCGGACCCGAATCCACTGTTGAGCGTGGTCGTCGTGGAAACGGCATTACCGGATGCATCGACCACCGAGTAGTGGGTGGTGTGCATCGGCTCGGCAGCTGCCGCGAATGACGGCGACGGGGTGGCACGGTCCGGCTGGATGGTCGACGCAAGCTTTCTGGCGTACGCCTTGTCGGTCAACATGTCGAGCGGATTCGTGACGAACGCGGGATCACCGAGCTTCGTGTTGCGGTCGATGAAGGCGCGCTGGAACGTCTCCGCCAGAAGGTGCTTGTACGCCGCGCTGTTGAATGGCGGGAGCGACTTCCACGTTTCGAGTTGATTCAGTATTTCCACCGTTGTCACACCACCGCTGGACGACGGCGGCATCGCGTACAGAGTGTAGCCACGATACTTGCCGACGATCGGTGTGCGCCATTCCGGCCTGTACGACGCGAGGTCCTGCTTGCTGATTATCCCGCCGTCGTGCTTCATCTGCGCGACGATCTCGTCGGCGATCGGGCCGGTGTAGAATGCAGCCGGCCCCTTATCGGCGATCAGGCGCAGGGTCTTCGCCAATTCCGGCTGCCGAAGGAGCGTGCCGGGAGGAAGTGGCTTGCCGCCTGGGAGAAACACCGCGGCGCCCGCGAACTGGCTGATGAGATGCGCGCTCGCACCCAGCCCTCGCGACGTCGCGCTGTCCACGATGAAGCCATCCGAGGCAAGCTTGATGGCCGGTTGCATAACGTCGTGCAGCGACATCGTGCCGTACTTGGCGAGCGCGGCAGCCATGCCGGCTACGGAGCCGGGAACGCCGGATGCGAGCCCGCCCACGGTGCTCTTGTTCGTCAGCTTGCCGCGCTCGATGTACATGTCACGCGTTGCGGCGAGCGGAGCGGTCTCGCGATAGTCGATCGCGCTTGCCTCGCCGTTCGCCATCCGGATCACCATGAACCCGCCGCCGCCGATGTTTCCGGCGAACGGGAATGTCACTTCGAGCGCGAAGCCCGTCGCGACCGCTGCGTCCACGGCGTTTCCGCCCTTCCTCAGGATCTCGGCGCCCGCCTCGCTGGCGAGATTGCTGTTGCTGACGACCATCGCGTGCTGTTCGACCGTCGGCGGCCTGCGGTGCTTGCTGCCCCACCCATCCGGGAAGGCTGCATGCACCGCCGGCGTCGATGCGGTGCTCGGCGCCTCGGCGCTCGGGCTGGATGTCTTGCACCCTGAGAGTACAAGCATCGCCGCGAGCGTCGCGGCACCGGCCGCACGAGACGGCCGAGCTGAACGCGCGAGTACGATCGGGTGATGGAGAGAGGTATATTTCACTGGCAACGGCGCCCCCTGTTTGGTCTGTCCGAACGTTCGCATTCGGTAAGTTTACAAAAGTACTCTCCCGGGCGAACTGCCGTTTGGACTGGAATCCGTAGTCGCCCGGATACCGTAGAGGGCGTGGAAGTCACAACTTTCCAACTCGCCCCGTCCCCCGGATTCTCACGCACATTGGTCACTGAAATAGCCGTAGACACCGGCCTCAGGCTAGACTGCCTCGGAATCAGCCACAAGACGGCTACGTCCGAGGTGCGCGAGCGCGCCGGTTTTTCCACGTCCGTGCTCCATGATGCCCTGGCTGCAGCGCGACACGACCCGCGCATCGAGCGCCTGGTGGTAATCGCGACGTGCCATCGCACCGAGCTGTACGCGGAAACACCTGGCAGCACTCGCGACGTGCGGGAGATCCTGCTTGAATGGTGGTCGGCGACGTGTGGAATCCCGGGATCCGTACTGGCGGCGCACGCCTATTCGCTGCACGGACTGGCCGCGGCGGAGCATCTCTTCAAGGTTGCCACGGGACTGGACTCGGTGGTAATTGGCGAGGCCCAGATCACCGGACAGGTAGCGAGCTCGCTGCGGCAATCGGTTGCAGTGCATGCGGCCTCTCCGCTGCTGAAGCTCGCATTCAAGAGCGCCGTTCGCGCCGGCGAGCGAGCACGTGGCATGATCTGGGGGCGTCTGCAAGCGGCGAGTCTGGGCTCGGCGGCGGTCGATGCCGCCGCGACGGCTGCGAACGGGCTTGCCGGCCGCAATGTCGTGGTGGTCGGGGCCGGCGAGATCGCCGAGTTGGCGCTGCGTTCGCTGGCGCCGCATGGGGCGCGCCGGATCACGATCGCGAATCGAACAGTGGACGCCGCGGTCGAGATGGGTGCGCATCACGGCGCCGACGCGTGTCCGCTGAACCTGCTGCCCTCTCTGCTGCGTGACGCGGACGTGGTGATCGCGGCGACACGCGCGGCACTCCCGCTGATCGACCGCTGCACCGTGACCACGGCGCTCGCCCACCGGCCGCATCGTCCCATGACGCTCGTCGACGTTTCATTGCCCCGCAATGTCGACGTCAACGTCCGCAGTGTTGCTGGTGCGAAGCTGATCGGCATCGATGATCTGGGCCCGTACGTGGTAGCGGCCCATACGGAGCGACGCGCGGTCGTTCCAGTTGTGGAGCGGATCATCGGCGAAGAGCTGGCCATACTCAAGGAGCGACTCGCCGCGCGATCGACGGCCACGACACTACGGCGCCCGTCGGAATCCGCGCGGATAGCCAGCCCGATAGCGGTATGATGACAGGACGTTTCGTAGTTGGAACGCGGAAGTCCGAGCTCGCTCTGCGCCAGACGGCGATCGTAGCCGGACTCCTTGCCGCTGCACATCCTCGACTCGACATCGAAGTGCGCGAGTACGAGACGTCTGGCGACGTGATGCTCGACGTTCCTGCGCCGCAGCTGGCCGCCGACGCCTTTACCGACGTGATCGAGCGCGCACTCAGCACAGGTGAGATCGACGCCGCGGTACACTCATACAAGGACCTGCCGACCGAGGCGACTGCCGGACTCGTGATCGCCGCGGTGCCTGTTCGTGCCGACCCGCGCGAAGCTCTCGTATGCTCCCGTCCTCTCAGACTGAGCGAACTTCCGCCGGGCTCGCTCGTTGGCACATCCAGCGCGCGACGCGCCGCGGCAGTTCTCGCGCTGCGTCCCGATCTCGAGGTAAAACCGATTCGCGGCACTGTGGACGCGCGCGTCGCGAAGGTACTCGCGGGCGATTATGACGCTGCGCTGCTTGCTCTCGCGGGTCTCGAACGGTTGCAGCTACGCGCGAACATCACCGAGATATTCGATCTCAGGACGATGCCGCCCGCCGCGGGCCAGGGCGCTCTCGCGGTGCAGTGCCGCGCCGACGATCCTATCGCTCTGGACATCCTGACGCGCATCGACGACGTCGAATTGCACAATGCGGTGGACGAGGAACTGAGTTCATCGTTACGGTCGATGCAGTCATGACGGCGCCGCTCACTGGACGCCGCGTGGTCGTGACGCGCTTCGAGATGGAAGATGGACCACTCACGACCGCGCTCCGACGAGCCGGCGCCGAGCCGCTCGTGGTTCCACTCATCGGCATCGATCCGATCCATCGCGATGATTCGCTTGCGTCTGCCGCAGTCGGCGAATTCGACTGGATCGCCTTCACGAGCGCTAACGGCGTGCGCATGTTCTGGGCTCGACTGGACGCCGCCGATCAGACCGCGTTCCGTTTGCATCCCGCGATCGCGGCAGTTGGACCCGCTACTGCACGAGCGGTTGCCGCGCTCGGCGCGACCTCGGCAGTGACTGCACCTGAATTTGTCGCAGAGTCGCTCGCAGATGCACTCGGCGACGTGAACGGAATGAAGATTCTCTGGCCGCGGGCCGCGGGCGCACGCTCGGTTCTTTCAGACACGCTGCGCGCGCGCGGCGCCGAAGTCGTGGAAGTGATTCTGTACGACACCGTCGCTCGCACCGTGCAGGATGAGACGCGAAACCGGGTACTGGAGGCCGACGCGATAACCTTTACCAGTCCGTCAGCCGTGCACGCGTTCGTTGCGTGCTTCGGTACGTCTGTCGCGCCGCGCATAGTCTGCATCGGACCCGTTACTGCGAACGCGGCGACAGAGGCGGGATTGCCGGTATCGGCTGTGGCGGGAGTGTATACCCTCGATGGCGTCGTTACCGCGCTATCGCGGATGTTCGGCGTGGCCCCGCACGACAATGCACAGCAAGCGCCACCAATAAGCATGCAATGACCGACGCCGGCCAATTCCCCACCGTGAGACTCCGCCGGCTGCGCAGCAGTGAAACCATGCGGCGGATGGTACGCGAGACTTTGCTGAGGCCGGAGCATCTCATCGCACCGATCTTCGTCACTGACGGCGAGAACGTCGTCGAGTCGATCGAGTCGATGCATGGAATCAACCGGGTGTCCGTCGATGGTGTAACGGCGATCGCCGACGAGCTCGTCGCAGCCGGCGTTCCCGCGGTGATTCTTTTTGGCGTACCAGCACCGGACCGCAAGGATCCGCATGGGAAGGAGAGTTACGCCTCCGGCGGCGCCGTTCAGCGCGCGATCCGTGCTCTCAAGGCTCACGCACCCGATCTGCTCGTCATCACTGACGTGTGCATGTGCGAGTACACGTCGCATGGCCACTGCGGGATCCTCGACGACCAGCAGTACCTCATCAACGACGAGACGCTCGAGTCCCTGCGACGGATTGCGGTATCCCACGCACAGGCGGGCGCAGACGTCGTCGCACCGAGCGGGATGATCGACGGCGCCGTCGGCGCAATCCGTGTCGCGCTCGACAATGCAGGCCATGCGAATGTCGCGATCATGGCTTACGCCGTGAAGTATTCATCCGCGTACTACGGCCCGTTCCGCGACGCGGCAGGTGGTGCGCCGGCGTTCAGCGATCGGCGCACGCATCAGCTGGACCCCGCGAATCGCGGGATCGCTTTGCGGGAGAGTGCGCTCGACGTTGCTGAAGGCGCGGATTTCCTGATGGTGAAGCCTGCGCTGGCCTATCTCGACATCGTGAGCGCGGTGAGCGCCGCGCATCCCGGCGTGCCTCTCGTCGCATACAACGTGAGTGGAGAATACGCGATGGTGAAGGCGGCGGCCGCGGCAGGATGGATCGACGAGCGCGCTGTCGTGCTCGAATCACTCACATCGATGCGCCGCGCCGGCGCGGGAATGATCATTACATATCACGCCAAGGATGCCGCGCGGTGGCTGAAGGATTGATGGCAGCAACGCGCCCGGCGAACACCCGTCAGCATGCAATGCCGGCCGGGCACGGCGAAGTACCCGCCGCGAGCGTAGCAGCGGGCTCCGTTCTCGTTCGCGCATGCCGTCGGGAGGTTGTGCCGCACACTCCCGTGTGGCTGATGCGGCAGGCCGGACGGTACATGCCGGAGTATCGCGCAATCCGCGCGCGCCAGACCATGCTGGAAGCGATCGGCGATCCCGCAACTGCGGCGGAGATCACCTTGCAGCCCGTCAAGGCACTCGGCGTCGATGCTGCTATCATCTTCTCCGACATCCTGCCGCCGCTCATCGGCATGGGGCTCGACCTCGACTTCGTCGCAGGCGCCGGCCCGCGCATTGCCAACCCGGTTCGGGCGTCGCGCGACGTCGACATGCTCGGCACTCCGCCGGCTGAGCAGACGATGCGTGGTACGCTTGGCGCAATTCGGCTCGTGCGCGAAGCGCTCCCCGCCTCGACCCCGCTCATTGGATTCGCTGGTGCGCCTTTCACACTGGCGTGTTACGCGATCGAGGGTGGCAGCTCGCAACGCTACGATCTGGCGAAGAGCTTCATGTACGCGGAGCCGGCGGCGTGGGGACGGCTCATGCGCCGCCTCGTTACCGTGCTTGCCGATTACCTCGTCGCGCAGGCGCGTGCAGGCGCCGACCTCCTGCAGGTGTTCGACTCGTGGGCAGGCGCGCTCAGTCCACATGATTATGCACGCTACGTGCAGCCGCATAACGCAGCGCTCTACCGTGCAGTCCATGCTGCCGGGGTTCCGGTAATCAACTTCAGCACCGGCACCGGCGCGTACATCGACGACGTGGCAGCGTGCGGCGGTGACGTGGTGGGAATCGACTGGCGCACGCCGCTGGATTCGGTACGCGCGAGACTGGGTGACAGGTATTCGATCATGGGAAACCTGGACCCGATCGCGCTGCTTGCGCCGTGGCGAGAGTTGAAGGCCCAGATCGATGACGTCTTGATGCGAGCCGGCTCCAGGCCCGGGCACATCTTCAATCTCGGTCACGGCATTCTTCCCTCGACGCCGGTCGACAACGTGCGCAGACTCGTGGACTACGTGCATGAGGCAACTGCACCAGGTTACTGCCCTTGACTCGCATGCCCGGCGACGCTGGCCAAACTGCACCGATTGGCGTGCTGCTGATGGCGTACGGCGGGCCCGAGTCGCTTGCCGAGATTCCCGGCTATCTGGCGGACATACGCGACGGCCGCCCTACAACGCCGGCCGTGCTCGCCGAGATCACGCGCAACTACGAAGCAATTGGCGGACGTTCCCCGATCGCCGAGCTGACACGACGCCAGGCAGATGGAATCGAGCGCTCGCTCAATCCCACCGGAATGCCGCAGCGCTTTCGCGTGTATGTCGGAATGCGCCACTGGTCGCCGTGGATCGAGGAAACGGTGGGCCGGATGAGCGTCGATGGGATCGACCGCGCTGTCAGCATGGTCCTCGCACCGCACTTCAGCGGCATGAGCATCGCGCGTTATCAGGCGAAGATAGCCGATGCCCTTTCCATGTACCGCACGAACATCGACTTCGCGCACGTCGATAGCTATCACACCGCACCAGGCCTGATTGCCGCGCTCGCCGACCGCGTGCTCGCCGGCATCGCACGCTGGCCCGAAGCAGAGCGCGATTCGGTGCACGTGATCTTCAGTGCGCACAGTCTGCCCGAACGGATCATTCGCGCCGGCGATCCGTACGACGCACAGGTTCATGAAACCGCGCAGCTCGTTGCGCAGAGCGCGGGAATACCGGTGGACAGGTGGTCGTGGAGCTATCAGTCCGCCGGCCGCAGCCCGGAGCCGTGGCTGGGTCCCACCTACCCCGACCATCTCGCGGCGCTTGCCGCGCGCGGTATACGCAACGTCGTCAGTGTCCCTGTAGGGTTCGTCTGCGACCACGTCGAGATCCTTTACGACATCGACATCGACGCACAGCGCGTTGCACGCGAGCTGGGCATGCACCTGGAACGCCCTCCGTCCCTGAACGACGATCCGCAATTCGTGAAGCAGCTGGCATCCATAATCGCACGCCGGGCCCAGGACGCCGGATGGACGTGAGCGACAGCGTCGAGCGAAATGCAAGGCCTGAGATTCTCGTCATCGGTGCTGGAATCGCAGGAATCGCCGCCGCGTTGCGCATTCGCGCACTGAACGACTCCTGCGGCATCACGCTCGCCGACGCCGCCGCACGGCTCGGCGGCAAGATCGCGGGCGACGTTGTGGATGGATGCGTGGTCGATGGCGGGGCGGACGTATGCATCGGGAGCAAGCTGCGCGCTACCAGCCTCTTCGCTGCTCTGTCGCTCGGCGCGCGCGTGATTCGCGTGAATCCTGACAACCTTCCGACCTACGAGAGTCGGGACGGCGAGCTCTGCAAATCGCCCACGACCTTCCACGGTGAGTTGCTGACGTTCCGGGAGGGGGTGCGCGAGCTGGTTGACGTTGCCTGCGCTGCGCTGAGTGACGTAACGGTGCGCACGAATGCAGTCGCCGAGTCGATCCAGCGTACCGATGATGAAAGATGGATCACGCACTTTGCGGACGGCACATCGCTGCTCGCAGACGCCACGATCGTTGCAGTTCCGGCACGTGCAGCCATGACGTTGTTGTCATCGCTTGCAGTTCCGGCGGCGAAGACGCTGGAAGAAGTCGCGTATCCAGCAACGACCACCGTGACCATGGCGTGGGATGCCGACGACGTTCAGTCCTCGCTTGCGGGCACCGGCTATCTCGTGATGGAACCGTCGTCCGCAGTCAGTGCCTGCACCTGGACCTCTTCCAAGAACCCGACTCATGCGCCGCGCGGGATTGTTCTTGTGCGCGGGTACGTTCGCGGCTGCGGACTCGATGCCGTCTCACTCGTTCGCGCGGAAGTCGCCTCGACGCTGGGCGTCACTGCCCCGCCGCTGTTTACGCGGGTGTACGAGTGGCCCGCTGGGATCCCCGTGTATCCGCCCGACCACGACAGGAACGTGTCGGCACTTGGCGACGCGCTTGCAGCGGTGCCGGGAATTTTCATCGCCGGATCTACCTTTCATGGGATCGGAATCCCCGATTGCATCCATTCGGGCGAGTGTGCCGGCGAATCGGCGGTAACATATCTTGCAGCACGACAAATAGAGGAAGCGGCATGACATCGATCGACACGACGCCAGATACCTCGGAATCCACGCGACTCTATGATGTCGCCAGACGGTACTTTCCGGGTGGAGTCAGCTCGCCGGTACGTGCGTTCAATGGCGTCGGTGGTTCTCCGCGCTTCATCGTGAGCGGCAAGGGCGCATACGTCACCGATGCCGATGGCAATCGCCTGGTGGACTACCTGCTCGCCTATGGTCCGCACATTCTCGGTCACGCGCCGCAGGTTGTACTGGACGCGATCGTAGAGACTGCCGCGCAGGGTACGAGCTTCGGCGCGCCGAGCACACATGAGATCGATCTCGCACAGGCGATTCAGCAGTTCATGCCGTCGATGCAGGTAATGCGATTCGTGACGTCCGGCACGGAAGCCGTCATGAGCGCCATCCGGCTCGCCCGCGCCGCGACGGGGCGCGATCTCATCATAAAGTTCGACGGCAATTATCACGGTCACGCCGATTCGGTCCTCGTGCGTGCAGGATCGGGCGTCGCGACACTCGGACTTCCGGATTCACCCGGAGTTACCGCTGCGGCAACCCGCGACACGATGGTGCTACCGTATAATGACGTCGAAGCGGTACGCAATGCGTTCGCCGAGTACGGTCACAAGGTCGCTGCTGTCATCGTCGAGCCGATCGCCGGCAACATGGGAGTTGTGCTGCCAGTTCCTGGCTTCCTCGAAGCTCTGCGTTGGCAAACAACGGCGTATGACGCGGTACTCATCTTCGATGAAGTAATGACAGGCTTTCGGGTACATCCCGGCGGCGCTCAGACGCTGTTCGGCATTTCACCGGACCTTACCACGCTGGGCAAGGTGATCGGCGGCGGCCTCCCTGTCGGCGCGTACGGCGGTCGTCCCGGGCTGATGCGCCAGATTGCGCCCGACGGGCCGGTCTATCAGGCTGGAACGCTCGCAGGCAATCCGGTCGTGATGGCGGCGGGAGTCGCAGTTCTTCGCGAACTGGCCAGACCCGGCGTCTGGCAGCGTGCGGCGGACGCCACGACCGCACTCGCCAGGGGTCTCGCGCGCGAGGCTGCAGCCGCAGGCGTGAGCCTTCAGGTACCGCACATGGGTACGATGCTGACGCCGTTCTTCTCGGACCGGCCGGTCACCGACTACATGCAGGCGCGCGCGTCCGACACGCGTCGCTATTCGACCTTCTTTCACACGCTGCTCGAGCTTGGTGTCTCACCACCGCCATCGGCATTCGAGTCATGGTTCGTTTCCACACAGCACGGCCAGGCGGAGACGGACCACACCATCAAGGCAGCAGCGCAGGCGTTCCGCAGTCTCGCCTGAGCTCGGCGCCTGCGCAACGCGGGCACTTCACAAAAGTTTCATCACCGTTCCCTCACAGCACTGGGCTTGTGCGCAGCGCCGCTGTTTCGTGCCTGCAGCGTCGCACACAGGAGAACGTCGCAACGATGTCAACGGCGTCATTGGAGCTTCCATCAACGCGCCGCGGTGAGCTGGCCACTGCCGTGCGAACCGGCTGCGTACTGGCAATCGTCGACGGGTTCAGCGCGTACGCACTCGGGTTTCTCTTATCGGGCGCATCCGCCGTTCGGCACACCCCGCAACAGTGCGGAATCATTCGTATACAATCGCCGAGTGGGCGGGGACAGCAAGGCGTGGTATCTTGATTGATCCAACGGGATCGCGCTCATGTTTGTAACCGCCCGGCCAAAACTGAAGAAGATCCGGACGATTCTCGTGGGGGTGACACTTGCGATGATCGTTGGGGGGGCTGCGCTCTCGCTCCGAGACGCGATCCGATCCGCACGCGCGCAGCGTGAGGCCGCGCAACGCACGCTCGCCGCGTACGCGCATTTCGCCAGTTATCTGTACGTGACTCGCATCTACCTGATGGCACGCGAGCGCACGGTAATGCAGGCCTTTGTCAAGCTCGGCCCCGACGACCCGTGGACGGGGCCACTCCCACCGCCGACGATCATTCCCGCGATTCCCGATACGGGCGAAGCGTGTGCGCGGTCCCCGCGGTGGGAGATCTATCGCTTCAGGATGGATCTTCCCTCGCGCGCGTTGACCATCGTCGGTGGTACACCGATTCCGGCCGCCATGCGGCTGATCCGCGATTCCATTCCCAAACTTGCAGTTACCCCTGAGATAGCGTCCTGGCACTTTGGATATCTCTTCGTCGACTCGCCCGACTTCCCCGAAGCGATTGCCTTCACGCCGGTTCGCGACGGTGCGGGCCGCGTACGAGCGGTATACGGCTATCGCTCGTGTTACGCGACGTATGATGTCTGGGACTACGCGCTGGTCCATCGTGTCGCGCGCATAGTTCCGCCGTTTCTTACGGAAGGCATGCCGACGGATTCCATCCTGAGCATCGTCGTCGCGGACAGTCGCGGACGCACTCTTTACTCGGCGCCGTCGCGCAGCGTCCCCGTGCGTGCAACTGGCACCGATACAGTGCCGCAGATCAGTGGGATAGTTGTCACGGTCGGCCTCCGCCCGAAGGTGGCCGGCAGACTGGTACTCGGAGGCGTCCCTGGCTCACGGCTCCCGGGTTCGTTCCTGCTGCTCATCGGCAGCATCGTGCTCGCTGTCGCGACGCTCGCGATGATGCGCAGGGAGTTCAGGCTCGTGGAATCGCGGGAGATGTTTCTCGCGAACATCTCGCACGAGCTGCGGACGCCGCTGCAACACATCCTGCTGTTCGTACAGATTCTCCGACTCAAGCGGGCCCGCAATCAGGACGAGCATGACAAGGCGATCGAGGTAATCGAAACGGAGACGCAGCGGCTCATTCGTCTCACCGACAACGTACTCGCCGTAGTGCGCACCACGCGGCCGCAGATCGCGCTCGGCCCCGTCGACGTTTCGGACGTCGTCGCAAGTTCCGCTGAACTCTGCGAGCAGCTTGCGGCAGCGCGCTCCATGAAGATCGAGATCGATGCCGTTCCCGCCATCGCGGCGTGCAACGCTGGCTCACTCAAGCAGGTGCTGGTAAATCTCATCGATAACGCCGTCAAGTACGGCCCGAACGGTCAGACCATTCGCATCGGGATACGCGCGGACGCGCAGGACGTGCAGATCTGGGTCGAGGATTCCGGCCCCGGAATTCCGGCCAAGGATCGCGAACGCGTGTGGGAAGCGTTCACCCGGCTGGACTCTCCGGAAGACGCGACCGCTGGCACCGGCATTGGCCTGACGATTGCGCGCGAACTGATCCTGCAGATGCACGGGCGCGTGGAGATCCAGCAGGGCGCAGATACCGGCGCGCGGATCTCCGTATTTCTACCACGCTGGACTGCGGAGTAGACACAATGACAGAATCTCAAGCGAACAATCATCACGCCCACGCGGTGCTCATAATAGAGGACAGCGAAACACTCGCCCTCGGACTGCGCACCAGCTTCGAATTCGAAGGATACAACGTGCACTGGGCAGCGGACGGAGAGCTGGCGCTGGAGTGGCTCGGTGAGCACACCCCGGATCTCGTGATTCTCGATCTCATGCTGCCGAAAATCAACGGATTCGAAGTATTGCGCCGCTTTCGGGCGAACGGCGGGACGGCGGCCGTACTGATCCTGTCGGCACGCGATGCCGAAGTCGACAAGGTGCAGGGTTTCCGAAGCGGCGCGGACGACTACGTCGTGAAGCCTGTCGGTGTTCTCGAGCTGCTTGCGCGTGCGGAAGCGATGCTGCGTCGCATCGAGCCGCGCACGTCGCCCGCAGTAAACGATGCTTCATCCACGGGCGTTATTCAGTTCGGTGATGTTACGATCGACCTCAAGACGCGCACCGTGACTCGCGCTGGAACCGTCGTGGAACTGACGCCTCGCGAATACGAGCTGCTTGTCTTTCTGGTCCGGGCCGACGGTGCGATCATTTCACGCGAGCACGTAATGGATGAGGTCTGGCACTACGTACCAGGCCTCACGTCACGCACCGTCGATCAGCATGTCGCGCGGCTGCGTCACAAGCTCGAGTCCGATCCCGCGGAACCGCGCCACATTCTGACCGCGCGCAAGGCGGGCTACAGATTCGCGCCCTGAGCTGTCACATCGCTACTGCTTCTTCGCTACCGAAACGGGCACGCTCCAGATGAACTTACCCCAGCTGATCCGCAGCCGTCCCGGTGTACCGTCGGCGACGGCGATAGCGAAGTCCTCCTGCGGCGACGGCACTGTCGCAACCGACATGGGGATGTGAGCGACGTCGTGCGATGCGTCGTAGTCCGTTCCCCACTGGCCGTGTTGCGAGTTGACGATCAGTTCGACGCTCCCATCGCTCCTGGGTAGCGTCCACAGACTGTACACGCCCGCAGGTATCCTCTTTCCGCCGATGTCAAGATCATTGTCGAAGAACAGCGTCGTCGCCGCGTTGGCGCCGGTGCGCCACACGCTGCCGTATGGGATTACCTTGCCGAGCAGCACGCGATCGCGCCGGCGTGGACTGCTGTACGTGACCACCACGGGCGCCCCGCCGAGCCTCGCGCGCGCCACCACCTCCGGCGATACTGCGCCGACGCCCTTTCCGGCGTGGTCCTCAGCCGCGAATCGCCGTGCGATCGGAGCCACGTCGACAAATGCGGTACGCGTCATCTGCGTCTGTTCGGTTGTTTCGCTCGCGTCGCCGGCGGTGATGCGTCCGGCGCCATCCAGCGTAAGATGCGTCGCGGCGATGCCGAAGAAGTCCGCATCCAGCTCTCTCGGCGATCGCTTCACGAACACACGCTTGAACGTCCGCCCATGAACGATATCGATCGTGGTAAGCCGCAGCGTGTCACCGACTGCCGCGCGTGCAAGGGGCGCATACAGTTCGTACAGCACGGGCGAGGCATACAGTCCATATGACGGACCGAATCCCGTCATCAGCTGCGGGTACGACGGCTGTTTCAGCGCCGCATGTCCCCTGCTGTGATGCCCCGCCGAGTCGACGTCGACCACGACAGAGTCGCGCGCGTAGTCTATCGTCACGCGTCTCTTCGCGACCTCGGACGTCCCCATTGGAGTCACGTCCACCACGGAGCGCGATGGAGTTCCGTCGGCAGCGAGATCCACGACGTAGTGAATCAGAACCGTTCCCGGAACGCGCACGACCAGATTGCCGTCGAGCTTGTTACCGATGCGCGTGAAGCTCTCGACGACTACCGTGTCGCGTCCGAGCAGAGTGACGAATGTGCCACCGCGATCCATAACCGGATTGCCCGCGCCCCGGGCCAGCGCCAGCGCGCCAGCAGCAGACAGAACCAGAATCATCGCCTTGCCGGTCATCATCGAAGAATGCATGCGCCGACGGCGTCATACCAGCAGCGGGAGTGTCAGAAAAAGGTGATCAATATTTTCAGCGTCTTTGACAATCGCTGGAGGTCATTCCAGTATCGCATGCGCGCCCGCGGCGCCCCTGGTCTTCCGCACGAGGAGCAGCAGCGGAATGAGCAACAGTATCAGCGCGGCACTCAGCTCATAGATCTTGGCGTAGGCCAGCACACTTGCCTGCGCCATGAGCTGATGGTCGATCAGTGCCAGCGCCTGCTTCTGCGCAGTCCAGAAGTCCGCACCCTTCGCCATCAGGCCGCGTGTCATCATCTCGATGCGCGCCATGCTGACGGGATTGAGCGCCGATACGTGCGACACGAGATTCGCACGATTCTGCGCCGTATACCGAATCAGCAGCGTCGAGATGGCGGCAATGCCGAACGAGCCGCCAAGCTGGCGGAAGAAGTTGTACAACCCCGTTCCCTGCGCGAGCTCCGTCGGCGAGAGCTCTGCGAGCGTGATAGTCGTGAGCGGGACGAACATCAGGCCCAGTCCTACTCCGCGCAGAATCAGCGGCCAGAAGAAATCCCCTGCGCCGCTCGCACCTGTAATCAGTGACAGCTTCCACGCCGCGAGCGCGAACGTCAGCGCACCGGCTGTGATCAGCAGTCGCGGATCGAACTTGTTCGTGACACGTCCCACCACGCCCATCGACACTGCCGTCGCGAGCGCGCCGGGCATCAGGATCCATCCTGTCTGCTCCGCCGTCATGGCCAGATTCCCCTGCATGAACACTGGTAGCGTGAACGACATCGCGTACAACCCGATTCCCATGACCACGCCGAGCAGGGTGCCGACCCACATCTGCCGGTGTTTCAGCACGCGGAAATCGATCACCGGATGCTCGGTCTTCAGCTCACGCCAGATGAGCAGCACGCCGCCAACGACGCCCGTCACCGTCAGCCACGCGATGAAGTGGGACGCAAACCAGTCCTCGCGCTCGCCATGCTCCAGCACGTACTGCAGCGATCCCACGCTCACGATCAGCAGCGCGATTCCGAGATAGTCGATCGCGTGCGGCCGCTTCTGGTGCGCGGGATCGTGGACGTATCCAGCAATCATCACCGCGGCGAGAATGCCGACTGGTATGTTGACGTAGAAGATCCACGGCCAGCCGTAATTGTCGGTGAGCCAGCCGCCGAGTGTGGGCCCGATCGTCGGACCAACCATAACGCCAAGTCCGAAGAGCGCCATCGCCATTCCCGCCTCTTCCAGCGGAAAGGACTCGAACAGCACCGCCTGCGAAACTGTCATCAGCGCACCGCCGCCGATTCCCTGAATGATGCGCCACATGACGAGCGCGCCAAGCGAATGCGACGCGCCGCAGAAAAAGCTCGACGCGGTGAACAGCACGATGGACCCCACAAAGTAGCGCTTGCGTCCGAGCAGATCGCCAAGAAAGCCCGTCAGCGGAATGACGATCACGCTCGCGAGCAGATATCCGGTGGACACCCACGCGATGTCGTCGAGGCTCGCGCCGAGGTTGCCCATCATGTCCGGCAGCGCGACGTTGACGATCGAGCTGTCGATCACCTGCATCATCGCGGCAAGCACGACGGCGAACGCGATGACGTACCGATGCTCGGCGCCCTTCCTCGGCTCGTACTCACTGATGATCGGCTCAAGCACCGCCGTCGGTTCCTCGTCGGCGGTAAGCTCGACTATGCGGACCGCATCAGCCATGGATCGACGTCCGCTGGTAGCCGCAGCCGTCCCATACTTTCGAGTATGCAATGACGCAAAACAGAGCGATGGCGCGGACAGCGCCATCGCGGACTGTGCTATTCAAATCAGTTCTCTTTGGTGTCTGTAGTGTTGACGACCAGGGCGGGCCAGAGACTGTGCAGCAGCAGCTCCACAGCCGAATCGATGAGCCTGTCGTCGTCGATCAGCAGCTCAGGCACATCGACCGCGAGAGGTTGCCAGACGATCTGGGTGATGAGCCCGGAGATCGTCACGCGCGCTGCGACCTCCGCGTCGGCGTCGGCGCGAAACTCGCCAGTGCGCTTTCCCTCCTCGATCAATGAGGCAAGCAGACGCCAGCCCTTGATCGGTCCGCCCCGCAACCACTGGCGGTGCGCTTCCGGCAGGTCGTGCCGTGCGCTCTGCAGGATCAGCGCGAGCGTCATCTTTCGCCCCGTGGGATCGGCGCCGCCGAACGCCTTCCGCATCATCAGCCGTATGCGCGCCGATGCAGGGCCGCGCGCGTGACGCAGCACCTGGTCGATCTGTCCGAAGGCGCGGTCATGATAGTGCTCGATCGCGCGCAGCAGCAGATCTTCCTTGGTTGCGAAGTAGTGATATACCGCGCCCTTCGTGACTCCGGCCGCTTCGGCGACGTCGTCGATGCGCGTGTTGCGATAGCCGCGCTCTGCGAAGACGACGATCGCAGCGTCGAGCAGCTCCTGCGGCCGCGTGTCGGGACGGCGCTCCCATCGCAACGATTTAGTGACGGCCATTTGCGTTCAGCGTCCTGGCGAAACAAGGCCGGCCCAGTGCGCGCCGGCGGGTAATAAACTCACCAGTATGTTAAACGGTCAAGCTCCGGTTCGCCAGGGTTGGGGCCGGCCAAACGGCACCGGGCGGCCCGGCGCTGCCGGCCGCCCGGTGCACTCCACGGGATCAGCTCGCGATCTTTTCGGCGAAGGTGACCAGTCGGCGAGCCTGAACGCGGATCGCCTCCTTCACGTCATCGTTGATCGGCTCGCCGTTGGCCGTCACGCTGACTCCATACGGATTTCCACCGGCCTTGTAGAAAATGGGGTCAGTGTAGCCCGGCGTGACGATGATCGCTCCCCAGTGCATCATGGTCGTGTAGAGCCCCAGGATCGTGGATTCCTGGCCGCCGTGCGGGTTCTGCGCGCTGGACATCGCCGACACAGCCTTGTTGGACAGCTTCCCAGCCAGCCAGAGCGGCCCCAACGTGTCGATGAACGCGCGCAGTTGACTGGCCGAAACCCCGTAGCGCGTTGGCGCGCTGAAGAGAAATGCGTTGGCCCATTCCAGATCCGCGTTCGTTGGCGAAGGAATGTGCGCGGTCCGCTCGGCCTGCGCCTTCCAGGCAGGCTGCCCCATCACGGTGGTCTCCGGCGCGGTCTCGGCGACCTTGAGGAGACGTACCTCCGCCCCCGCCGCCCTTGCCGCTTCAGTGGCGATCTCCGCCATCTGATGGTTGGTGCCGTACGTGCTGTAATAGATGACTGCGAGGCGAACTTTTGACATTGGGTGCGTGTGAGTGAGTGTCGGAAGTTGTGGCGTACGGGCGCGCTGCCGCATCATCCGCGCCACCGTGAGGCGAGCTCAGGCAGTTGGCTCCGTGACCGAAAAATAGAAATGATGGTGCCTGCTGCATCCGGGGTTGAACGGCGCCGAGCAGGCAGGGCAGCGGCTCTTGCACGCAAGATACATGGCGATCGTCAGCTCGGTGCCGCATGCACCGCACATGACTGCCCGCGTATCGAATAACTCGCGCGGCCAAGGCACCAGTCCGTGATCGGCCAGCGCGTCATGGCAGTACTTGCACGCGTAATATTCGGAGCAGCAACGAAGCTTGATCGCGACGATGTCGAGCTCGCTGTGATAGTGCGCGCAACGCGTCTGTCCGTCCGTGCTGACGCCACGGACCCGGGGCCGCGCACCTGGATTCGTTCCGTCGCACCCCGCCGCAGATCCCATACACAAATATCTTAATCAGTTCACCGATGGCCATCGTGCCCGGACGAGTCGTGGACGTTGCGCGTTGCCGCGCACGGCAGCGTGATACCGGCAGCGACGAGAATTGCGCCTGCGGATGACTGCCTAGGCTGCAGGCTCAGCAAGTACCGACGTTATGGTCCGAACGAGTTGATCGCCGGTGAACGGCTTCTGGACGAACGAGTGGGTGGATGCAACGAGTCGCTTGCGCAGAACTGCGTCATCTGTATAACCCGAGGTGAATACGATGCGCGATCCTGGTCTGCTCGCTGCCAGCGCGCGCGCGAAATCGCCGCCGTTCATCTTCGGCATCATGAGGTCCGTCACGACGACGGTGATCTCGCCGTCGTAACCGGAGGCGACCGACAGTCCCTCCTCCCCGTCCTGCGCTTCGATGACGCTGAACCCCACCTTTTCCAGCATCCGTCGCGCCGCGCGGCGGACCGCGCTGTCATCCTCGACGAGAAGAACGGTGCCACTCACAGCCGAATACAGCTGGTGCACCGGCGCAACTTCCGCCGGCGCGGACGCCATGTCGCGCGGGACATAGATCTTGAACGTGGCACCCTGGTGCGGCTCACTGTACACCCAGATGTGGCCGCCGAGCTGCTTGACGATTGCATAGACGGTGGCAAGGCCGAGCCCAGTGCCGCGGCCGATTTCCTTGGTGGTGAAGAAGGGCTCGAAGATCTTCCGAAGGGTATCGGCGTCCATTCCTATGCCGGAGTCGGTCACTGCAAGCAACACGTAGGGACCGGGTGCGACGTTGGTGTGCATCTCCGCGTACGCGTCATCCAGCCAGACGTTGTGTGTCTCGATCACGAGGCTTCCGCCTTCGGGCATGGCGTCCGCAGCATTGACCGTGAGATTGAGCAGTATCTGCTCGAGTTGACTCACGTCCGCAATCACATTGCTTGCGACACCGCTCGGCTTGACGATCAACTCTATGTGCTCCATCAGCAGCCGCCGCAGCATCGGCTGCATCTCATCGACGGTGCCGTTGATGTCTACCGTCTGCAACTGAACTATCGCCTTCCGGCTGAACGTGAGCAGCTGGCGCGTGAGGCCGGTTGCGCGTCGCGCCGCGCTGCTTATCTCCTCGATGTCCGGACGAATCTCGGGATACCGATCGTCCGCTATCAGCATGGCAGCGTACGAGGATATGACGGTGAGGATGTTGTTGAAGTCGTGTGCCACGCCGCCAGCGAGCGTACCGATCGCCTCCATCTTCTGCGACTGCCGGAGCTGCTCTCCGAGCTGTTTGCGCTCTGTGATATCCATGTACACGGCGATGAATGCAGACGGCCGTTCCTCGGCATCCAGCAACGGCGCGACCGCCAGCATGACATCGACATGGCGGCCGTCCTTCCGTATTCGCACCGCTTCTATCGGCTTCTCGGTACCGCCGTGCACAAGGGTTTCGCGCCATACGTCGATGCGATCGCGCTGGCCGGCAGGAATGAAAGGCACCGGGCCGCCGATGACTTCGCTTGCACTCCAGCCGAACATCACCTCCGCAGCATCGTTCCAGCGCGTGACATTCCAGTCCGCGTCCAGCACGATCATCGCCTGCGGAGCCGCATCGATCAGAGTCTGCAGCATCAGACTGGTTGCCGTTGCTCGTTCCTCCGCCTCGAGCACGACGCGCTCGGCGGCAAGCCGTTCCGTAATGTCGGTGATGACCACCAGTCGCAGACGCCGGTCGGGGACCCCGAGTGGATGACCACGCGCTTCGACGTCGATTACAGTGCCGTCCTTCTTCCTGTGCTTGACAGTGTGAACGCGGGGCTCGTCGCTCGGCATTTCGGCGAGCAGGTGTGACAACTGCGGGACATCATCTGGAGGGCGCAGATCTTCCAGCGTCATCCGTGCGAATTCGTCTCGGCTGTAGCCGTACTGAGCCACTGCTGCGTCGTTGACGTCAGCAATCTTTCGCGTGTCGTAATCGTACACCCACATCGCGCAGGGATTCCGGTCGAACAGCAGACGGTAGCGACGCTCGCTGTGTGCAAGAGCATCGCGCGCGACTTTCATCTCCGTGATGTCGCGCGCAACCCAGAGCACTGCGCGTCCATCGAAGGGCGACGCAGTGGCCGCGAACCAGACCACTCTGCCCTCCGGCTGGATCCTGAATTCGGTCTGAACCGTTCGTTGTGTATCGACGACCTGTGCCGACACGTTGGAGATGGTTGTCGCTGCGTCCGCGGGAAGCACATCGCTCACATGCCGGCCGACAATCTCGGGAGCGGGACGGTAGAGAGCGTTCGCGTTGGTGTATGGCACGCGTGTATATCTTCCGTCTCTATCGACCACGAACACCACGTCCTGCATCGCGGCAAACAGCGTCTGCAGCTCCGCTTCCGCGGCACCCCTAGCCTTCGTCGCAACTCTGGCGTGGCGGCGAAGCCTGATGAATCGGATGACGAATGCCGCGACAGCGGCAAGCACTGCCAGGATCAGCGCAAGCGCGGGCGCTCCGGTAAGCGTTACCGAGTGCCCAGGACTGTCCAGGAGGACGGTCTGAAGAGCAGCGATCGCGGCGTGGGGCGCGATCACGACCGAAACAACCGCCTAGGCGCCGAACAGGCGAGAGCAGCACTGCAGCCTGTCGCAGCGCTGTACCGGATTGGAACGCGGTCTTTCGTCTTCATCTTGCAGGTCACCTACGCTTTCAGGAGCTGGCGCTGAACAGGTGAGGCGCGCGCGGGTCCGACACGTCTTTTCATCGACATGTCATCAGCCCCAAACGCAACCGGCTGCCTCACATCCCTACGCTTACTCTCTTCTCGGCAATGCCGCTGTCGTCGGTTTATCGAACAACTGTTCAATTCTATACAGCCGATTCACCAGCGACAGCGACTAACATGAGACATCCTGACGCAGTGCACCAGTCCCGCGCCGACCTTGTCCTCGCGCGGTGGCTGTAGTTCGCGCCGACCTTATGGTGTCGTTGCCGGCGGCGCCTGACCGAGACCAATCACTTCACCGCTCGCGAGCACGTGGTCCTTCATCGCCGCGGTGAGATCCGCATAGGTCGCGAGCGATTCAGCCGGAAGCGACGTGTCGAGTGCGAAGACCTGCAGGTGATAGCGATGCTTCGGTCCGGGAGGCGTGTGCGGACCCATGTATGCGTGCGCCGGGCCGCGGATGTTGGGACCGTACTGCGCGCCGGCAGGCGGCTCGCTCATCGCTGCATCGAGTTGCGTCATCGTCGACGGGATGTTCACCATCGTCCAGTGCAGAATCGGCGCGCCGCGCGACATTGCATCGCCGTCCTGCATTATCACCGCGTATGATTTTGTGCCAGCCGGTCCGGCGGACCACTTGAGACCGGGAAAGACGTTCCCGCGGTACGATGTGTTCTCGAACGGAATGTCGTCGCCTTGCGCGAATGCGGGAGTACTCACCGTCAGCCTGGCACCGGATTTCGCCGGCAGATTCGGAATCGCAAGCAGCGCGGCGCCAACTTCGGTCGCCGGCGGCGGCGGAGCCTGTTGCGCATTGGTCACGGGCGCGATGGCGACTGCGAGCAAAGCCGCGATCGCTGCACCGGAGATGTAACCTTTCATCAAATTTTCTCCTCGTTGATGGTTTGACAGATGGCGAGCATGCACGTTACCGCACTTCACAACGCCTTCCTGTAAACGACGAACCCCGATCGCTCGGCGACTCCGTCATACAATTTCATCGCCGTCAGATTCGTCTCGTGCGTTTGCCAGTACACCCGCGTGCATCCTGCGTTCGCCGCACGGTCATACACCGCTTCGATCAGAGCACGTCCCACTCCCCTGCCGCGCGCGGCTTCGATGGTGAAGAGATCGGCCAGATAGCAGTTCGTTCCGATCATGATCGTGCTGCGATGGAAAAGGTAGTGGACAAGCCCGACCAGCGTATCGCGGCTCTCCGCAACCATGGCATGCACCGGCTCACTGTCATCGAAGAATCGCTCCCACGTTACGCGAGTGATCTCCGGGTCGAGCGCAGTCTGGCCACTGCGTCCGTAGAAGGCGTTGTATCCATCCCAGAGCGGCAGCCAGCGGGCCAGATCCGAGCGCCGCACAGGGCGAATTTGAAATGCGTCTTGAAGTGCGTCAGGCAAGATTCAGGCTCCGGGTGGCTCGTTCCGGGATTACACGATTCGTCGGGCCGAGATGGCTGCCAATCGGTCCCTGACGATTCAAAGCCCCGTCAACGATGTGCGTTGACGAGGCTCTGAATTACGACGTCGCGATCACAGGATTTGAAACTACGATCGCCGGAATTTGATTCAAGTGCGGCGGCAGCGCGTCACGGCGCGAGCACGGACGCGAGCAGCTTGCCGCCCTGCCGTGGATTTCCTTGATAGTAGAACACGTACACCTTGTGCGTCTTCTCATCGACCGCACAGGTGCGCGCCGCTCCGCCCTCGGGAACCTTCTCGACGACGGTGAATTTGGACGGCGAATCCTCGTGGATCACCGACAACGTGCTGTCGGCGCGATTCGGATTGAACACCAGCTTGGTCGTCGGATCGAAGCAGTTCATGTCGGCGCGGCTCGGGACGCGGACGCGCGACACGACGCTTCCGTTGTCGGCGTTCAGCACTACGACGTCGGTATCGCATGCCATGAAGATGCGACGCGTCTTTGTGTCCATCGTGAGGCCCTGCGCGCGGCCGCAGCCGGAGACGTCCCACGTCTTCTCGATCTTGAGTGTTCGCGTATCGAACTGCTCGAGCCCACCCTTTTCCTCGATCGCGGCATACAGCTTCCCGTGCCCGTCTGCCGCCGCCGACTCGAGGCCGTCGCCGATCATCGTCTTCGACACCAGCGTGCCGTTGCGCATGTCGACCACCCAGCCGTCCTTGCCCTCCCAGACGAACGCACGGTGAGTGACGGGATCGTAGCGGCTCCCGTCGCCCTTGATGTCGAGGTGTCCGGTGACAGCGAGGGTCTTGAGATCGAAGAGAGTGCCGTTGCGCACCAGGCCGCGGTTGTCCTCGTGGTCGATCGCGTAGCCACCGCCGCCTCCTTCGACCGTCCCGACGATAGAGTCGTTATCGACGTCTATTACCTTGTCGCCGAGCCCGTAGAGCCGGCGGCCGACAGGATCGATGATGATGTAGTCGGCGCGCGCAGCGCCGATCTCGATTGTCTTCACGACGTGATAATGGGACGTCTGCGCCATCGCAGCAGTGCTGACGAGGAAGACAGGCGCAACAGCAGCGAAAAGCGAGCGGATACCGAACATGGTGAGTTCCGGAAAAGGTCGATGATGAAGCTAGCGCTCCAATCTGACAGGAAGGTTACAGCAGGGGGCGTGATTGGTCCGCCCGGCGCACTTTGGTCTGCCTGGCCACCCGTGGCTACGCCATTCCCGCGTCACGACGCGGCCACTAGGTACCGCTGGCCGACAGATCGATCTGACTGTCATCCCTCCTGTTTTGTCGGCCGAACATCCACGTGGCGCTCACCTGCAGGGCGCGGCTGGGGCGCAACCGCTTGTTGATCTGGGTGAACGCCGGATCGAGCGTGGCTGAACGCTCGCGGGTTGTGCTGAATGGGTCGATGATGCGGGTGGTGATGCTCAGGCGATCCGCGATCAGTTTGTCACGGAAACCGAAGCTAGCGCGCATGCGGGCGGCGTTCCAACCTTGGACGACCGTCCTCCGTCCAGCGTAGGTCACGAGGGCCTGCGCATCGATGGCGCGTGACACGTGCAGCGCGGCGTTCGTGCGCACGCTCCAACCAAACGTGCTTGCGGAGAGAAGCGGGTCGAGATTGCCGGCGTTGCTCTTCTGGTGATACGCCGACCCGCCAACGAATCCGCTCAACCGCCCGCCGCTCCCGAGGGCCACGGTTGCATCGGTGCCGTAGGAGTCCGTCGTGCCGATGTTGGCTCGGGTTTGCGTGGTGACGCCAGTCGTATCGACCGTGCGAATGTCGGTCACCGCATCGAACGAGTGCCGGTAGAAGGGCGTGACCTGCACGGTGACTCGGTCGCTGATCCGCTGGTAGCCCAGCTCGAAGGCGCGAATGTATTCTGGTCGGAGATGCGGATTGCCGACTGAGATGTTGAGCGCGTCGAGCGCGTGCGGTGTCGGATCGAGCAGATCCGGATCGTCGGGCCGTCTGATCCGGGTCGAGTACGACACCTTGAGCTGGTCCGCATCGTCGATGGCGAACGAGACGAGTCCGCTCGGAAACAGGCTGTTGTATGGATTCCTGAATCGCTGGTCACGCGTGCGCAGATCGAACGTCGTGCCCGCGTGCTCGGCGCGGACACCAGCTTGAAACTGTATGCGTCCGATGTGTCCATCGAGAACGCCGTATGCATCCTGCACCAGCTCATCGTACGCGAAATCGCTGGTCTGTGTGGTATCGGTGAGCATCGCCGACAGCCCCGCGTCGTAGTTCTGTACCGCTTGCGTTGTGCGAATGCGCTCCAGATCGCCCTTGTAGCCGGTTTCGAGGCGCAAGACGTCATTCAGCGGGCGCACGTAATCGGCCTTGAACGACGTGGTGCTCGAGTGGGTCCACACTGTGCGCGTCTGCTGCAACGTCGTCCTTGCCGGAGCACTCACTGGCCAAAGGCCCTGGTCGAGAATGTCCGTGGGCCCGCCCTCAAAATGTTCTTCGAACCGAAGCTCGCTCGTGAGCGTGTGCCCCTTGGCCGCAAACCGGTGCTTGTAGTTGAGCGCCGCGTCGGCACTACCCTCGTGATTGACGTCGCGAGAATGGCGATCGGTGAGGTTGGTGACGGCGAACGTCGTGTCGAGAGTTTGATACGCGATGCTCTGCGTTTCCCACTCGCGACGTTGACTGTATAGCCCGTCGATCGAAAGCTCGTCGTGGGCGGTTGGTGCATAGGTCGCGTTGCCGGTGACGGTATGGACGAGCGGAATCTGCGTGCGCGTTCCGTTTTCCTGCAAATAGCTGAGCGGTCTCGCGAACAAGTTCTGGCGAAAGATGTCGTCGTAGCGCGGTCTGCTGTCGCGCACGAGCGAGTAGCTGCCGTACGCCGATAACGGCCCGCGCTGCAGACCGCCGTTGGCGCCGGCATCGACGTGCCCGGTCGTTCCGCCGCCAACTGTCACTCCGCCATTCGTTCCGGCGTCGGGCGTCTGCCGCAGCACGATGTTGATGATGCCGGCCACTCCATCCGCGTCTTCGCGCGCCGACGGGTTCGGGATTATCTCGACGTGATCGATCGCGTCGGCCGGCAACTGCTCCAGGAAGTTGCCGAGCTGCGAGCCTTTGAGAGCGCTCGGCCGCCCGTTGATCTGGACCACGACACCCGAATTGCCGCGGAGGCTTACGTTATTGTCGATGTCGACGTCGACCGACGGCACGTTGCGTAACACATCAAGCGCCGTGCCGCCCTTCGTCGTCGGCATGTCGCGCACGACGTAAGTGGTCCGATCCGGCTGGAGTTGTACCTCGTCCCGTTGCGCCGTGACCGATTGGGCCTGAAGCGCAACGGCGACCGCCGTCAGCGCGACGGCGCCGACGTCAAGGTCGGGATGCCCCGCGCTGAGCGTGACGGCCGGCAGCGTCTTCGACGCAAACCCGAGCGCACGGACCTTCACGCGGTACTGGCCGAGCGAAACGCGAGAAAAGGTGAAGGTGCCGTCGGATCCACTGGCGACGTGGCCGGCGGAAGCACCAGTGGCGACGTTCGTTAAGTCAACGGTCGCCGAACCGATCGCCGTGCCTGTGGCGGCGTGCACGACACGGCCATGGATGTGTCTAAGAGGGGATGACGACTGGGCGCCGACGCCGGCGAATGGGAGAACGAGCAGGACGACAGAGCCATACAGGTAGTGCGATTTCGATCGAGGCACGATAAGTGGGACGGTGCGGGTTTCGGAGCCAGATGCTGACTACGCCGCACAATAGCACGCGTGCCTGACAGCCCTCTTACAGCGCTATAAATCGTTTCGGCGCCAGACCGGCCTGACCTGCTTGCCTGATCAGCGCCGGGTGGCGCTCTCGCCTGCCAGCCACCGATCTATGGATTTTCGCGTCGAACCGATCGGGACGACACAATCATCGCTGCCTGCTCCAAGACGAGAGCGTCCTTCTGCACGGAGCTCGGCAGATCGCTGCGCGAAGCTATGCGCGATCCATCCACCCGGCGACAGACCTCAATCCGATAGCTGCCTGAGACGCGCCTCCGTGGCCCGGCATCACGAATCTATGGCCCATTGTACAGCAGCCCCATTCAGATCGGAATATGAATGGGGCTGTGCTGGCTCCTAACTTCTTGCATTTCAATTGTTTACAACATCGGGATGACAGGATTTGAACCTGCGACCCCCTGAACCCCATTCAGGTGCGCTACCGGGCTGCGCCACATCCCGTCCGCAGATCGCTCCACGGTACAATCTTTAAAGCTAGTCGAAGCCTCCCCGGGCGGCTACCCGCCCAGCACCTCGGCGAGCGCGCCGACCTTGCCAACATAGAACGGCCCGAACTCCGCATACTCCGCGCTCGCGACGTCGAAGCGCATGTCCGATACGATCTTCTTGAAGTCGAGCGGATCGCCGGCAAACAGCGTCACTCCCCACTCCCACGCGTCGAAGCCGATCGCTCCCGTGATGACCTGCTGCACACGACCGGCGTAACGCCGTCCGCTCAGTCCGTGCTCGTGCATCAACCGGCTTCGCTCCGCGATCGGGAGCGAATACCAGTTCTGACCGACGTCTCTGCGCTTGGACATCGGATAGAACGACACATACGGCATCGTATCGGGACGCTGCGGATAAAGCCGCCGCTGGACGTACGGGTTGGTTCGCTCGGTTTCCGCTTTCGCCTTGACTGCGGCAACGTAATCGGCATCACCAACTGTTCCGCCGCGCGCAATCGCCTCGTCGGCGATCTTCGCCGTCATGTGATAGAGACCGGCCTCCGTAACGCTGAGAAATGAGTAGGTCGGGACAAGCCGCCGCATCCACGGTTGCCGAGCCAGCTCACGCTGGACATCGCCGATCGCGTCGAGCGTCGGCCGGCAGTGGATGAACATCACATCCGACGTCGAGCCGATGAGCGCGACGGCTTCGCTCCATCCCTGGCCCTGCTCGTTCGCGGGGCCGAAAACGTCGCTCTCTGCGGTGCCGGCGGGCGTGTTCCGCTCCCGGTCGATTCGGTATATCTGGTGCAGAACGTACCACCCTTCGAGTGTCTCGGGTGGCTGTTCGGCTATCTGGTCTGGCATCTGAACTCCTCCAGACCGAAAGCTATAACGACGGCGGAATATTCGCGGGATGTGTGACCACGACGAAGCTGCGAGCCCTCTCCCGTCGCAGGTTCCACTCATACCACGCTTTCGTACCGCGCAGCTCGGATCTGCGCGCATATTCCCGCGCGAGGGCCAGCGAAAGCTGCGCGCGCTCAGGCTCCGTCACGCGGGGAAGCGCCTGGACCAGAGCGGGATACGCATCCAGTGAAAGGCCGCCAGTGAGGTACTGAACGTCGAGCTTGCCGGTATGTGCATACCGGGCGAGGTTGGCCTGGGCAACCCATTCGTCGCCATTCCAGAAGACGAGAAATGTCAGCGTCGCGAGCGCGACCGTCATTATCTGCCGCGCAAGTGCGCGCACATCGAACTTGCGCCACACGTGCCACGCCAGGACGAACAGAATCGCGAGCGCCAGGAGCATGTACGCCTGCACGTACACGCGCGTCGTCGTGTAGCCGTACGCGTCCTCGTACAGCATGATGCGATGGAACGCAGAGACGAGGATGCAGACGACCGCTGCGAGGAGTGCCAGCGAAGGCCACGTGATCGCTTTCCCGGTCTCACTTCCGTGCACCGCTCTCACGTTGTCGTGCGCCGCAATTATCAGGAGCGCGGCTATTGTCGCGGCCACCGTAAGCTCGCCGAATCCGCGATGGGCGTACTCCGCGAACGTCACGCCCGAGCCGGCGATTGCGGGTGACGCGCCGAAGAGGTAACTCAGCTGCAACAGCACGAACAGCCACGACACCGTCGCTGCAGCAGCGAGTACTATTCGCCGCTCCGTCAATCCGATCCGCTCGACGCCAGTGGATGGCAGCAGTGCCGCGGATGCGAACGACGACCCTGCCGCGCGTGTCGCCGCGTATGCTCCCAGTACGAACAACCCGAGCAGCACTCCGAACACGATGCGTGGCATGTCACCCCAGTCGCTGAATACGCCGTAAATGGCATCGCGGCCTCGTGCCAGAACGGGATCCGCGCTCGCGAACAGGAGCATCAACACCAGCACGACCGGCGCCGCTATCACAGCGCCGCGCAGTGCAGGCCGTTCGTGCGCCGAGCCGATCGAATCGAAGGTGACGGCAACCGATGAGATCACGCCGCGTGCGGTGCGCGAGAGAGCGCGAAACGGAGCCGTTATGATCTCGAGGGGCCCATAGTCGAGTGCAGCCGCGTGTTCGCTCGCCAGCACCACTGCGAGCGCCATGAGTGACGCCACGATGGCAACTATCGCGACGCGCAGAATCGGCGTCGTCGTTACCGCGGCCCCTGCAGCGAGAATGACGCCAAAGCCGAGTGGCGTGGCCATGACGCGAAGAGTCCGCCGGTCCGGTCGGCGATAGATCAGGAGCCCTGCGACTGCAGCGCCGACCCAGAGGCCCCAGTTGATTCCTGGAAGCGCATCGAACAGGAGGATGGCGCCGAGTGCTCCGGCGATGGCGGCGAAGGTCCAGAGAAGTCCGATTCGCATGGTGACTGTGATGGGTGACCCGCCGACTGCGTGCGGCATGATTTGACGACCGGCCGCGGTCCGCGCCGGCCATATTTCAATATTCTAGTAGAGTCCACGATATAGTCAAGTACTTTATGTCATAAAGAGGGACGAATTGGTACGCAGGGGCACCTCTCTGTGCCGAAACTGAGTAGGTTGCACCCGATTCACGCGGAACGGCCAATCGGCCGGCCGCTTGCTATATGTTTCTCCGGTTGCGCTGGCGGTTGCCAGGGCAGCTATGGCCGGCAGAGTAGCCGGCTTCCTTTTAGTTAGTTATGCACTCTCCGCTCACACGAGCTCTATCTATATTCTGTGACCGATCGCTGGCCGTGAGGATCGCGGCCTAGTGTCGGCCCCGGCAATCTCGGAACGGCCACCTTTAGAAGAGCCGACCGGCCGCAGACTCGGCAAGCTTTCGCTGCTCGCACTCGGCGTCGTCTTCGGCGACATCGGTACCAGTCCGCTGTATGCGTTCCGCGAGTCGTTTCGCGCGGAATACGGACTCGCACGGACGCCGGACAATGTGTACGGCGTCGTCTCGCTGATATTGTGGGCGCTCATCCTCACCGTGAGCGTCAAGTACATCGTCTTCATCATGCGCGCCGACAATCGCGGTGAAGGCGGAATCCTTGCCCTGCTCGCGCTGATCCTGCAGCAGCGCGAGCGATTATCCAAACGATGGCGCGTCATTCTCGTCATGACGGGGCTGATCGGCGCTGCCCTGCTCTACGGCGACGGCGTGATCACCCCAGCGATCACCGTGCTGAGCGCGGTCGAGGGACTCGAAGTAGTCACACCGACGCTCAGCCATCTCGTCGTCCCGCTCTCGGTAGTCATCCTCGTTCTGCTGTTCCTGGTCCAGAGACACGGGACCGCCAATATCGGATGGGTGTTCGGTCCGGTGATGCTGCTATGGTTCGGCACGATCGGTGTACTTGGCGCCTACTCGATCATGCAGCACCCGCACATCCTCCTCGCGATAAGCCCGATGTACGGTGTGCAGCTGTTTCTGAACGACGGACGTACAGCGTTCCTCCTGCTCGGCGCGGTCGTGCTCGCTGTCACCGGGGCGGAAGCGCTGTACGCCGACCTGGGGCACTTCGGGCGCCGTTCGATCCGTATCGCATGGTTCGCACTGGTACTTCCGTCTCTGGCGCTGAACTATTTCGGTCAGGGCGCCATCGTACTGGAGAACCCGCCGAGCGTGGAGAATCCATTCTTCGCACTCGCGCCGCACGCGATGCTGTATCCGCTGATCGCGCTCGCAACCATCGCCGCCGTCATTGCATCGCAGGCGCTCATCACGGGTGCGTTCTCGCTCACGCACCAGTGCGTGCAGCTCGGATACAGCCCGCGTTTCAACGTCGTCCACACCTCCGGCGAGGAAGCGGGTCAGATCTACGTCCCGGAAGTGAACAACGCGCTCATGATCGGTTGCGTGATCATGGTGCTGGGCTTCGGGTCGTCCGCAGCACTGAGTGCGGCGTACGGCATCGCCGTGACGGGCACGATGGTGATCACGACGCTGTTGTTCACTCAGCTCGCACAGATGAAGTGGAACTGGAAGCCGTGGCAGTACATCTCCTTCGCCGCCTTCTTCCTTATCATCGATCTCGGGTTCGCAGCCTCGAACATGGTCAAGATCGAATCCGGTGGCTGGGTACCGCTCGCCATCGCCGGCGCGATCTTCACGCTGATGACGACGTGGCATTCCGGTCGCAGGATCACGCGCACGCTGCTGCGTAACGCGAGCCTTCCGCTCGATGCACTATTGAAGAGCCTGGCCGAGACTCACGTCGTGCGCGTCCCGGGCACGGCGGTCTTCATGACCGCCGACTCGAGCGGTGCGCCGATGGTGCTGTTGCATCATCTCAAGCACAACAAGGTGCTGCACGAAGAGGTGATTCTGCTCACGATACAGGTGAAGGAGATACCTGAGGTGAACGACGCCGAGCGAATGACCGTGACCAAGCTTCCGCTCGGTTTCTGGCGCGTGGTTGCGCAGTACGGGTTCATGGAAGCGCCGGATGCACAACGGCTGCTTGCCTCCGCTCGCGCATTCGGGGTGCGTGCGCAGCGCATGGAGACGACCTACTATCTCGGCCGCGAACAGCTGCTTCCGATCGGAAGCACGAAGCTGGCCCGATGGCGCAAGAAGCTGTACGCATTCATGGCGCGAAATTCACTGCCAGCTACAGCGTTCTTTGGCCTTCCGCCGAATCGGGTGGTGGAGCTCGGCGCGCAGCTGGAGATCTGACGCGCATCCCTGACGGTGCACTCGGCGCGTCAGGAATTCACTCGGGAATCAGCTCAGCTCTTCACTCTCGCGGACGTGGAAACGACGGCGCCGTTCGAGAGATGCATCACGATTCGCACCATCGAACCCGGCACGAGTGCGTGCGTTGCGCCGATCAGCATCAGATGATAGCCGCCCGGACGCATCGTTACGCTGTGATTCGGCGCGACGGCTAGTGAATCGAGCATCGCCATGTGCATCTCGCCCGCGACGTCGGATGATTGGTGCAGCTCGACCGTGGCTGCATCGTCGGATGAGAAGCGCGATACCCAGACCGTATCCGCAGTGCCGTTGACGAATCGGATGTAACCCGCCGTCGTCGAGCCTGAATCGGGCGTGGCGCGGACCCATGCATCATGGAGCTCGAACGTCGTCGCCGACAATGGTGCGTCGCGATGGCATGCGGCGAGCGCGGCGAGCATGGACATCAATGCAAACGTCCGCACGAGAGCCACCCTCATGCGCCACGCAGCAGCTGACGAATATCGGATACCATGTCGCTCGTCTGCATTCCGAATGAGTAGAGAAGGCGGAGATTGCCGCGCTTGTCCACCACGAATGTCTGCGACGGATGGGTCACCGAGTAGCCGCCGGCGGATGTGGATTCCTCTCGTGATGAATTTACGTGGAAGGAGTGCTCGATTGCGGCGAGTGTCGCAGAATCGGCGGTTGCGCCGATGAAGCCCGGGTCGAAGCGTGACACGAAATGTTGCAATGTGACAGGATCGTCGCGATCGGGATCTACCGAGATAAAGACAAAACGAACGCGCGATGCATCGCGGCCGAGGCCTTCCTTGACGCGCTTCCAGTCGGAGAGCGTCGTCGGGCAAACGTCGGGGCAGTGCGTGTAGCCAAAGTACAGCAGCACGACGGAGCCGTGCTGGTCTGCCAGCGAGAATTTGGCGCCGTTGGCCCGTTGCAGCACGACCGACGGCGCGGTTTCGGGCGGCTCGTAGGCAGTGCCGTGAAAGGACGCAGGCCTGCAGCCGGCAGCGAGCATGACGAAACAGCTCGCGGCAAGCAGTGCCGCGGCATTTCTTGACAGTGATCGGGGTACGAAACGTTGCATATGCAAATTGCCGTGTATAATTCAGTCCGAATGGATCAGGCTGACGTGGTCGACGCGATAATAATCGGAGCGGGTGCGGCTGGCCTCGCCGCGGCAAAGGAGCTGCGCGCAAACGGGCGTAGCGTCATCGTCCTGGAGGCGCGCGGCCGCGTCGGTGGCCGAATCTTCACATACCGCGACCCTTCAGTGGTAGTTCCGATCGAGCTTGGTGCCGAATTTTTACACGGCGCCACTCCCAACACTGATACGATAATCGACGCCGCAGGGTTGACAGCATTCGATGTCGTGGGCGAGCACTGGCAAGCGCGCGAAGGAACTTTCAGGCAGGTCGATTTCTGGAAGCGGATTGAAAAGGTGCTCGGGAAGCTGGACGAGCATCGTACGCCGGACCGGAGCTTCAGGGATTATCTCGCGGAACGAGCGGCACGGAAGCGCAAGCCAAAAGACGCCCGTGCGCGGATCAGTGCGATCGAATTCGTGCAGGGGTTCCACGCTGCCGACATATCACTCGTGAGCGAGCGCTGGCTCGCCAAGGGTGGCGACCCTGCCGAGAGCCCCGAGGATGAACGGACGGGGCGCGTGGTGGATGGTTACGATCGCGTGTCTGCGTGGCTCGCGCGTGACGTCTATGATGCGATCGAGCTCAATACCGTGGTGACCAGAGTCGAGTGGGAGCGCGGAAACGTCGTCGTGAGCTGCCAGAACGCCGCGGGCGAGCTCCGCGCGGTGTCGGGACGCACGGTGATAGTCACTGTGCCCATCGGTGTGTTGCAGGCCGTGCCGCCGGCGCCGGGCGCAATCGCGTTCGAGCCCGAAATTCCGGCAGTGACGAATGCGGTGGATGGCCTCGCAATGGGTAGCGTGCTCCGAACGGTTTTCGCATTCCGTGAGCGCTTCTGGGAAATGGGGCTACGGAACGCTCCCGAGCACGGTGGAAGCGGGCTGATGTCGCTCAGCTTCCTGCACAGCCCCGGGGCTGATTTTCCCGTCTGGTGGACCCAGTTTCCGGTGCGCGCACCGATTCTCGTAGGGTGGGTCGGCGGCCCGCCGGCGGCGGCCTTGTGCGCCATGCCGGACGCGGAAATCGAGCGAATCGCGCTGCACGATCTGGCGGCGCACCTCGGTACGACATATGAGCGGCTGGCCGGTCTGGTGACCGGAAGCTGGATGCATAACTGGGAGCACGATCCGTTCTCGCGCGGTGCCTACAGCTACGCGGTCGTCGGCGGCAGCGGATCAGCGAGGAAACTTTCGAGGCCCGTCGAACAGACAGTATTCTTCTCTGGAGAGGCCACGAACACGGAAGGTCGCAGCGGCACTGTCGAAGGCGCGCTGGCCACCGGATTGCGAGCGGCACAAGGAGTGCTCCAGGCTTTGGGGCAAGAACCCATTCCAAACCAGTGAGGTCAGTTGGTGCATAGCAAACTCATTCCGGCGCTGCTCGCCGTGGCAGTATTGGCCGTTTCTGCCGGCGCCCAGAAGGCGCCGCGGCACAGGACGACGAAGACCAGGACCAGCAGCTCGGGTCCATCCGGCGCATGGCGCAGCGTCTATAACGACGCCACGGTCAGAGTCGCGCTCGACACAACCCAGACGAAGCGCGCGCCCGACGGCACGTATCGCGTTCGACTCCGTTGGCAGTACGCGACGAACCAGATGATCGGAACCAGGCACGCCTATCGCACGATGGTCGATCGTAAGATGATCGACTGCACCACGCAGGGAATAAAGCCCGTCTCGGCGCAAACATATGACGTCAACGGGAAGCCAGTCGCTGGCTACGATACGCCGGATTCCCAGCTGGTGCAGATCGACTGGGCCAAACGGCCGCCTGGAAGCAGTGCCGGAAAGGCGTACGCGGCGGTGTGTGGGGCGATAAGGAAGTAGGCGGCGCACCGCCGTATCGTCATTCCCGCGAATGCGGGAATGACGACCTTTTCAGCAGCTCTCACCACATCCGTCTAGCTCTCCTCCCCGTCCACGGACCAGGTCGCGGAACCGCCTGCGGTCATCGCTTCACGTAGTGCATCGGCAGCGCTAACTCCGGTCTCCGGATCCAGCCGCAGCTCGCCGCTTGCGTCGTCGTAGGAGAACAACTCGGCGTATCGACCCCAGTCGACGACCGTCTCGAACTGACGGCGTGCCTCGCCGCCGGAGAAGGCTTCTTCCAGCTCCTCCATGAGGCGGTCCGAGTCGAGCGTGCCTGACGGAGACGCGTCGAGCTCGCGCACTATGTGTCGCAGCAGCGACACGTGAGCCAGGGCATAGCGCCGGAACATCGCCTTCTCGATGTCGAGATCGGCGTCGGCAAATTCGATTCCCGGTTGTGTGATGACGACTGCGCGATCCTGGAGGTCGGCAAAGCCGAGCAGGTCGCTGGCTTCGACTATTGCGAGCACGTCGTCGCTGCGGAGCTGAAGATCGCGCGCGAGATCGTGCACGTTTGCACGGCCGCCCATCGTCGACAGGTACTGCACGAATCCTGTGAGATCGTCGATCCCGACGTCGGGCAGCACCTGATAGCGCCGCGGGCGCTCGGCACGTGTAGGAGTACTCGGGCGGCCGACGAGCTTCGATGCGTCCTCACCCGGGTTTGTCATCACGCGATAGATCGCGTCGACAAGATGCTGCCGTGCGGGACCGTGATGCGCTCGCTCGTGCGCCGGTAATCCCGGCAGCTCGATCCGGATGTGCCCCGGATTTGCGCCGAACACGAGAATTCGATCGGCGAGTGTCACTGCTTCCTCGATGTTGTGCGTGACGAGCAGGACCGCCTTGGTGGGCATCGAGCGAGAGCTCCACAGCTCCTGCAGCTCGGCCCGCAGCGTCTCACCCGTCAAGACGTCGAGAGCGGAAAACGGCTCGTCCATGAAAAGCACTTCCGGTTGCACGACGAGCGCGCGAGCGAAACCGACGCGCTGCTTCATGCCGCCGGAAAGTTCTTTCGGGAACGCTTCCTCGTAACCGTCGAGCCCGATGAGGTCGATCGCGGCAATCGCGCGTTCGCGGCGTTGGTCGGACGGAACCCCAGCCGCGAGCAGACCGAGCTCCACGTTCTGCAGAACGGTGAGCCATGGAAACAACGCGAAACTCTGGAACACGATCGCAACGTTCGGATTGATTCCGGTGAGATCCTCACCGTGCGACAGAACGCGTCCCGACGACGGCGGCATCAGTCCGGACAGCAAACGCAGCAACGTCGATTTGCCGGATCCGGATGGGCCGAGCAGCGCGACGAATTCGCCAGCGTGCAACGCAACGCTGACGTGATCCAGCACGGGTGTGCGGTCGTCGCCGTAATACTTGTCCACCGCGCGCGCTTCGAGTATTACCGCGCCGCGCTCGTTCGCCGGTGGTGCAGATATGGCCGTTGTCATGCTGCTTGCCTCATTCCAGACGATAACGCGATTGTGCGATGCGGTACAACCTGCGCCACACGAGTCTATTCCCGAGTATCACGACCGCCGCCATCACGAGCGTGGAAGCCAGAAGGAGCGGAAAGTTCTGTGCGTCAGCGGCTTCCGCGATCAACGCTCCCAATCCGACAGTGCTTATCTTGTGGCCCGCAAATATCACGTACTCGGAAACGATGCTCGCATTCCACGCGCCGCCGGTCGCGGTGATCAACCCGGTGACCAGGTATGGAAAGATCGCCGGTATGATCAGCAACTTCCATCGACGCCAGCCCTTGAGCCCGTATACACCAGCCGCTTCCTTGAGATCGGACGGGATCGCCATTGCTCCGGCAATCACGTTGAACAGAACATACCACTGTGTACCCAGCACCATCAGGGCGATGGCGGCAATGTTGAGGCCGCCCGGAAGTGACAGCAGTATGAGCAGAAGAACGGAGAACAGTGCAGTTGCCGGGATCGACGCGATGACCTGCACCACGGGCTGCAACCTGCGTGACCATTTGGGGCTCATCCCGACGGCGACACCGAATGGCACCGTCCACGCCGTCGCGATGATCAACGCTGCGAGCGTGCGACCAAAGGTCGCGAGTGTAGCGACCAGTATGGTCCACCATGTTTTTCCGCTCAGACCCGACACCGCGTGAAACGCGGCGAAACCGCCCCAGATGACGATCGCTACCGCCGCCAGCCCGAGGAGCAATCCCGCGAGCACACGCATCCATCGCGGAACTATCGGCATGGAGCGCGTGCGCGCCTCACGGGGCCGATCCAGCGACTTCTCTATCGGAGCTACCGTATGATCGTGCAGCCACGCAACGAGCGAGGAGTTGCGCAGAAGATCCAGCATCCACGATTCCGACGCGTCACCGCCGGACTGCTCGAACTTGAACTTGTCCGACCACGCAACCAGCGGGCGCCAGAGTATCTGATCCAGCGCTACGATCACCGTAACGAGGGCGACGATTCCCCATATGATCGCACGCGTGTCGCGCGCCTCCGAGGCTGCCGCGAGGTACGAGCCCAGACCCGGTAGACGGAGGTTGTTGGTGCCGAGCACGAATTGCTCCGACGCCATGAGAAAGAACCAGCCTCCCGCCCAGCTCATCATGCTGTTCTGGATCAGCGCGATTGCGCCGAACGGCAGCTCCAGCCGCGTGAACCGGCGCCAGAGGCCCAGTCGATACACGTCGGCGGCTTCGTTGAGCTCGCGCGGAATCGTCGTGAGCGACTGATGAAAACTGAAGGCGAGGTTCCACGCCTGGCTGGTGAAGATGAGCAGGATCGCGGCAAGCTCGAGCCCCAGCGTGCGCCCCGGGAAAGCGGCAGCGAGGCCAAGCACGACCCCCGGCATGAACGACAGAATCGGAATGCTCTGAAGTATGTCCAGCACCGGGAGCATGATGCGTTCGGCGGTCCTGCTCGCGGCGGCGGCGCGTGCATAGACGAGGCTGAACACGAGCGACACCACGTACGCCACGGCCATGCGCAACGTGGACAGTCCCGCGTACATCGGGAGCAGCGAGATCGACGTATCGATTCGCACGTTGGGCGAGAGTGGCGAGCTCCAGCGCGCCGCGGCGCGCGCGATCCCGAACGCGATGGCTGCCACGAACAGCACCAGCAGCAGGTCCAGCCACCAGGGTGTTGGACGCACCCCGCCCCGTCGATCGGCTGCGTTCGCCTGCGTGGGAATGGGTAGGGGCTGAAGCATGGCGGCTCTGGTGGAGCGGGAGAATACCCCTCGGCCTCCTACGGCGTCAACCTCGGCGTCAACCTCGGCGCCGGTCCGCGATCAGCCGCGGTTCCGCGCAAACCGTCTGTCGCGAGGGCGTGACACATGTGATGAGAGCCCGCCATTGCGGAGCGGACAAGGATATGGAGGTGCGTCATGTCGTGGAAGAGTGGCTTTACGGACCGGGCTGAGGATACGCTGGGGGTTGCCAGGATTGCGTTGAGGCGGCGCCCGTCGGCGTTGGCAAGTATGGAGC
Organism: Gemmatimonadota bacterium; assembly: GCA_027307165.1. Classification (GTDB taxonomy): domain Bacteria; phylum Gemmatimonadota; class Gemmatimonadetes; order Gemmatimonadales; family Gemmatimonadaceae; genus Fen-1247. The sequence continues at coordinate 30,129 of DAHUXM010000021.1, read as the reverse complement.
TCCTGCGGGCCATTGAAGGATGCGGACCGTCACTCGCGCGGGGTGTGCTCACCGCGCTCGACGTGAATATGGACGAGTTGCTGGACAGTGCCGATCAGATTGCCAGCGATCGCGAAGCGAATCTGCGCCTCCGCAGATTTCCGGTCAGGCCGGCTTCGCTCGACATGATCGTGCGGCGCGCCGAGGAGGAAGCAGCGATGCTCGGTCACCGCCGGGTCGGAACGGAGCACCTGTTGCTCGCGATCATTTCGGTGCACGACGATCCGGCTACGACGGCGTTGCGCGCAGCTGGCGTCACGCAGGATACGGCCCGCGGAACGATTCGGCGGCTGCTCGTGTCATGGACCGACAACGGAACTCCGCGGCCGCGAGTTAGCGCGGCGTAAGAACTGCCGACTGCTTATGCGGAATGATTTGCGGTAAACTCGCGCAGCGCATCCATCGAGACGTTCCCGCCGCTCAGTACTGCGATCGTCTCGCCGCTCGGCTTCACCTTCTCTGCGAGCAGAGCGGCGAGTGCAGTCGCACCGCTGGGCTCCGCGACGAGCTTCAGTTCGCGAAATAGATAGGCGGCGGCTTCTGCGATCTCGTCTTCGGTCACCGTGATGATCTCGTCGGCGTAACGGTGCAGATGCGCGAAGTTGAGCGTGCCGATCTTCACCGCCAGCAATCCGTCCGCAGCGCTACGCGCGCGATCGATCGGCACGGGGGATCCGGCGCGCCATGCGGCCGAGAGCTTCGCCGCACCTTCGGGCTCGACGACTATGACTCGCGCAGCGGGGCGCATCAGCTTGACGATCGTCGCGATCCCTCCGCTCAATCCACCGCCGCCGACGGGTACGACGAAAGTCATGGCGTCCGGCTCGTCGGCGAGTATCTCGAGGCCGCAAGTCGCCTGCCCCGCGATGATCCGGAGGTCATCGTATGGCGGAACGATCGCCGCCCCCGTAGTGCGGGCGAGATCTTGCGCGGCGGACATGCGATCGTCCGTCGTAGTGCCGGCGAGCACTGTCGTCGCCCCCCATCGCTCGACGCCGGCGCGCTTGATCGGCGTTACCGTAGTCGGCATCACGATAGTTGCCGAAATTCCGAATATGGCCGCAACGCATGCAACGGCCTGCCCGTGATTTCCCGACGATGGTGCGATTACCCCGCGCGACCGATCCGCCGGGATCATTGTCGCGATGTAGTTGTAGGCGCCGCGGAACTTGAACGAGCCGGTACGCTGAAACGATTCGGCCTTCACACCGCACGCAACTCCAAGTCGCTCGGCCAGATCAAGTGCCGTAATTATCGGAGTGTGAACCGCCTGCCCCTGCAGTCTCCCTGCCGCTGCATCGACATCCGCGCGAGAGATGAGCGTCGCGTCGCTCACGCGGCTGCCTCCGGACCCGTCGCTTCGACCGCAGCGATCGCCTGAATCTCGATGAGCATTCCGTGTCGCAGCTCGCCGCTTGGCACGATTGCGCGCGCTGGGCGGTGATTGCCCATCACACGCGAGTAGACCGCGTTCACCTTTCCCCACAGCGATACGTCGGAAACATAGACCGTCATCTGCACGACACGATCGAGGCTCGTGCCAGCTGCGCTCAGAATCGCGCGAACGTTGGCGAGCGCCTGCGCGGTCTGGTCTTCAATCGGACCCGGCTCACGCGACGGATCCCTGGGGTCGATCGGCAGCTGGCCGGCTACGAACACAAGACCACCGTGCACGACTCCCTGTGAATAGTGTCCGGCGGGTATCGGCGCGTCGGGCGTGGAGATGAATCTCATGTGACTCGTGGTTGGAGAGTGTCAGCTGCTCAAGGCGTGTACCGGATTTGCGTGACTGCGCGCGGCAATGATCGACGTGAGGCACCTTACTGCCTGCGCGATCGTCACACGAGCGGTGTTGAACTGAACGTCGAAGAGCAGCGGGTCGGCCCAGTCCTCATGATAATACCGCTGGACGTACGCCTGGCGCTGACCGTTGATGCGTCGCGCGTTGGCCGCGGCTTCCTCCGGCGTCCCTCCGTCGCGCGCGACGAGTCGCTCGACACGGGATTCCGGCGTTCCGACCAGCCGGACGTGGATCGTGCCCGGTCGCTCCCGGAGGATCATCTGCGCGCCGTGCCCGACGATTATGGCCGGCGGATGAGCTGCGGCCTCCACGATTTCGGCATGAGCGGCCTGCGCGATGGAATCCGGCATCAGCAGGTCGCTGGTCTCGATCTGCATCGGGGCTTCCGGAGGTGAAATGAGCAACGTCGAGGCGATCCTGGCGAACAGGCCCGGCGGCTGCTCGTCCCGTTGCCGGACTGCGGCACACTGCATGTGTAGTCTGGCGGCAACGCGCTCGGGGAGATTTCCGTCCAGCACCGGCCAGCCCAATTCAGCACCCAGAGCGAGCGCGAAATCGCTCCCTCCAGCACCACACTCCCGCGACACAGTGACGAGATCCACAGCGGTCGTCTGCATTCGGTTACCCTCCGGTTCGACGCCGTCCGCTGCCAACTTATCTGCGAGAACCCTGCCGGGCAACGCCGCGCGTACCCGCCAGAGTGGTCCGGTTCGTGCCTTTCCGATGCCTACGGAGCAACAACTCACTTTGCGAGGGCACGATGCATCACCCCGGGATCACAATGCGAACCACTTCATTGGCTGTTTCACTCGCAGGCGCCGCGCTCCTCGCAGGGTGCGCGGTGTCCACGCAGCAGGAAGTCCAGATGGGGCAGCAGGAGGCTCAGCAGATCTCCACACAGCTTCCGATGCTGCAGGATCCGCAGGTGGATGCGTACGTCAACGATCTCGGCAATGAGATCGCGAAGCGCACATCCCGCGCGGATCTCGACTGGCATTTTGCCGTGGTCAACACGGACGTGGTGAATGCCTTTGCACTGCCCGGCGGATTCGTCTACGTGAATCGCGGCGTTCTCGCGCATGCGAGCACGATGGACGAGCTCGCCGGCGTATTGGGACACGAGATCGAGCACGTCGTGTTGCGTCATTCCGTGAAGCAGATGCAACAGCAGCAAGGCGCGAATGTCGGTCTCGCGATCGCGTGCACACTCACCAACGTGTGCAACAGTCAGGCGGCCGCGACAGCGATCAACATCGGCGGTACGGCCGTGTTCGCGAAGTTCAGCAGAGAGGACGAGGTGCAGGCGGACAACGGCGGCTTCCAGAACGTCATGCGGGCCGGGATCAGTCCCGCCGGAATGTTGAGCTTCTTCAAGAAGCTGCTGGCCGAGGAGCAGTCGCAGGGGAGCTCCGGCACGACGGCGGCATGGTTCTCGGATCACCCCGGAACCCAGGACCGCATAGCTGACATTCAACGCATGCTCGCCAACGTTCCGCCAGCGGAACTCGCGAAGCTGCAAACCGATTCCCGCGCCTTTCAGTCGATGAAAGCCCGGCTGGCGCAACTGCCCCCGGCACCTCCAAGCAAGCAGTAGGTTCGATGGGTGGCGCGCGGGTAGCTACCTTTGATGGATGCCCCCGCGCGCCCTCCGCGTCCTGCTATTGGTTGGATTCAGTCTCGCGATACCGACGTCGCGAGTCCGCGCACAAAATCCAACCAACGCCGATTCCGGCGCCGTGCGTGCCGTCCAGTGCAACGTTCCGTGCACCGTCGCAGACACTGCAGCGACCGACAGCGCTGCACCACTGCGTCCGATGACCTTCGCGCAGAAAGCAGACTTCTATTCTGACAGGACGTTTTCCATTCGCACTGTACTCGGCGCGTCGTACGCTGCCGGGATCGCGCAATGGCGCCGGACTCCCAGAGAATGGGGCACCGGGATCAGCGGTTATGCTCGACGCGATGCTGCTGCGTACGGCGGCGGAGTCGTTCGCCACACTGTCGAGTTCGGCGTGGGCGCGTTGTTGCACGAGGATCCGCGTTTCGAGCGGTCCACGCGGAACGGCTTCACTGCACGCACCGAAGATGCGTTGCACAAAACACTCTTCGTGCGCACCGACGACGGAAGTCACAGAATCGCGTGGTCGCGCGCCGCCGCCGCAGTCGTGACTGGATTCGCTGTGAACAGCTGGGAGCCACGTCGCATGCACAGCCCGCATCACGCCATGATGTTGTCGCTTGCCGGCGTGCTGAGTTACGCCACAGGTAACTTGTCCGAAGAATTCACGCCGGACATAAAACGATTTCTGCTTCGTAATACGCCGCTGGGCAGACGTCATTAGCCGCGCCAGGTGGCAATGGCGGCATCCTGCGCCGGCATGCCCAATCGTGCGCGCATGCCGTTGTGGCACGATGCATGATATGGGGTCGTGAGCCGGAGAGCAGCTCTTATGATGCGACGGTGCAACATGTGCCTCGTGAGCCACTAACGCGATGTTATCCAGTAGTGTCCCAAAGTGGTCTTTTTTTAGGGAATTATGTCGCAAATATCAGCATCGACGAAATGACAATTCGCATGTTCTCGACAGTTTTGTAGTGGCACGCATTCCGCGTTAGAGATCGGTTGTGCATGTGTATGAAATGCACAGACGATGCACACAATCTCGCATTAGATTGCGTGCGGAAGCTCCTTCGCAAGTCCACGGATCTTGAACCCGGGGTGCACAGATGTCGATACACATTGTTGAAGTTGTCAGCACCACATTCGTGCTGCGACGCTCTCTGAGCAACAGCTGCTTGTGATTCCGGTCGTCTGCGGTCCGTTGTCGGTGCTGCCTCACTCTGCCGACGCGTGGACCCCTGGCCCTCGGCCGAGCGCAATCAAACGCAGGCTGCGCAATGCAAAGCCGGTGAGTTATCCGGTGATGCTGCTTGCGTGCGGCGTGCTCATCGCGAACGTCGCTCCGCACGTTCCGGTCAGGCCGCTTCCCATGTCACCAGTGATCGTATTTGCACCGACGATGCTGCAACGCGGCCTCGAGTTGCGGCGCGATACGCTTGCGGGCATGCTGACGCGCAAGCACGTCGATTCAGTGACTGCAGTTGAATGGGCGCGCGAATTTCAGACATATGGTGAACAGGCGCGGGTGAATCCCAAGTTGCTGGTTGCCATTGCGTACGCCGAATCGGAGTTCAATCCACGCGCGACGAGTCATGCTGGCGCGATAGGTCTCATGCAGGTGCTCCCGGAGCGTGACTCGTGGAGAGAATACGAGTCGCGTTGCGGCAAGATGACGCCCAAGTCGCTGCACAACCCACGCGTCAACATCTGCTTCGGCGCGCACATCTTCGGAGAATTCCTCAGGAGCCATCACGGCGACAACGATCGCGCGCTGGCGGCCTACAACAATGGAACCGGGGAGATGAATTCATATCCCGACCGAGTCTACGCAAGCCTGGCGGCTCTCAAGCGCGGACAGTGAACCGATGGTGATGGTTTTGCGGTGGGATTCCGATACTTGGGGTGAGACCCCCTTTCGAGAGATCATGCACCCGCACCAGCACAATCAGCTCCGCGACGTGGTCATGCTCCCCTTTCTGCTGATCGTCGCCTTCGCGGCCTGGGCCGCCACCTACTTGAGCGCTCTCGCTTCGAGGCGCTGACAGATGGCCTGAATCGAAATCGGCATCCCGGCCGTGGCTGGGATGCCGATTTCGATTCAGGCCTCGGCTTCCGCGGAATTCCGCTAGTGCCCGCGCTGGGACCGTTCCTGCGGGCGTGGAGCGGGCCTGGGGACCGCGATGCGCTGCGGAGGCGCCGCTGGCCTCTGGTTGACCGTTGGCCGCGGCGGCGGTGGCGCTACGGGCCTTGGATGGGCAATGCGTCCCGTGCTCGGCGGAAGCGCGGGCGTGCCGTTCGCCGGCGGTCTCAGCTGGCCCACTCTGGGGTTGCCGTTCCACGGATGCAGCCCGTATTGACCGGGGCCCGGGAAACTGCCATTGGGCGAGCGACGGCGATATACCGGAGGAGTCACGATGACCGGCGGCCGCACATACACGTAGGCTGGGTAGCCATAGCCGTACGGCAACCCATACGGCGCGTAACCGTAGCCATAATAGCCGGCATACGGGTCGTACCCGTACCCGCCGACGGGATAGGCAACGACGGTACCTCCGTAGCTCCCCGAGGGAACCGCGGCTTCCTGCGGGGCTGGATGAAAACACGCGCCGAGCGCGAGTGCGCAAAACGCCGGAGCGGCGTACCTGCCGATTTTCGAGATTCCTTGCTGCACGTATCCTCCTTCCAAATCGCCCTTCCTCTTACCCCGTGGGCGCCTGAATGTCGCACAAGTCAGCGCTTCGACCCGTGTGCGAATTCCGGTCCCAAACCTCGTCGTACCCGGTGTTGTAGCTTTCACCATGCCTGAACAAACAGACCGACTCGCCTGGCTTCGCGCGCTGAGGACCCGCGGACTTCCGGACGCGGTTGGGATAGAGGTACTGGAGCTTACGCCGACGCGTGTCGTTGCGACGATGCCCGTGGATGACCGGACCAGACAGCCGTTTGGCCTGCTCCACGGCGGCGCATCTGTCGCTCTGGCCGAGACGACCGCGTCACTCGGTGCGTTCGCGAACATAGATCCGACGCAGTTCGCCGCCGTCGGCGTCGAAATCAACGCAAACCACATTCGCTCCAAGCGAGAGGGCACGGTTCGGGCGGTCGCCGAGCCGGTTCATGTTGGACGTACGACTCAGGTGTGGTCGATCAGGATCGCTGACGAGGAGGATCGTACCGTCTGCGTGGCGCGCTGCACGATAGCCATAGTCAAGGCGCCAGCGACCGATTAGCAGGTAGAAGCGGCTCCGGCTGCACAGGAGCGCGCCGCGACGCCGGCAGTCCGCCGGCCCGCCCATTCCACGCCGGTATAGGAGGCGGCACATCGCTCTCATCTCTGGCCGGAAAGAAGAGGAATGGGAGCGGTGACGCGCTTCGATGGCGCCGGTGCCGGGTTCGCCGGGCGACTATGTCCCGATTTACGAGAAATATCGGGACCGCGATCAGAAGAACCACAAAGGCGATTATTCCTGCAGTTGCCATTTGAGCCTTGAGTGGAGGGATGAACGAACGCGAACCGTACCGGTCGCCTACCCTGCCCTTGCACGCTTCATGCGAGGAAAGTGATGTAGTGCGGTACAGAGTTTCATACAGGCCGATATCGCCCCGGTTCCACCGTGGGTGAATACGCTCCGTCCCTGCCTCCGATGATCTCACCTACGGTGCACAAATCCGATTTCCGGGCGCGCGGGCTCACCAAATCCCTTGGCGATGCAGCGCTGCCCCTGGCCAATCCGGATGATCTCGATCCGTTGATCGACGCAATCGGGGAAGCGCGATACGTCCTGCTCGGCGAGGCATCGCACGGCACCAGCGAGTTCTACACGTGGAGAACCAAGCTGTCCAAGCGGCTCATCATCGAGAAGCAGTTCTCGTTCATAGGAGTCGAGGGCGACTGGCCGGACTGCTATAGAGTGAATCGCTTCGTCAAGGGATACCAGAACTCGGGAGCGAGTGCGGCGGAGGTCCTGCATGCGTTCGACCGATGGCCGACGTGGATGTGGGCCAATCGCGAAATCGTCGCACTCGCGGAATGGCTGCACGAGCACAATCGAGGCCTGCCGGACGAGCAGAAGACGGGATTCTATGGCCTGGATGTGTACTCGCTGTGGGAATCAATGGCGGCGGTGGTCGATTATCTCGAAGGCGTCGATCCCGAATTCGCGCGCATGGCGAGGAATGCGTACGACTGCTTCGAACCGTTCAACGAGGATGTACAGGAGTACGCGCGCGCGACCGCGCTGGTTCCGATGTCCTGTCAGGACGAGACCGTTCGTGTATTGCGTGAGCTACGATCCAGAGCGCCCGAGTTCAGCGAAGACGGGCGCGAGGCCTATTTCAATGCGGAACAGAACGCGATCGTAACGCGCGGAGCGGAGTTGTATTACAGGACCATGGTTCGCGGCGGACCGACGTCGTGGAACGTGCGCGATCACCACATGGTCGATACGCTGGATCGGCTGATGCGTCACCACGGCGACCGCGCCAAGGCAATCGTATGGGAACACAACACGCACGTCGGCGACGCCCGCTTCACCGACATGGCGCGCGCCGGCATGGTGAACGTGGGTCAGCTGGTGCGACAGAGTCACGAGTCGGAAGGAGTCGTGCTGGCTGGCTTCGCAACCCATCACGGAACCGTCATCGCAGGCCGCGAGTGGGGTGCACCGATGCGCAGGATGGAGGTACCGAACGCACGAGCCGGAAGTGTCGAGGATCTCGTTCATCTCGGGACAGACGGCCGGGACGCACTATTTGTCTTCGACGGCAGCGACGACGGCGGCATTGAAGGGCTCGATGCGCCGCTGGATAATCGTGCGATCGGCGTGGTGTACGATCCGCGTGCGGAACGTTACGGCAACTATGTACCGACTATCGTTCCTCGCAGATACGATGCTCTGCTTTTCATCGATGAGACTCGTGCGGTGGACCCACTGCACATGCCCGTGCGCGTCTCTGCTGACGAGCCGGAGACCTATCCCAGCGGAATGTAGTTTCCGCTAGCGCGGCTCGGATGCGCCCCGGTGTCGGTTGGATTCGGCGGCGGTGCCCGGGCTGTTCGCAGCGCGGTGCATGGAACCGTTGCCGCCGTCGTGCTCGTCCCCGCGCCGGTATGGACGCGTCGGCTCGAACATGCCTTCGGTGTCCTCGGCGATCTGTTGCGGCGTGCGATGGCCGTGCCGTGGGTATGGATCGAACATGATGCACTCCTTTGGGCAAGACTTGCCAGTGCGAGATGTTCAGGCTCGCATTGGCTCACCTTATTTGAGAGCAGTTTCTGCGCCCTCTGGTCGGCAATCGCGCGATTGGTCGATGCGCCGGCGAAGCCCCCGCACCGGCTGCATATTATGCAGGCGCCTGCTACCAGTCGCGCAAACATCGCGTTTTGTCCCGGAGGATACGTGTTCCTGCTTCGCGCCACAGCGCGCAGCCTCGCTGCCACCGCTGCCTGTACGCTTGCCGCAATTCCTGCGACGACGCTTCAGTCACAGGTAAGCCTGGTCTCCGCGCCAATCTCCGCGGTTCACTACGACGTCACCGCCGATTCGGCATCAGTTGGAAGCCGCAAGCTCGGTGTCGCCATGACGTTCCGAACCGCCAGCACCAAGCCGGTGGTGCTCACGCTTCCAGCGTGGTCGCCCGGCCACTACACGTTGCTCTGGTTCGCGCGCCGAGTGTCGGACTTCACCGCGGAGTCGAACGGCTCGCCACTGGAGTGGCACATGCTCGACTACCAGACGTGGGAGATCATCCCCAGGGCGCCGGGCGAGATCCGGGTATCGTTCAAATATCTGGCCGACACGATCGATCGGGCGGTTGCGTGGACGAAACCGAATTTCTCGTTCTTCAACGGAACCAATCTGTTCATGTATCCCGCAGGTCGCAGCCTCGAATGGGGCGCGAGCGTGACCGTTCATACCGAGCCGTCATGGCGTGTCGCAACCGGGATGACACCGTCGACTCAACCAAACACCTTTTCGGCCACACGGTATCACGATCTCGTCGACATGCCGTTCTTCGTGGGTCGCTTTGCCATCGACAGCACCAACGTTCAGAATCACTGGATCAGGCTTGCGATGTATCCGGATTCCGTAATGACACCCGCGCGCCGCACACGCTTTCTCGGATGGGTGGACAGATTCGTCCCGGCCGAGATGGCGGTGTTCCGCGATGTTGAATTCAGGAACTACACGATCTTCTTCGTGGCCGACACCATCGTCAACGCGGGCGGACTGGAGCACCAGAATTCTCAGATGGACGAGATACCGCTTGCCCGTCTCGAAGAGACTCCTGCAAGCCTGTTCTCGCACGAATTCTTCCACTCGTGGAACGTGAAGCGCCTCCGGCCGGCGGACATGGTGCCGTACCGCTATAGCGACGCGCAGCCGACCAGGTGGCTCTGGGTGAGCGAAGGAATAACTGATTACTACGCTAACGTTGCACTGGTGCGCGGCGGAATCACTGACAGCGCCGGATTCTACAACGCGATGGCCGCCTACATCATGGCGACCGACCACGCGGGCGCCGTGTCATTGAGTGATGCCTCGCTGTCGGTGTGGGTGGATCCCACCAACAGCATGGCCGGCATCTACTATCCAAAGGGCGGCCTCGCAGGCTTTCTCCTCGACATCATGATCCGCGATGCGAGCAACAACGCGAACTCGCTCGATACCGTGATGCGGACTCTGTACAATACCACCTACAAGCACGGCAAGGGCTTCACGAGCAGCAACTGGTGGTCGGAAGTCAGTCGCGCGAGTGGCGGCAAGTCGTTCGACGAATTCCGACGGCGATACATCGATGGACGCGAGCCGATGCCGGTCGACGCCGTGCTTGCGCTCGCCGGCCTGCGCGCAGTGCGTGACGGCGCCAACGGACGTGTGAGAGTTGCCGAGACGCCGAACGCCTCTGCGAAGGCAGTAATGGTGCGAGAGGGCATACTGCACGGCGACGGCAGTTCCGGCCCTCGCCGCCAACAGTAGCTACACAGCAGCTAGGGTGCGTCCGGCTCCGCGAGCGGCAGGAAGAGAGTGAACACACTTCCGCCGCCCGCGCGTGCTTCGTAATCCACGCTGCCGTGTTGTGCGGCAGCGAGACCGCGCGCGATCGAAAGTCCGAGCCCGGCAGAAACGCTGCGCGTGTCGCCGTATGCCGTGTCGAGCGCGCGTGACTCTCCGTGCTCGGCCACGCCAGGCCCGCGGTCGGAAATGCGGACCACCATTCGCCCGCCCTCCGCGCCGCCGGACAGCTGCACGTGCGCGTCCACTGGCGAATACTTGAGAGCGTTCTCGACCAGGTTCGTCACGATTCTCAGCGTCTGCACAAAATCGAACATGCCAATGACGAGTTCATCCGGACGATCCAGAGAGACTTCAAGGCGATTCCTGTCCGCCCGTCCGGCAAACTGTCGCACGACGACGCCGAGCAGGTCGTCGAGCGCGTTCGGCTGGGGAGCAACGGGAAAATTCCCTGCACTCATGCGGGCGGCGTCGAGCAGGTCGGTAACGAGGCGATTCAACCGGTCGGCTTCCTCTTCGATTATCGCCGCACGTTCGTCTCCATCCTGCGATAGCTCGTGCGCGAGGCCCTTGATCGATGTGAGAGGCGTCCTGAGATCGTGGGAGACTGCAGCGAGCAGCGCATCCTTGAGCCGCTCGCCCTCGCGCGCAGCCATCTCCCGCTCGACCGCGGCGCGCTGCGCTCGCGCCATGTACAGCAGCTGCGCGGCCACGAGGCTGGTGACGAGGAACGCTACGAGCGCGAGCCAGTCGAGCGGATTCCGGACGACCAGCGTACCGTACGGCGGCAGAAACACCAGATCGAAGATTACAAACGCGACGAGCGACAATACCACGCCGAGCGCCCGTCCTCCGGCGGCGCTCGCACCCAGTATGACGAGGAGAAAGACGAGGATGACGTGGGCCTTGTCGAGATCGGCGCGGAAGCTGAGCAACAGCAATGTGACCGCAACGAGCGCAAGCGTCCACACTGGCCACATCACCATTGCACGACGATTCATGGCGTTGCCATCATGACGTTCCCGTCACGACGTCCCCGCAAAGCGGTATCCGATCCCGGGCTCGGTCACCACGTAGCGCGGGTCGAGCACATCGTCTTCTATCTTGCGTCGCAGGTTGGCGATGTGCGTTCGCAGGTATTGCTGCGCGTCGCCGTAGCGTCGCCCCGCCCAGACGGCTCCGAAGAGCTGAGTGTGAGTGAGCGTGCGCCCGGCGTTCACTGCGAGCGTGCGTAGCAACTCCCATTCGATGGGAGTAAGGTGAACTATCTCGCCATCTCGCCGTAGAGTCCGTCCTGCGAGATCCATGACGTACGGCCCGAACTCGATGCGCAGCGACGGCGCATTGCCTACGCTCGCCCGTCGCAGCAGCGCGCGCACGCGGGCCTGTAGCTCCACGGTGCTGAACGGCTTCGTGATGTAGTCATCGGCGCCTGCGTCGAGCAGCGTCACCTTCTCTGACTCGGAATGTCGCGCAGACAGTATGAGGATCGGTGCGACACACCACGCGCGCAGCTCTCGGCAAACCTCCACCCCTTCCGCATCCGGCAGACCCAGGTCGAGCACGACGAGCGCGGGTTGCTCCGAGGCCACGAGATCGATGCCCGCGGCGGCGGTACCGGCTTCGAGTACCCGGTCGAAGTCGGATTCCAGCGCGTGGCGCAGCACGCGTCGAATGGGAGGGTCATCCTCGATGATCACGGCGGAGCGCGGCACAACGTGAAGTCTACAGCATTGGCGCTCCGCCGCTACCGGGCCGGCCAGACGCGGTCGCACGAGTCATGCCTTGCACCGCCTTTGTACAATCTTTGTACCGCGGTCCCGCGTCATTGTGCGCCCTGCACGGCATCTCGCGTAACGTCCTGAGTGAAGTTGTCCGAGCCGTTTTCGGACCGAACGAGAACCGAGCAGAGGTTGGCAGACACCATCATGACCGACGCAATCTATGTAGCAACGACGTTGATCTTCTTCGCGTTGATGATCGCATTCGGATATGGCTGCCGGGCGCTGGGACGCGACGCAGTTGCTGACCGGAGCGACTCGTGACCGCCGATTCGATAGTAGCCGCGATCGTAAGCATCGTGCTCGTCTGCTACCTGTTCTATACGCTGCTCCGTCCGGACAGATTCTGATGACGTGGATCGGGTGGGCTCAGATACTCGCATTCAGCATCGTGGTGCTCCTCGTCACGAAGCCGATCGGGATCTATATCACGCGCGTGTACGACGGATCACTGCACTATCTCGGACGCGCCGAGCGAGTGATCTACCGTGTGTGCGGGATCGACCCGAGCGAGAACCAGCACTGGCTGGACTATCTCATTGCCATGCTGCTGTTCAGCGCAGTATCGATGCTGGCGACTTACGCCGCGTTGAGGGCGCAGGGGCATCTCCCCCTTGATCCGCAACACTTGCCCGGCATCGTGGACCGCCAGGCATTCGAGACTGCCGCATCGTTCACCACCAACACGAACTGGCAATCGTACGCCGGTGAGACGACGATGTCCTACCTGTCGCAGATGATGCAGCTCGCCTTTCACAATTTTGCATCTGCGGCGGTGGGAATGTGCGTTGCGGCGGCGCTCGTGCGCGGCATCGCCAATCGGTCAGCGGGTCGTCTCGGGAACTTCTGGACGGATCTGGTTCGCGGCGTGATCTATATCTTCATTCCCGGCGCGATCGTCCTGGCGCTCCTGTTCGTGCAGCAGGGCGTACTACAGAATCTCAAGCCCTACCTGACTGTCGGAACCATCGAGGGGGCAAAGCAGGTGCTGGCGATGGGACCGGTGGCGAGTCAGGAAGCAATCAAGCAACTCGGCACCAACGGCGGCGGCTTCTTCAACGCAAACGCGGCGCACCCGTTCGAGAACCCGACGCCGTGGACGAACTTCCTGCAGATGGTGGCGATCTTCATCGTGCCTGCGGGAGCCACCTACTGGTTCGGTCGTGCGGTGCGGCACCAGAAACATGGATGGGCGCTCTGGACCGCCATGTTCATCATGTTCATCGGCGGTGCAGCGGTCACGTACAGATTCGAAGCAGCTGGCAATCCGATGCATGCCGCGGAAGGCGTCGACGTGCATGCTGCATCCGGCCGAATGGCCCAGTCCGGCGGAAACATGGAAGGCAAGGAAGTGCGTTTCGGTATTGCAGCGTCGGCGCTGTACGCGACTGTCACTACCGATGCGTCGTGTGGCGCCGTCAATGCGATGAACGATTCGTTCACTCCACTCGGAGGATTGGTGCCCATCGTCAACATGCAGCTCGGTGAGCTCATCTTCGGTGGCGTTGGCGCCGGTCTGTACGGAATGCTCAACATGGTGATCCTGACGGTGTTCATCGCCGGTCTGATGGTGGGACGCACACCGGAATATCTCGGGAAGAAGATCCAGAGCCGCGAGTTGCGCATGGTGATGCTGTACGTGCTCGCGGCGCCGATCATCGTGCTCGGGATGACCGCCATCGCAACCGTGCTTCCCGCAGGGCTCGCAGGGCGCGGTAACACCGGCCCGCATGGCCTGAGCGAAATCCTCTATGCATTCACATCGACGTTCGCAAACAACGGGAGCGCGTTCGCAGGACTGACCAGCTCGACCTATTTTTATAACACGACGCTTGGAATAGCGATGCTGTTGGGGCGGTTCGTGCTGATCGTGCCTGTTCTTGCGCTTGCGGGTTTTCTGTCCGAGCGGAAGATCATCGGCGAATCCGCGGGCAGCTTCCCCGTGGACACGCCCCTCTTCGTATTGCTGCTGATCGGCGTCATCCTCATTGTGGGCGCACTGACGTTCTTCCCGGTATTGTCGCTGGGGCCGATCGTCGAGCACTTCCTCATGCACGCCGGGAGGGTCTTCTGATGGCTGCGACCAGACGAACCCTGCTCGACCCGACCATCGCGCGCGCAGCAGTGGTAGATGCGTTCCGCAAGCTGCATCCGCGCCACATGGTGCGGAATCCCGTGATGTTCGTCGTATTCATCGGCAGCATACTCACCACCGTCGCCGTTGCGCGGGACCCCGCCAACGTGGGCTTCAACGCTCAATTGGCGATATGGCTCTGGTTCACGGTACTGTTCGCAAACTTCGCCGAAGCGATGGCAGAGGGGCGCGGCAAGGCCCAGGCCGACTCCCTGCGTCGCTCGCGCCATGAAACCCAGGCCCGGAGGCTCAGGAATCCCGCGAATCGTGACGGGATCGAACTTGTTTCCGCCGAGGATCTGCGGAAGGGAGACGCAGTGCTCTGCCTGCCGGGCGACGTCGTTCCGGGCGACGGCGAGGTGATCGACGGGGTTGCTTCTGTCGACGAGTCGGCGATCACTGGCGAGTCGGCGCCGGTGATCCGCGAATCCGGCGGAGACAGGTCGGCCGTGACGGGCGGAACGCGCGTGCTTTCCGACTATCTGGTGATTCGCATCACGGCAAACCCGGGCGAGACGTTCATGGACCGCATGATTGCGCTGGTCGAGGGCGCGTCGCGGCAAAAGACACCGAACGAGATCGCGCTCACGATGCTGCTCTCCGGATTGACGATAGTCTTTCTCATGGCAGTCGTGACGCTGGCGCCGTTCGCGAGCTACAGCGGAGTATCGGTGAGCGTCCCCGTGCTCGTCGCGCTTCTCGTATGCCTCATTCCCACCACTATAGGCGGCCTGCTCTCCTCCATCGGCATCGCCGGAATGGATCGTCTGGTTCAGCACAATGTGATCGCAATGAGCGGGCGATCGGTGGAAGCCGCAGGAGACGTCGACACGCTTCTTCTGGACAAGACGGGGACGATCACACTGGGAAATCGACAGGCGGTCGAGCTCTATCCCGTATCAGGCGTGGCGCTCGAGTATCTGGCCGATCGCGCGCAGCTCGCATCCCTTCCGGATGAGACCCCGGAAGGACGCAGCATCGTCGTCCTCGCAAAGGAGCGATTTGGCCTGCGCGGGCGCGACGTCGGCCCGCAGCTGCACATGACTTTCGTTCCCTTCTCCGCCGCGACGCGCATGAGTGGCGTGGACGTGCCGGACGGCGAGCTGCGCAAGGGCGCATCGGATGCAGTTGCGCGATACGTGACCGAGGCCGGCGGCGTGATGCCCCGTGACATCGGTGACATCGTCGAGCGAATTGCACGCGAAGGCGGGACACCGCTGGTGGTGACCGAGCGCAACGGGGCATCGCCCCGCGTACTTGGCGCCATCTATCTCAAGGACATCGTAAAGGGTGGAATGAAGGAGCGCTTCGACCGCCTGCGCGCGATGGGGATCCGCACGGTGATGATCACGGGCGACAACCCACTCACGGCCGCGGCGATCGCACGCGAGGCGGGTGTGGACGACTTTCTCGCCGAGGCTAAACCGGAGGACAAGCTCGAGCTGATCCGGAGAGAGCAGAAGGGCGGACGACTCGTCGCCATGACGGGCGATGGCACCAACGACGCTCCGGCGCTTGCGCAGGCAGATGTGGGCGTCGCGATGAATACCGGTACTCAGGCGGCACGCGAGGCCGGCAACATGATCGACCTCGATTCCAACCCGACCAAGCTGATCGAGATCGTCGAGATCGGCAAGCAACTGCTGATGACGCGCGGTTCGCTCACGACGTTCTCGATTGCGAACGACGTCGCGAAATACTTCGCGATCATACCAGCTATGTTCCTGGCGACGTTCCCGGTGCTCGGCGCGCTCAACATAATGCGCCTGCACTCGCCGCAGTCGGCAATCCTCAGCGCCGTGATCTTCAATGCACTGATCATCGTGGCATTGATTCCGCTGGCGTTGCGCGGCGTGAAATACCGGCCCGCAGCAGCGGCCCTCATCCTGCGGCGTAACCTGCTGATCTACGGAGCGGGTGGCATCATCCTTCCGTTCGTTGGCATCAAGGCAATCGATATGCTGCTCGTTCTCGCGAAGGCCGTCTCATGATCCGGCGCCACCTCTGGCCTGCAATATCGATGACGATCGTGCTGATGATCGTCACAGGACTGGCATATCCGCTTGTCGTGACGGGTATTGCGCAGCTCCTATTTCCGCGACAGGCAAACGGGTCTCTCGTGACAAGAGACGGCCGAGCGATTGGAAGCCGACTGATCGGCCAGCAGTTCTCCGAGTCGCGCTACTTCCATTCGCGTCCTTCGGCAGCGGGATCGGGCTACGATCCTCTGGCGAGCGGCGGAACGAACAGGGGGCCGACGGACAGAAAGCTTGCCGACACGATGATCGCGGGTGCAATCGACTCTGTCGTCGCTCGGGATGGCGCGCATCGCGGCAGCATTCCGGCAGATCTGGTCACCTCTTCCGCGTCTGGCCTGGATCCGGACATATCGCCTGCGAGCGCCGCAATTCAGGTTGCGCGCGTGGCTCGTGCACGCAATGCGGACTCTGCCACGGTCGCTGCAATCCTAGCCGCGCATGTACAGGCGCGTCAGCTGTGGATACTCGGCGAGCCACGCGTAAATGTGCTGTCACTCAATCTGGCGCTCGACTCCGCGTTCGCTCACCACTGACCACCACATAACGACAGGCTTGGAGCACCGCAATGAAACTTGCATTCCGCCAACCGGGACTTGTCACACTCTTCCTACTCAGCGCCATTCCCGCAGCAACCGCTCGCGCGCAGGATTCAACCGTCTCCGCGACATCCATCTGCGGGACGGACAGCACGCCAGCGCCGTTCGGATTCGCAGATTTCACCTGGCTGAATGGCAACAGCCGGCAGCACGTATCGGTGCTGGACACCAAAGCATTCACAGGTGAGTTTCGCGCCGATGTGAGCTACATCGGCGACTTCAACAAGCCCAGGGACCATACACTCTCAGGCACATCGGAAAGCGGGCGTACAGGCGAATTTCAGGTACAGCAACTGGGTGTCGGAGGAGACTTTCACTGTGGTCACGCGCGTGGACGGCTGATGACGCAGTTCGGCATGTACTCCACCATGACTCCGCGCAACGACGTCAGCCCGGCACGCGGTCAGTGGGATCTGGCCAACGCATACCGCTACCTTTCCGAGGCGTACGGCGGCTACCACTGGAACAAGCTGAACGGTGTCAATCTGGATGCAGGTATCTTCATGTCGTACGTGGGTCTGTTCAGTTATTACAACTACGACAACTGGGCTTACCAGCCGTCCTACGTGTCATCGAATACACCCTGGTTCTTCAACGGCGTGCGGCTGCAGATATTCGTCAGCGACAGGCTCAAGATCGAGCCGTGGCTCGTAAACGGCTGGCAGTCGTACGGAATGTTCAACGGTACACCGGGTGCCGGACTTCAGGTACTGTGGCGTCCAACTGGCGCCGTGTCGATTCACTCCAACAGCTACTACGGACACGACTGGCTCGGCATTCCGAAGCGAATGCGCGTTCACACCGACAACAGCCTGCAGGTGAAATACTACGACCGGCCGACGAGACAATTCGACAGAGCTGCGTTCTCGCTTACGGTCGATGCGGGATGCGAGAGTGGGGGCGGCGTCCAGTGCGCATCGTCAGGTGCAGGCGGCCCTGCCCAGAATTTCGTCGGTGTCATGTTCTACAACAGAACGTGGTTCGCCGACAACTCTATCGGCGTTACACTGGGCGGCGGAGCGATGAACAATCCCGGCCGGTATCTCGTACTCATGCCCCCGATAAACGGAGCAACTGCTTTTTCAGGAACTCCGTATTTCACCGAGAATCCCGGCGATAAGTTCAGGGCGTGGGATGCGTCGGCGACGCTGGATTTCATGCCGGATGAGTTCACGACTTTCCGGATCGAGCTCGACCACCGCGCGGCAAACGTGCCGTACTTCAGCGGATCCGGCGGGGTTACCCCGCCGGCCGGAAATACGGGGCCGCCGGGCTCTCTCGTTCAGGGTTGGTCCCCTGATCTTCGCAAGACGGAAAGCCGCGTCAATCTGGCGCTTCTCGTAAAGATGTGAGGGATCGGGATGACTGCCTCAGGTAACACCGACGGAACCAACACCGATGCAACACTCGGGTCGAGCGACTTTCTGCGCCTGCTCGAGAGCCGCGAGCACGGGAAGCTCAAGGTGTACATCGGGTCGTTCGCCGGCGTCGGCAAGACCTACCGAATGCTGCAGGAGGGTAACGCGCTCCGCGCGCGCGGCATCGACGTCGTAGCCGCGTTCGTCGAGCCGCACGGGCGCGCCGAGACCGAAGCGCAACTTGCCAATCTCGAAGTGATTCCGCGCCGCCGCGTCGAGTATCGAGGCGTCGTACTCGAAGAAATGGACGTCGATGCGGTGATCGCGCGGGCGCCCGCGGTCGCACTGGTCGATGAGCTCGCCCACACGAACGTGCCCGGGGGTAGACACACCAAGCGGTGGCAGGACGTCGAGGACATACTCGACGCCGGCATAAGCGTCATAAGCGCGGTGAACATACAACATGTCGAGTCACTGAACGACATTGTCCAGCAGACACTCGGCGTAACGGTACGTGAAACGGTGCCGGACTGGGTGCTCGCCAAGGCGGATCAGGTCGTCAATCTGGACATAAGCGCCGAGGACCTCCGGCAGCGATTGTTGGAAGGCAAGATCTACGCGCCCGAGAAGATTCAGTCCGCACTCACAAATTTCTTTACAGAGGAGAATCTCACTACGTTGCGCGAGCTTGCACTGCGCGAAGTGGCGAGCAGCGTGGACCGTATTCGCGAGGGAATCGCGGCAAGGGGTCTACCGTCCGCGCGGAACAACAGCCATGGCGGCCGTACTGCGGATCGCATTCTCGTCGCGATGTCGAGCAACCCGCCATACACGCAGATGCTGCTTCGCAAGGCCAGCCGCATCGCCGGCCGTCTCAACTCCGACTGGTATTGCGTGTACGTGCAGACTCCGAGCGAGCGAAGCGACCGAATCGATTCCGCACTTCAGCGGCGGCTGGTGGAGAACATTCAGGCTGCGCAGAGCATGGGTGCTGAAATCGTGAAGCTCGAAGGCACCGACGTTGCCGCTGCCATCTGCCAGTTTGCCCGCGAGAAGAGCGTGACACTGGCAATCGTCGGTCAGTCCCGCCGAAGCTTTCTGGATCACATCCGCCGTGGCTCGGTGATCGACAAGCTCATCAACAACACTCAGGACCTCGACGTTCTCGTCGCGGCTTTCAACGAACGTCCTACCACCCCTTCGTCATCATGACCACACCAATATCATCCGACGCCGACTACACGTCCGCGCTTGCAACAGCGGCCACATCCGCCGAGCGCTCGCTCGACGACGCGCGCATACCGATCCACATTCTCCTTACCGCGCAGTTCGGCGAGCTCAACGACAACCAGGAGGAGATGCTTCGCGATGCCGCCGCCGCTCTCGACAATATCGCCGAGGAGCTACACGCGCTTCGTGACATCGCAAGCGCCGACCAGGCGGTCGCGACCGCGCGGCGCGACGTGGTGCGAATCGGTGAGATTTTGCGAGCGCTTCAGCCGGAGCTCCTGGCGCAGGCGTCACGCGCTGATGTATCGCTAATCGTGAACATTGCGCCCGGCCTGCCCAGCACGATCGGCGCGTTCACTCAGCTCCGCGATGCAATCCGCCTTACGCTGGCCGACGACATTCGTTATGCCATACCCGGCAGCACAGTCACAATCGACGCATCCGCCACCGCGGATGAGATACGCATCACTTCATGTTGCGGCGCGTCCCGATCGGTGAGTGTGAGCCTGCTGTTGGCGGAGCGCCTGCTCGGCGGCCAGGGCGCGCGCCTCGAGCAGAGCGACGGACGAACGACCATTGCGGTCCCGCGAGTGGCTCCGCCAGGCACTGGAGGGGCGCGTTAAGTTCCCCTGATGAGCGAGATCAGCGGAATCCATCACGTCACGGCCATCACCGGCAACGCGCAGGCGAACCTGGACTTCTACACGCACGTACTCGGCATGAGGCTCGTGAAAAAGACGGTCAATCAGGATGTGCCGGACACGTACCATCTCTTCTACGCGGACGCCGACGGCAATCCCGGTACCGATCTCACCTTCTTTCCGTGGGCCGACTCGCCACCGGTCCAGGACGGCATCGGGCTCGCGATGGAGTTTTCGCTCGCGATACCTTCGGCGAGCGTGCCGTACTGGCGTGCCAGACTCAGTGATTTCGGCGTCACGATCGAAGCCGAATCAGTGCGTCACTCGGAGCGCACACTTGCCATTCGCGATCCCTTCGGACAACCCGTCGCGCTTGTTGCGACCGACGACGCGCGCGCGTTCGCCGCGTGGGATCGTAGTCCCGTCCCAGCGGAGCATCAGATCCGTGGATTGCAGGCGGTTCGATTGTGTGAGCGCGATCTTGCACTGACCGAAAATTTCCTCGTCAATGTGCTCGGCTTTCGCGCGATGGGCGTGGAGGATGGATGGCACCGTTATGGAGTCGGTGACGGTGGATCGGGGAGGCATCTCGACATTCGTGAGATTCGCGACGGGACGCGCGGCCGCTGGGGCGTTGGCGGAATCCATCACGTTGCGTGGCGAGTTGCCGACGACGCTGCACAGCTCGCAGTGCGCGCGCGAGTGGAAGCAGCACACCGTCGCCCGACGGAAGTCATCGACCGCTTCTGGTTCCACTCGGTCTACTTTCTGGAGCCGGGCGGCGTGCTGTTCGAAGTCGCGACCGACGGACCCGGCTTCACGATCGATGAGAGCGCGGAATCGCTGGGCGAGACGCTGGTGCTCCCGCCGTGGCTCGAGCCGGAGCGCACGAAGATCGAATCCGAATTGCCGCCGCTGACGGTCGCACCGTAGAGCGGTAACCCTGACGGCGGCAAGTCATGCTGATTGCCGCGATCGAGCCTACTGCCCCAGCTGTTGCTCGATCGTTCTGGTCAGTGGAGATACCACGTCTCCCGTGTGTTTGGTCGTCACGGTTTCGATCAGCATTATCCAGCACTCCTCGTCCGCGACTGGATTGTGCCTGACACCTTTCGGGACGATGTGGAAATCACCCGATCCGAGCTCGACGTCACCGTCCTCGAACTGGATCCTCAGCCGACCCTTCACGACGAGGAACATCTCATCCTCATCGTCGTGTTTGTGCCATGTGAACTCGCCCTTGAGCTTCGCGATCTTGACGTACTGATCGTTGACGCGGCCGATCACTCGGGGTGACCAGAGGTCGTGCAGGTCCGCGAATTGTTGCTCGATGTTCATGAGAACGTTGATAGGGTGCGGGCCGATGCAACGCACCGGTGGCAGCTCGTCGTTGACCGGCCGTGTATCATACTGTTACGGCATGAAGCTATCCGTGCAGATCGTTTTGGGCGCCCCCATCCGGCACCCGTGAGCCAATCCCCTCCATCCCCTCCTGACCCTGTCGAACAATTGTTCGAGACCCGAAAACCGTGACTTCAAACGTTGCATTCCCCAGCCTGACCGAGCGACAGATAGAAACACTGTCGAAGTACGCGAAGCGGCGTCACTTCCATCACAACGATACGCTGTTTCAGGCCGGAGTGAGCCCGGCGACTTTCTTCGTGGTTCTGTCGGGCGCGGTCGAGATTCTCGATCACTCGGGCGACGAGCCGCGAACGATCGTGGTGCATGAGCCGGGTGAATTCACCGGCGACATCGACATCCTCACGCGACGCGTCACCGTCGTGAGCGCAGTGGCGCGGGGTGAGACCGACGTACTCGAAGTCGCACCGGCCGATATCCGCCGCCTGATTGCTGAAGATCCCGGAATGGGCGATGTCATTCTGCAGGCGTTCATTGCGCGCAGAGAACAGCTGCTCGAGTCCGGATTCGAGGGAGTCCGCGTGATCGGGTCGAGAAATTCGCGCGATACGTACCGCATTCGCGAGTTTCTCTCGCGCAATCAGGTACCGATGAGATGGCTCGACGTCGATACCGATCCCGGCGCGGCCGAGTTGTTGCGCCACTTCGGCGTCGACGATGAGGCGCTCCCCGTGGTGGTGTGCACCGGCCAACCGGTGCTGCGCAATCCATCGACGCGCGACCTGGCACAGGCTGTCGGGCTCAAGCGCGCGATCGGAACCGAAGTCTACGATCTGGTGATAGTGGGCGCTGGCCCCGCCGGACTCGCAGCTGCGGTGTACGGTTCGTCCGAAGGGCTCACCACGCTGTTACTCGACGCCGACTCCCCGGGCGGCCAGGCGGGCGCGTCCAACGCGATCGAGAATTACCTCGGCTTTCCCATGGGAATTACGGGCGCCGATCTCACAAGGGCCGCGACACTGCAGGCGCAGAAATTCGGTGCGCGCCTGTCCACGCCGGCGCCCGTAACCGCGCTCGAAGATGAAGGATCGCACCTCACTGTGCGCATGGACGACGGTGAAACCGCGTCGGCGCGCTGCGTTCTGATCGCAACGGGCGCGGACTATCGCAAGCTCGACGTTCCCGATCGCGAGCGCTTCGAGGGAATCGGCATCTACTACGTGGCGACGAAGACGGAACTGGATGCGTGCGGCGGCGCCGACGTCGTGATCGTCGGCGCTGGCAACTCAGCCGGCCAGGCAGCGGTGTACCTCGCACAGCACACGCAGAACGTGACGATGCTCGTACGCCGCGACAGCATGCGACAGACCATGTCGAGCTATCTCATCGATCGCATCGAAGCCGCACCAAACATCGACGTGCTCTACACCACTCAGGTTCGCGAGCTGCATGGCGACACGCGTCTCGAGAGCGTTGTTGTCGAAAACACGACGACAGGCGAGCGGCGCACGATCGACACGCCTGCTGTCTTCACGCTCATCGGGGCGATTCCGCGTACCGACTGGCTACCCGCGCAGGTCGACACCGATCCCAAGGGATTCGTCTGCACCGGCCGCCAGCTCGCCAACACGCCGGGCTGGACGCGCAAGCGGCAGCCATTCCTGCTGGAGACGAGTCAGGCCGGTGTATTTGCGGCTGGCGACGTGCGCCTCGGCTCTGCAAAGCGCGTGGCAGCAGCGGTCGGCGAGGGCTCGATGGCGGTCAAGTTCGTGCACGAGTACCTCGCCGAGCTGCGCGAAGATCCGCAGCCGGAGCTTACGACGAACGTACCGGTGAAGGGTGTGGCCGCCCTGTAGGGCGCGAGGCGCGGATGCATCCGCGCGTCACCGGATTCCCACCCCGTCCCAGCTTCCGCCCAACGCCTTGTACAACTGCACCGTTGCAGTGAGATACTGCTGCTCCACCGCGACCAGATTCAGCTGCGCGTTGAACAGGCTCTGCTCGGCGTTCAGCACTTCGAGATAGCTCGACACGCCGCTCGCATATCTCCGCTCGGCGATCGACGCTGCGATCGTCAACGCACGCGCCTGCGTCTGCTGCGCCACAAGCTGATCGCGGCCCAACCGGACGCCGGCAAGCGCATCGCTGGCTTCACGCAGCGCGGTGAGCACGGTCTGCTGATACTGCGCCTTGCTCTCGTCCGCGCGTGCACGCGCCGCACGCTCCTCGTTGAGCAGGCGACCACCGGTGAACAGGGGGAACGACAGACCGGCTTGCAGCGTGTAAATCTCACCTGGCCGCGTGAAGAGCTTGTTCACCTCCGGCCGTTGCGAGCCGTAATCTCCGCCGACCATGATCGTGGGAAGTCTGTTCGCTTCCGCGACGCCGATTCGTGCGAGCGACGCCTGCATGTCTCGCTGCGCCCGCATCACGTCCGGGCGCCGCGCGATCAATGCGCCCGGAAGCGAATCGGGAACTGCAACGGCCTGAATCACGTCCTGCAGCGGACCGCCGCGCGGAATCGAGCCCGGCGGCTGGCCGAGCAGCAGGGACAGAGCATTCTCCTGCTGGCGCCTCTGCAATGCGAATTGTGCGAGGCGCGCTGCCGGATCGGCGACCTGCGCTTCGAACTGGCGCACATCCAGCTCGGATATCTGGCCCTGCGCGAATCTGCGACGCGCAAGCTCCAGCACCGCCTGCCCCGCCGCCCTCGTCGCCTCGGCGATGCGCATGCTCTCGTCCAGCTCGCGCAGTTGCAGGTACTCCGTCGCGACATCACTGACGAGCGTGAGCTCGGTCGCGCGCGCGTCCTCCTCGTGGCTGAGCAGGTCGAAGTTCGCCGCCTGGGCACCGCGACGGATCCGCCCCCAGAAGTCCAGCTCCCACGCAACGTTCGCGGTCGCGCTGATCGCGTCGTACTTGATCGGCGAGCCGCCAGCCAGCGCGATTTTGTTTCGACTCGCCGCCCCGTTCGCCGTTATCTGCGGAAAGAATGGTCCAACCGCAGCCCCGTGAAGTGCGCGGTACTCGCGAATGCGAGCCTGAGCGACGCGCAGGTCGCGGTTGTTGTTGACGGCCGTCCGGATGAGCGACGCGAGTGTGCTGTCGCGCACGATCTCGAGCCACGTGAGGTTGTGCGCAGGATCGAGCCGCAGCGTCGTGGGGGCGCCGATCGGCGGCTGCTGCGGCTGACCCTGACTCACCACGGATTGCGGAGCGGGAGAAATGGAATCTGCCGCTCTCGCCGACGCAAGAGAATCGAAGAACGTGCGAGCGGCTGGCGTCACCGCCTGATCGCTCGTCTGTGCGACTGATGGTGTCGCGGCCGTAACCGCAGTTGACGGGCCGACGGCGCACGCGGCGAGCAGCCACACCGCCGTCGCTCCCGCGAACGCGCTGACTATGCGCGGCACCTGATTGATGGATATCACTGCTTGTGTACCGGATGGCCGGACGCCGCTGTGCCGCCGCCGGGAGGCACGTCATGCCCGGTCGCAAGCTCGCGTCGATTGATCCGCTTCTCGATCACAGCGAAGAACAGCGGAATGAAGAAGACACCGACAGTCGTTGCGACGAGCATTCCGGCGAACACGCCAGTACCCAGTGAATGCCGGCTTGCCGCGCCGGCACCGCCCGCGACGACGAGCGGCGCAACGCCGAGGATGAATGCAAACGAAGTCATGAGAATTGGACGGAATCGCTCGCGCGCCGCCTCCAGCGCCGCCTCGCGGATGGACATTCCGGATCGCCTGAGCTCTGTCGCAAACTCCACGATGAGGATGGCGTTCTTCGCCGCGAGTCCGAGCACTGCGAGCAGGGCTACCTGGAAATAGATGTCGCTGGAAAGTCCGCGCGCGAATATCCCGAGGTACGCGCCGAGCACGCCGAACGGCAACGCGAGAATGACCGCAAACGGAATCGACCAGCTCTCGTACTGCGCGGCAAGAACTAGAAACACCAGCACCAGCGCCAGCGCGAGCACCAGTCCAGCCTGCCCCGATGACGCACGTTCCTGATATGATTCGCCGCTGTACGCGTAGCCAACTCCCTGTGCCGCGTACTTGTCCGCGATCAGCTTCTCCACAGCGTCGAGTCCTTCACCGGAGCTGTGACCGGGCGCCACGGCAGCCGTTATGGTCGCAGACGGGAATCCGTTGAATCGCGTGAGCAGCGCTGGAGCGCCGCGCATTTCCGTGGTCGTGAGTGCCGACAGCGGGACCATCTCGCCACTCGCGCTGCGCACGTAGAATCGCCCTATGTCTTCGGGCCTCTGCCTGAACTGCGTCTGTGCTTCGGCCTGAACGCGATACGTCCGGCCGTAGAGGTTGAAATCGTTGATGTACAGGTTCGACAACATCGTCTGGAGCGTCGAGAAGATGCTCGCGCTGGTCACTCCGCGCGACTCGGCCGCAGCCTCGTCGACGTGGACGTACACCTGCGGTACATCGGTCCGTATGTTGACGTTGGGATTCTGCAGCGATGGCACCTTCTGGAGATCGGCCATGAAACTCCGCACGCTGTTCGCGAACGCGTTGTAATCGGTCCCGGTGCGCTCCTGCAGGTTCAACTCAAGGCCAGCGGTCGTGCCGAGTCCCGGAATCTCCGGCAGATTGAATCCGAACGCGATCGCGTTCTTCATGCCGAACAAGCGGCCATTCACGCGTTGCAGGACGGCGTCCACGCCGTCCGACGCACCGCGCTCGGCCCATGGTTTGAGACTCACGAACATCGTCGCGGCGTTCGTCTGAGTCGATTGTGATAGAAGGTCGAGTCCAACGAGCACCACCACGTTCCGAACGGCTGGCTCCTTGTGCAGCATGTCCTCGATCTGCTTGACCGTCGCAGTGGTGCGTTGCAGCGACGCAGCATCGGGAAGTTGCACAGCTATTGCGAAATATCCCTTGTCCTCACTCGGCAAAAAGCTGCCAGGCACAACCTTCCACAACACAACCAGTCCAAGCACAAGCGCGACGAAGACGCCGAGCCAGAGACCGGGCCGATCGATGATGCGGCCGGCCGCGCCGACGTACCTCGTCGTCATCTTGCCGAAGCCGTGATTGAACCAGTTGTAGAGCCGGTTGTCGGTTTCTTCGGGCGGCTTCCTGAGTAGCACGCCACACAGTGCCGGCGTAAGCGTGAGCGCGACGAAGCCCGAGAGCACGACGGAGATCACGATGGTGATCGCGAACTGCTTGTACATCGTGCCAGTGATGCCGCCCACCAGCGCAACCGGGATGAACACGGAACACAGCACCAGGACGATCGCCACCAGCGCTCCGCTCACCTGATGCATCGCCTTGTTCGCCGCAACGCGCGCCGAGACGTGCTCCGCGGCCATGATTCGCTCGACGTTCTCGATGACGACGATCGCATCGTCGACCACGATTCCTATCGCCAGCACCATCGCGAACAACGTGAGCGTGTTGATCGTGAATCCAAGAAACTGCAAGCCGAGAAACGTTCCGATGATACTCACCGGCACCGCAAGCACCGGAATGAGCGTTGCACGCCAGCTCTGCAGGAAGATGAACACGACGAGCGTGACGAGTACCATTGCCTCCGCGAGCGTGATGACCACTTCCTTGATCGACTCGGTGATGAACGGCGTCGTATCGACCGGGATCTTTGCTTCGACGCCTGCCGGCATGTTCTTCGACAGCTCCTTCAATCGCGCCGCGACGGCGTTCTTCACGTCCAGGTTGTTCGCGCCGGGACGCGCATATACCACCATGAGCGCCGTCTGCGCGCCGTTGAGCCGTCCTGCTGCGTCGTAACCCTGCGAGCCGAGATGCACGTTGGCGATATCGCCGAGGTGCACGATCGATCCGTCCGGTCGCGCCCGTACTATTATGTTCGCGAATTCCGCGGGCGTCGTAAGCCGCCCAGCGGTCGTCACAGGCAAAGTCAGTTCCGTGCCCGACGGCGCCGGCTCCCGACCCAGACGGCCTGCCGGCTTGGTGGAATTCTGCGCCTGCACCGCCGCCGATACATCGTCCACCGTGATGCCGAGCTGCGCCATCTTTTCCGGATTCAGGCTAAGCAGCATCGCGAAGTCGAGACCGCCGAATGTCATCGCCGAGCCGACACCGGGCACGCGCTTGATCTCATCCTCGAGATAAAGCTTTGAGTAGTTGCTCAGATACGAGGCGTCGTAACGCGGGTCCTTGGAGCTGAGCGCCGCGACGAGCAGGATGTCCGGATTAGCCTTGGTGATGGTAACGCCGAGCTGTCGTACGGACGCCGGCAGTTGCGGCAGTGCGAGATTGATCGCATTCTGCACGTCGACCGCGGCCAGATCCTGGTCACGCGAAATGTCGAACGTGAGTGCGAGGTTCATCGAACCGTCGCTCGCATTGGACGACTTGTAATACAGCAGGCCGTCGAGACCCGACAACTGTTGCTCGATCGGAGCTGCGACGGAGTTGGCGACGTCCTCCGCGCTCGCGCCGGGATAGACCGCCGTAACGCGAACGCTGGGCGGTGTGATCTGTGGATAACGGTTCACCGGCAGCGACAGCATTGCGAGAACGCCGAGCAGTGCGATGACGATGGAGATCACACCGGCCAGGACCGGCCGTTGTACGAAGAAATACTGCGGAGTCTTCTCGTCCTGCGGATTTCCCGCAGGATCAGGCTTGACGGCGCTCATCGCGCTGAGTCCTTGACCCGTGCGCTCGCTGTCGTCGTCTTCGTTGCAGCCGGCGTTGCAGCCGGCGTCGCGCTTGCGGCAGCCCTTGCCGCCGCACCGGGTGCCGCGGTCGAGTCGGCCTTCGCGGTCTTCGTGGAGTCGACGTACGGCGTCGGATGTACGGGCGCGCCCGGGCCGATCTTCTGTACGCCGTCAACGACTACGCGATCACCTGCAGCGAGTCCGGTTTCGATCAGCCAGTCGTTGCCTGTCCATGTCGTCGCCTTCACTTCACGCGTCGCGACCTTGTTGTCCGCTCCAACCACGTACACTATCTGGCGTCCCATCTGCTGCAGCACCGCGCGCTGCGGAATCACTATCGCATTCGTGCGGGTCAACCCGCGCAGTGCAACGTGCACGAACTGACCCGGAAGCATGATGCGGCGCGGATTCGCGAACTCGGCGCGGTATTCCTGCGTTCCCGTTTGCGGGTCGACCACCGGGTCGATGTAACCGACGCGTCCTTCCGTCGGGAAGGCGCTTCCGTCCGGAAGTGTGACCTGCACACGAGCCGATCCACCCGGGGCGATTGCGCGCGCATACGCCGGATCGCTGCGCCACTGCGCCTGCTGATCCGTCGAGGGCCTGAACGTCACGTAGATCGGATCCAGCACGTCGATCGTGGTGAGGAGATCCGCCGGTCCTGTCACGCGCGCGCCGACATCGAGCAGAGTGCGCTCGATACGGCCGTTGATCTCCGCGCGAACCGTCGTCTCACTCAGGTTCTTCCGAGCTGCATCGACACCGCCGCGTGCGTCATCGACCGCAGCGCTGGCGGATTTCACCTGTGCTTCGGCGTTGTCGACGTCCTGCTTTGCGACGGCATTTCCGGGGAGAAGAGCGCGGAGGCGTGATGCCATCGTCTGGGTATTCGCGAGTGTCGCCTCCGCCGAGGCGAGACGCGCCTTGGCGCTGCGCCACTCCGCATCGGCTGTCGTCGGATCGATGCGATACAGCACCTCGCCGACGTGCACCTGTGCGCCTTCGGTGAATGGACGCGCCATGATCACGCCGCTCGCCTGAGCGCGAACCTGCACGCTGCGGTACGCGCGCACCTGACCGGTGAATTCGAGATTGTCCTCGACCGTGCGTGGCGTCACAGTGAGCACGGACACTTCCGACGGAGGCGGAGTCGGCGGCGGTCCGGACTTGGAGCAGGCGACGAGAAGAGAGGCAACGCAGGCGCCGGCGGCCATGAAGCGCGACGACGACAGAAAGCGCGTGCTACGAATATGTGACATACGTGATTTTTTGGATCTTGAAGCCATCAGTGAAAAAACAAATGTCATGCGCGTGACCAACCAAACAGCTGCGCCGAACGCGCGGGCCGGTCGCTGCGAGTTGCGTACCAGACGCGCGCACGAACCCGCGTGACGACCTGCTGTTCACACAGCGCGTCACTTTGTTACATCCGCGCCGTCGCGCTCACACGCGGAGAGAAAGCTGGTGAACACTCGCTGGCAGGTCTCGAGATCGGCGTCGGAGGCACCAGCGAGAAGCTGCCGGCGCAATCGTTCCACCACCGGCATGATGCGGCCGGCGAGTTCCACGCCCGCAGCGGTGAGGTGCAGAGTCCTGGCACGCTGATCGTCCGGATCGGGTCGTCGAACTACGAGACCACTGGCACTCAGCTGGTCCAGCAGACGGACGAGGCTAGGTCCTTCGATATCCATCTGCTCGGCCAGCGCATTCTGGCGCAGACCATCGTTCTCCCAGATTCGCACGAGCGGCGCGGCGAGCGCGCGCGAGAGCCCGAATGCGTTCAGCTCACTGTCGTAGCAGCGGCGCAGCTTCTCCCGGAGCGGACACAGGGTGGCGATGAAGGA
>DAHUXM010000019.1 GCA_027307165.1 Gemmatimonadota bacterium | reverse complement strand
CGTCGTGATCGCCGCCGTCAGCGTCGTCTTGCCGTGATCCACGTGACCGATCGTGCCAACGTTTACGTGCGGCTTCGTCCGCTCAAATTTCGCCTTCGCCATGGTGTCCTTGATTCCCGTTGTTCGGTTCGTTGTTGGGGCAACGCATGCGTCGCCCCTGCCCTGGTTTCGTTCGTCGTTGGGGTGACGCATGCGTCGCCCCTATCCCTATTTCTTCGCCTTGCTCATGATTTCTTCCGCTGCGGCCTTCGGGACTTCCTCGTAATGACTGAACTCCATCGAATAAACCGCGCGACCCTGCGACATCGAGCGAAGCTTGGTTGAATATCCAAACATCTCTGCGAGTGGCACCTGCGCATCGATCACCTGCGCCTCACCGCGCTGATTCATTCCGCCGATACGACCGCGACGGGACGAAAGATCGCCGAGCACATCGCCCATGTAATCGTTCGGCGAAACAACTTCGACCTTCATGATCGGTTCGAGAATGATCGCACCCGCCTTGCGTGCGCCGTCCTTCACTGCCATCGAGCCTGCGATCTTGAACGCCATTTCGCTCGAATCGACGTCGTGGTACGAACCGTACACCAGCTCGACCTTCACATCCACCATCGGATAGCCGGCGATGACACCGCCCTCGAGCGCTTCCTTGATACCAGCTTCGATCGGGTTGATGAACTCGCGCGGAATCACACCGCCGACGATCTTGTCCTCGAACACGAATCCCTGGCCCTGCTCGGCAGGCATCACGTTGATTACGACGTGTCCGTACTGCCCCTTGCCGCCAGACTGACGAATGAACTTTCCTTCAACCTTGTCGACGCGCTTCTTGATCGTCTCGCGATACGCAACCTGCGGCCGGCCGATGTTTGCATCGACCTTGAACTCACGCTGCATGCGATCGACGATGATCTCGAGGTGCAGCTCTCCCATTCCGGAGATGATCGTCTGATTCGTTTCCGGATCGGAATGCACGCGGAACGTCGGATCTTCTTCGGCAAGCTTCTGCAACGCGATCGCGAGCTTGTCCTGATCGGCCTTGGTCTTCGGCTCGATTGCAACGTCGATGACCGGAGCCGGAAACTTCATCGCTTCCAGAACGATCGGCTGCTCTTCCATCGTCAGCGTGTCGCCGGTGCGCGTGTCGCGAAGTCCGATGGCAGCGGCGATGTCGCCGCAATGCACTTCCTCGATCTCCTCGCGCTTGTTCGAGTGCATCTGCAACAGACGGCCGATGCGCTCACGCTTGCCCTTGGTCGCGTTGTACACGTACGAGCCGCTCTGCAGCACGCCCGAGTACACGCGGAAGAACGTCAGCTTACCGACGAATGGATCGGTCGCGATCTTGAACGCGAGACCTGCGAACGGTGCGTCGTCGGAAACTTCACGCGTCTCGACCAGCTCGTTGTGATCGGGGAGATGACCTTCTACCGGCGGAACGTCGAGCGGCGACGGCATGTAGTCGATGACTGCATCGAGCAGCGCCTGCACGCCCTTGTTCTTGAACGATGCGCCGCACAGCACTGGAACGATGTGACCGCCGATGGTCGCAACGCGGATCGCGTGACGAATCTCCTCGTCGCTCAGCTCCGCGCCACCGAGATATTTCTCGAGCAACGGCTCGTCATGCGAGACGGCAGCCTCGATCACAGCGTGACGTGCTTCGTCGACGGCAACCCTGAACTTCTCCGGTACGTCGACAACCTCGAACTTCTTGCCGAGTGATTCGTCGTCGAAGATGTACTGCTTGCGCTCGATGACGTCGATGTGGCCCGTGAACGTATCACCGGAGCCGACCGGCAGCTGGATCGGATACGACTCCTTCGAGAGACGATCGCGGATCATTCGCATGCAACGCTCGAAATCAGCGCCCGTACGGTCCATCTTGTTGGCGAAGATGAGCCGCGGAACACCATAGCGATCGCCCTGGCGCCACACGGTCTCCGTCTGTGGCTCGACACCAGCGACCGAATCCAGCAGCGTGACCGCACCGTCGAGCACGCGCAGCGAGCGCTCCACTTCAACGGTGAAATCGACGTGCCCGGGGGTATCGATGATGTTGATGCGGTACTCGTCGCCCGTACCCTGCTCATCGCTCTGCCCGTGACGGCGCCAGAAAGCGGTAGTCGCGGCAGACGTGATCGTGATGCCACGCTCCTGCTCCTGCTCCATCCAGTCCATGGTGG
The DNA here is from genome assembly GCA_027307165.1 of Gemmatimonadota bacterium. Taxonomy (GTDB): domain Bacteria; phylum Gemmatimonadota; class Gemmatimonadetes; order Gemmatimonadales; family Gemmatimonadaceae; genus Fen-1247. The sequence goes on along the minus strand of DAHUXM010000019.1, from coordinate 25,562 downwards.
CAGTGCCTTCATGGACTTCACCGATTTTGTGCGACTTACCGGTGTAATAAAGGATGCGCTCGGTCGTGGTCGTCTTACCAGCATCGATGTGAGCCATGATGCCGATGTTGCGATAATGTTCGAGCGGGGTGTGGCGAGCCATGTCTATATCAGCGAGTCAAATCGTCAGAGAGCAACAAAAACGCGGGTGGACCGGGCGTCCCATCTGGGACCGGTATCCATCCGCCGCCGCCGGGTGCAGCCGCCATTGATGCGCAGCTGGGGACTCGAGGCGCGCCGGCATTGGCCGGCGATTGGTTTTCGGTGTAGCCCTTAATTATACCGCAACCGCCCCCCAAGTCAACGCCCCGGTATCACCCAAAACGCCGAGCGCCGAGACGCCCGTACCGACGGCCCCACAAGGGCCGTCACGCTCTCAAAAAAAACCCGCTGGTGACGACACTTCGGGGGGATGAAAAACACATCGCTCCTTGGTGGCCGCGCCGGCTTCGCCGCGCTGGCCCTGCCGCTCGTTCTGTCGCTTGCCGCTACCCTCACCGCCTGCGGCGCCGACGCCGGCATCACCGCTCCCGACACAACCGGCCAGTTCTCGGCTGTCGTCTCTGCCGGAAGTCAGATCTCGCTCACCGGCCAGGCCGGACTCCTCTCCCTGCCGGCAGCCCGCTCCGATACCACTGCTCCACCCCCGAGCGCGATTCTGATCCTTCAGGACAAGAAAAGCAGCGCCCAGATGGGCTTCCAATGGGTCGGGACAGCCCTGCCTGCCGCAGGTACCTATTCCGTAGGCGCCGGCGATCTGGATGTCGCTGTGGCCTTTGTCGATAGCACCGGAGCGGTGTTCGACGGCGTCGGCGGAAGCGTTACGCTGGGTACGGTGTCGAGCGGCCACGTGACCGGCAGCTTTTCCGTCACGGCGCAGCCAGCGGATAGCACAGCTCAAACCGCAACCATCTCGGGCAACTTCAACGCCCTGGTCGTCGTCCAGTAGCGGTGGCTGACATCCGGCTCGCCCGGCTCGGCTGATTCAGCTCGGCTGATTCAGGTCGGCCGAGCTGCCTTTCGGCCCGGCTTGCTGATCAGCTCAGCCAACTGCAGATCGGCCAGCTCGGCCCAGTTTTCGGGAAAATTCCACAGCCGGCGAAACCCGCGCTCATGCGCGGCGATGAGTGAGTTCGCTGGCTTGCCGCTGGCGTCCCAGACCCGCATCTCGGTGACGCGCCAGGCGGTCCCGGTCTCATCTACAATCTCACGCTCAGGTGACTGCCTGCCCTGCTGATTGTTCGCGCTCATCATGGTATTGAATATCTCTGAAGGCTGTGTCGCGATCCGGTCGCTACCATTCGTTACAGAGACGATCGAACCACGCCGTGTAACACAACTTCGTAGCACGACTTCGGGGCACGTGGATCTTCGCCCCGTTGCTCCCGGTCGTGTACTCGCCTCGTGCCGCTAGCGTTCCCTTCTGATCGAGCGTACTCAGTTTATGGATACAGTAGTTCTTGTCACCGATCAGCCGCTGCAGCTGACCAGAAAACGATTGGCCGACGATCCCGAGCTGGCGCCGGGCGTGGCGATCGTGGGAACCTATCTCGACGACGCGTTGCTGACGCGCGCGGTCGCGGATCCCGACTGGGATAGCGACTCGGACATGGGCCTGCTCGGCCAGCCACGGCGGTTGCACTATCAGGCCACGGAAATCGACGGAGGTACGATCCGCGCAGAGCTGAGCGCCGTCATTCCGGCTGCCGATATCCCGCGCGAACCGTGGCAGGCCGAGCCCGACGACGACGCGCCGCCACTCATCTTTCCCCTTGGAATCGTTGTCCGGATTGCAGCGGATCGGACGGGAGCAGAGCTGGACGTGGAGTGCTTCATCCACTTCCAGGCGATTCTGTCGGGCGCCGGCGAGCCGGTCGCGGACCGAATCCTGAAAAACCTGTAGGCTGCCGCCACGGACCTGAATCCGCAAAAAAACCGCCCGGCGTGGATCACCGGGCGGTTTTTTGTTGCCACTCAGGCCAGTAGCGAAGTCTTACGGTCGCTGATGGGCCGTGCGACCACCAGACGACGCGGGTTGCGACGGCGGTGGGCTCTCCGTACGTCCACTCGCCGAAGGTGGCGGCGACGAAACCGTCGGGCGCGGCTGCGCAGTCGACGATCCGTTTCGCGGCGCGGTCTGCGTATAGCCCTTCCCCTTTACGGCGTATCCACGCGGCTGAGGAGGTCCGGCCGTTCCGCCCTTCAGAATGATGACCGGCGGATAGTACCAGCCACCATACCCTGCCGCGTAACCGCTGTACGGCGAGTAGTAGGCACCATAGGGTGAATAGCCGAACGGCGAGTAACCGTATGGGGAGTAACCGTACGGCGAATAACCGTAACCGTAATAGTCGTATGGGCTGAAGCCGAACGGCGCATAACTGAACGGCGCATAGGTAGGCGCCATTATTACGGCGACGTTGGGCGCCTTGGCGCGCTCCAGCTCGGCGCCGGCGACGTTCTCACCCGTAACGGGTCCTTCCACATTCTCGGGACGGCTGAGCGCAAACGCCTTGGGATACGACAGCGCCACCATTGCGTCCGTGACGTTGCCCGGCAGGCCCGCATCCGACAACGCAACGAGCTGCTTGGCGTCGACGTTGAATCCCTGACCGCGGTCGATCAACCACGCTGCAACCGCGGACGAATCAGCGTTGTGCGACGCGTCGACGATGGCAGCGATGGAAAGCGGCACACCGGCGGCTGCGCGCGCTGTGCTCACAGCAAGCGTCTGATTCGCAAGTGCGTCCGATATCTCGGACGGCAAAGTGCTCGGCGCTCCGGCATCGCTGTAGCGCAACGTGCGCACTGCGGTAGTTCCGCTCGCGTTCACGCTCTGGACATTGACCCACTGACCCTGCGGCGAAATCGCGAACAGTCCCGACGACGTGCGCTTCAAGCCGCCTGGGCAGGTGAAATCCGAGCCGACGTAGAGACGGTGACCATCCGCCGACCACTTCGCGCGCTCGGTTCCGTCGCAGCCATCCTTGCTGCGTGCGATGTTGTTACCCGTGGCAACGATCGTGTCGCGCGAAACAATCTTGCCGTCCTTTACGGTGACGACGTTGACGCTCGACGACGTGTTTCCACCGCTCGCAGGAACGACGCATACGAGCGGAGCATCGCTGCTGCGCGGCGTCGTGGAGTAAGAGATGGGATCGGCCGAGGGAGGAGCTGCGGGACGCCAGCAACCTATCCACGGCTGCCACCGCGCATCGAGCTGCGCGGTCTGCGTCGCTTGCTGCGACTGTTGCGCCCAGTCCGTGGACGGAGCAGCAACGACGAGCGCTACGGCAGCGACGACGGTTGCCCACCGAGTGTGCCTGAGAACGTACTTGTGACTGCGCATGCCGGCTCCTGTCAGTACCTGAAGGTTAAGCCGATCGTCGTCGACAGACCGGAGAGGTCGATATTGTCGAAGCCCGAAAAGCTGTCGCTCAACTTGCCGTGCGCCCAGATGTACTTCGCTTCACCCGTGAGCGCGAGGTGTGGCGTGAGCGTGAAATCAAGACCGGCCAGTCCCTGCGCCGCTGGCGCCCAGTTGGATGAATTCAGATCGCTGGTGAAGACGTTGCTGGTGTTGGCATCGACGAAGTCGCCGTGCTGACGGAATCTGTACCACATCGCACCACCACCAACTCCGACGTACGGTGCGAAGCGCGACGGCACCCACGCGAACCGTCCGACGGATCGACCACGATCCGCGAGATACGCCTTGAGGCTCACCATCACGGGAACGCGCCGGAACTCGGTAGTCTGCGTGATCTCCTGATTGTTCTGGTCGACGAGATGCCGATAGCTCGACGGCGTGGATGTGCCGGAATACGATGTGCCGAGCACAATGTCGAATCGCGGGGCGACACGTATTGCGAGGTCGGCACCTACGGTCATTCCGCTGAAATCACTCTTGTTGACCGATAATTGATCGGTGGTGAACGAGAAGATATCGCTGCCGGCACTGGCGTGCGCGTAGCCGCCGCCGAGCGTCAGGCTACCGGCCGGTTGTTCGAACAGAAAGCCGTTTCCCGAACTCTGAGCCGTTGCGGTCGACGTGATTCCTGCGACCAGTGCCGCGGCACCCAGGACGCGGGAAACGGGGATTCTGCGGGCGATTCCGAGCCAGCTGCTTCCCGGGGCCGCCACGTGTGAATCGTATCGTGGCTTTTCGTTCACCGCAGTCTCCGGTTGAGAGGTATATGTGAATAAATGGTACACTTTGTGAGACCTGGCGGTCCATCGGTTGTTAACGGCAATTACCTGCCCGCCCGGGTCTTGCGGTAGATGTCCGGACCGAAGCTCGCGAGGCCTTTTTCGCCGGCGTAGCCGAGGTGCTCGAGGCTGAACAGGTCCTCCACACTGCGAAGCATGGAATAATGGTTGTACGGCACATCCGATACCGTCCCCGGCTTGATGAACGGCGACATCAACACAGCGCCGATGCGACCACCGCCGGGACCGTGAGCGCCGGGAAGATTGGTATTTGGGCCGGACGGCTCGTTGCAGCACGCGGACGCATCCGCGCTCGCCGCCTCGTCGAACGTCACGATGAGCAGTCCGCCGTCGCGAAATGCCGGTGAGTGCGTAATGATCGGTACCCAGTGGCTCAGGAATTCATTGGCCGAAACCAATCCGCCCGGCTCACCGCTCTTGCACGGCCGATCGTGTCCGTCGTGACAGAGACTGGGTGAGATGAAGCTGTAGCTAGGCGTCCGCCGTGCCGAGCTCAAATCTGCGCCGAGCGCGGTAAGCGGAACGACATTGCGCTGACACGACACGGTGTCATCGATGATCGAATGGAAATACACGAAGGGATTGTGCTTCGCCGCGTACTGATCGGTGGGCGTGGCACGCTCCGTCGCATCGCGTTGGCCGATTACGGCGTGTCCACAGGTGCGCGCTTCACGCGTCGGATCATTGCCCATGTCTTCCATGTACGCTCTCCACTTCAGATGTCGCGCGGACAGCTGATTCGCGATCGTCTGAACGTGCGCCGGATAGACACAGCCGAGTCCGATGGGTTGGCCGCCGGCTGCCATGCCGGTCTCGACGAATTCCACGTAGCGGCCGCAGTCGGCCTGTGTCGCGGGATTCGGCGCGAGCCCTGAAATCATCGTTATGTAGTTATCGAGACTCAGGTGGCCGGTTCCGTAGTACTGCCGGAGGAATGCGCCGGCCTTCGTCATGCTGTCGGCCAGGTACGGGATCTGGGTGTCCGCGCCGAACGTAGTTTCGAAAGACTGGTTTTCGAGGACGATGATGAATACGTGCTTGATCGGCGGCGGATGATACGCGCGTGGCGCCGGCATGAGGACCGACAACGCGCACGTACCACCGGTGACAGCATTGCGAATTATACGACTGAGCATGGCGAATCGGGATCGGCGTTATGGATGGCCTGCCTCCATCCATAAAGTACGAAAACCGTCCCGCCAGCGCTGCTCCGCTCCGTAACGGTAAGGAAGCGGAACAGCCCCAAACTCACGGAAAGTGAAACACGCTCTTGATCGTCTTCTTCACCGCGTCGTTTGCCTTCTGCTTGGCCGCTTCAGCTGTGGAGCTTGCGGCATTGTTGCCAACGTCCTTTGCAGCCGCCCCGAACATGTCGGCAATCGCAGTGCTGCCGCCTTTCAGCTGCATGAGCAGTGCACTCTCATCGATCTGGTGGTAGCCCGCTGGAATCTGAAACACAGCGTCCGGCTGGGGCCCTTCCTGAACGTTCTGGAGGTCCATTTGGCTGTTCTTGTCCTGCGACCTGCTGACGACGTGAAGCTTGTTGTCTATCCATGCGTAGCCTGACTGGGTGGTGCCGTTCGCGTCCGTGGTCGTGACCGCCCACTTCTGAGCAGGACGGCCGTTCACGACGTCGGCCCCCGCGCTCTGACATGTGAAGTGTGGCGCCTTGTGCGCGCTGTCCTGAAAGCGAAGAACGGCGTTGTTCCAGGTGCTGCACGGATCGCTGCTTGCGGGCGCGAACAGGCGGACGAGCGTGGGCGCCCCGGACCCGTTCAACGCCGCGTTCAGTATCGGCGAGTTAGTGCCGCCGATGTACGAGCGGTTCTTGTCCATCACGATCACGGTCGATTTCTGGCCGGCATCCCAGATCACACTCGCCTCCGGTTGGCCGTTCTGGAGCGTCTGGATCCGCATCTTTGTCTTCCCGACGTAAACTCGGGTCGTGTTCGTGCCCTTCGCCGGTGTTGTGACGACGTCGGCAGAGAACTCCTGGGCGCCCGCCAAGCTCGCCACGAGCGAGGTCACGGCCAGAGTCAGGCTCATGACAACGCCCAGTTTTCGAAATCCGTTGCTCACCCTTGCCTCCATGGAACTTGTCCGCAGGACGTCTGAATCCGCTCGGGAAGGTGACGCCTGTGCGGCGGTAATTGAATGGCGATATCAAAACGCCCTTCCGTGACGCGGCCGTCACGACACCGTCACTTGCCGAGTTACGAGTGCCAATATCATATTCAGACTGCGGTAAGGCCTCGTCTAAGGCTGACAATGATTCGCCTTGATACGTTGGGCGCGCTCGCATTGCGTGGGTCTGAGGGCGGTGAGCTGCGGTCGGTGCTTACCCAACCCAAGCGGCTGGCACTTCTGTGCTATCTCGCCGTCGAATCGCCGCGTGGTTTTCAGCGCCGCGACCGACTGTTCGGACTCTTCTGGCCGGAACTCAGCCAGGCACAGGCTCGCCAGGCGCTGCGCCAGTCTCTTTATTTTCTCCGTCACTCACTGGGCGAACAGGTGGTCGCCAACCGCGGAGCGGACGAGATCGGCATCGACCCGTCGGTATTCCGGTGTGACGTTTCCGCCTTTATGGATCTCTACCAGCGGGGCCGGCTCGAAGACGCCCTGGCGCTTTATCATGGCGATTTTCTCGCTGGGTTTTTCGTGGATGAGCCATCGCCGGCTTTCGAGCACTGGCTCTATTCGACACGGGATGAGCTACGGCAAATCGCAACCAACGCCGCGTGGACGCTCGCTGACGAGGCTGCGAGTCGCGGCAGCCCGAGCGAAGCTGCCCACTGGGGCCGATACGCGAGCCGACTCGACCCCGACGACGAGCGGTCGCTGCAGCGTCTCGTCCGCCTGCTGGATAGTCAGGGTGACCGGGCGGGTGCACTGAGGGCGTACGCAGACTTCGCAACATCACTTGCCACCGAGTTCGCTGCTGAGCCATCGGCGGAGACCCGTGCGCTGATCGAAGCGGTGCGGAACCGGACGGAGCCATCGCACGCAGTCGCGTCGTTGTCGCCGAAAAAGAACGGAGACACTCCTGACGATGCTGACTGGACGCAGCCACGCGCGCGCTTGCACGAAGCCGCACCGGCCTCGGTGGCGCAAGTCACGGCGGCGCATGATTCAATCGCGCCAACCGGCATGCGACGCACGTTCGCTCGCGACCGCGCATTCCTCGTGCTCCCGTTCCTCCTCCTCATTGCAGTCGCGGCCCTGGCTACACGATACTTCCTGCGCGCGGATACTCCGCCGATAGTGGCGGTGGGATGGATTCAGGATCCCAGTGGGGCCGATACCGGTGCGATCACGCGAACTTTTGCGGAATTGCTGGCGACCGATCTCGCGCGGATCCCACGCCTCGGAGTAATAAGTCGCGCCAGGCTGTATGACGTGCTTGGTCAGCTCGGCGCGCATGACGAGACGCCCTCGGCGATCTCCGACGCTGCACGACGCGCTGGTGCGACGCAGCTCATAGAGGCGGTACTGTCTCGCGCCGCGGACAGCACGATCCGCCTCGACGTTCACCGCGTCGATCTCTCCACGGGTACGACGCACGGGACGCAGACTTTCCGCGCAAGTAACGTTGTGGAGCTCGCGGATCGTGCGACCGCGCAGATTGCAACCGATTTCGGACTGCGCGTACCAACCAGGCCGCTGACCGGTGTGACGACGACGTCGCTGACGGCGCAGCGTCTCTATGAAGAGGGATTGCGCACGTTCTACAGTCGCGAAGTGCCGGCTGCCGTAAGGTTGTTTCACGCGGCGCTGGAAGAGGATTCAACTTTTGCGATGGCGGCGTATTACGCCGGTCTCGGCGAGGAGCAGACCGATGGACTCGCTGCGCGGCGCGATCTTGCGCTCGCGCTTCGTCTTGCCAGTCACGCTCCGGATCGTGAGCGACTGATCATTCGGCAGACATGGGCATACGCCACCAACGATCCAGCACAGCTCGCAATCGCCGAGTCGCTGGTGGCGCGCTACCCTGGTGACCCGGACGGCGAACTGGCGCTCGGCCGCGCACTCGGCTGGAGCGGCGACTTCCTCCGCGCCATTCCGCATTTCCAGCGCGTGATCCACATGGACTCGCTCAGTCTGGTAGGACGGAGACCGTGGTGTCGTGCGTGTGACGCGCTGGAGCTCGCGATCGCATCGTACATTGGCGCGGACTCGATGGACGCGACCGAGCGAGTGGCGCGAGACTGGACCCGAATGCAGCCGAACACGCAGGAACCGTGGTGGTACCTCGCGTCGATGCTCGCACGCGAGAATCGTTACGACAGCGCGCTCGCCGCCGAGCACACTGCGGAGCGCCTGTCATCCGATCCCGCTGGAGACGTCATAACGCGCGCGACGATCGCGATCGGTGCAGGTCAGTTCGCCGTTGCGGATCAGCTGTTGAGCGCCCAGGCCCAGGATGCCAACGCGGCGCGTCGAAGCGACGCACTGTGGTGGCTCATCATCAGCCTTAGGCGTCAGGGACGTCTCCACGAAGCACTTGCCGTCGCCGAGCAGATGCTGAGCACCAGCGCGGACGAGCCGCCGGGTTTCAGCACGCCTCGCTCCCTCGATGCTCTGGCGATCGCGCAGGTGAATTTCGAGATGGGACACTTCGAGCTGGCCGCGGCACAGTTCGACTCGATCTCCGATTACGAGTGGCAGTCCGCGCGCGGGTTCACCAGAGACGCACCTGGCCTCCTCGCGCGTCACCGGATATGGATGACGACGCACGTGGCCACGGCGATCGCTGCCGCACACGACACCACACGACTCGCAGCGCTCGCTGATAGCGTCGCACTGTGGGCCCGACAGAGCGCGTTCTTCCGTGATCGTGTACTGCACCACTACGTCCGTGGACTTCTCCTCGAAGCTCGCGGAGACAACGTCGCTGCCGAGCGTGAGTTTCGTGGCGCGATGGTATCACCGATCGACGGATACAATCGCGTGAATCTGGAGCTGGGCAAGGTGCTCATCGCTGAGGGACGACCGCGGGATGCGATTGCGGTGTTGCAGGCACCGCTGCACGGATCACTCGAAGCGTCGAATTACTATCTCACGCAGACCGATCTCGAAGCGATGCTGGGCCAGGCGTTCGATCGCGCAGGCGAGCCAGACAGCGCCGTCAGCCACTACCGGCGCGTCCTCGCAGCGTGGCGCAACGCGGATCCCGAGTTTCGTCCGCGGGTGTCGGCAATTCGACAGCGTGTGCGCGCGCTCACTACGGGGCGTGAACGCGGATGACAAACAAGAATCCCGCCTCGTGCAGATGACGAGGCGGGATTCTTGTTTACGGATGTGTGCGACCGCTACCAGCGATAATGCGCGAACGCCTTGTTGGCTTCCGCCATTCTGTGGGTGTCTTCCTTCTTCTTCACGGCGTTGCCCTCGCCCTTGCTGGCCGCGATGACTTCGGCTGCGAGCTTGTCGGCCATCGACTTCTCGTTGCGGCCGCGTGAGTAGAGGATCAGCCAGCGCATCGCGAGTGCCGTGCGGCGCTCGGGACGGACTTCGACTGGAACCTGGTAGGTGGCGCCGCCGACGCGACGGCTCTTCACTTCGACCATCGGCTTGAGGTTGGCGATCGCCTGCTTGAAGACCGTAACGCCGGGCTGAGCGGTCTTCGCCTCGACGCTGTCCATCGCGTCGTTGAAGATGCGCTCGGCCGTGCTCTTCTTGCCCTGATACATCATGACGTTGATGAACTTCGCCACGGTCTGGCTGTCATAGCGCGAATCCGGAAGGATGGTGCGCTTGACTGACTTTTTGCGACGGCTCATTTACTTCTTCCCCTTGGTCGGTGCGGCCTTTCCGCCGGCCTTCGGCTTCTTGGTCCCGTACTTCGAGCGGCTGCGATTACGGCCATTGACGCCAGAGGCGTCGAGAGTGCCGCGCACGATGTGGTAACGAACGCCAGGCAGGTCCTTCACACGACCACCGCGAATGAGCACGATCGAGTGCTCCTGCAGGTTGTGACCCTCGCCCGGGATGTATGCGGTGACTTCGAAGCCGTTGGTGAGACGAACGCGCGCAACCTTGCGGAGGGCGGAGTTAGGCTTCTTGGGGGTGGTGGTGTACACGCGAGTGCACACGCCACGCTTCTGGGGATTGGACTTGAGCGCTGGCGCCTTTTCTTTCTTGGCCACATCGCTGCGGCTCTGGCGTACCAGCTGATTGATTGTCGGCATTTACCATGGATCGACAAGGAAAGGCCCTCCACAACGGAGTGGCCACAGCCTGGATAATCTAGAGGGCGGAGGCCGCTGCAGCAACCCGGCAGCCTCATCCGGTTTCTCGATATTGCCCTGTCCGGTTAGATTGAAGGTATCATGCGGCGTCTCATAACCCTGCTTCTCTGCCTTTTCACCGCGACCGGAGCTCGCTCCAGCTTCGCGGCCGTTGGGCAGAACGCGCCGGCGCATGAACACACATCTGTATTTGCGATCGGCCTCTCAGCCTCTGATTCCAGTCATGAGGCACCAGCCGCAGATCCGGCCTGGGCGGCGCCAGCCCCGGTCGTTTTCGCTCCGGCCCCGCGCGGGGTAGCGCCCCATGCTGCTAGACAGCACGGCACCGCGTTCGCTGCACTTGCGCTCATCGTTCCAGAGCAGGAGACCGGGCGCGGGCAGTCCGCCGCTGCCCACCACGCGCGTATCCAGCCTATCAGGCGAGGATATCGCGCAACCGGACCTCCTCAGCACCTCGACATGTCGCCTTTCACGAATTCATTGGCGCGGCCTGCCTGACCGTCGGGATCGACGGAAGGGGGCCTTGCGCCCCAATCCGTCAATCCCAACATGCCCGAAAATACATATACGGCGGCCGAACGCCGCTCCGGTGATGCTCAACCCGTGCGACGAAGCTGGTTCCGGCGCGAGCCAGGACTTACAGCCGTCTTCCTCGGCCTCGGAGTGATGCTTCTTGCATTGCTGCTCCCGCAGGAACAACGTACCCTGGCATTCTACCCTGCGATCGCGCTCGTCGTGATCGGGACCCTTCTGACACTGCGCCATGGCCCAGACAAGCATCAGGACTTCCGATGACCGGCTGGCGCTGATCGGCAGTGAGACGGCGGACGTCGCCCTTGCGTGATGTGAGCTGCGCAGGACGGCGTTCGCCGGCCGTGCCGCGAATTCCGTGAACGCACCCATTGCGATCGCGGCGATACTTGCGACGGTCGGCATTCTTCTGGGCGGCTCCGTTGTTCTGACCCGCCTCACGGGACGCATCGGGATTCCAATCGCACTTGGCTTCATTGCGGTGGGACTTCTGGCAGGTTCGGAAGGACTCGGCCACATTGCGTTCGAGAACTACAGCTTCGCGTTCCGCGCGGGTGTCGTCGCACTGGTGCTCATACTCTTCGATGGCGGGCTCAACACGCCGCCGTCGTCGCTGCGTCCGGTGGCCGCGCCGGCCCTTCTGCTCGCGACAGTCGGTGTGATTGCAACAGCTGGAGTACTGGCTGCGTTCGCGCATCTTGCCGGCGGCCTCGACTGGCCGATCGCGCTGCTCATCGGAGCGGTGGTTTCGTCGACCGATGCAGCTGCGGTGTTCGCGACGCTGCGCGGCAGCGGCACTTCGCTCAAATCACGCGTCGGCCGGTTGCTGGAAGCGGAGTCCGGACTCAACGATCCCATTGCGATCCTCCTCACGATATCACTCACGACGTTCGTGTTGTATCGCACGATCGAGAATGGCGGGAGCGTCTGGACACTCCCGCTCACTGCGACATTCGAGATCGTGGTTGGCGGCGGCGCAGGATGGCTCGCCGGCAAGGGGTCGACAAGACTCATAACTCAGGTACGCCTCGAGTCCGCCGGTCTCTATCCCGTGCTCACGCTCGCCATAGCGATGACGGTTTTTGGCGTTACCACGCTGCTGCACGGAAGCGGCTTCATGGCAGTCTATGTCGCGGGGGTCGTGATCGCAGGCGCGACGCAGCTGCCACACCGACCGGCGATTCTTCGCGTGCACGATGCGTTCGCATGGCTGGCGCAGATCGGGATGTTCCTCGTGCTCGGGCTGCTCGCGTTTCCCACGCGCCTTGCATCCGCAGCACTACCGGGCCTCGGCCTCGCACTCGTGCTCACGCTGGTCGCGCGTCCAGCCGCCGTTGCGCTGTGTCTCGCACCGTTTCGCTATTCACTCCGCGAAACGACGTTCATCGGCATCGTGGGGCTGCGCGGCGCGGTTCCTGTCGTGCTTGCAACTATCCCCGTAATGGCCGGCATTCCCGGCGCGCGCCGAATCTTCGATGTAGTGTTCTTCATCGTCGTTCTCAACACGCTGATGCCAGGCACGATCGTGGCGTGGCTCGCGCGCAAGTTGGGCGTGGTTGGAGCGGCGACGCCCGAGGCGGCGGCGACGATCGTGATCGAATCGAGCGAGCCGATGCAGAGCTCGCTCAGATCGTATTTCGTGGACAGGGCACTGCCCGTATGCGGTGTTCCACTATCCGAAGTCCCGTTTCCGGACGGTGCCGCTGTCACGATGATCGTTCGCGGCTCCGAGCTGCTCGTCGCGGAGGGTTCGACGGAATTGCAGCCGGGCGATCACGTGTACGTGCTGGCGTCTCCCGAAGCGGATCCCATGGTACAACTTCTGTTCGGGCGGCCGGAAGTTCTGGAGTGAAACGACGAGAGGCGCATCCAGACTGGATGCGCCTCTCGCGTCAACTGTATCGCGTTCTGCTACTCGAGCTCGCCGAGCAGCTTGGCAATCCCCGGAGGGCTCGCCGCTGCACCTGCCGCAGCTCCTGCCTTTCCCGGACGGAAATCCTCGTCCTCGTCACCAGCGGCGAGAATCTCTTCCATCGTCGGCTCAGGTGGCTCCTCGACGATCGGTGCTGGCACCGACACGCCTTCGATGTCCACCTCCTGATAGCGATACACACCAGTACCGGCCGGAATCAGGTGGCCGATGATTATGTTCTCCTTCAGGCCCATGAGGTCGTCCTTGGCGCCACGGATAGCTGCATCCGTCAGCACTCGGGTCGTCTCCTGGAATGAAGCGGCGGAGATGAAGGACTGCGTAGTCAACGACGCCTTGGTGATACCAAGGAGCAGAGGCTCCGACGTGGCCGGCTTCTTCCCCTTCTTCTCGGCGCGCGCGTTTGTCTCACGGAACATCGTCCGATCGACATGCTCGGCTTCCAGGTATTCCGTCTCTCCGGAATCGAGCACACGCTCCTTCTGCAACATCTGGCGAACGATCACGCCGATGTGCTTGTCGCTGATCTTCACACCCTGCAGGCGATACACTTCCTGCACTTCGTTCAGCAGATATTCCTGCACCGCGCGCGGTCCCTTGATCCGCAGAATGTCGTGCGGATTGACCGGACCTTCCGACAGACGATCACCGGCGCGCACTCGGCCTCCCTCGTGCACACGCAGGTGCTTGCCTGCCGCGACCTCGTAAACCTGCGCCTCGACAGCGTCGTCCGTGACCGAAACGCCGTTCTCGACACGCATCGGCTGCACGAAGATCTCGCGCTTGCCGCGCTTGATGTCGCCGAAGCGAACCACGCCGTCGATCTCGGAGATCGTGGCAGGATCCTTGGGCTTGCGCGCTTCGAACAATTCTGCGACACGCGGCAGACCGCCCGTGATGTCGCGAGTCTTGTACGCTTCGCGGCTGATCTTGGCGATGATCGTACCAGGCGTGACCTGATCGCCATCGTTGATGATCAACTGAGCGCCAACCGGGATCACGAAGTCGCGGACGCGCTGATCCTTGCCGCCCTTGACGTTCCAGATCTCGATGTGCGGATGCAACTTCTTTTCACGATCCTCGATGACGACGCGCTGGCGTAGACCGGTGAGCTCGTCGAGCTCCTCGGACACCGACTCCTCTTCGACGAGGTCGACGAACTTCACGGCACCCTCGACGTCGGCGATGATTGGCGTGGTGTACGGATCCCAGGTGAAGATCACCTGGTCCTTCTTCACCTCGTCGCCATCCTTCACCATCATCGTGGCGCCAAGCGGTACCTGAAGGCGTGCGCCAACACCCGTCGAGCGATCGCCCGACGCGCGAATGGTGAGCTCACCTTCGTACGACGTGACGATCTTGCCGCCTTCGGTATTCGTAACCGTGACGAGGCGATCGCCGTACTCGACGACACCGGCCACCTTGCTCTTGCGTGCTGTCTGCTCTGCGATACGTGCAGCCGTTCCACCGATGTGGAACGTGCGCAGCGTGAGCTGCGTGCCCGGCTCGCCGATCGACTGCGCCGCGATGATGCCGACGGCCTCGCCCTTGTCCACCATACCCATGGTGGCGAGGTTGCGACCGTAACACATCTGGCACAGACCACGTTTTGCTTCACACGTGAGCACCGAGCGAATCTTGACCGTCTCCAGTCCGGAATCCTCGATTGCACGTGCCGTCTCTTCACTGATGAGCTGGCCCGCTTCGACGAGCAGCGTGGAACGATTGCTCGCGTCGCGCTCCTGCGGATCGAACACGTCCTCAGCCGCGACAGTTCCGACGATGCGCTCCGACAGCGGCTCGATGACGTCCTCGCCTTCCTTGAGAGCGCCGACTTCGAGTCCATGTACGGTTCCGCAATCCTCTTCGGTGATCGTCACATCCTGCGCGACGTCCACCAGGCGACGCGTGAGGTATCCAGCGTCCGCGGTCTTGAGCGCCGTGTCGGCCAGTCCCTTGCGTGCACCGTGTGTGGAGATGAAGTACTCCAGCACCGACAGTCCTTCACGGAAGTTGGACTTGATCGGGCTTTCGATGATCTCGCCAATTCCACCTGTCAGCTTCTTCTGCGGCTTGGCCATCAGTCCGCGCATACCAGCGAGCTGACGGATCTGGTCGCGCGAACCGCGCGAGCCGGAATCGAACATCATGAACACAGGGTTGAAGCCCTGATGTGACTCGCGCATCGCCTTCACCATCGCGTCCGCGACATCGTTATTCGCGTGCGTCCAGGTGTCGATGACCTTGTTGTAGCGCTCGCCGTTCGTGATGTTACCAGTCTGATAAGCACGCTCGAACCGCTCGACGCGCTGCTCGGCTTCGCGCAGCAACGTCTCCTTCTCGGCCGGAATGTGCAGGTCTTCGATGCCGATGGATACACCACCGCGCGTTGCGTTGCGGAAACCGAACTCCTTCAGACGATCGAGCAGCTGCACCGTGGTGCTCAGCCCGGCCTGACGGTACGACTGGAAGACAAGCTCGCCAAGCGCCTTCTTCTTCATGTCCTTGTTCTGGAAGCCAAGCTCCGGCGGTACGATCGCGTTGAACATCGCGCGACCTGCCGTCGTGTACTCCCAGCGCGCGCCGTCCTTGTCGTCCACCCAGTAGAGGATTGGCGTGCTGTACTGCACGCGGGCACGCGACATCGCCATCTCGACTTCCGAGATGTTCGAGAATGTCTTCGCGGTATCGCGAATGTTCTCGAAATTCGGCGGCGCCTTGGTCGCGAAGTAGCAGCCAAGCACGATGTCCTGGCTGGGCTCTGCGACCGGGCGTCCGTCGGACGGCTTGAGAATGTTGTTGCTCGAAAGCATGAGCAGGCGACACTCGAGCTGCGCCTCGAACGAGAGCGGCACGTGTACTGCCATCTGATCGCCGTCGAAGTCCGCGTTGAACGCGGCGCATACGAGCGGGTGAATACGAATCGCCTTGCCTTCCACCAGCACCGGCTCGAAAGCCTGGATGCCGAGTCTGTGCAGTGTAGGCGCACGGTTCAGCATCACCGGATGGTCGCGGATTATCTCCTCGAGGATCTCGTACACCTCGGGTGATTCCTTCTCCACGATCTTCTTGGCGCGCTTGACCGTCTCGGCGATTCCCTTCTCTACGAGCTTGTGAATGATGAACGGCTTGAACAACTCGAGCGCCATCGCCTTCGGCAGACCGCACTGGTGAAGCTTGAGCTCCGGACCAACGACGATCACCGAACGGCCCGAATAGTCGACGCGCTTGCCGAGCAGGTTCTGACGGAACCGGCCCTGCTTGCCCTTGAGCATGTCGGACAGCGACTTGAGCGGACGCTTGCCGCGGCCACGGATCGCCTTGGAGCGACGGCCGTTGTCGAACAGTGCATCCACCGCTTCCTGAAGCATGCGCTTCTCGTTGCGCAGGATGACTTCCGGCGCACGGTGAGCGATGAGCTTGACGAGGCGGTTGTTGCGGTTGATGACGCGGCGATACAGATCGTTCAGATCCGAAGTCGCGAAGCGGCCACCGTCGAGCGGAACCAGCGGGCGGAGATCCGGAGGAATTACCGGAACCACGTCCATGATCATCCACTCGGGCTTGTTGCGAGGCTCGCCCGTGTCACCGGAATTGCGGAACGCGTCGACGATCTTGAGACGCTTGAGAAGCTGCTTCTTGCGGTGCTGTGAATTCTCGTCGACGAGATCGTCGCGCAACGTCGTCGCGAGACTGTCAACGTCGAGACGACGCAGAAGCTCACGGACGGCGGGTGCTCCGATGTCGGCGAGGAATGCAGCGTCGTTCTCCTCGCGCGCCTTCGTCTTGAGTGTGAGAAACTCTTCCTCGTCGAGCAGCTGATTCGGGCGCACGTCCTGCTGGCCCGGATCGATGACGACGTAGTTCGAGTAGTAGATGACCTTCTCGAGATCGCGCAGCGTCAGGTCGACGAGGTTTCCCATCGGCGACGGCAGCGTCTTGAAGAACCAGATGTGCGCGACGGGAACGGCGAGCTCGATGTGACCCATGCGCTCGCGGCGAACGCGAGACAGGGTTACTTCGACACCGCAACGGTCGCAGATCACGCCGCGATAGCGGATCCTCTTGTACTTGCCGCAATGGCATTCCCAGTCCTTTACGGGACCAAAAATGCGCTCGCAGAACAGGCCGTCCTTCTCAGGCTTGAACGACCGGTAGTTGATCGTCTCAGGCTTGAGAACTTCGCCCCAGGACCACCAGTCGCGCAGGCCGGCCATTGCAAGCCGCTCGCGCTCCTTGGGATCCTTGGGTCCACGGATCTCCTCGGGCGAGGCGATCCGGACCTGGATGTAGTCGAACGCCGACGCGCGTGTCTCGCGCGAATTGCGAAAATCAATCATAGTTTACTCCCCGCTCCCGTTGCCGCTGCTGTTACTCTCAGCGGCGATGAGGCCGTCACGCTCGGCGTTCATCCGGGCGGCGAACCCGGATTCGTTGGCACCCATTCGTACGTGGATGCCAAGCGCCTTCAGCTCCTGCACGAGAACGTTGAACGACTCTGGCGTTCCCGGCTCCGGCAGGTTCTGTCCCTTCACAATTGCTTCATAAACCTTGCTACGACCGTTCACGTCGTCAGACTTGACCGTGAGGATCTCCTGCAGGGTGTGCGCGGCACCGTACGCTTCCAGTGCCCACACTTCCATCTCTCCGAAACGCTGGCCGCCGAACTGAGCCTTGCCGGCCAGTGGCTGCTGCGTCACCAATGAGTACGGCCCGATGCTGCGCGCATGAATCTTGTCATCGACAAGGTGCGACAGCTTGAGCATGTATATCGTTCCAACCGTAACGGGCGAGTTGAACGTCTCACCGCTACGTCCATCGCGCAGACGAACCTTTCCGCCAGGCGTGATGCCTGCCAGGCGAATCAGCTCCGTCGCAGCCGCATCGACGTCGAAATCCTTGGACTCGATCGTGCTCGCGAGCGCCGGAAGCTCCTGACTGCGGAGCAACGACGTCGCGCCTGCTGCGCGCTGCTTCTCCAGACCCTTCAGCTGCGCTTCGAACGATTCGCGATGCAGCTGCGTGTACTCTTCATCCTCCATCGCGGCCTTGTGGAAGGCGAGCTGAGTCTCCAACTCGGCCTCCTCTCGCGCAACCAGATCCTTCGTTGTGGCAGCGACGAAGTCACGAACGCGAGCATAGATCGCCTTCGTTCCAGCGCCACGACCCTTGGCTCCGAGATCGTTGAGCGTTGCATCAGACAGCAGCTCGGTACGTGTGGCTTCCGAGCTTTCCGGCTTGATGTCGTTCAACAGGACGCGCACTTCCTCGTCCGTCATCCTGAAGTTCGTGCCGCCCAGCTGCAGGGCGTCACGCACCCACGTCAGCGCGGCAAGCTTGAGCAGCATGCCGATCTCGCGCTCGTTCGCACCCTGGAACACCGGTGTCTTGGCGTAGAAGCCGAGCAGCTTCGCGGCCCACCCGAGGTGGGTCTCGAGAATCTGTCCGACGTTCATACGGCTCGGAACGCCGAGCGGGTTCAGAACGATGTCCACTGGCCGTCCGTCGGGGAGGAACGGCATGTCCTCCTCAGGCACGATACGCGCAACGATACCCTTGTTGCCGTGTCGGCCGGCCATCTTGTCACCAACCGAGATCTTGCGCTTCTCGGCCATGTAAACCTTCACGAGCTGGATCACACCAGGTGGCAGCTCATCCGGCTGCAACACACGGTCGATCCGCTCTTCAGCCTTCTCTTCGAGCTTCGCCTTCTCGTCGTTTGCAGCGTCGATGATGACGCGCATACGCTCGTTCACGTCCTTGTCCTCGACGCGAAGCGTCTTGAGGTCGAGGGCGGCGAAATTGACTTCGTCGAGCACTTCAGGCGTGAGACGCGTTCCCTGCGGAATCGCCTCTTCCACCGTACCCGACTTGAGTGCGAGCGCGACTGTCTGGCCTGCAAGGAGATCCAGCAGCTCGCCGTCACGGACGGCGTTCACGCGAATCTTCTCGAGACCTTCAACGCGCCGGATCTCTCCGATGCGCTCGCCGCGATCCTTCTCGACGACCTGATCTTCCACACGCGAGAAGATCTTGACGTCGATGACGACGCCTTCCATTCCTGGCGGCACCTTGAGCGAGGAGTCCTTCACATCCTTCGCCTTCTCACCGAAGATTGCGGTCAGGAGCTTCTCTTCCGGAGACAGCTCCGTCTCGCCCTTTGGCGTGATCTTGCCGACGAGAATGTCGCCCGGCTTGACGTGCGCACCGATGCGGACGATTCCGCGCTCATCCAGATCCGTGAGCGCTTCCTCGGCGACGTTCGGAATTTCCTTCGTGATTTCTTCCTGGCCACGCTTCGTGTCGCGAACGTGCAGCTCGAGTTCCTGGATATGGATCGACGAATACACGTCGTCCTTCACCAGACGCTCGCTCAACACGATGGCATCCTCGAAGTTGTGTCCGTACCACGGCATGAACGCCACCGTGACGTTCGCTCCGAGTGCGAGCTGGCCCTGTTCCGTGGACGCGCCGTCGGCGAGTACGTCGCCGGCGGCAACCTTCTGGCCGCGATATACCAGCGGTCGCTGATTGATCGCGGTGTCCTGGTTGGTGCGCCAGTACTTCTTGATCTTGTACCTGTCGTGCTGCGTCAGACGCGCGAGCGGCCGATCGCTGTGCTTCTTCTGCTGAGCTTCATCCGCATCGACGACGATCTCGTCGGCGGTGACACTCGACACCACACCGGCACGCAGCGCTATCACGACCGCGCCGGAATCGCGCGCGACCTTCTCCTCCAGTCCCGTGCCGCACATCGGCGTACGCGGATTGAGCAGAGGAACTGCCTGACGCTGCATGTTCGAGCCCATCAACGCGCGGTTGGCGTCGTCGTGCTCGAGGAACGGAATCAAGGCCGCTGCGATCGAGACGAGCTGCTCGGGCGCGACGTCCATGTAATCGATACGGTCGGGCGCCGAGAGCGGCACGTCGCCACCCTGACGGCACAGCACCAGCTCATCCATGAACGAACCGTCCGGATTGAGCGCTGCATTTGCCTGCGCGATGATCGCACCTTCCTCACGGTTGGCGTCGAGCCATGCGATTTCCCTGGTAACCTTCTCGTTCTTCACCACGAAGTACGGTGTCTCGATGAAGCCGAGGTCGTTCACGCGAGCAAACGTCGCGAGTGACGTGATGAGTCCGATGTTCGGACCTTCAGGCGTCTCGATCGGGCACATGCGGCCATACTGCGAGTAGTGCACGTCGCGCACTTCGAAGCCTGCGCGCTCGCGTGTCAGACCACCCGGTCCGAGCGCCGAAAGACGACGCTTGTGCGTCAGCTCGGCGAGCGGATTCGTCTGATCCATGAACTGTGACAACTGCGACGAGCCGAAGAACGCCTGGATCACCGCCGAGACGGTGCGCGCGTTCACGAGATCGTCGAGCGAGATCTTTTCCGGATCGGTATTGATCGACATGCGCTCCTTGACCAGGCGCGCCATGCGTGAGAGACCAACACTGAACTGGTTCGCGATCAGCTCTCCAACCGACCGGATACGACGGTTGCCGAGGTGATCGATATCGTCCACGTCGCCCCGTCCCTCGTGCAGCTCGATGAGGTAGCGGATGATGGCGACGAAATCTTCCTTGGTGAGCACCGTCTCGCCCGCAGGGCGATTGGTGTTCAGGCGCTGATTGATCTTGTAACGTCCTACGCGGCCGAGATCGTAACGCTTGGGCGAGAAGAAGAGCCGGTTGAGCGCGTCTCGCGCCGTCTCGCGGTTGGGCGCATCGCCCGGCCGGAGCAGCGAATAGATCTGCTTGAGTGCCTCGTCTTCCGACTTGGTCGGATCCTTGAGCAGCGTGTTGCGGATCAGCGTGGATTCGGCGCGTCCCGACGGGACGAACACGTAAACCTTGCCGATCTCCGCGTCGCGCAGCCGCTTCACGACGGCGTCGGTGAGCTGCTCGCCGGCTTCGGCGATCACTTCACCCGTCTTGTTGTCGACTGCGTCAATTGCGATTGTACGGCGCGCCGGACGCTCGCCGCGCTCGACCGCGTCCATCTCATCGCGGACGTCGACCAGTGTGTACGACGCGAACACCTTGACCGTCTCGATGTTGAGACGACGCAGGCGGTTGAACACTTCTTCTGTCAGCTCGTCGCCTTCCTTGACGAGCAGCTCGGACTCATCACGCTCGCGCTGCGCGCGGGCCTTCTTGGTCTTGAGCTTGGGCGCCTCGGGATCGGACGCTTCACCGGCGAGATTGATGTCCTCGGCGATGATCGCACCGACCACCTCACGAAGATCCATGCGGCTCTCGCGCTTCTTCACGAGATCGAGCTCGCGAATGGCGAAGAAGAGTCGCAGAATGTCCGAGTTGGAGCCGTACCCCAGCGCGCGCAGCAGAGCCGTCGCCGGGAATTTCTTCTTCTTGTCGATGTGGACGTAGATCACGTCGTGGATGTCCACGGTGAACTCGACCCACGATCCGCGGAACGGAATGATGCGCGCGGAAATCAGACGCTGTCCGTTTGGATGCGTCGCTTCCTCGAACACCACACCCGGAGAGCGGTGCAGCTGGCTCACGATGACGCGCTCGGCGCCGTTGATCACGAACGTTCCGAGCGAAGTCAGGAGCGGCAGCTCGCCGAGGTACACTTCCTTTTCGATAATATTCTTGGGCCGCTTGCCATCAGCAGTCTCTTCGAACACTATGAGCTGGAGCGTTGCCTTGAGCGGCGCGCTGTAGGTCATGTCGCGCTCGATGCACTCCGCTACGGAGTACTTCGGCTCGCCGACCGTGTAGCTCTTGAAGTCCAGCGAGAAATTCTCGTGGACGTCGGTGATTGGAAAGAGATCCTTGAAGACGCGTTCGAGACCTAAGTCTTCGCGCTCGTGCTCGGCCGCGTCGCGTTGCAGCAGCGACTGAAAGGCCTGCACCTGGATATCCAGGAGATGCGGCATTTCCATGCCGGTCTCCAACTTTGCGAACGAGATTTGCTTCAACGTTTGGGGCATACATTCACCTTTGGGCACAGGCGCAAACAGCTCCGCCCCGGATGCCACGATTTTTTTCGTGGCATCCGGGTTGGAGCGCTAGGGAACTACAGGACCTTCAGTTGTGATGGTTACTTCACCTCGACAACCGCACCCTGCTCTTCCAGCTTCGCCTTCATTGTGGCAGCCTCGTCCTTGGTCACACCGGTCTTTACAGCCTGCGGTGCGCCGTCGACGAGATCCTTCGCTTCCTTGAGGCCAAGACCGGTGAGCTCGCGCACGACCTTGATGACCTGAATCTTCTTCGCGCCGGCTTCCTTGAGGTTGACCGTGAACTCGGTCTGCTCTTCGGCGGCCGGAGCAGCGGCGCCACCCGCGCCACCTGCTGCAGGAGCCGCACCAACTGGAGCGGCTGCAATCGTTACGTTGAACTTGGTCTTGAATGCATCGACGAGCTCGGACAGCTCGAGCACGGTCATGTTGCCGATCGCGTCGAGGATTTCGTCTTTGCTGAGAGAGGTAGCGTTAGCCATTGTAGTAAATCTCCGTGGTGTGTTAGGCGCCTTCGCGCTGAGTCTTGAGCGCATCGAGCGCCCCTGCGAACATGTACAACAGTCCGTTCATGGCGCCCGCAAAGGCTGCCATAGGGGACATGAGGCCGGCTCCGAGTTCAGCCAGCAATTGCTCCCGCGAGGGGAGTGATGCGAGTTGCTGCACCTGCGCCGGCTGAATGGCGCGGCCGTCGAGCAGGCCACCCTTCACTTCGGGCTTCTGCTCGTTCTCCTTGGCGAAGTCGCTGAGGACCTTGGCCGCCGCTACAGCGTCCTTGCCCACCACGATTCCGGTCGGTCCACGCAGCCGCGATCCGGCGAGACCACTCTCGTTCACCGCCCGCAGGGCCAACGTGTTCTTGATGACTACGTACTCCACGCCCGCACGACGCAGGCGTCGGCGCAGCTCGGTCATCCGCTTCACGTTCAATCCGGTGAAGTCGGTGTAATACACCGCCGAGGCGCCCTTGATCTTGTCGGTAAGCTCGGTGACGAGCTGTTCCTTTTCGGTTCTCTTCATGATGGCTATCTCCTAGCGGTACGGCGTGGTGTCTACGGTGACGCCCGGGCCCATGGTGCTGGACACCGCGACGTTCCGCACATACACGCCCTTCGCCGCAGCCGGCTTGGAGCGAACTATCTGATCCATGAATGCCGCGAAGTTCGTCTGCAGCGCGTCCAGCGCGAAGGAGACCTTCCCGATGGCTGCGTGCACGTTCCCGCCCTTGTCGACGCGGAACTCGATCTTACCGGCCTTCACTTCCTTCACAGCGCGGCCCACGTCGAACGTCACCGTACCCGCCTTGGGGTTCGGCATCAGTCCGCGCGGTCCGAGTACACGTCCGAGCGCGCCCAGCTGCCCCATCTGATCCGGGGTCGCGATGAGCACGTCGAAATCGAGCCAGTTGTCCTTGATCTTCTGGAGAAACTCGGTGCCGACGAAATCGGCGCCCGCAGCCTCCGCCTCACGTGCCTTGTCGCCAACGGCGATAACGAGCACGCGTACGGACTTACCGGTACCAGCTGGTAGAACGACCGTTCCACGCACGATCTGATCCGCGTGACGCGGGTCGACACCCAGACGGACTGCAACCTCGACCGTCTCGTCGAACTTGGCGAACGCACCCGTCTTCACGAGTTCGAGCGCCTTTGTAGCCTCATACGCCAGGCCTTCCTGCACACGCTTGGCGGAGTTGACGAACTTCTTTCCGTGCTTGCGCATCAGTCGCGCACCTCCAGACCCATCGAGCGAGCGGCGCCGGCGATCATCGCCATTGCCGACTCGATGGATTCAGTGTTGAGATCGGGCATCTTGAGCTCCGCGATCTTGCGCACCTGTGCCTTTGTGACAGATCCCACCTTGTTGCGATTCGGCGCACCTGAGCCCTTCTCCACACCAGCTTCTCTCTTCAGCAGGAACGCCGCGGGCGGCGTCTTGAGAATGAAAGTGAAGGACTTGTCCGCGTAGATCGTGATCTCTGCCGGGAGAATCGCATCCTGTCCCTGCGTCCGAGCGTTGAACTCTTTGCAGAAGGCCATGATGTTGATTCCCTGCGGTCCGAGAGCCGTACCGACGGGGGGCGCCGGGTTCGCTTTACCTGCAGGGATCTGCAGCTTGACGAATCCGATGACCTTTTTTGCCATGATACTCCTTAAACGTTTTCACCCGCGATCCGCTGCGGGCTTCGAACCCCCACGGTGTGTTTAGAGTCGTTGTGGTATCCGACTGGTTGGGCGGACCGATACGCTGATCGCGCCGCGCTATCCTGCTATCCTGCTATCCCCTGCTAAACGCTGCTATACCCTGCTATACCCTGCTATCCATGTATCCGGTGTTACGGGCGACGCATGCGTCGCCCCTACCATCCTAATACCCCTTCAGATCCAGGTAATCCAACTCCACCGTCGTCGGTCGCCCGAACAACGACACCGACACCCGGACCTTGCCCTTCTCCGAAAGCACTTCTTCGACAGTCCCGTTGAAATCCGTGAACGGCCCTGTCGTTATCGCTACCGCCTGACCAACCATGAACGGGATCTCTTCCTTCGCAGCGACCGTCTCCTCTTCCTCGGCGAGGCCGAGCAGGCGGTTCACTTCGTCGGGTCGAAGGGCGTGCGGCTCGCGGTCCTTGTGGCCCACGAACTTGATGACGCCCTGGATTCCGTTGATCGTGTGAAGAGTGTCCTGGTTCAGGACCATCTCGACCAGCACGTAACCCGGAAAGATCTTGCGTGCGACGTTGACCTTCTTGCCGTTCTTTATCTCGACGACTTCCTGCGTCGGAACCAGAGCCTGACGGATCATGCGCTGATCCGGCGGCAGCGAGTCACTCTCGATCTTGCGATCGATCAGCGTTCGCACCTTGTTCTCGTGCCCGGACGTCGTCTGAACCGCATACCATCTGAAATCCACGGTCTAGTGCCCCGCGAACAGCGACGGAATACCGCGCACGAGTATCGCCTGGAATATCACGTCGATGATGGCGATCACCGCTCCGATGAACAGCACGAAGATGATGATCTTGATCGTCATGTCCTTGAGCTGCGCACGGTCAGGCCAGACGACCTTGCGCATCTCCGCGATCACTTCGTTGTAGAACGTGACGAGTTCCCTGGTCCAACGCACAACAGGGTTGACGTGTGGCTCGACTGTCGCAGGAACCGCTTCCCGGGCCATCTACTTCGTTTCCTTATGAACCTTATGGCAATCGCAACGCGGGCAGTACTTCTTCCACTCGACCCGTTCTGGATGCAGACGACGGTTCTTAGTGGTGAAGTAATTCCTGTTCTTACAATCGTTGCACGCTAGGATGATCTTATCGCGTGGCATGTTTTAACTCGAGTATTTGAGATCTAACGGCTCGTACGGGCAGGCCACCGTGCCTACCCAAGGGGCGACCACGGCGGGTCGCCCCTGCGCATATCCTACTACTCCTACTGTAGTATCTTCGCGACGACGCCGGCACCGACGGTGCGGCCGCCCTCGCGGATGGCGAACCTGAGCCCCTCGTCCATAGCGATCGGCGTTATCAGCTCGATCGTCATCTGGACGTTGTCGCCCGGCATCACCATCTCCATACCCTCGGGCAGC
>DAHUXM010000018.1 GCA_027307165.1 Gemmatimonadota bacterium | reverse complement strand
TCCGAACAGGGTGTGGGTGAGTGACATCACGTACATTCCGACGGCGGAGGGCTGGCTGTATCTGGCAGTGATCCTGGATCTGTTTTCCAGGCGGGTGGTGGGATGGAGCATGAAGCACACGATGGAGAGATCGTTGACACTTGATGCGCTCAGGATGGCGCTCTCGCAGCGCACTCCAGAACTTGGCGTGTTGCATCATTCGGATCGCGGAAGTCAGTACGCGTGTGGGGACTATCGAGAGCTTCTTGATCAGAACGGGATGATGTGCAGCATGAGCCGGAAGGGCGATTGCTGGGACAACGCTGTGGCTGAGAGCTTCTTCGCCACACTGAAGAAGGAACTGGTCAACGACGCAGCCTGGCAAACGAGAGAAGAAGCTAGGGCATCTCTTTTTGAATACATCGAAGTATGGTACAATCGAGAGCGTCGGCACTCCTCGATTGATTATCTCAGCCCTGCCGACTACGAAGCGAAGTGCGCAAGAGACTGCGAGATGCAAACGCTACCACACGAGGTGGCAGCGTAAACCCCGTGTCTGTCAAATCGGGGGAACTCCAGTTACTACTTCTACCACCCGTGGGATAATGGCTTCAGTGTAACGGGTGTCGCCGACGCCGGACATCAGAATGACTTGGAGGGGATATATCTCGTAATCCAAAAGGGTCCGGGCTGGCCTTACGGTCTCCCGATTTTTGCACTCACTGAAGCGCATGGCGGGCTGCTTCCGTTCCGAAACCGTATTGCCGGAGTGGGAGAACAGTACGGCGTCCAAGGTAACTGGGCTGGAGAGATCACAACATGGATTAATCCATTCGATGGCCATGAGCACCCTGTTGTCGCAATTCGAAGTTCAACACACGGCACATACATGGCACAGGATTGTGCCCAGTCAGCCCAAGGTGGCACATACTGTCCCGGTTCAGCGGTAATGTGACTCGTGGGCCGTTGTTTAACACACAAATGCGAGCGCTGTCTGCTGCGTGATTGAGTTCTCGCCCCAGAGTGCACGGCGCTGACTGCGCGCCGCCTCGAGCTTCTGATCGCGAGCCTGCCAGATCGCCGCTCCTTGACCGGCCAGCATGTCTGCCGGAGTGATGAAGCCGATCGCGCTGTGCAGACGTTCGTGATTGTAATACTCCACGAAGCCTTCCACCAGACGACGCGCTTCGTCGAGAGTGGCTGGTGCTCCAGGACGAATCGTCGTGACCTTGAGCGTCTGGTGCCATCTCTCCAGCTTTCCATTCGATTGCGGATAGTACGGCGACGTCCTCACGTGTGTCATTCCGGACATCCGAATAAACTCCTTGAAGTCCTTCGCGATGAACTGCGGTCCATTGTCCGATATGATCCTCGGAAACACATCCGGATACTTTTCCCGCGCACGTTGCAGCACCGTCTCCACGTCTCGCTCCTTCATGCACTCCCGGAGTTCCCAGTGGATCATGAAGCGCGTTGCACCGTCCAGGACCGAGCTCAGGTAGTAAAACGTCCCAGCGACATTGATGTAGCTGATGTCCATGTGCCAGTGCTCGTGCGCAACAAGCGGCTGCACGAAGCCGGTTCCCTTCAGGCCTTTCAAGGATCGTTTCCCATTCCAACGATCCAGCACGCCGGCCGTCTTCAGCACCCGGTACACCGTGGCCGGGCTCACCGCCACGATGTTCGCATCGAGCATCATGAACGTCATACGCCGATATCCCTCCGGTGCGTGCGTGTCGTGATAATCGAGGATCGCTTGCCGCTCTTTTTCCGTGAGCCAGTGATCGCGTGGTATCTGACCGTTGTGCGTGTTCACTCGCCCATATCGCTTCTCCCATCGATAGAACTGCTGACGATGGATTGCGAGCCGATTCAGCACCCAACAGGTCCTGAGCTCGCTCCGCGTGGCGAACTCGTGCACGAAATCGACCACCTGATCGCGCAAATCTGGAGGCACCCATCTGCCTCTTAGCTCTCCCCAAGCTTTTTTTTCAACGCCAGATGCTCCTCGGAGACGAACGCGATTATCGAGTCCTTCTTCTGAAGCTGCGCCTCAAGCCGCGCTATAGTCTGTTTCTGCTTGGCTGACTCTCCGGCTGAAGCCCTGCCATCTGTCCCGCTACGAGCACCCGTGCGACGGTCTTCAAGGGTGACACCCAAGTTCTCGAAAGCCTGGCGCTGCCATACGTAGAACAGGCTGGGCTGGATCTTGTATTCCTCGCACAGATCTGAGACTGCGACCTTCTCAGACAGATGCCGCCGCAGGATGATGGCCTTTTCCTCCGCCGTAAACTGGCGCCGCCTTTCCCTTTTCCCTTCCTTCATGGTGCTCCTCCATGCTCCAAACAATGGAGCGGTAGGAGTCACATTTCAACTGAGGCGGGACAATACTACGACGGTTACGGAATGAGCTCAGTACGACCAGATGCGTATAGCTACACGACTTGTATTCATGGCGTTAATCAACGGGCAGGAAAGGCAATCATATATGAACCAGCCGTGGGGTATGATGACAACGGAGTTGCACCTGTTGATTCATTGACATATACGGGTGTCCACGACTATCGACTGGTTGAAGTAGCACACAGTGTCTTTTGGCAGAATCGCTTGGCCAGTTCTACGCTGTACGCCGGGTTATTCTATGGCGGGACGTTGTCCATTGGCGGAGGTGAGCAGGGCCTGAGTGAATTCGACGCGAGCGATATGCCTGGTGCGAATCCGATGTGGGCTTGGACCGGGGGCGGGAGCGGTCCGGATGCGGGATGCCACTTCTTCCTGAGCTCCGGAGGATGCTGGCACTCATTCGCGGTTGACGCAACGGACAACTATCAACCTGAACAGCCATCTTGGCCGACCATTCCGTACGGAGCGCTGCTGACGGATCCAGGCACTATTGGACGCTCGTTTTTTGGTCCGTATGATCAATTCGACCAATATGTTGCATATAACCCTTACCTCAGCGTTGCTCCGTCGCCCCCCGCACCATCCGGCTTAGCGGTAGGACTTGATGGGCCCGATGAGGTAACGCAGAGCGTCCCCTCAAGTTGGCGCGCGCTTATCTCAGGAGGCACGCCTCCGTATCAAATACAATGGACTAATGTAACTTCCGATCGTAATCCGTATTCGGCAAGCGGCCAATTTACGGCGCCCGATGCAACATTCTATGTTGACGTGTGGGATGCAGTTGGTACTCATGTTGCCGTAGCGAAAACGCTTGTTGTCGATGATCCAACTAACGGATGCGGGCAACAGTTCATTTGCTGAAATGTCCATTACTATCATGATCATGGAAACGCGTAACAGTACCGATGTGCGCATACCGCTTGGCCGTGCCGTTCGGATAGCTCTATTGATCGTTATCGGCGCTCCAGCACTTCAATTGGCCGGCGCACAAGCAGTCAGTCATGTATCGGCAGTGCACGGCGACTCAGTTCGCTTTCGAATCACACCAGCAGACCAATGGAGGTACGCGGTTCTTGTCGACCACATTGAGCCTGACACGTTTATGGTTCAGCAATGTGCGACATGCGCGCCCGAGCGCATAGCACTGCACTCTGTTGCAACGTTGGAAGTTTTACATGCGTCGAGCGCTTCGCCGGCGTATACGCGGTACATGCTGATGGGAGCATTAGTGGGAGCCGGAGTAGGACTGGCTGCCAGCATTATCCATGATTCCAGGTGCCGCCCCGTAAGCGACGATCCTCAAATGGGATCGGGCGGTACACGGTGCGTCCAGGGCGGCACGTTTGTCGGCTACACCGCAATTGGCGCTCTCGTTGGCGCCATCATTGGACGACCACTCGCTCCTGCACCCCGACCAAGCGCATCGATTTGGGAGCGGGTTTTGTGAGGCAATGATAATTATTGCGTCTTATTGATCCTGAAGGCCGACCGGCGACCCCCGTTCATTTTCACGTGATTAGTTCGGGTCGACAATCGTCGGGCATTGGATAGTCAGTACGCGACGTCAGATACCGGTCATCGGATTGTCCGCGGATCCCGTTTACGGAGCGCTGGCACCCAGCGCCGCCGGCGCGATCGCGCGTCCGACCACCCCAGCCAGCGCAACGATCGTCAGCACGTACGGTATCATCTCGATGAACTGAGATGCGATCACATGGTTGCCCTGAAGATGTATCTGCACCGTTTCCGCGGCCGCGAACAAGAGGCACGCGGCACCGGCGCGCAACGGGCTCCATCTCCCGAAGATCACGGCCGCAACTGCGATGAACCCTCGGCCCGCTGTCATCTGATCCGTGAACTGGTGCTGATCCAGCGCCAGGTACACGCCGCCCAATGCGGCGAGCGCCCCGCTGAGAAGAACCGCCGTGCACTGGATACGATGCACCGGCACGCCGACGCTGGCCGCCGCCTCGGGTTTCTCGCCGGTGGCTCGCACGCGCAGGCCGAACACGGTTCGGAACAGAATGAACGCAACGATCGGTGTGGAGAGCAGTCCCAGCCACAGCAGAGGATCGCCATATCCAGTAGCGAAACCGTCGACGCGGGGTGAGTTGGAGGAGCTGCCGAACATGAGCTTGAGGAAAACGCGCGTGATTCCGATCGCGAACAGGTTGACCGCGATGCCGACGATCACCTGGTCCGCGCGATACCTGATCGACGCAACGGCGTGGATCAGCGCAAGCACCGCACCACCGCCGATGCCGCACAACGCGCCAACCACGGGACTGCCGGAATAGAACGTACCGACAACCGCCGCGAACGCACCGCCCAGCATGTACCCTTCCAGCGTGAGCGAGATGATGCCGGAACGCTCGGCGATAACTCCGCCGGCCGCTGCGAACAGATACGGCACTGCGATACGGAGCACCTGCGTGACGATGGCGAAAGCGTTCATCGCGTCAGACCGCAGCTGCCGGCGGCTCTGTCGCAGCCGGTGTTGAATCGAGTGCCGACGTCGTGACTGGACCCCTTCGGGACCCGAGCAGGATGCGCTGAACTTCGGGAACGGACGCCGCGATCGCTATGATGACGATGCCCTGCAGCACGTCCACCATCTGCTTCGGCACGAACGCGTTGACTGCGAGGCCGCCCTGCGACAGCGTCGCGAAGAACAGTGCGGCGAGCAAGATGCCGAATGGATTGTTGCGTCCGACGAGAGCAACGGCGATTCCGAGGAATCCCGTGCCGCCAGCGAATCCGTCCTCGTAGTAGTACTTGTAGCCGAGCACGAAGTTGATACCGCCCAGGCCGGCTATGACGCCGGATACAGTCATTGCGCTGAACAGAACACGGCCAACGGAGATTCCTCCGTATTCGGCTGCATCCGGCTGCAGGCCGACCGCACGAAGCTCGTATCCTCCACGCGTGCGGAACATGTAGTACCACATCGCGATCGCGGTGAGCAGGACAGCTATCACCGACAGATTCGCCGCGGAGCCGTGGAACGCCGGCAGCACCGCGCTGAGTCGCGCGATCGCGCCCGCATGAATCTCCGGCGTGTGCAACGTTTCCGGTACGCGCAGCCTGGTTGCAATGAACCAGTTGAGCAGCGCCAGCACGATAAAATTGAGCATGATCGTCGTGATCACCTCGTGCGCGCCGAAACGAACGCGCAAATACCCCGGCACGGCCCCAACGACTCCGCCAGCAGCTGCGGCACCAAGGCAGCCGAGCAGAATCGCGAGCAGGGCAGGGAACCCGACCGGTAGCGCGAAACCGACGAGTGCGGCCGCGAGTCCGCCTGCTGCAAGCTGTCCCTCACCGCCGATGTTGAACAGGCCTGCGCGATACGCGAACGCGACTGCCATTCCCGTGAACGAAAGCGTGGTCGCCTTGTAAAGCACCTGGCCAAAGCCGTACGCATTGCCCCATGTCCCCTCGAGCAACAGCCGCCACACGACCAACGGCGACTGGTTGAAGCTGAGCATGATGATGTCGCCAGCCACAAACGCGATGAGGATCGCAACGACGGGAGGAAACAGCGCTTCCTCTATCTTTTCGCGTTGTGCCGCCGTCATGCTGCTTCTCTCGCGCCGGTCATGTACTCGCCGAGCACTTCCTCGGTTGCGTCCGCGGCCGGCATCATGACGACGAAGCGGCCGCCGCACATCACGGCGACGCGATCGGACAGTGACAGGACTTCATTGAGCTCGGCAGACACCAGCAGGATCGCCTTGCCGGCGTCGCGCGCTGCGATGAGACGCGCGTGAATGAACTCGATCGCGCCGACGTCCACACCGCGCGTGGGCTGCGACGCGAGCAGCACGGAATAGTCACGACCGCCGCCCATCTCCC
This sequence comes from Gemmatimonadota bacterium, assembly GCA_027307165.1. Taxonomy (GTDB): domain Bacteria; phylum Gemmatimonadota; class Gemmatimonadetes; order Gemmatimonadales; family Gemmatimonadaceae; genus Fen-1247. Next base: position 210,218 of record DAHUXM010000018.1, on the reverse strand, counting down.
GTGCGACGACGACCTTCTGCTGGTTCCCGCCGGAGAGCGCACGGGCTGGAAGCGACGCATCGGTCGGGCGAATGTCGAAGGTACGTATCTGCTCTCTGGCGTATTCCGCTATCGCGGCGCGGTCCAGCGAACCATGCTGCGTGAAACGATGTTGCATCCCAAGTATGAGATTGTCGGCGACTGAGTAATTCATTATCAGTCCACGCCGCTGCCGGTCTTCTGGGATGTGCGACAGACCGGCGTCGGTCCGCTCGCGCGGCGAGGCGGATGTGACGTCCCGTCCGCCGATTCCAACGTAGCCGCCCGCGATACCGCGTAATCCCGCGATCGCTTCGATCAATTCGCTCTGCCCGTTGCCCTCTACTCCCGCGATCCCGAGAATCTCGCCCGGTTTGACGGTGAACGACACATCGTTCACTTCGAACGATCTGCGAAAACCCGTAACCAGAAGGTTACGCACTTCCAGGCCTCCGGAGGGCGCCCCCGGGGCCGCGTTGCCCGCTCTCGATGCGGAGGCTGCATTCGCGGCAGCTGTGCTCTCGGTGACGATCGCGAACTCGCGAGTCGTGAGCCGCACGTGGCGGCCCACCATCGCCTGGGCGATCTCGGCGGGATTCGTATCCGCAGTGTGGAAGCGAGCGACGGTTTCGCCGGCGCGCATCACCGTGATGTTCTCGGAGAGCGACATCACCTCGTCCAGACGGTGAGTGATGATTATGACGGTGCCTCCGTTATCGCGGACGCGCCGCAGTACCTGTGCGAGCTCCTTCACTTCCGGAGGTGACAGCACGGCGGTCGGCTCGTCCAGCACGAGGATCTTCGCGCCGCGATACAGCGTCTTCAGAATTTCCACGCGTTGCGCCTCGCCCACGGAGAGGTCGGCAATGAGTCGCGTTCCGTCGATCACCAGTCCTGTCTCTTCGCCAAGTCGCTTCACGTCCGCCACGGCGCGCCTGTAATCCAGCTGGCCACCGCTCGTGGGTTCCTTGCCGAGTACCAGGTTCTCCGCGACCGTGAGAGTCGGGACGAGCATGAAGTGCTGGTGCACCACACCGACGCCAGCCGAAATGGCGTCCGGCGTGCTCCATCCCGTGACGTCGCGGCCATTCACTTCGAGAGTGCCGGAATCCGGCGTCAGCAATCCGCCCAGAATGCGCATGAGCGTGGACTTGCCGGCTCCATTTTCGCCCACGAGTGCATGGATCTCGCCGAGTGCGACTTCGAGAGAAGCATCGTGATTTGCGCGCACCGGACCGAACGACTTGGAGATGTCGTGCATCCGTACAGCGAGCGTGCGCGTTTGCACGGGCCTCTGAGAGCTCGTCATCTGGTCGTGGGCACCTTGATCTTGCCGGCGATGATATCTGCCTTGATCGCCTCCACGCGCGCGTGTACGGAATCGGGGATCAGTCCCTTGTTGTGCTCATCGTACACGTAGCCCACACCGCCCTCCTTGAGGCCGAACGAATACACGCCGCCGTGGAACTGTCCCTCGTGCGCCCGTCGGATCACATCGAACGTCGCTGCATTCACACGCTTGACCATCGACGTGAGTATGTAGCCGGGTGCGTCGTTGTACTGATCCGCGTCCACGCCGATCGCGAGCTTGTGCATCGCACGCGCTGCCTCGAATACGCCCTGACCAGTCGCACCGCTGGCGTGGAAGATTATGTTGACTCCGGATTGATACTGGCTCAACGCGAGCTCCTTGCCGCGGCTGGGATTCTTGAACGCATCGGGAGTGACACCGGCATACTGTGCGATCACGGTGCAGTCGGGGCAGACGTACTTCACACCGGCGGTGTAACCAGCCTCGAATTTATGAATCAGTGGTATGTCCATGCCGCCGATGAAGCCGACTTTCTTTGAATGTCCAACTAGCGCTGCGAGTGATCCCACGAGAAAGGAGCCTTCTTCCTCGCGAAACTTGAGAGCGGCAAGATTTGGGGGTGGCGGGATCAGCTTGCCGGTGGAATCGTACGCGAGCGACAGGTCGATGCCGGCGAAGTTGATGTTGGGATATTCCCGCGCGAGGTTGGTCAGGTCATCCGTGAAGATGAAGCCGACGCCCATGACGAGGTCCATCTTTTCCGCGGCCAGCAGGCGAAGCCCCGACTCGCGATCGGAGCCATCGCCAGGCTCGATATAGCGCACGGTGACGCCGAGCATCCGGCGCGCGCTGTCCGCGCCCGCGTATGCGCCATCGTTGAACGACTTGTCTCCGCGTCCACCGACGTCGAAAACGATTCCGACGGTGGTGCCGGAGCGGGCGAGGCTCGCGTTGCCGCGGCCTGCACCGGCGAGCAGCAGGGCGACATGGGCTGCGAGCAGTACCACCACGGCGATTATGATCTTGCGCACGGGTGGTAAATATAGATGTTGGCCCGCACGGGCGGCTCCACTGAAGCCCCGGGATCCGCCCGTGCATATCTGTTAGTGCTGGAGATCCGGCCAGCCGACACATCCGCGCACGCATGCGTTACCGCTGGCGAGAAGATGGCCGGCGAAATCGAGCGCGGTCACACCGATACGGTCGATGAGCGTGGGTCCGGGAAGCAGATCGATGTTCGGTGTAGGCCCGCTGGTCGCTCCGTGGAGCGATGCACTGCGTGCCGACACGCTGAACAGGGATGCGGTCGCATGCTTTTCGAAGAATGCGCCCACGTATCTGTCGGCGCCCGGGAATTCGTCGATCGCAACGTGGTAGTCAGCGGTGCACTGCTTGCTGGCGGTTCCTTCTCGCCCGTTGCTCTTCAATACCGTGAACTCCGCGCAGCTTCCGCCGCCCCAATTCGTCGGCGGCACGACGAAATCCGGAATCGGATCCTGATTGCCTGTACTCGGCGGCCATACGAACACCCATTGCGCCGAAAGTGTTTCGTTCGCCGAGATGTGAAGTTGCGCCGGATCGACGGTTATACCTGTCGTCCCGACAACGTTACGTGTTACGGCGCTCACACTTGTGCCCCCGACATATCTCGCGGTTGCGACACCGTCGGATGACAGGGCGACGCCACGTTGCCAATCCGATTGCGATTCTGCCTTCCATGTGAGTCCGCGACGCCCGTCGAGTGGATCACCGGCCATGTCCCTCAACACAGCGCTGAGGCTTCGCGTCTCGCCTGTGCGAAGCCGCATGTCGGCAGGGGCGATTGAAACGTCACCCACCGCGCAGCCCTTGTACGACGCCACGATCGCATCCTGTATGCGTCCGCGCATGGGTGGTTGCATGAGATAACTCTCGATGATGCCGTGCAGACGCAGGCCCCACCGAAGTTTGGATGCGGAAACCAGAGACACAATCCGCGCTTGAAGCGAGCCGCCGGTCGCGCTCGCCGCAGAATCCGACAGCGGCGTGCGCACGCGCGGGAATTTGTTGTGGCCGAGCATGAGGATGGCGTCGCCGTCGACAACAAGTCCGTGCAGGTGTCGCGCCGCAATCGGCCACGCCTCGCTGGTTGGAGATGCGAGCGCCACTCCGCCGATGCATGTGGTGTCGCGCGCCTGCGAATACTTCCCTCTGTGAGCGAGCAGCGTCAACGCCTGCTGGACGATGAGATTACCCTGCGAATGCATGACGAATACGACGTGCCGCCCCGCATCACGCAGCCGCGTCGTGATCGCGGCTATCGTATCGACGTCGGCGGGGCGCGCTCTGAGCGAGCGATCGAGCACATCACTCAGTTGTTGACTCACCTCGGCGTAGTCGGCCAACAGCGCGAGGGCGCGTGGCCTCGTGCTATTGAGACATCTTGCGACCTCGTCCGGAAGCGAATTGATGCCGAGCCAGTCGCCCTGGATTCCCAGTTCCAGAATGCAGCGATCCTCGGCGCCGCTTTCGCTCGCCATGGCGCTGCGGTTGTACAACAGCTTGACGTCGAATGGAGCGTTGGCGTACCACTGCGCCTCTCGTGCAGCTACAGCGATGTGATGGGCGGCGAACAGCGCGCCGAGCGGTGTGGTGAGAATGCCGTTCACGTACGCGATGGTCACGGGCTCGGCGCTGGACGTCGTCTGCGACAGCGGGGACATGATAGTTGGCGCCGGACGTAGTTGTGCGGGCGATTGCGCGAATACCTGCGAATGTGAGGATACGCCGAGCGGGACGAGAAGCGCTGAAGCGGTAACGTCTCCTGTGTCACCGCCACCGTTTCCCGGCGCGTCGTTGCCAGACCCCACGCCTGACCCGGCGTCGAACGCGTGGCCCGCGAGTGCGGCGTCCAGCGCAGGCATTGCGGTTGCATCGGCTTCGCGTTGCAGGACCGTCATCTCGACGCGCCGCAATCGCTTCATGATATTGGCGGTGTCCTGCATTTCGTCCAGCTTGCGCAGCAGGTTCTGTGCAGATGCAATCTTGTCGTTCGACCTGAGCAGTGCACGCGCGTCGCGCAGGATCCATTCGTCGCCGGATGCCACGCCAGTCTCACGGTCGGCCGAAGCAATCAGAACGTGGGAATCATCCATGGTGACACGGCCGCGTTTCGCGACGGGATTCTGATCCAGTGTCACGAGAGCGTTCCGGTAGCCCGAGTCTGCTGCGAAGTTGTACTCCACACGGTCGCCGCGGCGGAAGCTGTACGTCTGGCTGATGAGATCTCCGTGGACGCCGGGCTCGGAGATCACCGTGAGCGTCACTGGCGGGACGAATATCTGGAATCGAACGTTGAGCCAGTTGCGATCGGTGATGAACGCGAAGCGCGACGTATCGTCTGCCGCTGGCCGATAGTCCGGAGCGACCAGCTTGAAATCGGTGAAGCCAGCCGTGGTGTCCCCGAGCGTGACGACCAGGCGGTATGCAACCGATGGATCTGCGGGCAGATCCTTCACCTTCCAGCGGAAGTAATATGCGCGATCGCTGAGCTCGATCCGATGGGTCGAGTCGGCGGCGGAATCACGGACGAAGTGCGCCAGTGTATCGGCACTGCCGCAATCGTCGCCGTTCAGACGGCAGATTGTGACCGATGGTGTGAGCGTCGTGTCGAGCATGCCTCGCGGGTGCTTCTTGGGTCCGAGCGGGGCGAGGAAGACCGTCTCGGGTGCGCCGTCGTCGCCGGGTGCGTTGATGGCATCCGAAGCGCCAGTGGGAGTCAGTGTGACCGGTGCAGTTGGTGTGTCGCTGCATCCGTGCTGTGCGACTGCCGTCGTAATCACCGTGACGGCGACCAACGTACGGATGAGCGTGCGGCTGGACTTCACGAGCGAATTCGCCTTCGACTTCATGGCTTGCTCCAATGGGATTGGGCCGCCATGATAGAGTGGACTTCAGTTCGCGGAACAAAGCGCCGCCGTACGGGCGTCATCGGAACTGCGCGGGCTGGCGCGGGTGGCTATCTTTCGCACATGCCTGAGCGCATTCGCACTCGTTTCCTGGTGGTTGGGAGCGGAGTCGCAGGACTGCACACCGCGTGGCGAGCCGCCGATTCGGGTGAGGTGGTCGTTCTCACCAAACGCTCTCTTTTCGATAGCGCCACCGCGTACGCGCAGGGTGGCATCGCCGCCGCGCTGGGAGCCGGAGACTCTCCGGAGCTTCATCGGATAGACACGCTTGCAGCGGGCGCCGCACTGTGCGACGCAGCCGCTGTCGAGGTGCTGGTGGAGGAAGGCCCCGATCGGGTGCGCGAGCTTGCGACCGCTGGAGCGCAATTCGATCGCGACACTGCGGGAAACCTTCAGCTAGGGCGCGAGGCCGCGCATTCGCGGAGACGCATAGTCCATTCGCACGGCGATCAGACCGGCGCCGAGGTGGCGCGCACGCTGATCGAGCGCGTGCGAGCGGCGCCCACGATTCACGTGTCCGAGAAAACGCGTGTTCTGGATCTGATCATCGATAACGACGTATGTGTCGGCGTTCGCGCGACCGTCGCCGGAAAGGCGACGGAATTCATCGCCGACGCCACGGTCCTGGCGACCGGCGGCTGCGGGCAGGTTTATCGCTACACGACCAATCCGGCGGTGGCCACCGGTGACGGTTACGCCATCGCGCACAGGGCGGGCGTCAAGCTGGCCGACATGGAATTCGTGCAATTCCACCCGACCGCACTGGACACCGCGGAGACGCCGCTGGCGCTGGTTTCGGAGGCCGTCAGGGGCGAAGGCGCCATACTGGTGAACGACCGCGGCGAGCGTTTCATGCTCAGGGAGCACAAGCTCGCCGAACTCGCCCCCCGTGACATCGTGGCGCGAGCGATCTTCAGACAGCAGCGCGCCGGCCACAAGGTATTTCTCGACGCAACGCGATTCGAACGACCGTTCGAAGAGCATTTTCCGGGAATTTACGCGCTGTGCATAGCGCGCGGTATCAATCCGAACACCGATCTCATTCCGGTCACTCCGGCCGCACACTACATGATGGGCGGGATCGTGACCGACCTGGCGGGGCGGGCGAGCATCCCGCGACTGTACGCGTGCGGAGAGGTGGCGCGCACAGGGGTGCACGGCGCCAACAGGCTCGCCTCCAACTCCTTGCTCGAAGGACTGGTTTTCGCCGAGCGCGTGGCGCGTGACATGGTGACGGGCGTGCCGCTCGCGGCGGAGCCTGCGACGACGATGTGGAGCGCGCCGCCGCTGCTGGATCGTGGCGCCGCGCAGGTTGCGGCCGACGAGGTTCGACGCGTGATGTGGGATAACGCGGGGATCGACCGGACGGCCGGTGCGTTGCGGGATTGCCTCGTGATTCTCGACGGAATCGAGGCGCGACTCCCGATCGGCGCGACGGAAGAAGCGAACATGATCGAGACTTCACGTCTCATCGTGCAGGCAGCGCTGCTTCGCAAGGAATCGCGAGGCGGACATTTCAGACGCGACTTTCCGCGTCCGAAGAGAAAGTGGCGTGATCGCCACATCGAATGGTAAGCACTCTCATTGCGGTTCCGGCACCGCATCTCGGAATCAATATTCATGACTGAAGCCATATACGACCAGACGCAGGATGAGGACATAGTCTCGCGCATCAAGTTGCTTGCACGTGAACGCGACGCGGTCATCCTGGCGCACAACTACCAGCGTCCGGAAGTGCAGGACGCTGCTGACTTCGTCGGCGACTCGCTCGGACTGAGCCGCGAGGCGGCGAAGACGAAAGCGAAGGTCATCGTCTTCTGTGGCGTTCACTTCATGGCGGAGACGGCGGCGATCCTCTCGCCCGATAAAACAGTTCTGCTGCCGGACATGGCTGCCGGCTGTTCGCTCGCGGCGACGATCGACGGCGCGCAACTGCGCGAATGGAAGAACGAACATCCCGGCGCAGTCGTGGTGAGCTACGTGAACACCACGGCGGAGGTAAAGGCGGAGAGCGATTATTGCTGCACCTCCGGCAACGCGGTAGACATCGTCAACTCGATTCCGGCGGATAGAGAGATTCTCTTTCTCCCCGACATGTTCCTCGGGGCGCACGTGCGTCGCGTGACGGGACGCGAAAACATTCACGTGTGGATGGGCGAGTGCCACGTGCACGCCGGCATCGATCCGGAGAACATCAACGCTCAGCGCGCGCTGCATCCCGGCGCGGAATTTCTCATACACCCGGAGTGCGGTTGCGCGACGAGCGCGGTCGAGGCGGTGTCGTCGGGTGCGGTGGACGCCACGGGTGTGCAGATTCTCTCGACCGAGGGAATGATCCGCCGGCCGGCGATCTCGGATTCGGAGGAATTCATTGTCGCGACCGAGGTGGGCATCCTGCACCGTCTCCGGCGCGAGAATCCCACAAAGCGGTTCATTCCGGCGAATGATCGGGCGGTGTGCGCATTCATGAAGGTTACGACACTCCCAAAGGTCCTGGCCTCGCTGCAGCACATGCAGCACAGGATCACCGTCGATCCCGATACGGCAGCGAAGGCTCGGCGTGCAATCGAGCGGATGGTGGCAGTTGGCGGCACGCCGACGCCACTGTCGCTCGATCCGTCGACAGCCGAGGATCCGGGAGAATGATCGAATCCAACTCGCTCACCGACCCTTCGCTGCAACGGCTGGCAGAGTTCGCATTTTCACCGGAGGATCGAACGCGCTTTCCGCTCGACGCGCAGCACCGGGCGCGCATCGTGCACGCGGCGCTCGAAGAGGATGCGGCAGACGCGGACGTGACGACCAACGCCACGATCGATCCCGCGGCCACCGCACGCGCGGCACTCGTCGCGCGACGCGACGGAGTGGTGTGTGGAACTTCGTTGGCGATCGAGGCGTTCCGGCAACGCGATCCAACGATCGCGATCCGCGAGGACTCGCACGATGCGCGACCGATCGATCGCGGTGACACGATTCTCTTTCTGACCGGCAGTGCGCGTGGAATGTTGAGTGCGGAACGGGTTGCGTTGAATTTCATGCAACGTCTCTCGGGCATCGCGACGCTCACCGCGCAGTATGTGCACGCGGTGCGCGGCACGAACGCACGCATACTCGATACGCGCAAGACGACCCCGGGCTGGCGCAAGCTGGAGCGCTACGCGGTGCGCTGCGGCGGCGGAATGAGCCATCGCAGCGATCTCGAACAGGCGGTGCTCATCAAGGACAACCACATAGCCGCGCTGGGCGACGACGTCGGGCTTGCAGTGCATCGCGCCCGTGCGGTTGCTCCGTCCGGTACGCGAATCGAGGTCGAATGCGACGATGTCGCGCAGGTTGGCGAAGCGATCAGCGCGGGCGCGGACATCATCCTGCTGGACAACATGGGACTCCAGGACATGCGCGACGCTGTCAAGCTCGTCGCCGGGCGCGCGGTGCTCGAGGCGTCCGGTGGTGTGAATCTTCAGACGGTTCGGGGGATCGCGGAAACGGGAGTCAACTGGATTTCGGTCGGCGCTCTCACGCACTCCGCGCCGGCGCTCGATCTGGCGCTCGATTTCGAGGGGTGAATTGGACCGCGCCCAGAGCGGTACTCAGCCGCCCCTGGAGGCAGCGTCAGACTGGACGGAGAAGCCCCCGGAAGACGCGTGCGACGTGTGCGGCAGTACGCGCCTGGAATGGCGCAAGTGCAAGCTGGTATGTCTCAATTGCGGCACAATTCTCAAATCGTGCGCGGACCTCTAGCCCTGCAGCCGCCCGGCACGCTCTGGACGATAGGCCACTCGACTCATCCCATTGCTGAATTCATCGACCTGTTGACCGCGCACGGCATAACGCGTATCGCTGACGTGCGACGGTTCGCAGGATCGCGAAGGTTTCCGCAGTTCAATCCGGCCGAACTCGAACCGTCGCTTGCAACCGCAGGAATCGAATGCACGCCCATGCCGGCGCTCGGCGGGAGACGCAAGGCGCTCCCGGACTCACCGCACTCCGAGTGGAAGAACGAAGCGTTTCGCGGATATGCCGACTACATGGACACCGAAGAGTTTGCCCGAGCTGCAGAGTCGCTGGCCGCGATCGCCCGCGAGGACAGGGTTGCCGCGATGTGTTCAGAAGCCGTATGGTGGCGTTGCCACCGGTCGATGATCGCCGATTATTTCAAGGCGCACGGATGGGAAGTATTGCACATCATGGGGACGGGCGAGGCGAAGGAGCACCCCTACACATCCGTGGCGAAGGTGGTGGATGGGGCGTTGACTTACTGAGGCGCTTCCAGATCCCCCAACGGCGTTCCATTCGCACTTCTCATCACGGCCAGGTACACGATGTCACCCAGTGCGTTGTAGTTGCCGTCGAAGTGATGCTTGCCCTTGCGCTCGATGACCGTCATCAGTCCCGGTGGTGCAGAGCGGCAGAGTGATTCCTTTTCCTCGGCTCCGTAAACACAGACCATCGGCACGCCCTTCAGGGCCTGGAGTTGTGGCAGAATGGGCGTATCGCCCTTGCCCGATGTCGTGCGCCACAGGTCGGAGAAGTGATAGGAGAAACTTGCGCGCTCCAGCAGGGCGAGCATCGCAATCAGCGTGAGATGCGGACGGATGTCAGGAGCGAGATTCGTCGCGGCGAATGGCGCAAGGTCTGAGCCGCGCGAGTAACCGACGAGTGCGACGTCGTTCTTCTTCCAGAGTGCCATGTAGCGCCGCGCAATGCGAGAGACGTCGCGCCCAATGACAGCCGGCGACCGACCCCCGCCGCGCAGATAGTCGCGCATGTCGACTCCGACCACATCGATCCCGCGCGATTGGAGTCGCTTTCCAACCTTCTCGTCGATGTCGGCCCAACCGCCGTCACCCGAGAGAATTATCGCGACCGTGTTACTGGTCGCGTGTGCTGCGCGTAGCTCGACGATCGGCAGGTTCCGAACATCTGTGACGGTGTCGCGCGGCAGCTGCGCGGTTGCGGTAAGAACTGAAACGAAGAGGGGCAGTAGCATCTGTCAGGGTTGGTCGAGCTTTGCAGGATCCAGGCGGCTGTCAGCCACCGGCACGTTGACGCGAATGTCGGAATATTGCTCCTTCTGAACGAGCTTGCCGGCACGCGTGTCCGTCACGAGGGTTGCGAGCCATCCGTTGCCCGCTGGCTGGTACTGATCGAACCTGACATCTTCGACGCCGGGGCGCCCCTGTGCCACGGGGCCGACCATCCTGACGAAGACCAGCCGCTCGGCATCGATCCAGAACTGCTTGGACGTCGTATCGCCGGCCGCCGCACCGACAACGAAGACCCGGCGACCCTGCCAGGTGCCTTCGTGCATCTTGCTGAGATCGAAGCCCTCCTCGCGCAACGCGCTCACGCTGCGCTCGATGGGCTGTGTGTAGATGTCGAATCCGAGCAACAATAGTGGATTCCGACCCACCCGCGCAGGGAGGTTCTGACCGCCACGGCGGACGAAGATGCTGTCGCGCGCGAAGAGAATGATCGGATCGCCGTCCGGCGTGCCGACATCGATGCGCAGTCTGCCCGGTAGCTTCATCGTCTCGTACCAGGTCTCGTGCACCATCGTGTCGGCGGGGGTGCGTCGCTCGGTGGCCTGGGTAAACGTCAGTGTAGTGTACCACTTCGCAACGTACCTGTCGTGCATCAACCGCACGAGCTCGGCACCGTCGGGCGGTGTCTGCGCGGGGAGAACAACAGGTGTCGCGAGCGCTGCAAAAGTGATGGATGCGGCAAGTATGGAAGCGCGCATTGGATTCCTCGATTGTTGTTGTACGGTCCAACCAGCCAAGACTCGTCCAGCTGCGCCGCCGTCACAGATCGGGGCGTAATTCCTCTGCTCCGTTGAGGTACACGTGCCGCACTGAAGTGTTCGCGGGAAGCTCGACGTGAAGCAGTACCCGTACCACGCGGTCCATCGAGCCCGGCACGGGAATTTCGGTCGAACAGAGCATCGCCACATCATCCCAGCCCATCTCGCGAGCTGCCCTGGCGGGAAATTCGCTGACGAGATCCGGTGTAACAGTGAAGAATGCGCTGACGATCGCATCCTGGCGCAGTGAGTTGCGCAGCAACATCTCCGCGAGCAATTGCCGTGTCGCGGTGCGAATGCACTCCGAGTCGTCGCGCGCGACGCGCGTAGCTCCGCGAAGGCCGCGGATGCGCATCGCGCTCTGGTCTACGTTGCTCATTTCACCGATTGCGCAGTGCCGGACTTCCGGGGTACATCGAGAATCGAATCCGGTAACGCATATCCCTTATCGGCTCGCACTTCCGCCGTCAGTGCGCGTCGAGCGCCATCGAGGGTTCCATCGGCGCCGCCAGCCAGGGCGACGCGTGCGGCACGGAACCGCAGGCCCGACCCCACGCAGAATATGTCGCACAGGAGGACCGCGCGCGCGTCGTCCTGCCTCTCGAGCAATGCCTGCGTGTACGACAGCACGCACGCGGTGGCGAACAGCTCGATCGCCATGTTGGATAGCCGCTCGACCACCATCTGACGATCCACGATCTCACCACGGTATTTCGTCACTGCGCTCTCCGCCGAGGACCGGAGCTCGGCGACGTGTTTCTCGAATGACTCCTTGTGCACAGCAAGCCTGGGGTCCAGCTCGAAATCAAGTGTCGCGCTGGCGCCGAATGCGTTACGGACTTTTGCTGCCGCGAACTCACTGAGCAGCCCGAGATGCTTGATCGGCTCGCGCAGCGCGACGCTGACTTCCTTGAGCTGGCCGGAGAGCGTCTGAATCCCGTTCAGCGCGATGAACAGCCGCAGGATTTCATTGGCGCCCTCGAATATCCTGTTGATTCGGCTGTCGCGAAGATAGCGCTCGTACGGATATGGTTTCACGAATCCGCGGCCACCAGCGAGCTGGACCATTTCATCAGTGGTGCGCCAGATCAGCTCGCTCGCGAACACCTTGCCGATCGCGGCCTCCAGCGACCAGTCTGCTTCGTTATCCGTGGCAAGATTCGCGATGACCCCGAGCATTGCATCGGATGCGTAGATGTCCGATGCGATCGTCGCGAGCTTCCGTTGCGTGATCTCGAAGTCGGCGAGGGGCTTGCCGAACTGGACGCGCTGCTCGACGTAGCTTGTCATCTCGCGAAAGACGTGCCTGGCCCCGCCTGTGCATCCCGCGGCGAGCGTGAGCCGGCCACCGTTCAGCACGTGCACGGCGACCGCGAACCCTCGGCCGACCTCGCCAAGCACGTTTACCACGGGAACGCGGAGGTCCGTGTATTCGAGCTCGGCCTGAGTGGATCCGCGAATACCCAATTTTCGGACCGTTTCGACAACGCGGAATCCGGGCATCGTGGGCTCGATGAGGAACGCCGTTGGTTTTGTCACGAACTTTCCGTCGCGTTCGACTTCCGTCTGTGCAAACGTGACGAGAACGGCGGCGCGATGCGCATTGCCGATCCAGATCTTGCGGCCGTTGAGCGTCCAGTGCGACTTGTCGGCGCTCAGCTTCGCAGTCGTCTTCACGTGCTGCGCATCCGATCCGACCAGTGGCTCGGTAAGCGCATACGAGACCAGTATCTCACCGCGTGCGAGGCGCGGCAGCCACTGCTCCTTCTGCGCTTCGGTGCCGTACATCACTATCGCCTTGCAGCCCAGACCGCAGTGCACTCCGATGAAAACCCCGATCGAGGCGTCTACTCCGCCGATCGCCTCGCACACTCTGGCGTACGCCCGCGGCGATAGCTCCAAGCCGCCGAATCTTCGCGGAATCGTCATGCCGAGAAATCCGTGCTCGCCCAGCGCGGCGATCACGTCGTCGTGGATGGTTTCCTCCTGATCGAACTTCACGGAGTCGATGAGGCCGCCCAGTCGACCTTCCATCGCCTGAACCAGTCGCGTGACTGTTGCAGCTTCCGATGAATCGAGCGTGTCGAGCTGTGGCGGATATGGGAACAGCAGCTGGTCGTTTATCTCGCCAGCGAAGATCCCGCGCGTGAACGAATATCCGTCTGTCGGCATGGATGATTACTTTGTGGCTTGCTTGTTGGAGGTCGCCGTGGCGCGTGCGATATCGAGTGCGCCCGGCGAAGGCATGTCGCAATACTCACCGTGACACGCGAACGTTTCGGCGTACTCGGCGTCGCCGAGCAGGTGACCGAACGCGGAGGGATAACGCGTGACCAGTCCTGCGAGCGGGTTCATTACCTGCGCCGCGCGGTCGCCGTACGACTGGTTGTCGTCATAATTCGCAAGCCTGAGCAGGAGATCGACAGCGAGCGAAGTTCCGGATGGTGTGGCGTTGTCTGTGGGATCGTGCGGCCGCGATACGAGCTTCGCCGCGTCGTTCGATGTATCGTAGAATGCCTGTGCATCCGCGTCCCAGAATTCGTCGAGCATCACTCGGGCCAAGTGACGTGACGCGTTCAGCCATTTCACGTCGAGTGATTGCTCGAACATCGCGAGAAAGCCCAGTGCAACGGCCGCCTGGTCTTCGAGAAATCCGGCAATGCGCGCCGTGCCATCCTTGTAGCTGCGCATCACGCGACCATCGACAACCATGTGCGCGAGAAGGAAGTCCGCGTTACGCGCTCCCATGTCGCGGAAATCCGCGCGGTCGAATGCGCGCGCAGCTTCCACGATCCCGCGTAGAGCGAGTGCGTTCCATGCGGCGAGGATCTTGTCGTCGCAGCCTGGCCGCACGCGCTGCGAGCGTCGCTGCATGAGGGTTTGATTCGCGCGCGCGATAGCAGCGGATTGCGTCGCAATGTCTATGTGGAAGCGTTGCGCGATCTCGGATGGATCGGCGGGAATGTTCAGGATGTTGCTTCCCTCGAAATTGCCGCCCGCCGTCGCGCCGTAGTACGCTTTCACGAGCGGTGCATCAGCGCCCAAGAGCGAGTCGAGCTCGTCCGAGCTCCAGACGTAGAATTTGCCCTCCTCGCCCTCTGAATCCGCATCCAGCGACGAGTAGAAGCCGCCTTCCGGCGAGGTCATCTCGCGCGCGAGCCAATCTCCTGCTTTTTCAGTTGCAGCGCGGATTTCGTCATTTTTCGTAGCCTCGTAGAGGTGCGCGCCGAGCCTCAGGAGCAGAGCATTGTCGTACAGCATCTTCTCGAAATGCGGGACGAGCCACTGCTCGTCAACCGAGTAACGCGCGAATCCGCCGCCGATCTGATCGTAAATTCCGCCGCGCGCCATCTTCACGAACGTCGCAGCCGCCATGTCCAGCGCGGTATCCTCGCCCGTGCGTGCCCAGTGACGCAGCAGAAAATCGAGCACCATCGTCGGTGGAAATTTCGGCGCGCCGCCGAAGCCGCCAAAGCGCCGATCGTAACCGGATGCGATCGCCTGAAACGCCTGCTCCAGGAATGCGGAATCGATTCTGCCCGCATAGCCGTCGCTTACCGCTGAGGCTTCATAAATGCGCCGCATCGACTCGGCGCTGGCGGCCACGCGGTCTGGGTGACTCCTGTACGTACCGGCGACAGCCTCCAGTACACGCCTGAACGACGGCATGCCGTGTCTGTCAGTCGGCGGGAAGTAGGTGCCGCCGTAGAACGGCTCGCCGGCAGGATTCAGGAAGACAGTCATGGGCCAGCCGCCGTGACCGGTCATGGATTGAACCGCCTGCATGTAGATCGCGTCCAGGTCGGGGCGCTCCTCCCGATCCACCTTGATGCACACGAAGTTGTCGTTCATGAGCTCGGCGGTGGCGGGATCCTCGAACGATTCGTGCGCCATGACGTGGCACCAGTGGCACGCAGCGTAACCGATCGAAAGCAGGATGGGCCGGTCGAGCCTCCGCGCCCGGTCCAGTGCGTCGTCGCCCCAGGGATACCAGTCGACGGGGTTGGCGGCGTGCTGGAGCAGGTAGGGCGATGTCTCGCCAGCCAGGCGGTTCGGCATCCCGTAAGATAGCCCGGAGTCCCACTGCAGGTCTGAAATGCACCGTTAAATTGAAGTCATGCCGAAGATCGCGAACGACCTCGAAACATTCCTCACGCAACACCAGTCGCGGATCGAGGAAGAGCTTTTTGATTTCCTGCGCATCCCCAGCGTCAGCGCGCAGCCTGCACACAATGCCGACACCCGCGCAGCGGCCGAATGGGTGAAGCGATCGCTCGAGCAGGCCGGTCTGGCTGCCACAATCCACGAGACTCCGGGACATCCGGTCGTGGTCGGTGAATGGCGCGGTGCAGGATCTCGCGCGCCGACGGTGCTCGTATACGGTC
Source organism: Gemmatimonadota bacterium (assembly GCA_027307165.1). Classification (GTDB taxonomy): domain Bacteria; phylum Gemmatimonadota; class Gemmatimonadetes; order Gemmatimonadales; family Gemmatimonadaceae; genus Fen-1247. Next base: position 194,753 of record DAHUXM010000018.1, on the reverse strand, counting down.
ACTATGACGTGCAGCCCGCCGAGCCGCTCGACCTCTGGACGTCCCCGCCGTTCGAGCCGCAGGTGCGGGACGGTCGGATCTACGCCCGCGGATCCGTGGACGACAAGGGACAACTCTTCCTGCACATCAAGGCGCTCGAGGCACATCTGCAAACGCGCAGCATTCTCCCGTGCAACGTTGTCGTCATCGCGGAGGGCGAGGAGGAAGTCGGAAGCGAGAATCTGGAAGCGTTCGTCGAGCGCGAGCGTAAGCTTCTCGCGGCCAACGCTGTCGTGATATCCGACTCGTCGATGTTCGCTGAAGGGATGCCTTCAATACTGTCTTCGCTGCGCGGCCTGTCGTACTTCCAGATCGACGTACAGGGACCATCCGGCGATCTTCACTCTGGAATGTACGGCGGCGCGGTAGTCAATCCGGCCACCGCGCTCGCGCGGATCATTGCGTCGATGCACGACGAAAATGGACACGTCGCGATCGAGGGCTTCTACGACGACGTGAGTCCGTTCCCGGACAAGGTTATCGCCGGAATGCGCGAGCTGCCGCACACCGATGCGCAATTTGCGCGTGAGATCGGAGTGACGAGTCTCGGTGGTGAGAAGGGCTTCACGACGCTCGAGAAGCTGTGGACACGTCCGACGTGTGAAGTGAACGGGATGCTATCCGGCTACACGGGAGACGGAGCCAAGACGGTACTTCCAGCCAAGGCGATGGCCAAGGTGAGCTGCAGGCTGGTGCCGAATCAGGACCCGGCCAAGATCGCTCGCCTGTTCGAGGCGCACGTGAAGAAATTCACACCCGATGGCGTTACCGTGAAGGTGAGTTACGTGCACGGAGGACGTCCGTGGCGCGCCGATCTCAGTGGTCCGATCTTCGACGCGGCACGTCGTGCGCTGCATGCTGCGTTCGGACGTGATCCGGTGATCGTTGGAGAAGGCGGATCGATTCCGGTCGTCGGCGATTTTCAGCGAATTCTCGACGCGCCGGTGTTGCTCGTTGGGTTTGGTCTGCCGGGCGAGAACGCCCACGCGCCCGACGAGTGGATGAGCGTCGAGAACTTCCGGGTTGGTACGAAGGCGATGGCTGCCCTGTGGGACGAGTACGCGGGGAAAGGAGCGAGCTGACCCTATCGGTTGAGCAGACAGCCGATGGTGGCGCGCAATGTGGTCGCGTCGGAGAACGACGTGAAGACCTGCGCTGACGCATCGCAGCGGTGGCCGAGCAGGACGGTTGCACCGGCCAGCGCCGTTACACGTGTGAGATCGACAGCGATTCGCGTGTGATCGGTGCCGCCCAGCAGATCGGTGAATCCCACCTTGAACCGTGGGTAAAGCTCGTCGACGCCCAGGCCTGCGGAGAACCTGAAGTTCGTCGCAGTCGCGGGATTCGTGGACGCAATCAGCTCGGCGCCGGCCATGTTCGGCTGGAATTCATCGGTGGAGGGGCTCGTTCCGTAACATGGCGTCGCGGGATCGGTCTGCTGCAACGCACTGCGTGGACAGGTGATCGGGCCCTTCACGGTGCCGATCGTGCCATGCACGCGGCCCGTCAATTGAAGGGCTGAACTGATTCTGTCCGTAAACCAGATGGCCGCGCTGCCGAGGTTCGGTGTGGCCTCTGCGATCGTGATCGGCGGCAGGTAGCTCACCTCCAACCCGAAGCCACCAGGCAGGCCGACAGCGAGGCGGGGACGTCCGAAGAAACTTGTGAGGCCGGTATGTTCGGCCTTTCCCGTGTAGCAGTAATCGGTGTGCTGCAATGCCGCCGAGGCCGTCGGAACGTAGGCACCTTCGCCGGAGAGCCTCACGGCGCCGGGCTGGAGGGAGAGTGATGCCGGATCGGCGCTGAAGACTATCGGAACAGAGTAAAAGGCGAGCAAGCGGGCCTCGTTGCTTCCGCGCGGTGGGCGGCACTGAGAGAAGGCCTGCCTGGCACCCAGGCAGCTGACTGCTGCCAGCAGCACGGCTTGCAATGTTAGTTGGCTTCGCATGCCGAAACGTACGAACCAGGCGATCCACGGAATCGCTCTCGCGGTGAGCGGCGTAACAATCACGGTGAGGAGAACCCTGCGCCGGACGAGCGTTGAGCAATCTTCTTCTGGCTGGCGCCGTCGGTGAGGCGACATATGTTAGGGCGATGCACATGACCGTCGACAGACAGGTGAGCGTACTCGACGAGGAGCGCGATCGCGCCGAGCGGAAGTTGAATACGGTACGTGGCGTGGTGCTGCTCCTGCTGGCGATCGCCGCCGCTGCCTATGCTCCGGTGTTGCCACGCAGTCTCAATCTGGTGAACGCCGCGATTCTGGCTCCGATGTTGGCGTGGACGGTGGGGCAGGCCTGGTTCCTTTATCGGCGTCCGGTGCTGCCTTCCTGGCTACCGGTGCTGAACCCCATTGTGGACGTCGTCGCTGTGACAGCGACGATGGGCGCCTACGGCATAATCGCGACGCCGACGCTTGGTCTCAAGTCTCCGATGGTCCTTGCATACTTCGCAATACTTGCGGCGCGGCCAATTCTGTCTTCTGCGCGGCGTGCGGCGATTGTTGCCGTGTTCATTCTCATTGCATATGCGTCGCTGGATTTCCTCTTCCTCGTGATCTATGGAGTTGCGATTGGCGATCCCGTCTCGGCCAGCGGGACGGCGTCGGTAGCCTTGCTGGATGAGGGTGCGAAACTCGCCTTGCTTGCGGCCGCGGGAGGGATCGCGACGTATGCGACGTGGTGGCACGAGGGACTCGCGCGTCGATATGCGGCGCAGGCGCAGGAACAGGCAGTACTGCAGATGCGGCTTGCTTCATCCCGGCTCGACAGTTTGCGCCAGCAGCTTCGTCCGCATTTTCTTTTCAACGCACTCAATGCGATTACCGCGCTCGTGGACGCCGATCCACCCGCCGCGCAGCGCATGATCTCGGGTTTGGGTGAGCTGATGCGCGTTTCATTGGACGCCGGCGGCGCGGAAGAGGTGCCGTTGCGAGACGAATTGCGCATACTCGACCATTATACGGCGATTCAGCGCACCCGGTTCGAGGATCGGCTCACGATCGTAACCGATATCGAGGACTCGATCGGTGACTCGCTCGTTCCAACTCTGATCCTGCAGCCACTGGTGGAGAACTCGATCCACTACGGACTCGCCCAGTGCTCGGCGCGCACCCGCATCCAGATTCGAGCCTGGCGTGACGCAGATTTCCTGGCGCTGGAGGTGAGCGACGACGGACCTGGTCTCAAGGGCCAGTCCGCTGATGTGATCGTCGAGCGCATAGGTATCGGAAACGCCCGGGCTCGGTTGATGTATCTGTACGGCGACGCCCACTCATTCGCAGTTGAGAGTCCGGAGCAGGGCGGATTCCGTGTGTCGATGCGGATTCCGTATCACGTCGAGCACATGAGTCGTGGCGATTCGATGAACGCATACACAGAGTGAGGATCCAATGAATCGGGCCCCTGTTCAGGTATTGATCGTTGATGATGAGCCGCTTGCGCGCCGCCATCTGCGCACCATTCTGGAAGCTGACAGCGATGTCGTCATCGTGGGCGATGCCTCCAACGGCCGGGAAGCCGTTCAGATGATTTCGCGGCTGGCACCGGATGTTGTCCTTCTGGATGTCCAGATGCCGGAGATCGACGGATTCAGCGTGGTCGCGCAACTCGATCCGGCGCACATCCCGATGATCATCTTCGTCACCGCGCATGACTCGTATGCACTCAAGGCGTTCGATGTGCATGCTGTGGATTATGTGCTCAAGCCGGTTGCGCGCGATCGTCTCATGCAGGCCGTCGCCCGTGCGAAGACGCGTCTGGCGTCGTCCGATGCCTCGTCGCACGCCCAGAGTCTCAGGAAGTTCGTCGAGGAAATGAAGACGCCGCGCGACGCCGAACGGCTTGCGATCCGTCTCGATGGAAAACACGTTCTTCTCCCCACCGACTCCATAGACTGGATCGAGGCTGTGGACGACTACGTGAGAATCCACATGGGCAAGGCTTCGCACCTCGTCCGCGGCACGCTCACATCGTTCCAGGACCGGCTTCCTTCGCTGTTCATGCGCATTCACCGATCAGCGATCGTGAACACGACTCGCATCAAGGAAGTGTTTCCGAACGAGCAGGGTGATTACCGGATCATTCTCCAGGATGGAACGAGGCTTCCGTCAGGGAGGAGCTATCGGACGGCGGTCGCCGAGTTCTTGCGGTCACTGACCGTGTAACCTCGGCCTCCACCGCTTGAACGCTGCGCTTCGCCGCAAGCGGGGTGTATGCGCCGGTCGTGCGCGGCGACGTTCCGTCCATGAACATCATCTCATCTGTTGTGGTAGCGACAGCCATCATGGCGGCAACGGCCTGCGGTGGCTCTGGCGGATACGGCACGTCGCCGACCCCTCCGAGCAATCCCGGAAATCCGTCCGCGACGTGCACGCCGGGTAATGGCACCGTCTGCCTCGTATCGAGCAACGCATTCGACCCATCGTCGGTCACCATCGCCGCCGGAAGCAGCATCACGTTCAACAACACATCCGGCACCACTCACAACGTGACGTTCACGACGGCGGGCGCGCCGGCGAACGTTTCCGACTTCGCGTCCGGCACGCGCGTCGTGGCGTTCCCGACAGCTGGAACCTACAACTATCATTGCACCATTCATGGTTTGAGCATGAGCGGCGTCGTGGTTGTTCAGTGACGCGTTTGCACACGGGAGTGTGAGTGGAAAGCAAGACGAAGCTGCTTGGGCATCCGGCGCACCAGATCGTTGTATCCTTTCCGATGGGCCTGCTTGCCACGGCTGCGCTGTTCGACGCCGTTTATGTAGTTCACGGCGGGCAGACTTGGGCGCTGGTCGCGTTCTACATGATCGGCGCAGGCGTTGTCGGCGGGATAATCGCAGCGGTATTCGGCCTGATCGACTATCTGGCGATACCGCCGGGAACGAGGGCCAAGCGCATTGGCGGATTTCACGGCCTGAGCAGTGCGACGCTGGTTACGTTCTTTCTGGTGAGTTGGCTGTTGCGGGTCGGTGGACCGACTGCACCGGAGCCACTCGCGCTTCTCTTCTCGTTCAGCGGCGTTGCATTCCTGGGGCTGGCGGGCTGGCTCGGCGGCGAATTGCTCAACCGTATGGGTGTGGGAATCGACGACGGTGCACATTTCAACGCGCCAAGCTCGCTCAGCGGTCCTGCCGCTCTCGGCGCGACGCTACGAGTGCCTGAGTCGGCTCGCGCCGACCCACGGGCTCAGTAGCGCCACTGACGCACGAGGAACAATCCGAACGCGCTGGTAGTTTGGGGCGTCTGATCGGGAGAGAGCGATGGTTGGCTGAGCAGATAGCGCGGCTCGAAGCTGGCATCGATCTGATATCCGGCCCGCGTGTTGAAGCGATGCGTGATCTGGAAACCCGGCCTCTGCAGCGACGCCGGATCTGGCCGCACCTGTAGCTGCAGGAAGGTGTTCGTCTGGATGTACTTGGCGAACTCCACCTGCGTCGCGCGAAGGAAACTGCCCGCGTCGAGCGACACCGCGGCGGGTGTGATGTTGAAGAAGTCAGCGCCGAGGGATCGCGCAGCGGTGCCGGCCGCCTGATCGGTGAGTGCGCCAAGCGCCGCGGCCGCTACCTGTTTGGCGGCAAATGCAGCGCCCGCGCCGACGATGTTGCTGCCGCCGCTCCCGCCCGTCGTCAGGCCGCCACCCTCCTGTTGAAGCAACGACGAAGAAGTACGCCCGAAGGCCAGATAGCTGAGCAAGTCGGTCTGCGAGATGGGCGGCTGCGCATCGCTCTCGAGCGATATCTTCGGAGTGTCCAGCGTCCCGGAGATGATGATCCGGATCGCTATTGCCTCCCGGGTCGGAAGCTGGACGTCATACTCTCCCGTCACCTGTAGTGTCGGGTTGAGCTTAGGCGAGTTGACGAACGTCGCGGAGCCCTGACGAATCTGGAAACGACGGCTCTGGAAACGGTACTCGCCTCGATCGCTCAACAACACGCCGTCCACCAGGAAGGTCTGCTTCGCGCGGTTGACACCGATCCGGAGCGGATTGTCCGTGTACACTTCCACGTTCGCCTCGTTGGAGCGCACGAATACGTCGTGGTCGACCATCAACGCGACGTTCATTCGCAGGTTTGCCAGCAGCGGCGACTGGCTCGGAAACAGCTCGCGGACGCCTACGTTGGTCGTATCCGCCACGGCGTACAGTGCAGGATCACCCGCGCCAACAAGTGTCTTCCCCGTCGATTCCGGTATGTAGACCACGCCGCGGAGCACGTGCGCGAATCCAGTGACGTCAACGTTGTCGAATGGCCCGTTCAAGCTCACGTTGGCGTTGGCGTACAGGTTTCCGTTGTCGTTGTCGATGATGCGCGCGTTGTTGGCCGTGAGCTTCAGCGCGAAGGATGGCTGAGTCAGCGTCTTGATGCCGATTCCGCCAGTGAGTCTGACCACGCCGTTGCTGTGCGCGACGAGCGAATCGACGATCACCGTATCGTGCACGAGCCGGATGTTTCCGGCCACGTAGCTTGCTGTCACGCCGAGCGGTGCCAGGCGTGCACTGCCATTCCACAGCGTGACCCGGCCATTCACGTCGGGACGGTCGATGGTACCCGTGACCGTGAATTTCGCGAGCGCGCGCCCTTTCAGATTCGTCACGACGTCGCTCAGCGGCGGGATCGAATCGAGAGGCAGCGAGTCGGCGTCTATGGTTGCGTCGATCGCGCGATCGCGCGGTACGCGCGAACCGGTCACGCCAGCGTATGCGAGATTGACCGGCACGGTGCCGCGCGCAACCAGCATCGGCGGTCCCCCTTCGCGGCCCGCGGTGATGTTTGTCTGCAATGTTTCGTCAGCGTACTTGACGCGGCCGTGTACTTCCGGTGTCGCGCGGCCCTGGTATACGAGTCGCTCGAGGCCGAATGCGCCGTCGATGACCGGCGCCGCACGAGTTCCGCGCAGGTGTGCGTCGACGGATACGAGGCCGCGCGCGTTCACGTCGCTCTGCAGCAGGGCTGCAATGTTGCCGATCTCGAATTGCGTCACGTGCAGTTCCAGATCGGCGTTGCCATTTACCGGTATCTTGCCATTGACGTACACACGTCCACCAGACGCGCTCTTGATCTCGAAGTGTTCGATCGACGTTTCCGTCGGATCGAAATGGATCTTCGCCGGCCCCGTACTGGCATATACGGTGGTGTCGAACTTGAGACGCAACTGGTCGAGCAGCAGGTCATCCCGGTCTTTGTCGAGCGTGAACTGCGCGCTGGCGTTGTAGACCCGGTTCGAATCCTGGTGAATCGCCAGCGTAATGTTCCCACTGGGCTTGGCGTACGAACTGGTGAGCGTTACGGTGTCGAGTGCGAACCCGAGCGCCATAACGTTGACAGCACTGGCCTGCGCACTGACGCGCGACTGCGGCGTGAGCGCGCTGGTCCATGTGTAGTTGGCGCGAATCGCATGGGCGGCGCTTCCGAATGCGACAATGTCGGTTGCGGTCCCCGAGCCTGCCATGTCGAATGTGTGGATGTTGCCGGTGGCCGCACCCTTCGCGACGATCGATCCCCGCAGAGCGTTGCGCGGGACGGCTCTTGGCGTATCGACGGGAAACGCCGGGACCGGCGCTCCGGTGACAGCTCGCTCGGCAACCGTCGCTCTGGCAGCTTGTGCCCGCGCTGAATCGGCGCGCGCGACTCGCTGTGCGAGAATTGCAGGTCGCGGTGTCACCGCACCCGTATCGGTCGGCGGCAGTATCCGTGACAGTGCGCCGAGCGAGTCGATCGACACTGCGTAGCTGAGCTTTCCGGTGGAGCCTGCGACGAGCCCCAACTGACCTGACGCATTCGCGTAGCCGTGCGGGACGTGGACGGAGAGCGTATCGACGGTCAGAAGGCCATTCGCAGCTGCAAGTCGTACAGTTGCGGAATCAACCGTGACGCTGTCGTAGGTTGACGTCTGTACGTTCGCAGTCGCCGTCGCATTCAAGATTGCCGGATCGAAGCCCGCCCCGCGGGCCGCAACGTCTGCCGTGAGCAGGGACGAGGGTGCCTTGCTGCTAATCTGGCTGGCGTCGAAGAGGTGGGCTTTGAGGGTGAGATCATAGCTCTGCGGACGAGATTCCAGATCGACGGTGCCGTGGGCGACGATGGTTCCCCCAGCGGGCGCCGTCAGGTCCGCGGCAACAGCGAGATTCTGCATTGGCCCAGTCGCGGAAATCGGACCGGTGAGCGTGCCGCGCAGCCCAGCCGCGGTCACGAACTGGCCGACGGTCGCGAGCGAGAGCGGCAGAAGCTGCAGATTCGCATTGATGAGGGGCGTACGGTTGCCGCGTGCGTACGTCCCACTGCCGGTAACGTGCGATTTTCCCGTTACGTCGTCGTGGACCAGGTCGCCGGTCGCCGTGAGACCCGTTGCGCTGGAGCCGTTGAGCACCAGCTTGCCATTGATCGTGCCTCCGATCGGCAGAGTGGGATCGACCGCACGCGCGAGCGACACTTTGAGTGGCGAGAACGTCAGGTGCAGGTCGGTCGCCCGCAGGATGCCCTTGCTCGCGCCAACGGTGCCGAGCGCGATGACGCGGCTCGTGCCGGTGATCGGATCCTGGAACGCAACGTCGCCGTCGATGCGCATGGCACCGAAGCCGCCGCGCGCAGCCATGCGGCCGTTGAGGTAGCCCTGACGCGGTGATATGATCGTCGGAAACAGCTGCTGGATGGTGCGCGTGTCGAGATGGCTGAAGCGCAGCTTGGTGTCGTGAAACGCGACAGTGTCGGTAACCAGCGTGCCGAGACTTCCTGACATCGTGGCACCGGCAACGGCGAGTGAAGCATTCGTCGCGAGATAATCGCTCGTTGGTCCTACCCAGTCGAGCGCAAAATCCAGCTTGCCCGACCCGTCCTTGGGTATGCTGGGGTCGATCCACAGCAGGTCGTTGGTTGCTACGGTGTCCGCGTGCAACCGGAGCCTCAGATCGTCGCTGTTGAAATTGTAGCGTCCGGTTCCGTTCGAGAGCCTGGAGCTCGCAAGCGTTGCGTTGATGCCCCGGAAGTACAACGAATCCGCAAGAAGAATGAAACGTCCCTTCACGTCGGTCACCCGCACCGAAGGCGGTCGCAGCGGCTCTGCGGTCATGCGCAGTGACGACACATCGATGATCTGGCGAAGGTCGTTCGGGTCCTCCAGCCGCATCAACGGAAATGTTCCGTAGATGTTCCTGAACTGCGATGTCTTCTGAAATCCGCCGGTGACGCGCTGCACGTTGAGCCGCGCGAGCGGGCTGAGCGTGAACCGTATGACGCTGTCTCGTTTGGTTCCCTTGAGCGTATCGCTTGGCGCCCATGGACTGTGCGCGGTGACTTCGCCATCCACCATCGTAACGTTGCGCAGCGTGATCCATGACAGAAAGCCCGGCGGACCCGGCGGCTGAGTCGTGTCGCGCGGAAAGATCCTGTCGTAGTTCCACTTGCCACCCGGCATCCGGTCCAGGACGATGACGGGATGCACGATGCGGACATTGTCCAGGTATATGCGCTTGTTGATGAGGTCGCCGATTCCGTAAGTGGCGACTACGGTATCCGCTTTGACGAATGGCGCGTGTGCGCTGTCAGTAATTGTGAGACCGACGATCGTCGCGCCATTCAGCAAGTTGCCGTCGACCCGGTCGACGGTTACGTATCCGTGCGCAGCTTGCTTTATCAGGCCGATCACGTAACCGCCAACCTTCTTTCTGCCCCAATCCGTTTGCGTGACGAAAAGCACCGTACCAGCGATCAGCATCGCCAGCACGACGACAGCACCCACCGTGGCAGCAGCGACGGTGCGCTTCCGCATCTAGAACGCCTCTCCGATCGACAGGTGCAGCGTCAGGCGCGCGAGCAGCGAGTTGAGACCGCCACTTCCATGCGTCGGTGAGTACACGCGCGACTCGTCAAGTGTTACGAGCCCTCTCCCGCCACTCGCCAGGTCTTCGGTGACGACGGGCAGTTTTTCGCTCGTTTCGGGATTGAGGCCCACATCGACACGAACTGGCCCGACCGGCGACAGGTAGCGGACGCCGACACCAGGAGTAATCGCGGCCTTGCTCTTCGGCAATCCCGGACTCGTGTTCTGCGCCAGGTAGGCCGCATCGACGAAGGTCGCGCCGATGAGCGACGCGAACAGCGGAAAGCGGAACTCCAGACTCCCCTCGATGAGGCGGTTGCCGCCAAGCGGCCGCGGCACGAAATCGCGATCCCGAAACAGCGATGCGTTTGGATTGCATTTCGTGATCGTCGCCGGCCTGCACTCCGCGTTCGCGGAGTCGTTTGCGAGCAGCTTTGCGGCCGGCACCGTAAGGACGCGCGGTCCGAGCTGGCCTTCGGGGTAGCCGCGTACGGATTGCGATCCGCCGGCGTAGAATCTCTTGCGCGGATGCAGGATAGCCGTCGCACCCAGCGCGCCACTTGCGACTCCCACGGCGTCCGTAGTGCTCGCCAGCGCGCCGATCATGCCCACCCTCAAGTGGCCGCCCAGCACCGAGCGACGTGTGATGGGAACAAACATCGCGAAATCACCGGCGCCACGATTGTATCTGAAATCGGATGCCGTATACGACGACGCATGCTCCAGATCGAACTGCGTCCGGTAGCCACGCCGCGGCTCGAATGGATTGTCCGTCTTGTCCAGCGAGAAGCTCAACGCGAGCGGAGATAGCCGTTGCTTCCTCTCCAGCGCAACGAGCGTTGCCGCGTCGCAGACCCCATAGTTGACGCAGAAGTACACATCGCCGGCCTGCACAGCCGTCTCCTCGAACCGGTAGTTGAGACTGAGCGGCCCGCGCGGTGTGAGCGTGCGCGTGAACGTAGCACTCAGGCCGTAACCCTTGTCTACGTATACGCCAGGTGCGCTTCGCCGGTGAGCAAAGACGCCGAATGCACCTTCATTGTTCGGCGATCCGAACCACGGATATCTGACATCGGCGCTCGCAGTGTATGTGGCGGCAAGATACTGTGACTCCGAACCTCCGACCACGGTCTTGCCGACGTCGTAGAACACGCCGTTTCCGTTCAATGTGTGAGCGAACAGATTCCCAACGACCGCATCGATGGTCAGCCGCTTGGCGCCACTCAGCCAGTTGTAATCGGCGTAGTGTCCTTCGACCTGTATGAAATCGACGGTGTTGAATCCTGCGCTGTAACGTGCGTCGTGCGGCGGTGCTTCCTGCACGTCGATGAGCACGTGCTTCAGCGAATCATCCGTCGTAGGCACCTCGATCGCGGCGCGCCGGAAGAGATTCGACTCGTACAGAGCGCGCTGGCTCGCCAGCACATCCGACTGCTTGTACAGTCCGCCTGGCTTGAACGACAGCGACTTCCTGATGGTGCGATCGCTGACGCCCTTGTTTCCCTTGACCGTTATGGTCGCGACGCGTGCGCGCCACCGTGGATTCGCCTTGATCGTGATGTCGGCAGTTCTGGCGACGGTGTCGAGCACGACAGCGGTATCGATTACTGCATCGGAGTAACCTCGATTCCACAGGCGCGAATCCAGCGCGGCAATCGTCGAGTCCAGCTCGATCAGGCTGTATGGCCGTCCTTCATGAAGGAGGAGTACGCGGCGCAACTGCCTTCCCGAGAGCACTTCGGTGTCCTGCACTATCCTGATCCCCGACACCAGCGTCGGTTTTCCCTCGTTTACCGCGATCGTGACGTGCACCGCATTCCGGCCCGTCGGAACGACGGTCGTGTCCACCTGCGCATTGCGATATCCGCGCTTGAAATAGAACACCATCACTCGCAGCATGTCCCGCGCGAGCTCGGCGCGATTCAGCGTCAGGCGCTTGTAGAACGTCGGCGATTTGCTGAAGACGCAGACCGGCCTCAGCAGCACTGATACGCAGTGCGACTCATCCGTCGCGATATTGAGGCGCAGCACGTCCGGATCGACCGCGTGCACGCCCGTGAGCGTCAGCTCGGTGATTTCGGGATTGCCGGACGACGGCCGTGCAGACTGCGCCGGGAGCGGAGCTGCCGCGATCACCAGCGAAGCGACCGCTACTGCGGCGACCTGGAGCGATCGCCGCAAAAGTGGAGGAACCATGCCCGCCAGAGAGCAAGGCCCGGGCCGCGAGGCGCACCTGTTTTTCCAGCCGCCATCGCTCCGCATTCCGGGCTGGACGGGCTTACGGACGCAACTGCGAAATCAGAGGCCGGAGAGCAGCGCGTCGTTGTTCGGCGTCGCTGCGATTCGCTTTATCAGCCACTCCATCGCCGAGCTCGATGGCATCTGCTGCAGACCCCGGCGGAGAGTGTAAACGTGGTCGAGCTGATCGGGACGGAAGAGCTTGTCCTCGCGTCGGGTGCCGCTTATCCCGATGTCGATGGCCGGAAAGATGCGCTTCTCCGCCAGGCTGCGATCCAGCTTGATCTCACAGTTGCCGGTTCCCTTGAATTCCTCGAAGATCACGTCGTCCATCCGCGACCCCGTCTCGACCAGCGCAGTCGCGATGATGGTGAGCGATCCGCCACCATTCTCGGGGGCTACAGAGCGGGCCGAGCCAAAGAACGCCTTCGGTTTCGCCATCGCCGACGAGTCGAGCCCGCCACTCATTGTGCGGCCCGTGCCACGCTCGATCGTGTTATAGGCACGCGCCAGGCGCGTTATCGAGTCCAGTACGATCACGACGTCCTGCCCGAGCTCCACGAGTCTGCGGGCCCGCTCCAGCGTCATCTCGGCCACGTCGGCGTGGCGCTGAGCCGGCATGTCGAAGCTGGATGCGACTACTTCGCCGTGGCCGATCGAGATCATGTCGCTCACTTCCTCGGGGCGCTCGTCCACGAGGAGGACGAACAGCTGCACGTCCGGTTGATTGATAGCGATTCCCTCGATCACCGCCTGCAACAACATCGTCTTGCCTGCGCGAGCAGGGGCGACGATGAGCGCACGCTGTCCGTAGCCGATTGGCGCGATGAGATCGATCGCGCGTCGGGTCAGCTCCGGGCCTGCTTTGGCCGGACGGCCGGTCTCGAGCGACAGCTTGCGATCCGGGTACGACGCGACGAGCGACGCGAATTCGGGCCGGCGTAGCGCCGCCTCGGGATCGCCCCCATTGACGGTGAGCAACTCGGCGGCAGTCACGCGGCCGCGCTGATCGCGGCCAACCGTGACCGTCACGAGATCCCCGCGACGGAGACCGGCCTGCCGAACGAGCTGCGCCGGTACGAACGGGTCGTTGGCTTCCGCCAGGTAGCTTTGGCTTGCGCTGCGGAGGTATCCTGCGTCGCGCTGCGGATCGAAGAGGCCCGACGTTTCGCCTTCGACGATGATTGGTCCTACGGGGCCGCGGGGTGCGGCATCTGGCTGTGGGCGGTTGCGGCGGTTATTGCGGCGCCCGCCTCCGAACTGCTGGTTGTTGTTCTGATTCTGTCGTTGATGTTGCTGTTGCTGCTGCGGTGGCTGCTGCTGGTTGCCGCCGCCCTGGGTATTTCGATTGCGGTGTCTGAAGCGGCGAAACCGTCCGCGTCCCTGTGCGCCGCGCTCGTTGCCGCCGTCCTCGGCGGCGCCGGATCCGTCTGCCTGGACACCGCCGCCTCCAGATGATGAATCCGGCGGAGCCGATGAACCATCGCTCCCATTGTCACGCGGGAGCAGAGATACGGCCGGAACCGGATCGAGGTGCGGCCGCGGCTCCGGTGTGGGAGCAGGGGCCGATGGCGCCGATGGGGCCTGCGGAGTGGAGTCGAGATACGGATTTGCATCCGAAATCGCATCGGTGGACGTTGCATCGTCGGGGCTCTGCCCACGACCGCGACGGGTTGAACGTCGGCGTTCAGTCATGTAAAAGATTTTTTCGGGTACAGAGGCGCCGGCGACACTCGCCGCAAGCGCATTACGCAACGGGCGCAGGGCGCAATCGTCGCGGTCACTCGATTTGTCGTGTTGATTCGGAAGTGTCTCGGGGAGCGCGGGGCCAACTCACGCGGCGCACCCGGGGACTATGCCCGTCAATCTGCGCGCGATCACACGCGCCTTGTTCGCACTATGGTGTTTCTACTGCTCCCTTTACGCTAGCACCCCCCGCGACTCTTGTCCAGAGGGATACATTTCGGTAAATGGACGATCTATCATACCCCACGGTTGCGGATCTGGAGCAATCGGTGGCAGAAAACCCTGGCGACGCCCAGGCGCTGGTACGCCTTGCCAATGGATATTGGCTGGAGGGAAGGGGCCCGGACCTGGTCGGCGAGATCGCCGACCGGGCACGGAAACTCGATCCCGCAAGTCGTGGCGCATGGCACATGTGGGCCCTCGCCGAATCCAATCCCCGCGACCGGACCGAACGGTGGCGCCAGGTCACGGTGCAGTTTCCGGACGACGATCTCGCCCGTGCAAATCTGGCCGATAATGCAGCTGCCCTGGCCGGCGCAGAGCACGATTACGTGGCGCTCGATCTCGCCATAGACACATACGAACAGCTACTCGCCAACGCGACCGAACCCGATCAGCGCGAAGCACTCGAAAAGGCGATCGGAATCCTGCGCAAATGGAAGTTCTGAAGCGCTAGCGTACGAAGCGCGTGTTCGTCCTGTCCAGCTTGTCCAGCTCGTCCCTGATGTCGTTTCCGACCGCCTGTACACGCGTGACGTGGTGGGGATCGAAAGCAGGGTCGTACGGGCTCCGGGTCGGCCCACCGGCAACTTCCATCACGGCCTCGAAGTGATAGCTGTGAACCTTGCCGGTCTTGGGATCGCGCCACGAGCCCTGCCACGCGAGCTGGCGATTCTTCGGCCAGATACCGTATGGCAACGCCATCGACCGGATCCTGTATCCCGGGACCGCTGAGTCGATGGCCATGGCGTTCCGCGCGATCTGCTCCTGAACAACTGCATCAGAATACTTGTTGAGCATCGCATGCCAGACCGTGTGATCGCACAGCTCGAAGCCGTTGTCTGCGAGCCACTTCACCTTCGGGAACCTCCACTCTTTTTTCTGGCCGCCAAACTTCACGTTATCGCCAAAGAAATTGTGGCCCGCGGCGGCGCCGTTCAACAGACAGAAGACGGCCCGGTTTTTCCATCCCGGATGCGATCTGGCGAAATCGAGCCAGATCCCAACTCCGCTGGTCGGGTCGATTTCGAGCTTGCCATTCTTTTCGATGTAGCTGAACTGGCCAGGTGACGCGTCATCGAACACTACCACCACCGGCGACATTCCCACCGGAACATCACTGAAATTCTTGTCGAGCACCTGCGCCAGAGTCACCGGCCGGTATCCGCGGCGATAGGCATCTTCCAGATCCGCGCGGAAATGTTCGCGCGTTCTACTGTACAGAGCGTCGTGATCACCGATCAGGTGATATTCCAGAACCGGGATGCGCCCCATCTTGTTCGGTGCGCGGGTCGGAGCTGGCGACTCCATCGGGGACGGCTCCGCCACCGCCGGAGTGACCGTAGCACTGTGCTTCGGGGTATTGAGCGGCGACCTGGCGCTCCGGCGTGACGCCACGGAAGCGCCAGCGATTGCGGCTCCTGCAACGGTCACGCCAAGGGCAACTGCTAATGGACGATACATTCTGATCATGGATCTACGGCTCGGCAAAATCGGGAAGAGGCAATATATAACGGCGGCGATCGCGGTTCTCATCGTCGCGATTTACGGGTCCGACGCATGGCTTGCGACCTGCGGCGGTGACGGATGCCCCAGCGCCGCCGACATTCGGTCGTTTCATCCGGACGAAGGCGGACGAGTTCTGGACCGGGAGGGAAACTTCATCAGCCGGCTGGCCGTCGTGCGCCGCGTCAATGTACCGTTGAGCGCGGTTCCGGTTCCCGTGCGCCAGGCATTCGTCGCGACGGAAGACCGTCGTTTCTATGACCATCACGGAATTGACTGGCACGCGCTCGTGCGCGCGACGCTTCGGAACATCCGCGCCGGCGGTGTGCGTGAAGGATTTTCCACGATCACGATGCAGGTCGTGCGAAACACCTTCGCAGTTCGCCGGTACAGCGGCCGCTCGTTTCGTCAGAAGCTGCTGGAGATGCGCCTCTCCCGGCTGCTCGAGCGCAATCTCACAAAGAATCAGATACTGGAGCTCTACCTCAACGTCATCTACCTGGGCAACGGTGTCTACGGTGTCGAGGCAGCGAGTCGCGATCTGTTCGGCAAGAGTGTGGGCGACCTCACGGTTCCCGAAGGCGCCATGCTCGCGGCGCTGCCGAAAGGACCGTCGGCGTACACCCCGCGTCGTTCGCCACGCAGAGCCCTCGCGCGCCGCAATCTCGTGCTCGGATTGATGGCGCGCGAAGGGTACATATCACCTGCGGCAGACAGTCAGTACGTGAAGACGCCCCTTCGGGTGGCGAAGAACGAGTGGCGGCCGGACATGTCCGGTGACTCATACGCCATAGACGCGGTGCGTGATGTCGTGGATTCCGTTCTCAATGGCGGATCGCGCGACGTCAACGATCTCACCGTCTACACGACGCTCGATGAGCGAGCGCAGATTGCCGCCGATCGCGCAGTCCGGCGCCAGGCGGCGGTGATCCAGCAGGAATCCGAACGCCGCGGTCCGCACGTCGAGGGGGCAATGGTCGCGCTCGACCCGCGCACAGGTGACATTCGCGCGCTCGTCGGCGGGCGGACATTCGAACGCGGCGGATTCGATCGTGCGTTGCTCGCGCACCGCCAGCCGGGCTCTGCATTCAAACCGTTCGTGTACGCTACTGCACTCGCGGCAGGCTACACACCGGCAAGCGAAGTCGATGATGCGCCGATCTCGGTCAAGGTCGGCAACACTATCTGGTCACCGAAGAACGACGGCGGAGAATACGGCGGCCATGTGACGTTCCGTCGCGCGCTCATGCGATCCGAGAATACGGCGGCGGTTCGCGTCAGCCAGCTCGTCGGCATTCCGGCGATTATCGCGACCGCGCACCGCTTCGGCATCCGCAGCGATCTACCCAACGTCCCGTCCGCGGCACTCGGCGCGCTCGAAGTCACACCGATGGAGCTCGCGACAGCGTACGCACCGTTTGCGAACGGAGGCTTTCGCGTAACGCCGCGACTGGTGCGGCGCATTCAGACCGCGGACGGCCAGGTGCTATGGAGCAGCGACAACCAGCGTGTGCGCGTCATGACTCCGCAGGACGCATATCAGATCACGTCGATGCTTCAGTCAGTCGTCAACTACGGGACGGGCTACGTCATTCGCGACCTCGGCGTAAACGGCCTCGTTGGAGGCAAGACCGGCACGACCAATGACGGGGCTGACGTCTGGTTCATGGGCTTCACACCGACGATCGTCGCCGGATTCTGGTTCGGCTACGATACACCGCGGCCCGTCGGATACAACGCATCGGGCGGCCGCCTCGCAGCACCGGCGTGGGCGGATTTCATCACCAATGGATGGGATGAACCCGATCCCCCGAATTCATGGGCGCCACCGGCGGGAATGGTTCCGGCGACGATCGACGCGCGAACTGGATACCTGGCTACAGAATGGTGTCCGATCAGGCAGCGAGAGTATTTCAAGCCGGGAACGCTGCCCACGACTCCGTGCCCCGTGCACTCCGGCCCACCGGAGATCCAGCTCGACAGCACGTTGATACAGGTGCCGAACGCGGTGGAGAAGATCGGGAAGGGGATCGGCGGATTGCTGCACAAGATATTTCACTGATACCGATCATCATCCTCTCAGCGAGGGTTTAACGCCTTCTGACCGTGTACGTCATCGGGTGCAGCGAGCAGGCGGTTGGCGGGGTACGGCAACATTCGTAATTGCAGCTTGTCCAGAATCGTCGGCAGGACGCGCCGGATGCTGACATGGCCCAGCTCCGCCGCCGCCTCGAATGCGGCGAGTTGCCGTTTCGTCGCTTCCTTGATGTTGTAGTCATCTCCCTGATTTGCTAGATACGTGGCGAATTCAAGTAGCACCGAGTCACGCGCCGCCATGTAGGATGTCTCCGCACTGCGAAGACTATCTACCTGAGCCCGATTGAGCAGGAGTGAGTCCGACTCAGCAAGTATCTCCCGATAGGGATCTTGAATTATTCTGTCGTAGTTCCGTTTTATCTGCGCGGGTGTCAACCGCGGTCCGGGAAAGCCGTGACGCCCGCGCCGCAGCCATCGCTTCACGAAACTCTCGTACGGTTCCGGCGCAAGATCGACCGAGACATCGAGCGTTACGCGGAATGGTGCACGAACCGTCGTTGTGTTCGAGCGTGTGTCGCCGAATCGTGAATTCACTACGTAGATGAATCGATTTGCGGATGGGTCAAACCCTCGTACGCTGTAGAGCACCGGGTCAGGCATCACGAAAGTTCCCCATCCGTGCAGGTGATCGGCGCCATGAATCAGCTGGTCCAGGCCGCCAAGCGCGTTCGAGAAGTGGAGCGCTACGGACCCATATCTCGCGAACGGCAACTTCCCCTGATACATGAGCTGCGCATCCAGTATTGCGGTCCACGGTCCCTCGCAGCTGTTGCGTCCGGCGGCTCGGCCGAATTGCCGCTCGAGACAGTCACGTGTCGCGGGTTGCGCCTCGCGCAGCAACGTACGCATCCCGTTTGCCAGCGTCGCATCTGGTGTAGAGGCTGGGTCATAGATAAACGCGCGATCGTTGCTGAGGCCATCACCGTTGACGTCGCCACTTACGAGCGGCGTGAACGGCAATCCTGACTGGATTCTGCCGAACATGGTGAGGGTCATGCGGTGAGCGTCCAGCCCACCCTGCAGCATGATCTGATGTCTCGCGTCCAGACTGCTGCGCCCCCATTCTCTAACCGCAGGTGAGCCGAACGTCGCACCGTCGAACCCCGTTGTCCGTTCGCGCGTACTCGCAAGGCTGTAGTTCACCGACGTGAACCATGATCCCATGTTACTCAGGTCCGGTGACAAGGTAAGCGTCACACGCTGATTGATGGAGCGGTTTGTCGAAACATTGTCGAAGACGTGTGCGAAGGTCGTCGTGCGCCGTGCATCGGCCGACGCGACGGCGCCACTCCTAGGTACGATGCTTTCCGGTGCGACGAATACGGGTCGGCCTTCGTCGGTAACGAACAGGGACGCGTTATTGAAATTGAGATCGACGCGCCCTGGCTGGTCCGCGTTCAGAGCATAGAATCCATCCAGCACGTAATTCAGGTGCCACGCACTCGACGTGTAACTCAGGTTCCCGCGCCAGCTGCGCGGCGTGCGATACGTCGGATCGAACAGCGCGACACTCGCCCCGGTCGAAGCGAACGTAGGTGGTGCGCCATTCGCGCAACTCGTCGGAGGGGTATTTGATTCGGCGATGTATGAGGACCAGGTCGGGTTCGGCGTGGCGCTTCCTACGCAGGCCAGCATCGACTCTCCGTTCGGCAATCCGGTCTGGGCGCTTGTTGCTGAGATCAGCTCTGGCGCCATGAAGCTCCGGAACTCGCCGAAGCCGCCGCGTAGTGTGCCGCTCGCAAACCCGGGGAATTGACCGAGCGGCCCCAGAAGACTGCGTTGATAGGTATCGGCTCGATGATTCCAAGCGAAGCCGATTCTCGGGCTCAGGCCGTATCCATTCGGCGCATGGTCCGTCCGAATCCCAAACGCGGATTGCACCGTGTCGTTCTCGCCGGGTGTTGTCAGAAAACGAGTCCCCTCGAGGCGAAGCCCGTACAGGAACTCAAGCGATTCGCCAACGCGCCACCAATCGCTCAGCGCAACGAACGCGTTGGATACACGCCCCGATTGATCTTGGGTGTTCAGAAGGCGTGTGAATGATGAGGGACGATTGGCAGTCAGATCGTCGATCGACTGAAATGTAAAGGTGCCGAGTGATGGCGACTGACGCAGCCGATTTCCGTCCACTCGCGCGTCCGCTGACAGCTTGAGTCTGTGCGTCGGATGGTTTGCCGGATACGACTTGACGTCGGCCGAGGTCTCCCATGTCCAGCGATCTATCGTTGGTTGCGCAGCCGCGCCGCCGAACGTAATTGGAACAACGCTAGTCGCGCTCGTGTCGGCCGACATCGTGGATACGAGCGTTAGCGTCGCGGTCGGAATGTGTGCAGCTGGAACTATCTGGTGATGGCTTAACGATATCCCCGTCGTGCCCTCCGCAAGCATATTGTCACGAACGTGGGTCACGAGATGTCCCTGCAACGCGAGATCGCGGTTGCGTACCATACTGCTTGCGCTTGCAGTGGCAGTAGGGGTGAGATTCCCAATATTCTGACGATCGATGGAGCCGTAGCCAAGGACTGTCCACGTAGTACTCGCATCCTCGAACGTGGCCCAATTGCTGGGCGCATTTCCGACCTGCCCAATGAAAGTGACGCGATCCGAGGTACGTGTTCTAGTATTGCGATTCCCGGATGTAGTCAGACCGAGCGATGATAAAGCGGTCTCGAGCCGCATGACTGAATCCTGCGAGAGCCCCGATTGGGCGAGAATGCGCCCTGGTGCTGTGAATAGTGACACCGGCTGATCAACCTGCCGCGATGCTGTCAGGCCATAGTTGTATGCGACCTTGTCCAAATGTGTCCGGTCCGCACCGCCGATGTTCGCTATGGTGCGCGTGAAGGGTTGGCCAAGTGCACGCGAGGTGGGATCAGCGTCCTGAAACGCGGGAGCGTCAATTGTAAGGTGCGCACTGCGAACCGCCGACACGACATCGTTGTACAGCTCGATCTGCTCCTGCGCTCCGCCGAACCATCCGCGCTCAGGCTCGTACGTCGATGTCGCGATTCGTCTGCGTGCAACCGCACTGCGTGGAAGTTCGGCGCCGGTGAAGCCGAGTCCATTTAGCGTGGCCGCGTTCTGGCCGGGATCAAGTCCAGCGGCCGAGGTACCACCGGGTATCATCACCGTTCCAGGGACTGTTGTAAGCATCGCAGCCAGATTGCCTTCTAGATCGGGTGCTATCGCACCAGTCACTCCGTCGTATACGTTGTGCTCGATGCTTCCAGGTCCGGGCGCGGCGGCAAAGTCCGCACCGCCGTACAGCTTTGGCTTCCGGGTGCGCACGTTTACCGTCGCCAACTGCTGCGCGCCGGTGCGGTTGAGATGCAGATCGACGACGAATACCGAATCACGCCCGGTCCGCGTCACACGCTTGCGCGCGGCATCCATCCCCGGCGCAATAGCGTGCACGAGGTAGTCGCCCGTCCCCTGCGCGAACACGATCTCGTAGTATCCGTTCGAATCCGTTTGCGTCTGACGATACGATCGGTCAGGCGCCATGGTGACCGTCACCGTTGCACCGGCGACCGGCTTGCCGCTATCGACGCTGATATGACCACGCAGCACATCGCGGCCGAGTTGCGGTGACGTTTGTGCTGCTGACGATCGTGTGACCCCGAGTACCAGCGCCAGCGCCCAAAACAACGGTCGAGACATCGTACCTCGCCGAAAAGGATTGCACGTGCGCCGGACGCTGAGCAACGCAGTGGCCTTGCTTGCTGCCGATGGCTACGCAAGCGAACGTACGACCTCCAGGTTACGCGGTGATGACGCGAGTATTAAGAGTTGGTTAAGCGTTGTGGGATGTTGAACCGTGCCGTGGGCGCAATGACGTTGCGTGCTTCACTGGGTGGTCATTGCCGTGATGTGATCACGCTCGCACATCATGGATGCGTCGCTTGTGGTCACGCCGGTGACACTTTCGGCAAGTGAGCCCATCCCGACGCAGTGCCGTTGGCCGCCATTCAATTCGATTGAGAGGTTACGACTATTCGCAGGCAGGCGCGTATTTCGTAACTATCGTAGCACAGAATCGCGCCCCGCGTTTCGGTCGCATCGCGCGTGGCAGAATGCTCCTCAGCGACGCCGGAGCGATGGTGCATTCCGTCATCGCCGACCTGGATTCATGGCATCCCCGCGTCCACATCGACGTATTTCAGGTAATGCCCGATCACATTCACGCGATCGTCGTTTTGCGTCGGGTGCCCGCGACGACGTTAACGATGGGGTACGACGCGTCGCGTAATGACGAACCACGCGCGACGACGCCCACCATGGGGTACGACGCATCGCGTGATGACGAACCACGCCCGACGACGCCCACCATGGGGTACGACGCATCGCGTGATGACGAAACCGTAGGGGCAGGCCCCCGTGCCTGCCCACGGCACCCCGGATGCACCGATCCGCCCAAAACACCACGACGTGCCGTTTTGCAATCGTCGGATCGCGATGCGTTGGATCGATGTTGCGCATCGTGCGTGCGTTGGTGTTGGACGGGTGACGGCGCGACACGGCGACGGGATGGTGTTTCGTCGGTTTCGTCACGCCGGCAGGCGCGGGGGCCTGCCCCTACGGATACGCCGCATCGCGAAATCGCGTTGCCCGACGTCGTACAACACATCAAATCCCTCACCACCGCCCGCTATCGCCACGCCGTGGCCGATCACGGCTGGTCGCGCTTCTCCAACCGGCTCTGGCAACGCAACTATTACGAACGCATCATCCGTGACGATCGTGCCCTCGCCAACATACGCCGTTACATCCGCGCCAACCCGAGCAACTGGATCGAAGCACCCCGCAGGCGCTGATCGATCTCCGCGAGAGCCTTGGTCGTACCTGAAGACCGCGCGCACAAAAACAAAAGCGTCCGGCTGGTCTTCCCAGCCGGACGCATCTTTTCTCGTCTCATCTCTCCGCTCACACGAGCCCGAGCCACTCTTGCGGCCCGCCCGTGTATCCGGGAAATATCTTCTCTACTCGCGATGCTCCAAGATGCTTCACGGCTACCTCGCTGAACACCGTGCGAAAGTCCGTAGTCAGCTTGAGATCGCGCCCTTCATTCAATTGCTCCGGCGCAAGACCAGGCCACTTGCCATAGACCTTGCCGCCTTTCACTCCGCCGCCGAGGGCGAAGAACGCCGTCGCGTGGCCGTGGTCGGTACCGCGGTTGCCGTTCTCCCGCGCCGTACGTCCGAACTCCGACATCGTCAGCACGAGCACGTCGTTCATCTGATCGCCCATGTCCTGCGTGAACGCTGCAAGCGATTTCGCAAAATCGTCCAGTCGTCCCGCAAGCTGTCCGGTACCGTTCCCTTGATTCACATGTGTGTCCCATCCACCAACGTCGGCGAACGCAACCTCCAAACCTACGTTCGACTTGATGAGCTGCGCAATCTGCATGAGCCGCTGACCGAACTGTGTTTTCGGATAGACGGCGCTGTTCCGTGCCGCGTACTGCTGAGGATTGGCGTTCTTCAGTAGCTTGACTGCATCGAACATCTCCTGCCCGGTTCCGTGCACGAGATCCGCGCTCCCCGTGCGGTAAAGCGCCTCGAGCCGCTCCGCCTCGCTGCCCGTCGCACGAACCGAAAACTCCCCCAGCGAGCTCATCGCAATCGTCTCGGCGGGTCCCTCGAGTATGCGAGGCGTCTGCGCCGTCATCGCAACCGCACGGAACGGCTCGGCCTGACACTGCTGGCAGGTTCCCTCCACCGCGAGAAGACGATTGAGCCATCCGTCCGGAGTCCCCTTCACGTCCGGAGTTCCCGTTTCCATGAAGTCCTGAGCGTCGAAGTGCGAGCGCGACGTGCTCGGACTTCCTACCGCGTGGATCGGCGCAAGCAGCTTCTGATCCCAGAGCGGCTTGAGCGGCGCGAGCGACGGATGCAGTCCGAAGAATCCGTCGAGATCGATCGCGCCCGCGGCCTGACCCGGCCGCGCAACTGCGATCGTCGGCCGCATGTCGTAGTACGCCTGCTCGCCATGCGGCACCACGACGTTCAATCCGTCAGCCGCGCCACGCTGAAAGAGACATACGAGCGTCTTCCCCCGGGGGACGTTCTTCAGCTCCATGCCATACGCCATTCCGCGCAGGAAGCTGGGACTCAATCCCATCGTAACGAGCGCGAGCGCTCCCGACTTCACGAATACTCTGCGATCCATGCTGATTCGTCCCCCAGTTTGCGACGCGCAACCCTTCGCGTCTGCGTGTGTGCTCTACCTGCGTTGAAACTCCGGCGACCCGAGTGCAAATCCAACCATCTGCGCCAGCCCGCTGAGCTGCGGAGCGGGACCTGCTATCGGATTGCGCGCGAGCGCGCGTTGCAGTCCCGGCATTCCCGGCAGCTTTCCGCCGCCCTTTACCCTTGGCGTATTCGCCATCGATGCATCATCCATCGTCGCATCGTTGCTGGCAACAGATGCATTCTCTGCGCCCTGAGCAGCGCTGGCCGCACTCACGGCAAGCGGATGCTCCCCGCTCATCAGGATCTTGCGAGTATCCGGTGATGCTGCACCTTCGAGAAGGGTCGCTACGACTGCGTCCACCTGCGTCGTGCGCGGCGCATTCATCAGCGAGTCGATTCCGGGCAGCGTGCGCATGTTCGCGCCGGGCAATCTGTTGGCCGCAACTGCGAGCCCGAAGTTGATCCGGTTCAATATCGCACCGGTGTTCATCCAGGCGTCGCCCGTCTCCGGCCATCCGTTCGGATCCCGATGTCCAAATACAGGCTCGCCCAGATACGCCACCGCGAGCGCCGTCCGCACAGTCGAATCAGGAGTCGCACCCAGTGCGCGCGCGGTGCTGACCACTACCTCGAACGGCGATTTCACCTTGGAATGATATGCGCGTTCCGAGAAGAACTCCGGCGAAGTGACGATACTTCTCACGACCTCGCGTATGTCGCCGTCGGTCCTGAGATACGTCTGCGCGGCCCGCTCGACCAGAGCTGTCGACGGCGAATCGCTTACCAGCCTGCGTGCAAGCTGTCGTGAGATGAAGTGCGCGGTCGACGGACTGCGCGCCAGAATGTCCAGCACGTCCTCGCCATCCTGCTCCCCACGACCTGCCGCGAGCCTGTGCCCGAGAAATGTCTTCTCCGCGGCGTCGTGCCATTCCGGACGGAAGATGAAGCCTCCGCCCTGTGCTGGCGGCCGAACGCTCCAGCCTGTGAGCGCGCGCGCCGCTTCGATCACGTCCTGCTGCGTATATCCACCATCGACTCCGAGCGTGTGCAACTCCATCAGCTCGCGTCCGTAATTCTCGTTGAGACCGGCCTTCGCCGCGACAGCCGCGCGCTGGCGGAGCTGTTGCGCCTGCTGCGGGTCGAGATTCCTGCGACGGATTATCGCTTCGATGTCGAGCGCCCCGTTCTGCACGCGCACCATGCCGCCCGGCGCCGCGCGAATCGCGCGAAGCGTCGGTTGCCCGGGATTGGCTCGGCTCTGCGCGTTGTCGAGATAGAGCAGCATCGCCGGCGAGTGCGCTACCGCTCCCAGCAGGTCGCGGAATTTGCCGAGCGCGTGCTGCCGTATCGTCCCGTCGTAATCCGCGAGATAGTACGGCTCTATCGCATTCTTTCCCACGAAGACGTTGAAGTGATTCTCCCAGAAATCAGTCATCACCTCGAGCAACTGTCTGTTGCTCGCGACCGCGCGAGCGACGCGCGCCGATTCGATCTCGCCGACCAGCTGCGCGTGCGACCTCCGGATCTCCTTCAACGCATTCGTGTCGATGTCCTGTGGTGCGTTGCGGCCGGCCGTATCGCGCTTGACGAGACGGAATTGCCGCTGTGCCTCCGCATACTGCGCTGCGAGCGACGCCTGGTCCTGCTGCAACATCGGATACCGCGCGAGCATCTGATCCATCGCGTCATCGTTGATGCGCTCCGGATGCAGCTGCTGATCGATCCACGCGTCTACACCGATCGATCGTACCATCGCCGCATCGCCCGGTCGCGGGCCGAAGGCGAGGCGGTTGAGCACCTGCATCACCTGTTGATCGGCGGTCTGCTCCCGGATATCGGACGTCACAGTACCGGATGCCTGGTTCGTTCCGCGAGGAACGCTCGCACCGGGCCGCTGCGCCAACAGGAGCGACGGAACAACGGCACCTATTGCGATGAGCCGTCGCGCCGCATGCGCTCGCCAGAAGGATGGGATGGTAGTCACATCCCTTTGACGCCCGACCGCGCGGGCCGTTAAATCACGCTATGTGCGAATACGCACAGTGAGCACGCGCCGGGCCAGGGCCATCGCTCGTCATTCCCGCTTTCGCGGGAACGACGCATTTCCATTCGCTTTGGCGGACGATCTAGATGTGAATCGAGCGGCCCGAAACGCCGAGCGCAGCTTCCTTCACGGACTCGGACAGCGTCGGATGCGGATGCACTGTGATCCCGATGTCGTCGCTCGTTCCGCGGAATTCCATCGCAAGCACCACTTCCTGCAGCAGATCCGCGGCGTCCACAGAAACGATGTGGCATCCAAGTATCTCTTCAGTCTCAGCGTCGGCGACGAACTTCACGAACCCCTGTGTCTCCGCCATCGTCCGAGCCCTGCCGTTCGCGGACATCGGGAACTTGCCCGTCTTGTACGCACGGCCGCTGGCCTTCACCTCGTGCTCGGCGAGTCCGCATGACGCGATCTCCGGATGCGTGTACACGACCGCAGGCATCGACTTGTAATCCATGTGAACCGCGTGCCCCGCGATCACTTCGACCGCAATCACGCCTTCTTCCTCCGCCTTGTGCGCGAGCAACTTTCCACCGACCACGTCGCCGATCGCGTACACGTTCGGCAGATTGGTCCGCATCTGCGCATCCACCGCGATCTCGCCGCGCTTGCCGAGCGCGAGTCCGAGTCCGGCGGCGTCGATTCCACTCAGCACGGGCTTGCGTCCAACTGCAACGAGCACGTAATCGCCTTCCAGCGTCTCTTTCGCGCCATCCTTTTCGATGTCGACGAAGACCTTGTTGCCGTCGCGCCGTCCGCCCGTGACGCGCGTCGCGGGACGAAGCTCCAGCCCTTGCTTGCGGAAGATCTTGTCAGCCTCCTTCACGACGTCCTCGTCCATACCGGGCAGAATCGTCGCCGCCAACTCAACGACCGTCACCTTCGCACCGAGCCTCCGCCAGACCGACCCCAGCTCGAGCCCGATCACACCGCCGCCGATCACGATCAGGTGCTTCGGTACCTCGGGGATCGCAAGCGCGCCGATATTCGACAGCACGCGCTCCTCGTCGAACTTGAAGAACGGCAGCTCGATCGGCACCGAACCGGTCGCGATGATCACGTCGCGCGCCTGATACTGCGTGACAGTTCCGTCATTCGCAGTCACATCGACGACGTTACCCGCGCGCAGCGTGCCGCGGCCCTTGGCCCACGTCACCTTGTTCTTTCGAAACAGAAACTCGATCCCCTTGGTATTCTGCGCCACGACATCGAGCTTGCGCTTCATCATCACGCCGAGGTCCGCGCTTACACCTTCGATCTTCACACCATGCTCCGCGGCGTGAAGCTTCGCGAACTCCAGATGCTCGGTCGATGTGAGCAGCGCCTTGGACGGAATGCATCCCACGTTGACGCAGGTGCCACCGAGCGTCTTGTCCATCTCGACGCAGACGGTGTTGAGACCGAGTTGACCGGCGCGGATTGCGGCGACGTAGCCACCAGGGCCGCCGCCAATTATCAGAACGTCACAGTTATTCATGATTCAGCCAGCGCAGCGTACCTCGGCGCAACCGCCGAAGGTACTGCGCCCATTGAGAGAAATTTGCAAAAATCCCCGACTTCCTTATACACCAGAAGCGAGTCCAGTCTTTCCTGCGATAGAAATCCGGCCGCGACGCAGTTGCGGAGATGTGCGAGAAGCGGTTGATGGAACCCATCGACGTCCATCAGCGCGATCGGTTTGGAGTGAATGCCGATCTGCGCCCACGTGAACGTCTCGAAGAACTCGTCGAGGGTTCCGATTCCACCCGGAAGCACCGCGAACGCATCCGACAGGTCGATGATGCGCGCCTTGCGCTCGTGCATCGTATCGACGATGTGGAGCTCGCTGAGCCCCTTGTGCGCCAGCTCGCGATGTCCGAGCGATCGCGGCAACACGCCGATCACCTCGCCGCCCGCAGCGAGCGCCGCGTCGGCGAGAACTCCCATCAGCCCGCGCGACGCACCACCGTATACGACTCCGATTCCGTTCCGCGCGAGCCCATCGCCCAACGCGCGCGCAGCCTCCGCGAAATTCGCCGACAGCCCCGCGTTCGCGCCGCAATAGACGGCTACGCGGGTCCTTTCTCCGTTCATTCGATCAACATCGTGGCAGGATCTTCCATCAACTCCTTCACGCGCACCAGAAACAGCACCGCTGCCTGTCCATCGATGATACGATGATCGTACGACAGCGCGACGTACATCATCGGCCGGATCTCGACCTTGCCGGCTATCGCAACAGGCCGATCCTGAATTTTGTGCAGCCCGAGAATGCCGACCTGCGGATAGTTGATGATCGGAGTGGATACCAACGAGCCGAACACACCGCCATTCGTGATCGTGAAGGATCCGCCCGTGAGATCGTCCATCGTCAGCTTGACATCGCGCGCCTTCTTCGCAACAGCCGTGATGTCGCGCGAAATCTCGAGCAATCCTTTCCGGTCCGCGTCCTTGATGTTTGGAACCACCAGTCCCTGCTCTGACGCGACGGCGATTCCCATGTTCACGTAATTCTTGTAGATGATCTCGTCCCCGTCCAGCTGTGCGTTGACGACGGGATAATCGCGCAGCGCGATGCATGCAGCGCGAACGAAGAACGGCATGAACGAGAGGCGAACGCCGTGCTGCTTCTCGATCTTCTCCTTCACGCGCTCGCGGAGCGAGCTGACTGCGCTCATGTCGATCTCGTTGAACGTCGTCAGGTGCGCCGTCGCGAGATGCGACTTGAGCAGGTTCTCTGCGATGCGCTTGCGGCGCGTCGACAGCTTCTCGCGCGTTTCCCGCTCGCCCGGTGCTGACGGAGCAGGCGCCGAGCGAAGCGCAGGCGGTCCTGAAGGCGCCGCTGGAGTTGCGGCCGCTATCGGCTGTGCCGCAGGGCGAGCCGATGGTTGAGCAGCGAGCACATCCGGCTTGCTCACCACACCGCCGCGCCCCGTTCCCTGGACGGCGCCGATATCGACGCCCCGTACCTCGGCTACCTGCCGTGCTGCCGGCGAAGACTTCTGCGGCGCGCCTGTAGCCACGGTCGGTGCAGCCGGTGCAGGTTGCGTGGGTTGCGCAGGTTGCGGCGCGACTGCCGCCGGCGCAGCCTGTGGGGGCGGAGCTGGCTTGGCAGCGGCAGGCGCAGCAGCCGTCGCCGTCTCGTCGATCTCGCCGAGTACGTCATCCACATGGACGACGTCGCCTTCCTTCACGGCCTGTTTCACCAGGACACCGGCGCGGAGTGCAGGCACTTCGACCGTGATCTTGTCGGTGTCGAGCTCCAGTATGGTATCGCCGGCGTTCACTGCGTCACCTTGCTGCTTGACCCAGCGCGACACCGTCGCTTCAACAATGGATTCCCCGAGGGGCGGAACTTTCAAAGCGATCATTTCGAGTATCTTGATGTTTGTCCCTAAATATATCCCCTCACTGAGTACACTTGCGCGCACTGACAATCTCCGCGCACGGCGGTATCGAACGGCTGGAGCTGCGTGACAACCTGCCCGTTCCGGAGCCCGCACCGGGCGAAGTCCGCATTCGCGTTCTTGCGGCAGCGCTGAATCACCTCGACCTCTTCGTTCTGAAGGGCCTGCCCGGCGCCACGATTGCGCCACCCTGGATAATGGGCGCCGACGCGGTCGGCATCCTCGACGGAACAGATGATCTCGTAGTCGTCAATCCGGGCCTGAGCGACGGGACCTGTGAATATTGCCGCCGCGGCGAGCAATCTCTCTGTGTTCGATTTCGCCTGCTCGGCGAGCACGCGCCAGGCACCATCGCGGAGTACATAGTGGTGCCCGAGCGGAACGTCGCACGTATTCCGCGCGATACGCCGATTCCCGAAGCCGCCGCCTTCACGCTCACAACGCTCACCGCGTGGCGCATGCTCGTTACGCGTGCGCAGCTCCGATCCGACGAGCAGGTCCTCATCCAGGGAATCGGAGGCGGCGTGGCGCTTTCCGCGCTCCAGATCGCGAAACAGGCCGGCGCGCGCGTCTGGGTCACGTCGTCCAGCGACGAGAAACTCGCCCGCACGCGCGAACTCGGTGCAGACGAAACCATCAACTATAGTACGACGGATGTCGCGAAAGAGATTCGAGCGCGCACCGGAAAACGCGGCGTGGACGTCGTCGTCGATTCCGTCGGCGAGGCGACCTGGCAATCCTCACTCGGCGCGCTCGGCAAATTTGGCAGACTCGTGACGTGCGGCGCGACGTCAGGTCCAACGGTCACCACCGACGCGCGCAAGCTGTTCTGGAATCAGTGGACCATACTCGGTTCCACGATGGGCAACGACGCGGAGTTCGCAGCTGTCGCGGAGGAGCTGCGTAACCGTCGCCTGCTGCCGCCGATCGATTCCGTATTCGACATCACGCAGGGAAGAGAAGCCTTCGCGCGCCTGCAGAGCGGCGCGCAGTTCGGCAAGATCGTCGTGACCATACCGTCGGACCGCGCCCCATAATATTCGCCGCGCGCCGAATTGGCGGCCGCACCCGACGACGCCCAACCACGCGCCGAATTGGTGGTCATGCGTACGGCGCGGATATATCCGCGCCTGGCCCCGTTACGTGCGATCGGATTCGGATGTCGAACGGATATATCCGCGCCTGCCCCCGTTACGTGCGATCGGATTCGGATGTCGAACGGATATATCCGCGCGCGGCCCATTCAGGCGCAATCGGATCCAGATCTACCGCACCGGGCGGCGACAAACGCTGCATTTGCGTAAAATGAAGGCATGTCCGAGTCCGCCCAGTACACCCCTACCCAGCTCGCCGAGATCAAGGATGCCTTTATTGGTGAGCAGCCCGTAGTGTGCCCCGTCTGTGGTGGCCGCATGACCTCCCGATCGATAGGCGGCGGCTCGTTCGGCCTGGGCTACTCGCGCCAACGTGAATGGCTCATATGCGGCGGCTGCCATAGAAGCGCGATCTTCGACGTCAAGCGCGGCACCCGCAACTAAGTAAGGGCAGGCCCCGCTGCGTGCCCAACGCCACCGTGCCCGTCCAAGGCGCTCGGCGCCAGCGCGGATCGCGCGCATGTGCGCCGCTGACACGGCATGATGCTGGCGCCTCCGAGCTGCCCAATCGTTTACGACAAGCTCTCTCGTGCCAGCTGACACCTAAAACTTCACCGGCTCTTTTCCGAGCGTTTACACTCCCTGCCCAACGTGTCACGGTGCGCGTTACAACGCCAGGACTCTGGAGATCGCATGCCACGGCCGGAACATCGGCGAAGCGCAGCGGATCAAGCCCGCGGCAGAATTGCAGCCCCCGTCACATGGCAAACACTCTGTATGTCCTGGTGGAGCACGACATGCGCGTCGTTTCCGGAAGCGACTGGGTGATCGATATCGGGCCGGGTGCCGGTGAAGAGGGAGGGACGATTGTCACGATGGGCACACCCGCGGAGGTGTCGCGCGCCGCCGCGAGCCGCACTGAACCATATCTCGCCCGCTTCATGGCGTGAAACCCGTTGCGCACGGCTGAGCGGTTGCCCATAGATTTCCCATCCATGGATTCGACCAGCTTCGGCGACCGCCTGCAGGACAGCTTCGACCAGCTCTATCACTACGTCCCCGCGCTTTTCGGCGCCCTCGTAATCCTCTTCGCGGGTTACCTCCTGGCCAGGTTGCTGGAGAAGGGAACCGACAAGCTTCTCCGGCGAGTTCATTTCAACCACATCCTGGAGCGCGGTGGCGTGCTCCAGGCAGTCGAGCGCTCCGGTTCCCACATGAACCCGACGCGTGTCACGGCGAGCGTGGTCTTCTGGTTCGTGATGTTCGCCGTCCTGATGATCGCCGCCAACGCCCTTGGCCTCTCGTCGCTCGGCAACATGTTCGGCGAGCTGGTGAGCTACATCCCGAGCCTCATTGCGGCGATCGTAATCATCATCGTCGGCATCGTACTCGGCGACTTCGTGGGCGGGCTCATCATGGCCTCCGCGGGGGCGATACACGGCGGCCCGACCCTGTCGCGGTTCGGAAAGGGCGGGGTGATCCTCATCGCCATCTTCATGGCACTGCAGGAGCTGGGGGTCGCAACCGACATCGTCACTACCGCCTTCGCGATACTCTTCGGCGCCATCGCGCTCTCGGCTTCGCTCGCCTTCGGGCTCGGCAACCGGGATCTGGCCGGCGAGGTGACGCGCAACTGGTACAACCGGTACAAGGCCGAGCGTGAGTCGATCGACCGCGAAAACGCGGCACAGGATGCTGCCGACCGGACCGACGAGTTCGAGTCCGAATCCGGCGGCTTTTAGCCCCCGAATAGATACCGAATCGAGGACGCGCTGCGCGATCGCGAAAGCGATGCGCTAAATCATTGTCCCACAATAACTTACGTTGTTGTGGTCAGGTTGCTAAAAGGCGTTCCGGCGGCTATATTTCAAGGTTCCCCTGAATTAGCTCAAATCATCAGGTGGGTGCCTGCCCGGATGCCCACCGCAAGTGCGGTATCGACACGCCATGACAGCTCCAAATAACCGCGAGCGAATACTCCCGCGGCTGATCCACGAAGAGGTTCAGGAATCGTTCATCAACTACTCGATGAGCGTCATCGTCTCGCGCGCGCTCCCGGACGTGCGTGACGGCCTCAAGCCGGTGCATCGCAGAGTTCTGTATGCGATGAACGAGCTCGGTCTTGTTCCCGGACGCCCCTACAAGAAGTCAGCGACCGTCGTCGGCGACGTGCTCGGCAAGTATCACCCGCACGGTGACAGCTCGGTGTACGACGCGCTCGTGCGCATGGTGCAGGACTTCTCGCTGCGCTATCCTCTGGTGGACGGTCAGGGAAACTTCGGATCCGTCGATGGCGACAACGCGGCCGCATATCGCTACACCGAAGCGCGTCTCACGCGGATCGCCACCGAGATGCTCGGCGACATCGACAAGAACACCGTCGACTTCCAGCCGAACTTCGACGATCGCCTGCAGGAGCCGCGCGTGCTTCCGTCGGCGATGCCCAATCTGCTCGTCAACGGCTCGTCCGGCATCGCGGTTGGAATGGCGACCAACATCCCGCCGCACAATCTTCGTGAAGTCACGAGCGCGCTCGTCGCGCTCATCGAAGACCCCGATCTCCCGGCCAGCGCGCTCCGCAAGCACATCAAGGGGCCCGATTTCCCGACGGCCGGTTACATCTACGGCACCGCCGGAATCACCGACTACCAGGAAACCGGCCGCGGACGAATCGTCATGCGCGCTCGCGCGGTGATCGAGGAACGCGAGTCTTCCAATCGCGCCCAGATCGTCGTCACCGAGCTGCCGTACCAGGTCAACAAGTCGCGGTTGCTCATCGACATCCGCGATCAGGTCCGCGAAGGCAAGCTCGAAGGCATCAGCGATCTGCGCGACGAGAGTGATCGCGACGGAATGCGCATGGTGATCGAGCTCAAGCGCGACGCGATTCCTCGCGTAGTTCTGAACCAGCTGTACAAGCACACCGCGATGCAGTCCACGTTCGGTGTCATCATGCTCGCGCTTGTCCCGGATTCGGTGACGGGTCAGCTGGTGCCGAAGGTGTTGCCGCTCAAGGATGTGTTGATGCACTTCATCGCGCACCGTCACGAAGTAGTGACGCGGCGCACCCAGTTCGAGCTGGACAAGGCGCTCGAGCGCGAGCACATCCTGGAAGGATTGAAGATCGCCGTCGACAACATCGACGCGGTCATCAAGCTCATCCGTGCGGCCAAGGATACGCCCACCGCGAGCACGCAGCTTCAGGCGCGCTTCAAGCTGAGCGAGCGGCAGGCGGAAGCGATCCTCAACATGCGTCTCGCCAAGCTCACCGGCCTCGAGATCGAGAAGCTGGAAGCCGAGCTCAAGGATCTGCGCGCATTCATCAAGGAGATGCGCGACATCCTCGCGTCACGTCCGCGCCGCATGCAGATCATTCGCGAGGAGCTGGAGAAGATCAACGCCACCTACGGGGACGAGCGTCGATCCGAGATCACCAACGACCAGGGCGAGTTCTCGGTCGAAGATCTGATCGCCGAGGAGGACATGGTGATCACGATTTCGCATACGGGATACATCAAGAGGACGTCCACCTCGACCTACCGCAAGCAGCGTCGCGGCGGCCGCGGCCTGAACGGGCAGGGGCTCAAGGAAGAGGACTTCATCGAGCACCTGTTTATCGGGTCGACCCACGACTACATCCTCTGTTTCACGGATGATGGGCGCTGTTTCTGGCTCAAGGTCCACGAGATCCCCCAGGCTGGCCGCGCCAGCAGGGGCAAGCCCATCGTTAACCTCATCAACGTCCAGCCCGATACTCAGATTCGGGCTGTGGTTCCCGTGCGAGAGTTCGGAGATACGCAGTCGT
This sequence comes from Gemmatimonadota bacterium, assembly GCA_027307165.1. Lineage (GTDB taxonomy): Bacteria > Gemmatimonadota > Gemmatimonadetes > Gemmatimonadales > Gemmatimonadaceae > Fen-1247. Next base: position 160,571 of record DAHUXM010000018.1, on the reverse strand, counting down.
TGCTGTTCTGCACTCGCCGCGGCACCGTCAAGAAGACGGCGCTGTCGGCGTACGCAAATCCGCGCGCCAACGGAATCAAGGCAATCAAGATTGAATCCGGTGACGAGCTGATCGACGTGCAGGTTACAAGTGGAACGAACGACGTCGTGCTCGCAACAAAGCATGGCCTGTCTGTACGATTCCATGAGAAGGATGTGCGCGAGATGGGCCGCGACACAACAGGTGTGAAGGGCATCGAGCTGCGTCCCGACGACGCGGTCGTTGGGATGGTGGTGATCAAGCGCGAGGCGACTCTTCTCGTGGTAACCGAAAAGGGACTCGGCAAGTGCTCGCACATAGATGATTACAGAGTTCAGAAGCGCGGTGGAAAGGGAATCATCACTGTCAACCGCACGGACAAGACCGGTGACGTTGTGTCACTCATGGAAGTGCTGCCCGAAGATGAGATCATGCTCATTACGAAACACGGCGTCATCATACGTTCGTCCGTTTCACAGGTGCGCGTGACAGGAAGAATTGCGCAGGGTGTTAAGCTCGTTAATCTGGACGATGGCGATCTTGTGACTGCAGTTGCCCGTGTCATTCCCGAAGACAAGGTCGAGGATGACGACGGCACCGCGGATGAGGAGACGGTCGAAACGCTTGCTGACGAAGAGTGACAGGGACCTGACTGAGCCGCCACATCCCACGAGTGCGGATCGAAATCCGATGACGGTGGACCCGCAAGGAAATCCTCCCGACGCCGATCCCGATCCCACTCGAGCGGGTGTGACTGGTCCGGAGTGCGAGCAAACGCCGCAGAATCTCCCTGATCCTGCGGCTCCAGCCGGTACCGCCGAAGCCGGCGATCAACTGGAAGCGCTGCGTGCTGCCCTGCGCAAGGCTGAAGGCGAGCTGCTTCGCACGCGACAGGAAGCTGAGAGCAAGCGTCACCTCGTCGACATCATGCACGAAGTCATGGGGAATCTCTCTACCGAGGAGATCTTCCACATGGTCGCCCGGCGGCTCGCGCGCGCACTGCAGCTCTCCCATTCGTCGGTGATTCTCGCCAGAGCGGGCGATGCACGTGGAATGGTCGCCACCGCATTCGAGCAACCCAATCTCGCAAACCTGGAGATCGAGCTCGATCGCTATCCCGAAGTCTCCGCCGCACTGGATCAGAAGCGGCCGGTGCTGATACAGGACCTGCAGACGAGTCCGTGGTACGCCCGTCTGCGCGAACAGTGGGCACGCGACGGCACCCGCATGAACGTGCGCTCCGTCATCGCGATCCCGTTCGCGTTCGAGAAGATGCGCACCGGTGTGTTCCTCCTGCGCCGCACGACCGATCAGGATCCACTTGCGGCAAGCGACGTCGAGTTCGCCGACACGGTGATCAAGAGTGCCGTGAACGCGATCGAACAGGCGCACACCATCGAGCAGACCAAGGCGGATAACGCGCGCCTGGAAGCGCTGGCGCATACCGATCCGCTCACGCATCTACTCAATCGCCGCGCATTGACGATTCGTCTTGTCGCGGAGCTCGAGCGGGTGCGGCGCTACAATTCACCGCTGACGATGCTCATGATCGATCTGGATCACTTCAAGCTCGTCAACGACACCTTCGGCCATCTGGTCGGTGACGAAGTGTTGCGCGGCATCGGCATGATCCTGCAGCGTGCTGTGCGCAGCGTGGACATGGTCGCGCGTTACGGCGGCGAGGAATTCGTGGTAGTCCTTCCGGAAACGGGTGAGATGGGCGCCGTTGCTTTCGCCGAGCGTATCCGGCAGCGGGTGGAGCAGCACAACTTCGAGGCCGCCCGGACAGCTTCGGTCCGAGTCACCGTTTCGATCGGCGTCTCGTGCTTCCCGTCACCGCACGTCGACAGCGCCGAAGATCTGTTCGCGCAGGCAGACGCCGCGCTGTATCGCGCCAAGGACCGCGGCCGCAACCAGGTCTGCGCGTAGGTGGCTAGTCGGCCCGGCGAAAGCGCCCACGGATTCGTCATTCCCGCGAAAGCGGGAATCCATGTTATCGGTCTCCGAGTGCGATGATAGCGCGAAGCTGATCGGCAACAGATGGATTCCCGCTTTCGCGGGAATGACGACTCTCCAATCCGCTTTCGCGGGAATGACGATCTGTTCTGCTACCTTCCGATCCGCTGCAGCTCCACCTGCATGCAGTGATCCTGCACGACGTCGATTCCTGCACGTGCGAGCGCCTCTGCCGCTTCGTCATTCCGAATTCCGAGCTGGAACCAGACGGCCTTCGGATGCTTCGCGATCATGTCATCGACATGCTTCGGGATGTCCGCGGGGCGTCGAAACACGTCGACGATGTCTATCTCGCCAGGAACGTCGACGAGCGATCGATATACCGGTTGACCCAGTACTTCTTTCAGATCCGGATAGTAGACAGGGACAGGAATGATTTCGTAGCCGGCGTTCTGCAAGTATGCGGGGATGTCATACGCCGGCTGGTTTGGATCGGGCTTGATTCCGAGTACGGCGATCCGCTTGGCCCGCTCCAGAAGGTCGCGAAGCTGTTCCGGCGTCGTGAGAAGATGAGATTGCCAGGTCATATGTGAACAATAGCCACTCGTGGAACAGGGCCGCGTCAGCCTCATCGCACGGCGTGCCGCGTGTCCGTCGCCTTGACTCTCGCCGCGTTCTTCCGTAGCATTCGGGTCTGATGGCCAACATCCTTACTCCAGCCATGGAACGCCCGAGCCTCTTTGCGGCTCCCAACGCACGCGCCCAGCACTCGCGCGTGGGGATGACCTGTTCGATCCTGTAACAATCGGATAGGTGTCAGGGCCTTGTTGAATTTGCCGCCTCCCACGCTGTTCGTGGGAGGTTTTCTGTTTTCGCTGTCCCGTCGTTTCACTTTTCGTTTGAGGAATACCAGAATGCGGATGCTCGTCTTGGGCGCAGGACTGCAGGGCTCGGCTTGCGCGTACGATCTCTTGCAGAACCCCGACGTCACCGAGGTTCGGCTGGCCGATCTTCACATCGATCACCTCGCCGACTTCCTCAAGCCATACTCCGGCAAGCGGCTGATTCCGACGCCGGTGGACGTGCGCGATGCGGACGCTGTCCGCGCTCTGATGCGCGGCTGCGACGCAGCCATGAGTGCGATTCCGTACTACTTCAATCTCGACATGGCGAAGTACGCGGTCGAAGTCGGAGTCAACTTCTGCGACTTGGGCGGCAACACCGACATCGTCTTCGGGCAGAAGAAGCTCGACAGCCGCGCGAAGGAGCAGAAGTGCACCGTGATTCCCGACTGCGGACTCGCGCCGGGGATGGACACCATTCTCGCGCAGTACGGCATCTCGCAGCTGGATGAAGTCGATTCGGTCAAGATCTTCGTGGGCGGACTGCCACAACACCCCGAAGGGCCGCTCAAGTATCAGATCGTCTACTCGCTGGAAGGCGTGCTCGATTACTACACGACGCTGTCGTGGGTCGTGCGGAATGGCAAGCGCGCGCAGGTGACTGCGCTGAGCGAGATCGAGCCGGTGGAATTTGCGAAGCCGGTGGGAGAGCTCGAGGCATTTCACACTGCCGGCGGACTCTCGACTCTGCCGTTCCGCTACGAGGGCAAGATCAAGACGATGGAGTACAAGACGCTACGTTATCCCGGCCACGCGAAGATCATGGAAGCGATTCGCGATCTGGGACTGCTCGACCTCGATCCAATCGATGTGAAGGGGACGAAGGTCGCGCCGCGCAATGTGGCAGTCGCCGCGATGGGCCCGCACCTCACCAAGCCCAAGTCACCCGATCTCGTCGCGCTGCGCGTCGAGGTAAGCGGCCGCAAGAATGGTGCTGCGAAGAAACTCGGCTGGGAGCTCATCGACAAGTACGATGCGGAGCACGGCATCAGCGCGATGATGCGTACGACCGGCTACTCATTGAGCATCACGGGTCAGATGCAGGCCCGCGGCGAGATCAAGCCGTACGGGGTTCACACCCCCGACGAGTGCATACCGGCGAAGGAGTACATCGCCGAGTTGGCGAAGCGTGGGATCAACATCCGCGCGATCTAGTTTCCCGCGACGTCACTCGCAGGGGCAGGCCCCCGGGCCTGCCCGCAGTACGACTACGACTGGATCACGCACCCACATCCGCCCGCGATCAGTCGCGTCCGAAGCTCGCCAGCGTCTCGCCCATCACGTCGATCGTTGACTTAGCATTCCAGCGGTCGCTGCCGTTGTACAGGAATGAAAACGCCAGTACCTCGCCGTCGGTCGCAGTGACGTAACCGGCGAGCGCAATCACGTCGTTTGTGGTTCCCGTCTTGGCGTGCAGGTTTCCCTGTGCGGGACTCCCCTTCATGCGAGTGCGTTGAGTTCCGCTCTCGCCCGCAACCGGCAGCGACGCGTGGAATTCGGGACCCCAGCTCGCATTGTGTGCGTAATCCAGCAGCTGAACCATCGATCTCGCCGTAACACGGTCGTCCACCGACAGTCCGCTCCCATCGGCGTTGTGGATCGTCGACGTGTCGGCTCCGACGCGCGCGAAGAACTGGTGCATCGCGTGATTGCCGTTGGCTACCGTGCCCTGCATCGTGTGCTGCGGCCCGCGCGCACCGTCGCGGAACAGAAGCTCCGCGTAGTGGTTGATGCTCTCGCGATTCATTGCGCTCACCATCCGCGCGAGCGTTGGCGAGGGCAGGCTTGCAACCTTTACGGCCTTCGCTGGCGTCGGCGCGAGCCGCGTCGAGCCCTTGACCGTCACTCCTGCCGCCTGCAGCGCTGCGCGGAGCGCTCCGGTCGCGAACATCGCAGGATCGTCGACCACGTATGAATAACGGCGCGTACCGGCCTCCCGGCCTATGGTTCCGGTAACCGTGATCGTTCCGTCGGACTTCTTGCTCATGCGCAGGTTGGCACCTCTTCCTCCAACCGTGCGCGCCTTGTTGATCACGGTCAGCGCCGTGGTCATCGGTTCGAGCGCGACTTCGGCGTGACTGCCAGAACCGGGCGAGACCGCGACCCAAACAATGTTCTCGTTCAACGAGAGGCCACTAACGCGTGCGGCGTAGCCTGCGCCGAGGTAGCGCGTGAGCCATCCGTCGGGGACGAGGGTATTGTCGAAGGCCGTTGCGTCGCCAATCACATCGCCTGTTACGCGTTTGATGCCTGCAGCAACGACACGTTGGGCGAGCATCGCCATCGGCGCGTTGGGCCCGCCGTCCAGAAATCGCCCGGACAGCGACGGATCGCCGTCGCCGCGCAGAATGATGTTGCCCTGGAGCGTGCCATCGCTCGAGACGGGACCGTCGCGCAGTACGTCGGTGCTGAACTGATACTCCGGCCCGAAACGGTCGAACGCGAGCCCCGTGGTGAAGAGCTTCATCGTCGACGCAGGTCTCAGCTCGAGGCCGGGGTTGCGCGAGAAGAGCGTGTCACCGCGCGATACGGACGTGATCATCACGCCCCACTGTCCGCTGCGCGTTCGCTCCAGGAAGATGCCGAGATCGCTGGCAAGCGCGGACGCGCTTCGCGGCGACGTGTAGTGTGCAACGGGGGTGATCGGCGAGGCCGCCTTGGGCGACCTCGATCTTGACGGCTTGCGTCTGTGGTTCTGAACTACTGCGACCTTCTTGCGTTTCTTGCTGGTCTTCTGCGCGCTTGCCGGATTTACAGGAAGTGCGATCGCCATCGCGATCAGAACGAGCAGGATATTTCGAGTTCTCTGCACCAGGAAAATAGAAGCTATACTTTGAGGAAGATCTTTCGTCGGTAGAGTACCGTGAGGATGCCGAACCAGAATAGTACTACGCAGATCGCGAAAGCCAGTGACGCATTACGCGGCTCGAGCCAGCTCAGGAACACTGATTCGTAGATTGCCGTCTCGAGAGAGACGATTCTGCCACCGTATGGTACCTGTATCAGCGTGTAGATGATCCGCGCGAGTACACCGGATCCCACGAATGCCAGGATCGGGTTCATGCCGTAGATGACGAACGGCTTGGTCCACCACCGCACTTCCTGCACATCCACCAGCCAGATGCTGGCCGCGAGCGTGACTGCGGCCATGCCGCCAGTGAAGATGACGAAGGAGCTGGTCCAGAGACTCTTGTTGATCGGGAAGACCCAGTTCCACATCAGGCCAACCATCATCGCTAGCGCACCGACCACGAACATCGCGTTCAGACGCTCGGCGATCGGCACGTCCTTTCGCGTGATCCAGCGACCCGTGAAGACGCCCAGAATGACGGTTCCACTCGCGGGTATCGTCGACAGGATCCCTTCCGGATCCCACGTCTTGCTGCCAACCCAGAGGTGCGGCAATCCGAGTACGGTTCGGTCGAGCCAGGCCGACAGAACGGCATCCGGGCGGTTCAGCAGCAGCGCCCCGATGGCGCCGTGCTGGTCAGGGACGGGAACAAGTGTTTGGAGGAACCAGTAGCCGTACAGCAGCACAGCCAGTATCACGACCTGCTGCTTGAGACTGGTCTTCATCGTCAACAGGGCGCCGGCTATGTAGCAGACTCCGATGCGTGGAAGGACACCGCCGAATCGTATCTCGGTGATCCGCGTGAGCGGATAGTACGGGAATCCCGCCATGAGCCAGCCCAGCAGGACGATGACGAATCCTCGTCGAAGGATCTGGAGGATGATATCCCGGTCGGTCGCGCCGCGCGCGCGCCGGGAGCTGAGCGAGAGATGGGTGGTGACCCCCACTATGAACAGAAAGAAGGGGAAGATGACGTCGGTTGGTGTCCAGCCGTTCCACGCGGCGTGCTCGAGCGGCGGGTAGATCGCGCCCCAGCTCCCCGGGTCATTTACAAGCAGCATACCCGCGATGGTCACACCTCGAAATACATCGAGGGACAGAAGGCGGGCGGGCGCGGCACGCTCCATGATACAAATATACGAGGCGGCGCCGATTGTCGTTTATGCGGGTTTGAGCCAATATTACCTGTCGGCGTTCCCTACTTTTGCTCAGGAGAATGCATGCCCGTTCGTGAACACAACACGATTCGTGAAGGGATCTATGCAGGTGTGCTGAGCGCCACCGTGATTGCGGTCTGGCTGCTGATAGTCGATACGATCGAACAGCATCCGTTCTTCACGCCCGACGTTCTGGGCGCGGGACTCCTTCGGTTTCTCGGGGCGCCGCGCATGAGCGACACCATGGCGCTGCACGTCACGATCTACACCATATTCCACTATGTCGCGTTCGCGATAATCGGGATCATCGTCGCGTGGATCGTGCATCAGGCGCGGCGCACTCCGGCAATCCTCGCCGGCTTCCTGGTAACGTTCGTGATAGTCGAGGGCGGCTTTTACGGCCTGGCCGCGTTACTGAGCGTCACCACCGCGCTCGGCGGCATCGCATGGTATCAGATCATGGTCGCGAATCTGCTCGCGTCGATCGTGATGTTCACGTTCATGTGGATGCGCCATCCCGACCTCAAGGGACACTTCACCGAGGCGCTCGACGGGACTGACGCGTGACGTCAGCGGACTGGGTCGGGTTTCGCGACCCAGTCCACCTGCGCCGCCGCAAGGCTATCCTCGCCGCGCGCGACCCACTTGAAGAAGACGAAAGTCATCAGCCCGTAGAATACGAAGCTGCCCGGCACCCACATGATCAGCCCGCCAGCCTGCTGATCCATCATCGGCGTTATGTGCCAGAGACGCGGCGCGGCTGCGTACGCCGGGTAGAGCACGTGATCGGCCATTGTGATGTAGATCGCGACAACGGACATCGGTAGCGTCGTCAGGAAGCAGTACAGCAGCTGGCCGGGATACGACAACCGCGGCAGCTCCGGCATAGGACTGAGAAACGGCCACCACAACAGTACCGCCGATGCGATGAACATGAGGTGCTCACCGATGTGGATGTTGTGATTCGCCATCGCCGCGTTGTAGAACACCGGCAGATGCCATCCGATGATCACGAGATTGAAGATCACGTAGCACGATACCGGACGCGTTACGAATTTCGCGACGGCACGTACTGCTCTTGGCTTGATCAGCGGACGAAGCATCCATCCCGGCGTTCCGGCGATCAGTAATGGAGGAAGCATCAGTGTCAGCAGCAGGTGCTGCACCATGTGCGCGCTGAACAGGAAGGAGTCGCTCAGGTCATGCAGCGGACCGTTCAGCGAGGCGAACATCACGAACAGGCCGGCAAAGAAAGTCAGCTTCTGCCTGCCCGTCGGTGTGCCCGGCTCGGGGGCGCGCGACGCACGCCAGAGATACAGTGCGGCGAGAGCCGCGATACCGATTACCGTGCTCCAGTGAACCGACCAGCCCGTCCACCCGACCTGCGCGACCGGGTGGAGGGCCAACAACAACAGCAGGTTATCCACCGTGTCCTAGATGCAGGTGTCCAAAGAGAAACAGGAGTGCCATGAGCGTGCAACACGCAATTATCAACGGACCCGTGAACAGAACTCGGAACAGCTTGGAATCGTAACGAAGATGCATGTAGAAGAGCACGACTATCACGAACTTCACCGCGCTCAGGGTCAGCAGCGTGGGAAGAAACATCCGCGATGCAACGAAGGCGGGAATGTAGTAAACCCAGACTTCGCCGACCGTGATGAGGGTCAGTACTACTGCGACCTTCCAGTAAACCGACCAGCCTGGACCCGTGTGCTCATGGCCCGCGGCAGCTTCCTGGGCGGGTGTCAGAGCGGAATGGCTTTGTGAGTGATCCATCTGATTTACCGGATGAGATAGACGAGTGTGAAGATCGCGACCCAGATGACGTCGACGAAGTGCCAGTACAGTGCCATGATGTCGACGTTGAGTGCGTCTGACGGACCGAGGCCGCGCTTGAAGTCGATGAAGAGCATCGTCAGGATCCAGATCACGCCGGCGGTAACGTGCGCACCGTGGAATCCGGTCAGCGTGAAGAACGTCGATCCGAACAGGTTCGTCTTGATCGTAAGTCCTTCGTTGACGAACGAGGTGAATTCATAAGCCTGGCAGCCAAGAAATCCGAGTCCGAGCAGCGCCGTCATGAAGAGCCACAGCTTGGAATTGCCGAGGATTCGCTCGCCCAGATTGTGTTGTGGTTTGCCCTTGTTCTCGACCGCCGAAAGCGCGAGCACCATCGCAAGCGACGACATGAGGAGAATGAATGTCGAGGCCGATGTGACCGGGATGTTCAGAATCGCATGATAGACATGTCCCGTGGATGGGTCTGTCCACGGGGTGTGAGGATACGGCCCCACGACACTCCGATCCTTGTAGATCAGGTATGTCGATATGAGCGAGACGAAGAGCATGCACTCCGAGCCGATGAAGGCCCAGATCGCGATCTTCCGGTTTTCGAGGCCGGTGCTCGAATAATGATGTGATACGGTCGCAGTAGACATTAATTGCGGGCGAGGGTCGTAGTTCAGTTGGGCGTGGATGAATCCGCGCCTGTTCCGTTAGTGATGTTCCGGTTCGAGCGGACTCGTGAGCCATCCATAAAGAGCCAACACCGTCGCAGCCGCACCCACCAGGATCAGCCAGTGACCGACGATCAGGCCAGAGAACATGATGATCATGAACGCCGCGGCGAGCAACGGTTTGATAGTGCTGTACGGTATCACGATCCCAAGCTGCTCGGCGGTCTTGCCGCTCTGCTGATTGATCCGTGCACCCTCGATGTCAGCCTGCTTGCCTTCCCACAGCGGATAACGTGACGTAACTGTTGGAAGAACCGCGAAGTTGTAGACCGGCGGTGGCGATGGAATCGTCCACTCCAGCGTGCCTGCACCCCACGGATTCGGCCCTGCAGCAGGCCCGGACACGCGGCTCTTGAAGAAGTTGTAGATGAATATCGCGGTCGCGACTGCCAGCAGATACGCGCCGATTGTCGAGATGTGGTTGAACACTTCCCAACCCTGGCCGGCGTCGTACGTGTAGATGCGGCGCGGCATTCCGAGCATGCCTGAGAAGTGCATCGGGAAGAACGTGAGATTCATTCCGATGAACGTCAGCCAGAAGTGCCACTTGCCAAGCTTCTCGTTCAGCAGACGACCGAAGAACTTCGGGAAGTAATAGTAGATACCTCCGAACAGTCCCATGATCGAGCCACCGAACATCACGTAGTGGAAGTGCGCGACGATGAAATACGAGTCAGTCTGCTGCAGATCCGCCGGTGGCGAGGAGTGCATCACACCCGAGATTCCACCGATCGTGAACAGTGCGACCATGCCGACGCAGAAGAGCGATGCGGACGTCGCCTTGAACTGTCCCTGTGCTATCGTCCCGATCCAGTTGAAGATCTTGACGCCTGTAGGAATCGCGATGAGCATCGTTGTGACGCCGAACACCGAGTCGGCAACCGGCCCCATTCCAACGGCGAACATGTGGTGCGCCCACACGCCGAAGCCGAGGAAGCCGATCAGAATGCCCGAGTAGACCATCACCGGATAGCCGAACAGTGGCTTCTTGGAGAATGTTGGAAGCACCTCGCTCACCAGACCGAACGCCGGCAGGATGAGGATGTAGACTTCCGGATGTCCGAAGATCCAGAAGAGATGCTGCCACAAGAGCGGATCTCCGCCTGCTGCAACTTCGTAGAACTGGGTTCCGAAGAAGCGGTCCATCATCAGGAAGAAGAGCGCGATCGTGATGACGGGGAAGGCCAGGATGACCATGAACTGCACGACGAACGCCATCCACGTGAAGACAGGCATCCGCATCAGCGACATCCCGGGTGCTCGCAGGTTGATGATCGTCGTGATGAAGTTGAAACCTGCCGCGAGAGACGAGATGCCGAGGATCTGCAGGCCGATCACCCAGAAATCGATGTTGATTCCTGCGGAGTAGGCCCTGGTCGTGAGTGGCACATAACCGAACCAGCCGCCATTCGGTCCGTGACCGAACAGGATCGGGATGCTGATGAAGAGACCACCGAACAGATAGACCCAGTAGCTGAATGCGTTGAGTCGCGGAAACGCGACGTCGCGCGCGCCAATCTGAAGTGGAATGATGAAGTTGAAGAATGCGGCGCTGAGCGGCATGATCGCGAGGAAGATCATGGTCGTGCCGTGCATCGTGAATATCTGGTTGTACGTCTCGGCGCTCACCAGATGCCGATTGGGTCCGCCCAGTTGCGCCCGGATGATCTCCGCCTCTAGACCACCGACGAGGAAGAAGAAGAGGGCGGTGAAGAGATAGAGAGTACCGATCTTCTTGTGATCGGTAGTGGTGAGCCAACCCCAGATCGTGCTCTTCTCCGTAGTAACCGTCGCCGGTGTCGGAGAGGGAACGAATGGTTTGAGGTGAGCAGGAATCGTGTCGATGACAGTCGTTGCCATTTGTCTTCGCGCCTACTTGAGTGCTTGGAGGTATGCCACGAGATCAGCAACCTGCTGGTCGGACAGCCCTGACGGGGTTGTTGCCTTCGTCTGCGGGTCGTACTGGCCCTTGCCGAGCGTCGGCATCAGAACGCCGGACTTCATTAAGCGCGCGTTCTTGATCCAACGGGAAAGATGCGGCTTGTCGTTGACGTACATGCCGGCCGCGATCGCAATGCGAGAGCCGACATGCGTGAGGTTGGGGCCGATCATGCCAACCGCGAGCGGATTTCCTGCCACCGTGTGACATGCGTTGCACGTACCGGCGCCGACAAACAGTTTTTCGCCCGCTGCGGGATCACCCTGCAGCTTGTCGTCGAACTTGATCGCGTCGGGGAAGGGTGTGTGCGGAATGGCGTAATCCGGCACTTGGGCGCGCGGTAGAATGTACGCCGCGAGCTGCGCTGGAGTTGCGGTTGGTGCGGCCGGTGTCGGTGCCGCTGGGGCTGCAGGAGTCGCACCAGCCGCGGGGGCTGCGGGCGCTGCAGGCGCGGGCGGTGGGCTGAAGAAGCCCGGTGCCTGTTGGCGAGTGACCCAGCTCGCGAACTGATCCGGATTCACGGTTACGACGCGGAAGTGCATCTCACCGTGCGAGTCACCGCAGTACTCGGTACAAAAGCCGTTCCATACCGTCGTCGCCATGTTGCTGTCGGGCGTGAACCAGATATGGTTGGTGTGATTCGGGATCGCGTCACGCTTGCCAGCCAGCTGCGGCACCCAGAACGAGTGAATGACATCCTTCGAGCGGAGCACCAGATCGACTGTGCGTCCCTTGGGGATGTAGATCTCGTTCGCCGTAGTGAAATTGTATTGAGGGTAGTGGAATTCCCACCACCACTGGTGACCGTAAACTTCGATCACCAACGAATTTGCCGGCGCTGGTGCCTGCGTCTGAAAGATGGTCCTCACCGTCGGCACCGCGATGAAGGCGAGAATCGCCGCCGGAATGAGGGTCCAGGTGATCTCCAGCAACACGTGGCCGTGCGTCTGCGGCGGAGTCACATCTTCGCTGCGGCGACGGTAGCGGATGACCACGTAGATCAGCGCCCCCTCGACCAGAACGAATACGATCGTCCCGAAGAACATCAGGCGATTCCACAGGAAGTCGATCGAGCGACCGAGGTCCGAATGGGGCGTGAACGTGGTGTTGGGGTAGCTTTGAGCGCAGGCCGCGAGCGCCAACGCGAGCACCGCTGCCACTCCGAGCGGGGCCAGTCGGCGCAGGCGATGAGAGCCTATCATGATAGTGGGTTGAGGGTGGATCTGTTCAGCAGTGGTAAGATAGGGCGTATTGCCGGGGTGGGCTACCCGCGGTGCCTCCGAAAAATTGTCCAGGGCAAATCGGCCACGTTCAACGCCCCCTGGGCTTCGTCATCGCTTCGGGATCGAGCAACTGGTCCAGCTGTTCGCGCGTCATGAGTCCGCGCTCGAGTACGAGCTCGAAGACACCGCGGCCCGATTGCAGCGCGACGCGCGCAATATCGGTCGCGGCCTCGTAGCCAATGACCGGTACCAGCGCGGTGACGATGCCGATCGAGTGTTCAACAAAATGACGCATGCGCTCCGGGTTCGCTGTGACGCCTGTCACACAGCGAGTGCGCAATACGTCGCATGCATTCCGCAGCATCGACATGCCGCGCAGCAGGCGATATGCAATCACCGGCTCGAAAACATTCAGCTGAAGCTGGCCGGCCTCCGCCGCCATCGTAACTGTCACATCTCCCCCGATGACGTCGAAGCAGACCTGATTCACGACTTCGGGAATCACGGGGTTGACCTTACCGGGCATGATCGACGAGCCTGGCTGCATGGGGGGGAGATTGATTTCACCGAATCCCGCCCGTGGTCCGGATGACAGCAATCTGAGATCGTTGCAGATTTTGGAAAGCTTTACAGCACAACGCTTTAGCACGCCGGACAGTTGAACGAAAACACCTGTATCGGCGGTGGCTTCGACCAGGTCGGGCGCGGTTATCAACGTCAGGCCTGTCACCCGCGACAGCTCTCGCCGAACAGACTCCGCGTAGCCCTCGGGCGCGTTTATCCCGGTCCCAATGGCCGTCGCCCCCATGTTGATCTCCAGAATCAGCTTCTGCGCCTCACCGAGCCGGTCGACGTCTTCGAGGATGGTATGGGCGAAGGCACTGAACTCCTGGCCGAGCGTCATCGGCACGGCGTCCTGAAGCTGCGTGCGGCCCATTTTGATGAAGGTGCTGAACTCTTCGCCTTTCTTGAGAAATGCCCCAGCGAGCGCGGCCATCGCCGTCTGCAGCTCTGTGATGCTCGCGTGCAGCGCCAGCTTGACCGCCGTGGGATAGACGTCGTTGGTCGACTGGCTCAGATTGACGTGGTTGTTCGGGTGGATCACGTCGTACGAGCCACGCGGAAGACCCAGCGACTCCAGGGCGAGATTGGCGATTACCTCGTTCGCATTCATGTTGGTCGAGGTCCCGGCGCCCCCCTGAATCATGTCGACCGGAAACTGGTCGCCGTGCTCCCCGCGCCGAAGAGTCTCCGCGGCGCCGACTATGGCGCGCGCAATTTTCGCGTCCAGCAGGCCCAACTCCTCGTTCGCCAGCGCCGCAGCCTCCTTGACGGAGGCGAGCGCCGCGACCAGGGTCGGAAACTGGCCCACGTATGTACCGGAAATGGGAAAATTCTCCAGTGCGCGGAGCGTCTGCACGCCGTACAGGGCGTCTGCTGGTACGCTGCGCTCGCCAAGTAGATCGTGTTCGATCCGACTGGACTGATTGGATGAGCTGGGGTGTGCGGGTGTGTGCGGCATCGCCAAAAGCTACGCACAGGCGGCCACTTTCGGGAATTCCGAGGGCTACGGGGCTATGCGGCACCCTTATTTTGAGTGAATGGAATCAGTCGATCGCCAATCCGAAACCGTTCCGCCGTACGATCCGGCCGCGATAGAGGCCAAGTGGCGCGCGCGTTGGGCCGAGCGAGGCACCAACGTCGCCAACATACGTGGCGCCGAGCGTCCGTACTACGCGTTGATGATGTTTCCGTATCCGTCTGCGGAAGGCTTGCACGTCGGAAACATGTTCGCGTTCACGGGCAATGACATCTTTGCGCGATATCAGCGCATGCAGGGTCTCGACGTCTTCGAACCGCTGGGCTACGACGCGTTCGGAATCCATTCCGAGAACTACGCACTCAAGGTCGGCGTGCATCCGGCGGAGATGATTCCGCGCAACATCGCCAACTTCCGGCGCCAGCTGGAGAACGGCGGTTTGATGGTGGACTGGACGCGCTCGCTCTCGACTACAGATCCGGAGTATTACCGCTGGACGCAGTGGGTATTTCTTCAACTGTACAAGCAGGGGCTCGTGTACAGGAAGGCGGCTGCGGTCAACTGGTGCCCGACTGACAAGACGGTTCTCGCAAACGAGCAGGTGATCGCCGGCGAGTGCGAGCGTTGCGGCAGCAAGGTCGAACAGCGTTTTCTGGAGCAGTGGTTCTTCGCGATCTCGCGCTACGCAGATCGCCTGCTCGCGAATCTAGACCACCTCGACTGGTCCGAGACAACCAAGACCGCGCAGCGCAACTGGATCGGCAAGTCGGAAGGCGCCGAGATCTGGTTCGATGGAATCAAGGTGTTCACGACACGCCCGGATACGATATTCGGCGCGACGTACGTCGTGCTGGCCCCGGAGCATCCACTGGTCGACGCCCACACCACCGATGCGCAGCGCGCAGCTGTGGACGAGTATCGCGAGCGTGCATCGCGTCGCGATCTCGTGTCGCGCAAGACGACCAGGGACAAGACCGGCGTCGCGACGGGAAGCACGGTGACGAATCCCGCTACGGGCGAGCAGATACCCGTCTGGGTGTCGGACTACGTGCTGATGGAGTACGGCACTGGCGCAATTATGGCCGTGCCGGCGCACGACGAGCGCGACCTGGAATTCGCTCACGGCTTCGAGCTGCCCGTGAAGAAGGTCGTGCACGAAGACGAGACGCTGATCGACTCCGGCGAGTTCAATGGAATGACTGTGCACGCCGCCAAGCACGCGATCGTCAAATCGCTCGAGGCAAAGGGCAAGGCCACTCCGGTCACGAACTACCGTCTGCACGACTGGTGCATCTCGCGGCAGCGTTACTGGGGCCCGCCGATTCCGATCATCTACTGCGATGATTGCGGAGTCGTACCGGTTCCGGAGAAGGATCTTCCGGTGTTGCTGCCGATGATCGATGACTTCAAGCCGGACGATTCAGGCATCTCGCCGCTCGCCCGTCACGACGAGTGGTATCGCGTACCGTGTCCGACCTGCGGGAAAGCGGCGCGTCGTGAGACCGATGTGTCCGACACGTTCCTCGACAGCGCGTGGTACTTCCTGCGCTATCCGAGCGTCGGCGACGACAGTCAGCCATTCGATCCCGCCATCACGCGCAAGTGGCTGCCGGTTGATTCATACATCGGCGGCAACGAGCACGCGGTGCTGCATCTGTTGTATTCACGGTTCGTAACTATGGTGCTGCACGACGCGGGCCTGCTCGACTTCGAGGAGCCCTTCACCAAGTTCCGCGCTCATGGGCTCATCATTCGCGAAGGCGCGAAGATGTCCAAGAGCAAGGGCAACGTGGTGAATCCCGATGAGTACATCGACACGTGGGGCGCGGACGCGTTCCGTACTTATCTCATGTTCCTCGGACCGTTCGAGGAAGGTGGCGACTTCAGAGACAAGGGCATCTCCGGTGTGCGCCGTTTCCTCGATCGTCTCTGGGTTTCGGTGCGCGATTGTGACACTGACGGAACTCTGGACCCGGAAGTCGAGCGCAAGTTGCACGCGACAATCAAGAAGCTTGGCGAGGACATTCCGCGCTTGAGCTACAATACGGCTGTGGCGGCGATGATGGAGTACATGAACGTGCTCCGCAAATCCGATCGTGTTCCACGCCGCGCCGAGGTCGAGCCGCTCGTGCAACTGGTCGCGCCGTTCGCACCGCATCTGGCCGAGGAGCTATGGGAACAGCTCGGACAGGACGCCAGCGTATTCGATTCACGCTGGCCGAAGTTCGATCCATCCTTGCTCGTCGACGACGAGATCGACCTGGTGGTTCAGGTGAACGGGAAGGTGCGCGGAAAGATCCGCGTGCCGCGTGACGTTACGCAGGACGAAGCGCTGTCGCGCGCGATGGGCGACGTGGGCATTGCGAAGTTCGTGACGTCGTCACCGAAGAAGGTCGTGCACGTTCCTGGACGGTTACTCAGCATAGCCTTCTGAGCGCGGCCACTTCGCGGCGGCGAATCGAAAGACATAGCCGCCGTAGAATGGCGCCAGCGCAAGCGCAGATATGACTGCGACGTCCGTCAGGTCGATCGGGGTGACGGCCAGTACTCTCGCGAGCGGAGACACGTAGACGGTTGCCAGCTGCAACGCCACTGCGAGTCCCGCAGCGGCTGCGACGTACCAGTTGATCCGCCGCGGGCCCACGTCGCCTGGCAGATGTCGAGCGTTGACGAGATGCGTGATCTGAGTGAGCGCGAGTGTCATGAACGTGAGCGTTCCGGCATGCCGCACCACCTGGATGCGATCGGCGCCAGTTTCCGATAGACCCCACAGTAGAGCGGCGAATGTGGCGGCTGCAATGAGAAGCGCATATCCGCCTGAAGTCACGACGAGTCGTCGCGACAGCAACGGTGCGTGCGGATTCTGCGGAGGCCGCGTCATCACGTCTGGACTGGATGGCTCCATCGCAAGCGCAAGCGCAGGAAAAGTATCAGTCAGCAGATTGAGCCAGAGTATCTGCAGTGGCTGAAGGGGAGACGCGAAACCGGCGATTGCCGCCGCAAACAGCACGAGGACTTCGGCGAGGTTGCAGCTCAGCAGATAGAACACGAACCGCCTGATGTTGCCGTAGATCACGCGCCCTTCTTCGACGGCGACAGAAACCGTGGAGAACCGGTCGTCTGCCAGAACGACGCCGGCCGCCTCCTTGGCTACGTCCGTGCCACGACCACCCATCGCTACACCGATGTCCGCGCGGGCAAGAGCGGGCGCATCGTTGACACCGTCGCCAAGCATCGCAACGACGTTTCCATCCATCTGCAACGCCGAGACGATTCGCAGCTTCGCTTCCGGACTCACGCGGCTGAACGCGCTCACCGATTCCAGTCGCGCGGCGAGGGCGGTGTCCGTTAGCGCGTCGATCTCGGCTCCGTCGAGTGCCTCGCTGCCCTCTGCAGCAACACCAAGCGCGTGCGCAATGACGCTCGCGGTGAGTCGCTGGTCGCCGGTAAGCATGATCGTGCGTATGCCTGCCGTGCGCAACGAGTGAATCGTCTCGGCTACTCCCGGCGCGGGCGGGTCAAACATCCCCACCAGGCCCAGGAAGCACAGGTTCTGCAGACTCGCTTCGTCCGTGCCCTGCGGTTGACCGTCTGCGAGCGCGAGCACGCGTAGCCCACGGGCCGCCAGCGCTTCGTTGCTCTGCAGCACCGCACTCCGCGCAACTGGGCTCAGAGTTCGATCGCCGGTCTGTGTCGCGGCGGTGGTGCAGCGAGCGAGTACACGGTCGGGCGCTCCTTTCACGAATGTCTGGATCGCACCGGTGGACGAGCGATGAAATGTCGCCATCACCATTCGTTGGCTCGAGAATGGCAGCTCCGCAATTTCGGGCATCCTGCGCAGCAGTTCGTCACGATCGACGGAACCCTTGCGCGCCGCTACGAGAAGGGCCGCCTCCGTCGGATCGCCGTGCGCGCGCCACTCGTCGCCGCGCGTGTGGGCGAGATTCGCGCGGTTGGCCATGGAGCCTGCAACCAGCGATCGGTGGAGTGCCGGAAGATTGCTCGCAGACGTCGGTACTCCGTTTACAAGAAACTCACCCTCCGGCCTGTAACCAGCGCCGCTGACGGCTATCTCAATTCCGGAGTCCGGCCATGCAGTACCATCGGGCGTCCAGAACGCAACGGCGGTCATGTCACCGAGCGTCAGCGTTCCCGTCTTGTCGGTGCACACCACGGTCACCGACCCCAGACTCTCGACCATCGACATTCGCCGCACGACTGCCTTCCGCTTCGCCATGCGTCGTACGCCGACGGCCATTGTAATCGTTACTACGGCCGGCAGGCCTTCCGGTACTGCCGCGACCGCGATTGCAACGGCTATGAGAAATACCGATGCGAGCGGACTGCCGTGCGCAAAGTCGAGACCAGCTACCCCGACTCCGACCGCGACTGCCGCGAACACGACTTGTCGTCCAAGCACGTCGAGCCGCTTCTCCAGCGGTGTCGGCTCATCGGCGATGCCTGACACAAGCATGCCAATACGTCCGACTTCGGTTCCGCTTCCCGTTGCAACCACGACGGCTGTGACGCTTCCCGTCACAACAGTGGTGCCCATGTACAGCATTGAAGTTCGGTCGCCGAGCGGTGCGTCGATCGCTGGCGGCGGTGCAGCGTGCTTCGATACGGGCAGTGCTTCACCCGTCAGCGGCGCTTCTACCGTCGTGAGTTCGGTTGCAGTAAGGATCCGTGCATCTGCGGGTACGGCACTTCCCGCTTCCATGACGATTACGTCGCCAGGGACGACTCCGGCCGCGTCTATCCGTCTGACGACTGCGTCCCGGATGACTGTTGCCTGGCGCACGTCCATGCTGCGGAGCGCTTCCATCGCTCGACGCGCCTTGATCTCGGTCGCGAAGCCGATTGCGATATTCAGCACGAGCACGGCTGCGATTGCGATCGCGTCAGCGACATCACCGGAGAACAGCGCAAAAAACGCTGCCACTACGAGGAGGAGAACGATTAGACTCGCGAACTGTCGGAGCAGAATTCGCCAGGCACGCTCCGGGCGTACTACCTGGATGACGTTGCGGCCATACGCCAGGAGCCGGCGCTCCGCTTCGGACTCCGATAATCCGTGCCGTGACGCTCCGATTCGCTGCAGAGCTTCATCAGCGTCGAGCGAATGCCACGCGACGGTGACGGCCTGCGTCAGCGTCCCGCCAGATTCATGATCGCCAGTAGAGGAGAGCGCCACACGGTGCCTTTGGCTATCCGCCCTCGGTGCGCATCACACGCGAACGTATATTCGCCGTGAAGAATGCGCTCATGAACCTGGCGGAACCAGAAGAAGTGACGTGACGCATGCGCGTGCCAGCTCGTCCGCCGCCGACCCGAGCATGAGACGCGCCACGGGTCCGTGTCGCCTGCTTGCTATCGCGATGAGATCTGCGTTGATTCGTTCCGCTGTGCTCAGAAGAAGCTCGGACGGCCGGCCCGATCCGGCGAGCGTGTCGATACTGACAGGGCTGTCGGTTGGTAGTTGGCTCAAGAGAAAGTTGCGAACTTCATCCAACGCACGAGCCACTCCGAGGCTGTGCACCACCCGGTGTCCGTCGTCGGCGGTGGAACCGTCGTCCGGTTCCTGCGCGTGGACGAGTGTCACCTTTGCGTCCGGCATTGCGGTATCCAGCGCCGAGCGAGCGGCGGCGACGCTCGCTCGCGTGAAGTCGATCCCCGCGACGATTCGCCGCGGCAGTCCGGTGCTGTCTCCGCGCGCGGCAAACACGGCGCACGTGGAATGTCGTTGTACCTGCAGTGTCGTCTCGTCGCCGATGACGCGGTCGAGCCGCCCGTGCTGTCGCAGCCCGACGACGATGAGCGCGGCGTTCAACTTTTCGGCGTGGATCACGATCTGGACCGCCGGAGTTCCAGCGCCGATGTGAACCGGCCAACGCGATGCCTCCGGCGCCACGCCGGCCAGTTGCGCGATGACCTCCAGCCGCTGCTCGCCGTGGGCTGTTTCGCCAAGCATCTGATCACCCGCGCCGAGCGCTTCTTCCAGGAATGGCACGGTAGGAAAGGATCTGAGATCGAACACGTGCAGGATTTCCGGTGTCGCATGTCGCTCGCGCTCGAGCGCGGCAGTGATACGCGCGCCGGCCTGCGCAGCCGGCGAACCGTCGCTCGCCAGCAATACCACGCGACCGCGAAGATTCAATCCGGTCACCCCTCCGGTCATCCTCCCGACCGCTGTCTCTGTCCCGTTCTGTTGTTGCATGCAGGCCTCCGGAAATTGGGTGTGGTTGTGGCTAGCGAGCCAGCCGCGAAAGAATCGAGTGCTTACTGCTGTGTCGCCAGCTCACCGAACTCACTCTCATACAGGCGCAGCAGCTCGAACAGGTACGAAATTGCGAGAGGTCCCATCAGGAGTCCGGTGATTCCCATCAGTTCGACTCCCGCGAACGCACCGACCAGGGTCGCCAATGGATGAATGCCCGACACGCGGCGATAGATCAGTGGCCGGATGATGTTGTCGATGTTGGATGCCACGATGCCGCCGATGAGC
This sequence comes from Gemmatimonadota bacterium, assembly GCA_027307165.1. Taxonomy (GTDB): domain Bacteria; phylum Gemmatimonadota; class Gemmatimonadetes; order Gemmatimonadales; family Gemmatimonadaceae; genus Fen-1247. The sequence continues at coordinate 139,961 of DAHUXM010000018.1, read as the reverse complement.
GCGAGCACCGCAGCCGCGCCGTAGCGCTCGTTTGCAAGAAGGACGAGCACTCCCGGCCCCCAGACGAGCGCGCTGCCGAGAATCGGGAAGATGGACGCAATGGCCGTTGCCATCCCCCACACGATGGGGTTGGGAAGACCCACGATCCAGAATGCGAGGCCAACCGTCGTGCCCTGTGCCATTCCTGTTGCGAGCATGCCGAGCAGGGTCGCCTCCGTCACGAGGCCAAAACGCAACCGAAGTGCATCCGCACCCGCTGCAGAAAATGGAATGAGGGGCCGAACGCGCGCCCACACGTCATCGGCTCGATACAACAGGTAATAGAGGCCGACAGTCGCGATCAGAAGATTCAGAATGCCGCGTGTGACACTCCCCGCGAGCGAAAAGACCTGCTTCGGTGCGGACGTCGCAAGCGACTCCAGCATTCGCGAGAACTGCGCGCCAACGTCGAAGGAACCGATCTGAAGCTCGGCGAGACGACGGAAAGTCGTGCTCTGGACTACACGAGCGACCGTGTCGGGAAACTGCGCAAGCGCCACTCCGCCGAGCCACACTATAGGAATGAGAAACAGGGTTGCCATTGCCAGTGCGACTACCAGCGCAGCCCTTTTCGGGCGCATGCGGCTGGCCAGCCGACGATATGCGCGCACGCATAGGACGTAGAGAATCGCCGCACCCAGGAGCCCTGGGATGTAGTGGCGAATCGCGATGATGATTCCGATAGCGAGGATCGCGATGAACGCTCCGGCGCGCCTGCGGTAACGCGCTGACACCGCATCCGGGGACCCGTGCGGCGGAGCGAGTGCCGTCGCGGGAGCGGTCATATCGCGCGGCGCGATATCCTCCAGCGCAACGTGTCCGGTCTCGTCCGATTGCTTCAAGGCACACATCGTGATGACCGCAAATCACATTCTCGCGTCAACGGTGATTCGGAATCATACCACTCGCATCGGCTTGCGACTGTCGGGCAAGTCCCACTTTCAGGTGTAGGGGGCTGCCCTACAGGCGTGCCATGTCCATAACGTCCGACTCCAGGGCTGACTGCATGCACCGTTCCTGCGCGTCAAACAGACCGTCATGATATGCCGCCCCCTGCAACTCTGCTGACCCGCGACTGGCGCGCATCACGGCCGCAATCGCGCCGCATAGCATGGACTGATGCCGCCCGTCGTGACCCTCAGTGCCTCTGGAATTCCGGCGCACCAAGCGCAAGACCAAGCAGCTGTGCGAGTTGGTTCTGGTTCGCTCGCGCAACATTGGGCGCTGCCCCCAGCATCGGATTGTTGCCTTCATCCAGAATGCGTCGGGTCTGCGGCGACACGTCGCCACCAAACAGAATCGACACGACACTGTCCACCTGCACCTGGTGTGGCGCGCTCACAAGGGCCGGCGCCGCTGGCCAGGTCTTGAGCGATGCGCCCGGAATCTGGCCGGCGGCGACCTGTATTCCGAAGTTGATGCGATTGAGGATCGATCCCGTATTGAGCCATGCGTCGCCGGTCTCGGGATATCCGTCTGGCGCAATGTGTCCCCACAGCGGCTCGCCCAGACGCGCGACTGCCTGCACATCGCGCTGAAGTGTATCGGGAGTAGCGTCCAGCGCGCGCAATGTGCCGACGACCACTTCGAATGGCGACTTGACCTTTGCGCGGTACGTAGTGCTTGCGAAGAACTGGGGCGAGCCGATTATGGTCCGCATCACTTCGGCAATATTCCCGTTGCTGCGCATGAACGTAGCTGCTGCACGGTTCACGAGATCCGTCGACGGCGAATCGCTGACGAATCTACGGCAGAGTTTCTCTGCAATGAAGTGTGCCGTGGCTGGTCGGGCGGCGATGATGTCCAGCAATCGCTCGCCTTCGTCCTCGCCGTGTCCCGCCGGGAAATTGTTGCCGAGAAACTCCTTCTGACCTGCGTCGTGCATTGCTGCGTTGAAGTAGAATGCGCCCACATGATTCGGATCGCGGATCGTCCACCCGGTCAGAATTCGCGCCGCCTCGATCACATCTTCCTGGGTATACCCGCCGTCGACACCGAGTGTGTGCAGCTCCATCAGCTCACGTCCGTAATTCTCGTTGAGCCCTTTACCGTGCCGGACGCTTGGGTGATACGGCGCGGGTGGTCGCACATTGGGGTTGCCGATCGTTATACGGCCGGCGCGGTCGATGAACACTTCACCCGTCGTCTTCTCGTACTTCGCTTCTGCAACGGCTCGCTTGCGATACGCGTCCACCTCGGCCAGAGTTACCCGATCGCTGTCGGCTCTGCTGGTCCAGTTGTCCAGGTAGTACAGCATCGCAGGGGAATGTGCGACTACGCCAAGAAGTGCGCGAAAGTTGCCGAGCGCGTGAGCACGCACCGAATCGTCGAACGCGACAAGCATGTACCTGTCGGCGCCCTTATCTGCGTAGATCGAAAAATGGTTTTCCCAGAAGTCGGTCATCACTTCGCGAAGCTGACGCTCGCTCAGAACTGCGCGCGCGATCTTCGCCTCTCGAAGCTCCGTGATTACCCGATTCGATGCCTTGTCGGCGGCACGGATCGCAGCGGTGTCGGGCAATGCGCCTCCCGCCTTGCGCAGGTCGGCGGGGGCACCGTAAATGCGCGCCAGAGTCGTCTCGTCCTGGAAGATCGACGGATAGCGGGAGAGGAACTGTTCCGCGTTGTCGTCATCGATCGCATCGGGCGCGAGCTGCTCGCCGACCCATCTATCCACGCCCATGTCACGTACGCGAGCATAATCGCCTGGACGCGCGCCGAATGTGAGCCGGTTCACGACCTGCCGAACCTGCTGCTCGCGCGTCATCTCACGCGGGCCGTCGGCAAGCGGCCGAACGTCGACGTGCAGCGCGCCGGTGCTCCGTGCACATGCGGCGCACACGAGCGCAATGGCGAGACGTCTTACTGAAAGGCTGTGCAACGCCTGCTGCATCAGGTTCTCCGGATTGGATCGGCCGTGCGTAACGCAAGTTCGACGCACCAGTCTCTCGCGTCGTTAATTCTCGGCTGCCTTGGGCCGGGCCCGACGGTTCCTAGAACCGCAGCGACAGAGCGCCCGTCCGGACTCTCAGTGTATCACGAAGAGTGGTCGTGGATGATGCGCCACTGTCCGTCACGCCTGCGCATCACGAGGCTCGTCGGACCGCGAGCCGTAGTCGAGTCGCCACGACTTAATCGGTAGTATGCGATGACGTTCGCGAGATCCGGCGCGAGCAGATCCACCTCGAGGTTCTCGAACGAAAGCGAATCCTGTCGCGCTCCACGAGCGAAGCGCGGTGCGTATCGCGCGCGAATCGCATCGCGGCCGTGCACCACGCCGGTCGGTGTCACGTAAGTAATCCCGCTGCCGGGTTCGTACGAGTCCATGAAACCATCCAGATCGCCCCTCGTCCAGGCGCGCGCGGATGCGTCCATCATGCTGGCAATCTCGGAACGCGCCTCGATCCGCTGCGAGTCCGTCGGATATGCCGAAAAACTGCCGCTGTTGCCGGCGACAAGGACGCATCCTGTCGCGCCTGCAACGAGTAACGCGAGCGCTGCGTGTGTGATCTTCATCATAGCAGATGTGCCACCCATTCTCCCGCGTAGTAGCCGACGGCCGCGACGCCGAGCCCGACGACGAACATGTCGAACCCGGACCGGAACAACCCGCGGCCAGTGAAAACAGATCTCAAGCCGCCAACGAAGAAATGGCTCGCCATCGCGATTACGAACGATGTTATTACTGCCGACCGCCCGCTCAGAAAGAAGAAGGGCAGAACCGGTATCAACGCACCAATCGCAGTTGCGCCTCCGGTCAGCCACGCCTCGCGCAGCGGCGACATGTTTGGCTCGCCGATCTCGAGCTCTTCGCGAACCTGCTCGCGGAGCATGCGCGCGGGATCGTGCATGATCTCCTGCGCGAGCTGTTCGGCGACACCGCGTTCCATCCCCTTGGCCTCATACATGAGCGCGAGCTCGTCACGCTCCACTTCGGGCATCAGCGCAATCTCGTCGCGCTCCATCTCGATCTCGTGCTGATACACTTCCTGCTCGCTCTTGGCCGCGAGATAACCGCTGGAGCCCATCGACAACGCGTCTGCGATCAGTCCGGCGACGCCAGCGACGATCACCATGTGCTGTGGTGACGCAGCGGCGGCCCCGAGTACGCCGGCGACGAGGCCGAAGTTCGCCGTGAGACCGTCGTTGAAGCCGTAAACCGTGTTACGCAGGAATCCGCCCGATCCCTTCCGATGCCACGGCTCCTCGCTGGTCCCGGTAATCGCGGAAAGCTCGGTGGCGTGCTCGGCGGATTCGCGCGCCAGTAGCAAGGCTTCCGAGCCGCCCGGTGCACCGTGCGGCGTTGCGCGGTGCATGTCCATGTAGCCCTTCACCTCGCGTCCTTCCTCGGCGAGCAGCATGGGAAGCAGAAAACCGGGTCCCAGCAGCTTGCCGAGAATCGCGAGCAATCGAGTGCGGGCGGTGGGCCTGAATTGTTTTGGAGTTCCGCCGTTCTCGCGGATCAGCCTTGCCCAGATCTCGAGATGCCGGCTTTCGACCGCCGAGAGTCGGCGGAAGACATCACTTTTGTGACTATCCTTTTCGAGGTCGGCCAGGATGTCGTACAGGTAGGCCGCGTCGGCCTCATCCTGCCAGTGGTGCTCGAAGGTATGGAGGTCGGGCTTTGCGCCGATCGACGGTGGAACCTGCCGCTGCGCACTTTGTGTCATCCAGTAATATCGCGCCGCCGTCAACGTTTTTCGACGGGGGTTGCGCAGGCAACCACGAAATCGTCACCCCCGCGAAAGCGGGGGCCCATGTTATCGATCTTTGGAGGCGATGAATGCGAGGAGCTGGTCGGCAGCAGATGGGTTCCCGCTTTCGCGGGAACGACGACTCTTAGCCACGCATCCTACATCTTCATCCGTCGCGCGCGGCGCGCGGCGTCGTGCTTCCGCATCTCGGCGCGCAAGGCGTCGAGCTTTTTCTGCTGGTCGGGATTGAGGACGCGGCGAAGCGCGTCCTGGGTGCTGTCGCTCACGAGGTGGGCGAGCGCATCCGCCGAGTCCAGCGTCGGGCGGAGCGGCTTGTAGATCGCGGAGATTTTTTTCCGCTGTGCGTCCATCAGCGAGTCGACGACCGCTCGTTGGGCCGAGGTCAGTCCCCACTCCGTTGCGGTGCGATTCCAGAAGGTGCGGGAGTCGACTGGTCCGCTTGGGTTGTTCGGGCGCAACGCGCGATCACCGGCCACGCCAATGGCGCCGCCGGCGATGAATGCGCCAATGATCACCAGACCTGCGACCAGCTTGGACTGTTGCATCAAGTGCTAGTGAGAGGAGATTACGTCGCGGAAGGTAGCGCCACGCGTGTCCGGACCATCACGCTCGCTCAGCGCTCCAGTCGGCACGGTTACCTGTTGCGTGATGCTGGGCTGTGTGGCCGACTCATAGGCCGTGCGAAGCTCCTGATCGTGTGCCTGAATCAGCAACGCGCCGACGACCGCTGCCACTATGATCGCAGCGGCAGCAACGAGACCACCGCGCGCCCAGCTCCCGACCACCATCCACCAGCGGCCTGCTGCAGAGTCACCGATGCGCGCCATTATGCGCGACTCGAGCACACTCCAGTACGCGTCGCCGTCAGGCGGAGCATACATGTCGCGCACGGTCGCGATCACCTTGTTGGGCAGCGGCTCGTCGAGCCTGATCTGGTTGTCCGTCATCAGTCGTTCCTCAAGTCGCGCAACATTCCCCGCAGCCGCTGTCGAGCGTGGTGCAGGTCAGATCGCGCCGTTCCTTCCGGTATCCCGAGAGTCTTTCCTATCTCGGAGTGTGCGAACCCTTCTATATCGTGCAAGACCAGCACCGATCTCATGCGTTCAGGCAATTGCGCCAGTGCTTCACCCAACCGGCGTCGAAGCTCGTCCGCTTCACCAGGATCACGAAAGCTTCCCGCGAGCGATTCGTGCAGCTCATCAGTTGTGCGTACCTTCCGTCGCCTTGCAAGATCCAGTGCCGCGTTGGCCACGATCCGGTTGAGCCACGGTCCAAACGACTGCTCCAGATTGAATCTGTCCAGCGCCTGATACGCGCGGACGAAAGCTTCCTGAACAGCATCCTCCGCATCTTCGTGCACTGTCACAATCGCCCGTGCGACCGCATACGCACGCTTTGAATGCAACTGTACGAGCATTCCGAACGCCGCCTGGTCCCCCCGCTGGGCAGCGGCGGTCAGTAACCGCTCGTCAGAAGAATTACGCGACGGCTCGTTCACGCGTTGAGTAGAGGGGCTCGGGGGTGGGGGCACCGCCGGGAAATCTAAACCCCGGCGGACCGCCCGCCTGCCCAGCGCCATCACTTACCGCGCTACCGGGTGCATTTACCTCGTGCGCTACTGGGTCGCTACGTGGACGTTTACCGAAAGGCCGGGCCGTAAAGGGTGATCGGGGCACCCCTTCGTTACAGCGATGCGTATCGGCACGCGCTGAACGACCTTGGTGAAGTTCCCGGTCGCGTTGTCAGGCGGCAGAAGCGCGAACTTTGCGCCAGTCGCGCCGCTCAGGCTCTCGACCTTCCCGCGTGCAGTGCAGCCGCCGTAGGCATCGACGTCGAATTCGACCGGCTGGCCGACCTTTATGTCGTTGAGCTGCGTCTCCTTGAAGTTCGCCGTCACCCACATGCCCGTGTCCGCCACGATGCTCATCACAGGCTGGCCGGCTGTCACCAACTGACCGACCTCGACCTGCTTGCGCGCAACGAGACCGCTAGCGGGGGCCGTGATGCGAGTGTAGCTCAGCTGCAGCTTCGCGTTGTCCAGCGCTGCCTGTGCGGCGCTCGACCGTGCTTCGGCGATCCGCACGCCGGCCTGCGCGGTCGATATCTGCGAACCAGCTGTCGTGACCTGGCGCTGCGCCGCGAGCAACTGCGCTTCGGCCGCTGCTGCTGCTGCCTGCGCAGCATCGAGCTGCTGCCTGGACACGATCTGCTTCGCTGCCAGGTCCTTCATTCGCGTCAGATTCGCCTGCGCGTTCGTGTTGGCAGCCTGCGCCGCGATGACCTGCGCATCGAGCTGCGACCGCTGCCCCGACGCGGTGGCCACCTGGCCTTCAGCCTGACCCTCGGTCGTTCTGGTTCCGGCGACGCCCTCCGCCGCGGCGAGATCGGCCTGCGCCGATTCGACACGAACGCGATACTCCGCGTCGTCCAGTGTCACGAGAATCTGATTCTCGTTCACGTGTTGATTCTCGTCCGCGGCGACGCTGGTCACGTAGCCGCCAACCTTGGCGAGCACGGGAACGATGTGCCCGTCCACCTGCGCGTCGTCAGTGCTCTCATGACTGCGTGAATAACTCCACGTCCTGAAGCCCCATATCGCCGCGACGACCGCAACTACTATGACGATGGGGATGATGATCTTGCGCTTGCTACCGGGTTCGCTTGCCATGTTTACGAGAGAGTGAGTGCTCAGGGAAGGGTCGTGACGACGCCTTGCGCGCGCGCGAGCGCGACGCGAGCCGTCTGGAAATTCGTTTGCGCATCGATTACCGAGGTGCGCGCCGTGGTGAGTCCCAGCAGAGCCGTTATGACATCAGCGTTACCGGCTACCCCCGCGCGAAAACGCTCGCGCGCCTGCGAGACTTCCTGCTCGGCGAGCCTCAGCTGTTCCCGCGTCGCCTGCACCTGCTGCTCCGCTGCGTGCAGGTCCAGGATCGCGGTACTGACGTCCGCGGCGGCCTGCTGCCGGATGTCCTGCTGCTGCACCTGCGCTTCGCGCACCAGACCTTGCTGCTCCTGAATGCGCCCGGAGCGACGGAGTCCATCGAGCACCGGAACCGATATCTGAAGACCGTATTCGTAAGTATTCAACATGTGATGTACCGACAGTCCGTTGACGCCGTCGTCGGCGACGAGCGACACGGTCGGCAGGTACTCGGCGCGAATAGCACTTACCGCCTGTTGAGCAGCTGCAATGCGCGCCTCTGCCTGGAGCAGATCGGGTCGGTTCCGCAACGCCCGCTCGGTAGCCGCCGCCTCGTCGGTGGTTACGGCCGTGGTGTCCATGCTGCCGAGTGAATCGGTCAGAACGAGCGGCGTGCGCGGTGGAACGTTGAGCGCGCGCGCAAGCGCGATGAGTGTCCGGTCACGCGCCGCGCGCGAGTTGATGAGACCGGCGCGCGTCGATGCGAGCTGCGCCTGTGCGCGCGTAACGTCCAGGGCAATGCCGGTCCCGGCGTCGAGCTGAGCCTGTGCAACGTTCACGAGATCGGCAGCGAGCACACTGTCCTCGCCACGCGCGCGGAGATCGTCTTCAGCACGTTGCGCCTGGATGTACGCCAGCGCAGCCTGTGAGCCGGCCTGCTCCGATGCAACCGTCGCAGCAGCGCTGCTCGCTTTGACCGCCGCACCGGCGGCCCGGTAACGCGCGAAGGCGCTGAAGTTGAACAACGGTGCCTCCACACTTCCCCGCGCGTCGAGCACGTGGAACGGGCCGAGGATCTGTCCGTTTGGATTGAGCCCAGGAAGCGAGAAACCGAACGACGCGGTGTTGAGGGTTCGAGTGAATTGCGACGCGGACGCCTTCAACGCTGGCAACATGTCCGCGCGGCTCTGGCGCACGCGCGCCTCTGCCTCGGTCACACGTATCCGTGCGCCCTGCGCCGGCGCACTGTTGCGAGCGGCAATGCGAGCCGCATCGCCGATCGACAGTTTGGATGGTACCGGCGCCGTGGTCGTGTCCTGTGCGGCCAGTGATTGCACCGCTATGCCCGATGCAATACCCAGGCTCAACACAAGCGCCATGCACGTGGTGAATTTGCCTTTCATTATTGAGGTACCGCGCGGAGCGCGGAGAGGTAGAAGTCGACCAGCTCGTTGTATATCTGTTCGTCCGGCCGGTTGCGAAGGTGAGGGAAGTACTTTCGCTTGCAGCACCACATGGCGCTCGTGCTGAAGAGAGAGATCAGCATCCGCCCCGCGACCGCTGGATCCAACGCACGAAACTCTCCAGCGTCGATGCCGCGCCGTATTATGCCGGAGAGAAGTTTTTGAGTGCGGGCAATGACTTCGGTGCTGTAGAACTCCACCAGATCCGGAAAGTGGTGCAGCTCGCTCACGACGACCCGGTAGATCACCGAGAAAGCCGGCGTGCGCACGAAGGCCCAGTAGTGCTGCATGAATGCGAGCAGTTGCTCACGCGCCGAGCCTGTGTCTGGAATTCCCTCGCCTGCGACGATGGCTTCGACTATGGTCGAGCGCACCATCTCGCGGAACAGCGCTTCCTTGTTCGGGAAGTAGAGGTATATGGTGCCCTTGGACACGCCGGCCTGTCTGGCAATGTCTTCCAGGCGTGCGCCTGCAAGGCCGTGCTCGCCGAATACCTCGAGCGCAGCGTGCAGTATCTGTTGGGGGCGTTCTTCCGGAAGCCGCCGCCAGCGCGGTTCCGTAACTTCTGCTGACATAAGCGTTGTTGGTATGTTACTGACCAGTCAGTAACATACTCAGGTCCGGCGATGCCGTCAACGAGCTCGCGACCGTCCACCGCGGGATATTCCGCCGATCCGGAGGATGGTCGCCCACTCGTCCGGACGGACCGGCTGGACCGAGAGCCGGCTTCCTTTTCTAAGCAGCTCCATCTTCTCCAGCTCGCGGACGTGCCGCAGGCCTGGGAGGTCGAGGAAGTTCTCGAATCGGTCGCCGGCCCGGATGTCGACCATGTACCAGATCGGGTTGGACTCGCTGCTCTTTGGGTCATAATGCTCGTCCGACGGGTTCCACGCGGAAAAATCAGGGTAGCCCTCCCGCACGATCTCTGCCGTCCCCACTATACCGGCGGGATCGGCACCGGAGTAATAGAAGAGCACCCCGTCTCCCTTCTTCATGTCATCACGCATGAAGTTGCGGGCCTGGTAGTTACGCACACCGCTCCAGTGGGTCGTCCGGCCGGGTGAGGCCAGCAGGTCGTCGTATGAGAAGCAGGTTGGCTCACTCTTGAGGAGCCAGTAGCGGCGGTCCTTCGATTCGGGCATGGTGCGTTCGATTGTTGGTTCACATGCAGGCCTTGCATAGCCGCCCACAAATCTATGGCGTTCGATCGGTGCGGAATGGCGGTCGTCGGTGTATCTAGGATCGGATAACACGCGACGCGGCAGCGACGTACGGTTGGCTGTGGCACGTCGCACCTTGCCGTAGATTCCGACGCAACCACTCCCATCCCATGCACCGACACATTCGCTGGCTGGCTCTCTCCGTTCTGATTGGCGGTTACGTCCCGACGACAGTAGTTGCGCAGAGTACGGCTGCGAACGCTCCGGGACGCTCTGCAATAACGGAACTGACGCCGCCGAGTCTGCTCGCGCCATTCAAGACCGGCAGGCAGTACTTCGACGTTGACGCGTCGGGCGCCTTGCAGGTGCGTAGCGGAGAAGGTACGGCTCCGCGCATGCTGCTTCCGGTCGGAAGCTTCTCCGTCGTCGCGCCGTCGCCGAATGGCCGCTACGTCGCTTACGGAGTCGGCGCGGCAACGGGCGCGGGACCATATCAGGTTCGCGTTCGTGACGTGCAGACGGGAAGAGATCTTCCGGATGTGTTGCACAACGCTCGGATCTCGCCCGCCCCATGGTCGCACGACGAGAAGGGCTTTCTGTACGTGCGCCAGGACTCTGCAAGTGGGCGCGAGCGCATCTACTACCACGGACTCGGCCGCGCCGAATCGAATGACGCACTGATCTTCAGTCAGTTCGATCATCCCGAGTGGCGTTACGCTGCACGTGTGAGCGACGACGGTCATTACGCTGTGTTCACCATCTCGTATCCTGCGGATTCGCACACACGCATCTACTTCATCGATCTCGATGATCCCGCCAAGCCGAATTTCGGCGCGCCGGTCGTGAAGCTCGTGCAGTCATTCGATTCACGCTACGAATTCGTGGACAACGCCGGCAGTTATTTCTTTCTCCAGACCGACCGCGACGCGCCGCGCGGCAGAATCATTCTTGCCAACACCGACGTAATCCGCGAGACGCGTTGGCCGTCGCTCATTCCCGAGGCCGACGACACCTTGTTGTTCGCAAGGACTGCCGGTGACGAGTATCTCGTCGCGGTGTATCGCTCGGCGACCGGCGCAACCAGTGCGCGACTGTACGGCCCGCAGGATCCGTCAGTGTTGCGCAACGAGATGCGCGAGCGCATGGATTCGCTCAGGAAGGCTCGTGAGAAAGAGGGCGACAATCGACGCTCGGATCGGGGAATGGGACCGCGCGGGCTCATGGGCGGCGGACCGGCCATACGGCTGGAGCCGCGCAGCGATCTGCCGATTCCCACCGGTGGCAGCATCATCGCGATGAACTCGGTCGCCGACGACGCGCAACTCTTTTATACCGTAAAGTTGTCTGACGGGAAGGTGCAGTCGTTCGTGTACGACGTGAAACGATCCACCAGTCAGCCCTTTCCGGAACCAGCCGCGAATCCTTCACCCGGTAAATGATGGCCCTGCTTCCTTTGCTTGCTCTCTTCGCCGGCGCGGTCCGCACAGTAGTCGCGGTCGCTGTTGTCATCCTGGCGATCGCCTTTCTGCTCGACTGGCTCGTTCGGACTCGACGGATAAACCCATTTCATCCGATGGCACGAACCATCCGCCGATTCGTCGATCCCATGGTGACACCCATCGAGCGGCGCATCGTGCGCGCGGGTGGCAGTCCGAGTTCGGCGCCGATCTGGGCTCTGGTCGGAGCGGTGTTCCTCGGAATCGTGATCATCAGCGGCCTCGATTTCGTGCTCCAGGGGCTCGTGGCGATGATCTTCGCGGCGTCGTCCGGTCCCGCGGGGCTCTTCGTGATGCTCGTGAAACTCACATTCGACGTCCTGCGGCTCGCGATCATAATCGTGGTTCTCGTCTCCTGGCTACCGATATCGCCGTTTTCCGGCTGGGTGCGGTGGGCGTTCGCCCTTACCGAGCCCCTGCTCCGACCCCTCCGGGACATCGTCCCTCGACTCGGCATGTTCGATATCACGCCGATCGTAGCGTATTTCCTGCTCGGGATTCTCGAGTGGGCCTTCCTGCGGATGGTCGGGATGTAGGCGACTATATCCGTCCATCCGGCTTATCGGATGGACGACCCTTGTCCCGGGGGGCTTTCGGGGCTATCGTTCGAGACAACCGATACCCGTGGCGATTTCAGGCAAATTGCGACCACGTAAAACTTTCGCTAAAGCGCCCCTCATGGCCCGGCGCTCCCCGCTGGGCCTCTTTTTGTATTTACGGTGGTATGACTACTCCAAGCTCTCCCGATCGCTTCACTTCGTCCGCATATCTCGCCGCGCTCGCCGACCGCGTCCTCGTCTACGACGGCGCGATGGGAACCAACATCCAGCGCTATCACCTCACCCCCGACGATTTCGGTGGCAAGGCGCTCGAAGGATGCAATGACAATCTGGTGCTCACGCGCCCCGATGTGATTCAGGAAATTCACGAATCGTTCCTCGCCGTCGGGTGTGATGTCGTCGAGACGTGCACCTTTCAATCGACGCCGCGCCGACTGGAAGAGTGGGGGCTGCTGGACAGGGCGCACGATCTGAACGTGAAGGCCGCGCAGCTCGCCCGCGCCGCGTGCGACAAGTTCGCGACGCCGGATCGTCCACGATTCGTGGCCGGCTCAATGGGTCCGACCGGGATGCTCCCGTCCAGCACGGATCCCGTTCTGTCGAAAGTGACCTTCGAAGAGCTCGCGTCGAACTACTGCGCACAGGCGAAGGCGCTCATCGAGGGCGGCGTGGATGTGCTTCTCATCGAGACGTCGCAGGACATTCTCGAAGTAAAGGCGGCGGTTGTCGGCATCGAGCGCGCGTTCCAGGAGATGGGGAAGCGTGTCGCCGTGCAGGCGCAGGTGACGCTCGACGTGAGTGGCCGCATGCTGCTCGGCACCGACATCGCGAGTGCAATGACGACGCTGGAATCGCTGCACGTGGATGTGATCGGCCTCAACTGTTCGACCGGCCCCGAGCACATGCGCGAGCCGATTCGGTTCCTCGCGGAGAATGCGAAGCTGCCGTTGTCGGTGATTCCGAACGCCGGACTGCCGCTCAACACGGGCACCGGCGACGCGATCTATCCGCTGGAGCCCGCGCCGATGGCAGACGCGCTTGGCGAGTTCGTACGCGATTTCGGCGTTCGTATTGTCGGTGGCTGTTGTGGAACGACCCCCGAGCATCTCGCAGCGATAGTCACGCGCGTGAATGAGCTGCGCGCACCCGGAGCGAAGCCGTCGACGCGCGAGCGCGAGGAGCCCCGTCTCCCCATGGTCTCCTCGGCGATGCGCGCGACTTCACTGCGTCAGACGCCGCCACCGTTGATAGTCGGCGAGCGTGTCAACGCGCAGGGCTCGCGTCGCGTCAAGCGCTTTCTGCTCGCGGAGGACTACGAGTCGATCGTCGAGGTTGGGCGCGAACAGGTGGATTCGGGCGCGCACGTGCTGGACGTATGCGTAGCCGTGACCGAGCGATCGGACGAAGCGGAGCAGATGTCCCAGGTGGTGAAGCTGCTGTCGATGGGCGTCGAAGCGCCGCTCATGATCGATTCCACCGAAGCAAACGCCGTTGCGGCAGCACTGGAACATGTGCCGGGCCGCGCGATCGTGAATTCGATCAACATGGAGAACGGCCGCAAACGTATCGAATCCATTGTGCCTCTGGTCAAGAAGCACGGTGCAGCTGTCGTTGCGCTTACGATCGACGAGATCGGCATGGCCAAGACGCGCGAGCGGAAACTGGAAGTGGCTCGCAAGATCTACAACATAGCGGTGGGCGAGTATGGCCTTGCGCCGGAAGATCTGTTGTACGACGCGCTCACCTTCACGCTCGCGACCGGTGATGCGGAGTGGATCGATTCCGCGGCTGAGACTATCGAAGGAATCAGACTCATCAAGCGCGAGCTGCCGGGTGTCGGAACGATTCTCGGCGTTTCAAACGTGTCGTTCGGATTGACTACCGAGGCGCGCTCGGTGCTCAATTCGGTGTTCCTGCACCACTGCGTACAGGCTGGGCTGGACGCCGCGATCGTGAATCCGGCGCACATCAGGCCGTACGCAGAGATATCGGCTGCGGAGCGCGCGGTCGCCGACGATCTCGTGTTCAATCGCAGGCCCGATGCGTTGCAGATGTTCATAGAGTACTTCTCCGCGGCGCCGGAAACAGGCACGTCCGGTCCGGCGGCCAAGGAAGATCCGACGGCAGGCATGACGGCGGATGCCAAGATTCACTGGATGGTGTTGCACCGAAAGAAGGAGGGGATCGAGGATGCGCTCGATGCCGCGAACGTGCGCACCGATCCGGTTCGCGTGCTGAACGGCGTTCTGCTGCCGGCGATGAAGGACGTCGGCGACAAGTTCGGCGCTGGTGAGTTGATTCTTCCGTTCGTACTGCAGTCTGCCGAAGTGATGAAGAAGGCCGTGCAGCATCTCGAGAAGTTTCTGGAGAAGAGCGAGGGGTACACCAAGGGCCGCGTGGTGCTCGCGACCGTGTACGGCGACGTGCACGACATCGGAAAGTCGCTCGTCAACACGATCCTCTCGAACAACGGCTACACCGTGTACGACCTGGGCAAGCAGGTCCCTGTGAATACGATCATCGAGAAGGCGATCGAGGTCAATGCCGACGCGATCGGGTTGAGCGCGTTGCTGGTTTCTACATCCAAGCAGATGCCGTTGTGCGTGCAGGAGCTGGACAAGCGTGGCATCCACATCCCCGTGATGATTGGCGGCGCCGCTATCAACCGGCGCTTTGGACGGCGCGCGATGTTCGTGGACGGTGAGCGCGCGTACGATGCCGGTGTGTTCTACTGCAAGGACGCGTTCGAAGGTCTCGACACCATGGACGTGCTGCAGGATGACACTCGCAACGCCGACTTCGTCGAGAAGCTGATGTCCGACGCGCACAAGGACATCTTTCTGCATACGCAGGTAGGGAAGGACACCGCTGCCGGAACAGATTCGACGACACGTAGCGACGTCGCTGCCGACAATCCGATCCCGACGCCGCCGTTCTGGGGCCCGCGTGTGCTACGCGACATTCCGCTCGACGACGTGTTCGCGCATCTCGATCTGGACGAGTTGTATCGCCTCCAGTGGGGCGCTCGCGGATCGGGCGAACAGTATCAGCGCACCGTGCGCGAGGAGTTCGAGCCCGTGCTGGAGCGACTCAAGGCGGAGGCGAAAGCCGAGGGGTGGCTCAAGCCGGAAGTCGTGTACGGATATTTTCCGGTGCAGTCGTCAGGCAACGAGATCATCGTTTACGACGCCGATGCCTACGCAGCGGACGGAACGAAGCGCGAGACTGCACGCTTCACGTTCCCGCGAATGGTAGGACGCGAGAGGCTCTGTCTCGCGGATTACGTCCGTTCGGTCGACTCGGGTGTCGTCGACGTGCTTCCGCTGCAAGTTGTGACCGTCGGCCATGCGGCCACGGAGAAGTTCGCCACACTGCAGGCCGCGAACGAATATGCTGAGGCGTACTACCGTCACGGGCTCGGCGTCGAGACAGCCGAGGCGTTGGCGGAATGGAGTCACCGAAACGTCAAGGCGGAGTTGGGCATCGATTCGGGCAAACGCTATTCCTGGGGTTACGGCGCCTGCCCGGATCTGGAAGATCACGCAGTTGTCTTCAGGTTGCTCCCCGCGAGCGAGGAGATCGGCATGGTGTTGAGCGAGTCGTTCCAACTGATGCCGGAGCAATCGACTGCGGCTGTGATCATGCACCATCCCGAGGCGCGATACTATGCCGTGCGCGGCGCCGCGGCAGAGCGGGAGCCCGCGCTTGCGTGACGCGCTGCTGAGGCGGCTGCTCGATCCCGAGGCGCTGGTCGTTTTCGACGGCGCGATGGGGACGATGATCTACGCCCGCGGTGTGTTCATCAATCAGTGCTACGATGAGCTGAGCATTCGCGCGCCGGAGCTCATCAGCTCGATTCACGACGAGTATGTGAGTGCTGGCGCCGAGGTGATCGAGACGAATACCTTTGGCGCCAACAGAATCAAGCTGGAGCAACACGGCCTGTCCGCGGATGTTCGGCAGATCAATACCGCTGCGGCGAAACTGGCTCGCACTTCGGCCGGCGATGCTGTTCTGGTTGCCGCTGCAGTCGGTCCGCTTGGCGTTCGCCTGGAGCCGTACGGACCGACGTCGCGCGATGATGCGCGCGAGATCTTCGCGGAGCAGATGCAGGCGCTCAAGGACGGCGGAGCCGATCTTTTCATCCTGGAGACGTTTTCGGATCTGGACGAGCTCACGCAGGCGATAGCTGCCGCGCGCGCGGTCGATGCGGCGATGCCCGTCATCGCGCAGGTAGCCATCAATGCGGATGGAGTCACTGCGTACGGTGCGACTCCGGAAGACATCGCGCGCACGCTGGATTCTGCAGGTGCAGACATCATCGGGCTCAACTGTTCGGTCGGCCCGCAGACCATTCTCGAGGCGATCGAGAAGATGGCGCCACTCACGGCGCGCAAGCTCAGTGCGCAGCCTAACGCCGGCATGCCGCGCGATGTTGGCGGGCGCACGATGTACATGGCGAGTCCCGAATACATGTCCACGTATGCGCGCCATCTCGTCGTGGCCGGTGCGAAGCTGATCGGCGGATGCTGCGGAACCACTCCCGCGCACATCCGGGAGATCGCCGAAGGTGTGCGACCGCTGGCCCCGCGCTCCGGACGCACTTCGCGCGCTACAGTCACGCATGTCCCGTCGGAGAAAAAGGCGACCGGTGTAGCGCCGGTTCCCTTCGGTGATCGGTCACGATGGGCGAAGAAGATCGCGGCCGGTGAATTTGTAACCTCGGTCGAGCTGGTTCCGCCGCGTGGCGTGGACGCGTCCAAGCTGCTGCGCGACGCCGCGTCGTTGCGCGACGCAGGCGTCGATGCGATCAACGTCCCCGACGGCCCGCGCGCGCAGAGTCGCATGGGCGCGGTCCTCACGAGCTTGCTCATCGAGCAGAACGCGCACATCGAAACCGTCACGCATTACTGCTGTCGCGACCGAAACCTGCTGGGCATGCTCAGCGATCTGCTCGGCGCTTCCGCGGTAGGATTGCGAAACGTATTGCTGATCACGGGCGATCCACCGAAGATGGGGCCGTATCCGTCAGCGACTGCCGTATTTGACATCGATTCGATCGGCCTCACCAATCTTGTGAGCAGTCTCAATCGCGGGCTGGATCCCGGCGGTAACGCAATCGGTGAGCCGACGCAGTTTGTTGTAGGAGTCGGTGTGAACCCGGCTGCGCTCGATGTCGCGAACGAACGGCGACGGTTCGAATGGAAGGTTGAAGCCGGCGCCGAGTATGCGATTACTCAGCCCGTGTTCGATGCGGACCAGCTGGAGACGTTTCTGCGCAGCATCGAGCTGCGCCGGATCCCCGTAGTCGCCGGAATCTGGCCGCTCGTTTCAGTTAGAAATGCAGAATTCCTGGCGAACGAAGTGCCCGGTGTCACCGTGCCCGACGAGATCATCGCTCGCATGCGTCGTGCTAATGCTCTCTCCAAGGAACACGCAATACAGGAGGGGATCGCGATCGCGCGCGAGATGCTCGAGCGCGTGCAGCCAATGGTCGCCGGCGTTCAGGTATCGGCGCCATTCGGCAAGGCAGAACTTGCCCTCGAAGTGTTCGCCGACGTTCTCGTGAAGCCGGTCGCCGTCGCGAGTTGACGCGGCGACCGGCCTCGCGAGGTCACTCCTTTCCGACCACCAGTACGACAAATGAACCCGGCACCATGCTCGGCCGCGTACGTGGCTGCGCTGCGCTGGGAGCCGGCGCCAGGTTGAAGCTGGCCGTGATGAGATAGACCCGGTGCGTCTTGGGATCCAGTGCCATCGTGCGCGCCCCTCGCTCGGTCGGAACGTTCTCGCTAGTGAATTTGCCAGGCGTGGGCTGCGTCACGAGCGTGAGTGTTCCAGCGCCGTTCGAGCTGAATGCGGTTCCCGTCACCGGATCGAAGGCGTTGGCATCGGTACCGCCGTCTGTCGGCGGAGTCGCCACGACCTGGCCCGTGTTGGAGTCGATGATGCCCATCATCTTGTTGCCACATCCGGCGAAGAGCAGGTGATGCGCCTGATCCATCGCCAATCCGCTCGGCTCCTCGCAAGGAGCAATCGGATATGTATGAAGCACGGTGAGCTTCGTCGCGTCGAACTCGACTATGGTGCTCTTGTCCTCGATGTTGACGAAGATGTGACCTGCACCGTCTGAAACGGCGGCTTCGGGCTTGCCGCCCAATGCGAGCGTGCCGACGACTGAATCGCCAACAGCGTCGATCGCCGTCGTGTTCTGGCCGCGGCCATTGAATGTGAATACGCGGTTGGTAACGGAATCGTAAAGAATTCCGTCAGGATTTGCTCCCGTAACGCGGATCACCTTTTTGGGTGCGAGCGTCACGAAATCGAATACCGTCACCGTCGTGTCACGACCGTTGCTCGTGTACCCCTTGCCGAGCCCGTAGGCGAGGGCGATCCCATGCACGCCACCGGTGTTCGGAATCTCGGCGATGAGCTGGCCGGAATTTGCGTCGACCACCTGCACGCGCGTGGAGCGCGAGATGAATAATCTGCTGCGCGCAGTGTCGAACGTGACGTAGTCCCATCCACCCTCTCCGGCAACAGCAATGCGACGCGTAACATGAAATCCGCTTGTCGCCGTTTGTGCGCAAAGCGGCGCCGCTACCAGGGCCGACCCGAACGCCAGCGTGGCGAGCGAGAGAAAGCGTGCGAACACGAGAGCCTCTTGAAAAGGGTTTTGCATCTTCAAATCATAATCAAACCGGTGCCGATTACTCAGGCGTCCTGCCCCGCGGTGGCGCGGGGAATCGGACTTCGGCGACCGTGCCGTTGCCAGGTTCGGACCGGAACGTGATGCGTGCGTGATGGACCTCCGCAATCCACTGGCCGATCGACAGCCCAAGCCCCGCTCCGTCACCGCGCGCGCGCGCCGCATCGCCCCGATAGAACCGCTCGAAAATGTGCGTCATCTGGTCGCTGGGAATCCCGGTTCCGGAATCGGCAACTGCGAGCAGCGGTCCCTGGGGCGAGCTGTTGACCGACACCGTCACCGATCCGCCCGATGGCGTGAACTTGATGGCGTTGTCGAGGAGGATCATCGTCAGCTGGCGCACCAGCGCTTCGTCGCCGTCTATCGAGGCTTCCTCGAACGCATCCAGAGACAGGCTGACGCCGCTGCGCGATGCCAGCGCGCTGGCGGCGCTCACCGCATCGGATACCACGTCGTCCAGAAATATCCGCTTCATCGTGACGGGCCAGCCGCCGGCGTCGGACCGCGCGAGGAGCAGCAGGTCCTCCACGATCTTGCCAAGCCGGGTGGCCTCGCGCTCGATGGCAACCAGTGCCTCGCGCTCCCGGCCACTGTCGTCCCCGGAAGCGAGCGCGACCTCGGCGCGGCTGCGGACCACTGCCAGCGGCGTGCGCAGCTCGTGCGCGGCATCGGCCATGAACCGCCGCATGTAGTTCATCGTACGCTCTACCGGCTCGATCGATTTTCGTGTAAGGAATGAGCCGCCGGCGGCAAATAATACGAGTGCGCCGAGCGCGGCCGCGCCGAATGCGAGGATGAGGTTGGCGTACTGGTCCTCCAGCTCGAGCTGATCGGCGACCGCAACCGAAACGTAGACGTTTCCGCCGCGCGAACGGAACCGCTTCGCGGACACTCGGAGGACATGATCGTTGGGAGGGTACAGCGTGAGCAGGGCAGTCGAATCCTGCAATGCGGTTCGCGCGGCATTGGTGATCGCCGTCGGCGCGGTGGACGGAACCAACGGCCTCGCGTTGTGGTCGAAGAGATACAGGTCTCGGTCGGGAATGCGAAGCTCGCCGACAGCGTCCATTACAGCGCCGGACGCCGACGCCTGCTCCGCTTCACGGATGCTCGTGGCGCGCTGAATTGCTTCGGATGCCATCGCGAGTGACGCATTCAGCTGCGATGAGATCTGCGAGCGTATGGCGATGAACAGACCGGCCCCCAGCAGCACGACGATGGTGCCGAGCGTCAAGGCGTACCATATCGTGAGACGCCTGCGAAGGCGTGCGAGATTGTCCGTCAAACGCCCAGCCTGTAACCCGCGCCTCGGAGCGTTTGTATCAGCTTGGGCTCGAAGCCGTCGTCGATCTTGCGCCGGAGTCTCCGCACCAGCACTTCCAGCACGTTCGTGAACGGATCGTGATTGTCGTCCCACACGTGCGCCGTTATCGCACTGCGCGTCACCACGTTGCCGGCGTTCTGCACGAGAAACTCGAGCAGCGAGAATTCTTTCGCCGTCAGTAGGATCTTCACGCCTCTGCGAGTCACTTCGCGCGTTGGTATATCGACGTGGAGATCGGCGACGTCGTAGTGTTCCGGAGCGATGGCCGGACGGCGTCGCGCGAGTGCCTTGATCCGCGCCGTGAGCTCCATGAACGCGAATGGTTTCGTCAGATAGTCGTCGGCGCCGGATTCGAGACCACGCACGCGATCTTCGACAGCGTCACGGGCGGTGAGCATCAGGATCGGGGTCGCTATTCCTCGCTCCCGAACGATGCGGCAGAGATCGAACCCCGTTCCGCCCGGAAGGAGCACGTCCAGCACGATGACGTCGAAGGTCCCGAGCAGGGCCCGCTCGCGGCCCGTCGCAAAATCCTGCGCCGCGTTGACCTCTATGTGATCGTTGCGCAGGCCGTCCGTAATGACGGAGGAAAGCTCTGGATCATCTTCTACGAGAAGGACACGCATGTGATCTCGGCTGCGGTAAGGGCCGCGGAATACCGTCGCGGACGACCGGACTTTCACCTATACTATACTGGCTCGTTTCCCCAGATACCGGAATCGCGCCTGAACCACCCGTACTCATTGCCCGAAGATGCCGACAATGCAAGATATCCGTCCAGCACTCACGATGTTATCCGAGGACGAGCTGATGTTCCGCGATGCGGTGGCCGCATTTGCCGCCACCGAAGTCGCGCCACGCGTCAAGGCCATGGAGAAGGCCGGAAAAATGGATCCCGCTCTCATCCCGCAATACTTCGACCTGGGCCTGATGGGAATCGAGGTCGATGAAAAGTACGGCGGATCAGGCGGTGCGCTAATGATGGTCACGCTGGCTGTCGAAGAGCTGTCAAAGGTCGACGCGTCCGCTGCAATCGTCTGCGACGTGCAGAACACGCTGGTCAACTACCCCATCGCACGCTACGGCACCGAAGAACAGAAGGTCAGATATCTCGGCATGCTCACCAGCGGCACGCTCGGCTCCTACGCCCTCTCCGAAGCCGGATCCGGCTCCGATGCATTCGCGCTTGCGACTCGCGCCGAGAAGCGCGGCGATTCGTATGTGCTCAACGGCCGTAAGCTGTGGATCACCAACGGCGCTGAGGCGGGCCTGTATGTCGTGTTTGCCAATGTCGATCCGAGCGCCGGCTACAAGGGAATCACCGCGTTCATCATCGAGCGCGATTTTCCCGGATTCGGGGTGGGCAAGAAGGAGGACAAGCTCGGCATTCGCGCCTCCTCCACTGTCGAATTGCTGCTCGACAACTGCGAAGTTCCGGCCGCCAACGTGCTTGGCCCCGCTGGACAGGGATACAAGATCGCGATCGAGACGCTCAACGAGGGCCGCATCGGGATCGGCGCTCAGATGATCGGCGTTGCGCAAGGCGCGCTCGATGCTGCGATTGCCTACATCAAGGAGCGCCAGCAGTTCGGCAAGCCGCTGGCCGAGATGCAGGCTATCCAGTTTCAGGTGGCGCAGGCGGCGACGGAAATCGAAGCGGCCCGCCTCATGGTGTACAACGCGACGCGCCTCAAGGACGCCGGCAAGGACATCGCACGAGAGGGCGCGATGGCGAAACTGTACTCATCCCAGGTTTGCGGGCGCGTCACGTCGCTTTGCGTCGAGTTGTTTGGTGGTTACGGGTACACGACCGACTATCCGGTCGAGAAGTTTTTCCGTGACGCCAAGATCGGCACCATCTACGAAGGCACCTCCAACATGCAGCTGCAGACGATAGCAAAGGCGGTGCTTCGCTAGCGGGCGATGGACCGGTCGTTGCAAACATTTGAGTGCACCATCTTTTGAGACTGTGGCTCCAGCTGCCGATCTTTCAAGGATGGACACGCCATCGACCAACACGCCCCGATCGCTCTCTGCGGCCGGGGCGTGGTAAATTATCCGACCATGTTTACACCAAAATCGATCGAGTTTCTCAAGCAGCTTCTTGACACTCCCGGCCCTTCGGGCTTTGAAGGAGCGCCCGCCAAGGTCTGGCGCGCCGAGGCTTCCAGGTTCGCTGAGGTGACGGCCGACGTTTCCGGCAATTCAATGGCTGTCGTGAACCCATCCGGGTCGCCGACGATCATGCTTGCCGGCCACATCGACGAGATCGGCGTCATCGTCACGTATGTCGATGACGATGGATACGCCTACATCGCTCCGATCGGCGGCTGGGATCCACAGGTTCTCGTGGGGCAGCGCATTCGATTCAGCGGGCGCCATGGCGACGTAATCGGTGTCGTGGGGAAGATCCCGATCCACATCATCCGCCCCGAGGATCGCGAGAAGGGCGCACGGATGCGCGATCTGTGGGTGGACGTCGGAGCGCGTGACAAGAAGGAATGTCTGACGATGCTCTCGGTCGGCGATCCTGGTGTTATCGATGCGCGGGCAATCGAGCTGCCAAATTCGCGCATCGCGTCGCGCTCGATCGACAACCGCATTGGTGCGTTCACAGTTCTCGAGGCGCTCAGGCGCTACGCCCAGAAGCCCGGCAAGGCAAAGGTAGTCGCCGTCGCGACCGCCCAGGAAGAGATTGCCTATCGCGGGGGAGGCGCGCTCGTTGGCGCTGCTGCGCTGCGGCCGCAGATGGCGATCGTAGTCGACGTCACGTTCGCGATCGACCATCCCAATATCGAGAAGAAGGAACACGGTGAGGCGAAGCTGGATGGCGGTCCGGTTCTCACGCGCGGCGCAGTGGTGTCGCCCGTGGTGTTCGGACTGCTTCGCGACGTCGCCGAGAAAAAGAAGATTCCATTCAGCGTGCATGCCGCTGGCCGCGACACGGGAACCGATGCCGATGCGATCCACATCGCTCGCGAGGGTGTTGCAACCGGCCTCGTATCGATCCCGAATCGCTACATGCACTCGCCGAGCGAGATGATATCGCTCAACGACGTGAATAACGTCGCCGAGCTGATCGCGGAGACCTGTCGCTCGGTTACACCGAAGACGGATTTCACCGCGCGATGACATAGGGAAGGGCGAAAGTCGCCGCGGACTACTCGCCTCCATGAAACCAAAAAGCACCGCAACCCCATGACAGGATTGCGGTGCTTTCTTATTGGAACAGCCGCGATTACACCCGCTTGACGCGACGTTTGACGAAGCCTGCAACGCCAACGAAGCCCGTGCCCAGAAGCGCGAGTGAGGATGGCTCCGGTGTAGTTGTGACGTCCACGTTCATTGCAACGCGGGCCTGTTCAGCGTATCCGTAGGGGCCGGTCGGCGTGTACTGGACGAGCAGGAACGAGTATTCGCCACCTGCATTAGGATCGAACGGGCCGCTCAGAAACGACATGCCCTCGTTCCAGGAGTCCTGATAGGTCCCGAGGGGAATCTGCTGCATCGACCACTGATCGGTGCCCGGTGCGGGATTCCGGTCCACGAACAGCTTGAACAAACTGTTGGAACTTCCGGCATCGACATAGAAGTCGAAGTTCCAGCCTGCATATGCTGAATTTGTGGCGCTGGGGCCGGCGGCGGCGAAAAACGTACCCGCCCCGTCGTTGGTAACGGCCGGAGCGGAATAGCGTGGCGTCGCCGTAAGGCCTATCGTGGCGCCGTTCACTCCTCCGGTCATGACTGCGTTGTTCGGGATTCCAGTACCACCGAAAGTGGCCACTGGGAGGCTCCCGAAGGTGCCGGCAGGGGTGACGGCCTGGGCGTTACCGGTGCCAGCGCCGGCTAGCGTAACGGCAACCGCTGCTGCGACGAGCGAAGTAACCCGATTATTCACGAAGCTGTCTCCAAAAAAAAAGTGCCCCAAGCCAGGGAGGCCCGGGGATGTCTCTCCCGTTGCGTGACTCGCACAGATCCATTGGGAGCAGTGGCCAGTAACGGGCAACGAAGTACCATAAGGATCAGGTCCTTCTCGCAATCATTTGTGTAGCATTGCGGATGCCGTTTTACTCGGAATTTTGTGACAAGTACAACGTGTTGGGCTGCAACGACTTAGAGCGACCTGAAATATTTACCGATGCGGAAGTTGTGGATGACCGTACGTATTTGACTTACCGGCGCTACACACTGTGGTTTGTAAGCAACAGGCAAAGACGGTGGGGGGCGAGATTAAATTTGGATCGTGCCTCTCCCGATCCCTGCGCCCAGAGATTCCGGCTTTACCAGTACCACCGCCGTTCCGCTTTACTGGGCGCGATACGGTGAACCGGGCCGGCCGGTTCTGATCCTTCTTCACGGGGGACCCGGCGCCGATCACCGGTATCTCCTCCCGCAGATGCTGCATCTGGCCGCGAAGTACGATCTGCTGCTCTACGATCAGCGTGGCGGCGGCCAATCGAGGGCGTCGGACAACAGCCCGATTGGTTGGCGGGACCATGTCGCGGACCTCGCGGCTGTATGCCAGGAATATGATATTGCGTCTCCGTCCGTTCTTGGCTATTCCTGGGGAGGAATGCTTGCGCTGCTATATGCCATCGCCCAGTCCCAGCACGCTTCGCTCCCGAAGCCGGCTCGCCTCGTTCTCATCAGTCCTGCGCCGGTGACGAGTGAATATCGTGCTGAATTCGACGCGAATCTCCGCGCGCGGGGGAATGCGCCGGCCATTGCGGACGAGCGCGCAATTCTCATGGCGTCAGATTTGCGCGAGAGGGATCCGGATGCATATCGCCAGAGAATATTCGAGCTCGGGGTCGCGGGCTATTTCTACGATCCGGCCAACGCTCGCAACCTCACACCGTTCCGTGTGGTCGGCCGCGTGCAGCAGTCGACCTGGGACAGTCTCGGCGATTTCGACCTTCGGCCGGACATCGGGCGCTTGCAGGTGATGGCTCGCATCGTTCATGGTCGTGACGATCCGATTCCACCTGCGTCTTCAATCGACGTGGCTCGCGCTCTCAAGACCGAACCTGTCTTTCTGGATCGATGTGGCCACGTTCCATATGTCGAGCGTCCCGAGCAGCTCTGGGAAGCGATCGATCCGTTCCTCGCGTCAACCGACGCCGCAGCTTCCGGGTGAATGACTGATTTTCGCGCCGAGCACCATCTCGCCACCATCGACGCTGACGGAGCACTCTGCGACGTCATGGTTCGTTTCTCCTACGACGGACTCGAGCACATCGGGCGTCTGTGGTTCAGCGGTCCGGCCGTCGGCGACAAGCCGCTCCCGGACCACGGTGGAATTCCGGGCCGCACGATCGAAGAGGCGATCCAGCTCTCAGAGCGATTCACCACCGACGATCTCCTGCGCCGTTTTTATCGAGCCCGCGCCGAGAAGCGCAAGTATCTGCAGCTGAGGCGTGCGACGGAGCAGATGTTGGACAAGGTGAAGTACATGAATCGCATCGCGCTCTCGATGAAGGGCGGAATGCTGGATGCAGACGGCGCCCGTCAGGAGCTGGACCTGATCGTGAAGCAGCTGCACGAGCTCGTGGATACGATGCCTGCGATGGCCGGGGTCGAGGAGACTCACTAGGGGAAAATGGGGGTCGGAATCGTAGTTTCCGCTTCGCGGAAACACGACTCCGACCCCCATTTCCACGCCGCTTTCGCCGCAATTATGCCGCTACAACCCGCTTCCGTGCGCGCGCCGATCATCTTCAAGCGGCTCGCGCGAGCATACCCCGACGCGCATTGCGAGCTGGACCATACCAATGCGTACCAGCTCCTGGTGGCGACGATCCTGAGCGCCCAGTGCACCGATAAACGCGTGAATCTGGTGACGCCCGCGCTATTCGAGCGGTATCCGGACGCCGAAGCGCTGGCGATGGCCGACCCGCGCGATGTCGAGGAGATGATCAAGCCGACCGGATTTTTCCGCAACAAGACCAGGAGCCTGCTCGGAATGGCTGGCGGGCTGCTCGATCGGTTCGGGGGCGTCGTTCCTGACCGGATGGACGACCTCGTCACGCTTCCGGGGGTGGGTCGGAAGACTGCGAACGTGATCCTTGGCACCGCGTTCGATAAGCCGGCGGGTGTCGTTGTCGACACGCACGTGGGGCGGGTCAGCCGACGGCTTGGCCTCACTCGTCTCTCTGATCCGGTGAAGGTCGAGCGGGTGCTGATGAAGCTATTCCCGCAAAAAAATTGGACTCTGCTGTCTCATCTGCTGATATTTCACGGACGCCGCGTCTGTCTGGCCCGACGCCCGAGGTGCGCAGAGTGCGTGCTGAATGACCTATGTCCATCGAGTGAAGTGTGAAGCAAGCAACATTTGAGACAAACAAGGGAACGATGGTCGCCGAGTTGTATTCCGGTGACGCCCCCAAGACGGTCGAGAACTTCGAGAAGCTCGCGAATGAAGGCTTTTACGACGGGGTGAAGTTTCACCGCGTGATTCCGGAGTTCGTGGTGCAGGGTGGAGACCCGCTGTCGCGCGATCTTCCGGCGGGCAGCCCGCGCATCGGAACCGGCGGTCCCGGCTACACCATCAAGTGCGAGACCAAGGGCAATCCGCGCACGCACGAGTTTGGCGCGCTGTCCATGGCGCATGCGGGGAAGGATACCGGCGGCAGTCAGTTCTTCATCGTCCTGGACGAGAAGAACACCAAGCACCTGAACGGCGTGCACACAGTGTTCGGCAAGGTGGTCAAGGGCGACGATGTTGTGCGCCAGATCCGCCAGAACGATGTGATGAACAAGGTGCGCGTTACCGACACAGCCACAGCCACGGAGTAGATACGATGGAAACGAAGCAGCATGGTACGGACTTCCCCGCGGCGCTCACCGGGCTGATCGTCGGCGGATGCTTTGTGTTCGCTATTCTCTTCGGCATCGTGATTATCACGAACAATCACTACGCGAGCGAGAAGCCCGCAGCCGCGGCGACCAAGTAGCCATCACATTACCCGCATGGGATCGGGGTACCAATCCCGTGCGGGCCTGCGCCGCAGCGCGCTCGTGCGCTGCCAATGTTGCGCGCGATGACTGAGCTGTCTATCCAGGCGACGGACCTCGTCCGCAACTTCGGCACACGTCGCGCCGTGAACGGTGTGTCGCTCACGCTCGTGGCGGGTGATTGTCTTGCGCTGTTCGGCCCGAACGGCGCTGGAAAGACAACGCTTCTACGGATGCTTGGTGGTCTGTTGCGTCCCACTTCAGGGAGCGCTGCGATCGAGGGAATTCCACTACCCGGAAGTGCTGACGTGCGCGCCCGCGTTGGTCTGGTATCGCACCAGACCATGCTGTACGATGCTCTGACAGCGCGCGAGAACGTGGAATTTTCAGCGCGCATGTACGGCGTGCAGGACGTGCGAGCGGCAGCCGACGAAGTGCTGACGCGACTCGGCGCCGCGTCGTTCGCGGATGTCCGCGTACGATCATTGAGTCGTGGCATGCAGCAGCGAGTGTCGGTCGCTCGCGCGATAGTGCACAGTCCGTCGGTTCTCCTGGCGGACGAGCCGTTCACGGGCCTCGATGCCGCTGGCGCCTCGGCGCTCACCGGCATGTTGGCCGCGTTACGCGATTCCGGCGCGACGATAATCATCGTCACCCACAATCTCGACGAAGCGCTGGCACTCTGCACGGCCGCAGCGATAATGCGCGAAGGAAGATTCGTGCGCCTCGATCGTGCGCCGATTCCTGCACGCGAGGAATACACTGCGCTCTACCGCGAGCTCTCGGTCGATGCCGCCTAGCACGCGCGTGGCGCCGGTCCATCGTCGCGCACCGGGGTTTGTTGGATCGACCCTGGCCATCGCGCGCAAGGACACTCTCATCGAGCTGCGATCACGCAGCGTGATTCTCTCCGCGCTGGCATTCGCGGTCCTCGCGATCACGATATTCTTTTTCGCCTGGGATCCTACGGCGGTCGCGTCGATCGACCTTGCGCCGGGCGTGCTCTGGGTCATCTTCACCTTTTCCGGGCTGCTGGGGCTGCACCGTTCATTCGGGGTGGAGCAGCCGACCCGGGCGATGGACGCCTTGTTGGCAGCACCGGTGGATCGCGAAGCGATCTACCTGGGCAAGCTGATCGCGAATCTCGCGTTTGTCATTGTGGTGCAGGCCATTTCGCTGCCTGCGGTTGCGCTACTATATAATGTGCCGATAGGCGGCTACATGTGGCCGTTGATCGGAGTGGTGCTGTTGGCATCCGTGGGGCTGGTCGCGGTGGGGACGCTGTTTTCCTCCATGGCGGTCAGTACCAGGCTCGCCGAGCTGCTCCTGCCACTGCTGGCGCTTCCGTTTTTCGTTCCTGTGATTCTTCCCGCCGCGCAGGCCACCGCGCGGCTCATGAACGGGCGCGCGGTGTCGGAAGTGTCGGGTTACCTGTCGATCCTGGCTGCATTCGACGTCGTGTTCCTGGTTGTCTGTACACTGCTATATCCATATACGCTGGAACAATGAAGTTCTCAAAACTTGGAGTTGTGGCGGTCATCGCGGTGATCGGCGTGTACATCCGTGCGATCTACTTCACGCCATTCGACGCGTTGCAGGGTCCGGCGCAGAAAATCCTCTACGTTCACGCGCCGTCTGCGTGGGTTGGACTGTATCTGGCATTCGGGCTCGTGTTCATCACGAGCGTGCTGTACCTCTGGCTCAAGGATCCAAAGCTCGATCGCGTCGCGTCGAGCTCTGCCGAGGTGGGATTCGTCTTTACGTCCGTGGTGCTCATCACCGGTCCGCTCTGGGCGAAGCCGATATGGGGCGCGTACTGGACGTGGGATGCGCGCCTGACGCTGACGCTGTTTCTCTGGTTCATCTACGCAGGCTACATAATTCTACGCGGGGCGATCGATGACTTCGAGATGCGCGCGCGATTTTCGGCTGTGCTGGGGATTCTCGGCGCACTGCTTGTTCCGTTCATACATCTGAGCGTGTACTTCTTCCGAACGATGCACCCCATGCCGGTGCTGCTCAAGCCGAGCGCGCCATCGATGCCGTCGGACATGGTGATCACGCTCGTGTCGGCGTTCTGCGCATTGACGCTGCTGTATGCGTGGCTGCTGCATGAACGGTACCTGCTCGCAACCGAGCGTGACGCAGCACTGGAGGGACGGTCCTGATGCCGCCACAGGATGCGTTCTGGTATCATCTTGCGTACAGCGTGGCCGGTATCGTGTACACGTGCTATGCGGTGAGTTTGCAGTTGAGGAGGCGTAAGTGGCGGCGCAAGGAATAGTGTTCGTTGTTGGAGCAGGCCCCGATCTCCCGGGTTTGCTCACCGTACGAGGCAGGGAATTGCTCGCCACGGCGGACGCCGTAGTGTATGACCGTCGCGCGCAGCGCAAGCTCATTCCCGGTGGCGTCGCTGGCGGTCCAGAGCGCTATTACGTGGGATCGCGCGCGAAGGGCGGCCGCCCGTCGTCCGCCGACGTAGCACAACTGCTCGTCACCCTCGCGCGTCAGGAGATGCGTGTTGTGTATCTCGTGCACGGCGACCCGCTCGCGCTCGGCAGCGGCAGCGAGCTAGTCACGGCGCTTCACGACGCGAGCGTCGAATTCGAGATCATTCCTGGCGTGCCGGTCGGAAACGCCGTTGCAACGTATTCTGGAATCCCACTGTTGTCGCCGACGATGACGTCGGCGACAATCTACGCGAGCGGTCGAACCGCCGCACGCGGCGGTGCCGATACCGATTGGGCCGCGATCGCGAAGATCGGGGCGACGCTAGTCGTGAGTGATGCAACCGCGGTTCTTCCGGCGATAATCACTGGTTTCGCAGTAGCTGGCGTTCCTGGCGAGATTCCGGCCGCCGCAATAGTTCACGCTGGCCGCGCTTCACAGCGCGTCATCATCGCGACGCTGGGCACGATCTCGGATGAGATAGCGCGCGCTGGATTGCTGCGCTCCGTGACCGTCGTGATCGGATGGACGGTGCTGTTGCGTGACGAGCTCGCGTGGTTCGACAATCGGCCGCTGTTCGGCGTGAGGATCGCCTTCGCGAGATCACGTTACGGTTCACGCGCAGTTGCGGATCGGCTCAACGAGCTCGGTGCTGCAGTAATCGAGATTCCTCTGCCGCGCATCACACGGCTCGACCTGACTCAGCTGCGTGAGGAGATCGATCGAATCGCCGATTACGAATGGCTCGTGTTCGCCAGTCCGGACGCTGTGAACATATTCTGGGAGCATCTTATCCTCGGCGGCAAGGACACGCGGTCTCTGTCGAACGCGAAGGTAGCGTGTATCGAGCCTGCCACTGCTGCTGCGTTGCTGGATCGCGGCATCACTGTCGATGTTGTCCAGGATCGCTTCGATCCCGTCGCGCTGACCGACGCACTGTCGGAACGATCCGATATTCCGGGCGCGTCGATGCTGTATGTCGCGGATGATGCTACAGCCGAGTCATTCGCGCGGGACCTCGAGCAAGCCGGCGCCACGGTCACATCGCTCGCGGTGTATCGCGAAGTGCCAAACGAGAAGACGTATGCGCGGTTGCGCAGGGTGCTCGGGGAGCGTCATTCGAGCCTCGTGGTCGCGATGTCGCCAGCGGCTGCGGAGGAGTATGTTCGCGCCGCTGGGGAGCATGTCATAAGTTCGGTTCCTGCGGCAGCATACGACGATGCAACCGCTCAGGTCCTGCGGGATGCTGGAATCGACGTCACGATCACGCCGGCCAAGCCGAATGCCGACTTGCTGATCGAGGTAATACGCTCGAAATTCGGTACCGCCAGACAAGACACCTTGAGTTGAACCCTCACGCGGGCGAGAACTTGCACCACACCTTCGCGTTCAACGCAGTCGGCGGTCGTAAACGGATCGTGTTGGGGGCTGCGGTCAGGGCCAGCGCGTTTGCGTTGGCGCTCACGTCATGTCGCTCACCGAGCGCGAGCTCTCCGCCGTCGTTGGGTAACGCGGGTGTACCGGAGGGACAGACAGTTCTTCCCACCGGGGTTCGCCTCGATCCCGCAGCCGCGTCGGTATCACTCGGCTCCATGCCCCTGGCAATGACATTATCGCCGGGTGGCGACAGAGTTGTCGTGCTGCTCAACGGATGGCGAGAGCAGGGATTTCAGATTGTCGATCGGGCTTCCGGCAGGGTCGTGCAGACCGTATCGCAAGCGGCGGCGTTCATAGGCGTTGCGTTCTCACCTGACGGGAAGACGCTGTACGTATCGGGCGGGAACCAGGACGTGGTGTATCGCTACGCGTGGCACGATGGCACCGCGTCGTTGACTGACAGCCTGGTCCTCGCGGTCAAGTCGCCGCGGAGAGGCGGCACGCGGTATCCTGCCGGACTCGCGCCGTCACGTGACGGACGATTGTTATATGTCGCGGAAAACCTGGCGGACTCGTTGGCTGTAATCGACCTCGCGAGCGGGCACGTTGTGCAGCGGATCGCGACCGAACGCTATCCATACGGCGTTGTCGTCGCCGCTGACGGCACCGTGTACGTGTCGGCGTGGGGCGGGAATACGGTGTCCGTGTTTCAGCCCAATGGCTCGACGTCGCTCCAGGACGCCGGACGCATCGTGGTCGATCGCCATCCGTCGGCGCTGCAGTTGAATGCCGGCGGCTCGCGCCTGTTCGTTGCGTCCGGGAGTACCGATCGCATCTCGGTACTCGATACGAAGCACCGCAAGGTGATAGCGCATTTGCTCGATCCTCCGCCCACAGGACCCGCGGAGGGGAGCACACCGAATGCGCTTGCGCTTTCGACCGACGGGACGAGACTGTTCGTGGCTGAGGCGGATGACAACGCGGTTGCACTTTTCGACCTCAGCGCAGAGGTGGCTGGTGTCGCGGCGGCGCACGGTGCCGATAGGCTGGTTGGGCGCATTCCTGTGGACTGGTATCCCACGGCGGTCTATGTCGCGCAGGACACGCTTATGGTGTTGAGCGGGAAGGGTCATGGCACGGCGCCCAATCCGGACGGCCCGGATCCGCATCATCCGGCGCCAAAGGGGTCACATGCATATACGCTCGGGCAGACGTCCGGCTCACTGATGACTCTGACGCTGGCTCGCGCCGATTCGGCAAGGCTGGCGCCGTTTTCGGCGCGGGTTGCACGCGCGCAGGGTTGGGATGCGAGCTCGCACACCGGCACCTCCACGATGTATCCGCCCTTCGAGCACGTGATCTACGTGATCAAGGAGAATCGCACTTACGATCAGGTGCTGGGCGATCTGCCGATCGGCGATGGGGACACGTCACTCGTATTCTTCCCGCGCAAGGTGACGCCCAACCATCACGCGCTGGCCGAGCGATTTGGTGATCTTGATCGATTCTTCACGAACGCGGAGGTGAGCGCCGACGGCCACAACTGGTCGACTGCCGCGTACGCGACGGACTACCTGGAAAAGACAGTCACGAGCAATTACTCGGGCCGCGGCCGTAGCTATGACTACGAAGGGACGAATCGCAATGCCTCGGGGACGGACCCTGATGCAGATGACGCGAGCGAGCCAGCGCACGGATACCTCTGGGACCTGGCGCAGCGCGCCAACATCACGCTGCGCAACTACGGCGAGTTCGTCGTGCGTCGGACGGTCGATGGTCGCTCTGTGTACGTGGGCGACAAGCCGTTTCTGGCCACGCACACCAATCCGGACTATCCCGGTTTCGATCTGGATCTCATGGATCAGGCCCGCATGGATGTCTGGCTCAGAGAATTCGCGGGATACGTGAAGAGTGGTGAGATGCCACAGCTGGAGATCGTCCGGTTGCCCGACGATCATACGGCCGCGACCAGGGCCGGCTCCCGAACTCCGCGCGCCTTCATGGCCGACAACGATCTTGCGCTGGGCCGCATGATCGAGGCGGTGTCGCGTTCTCCGTTCTGGAAGAACACCGTCGTCTTCGTCGTCGAGGATGACGCGCAGAATGGTCCCGATCATGTGGATTCCCATCGCGCGCCAGCCTTTGTCATATCCGCATACAATCGAGGTGGCGTGATTCATCGCTGGACCAACACCACCGATGTCATCGCGACGATGAGCGAGATCCTCCACACTGGATCGCTGTCGCAGTTCGATTTCTACGGTCGGCCACTGCGTGACATATGGACATCGAAGCCCGATCTCACGCCGTACGTCGCAATTGTACCAGGCATCGATCTGAACGAGAAGAATACGAGAGCGACGGTCGGAGCGGCCGCGTCCGCGCGGCTCGATCTCTCCGAGGAAGACAGAGCCGACGAAAACAGTTTCAACCACATCCTCTGGAAGGCGATAAAGGGGGAGACGACTCCCTATCCCGGAACCGCGCGCGTCTCTGGACTGGAGTGGAGGCGGGCACGATAGTCGCCGGGTGGCGCGGGGGGGGGGGGTGTAATGTCCATGACAGGTGAAACCGACTAGCTTGACCGCGTGACGACAATTGCATGTGCCGTCAGGTCAATGCAGAACGCCCGCACCCTCTGGTGTGCGGGCGCGCTCACGGTCCTGAGCGCCGTTCCCATCCTTCACGCCCAACAGCCGCTCAGCCGTTCAGAGGCGATTCAGACCGCGCTCGGCAAGTCGGTGCTGGTGACCGCTGTAAGCGCTGATACGCTCGCGGCGGCTGCACGGCTCAGATCGGCGCGCGAGTATCCCAATCCTTCGCTCACGATGTCCTATTCGAAGGATGCGCCGCAGAACCACTTTTCGTTCGACGTTCCGCTGGACCTGCCCGGGA
This sequence comes from Gemmatimonadota bacterium, assembly GCA_027307165.1. Classification (GTDB taxonomy): domain Bacteria; phylum Gemmatimonadota; class Gemmatimonadetes; order Gemmatimonadales; family Gemmatimonadaceae; genus Fen-1247. The sequence goes on along the minus strand of DAHUXM010000018.1, from coordinate 106,177 downwards.
TTCGCGGCGCACGCGTCCGGGCAGCTGAAGCGGCGCGCAACAGCGCACGGTTCGGCTTTCTTGCCGCACGCGCCGCAATAGAGCTGAACGTCGATACGATGTACACGACGGCGCAGGGTGCGGCGCTTCGCGCTGCGCTGTCGCACGCGACCGCGGTTGACGCGGCAAAGCTGTTGAGCGACACGAAGACGCGTAGAGATGCCGGTGATGCGAGCGATCTGGACGTGAACCTCGCGGAAGTATCGGCAGCGCAGGCGGCGAACGCCGCAAATGCCGACTCTCTCGAAGCAATAGATACCAGACTCGAGCTGCAGGCGGCAATGGGGCTTCGTGGCGATACGGTCGTCGTTACGTTGCGCGACTCGCTTGCGGCCCCGTCACTCCGGATCGCGCCAGCGGTCGCGGACGTGACTGCAACGCCTACGGTCGCTGCGGCAAGCGCCGCGGTTACGTCCGCGCAGCAGACTCTCATCTTCCAGCGTCGCAGCGTGTTCGGCGTGCCGTCGATTCAATTCGGAGCGGATGCGAAGGATCCCACCGGTGCAGAGAAGGGATTGCTGCCAACGGTCGGCGTCGCTCTTCCGATTCCGTTCTTCAACCGCAACGGCGGCGCGATCGAAGCGGCGCACGCCGATGTTACACGGGCCAAGGCGGAACTGGCGATCGCACGGCTGAACGCAGCCACGGAGCTCGCTCGGGCATATCGTACACAGTCGGTCGCGGAGTCGCGCATCGGGCGCGATCGCACGATCATGGATGCAGCTACCCGGAACGTATCGATGGCGGAACGCGCATATACCGCGGGAGAGATGGCGATCGGCGACATTCTCGAAACGAGGCGAGCTCAGCACGACGCACAGGCACAGTACGTCACGGATCTCGTGGCTGCAAACGTTGCATCGGCGCTGGTCCGCGTACTCACCGCAAACGGAGTCACCCAATGATGGATCGTCGACTGCTGCTCGCACTCGGAGCGCTATCCGCGCTTTCCGCATGTGGCAAGGCCGATAACGGCGGTGAGGCCGATGTGACTCCGATTGTGACCGTCGAGACAGCACAGGTAACGACCGCTGCGTTCACTCCGACGGTTCGGGCCGTTGGCACAGTTGTATCCAGCCCGACCGGATACGCCGAGCTGAGTGCGCCTGCTCCATCACGGATTGCTCGCGTGCTGGTGACTGCCGGACAGAATGTGAAGTCCGGTGAAGCACTGATCGAACTCGATGCTGCCACGTTACGGGCGGCATCGGCCGGCGCCGACGCAGCGCTGGCCGCGGCCCAGAGCGCCTATGATCGCGCCTCACAGCTTGCGCAACAGGGAATCGTGCCACGCAAGACGGTTGATCAGGCGAGCGCCGATCTCGGTCAGGCGAAAGCTGCCGCTGTCGGTGCGCATCGCACGTATGCGCTTTCCACACTGCGCTCTCCGATCTCCGGCGTGGTCACGAAGATGAATGCCGTCACAGGTGCGTCCGCGGATCCGGCCCAGGTACTCGTCGCAATCGCGGATCCAAGCGCGCTGCAGGTTCTCCTGCAACTGTCGCCTGTGGATGCGGGATCGGTACGTCGCGGCGCCGCTGTGAGCTTCGCGGATAGCGACATCCCTTCGGCGAAAGTTGTGGCCCGCGGTTCCGTGATCGCGGTGGGCGCTGCGATCGACTCGGCCACGCGCGCCGTACCGGTGAGAGTACACATTGCATCATCGACACGGCCGCTCAGGCTCGGTGAAACTCTTTCCGGCAAGATCGCAGTCACCGGTTCCACGAGCGCGCTGTCCATTCCATCGGACGCACTCGTTCCCGATAGCACCGGGTTCAAGGTTTACGTAGTGAAAAAAGGGATCGCATATGCTACGCCGGTAGAAATCGGCACACGCGGTGACTCGCTCGTGCAGATCACCAAGGGACTCGTCGTGGGTCAGACGGTCGTGACTACCGGCGCGTACGGCCTCGAAGACAGCAGTAAAGTCACTGTCCCCAGGCGGTAGCGGCCAGTGCGTCTTTTTGACATCCTCGCAGCGCAGCGACGCGTCATATACCTGGTCGTCGTACTGCTCAGTGTAGGCGGTGTCTGGCTGGCTCGCTCGCTGCCATCCGCGATCTATCCGGAATTGCTCTTTCCGCGTATCACGATCGTTGCCGAGGGTTCATCGCTTGGCGCCCGGCAGGTGGAGTTCTCGGTCACGCGTCCGTTGGAGGAGGCGGTTAGCACCGTGCCAGGTGTCACTCGCGTGACATCCAAATCCATTCGCGGCGCCGCTGAGATATCCGTGACGTTCACGCCGGCGACAGACATGCAGTCTGCACTGCAGCTGGCACAGACGCGTGTGAGCCAGATACGCAATACGCTCCCCAGCGAGGTGAACGTCGAAGTCGCGCGCCTCACTCCGTCGCTGTTCCCGATTCTATCGTACAATCTGGAGGGCACGGATCCGTCGACACTGTACGACATCGCGCGTTACCAGATCCGGCCGATAATATCCCGCGTCCCGGGTGTGGGGCGGGTGGATGTGCAGGGAAGCAGCATCCGGGAGATCGAAGTCGTAGCCGATCCATCGACGCTTGCCGCGCAAGGGCTCACGTACAACGATCTCGCGACGGCAATTCAGAATGCAATCTCGCCGGCAGCGGTAGGACGCGCTGCGCGCGACTACAAGCAGTATCTGATCGTAACGGATCAGGAAGCCCACTCCGTCGCCGACGTCGGGGCCGTTGTTCTACCGAACGGCCTGCACGTTCGCGACGTGGCAGCGGTACAGATGGGAACGGAGGATCAGGTGATGCTCGTGCGAGGCGATGGCAGGCCAGCCGCATTGCTGAACATCACGCGACAACCCGGTGGCAACACGGTCGACATCGCGGATAGCGTTGCTTCGATCGCCGCGACGATCCGGAAGACTCTTCCACCTGGCGTGATTCTCAAGCCTGTGTACGATCAGGCCGCACTGGTTCGCGAGGCGGTGACATCCGTACGCGACGCGATGATCATCGGTGCCGTTCTGGCGATAATAGTGCTCTTCGCATTCCTTCGGCATGGACGCATTACTGCCGTGAGTGCGACCGCCATCCCGCTTACGATGGCGATCACGGTATTCGTCATGTCCATGATCGGGCAGACGTTCAATTTGATGACGCTGGGAGCGATGGCCATCGCTGTAGGTCTCGTCATCGATGATGCGGTGGTAATCACCGAGAACATAGCGCGACACCTGTCATTCACACCGGACAGACACCTCGCCATTCGTGATGCGCTCCAGGAGCTGATCCTGCCGGTCACGACTTCCACGATCACCACCGTAGTTGTATTTCTACCACTTGGCCTGCTCACGGGAGTCGTTGGCCAGTTCTTCAAGGCGCTTTCAATCACTCTCACGATAGCGGTGATCGTATCGCTGTTTCTCGCCATCACGCTCATACCATTGCTCAGCGAGCAGTTCGTGCGAGCGAGCGACGCCTCGGTCGAGCAGCCTGGTGTGAAAAAGAGCGGTATACTGCACCACATCGGCCGTGGACTCGATTCGCTCGCGGACATTTATGAACGGTCGCTCGTCAGCGTACTGCGTCATGTCTGGATAATGATCGGAGGCGCGGTCCTGCTCGTGATTCTCGGTGTGGTCGCCGCGCGCTTCACAGGGACCGGGTTCCTGCCGGAGATGGACGAGGGCGCTTTCGTACTCGACTACTTCACGCCTGGCGGCACGGCGCTGTCGGAAACCGATCGCGAGGTTCACATCGCGGAGAAGATTCTCGCGCAGACGCCCGAGATATCAGGTACTTCCCGCCGGACCGGCGCCGAGCTCGGCCTGTTCGCGACGCAGCAGAACGTTGGCGATCTCGTGGCGCGCCTCGTTCCCGAATCCAAGCGGTCGCGGAGCATCTTCGAGGTGATGGATGACGTTCGCGGCAAGATCGCCACTGCCGTACCCCGGTTGCATATCGAGTTTGTTCAGATTCTGTCGGATGTCATCAACGATCTAGCCGGCGCCGCGCGTCCGGTCGAGATCAAGCTCTTCGGGGACGACCTGAACCAGCTCGAGACCTACGCCCGCTCTATCAGCGATCCACTCGGCAAGGTTCCCGGAGTCGAGGATCTGTTCAACGGTGTGAGCGAACCCAGCGCGGAGATATTGCTGCATGTCGGTTCAGCGGAGTCGGCGCGCGCGGGACTCACGCCTACCGGTGTCGGTGACGTCGTGCAAGGGGCGCTGCTGGGTGTTCCCGCCGGCGAAGTACGTGCCGCTGACCGTGCGATCGGTGTTCGCGTGCGCGCGCCGGATGCGGTCCGGTTCGATGCAAACAAGCTTGGCGACCTCCCGCTCGTTTCAACGGCTACACGCAGCGCCGTTCCGTTGTCGGCGGTTGCTACGCTCACGCCGACGGAGACGCGCGCGGAGCTGGATCGGGAGAATCAGCAGCAGATGATCGCGATCACGAGCGACGTCAGCGGTCGCGCGTTGAGTGGCGTGATGACAGATGTCAAGCGTGTACTTGCGGCGCATCCGCCGCCAGCGGGAATCCGCGTTGAGCTGGGCGGACAGTACGCAGGTCAGCAGGAGGCCTTTCACGCATTGCTCCTCGTACTGCTGCTCGCCGCGCTCAGCGTCACGGCTGTCATGGTGGTGCAGTTCCAGTCCTTCGTGGAGCCGCTCGTTGTCCTCGTGGTGGCTCCGATCTCGTTCGTCGGCGCAGTGGTACTGCTATTGATTACGGGCACACAGCTGAACGTGTCCTCGTTCATGGGGCTCATTCTGCTGGTGGGACTGATCGTGAAGAATGGAATCATACTCCTCGACTTCACGCGTTATCGGATGGTGCATGACGACGTTCCGCTCGAGATCGGATTGCGCGATGCCGCGCGTACACGTCTGCGCCCAATCCTCATGACCACGCTCTGCACGCTGTTCGGGTTGCTCCCGCTCGCGTTGGGGCTCGGGGCGGGGAGTGAGCTGCAGCGTCCGCTGGCGCTCGCTGTCATCGGAGGGCTGGCGCTCTCCACTCCGATCACCCTGTACATGGTGCCGAGCTTGCTCGTGCTCATTCGGGGCCGCGATTATCGCATCGCTCGCACGGTCACGGAGACGACCCTCGGGGAAGCGACGGCGACTGCGCCGTAGTTACGGATACGCAGCCGAGAGCCTCCGGCCGCATGTTATCTTTGGACCATGATTCATTCATGGCACGATCTCCCGCCCGGAAGCAATCCTCCCGTGCAGGTCACCGCGGTCGTAGAAATACCCACTGGCAGCCGCAACAAGTACGAGCTCGACAAGGACACGGGACTATTCCGTCTCGATCGCGTCCTGTACTCGGCGGTTTCCTATCCCGGTGAATACGGTCTGATCCCGCGTACGCTTCACGAGGATGGCGATCCGCTGGACGTTCTCGTTCAGGTCGATCAGCCGACTTTTACGGGATGCCTCATCGATGTCCGGCCAATCGGCGTTCTGAAGATGCTGGATCGCGGCGAGCCGGATGACAAGATATTTGCCGTGCCGTGGCATGACCCCCGTTACGAGGAGTATTACGACATCGCGCGCTTCCCTCAGGCATATCTGAAGGAGATCGAGCATTTCTTCCTCATCTACAAGGATCTCGAAGGTCGTCGCGTCGAGATCAAGGGATGGGAGGGAAGCGAGTCGGCAAAGCAGGTGATCGTCGATTCCATCGCGCGCTACGACGCAAAGTACATGCACGTCGGACCCTAGGGCATCTTCGTCATCCCGAAGATGTCTTCCATCCGCGCCGCTTTTATCACCGCGATCGCATCGTTGCGCACCGCGCGTGCGCGCGCACTATCGCCCTGGTGCTCCAGCGCATCGCTGAGATTGAGCCCGACAAGCGTGTAATCCACAGGCGTTGGCAACGACGGCCTGTCTATCCAGTCGCCCCGACGCACTATCGCCGCCGGTCCACGGTAGATGCGCCATAGTGCATCAGTCCCGCGCGTGTCCAGTGTCGGTCCGGCGGAATCCGACACCGGAGTCGGCATCAACTTCTGAACGAGCCCCTCGCCGAGTATGTAGCGCTGAAGGCCAAACTGCTTCGGGTAGGGTGAGCCCATCGTGAAATACACCGGCCGTTCGGGGAGCGCGTCCGTGATGAGACGCAGGATGAAGACGTCCTTGCGCTCCAGGTAACCCGCTGCAATGCGTCCCTCGATTGCTCCGCTCTTGAGCAACTGAGGTTCGCGCAGCTCCATGATGTCGGGAACGGAATCAGCCTGCGCCGCCGTCATGCGAAATACAGCATGTGCCGGAACTGGCCAGTGGCCGGTTCGATACATCGCCGGACCAGCGGCTGCATCGTATTTGTGAATCGGCGCGCGCAGTAATTGCTCCACGAACCAATCCATCTGGAGATACTGGTCGATGATTACCGTGACGTCTGGCCGCACGCCTTCGACGTACTGTGCGTACCAGAGCGGAAACGTGTCGTTGTCGCCGCCAGTCACGATCACACCGTACGGCTCGACCGAGTTGAGAATGTCGACGGCCCAATCGCGCGCCACCGTATCGTTTCGGCGCGACGCCGCGCTCCAGTTTCCAATCAGCGGGATTGCCGCCAGCGCCAACAATGCTCCGCCAGTGCGCGCTCGCTGCCAGATTGCGGCAATCGCTACCCCCACCCAGACGCCCCACGCACTGAAGCTCCACAGGTAGAAGTAATCGCGATCGCGTACTTCGCGCGGTACGCTATCACCCAGTCCTGGCGCCTGGGAGTATCCGTACTTGAAGTTCATGTAATAGACTAGCAGAACCGTCAGCGTGAACATGAAGGTCGCCCAGTAGATGCACGAGGCGCGATCCCATCGCCAGTGCACGGTAGCTCCATAGATGCCGAGCCCGAACATCAGAAACGCCAGGAACATCTGCGTGAGAGGCGCAGCTCCGTGCGGATCTCTGAGCCACTGCCACTTGAAGTACAGCCACCACATTCCCAGTTGGGCGCCGAACGAGATCTGACGATCCGTCACCGACGGCTTGCCGTATTGAGTGCGATTGATGTTGTCGGAAAGCCTGGTGTACGTCTTCGCGCTGAACGTGCAGGGCCATTCGAGTCTCGTCGTGCAACCGGTCGGTGCACCTTCGTTCATCGCGGGCGCCTGCGCAGCGCGAATCGGCTCGAAGATGAACGGCGTCAGCCCCAACGCAAATGCTCCGAACACTGCAAGCACGAGACGTGGGTGCAGGAATTTCCTCCATCGCTGGCTTGCGACCGTCACTATGACCGCGAGTCCCGGAAGCAATCCGGCCGGATGCACAGCGTAGCCCGCACCCAGTAGAAACGATATCGCAACCAGCTTGGCATCGTTCCTGGCCCTCCCGTCTCCATCGAGCCAGCTGAGCATCAACAGTGTGATGATCGCGAACAGCGCGAGCGAGATCGTGTACACTTTCTCATTCACGACCGATTGATTCCAGACGGTAAACGCGCTCGCGCCAATGACTACGCCGGCTGCAGCGCAGATTCGACGGCGCAGTACCGCTACTCCACCGCGCGCCAGCACCGAGTCGATGAGAACGAACCAGGAGCCGGCTGCGATCGCGCTGCAGAGAGCGGCGAGGATGTTGATCCTCGCCGCGTAGGAAACCGGTATCGGTATCAGTCCAAATGCGTGCGCTATCAGCACGAACAACGGATTGCCGGGCGGGTGCGGCAGTCCGAGCACCTTTGCGGCCGCTATGTACTCGCTCGTGTCCCACATTGCCGTCGTCGGCGAGAGCGTGATGAGATACAAGCCGAATACACACAGAGAGGCGAGCGCGCCCCAGGCGTACGGGGGAGTCTGGGCCTCCCCCGTTCTTACGTCTCGCGTCATCAGAAGTCCGTTCCTGGGTGTGGGTCGTGAACGTCGCGGAGCCGCTGCTCCTGAGCCGCCGCACGTGTATCCTCGCCGCAACGTCCCGGCGGAAGTATCGAATCACGCGTCGAAGCACCGAGCGTGTCGTGCATTATCGCGCGCAGCGTGTCACACGCAACCACCGTCGCGGTCCTCGGCTTTCTGTTGTCTCGCGTATGACTCACGAAGATGAGTGCGACGGTCGCGAGCGTGATTCCCGCGCCGACCAGTGTGCGGCGGAGCTGCGCCGAGCCACGTGCGACGCGCATCTTGAGCGCCGAAACCGCAACGCCTGTGTCGGCGGAAATCTCTTCGTAGCTCCGATCTTCGCCGTACTTGCTGAGTACGATGGAGCGCGTGGCGTCGGGCAGGGATTCCAGCGCCTCGCTCAATCGTTGCGCCAGGGCATGGTCTTCCTCGCGCGGAAGCACCGCTGCGTGGCCACCATCGGAATGGGCCCGCATCCATTCGCTTGCGACGTTTGCGCGCCGCCGCGCAGCATCGCTCGCCGACCGGCATCTGTTCGCGACGATGCAGAGCAGCCACGAGCTGAAGCGGTCACGCTCCTGATAGCTGTCGAGTGACAGATAGGCCCGGATGAACGCGTCCTGCACCGCGTCGGCGGCGTCGTCCGGGTCGCCCAGCAGCCGCATCGCCAGTCGGGCGCAACGTTCATGGTACCGCTCGAAGAGAAGCGCGAAGGCGTCGCTCTCCCCATCGCGAATGCGGCTGACGACCGCAGCGTCGGAAATCACCATGCTACGTTAACCCACTGGAGCGGCTCACGGTCACATCTTGCAGGTGGCCGGCCAGAAAGTCCACCCCTGGCGTGCCAGCCACCATTAGTGCACTGTAGTGCGGACCTCAACCCCATGGATCATGACTGCCCCAGACGAACTCAGCACGTCCGCGCCGCCAACGTCCGCAAAGCCGGCGAGCCTGTGGGAAGACTTCATCGATATCTTTGTGTCGCCGAGCGAGGTGTTCGCGCGACGGCGCGACTCGGGCTTCTTCGCCCCCTTGCTGGTCTTCGTCGTCCTCTCCGTCGCCATTGTGGTTGCTGGCCACTCCGCCATGCAACCGATATTCGACTCCGAGTTCACGCGCGGGATGGCGGCCGCTGCCAAGAAGAACCCGCAGCTGACAGATGCTCAGATCCAGACTTCGCGCGCCTTTGCGGAGAAGCTGACCCCCGTTCTGGTTGGCGTCGGCGCCATCATCATGCCACTGCTCGTGGGCGTCATCCTGTGGATCGTGGGCAAGTTCGTGGATGCCAAGGAAAGCGTAGGGGCTGCGTGCATGATCGCCTGCTACGCGTTCATCCCGCGCATCCTCGATTCACTGCTCAGAGTGGTACAGGCCTTCGTCATGGACCCCGCGTCTATCAACGGCCAGTACCGCGTGAGCCTGAGTGCCGCGCGTTTTCTGGATCCTGACGTGGCATCGCCCGTGTTGGTCGGACTTCTCAGCCGGATCGACCTGTTCACGATCTGGGTGACGGTGCTGCTAGCGATCGGTCTGTCCGTCGTGGCGCGAATCCCGCGTCAGAAGGCGGCAATTGCCGCGATCATCGTCTGGGTCATTGGCGCGCTTCCGGCACTGCTCCAGGCGCTCAGGGCATCGTAGTCTGTCATCAGTGCCGTATCCCTCGTCACCCCTGCAAGTGCGGGGGTGACGAGGGATCGCGGTGGCGACGAGAGTCGCCACTTTCGGACATCACAAATCTGTCCGAAAAACTCCTCTATCAGGTCTCGATCGCGCCGTGCTCGACCGGTTCCCGCTCGCGCCTGATGAACAGCGTGTCGTAGAGAAGGGCCGCGATTATCGATCCGACGATCGGTGCCGTCCAGTAGATGAACTGACCTTCGTAAATTCCTGAAGCGAGCGCCGGCCCGAACGACCGCGCCGGATTCATCGACGCACCTGTCAGCGGCCCGATGGCCAGAATGTCCACCGTCACCACCAGTCCGATCGCGAATCCGCCAACCTTCGGCGATTTTGGATCGACGGCAGTCGCGAATACCGCGAATGTCAGGAAGAAGGTCGCGATCGCCTCGAGAATCCATGCCTGCGACGCGGTCACGTCCAGTGAAATCGCCTGGCCGCCGTCACGCGTAGCCGCGACGATTGCGTCCGGGAACGTGCCTTTGAGTATGTACGCGGCCGCGGCGGCGCCGAGCAGCTGTGCCACGATGTAGATGCCAGCCATCATCGGGTCGATGCGGCGCGCTGCCACGAATCCAAGGGTGATCGCTGGATTGAAGTGCCCCGAGATCCGCATCAGCGCCGTGACGAAGATCGACAATACCAGACCGTGCGCCAGCGCCACCTGCAGCAACGCATACGGAGAGTTCGCCTGCGCAGCAGCCATTATCGCGGCGCTGCCCACGAACACCAGTGCGAACGTACCTACGAACTCCGAGACAAAATGGCGTAGCGAATCACGCATGCGTTACCCCGTCCGAAACAAGGTTGACCGGGTGCCTTGCGAGGCGCCCGGATGCGCGTCGCTACACTACCCGGCGGAAGACCAGCGCGGCATTGATGCCGCCGAATCCAAACGAGTTGCTGAGCACGTGCTCCACCCGGTCGGAATGCCCTGTCCCCGTGATGTAGTTAAGATCGCACGCCGGATCGCGCTCGGTAAGGTTCACTGTTGGCGGAAGCCATTCGCGATCGATGGCGAGGGCGCAGATCGCAGCCTCTATCGCTCCCGATGCACCCAACGCATGGCCGTAATATCCCTTCGTTCCGCTAGCCTGCACGGTTGCGGCGGAATCGCCGAAGACCTGCTTGATCGCCACTGTCTCGGTCGGATCGTTGAGCGGAGTCGAGCTGCCGTGCGCGTTGATGTATCCGATCTCCGATGGCGCCACCGCTGCGTCGCTCAGCGCCATCCGCATCGCACGCGCGGCCTGCGTTCCGTCCGGCAGAGGTGCCGTCATGTGATGCGCGTCGTTGGTCGTGCCATAACCACAGATTTCCGCGTAGATTCGCGCGCCGCGTGATACTGCGCGATCGTGTTCCTCCAGTATCAACACAGCGGTGCCCTCGCCCATCACGAATCCATCACGTTCGTGATCGAACGGTCGCGACGCGTGCTCGGGATCGTCGTTGCGGGTGGACATCGCACGTATGAGAGCGAAGGCGCCAAAGCAGAGCGGCGCGAGCGGTGCCTCCGCTCCTCCTGCTATCATGACGTCGGCGTAACCGTCGCGGATCTGGCGGAACGCTTCGCCGATCGCCATCGCACCAGACGCGCAGCTCATCGCGTTGGTCGAGTTCGGACCCGTCACACCCAGCTCGATCGCGATATTGCAGCTGGCTGCGCCGCCGAACACGGCGAGAGCGAGCGTTGCATCGACCGCGCGCAACCCTTCCCGCAGAAACACGCTGAGCTGGTCTTCCGCGTAACCGACGCCGCCGAGCGCAGTGCCCATCATGGCGCCGACTCTGTCTCTATCCTCCGTGGCCAGATCGATTTCGGAGTCCTCGATGGCCTGCTTCGCCGCGGCCACGGAAAACTGACCGAACCTGTCCAGTCGTCGCGCGCGCTTGCTCTCGATGAAATCGTTTGGATCGAAATCCGGAACCTCGGCAGCGTTGTGGCTGCGAAAGATGGTCGGATCGAATCGCGTGAGCGAGCGTACTGCCGATCGCTCACGCAACACGCCGTCCCACATTCCCTCCTTCGTGGAGCCTATTGGTGTTATCGCGCCGATCCCTGTTATGACTACTCTTCGCCTGCCCCTCATTCGGCCTCCGCCACGCGTGCCAGCCCTGCAAGAGTGCGCGACGCGATGCCGTGCACGAACACTGGTCCAATCACCGTCGTAGCCGCAATCTCTCCGACAAGCGGCCACCCGGGTCCATTCCACACGTGCAGGACGCGAACGTGCGTCCCCGCCGGCGTGGGCTCGAAGCTCCACTCGACGTCCATTCCACGCGTAATACCCGCAACGTGCCGAAAGCGGACTGCCGGTGCGCTGTCGATCACCTGCATGTCGGATCGCCACCAGGTTGGCCAGTCGAGCAATCCGAACTGTCTGTTGGCCGACATCTCCACCACTCCGCCACCGTCCATCTCCTGGCTATTGAACCGGACGAAGCGATAATGCGGAAGATGTTCCGGCCAGCGAGTCACATCTCGCGCGAGCGCGAAGATACGGCGCAACGGTGCGCGCACCTCGAGCTCGTCCATGACGTGCATGCGGCAGCCAGCTGGCATCGGCCCGAGGTCGATCACGTTGCACACTCGCTCGCGGTCGGTAGCCAGCTCGTCGTGACCCTGAAGCCAAGACGCCGATGCACCGGCGGTTGCACGCCAACCGCGTCGAATACGGCCGTCGATAATTCTGCCGGTGTGTATCCTCGCATTACCGACAGCACGCCATCGTGTCGTGTAACGCTGTGAAACCGAAGCGGAAACGATGCAACCCAGAAACCAGCAGCCGCGATCCAGCTGCGCTGCAGGTCGCTCACGACGACTGCCAGCCGAGCCACGCGATTCATCTCGCGCAGCAGTGCGCGCTCTTCGTCACCGCGAAAATGATGCAGTGTCTGCGAGCACATCACGACATCCACGCTTCCATCACCAAATGGCAGTGCAAGTCCGCTGCCGCATATCGCGTACGACACCGAACCGGACGCCGCTCTCGCAATCGCGGGCTCGGCGTCCAATCCCAAAGTGGTCAGAGCTATATCGTGAGCGGCGGCGGCCACGGCCGCCGCATGCGGAATGTCACCGCGTCCCGTCCCTACGTCCAACAGCGTCGCCGCTTTGGGAAGGCGCGCGAAGTGCAACGCAAGCTCCGTGATCGCCGAGCGCGTTCCACTGAAGATGATGTTCGAGCGTCGGATGTCCTCGACGGTTCGGAGTACGAGCCTCTCATCTTCCTGCCGGGAATCGAGCAGCTCCTTGCCGTATCTCCGCGGCGGCGTCAGCAACCCTGGCATCGTTGGCCCCTAGCGCTCCAACTGGGCGAATCCACCGCGGTAGTAGAGTAACGGCCGCGCATCACGCATCGATGCCGCCACTGTCTCTCCGATGATGACGGTGTGATCGCCTGCTTCGGCAGAGGATACGCGTTTGCACTCGACAAATGCGAGCACGTCATTGAGGATCGGCACGCCATTCTCGCCATTCCGGTAGCCGATTCCCTCGAATCGTTGCGCGCCCGTCTCCGCGAACCGTCGCGCGATCGGCTCCTGCGTGGATGCAAGGATGTTCACCGCGAAGTAGGGCGCGCTCGTCAGTGTGTCGTGCAGCGAGGCGGCGTGATCGATGCACATCACCACCAGTGGTGGCTGCAGCGACACCGATGCAAAGGCGCTGACCGTCATGCCGTAGGCGGATCCGGCGTCGTCGGTCGCCGTCACGACCGTAACCCCACTTGCGAACCTTCCCATTACTGCTCTGAATGCATCTGGATCGAGGCTCATACACCGAACAGTAACAGCCGCGCGAAATACCCGACCCTCAACACCTGGCTCGCCGGCACGAAATCCCCGGCCACCCCTACGAGCACATCTGCCATTTCCTTGCGCCTCGACAGTGCGCGCGCCGCATGGTTGATGAGTGCGGGCACGGCTACGGTCGCCGCGATCAGCCTCTCAACCCGCCACTTTCCGTGGAACTCCGCGTGGCGCGCGCGGTCGTACGCGGCGAGCGCCCGATCCGCGCCAGCTGCGTTGGTCGCTGCCTCGGCCGCAAAAGGCGTCAGCAGCTCGCCGCCGCGCAACGCGCTGTACACGCCCTCGCCAGTGAACGGATCGAAGAAATCGGCGGCATCTCCCACCAGCGCTGCGCCGCGCGCCCACGCTCTCTTCGTGTACGACGCAAACGGTCCGGTCGCACGAACGGGCTCGACGCGCTCGGCGACTGCGAACCGCGCAGCGAGATGCGGATGACCGATAAGCCACTCGTCCAGCATCGCGTCCGGATCCACCGCTGCGTCGCGCGCGGCGCGCGCCGGCACCACCAGCGCGACGGTGGTCAGACCGTTTCCGACGTCGGCGATGCCAACGTATCCGTCCTTCTCGACGTGCATCTCGCCAACTTCCGTGACCCCGGGCAAGTTCCGGAAGTGCGCCACGAACGCGATGCGGCGCGGAATGCGTGAGACACGCGTGAGTCCCAGTCTGCGGCCCACGACTGAGCGCAGACCGTCTGCGCCAATGACCAGCGGTGCCCTCATCTCTCGCGTGGAGCCATCCGAATCCAGAATGGTCACCCCGCAGGTGCGGCCGCTGCCGTCGCGAATCACATCGGTTACTCGTGCACGTTGCACGAGCGTCGCGCCGGCCGCCTGTGCCTGCTCCACGAGGATCGCATCGAGTATCGATCTCCGCACCGCGATCCCTCGATCGTGGAACGCGCGGTATCCGTGGTCTGCGATGAAGCTTCCGTGTATCTCGTAGCCGTTTGGCGCGCGGACGCGCATGCCCGTCAGCTGTGCGGGACCGGATGCTTCGAGCTGCTTCATCGCCCCCATCGCGGCGATGATGCGCGATGCTTGAGGGCTGAGATACTCGGCGCAGATCTTGTCACGCGGAAACGTCGCGCGATCCAGCAGCGCCACATCGATTCCCAACTTTGCGAGATGCCATGCCGTGGATGATCCCCCGGGCCCCGCTCCGACGACTATCACTTGCGTCTTTCTCATCGACGTACTGCCGTTACCAAATCGATCCCCAGTCTCCGAAGTTTCTTGCGATGCAATAAGCGATGACTCCGATCAACAGACCCGCTACGGTGGAAAGTAGGTTTACTACGTCGTTGTCGAGTCGAATGATTCCTCCGACTCGGCGGGCGGTAGCCCCGCAGAGGTGAACTGTCCGTTCCGTAGGTTCTGCGCAGTCGTCGCACCAGCGCCGCTCCTGCACGGTCGCGCCGAGCAGCGAGTCGACGATCGATCCGCCAAAGCCGCCGATGAGTGCGGCGAGGACGACGCCATGTCCCCGAAAACCGGCCAGCATGGCGCAGAGCGCAACCCATGCCGCACCCGAGACGGAGCCCAGGAGTCCGGCACCGGTCACCCCGCCGGATGTACCTGGACGGACGATCGTTCCATTAGTGATCAATCTCGGATCGCCTCCCAGCCAGACCCCCAATTCTGTTGCCCACGTGTCCGCTGAGGCCGCTGCCAGCGCGCCGATGGCCCCCCAGACCAGTGCTGTGGCAGGAACCGCTGCGCTGAGGGCTGCAACAAGCGAATAGACCCCTCCGTTCGCCAGAACCTGCCTTGCGTCGCGACGTCCACCCTTGGAAATGATGCCGGCACTGCGTGCTTCCTTGTCGTCCTTGCCGGCCCATGAGAGGGCCGCCGCGGCCAGGAAATAGGCAATCAGCAGTCCGGCCCAGCGCCAGCCCCCGATGACGCACAACGTCCCGCACGCGGCTGCAGCGACGGCTCCGCTCCCGCTCAGCGACCGTGCTCGCCGAGCCAGCAGCGCTGCCGCGATCGCGAGGACGAGCCCGGTGAGGGCGCGGCCCGGCATACTCAAGCTTCCGATCTGCGCGAAAATTGTCTCAGTCACCCGTGGGAGTTAACTTGGCGCTCTAATATGTCGCCAGCCCATTCCACGTCAGTCGATCCGCTCGTGCCGCTTTCTCTACTCGAGGCCGTGCGCGAAGCTGACCGCCCGGACGGCGATGGCGAGGCGGAATATGCTCCGGAGTTCCTCAACAAGCGATTGGGAACGACCGATACCATCTACGCTCAGATCAGGCGTTACACCGAGGCTGTCAAGCGCGGCCACCCGATACCGGAAGCCGAAGTCGTCGCCCTCGCCCGGCTCATGGGCCGGCGGCCGGACGCGATCGAATTGTTCCGGAGCGCGGGTGTCACCATTGCGCGTGCTGCGTACGGCCGCCTGTCTGCCCTCATGCGCGGCAGCGTGAGCGTGCTCCCGCGCATCATCGCGCGGCCAATTGCACGGCGGCAGGCGCAGAAACTGCTCGCCCGGTACTTCGGAGCCAAGCTCAACCGGTCAGGACCGGTACTTCGGATGGATGTTCCTGCACGCGCGCCTGTGTCGGCGGGTGCCGACGAGCCTGGTCGCGAGTACTACGACGCTGCGCTCCGTGAGCTGTTGACTCTTCTTACTCTTACCTGACAGAAGGCCCTGAGAAATGCTGCTTGTCTCTAAACTCGATGAAATTCGCGCTGCCATCGCCGACGCGGGCGTGGACGGCTGGCTGTTGTATGATTTCCGCGGAACGAACCCGATCGCCGCGAGCATCGTCGGCATCTCGGGCATGGTGACGCGCCGCTATTTCTGCTACATACCGCGCGACGGGAATCCGGTCGCGATAACTCACGCGATAGAGCAGGGCCCCTGGGAGACGTGGCCATCCAACTGGACAAAGTACGTCTACAGCAGTTGGCGCGATCTGGAGGCTTTTCTTGCAAAGACCGTATCCGGCAAGCATGTGGCGATGGAGTATTCCGCCGGAGACGCAGTGCCGTATCTCGATCGCATCCCCGCAGGCGTGGTCGAGATGGTGCGCAACGCAGGCGCAGAAGTCCTGACGTCGGCCGATCTCGTCACACGCATCTACGCCGTGTGGACGCCGGAGCAGCTCGCGTCACACAAACGCGCTGCGGAGCACCTGGCGCGGATCGCGCGTAACGCAATGGCGCTCGCAGGCGAAAAGGCGCGCTCGGGCAGTCCGATGCGCGAGTACGAGCTGCAGCAGCTCATCCGTCAGGAATTCGACGAAGCGGGTCTGTTCACGGATCACGGCCCGAACGTTTCGACCGGACTGAGCGCGGCCAATCCGCACTACGAGCCCACCGCGGAGCAGTCGGAGCCGATCAACGACGGCGATATTCTGTTGATCGATCTCTGGGCACGCGAGCCCGACGGTGTGTACGCCGACCAGACGTGGATGGGGTCGCTGGGACCTGCCAGCGCGGCGAACGCCACGATCTGGGAGACTGTTCGCGGTGCGCGCGACGCGGCGATCGCAGTGCTTCGCGACCGCATCGAGAATGGAGTCCCGGTCACGGGCGGCGAAGCCGACGACGCTGCGCGCAATTACATAACGGAGCGCGGCTTCGGAGAAAAATTCACCCACCGTACGGGCCATTCCATAGACTCGCGCGACATACACGGATCCGGACCGAACATCGACAATCTCGAGAGCCGCGACGTGCGCGTCCTTCTCCCCGGTGTTGCCTTCTCGATCGAGCCTGGTATCTACATACCGGGGCAGGTGGGGATGCGGACCGAGGTCAATGGATACGTTTCGGAGGGATCTCTGCTCATCACGCCGAGCCGCATTCAGGAAGATCTGTTCATCGTGTAACCCGGTCGCGCGCCGACGGCGTGCGTCGACGTTCGACCGTCAACGCACGACGTCGGTCCATATCTTTGGATCTTCGAGACCAAGTCTCCACAGCGCGAACTTGGTGATTCCGGTGCGGCGCGCGCCGCGAACGAGCGAATCGAGCAACTTTGCGTCGCTCACCCACACGCTCCACCCATCCGACTGGGCGTGGAGCGTGTTCGACGCCGGATCGCGCTGCAGCGGGACGTGCGCGCCCCGCGCCAACGCCTCGGCGTCCGCGAAGGATACGACCGCCGTCGCGCTATCCGAGCGCCACTGGTATCCGTAGATCGGGAACGCGGCGACCACGCGCGAGCTCCCCACGTCACTGGCACGCATTCCAAGTGCGCGCATCGCCCAGTCCGGCGACGCGATCGGGCCCGGCGGTGACGTCAGCCAGTGCTGGTCGTACAGCATCACCACCAGAAAATCGACCGCGCTGAGCAGCGGCCGGCCAGGATACGCGGCGGTATCGGTTGCGGGAATCGCCATCCCCGTCGGTGATACGCCGTGTGCGCGTGCGGAGTCCGCGAACGCGTTGCTCACGCGAATCAGAACGTCGAGGTCGTCGGGGGTGAGCCCTTCGAAGTCGAGAATCATGCCGCGATAGCCGGCGCTCCCTAGCAGCGCGGCCGTGCGTCCGGCCGCCTGTCCGAGCACGGTGGAATCGCTTCCGAGAGCCCTGATCGTTTCCGGGTGAAAGCGCGTGCCATGGTACGATGTGACGAGCGCCATGCGCCGGCGATTGCCGGGATTGTTGCGCACGGACGAGTCCGCGTAGAGTGCGGTTGGCCGGAACGTTGCGCTATCCAGGACTATGAAACCCGAGATGACCACGTCGAGCTGCGCATCGTGCGTCACTGTGCTGGCTTCGCTGCGTGGATCCCACGGCGCGACGAAGCCCCAGAATTCGGCGCCTGTTGCCGGGGGGCGGCCACGCGCGGACGCGCAGGCGGCCATGCCGCACACGACACTCACGGCTGCGGCGAGGCGTACACCCCGCCGCAACGGGTTTTGGGCTCGTACCAGGAATCTGGTCGTCACCGTTGGTAAATTAGCAGACTCATCCTTGTTCGCACTCGAAGTTGGTCGCATGCACGTTTCCAGACACCCAGTTCTCGTATTGTTCCTGGCTCTTGTCGCCGCCTGTTCGGGTCGCGACAAGAGCTCCGCTCAGGCCCTCGCTGATACCGTCGGGGCTGCCCACCGCGCGGCAATCGTCACTCGATCGTCGATTTCCTACGATGGTGGCTCGGTGGCCAGCAGTGGCAGGATCAGCGGAGTGGTCTCCTTCGCCGGAACGCCGCCCGGTGACACTGCCATCATCGTCCCGGCGGACCAGAATGGATGCGGCAAGCCGCTCACTGTCCAGCTGCTGGCGCGAAGCAACGGCAAGGTCGCGAACGCGGTCGTCTGGCTTACCGACGTCCGGCAGGGAAAGTCCCTGCCGAGCCAGCGGCGCTTTCAGCTGACGAATGACAACTGCGCGTGGGACCCACAGGTCCAGACCGTGGTTACAGGTGGCGCACTCAACGTAGTGAACTACGATCCGCTCGCAGAGACGGTGTTTGCGACGAATGTGGCGACCGGCGATACCGTCGCGCTCGCGCCGTTCACCGACGACGGACAGGTAATTCCGTATGACAAGCTGCTGCGCACACCGGGGGTGATCGAGTTTTCCGTGGAGAGCAGGCCGATGTCGCGTGCCTGGGTCGTGGTGCTGGATCAGCCGTATTTCGCGACCACAGATGCCGCCGGCGCATTCACCATTGATGGCGTTCCGCCGGGTGTGCACCACATCCGTGCATGGCAGCCGATGCTCGGCATCGCGGACGGAACGGTTACCGTTACCGCGGATGGAACTGCAACTGTGAATCTGCAGTTCCATCCCACGGCCAGAGCTATTTCAGGTACTGGTTGAACCAGGCGACCGATCGGTTGAGCATGTCACGTTGATGCACCGGATTGGAGAAGTGGTGCCCTTCGTCGGGATACACCACGAGCTGTGTCTTCACGCCAACGTGCTGCAATCCGCGCCAGAACTCGAACGATTGCGGTGAAGGGCACTCTGCATCGCGCTCGCCGACGATGATCAACGTCGGAGTCTTCACGTGCGAGATGAAATTGATCGGCGAGCTCTTTGCGTAAACCGCCGGATCTTCGTACGCGGTAGCGCCGAAGAAAGGAACCATCCACTCGCTGATCTGATTCTCGCCCGTATAGCTCAGCCAGTTCGAAATACCCGCGCCCGCGACGGCTGCCTTGAAGCGAGTCGTCTGCGTCACCGTCCACATGGTCATGAAGCCACCGTAGCTCCAGCCGGTAACGCCGAGCCGTTTTGCATCCACCGGATAACGGGCTATTACAGTGTCGACGCCGGCCATCACGTCACGGAGATCACCATATCCAAAATCCTTCACGTTCGCCTTCGTGAACGCTTCGCCCTGGCCGTAACTTCCGCGCGGATTTGGCATGAACACGAAGTAGCCAGCCCGCGACAGCACAGCCTGCTCGGCGGATGCATCGATGAACGTCGGTGCAAAAGCCGATGACGGTCCACCGTGGATGTACACGATCATCGGGTAGTGCTTGCTCGCGTCGAAGTCGCGCGGGTAGATGAGGAGTCCCTGCACGTCGAACCTGTCGCTGCGCCAGTGGACGCTTGCGGACTTGCCCCAGGACGGGGTTACGCCGGTATTGACGTGCGTGATCTGCGTCCAGTGGCCGATCGGCCCGACCCAGATCTCTGGCGGCGTGCTCAACGATTCGCGCACGAGTGCGACGGTCGATCCATTGGAAGTCGCAGAAATGACTGGAAGACCTCTCGCCCTTCCGGCGGCGATTGCTTCGTCAGCGGACCACAATGCAGCCACGGCACCCGTACGTGCATCGACGGTTGCGATCTCGGAGCCGCCGTGGGACCACATCGTCGCGAGAATCGACTCCGGACTCCGCCATCTGAAGGCGCCAGCCGAGACGGTGATGCTGGGCGTGATGTCGCGTGCAACGCCACCAGTCGCCTGAACCGTGTAGATGTCGCCGCCGGTGGACCCCTGATCGCTCATCAGACCGCCGATGAAGGCGATCTGCTTTCCATCGGGCGACCAGGTCGGCTGCGCGATTTGCACTTTGGGCTTCGTAATTTCTCTTTCGGCGCCCGTCGTGGCGTCTATTCCATCGAGACGCGCCACCCACCAGTTGTTGTTGCCCGATCCGTTGGCCGCGCTCACGACGAATTCCTTCCCGTTCGGCGACCAGTCATACTCGTACACGTACACGTCGGGTTTCGAAATGACTTTGAGCTTGCCTGTCGCGACATCCACGATTGCGAGATGCTGCCGGTCGATGTGCGTGTCCATCGCGCCGGTATCACGCGGTGTCGCCTGGGTCGGGCCGTTCGCCTCTTCGGACGGTGAGGAATACAGAACGGCGATGCGCGACGCATCCGGCGAAAACCGCGCATCATGCACAGATCCCGTCACCGTTGCGATTCGACGTGCCGGACCACCGGTGGCGGCAGCCACGTAGAGCGCGGGCGTCCCGCTGCTCGTCGTAGCTCGTATCAGGAGTTGCCTGCTATCGGCTGACCATGCGAGCTCCGACATGCTGCCGCGATCTGCACCGGGCAGCGCTACGGCTGCCGGGGCACCCTTGCCGCCGTTGGCTGCAAGTTCGACAGCCATGGTCTCGCCCCGCGGCGAGTCCGGTCCGATCCAGGCCAGGTGCTGGCCGTCCGGCGCGATTGCGACGCTGGTGAACTGTCGGAGGTGCGGCGCTGGAGCGCTGTTCTGCGCTCGTGCGGAAGTGATGGCGGTGAATGCGCAGACAAATGCGACGCCTGCCGCTACGCGAGGGAATTGCAGATTCGATGACGAGCTCTGTCGGAACAACGAAGCCTCCATGAGTGGACACAACTACGATTCGACCGTGCGGTAGTGACTGTCAACTCACGGCGCGATCGCTACATGCTCTCCAGCGCTACGCGGTCCCCGGCGCGGAACTGACCGCGGTATAGCTTTGCGTACATTCCTTCCGCGTCGAGCAGATCCGCATGACTGCCGGTCTCGACGACGTGTCCGTGCTCCAGCACGACGACGCGATCGGCGCGCAGCACTGTCGATAGCCTGTGCGCTATGATCAGTGTCGACCTGCCGCGCAGCAACTCCTCCATCGCAGCCTCGACCAGACGCTCGCTCTCGGAGTCGAGGCTCGACGTCGCCTCATCCAGAATGACCAGTGCCGGATCCTTGAGAAATACGCGGGCGATCGCGAGACGTTGCCGCTGCCCGCCTGACAACTTCACTCCGCGCTCGCCGACCGCCGTGTCATAACCCTGCGGCAGCCGGACGATGAACTCGTGCGCGTTGGCCGCACGCGCGGCAGATTCGACCGCCGAGTCCGGGACCGCGACTGAGTCTCCGGCCAGAGCGTACGCGATGTTGTCCCGCACCGTTCCACTGAACAACGTCGGTTCCTGCGGAACGACGCCGATCGATTCACGCAGATCGCGGAGCGACAGGTCGCGAATGTCCATTCCGTCGAACGTTATGCATCCGCCGGTGACGTCCCAGAATCGCGGCAGGAGCGACGCGACCGTGGTCTTTCCCGCGCCGCTCGGGCCTACCAGCGCGACGATCTCGCCAGGTCCTATGTGAAGCGATACGTCGTGCAGTGCTTCGGGCAACTCCGGTTGATACCTGAAGTGAACGTGCTCGAGCGCGACGTCGCCTCGTCGCGGCCGCGGCAACGCAACAGGCGCGACCGGGTCGATAACAGTCGGCGTCATGTCCATCAACTCGAAGATGCGATGCGCCGCACCGGCCGCTTCCTGATACGCGCCGAAGAGTGAAGCCAGCGACGCCACCGCTCCCGCGACATACATCGCATACAGGAGGAACGACACGAGCGCGCCAGCGGTAAGCTGACCCGCGAGCACGAGTCGTCCGCCTTCCCAGAGTACGACGACGACACCGCTGAATCCGAAAAACGTGAGCGCGCCGAAGAATACGCCGCGAATCTTCGCGCGATCCACGGCCGCGCGCACCACGTCGAACAGATGCTTATCGTACTTTCGGATCTCCTCGCTCTCGGCGGTAAAGCTCTGCACCATCCGTATCTGCGAGAACGCTTCGTCCGCCGTGCCGGTTGCTTCAGCGATCCTGTCCTGCACCCCGGTACTCGCACGGCGCAGCATTCGTCCGAATATGAATGCCGCGCCAACGACCAGCGGCACTACCGCGAGCGTGGTTCCCGTGAGAGCAGGCTGCTTGACGGTGAGCATCACCAGCGCGCCGACCAGGAAGATCGACTGCCGTGTGAACTCGGACAGATTCGTGCTCAGAACTGTCTGCAGTACACTCGTGTCGGACGACAGCCGGCTGGTAAGCTCGCCAGTGCGCCGGTCCGTGAAGAAACCCGGCGATAGGTGCACCATGTGCGCGAAAAGATCCGTGCGCAGCTTTGCTATCACGCGCTCGGCCGTCGACGTCAGCAGGTATACCTGGACCATGTTCAGCGAAGCCTGCACCGCGAACAACAGCAGCAGGCCAACCGCTATTTCGTTGAGGAACGTTGCGTTCCCGTGCTGGAACGCGGTGTCGAGCAGCACCGCGACGATCGCGGGAAACGCGAGGCCTGCCGCACTCGCCGCGAGCAGACATACCAGCGCGACAGAGAGCTGGCCGATATACGGCTTTACGCGCGGAAACAGCCGCGCCAGTGCGGTGGGCGATATCGGCTTACGATCCTTCTTCGCACCGCCCTTCGGTTCGGCGGCCTGAACCGCGGTTGCAGCCACTATCTGAATACGTGCAGGTCTACAACCATCGCTACATACAGCAGCGCGAGATACAGAAGCGAATACATGAACACGAAACGCTCCGTGGCTGTTGAATCGTCCCGTCCCTTGCCCCAGCGGATCTTGATGATTCCGTAAGCGAGCGGCGCAGCGACGACCAGTGCCGACACGAGATAGAACAACCCGAACGCGCCGGTGCAGAAGGGAAGCACCGACAACGCGACCATGATGCCGAGATACCACAGCATCTGATCCTTGGTGTGCTTCTCCCCCCAGATCAGCGGCGCCATCGGAACTCCAGCCGCGCCGTAATCGCGCTTCTTGAGCAACGCCAGCGCCCAGAAGTGTGGTGGCGTCCAGTAGAACACGATCAGGAACAACGTCCACGCCGTGAGATCCAGCGTGCCGGTCACAGCGGCGTAGCCTACCAGCGGCGGGATGGCTCCAGCCGCACCACCAATCACGATGTTCTGTGGCGTTCTCCGCTTGAGCCAGTGCGTGTAGAGGAACACGTAGCCGTAGAAGCCGAGCAACGCGAGTGCGGCGGTAACTACGTTTGCGTAACGAGCCAGCAGGAAAGTGGCCGTCGTCGCGAGCAGGATTCCGAACGCGAGCACGGCACGCGGGCCCATCCGTCCACTCGGGATGGGGCGCAGCTTGGTGCGCGGCATGTGCGCGTCGATGTCGCGGTCCAGATACATGTTCACCGCGTGCGCGCCGCCGGCCATCAGATATCCCCCCACGAGTACCGTGAGCACGAGCCACCCGCTCGGCGTTCCGGCGACATACATCGCGGCCACGGTCGTGACGAGAAGCAGCGAAATGATTCGCGGCTTTGTGAGCGCGACAAGATCCGACGCGAGCGAGTGTTCGCGCTCGTGTGGCACGGAAACCGCGCCGTCGTGGTTCATTCCATGACCTGCGTTCACGCTGCGGCCACCGCGGCACGAGGTGTCGCTTCCTCGCCGCTGCGTCCAGCGAGCGAATACTTCGCCAGCGCTGCGAGCGTGAAGATCGACAGCCACACCAGCGTTCCCATCGCCTGATGCAGCGAGCGCCACACCGGCGGGAGGTGCATCTCCACCATTCCTGCGGCAACAACTATCTGCAGTACTATCGCGCCGAGCGCCGCCCATGCGGCAACGCGCACCTGACGCGGCTCATGTCGGCGCTGTGCCAGGACCGCAACTCCGATCATGTGGAAGAACAACAGGAACGCGAGCACTCGATGCGTTACCTGGATGTACAACGGTGTCCCCGTCACAGCGATTCCGGTGCACCATGGGAACCCCTGGCACGAAGCGTTGGCGCCGAGCACGTTCGCGGTGAGCGCTCCCATTACCAGAACGATGAAGGCGAGCATCACTCCCGCTCGCGCCGCGCGATACGTTTGCGGCGACGCGACTTCGGTCCTGTCGAATCCCCAGCCGCCCGCACGAAGCACCGCGATGGAGAGTACCGCCAGCAGCGTCATCGCAATCGCGAGGTGCGTGACGATTACATAAGGATTGAGCGACAGCTTGACGGTTATTCCGCCGAATACCGCGGCGGTGAGGACAAGCCCCGTCGCAAGCATCGCGGACCGGAACACTCCGCCCCTGCCGCCGACTCCGCGTTGCGCGCGGCGCATGAACGCGGTGATGAGAAGTGCAATGATCGCGATCGTGACCGTCGCCGCGATGTAGCGATGCGTCACCTCGACGATCAGATCCGGGCGCTCGAGAGGTGGAAACAGATATCCCTGACATGTAGGCCAGTGATCGCCGCATCCCATCCCCGATCCCGTGATGCGCACGATGGCGCCAAAGACGATCTGGGCAAACGCCAACCCCGTGGCCAGATACGCCAGCCGTCGCAGGAGGGGCAGACCTCCATTCTGATTCGGCGCGCTATCCGAGCCCTGTACGGGCAGGCCCCCGTGCCTGCCCTCAGTCCGACGAGACTCGGAGTTGCTCACAGAGCCCTCCATGCCATCCAGAAAACCGCCGCCAGCGCGATCGCCGGCAATACGCCCCAGATCATCTCGACGACCCGAGGTGATCGCGGCATGTTGTCAGCCGGTACCACGTCCGTTGGCGGAAAAAACGCCGACCGCAGAATCAGCAGCTCGGCGATGACGGTAATGACGAGGCAGGCCCAGAACAGGGCTCGATGTAGCTCCATTTGAGAGTGTAAAGCTACTCGCCATCCCACGTTCGTTGCAGTAGCGTTGTTGATGCCTTCCGCACTGCCGCGCCGAATCGGCCTCTGGAGCGCCGTCGCAGTTCTCGTCGGATCCACCGTCGGATCCGGAATTTTTCGCTCGCCCGCGGGCATCGCTGATCGGCTGCCCGGGCCGCTCCCCATGCTGTCCCTCTGGGTCTTTGGCGGCCTCGTCGCCCTGTGCGGCGCGCTCACGCTTGCTGAGATCGCGAGTGCCTATCCGGAAACCGGCGGCGTCTACGTCTATATCAGGGAAGGGTGGGGACGCATTCCCGCATTCCTCTTTGGATGGGCCGAGCTCGTGATCATCCGCGCCGCCGCCCTTGGCGCCATCTCGACCACATTTGCGGAATACATGCTCCGCTCGACCGGCCACGATCCGCTCACTGCGCCGTACAATCAGTGGGTCCACTACGTCGCCGCGATATCGATCGGAGTGATGGGCATTCTCAACTACGTCGGCGTGAAATGGGGCACACTCGTCCAGAACACGCTCACGATTCTCAAGTGCGCGGGTCTGCTCGGCATCGAGATAGTCGCGCTTGCCGCATTGCCGCATACGGGCGGCCACTTCACTCCCGTCGCGCCGACGGGGAGCTTCGGCTTCGTGCCGTTCGCGCTCGCTCTCACATCGGTACTCTGGGTGTACGACGGCTGGGCCGATGTCAGCTTTGTAGGCGGCGAGGTCAAGGACCCGGAACGCAATCTCCCCAAGGTTCTGATCTACGGCACGCTCGCCGTCATCGCCCTGTACCTGCTCGCCAACATAGCGTACCTGTCGGTCCTCTCGATCGACGAAATGCGTCACTCCAAGCTGGTCGCGGCCGACGTCGCTCAGCGGCTGATGGGCGAGCCCGGTGTCGCCGCCGTCGGTATCGTCGTAATGCTGTCCGCGCTGGGCACACTAGCCAGCTCGATGCTCACCGGGCCGCGCATCCTCTTCGCGATGGCCACCGACGGTCTCCTCTTCCGTCGTCTTGGCAGGGTTCAGCCCCGTTTCCAGACGCCCGGCGCGGCGATCCTGCTGACTACGGCACTCGGTATCATATTTGTGATGCTTCGGACGTTTGAACAGTTGGCAGACACATTTGTGACCGCGATTATCCCGTTCTACGCACTTGGGGTCGCGGCGATCTTTCCGCTCCGGAAGAGGAAGGCCGGCTACAAGCCTGCAGTGGGCGCACGCTGGTTCCCCGTAGCACCGATCGTGTTCGTACTTGCGATCCTTTACCTGCTGGGCAGCGCGCTGGCCGATCCGGTAGCAAGAGTACCTACGCTGGCGATCTTCGCGGTAATCTTCTCCGGACTGATCTTCTACCCGTTTATCAACCGAACATCTGTCCAGTAGAACAGTTGCAAGACTGTTGCAAATTCCCCCTGCCCCAAAAGAGCGGGAGATCGTAAAATGTATGCTTCCTTAATCAGAGAGGTTGCATGCTCAAGGGTCGTTTGATTACGGCACTGGGACTGGCGACGATGTGCTTGCTCGTAAGCACACAAAGCGCCAATGCACAGAACGTTACATCAGGGTCCATCAGCGGTACGGTGACCGATCAGTCCGGTGCACCGATCCCGTCTGCACAGATCACAGTCACAAATACCCAAACAGGCGTTTCCGTCAACGCCACTGCACGTGATGGCGGGCGGTATTCCGTCCAGGGGCTGGAGGTTGGCGGGCCGTACACTGCCCTCGTCCGCCGCATCGGCTTTGCGCCGGTTACTCGCACAGGCATCATCGTTACACTCGGCCAGTCCACTCGCGTCGACGTCCAGATGACGAGTCAGGCGGCTGTGCTCAGTGGAGTCCGCATCGAGGGAGCCCTGAATCCGGTGATATCGCCGAGTAAGACCGGAACCGGCACGACGATCTCCGATTCCGCGCTCCGGCGGTTGCCGACGCTGAACCGGAATTTCACCGACTTCGTTCAGCTGGTTCCACAGGTGGCCACCAACACCAGCGCACTGTCCGGTGGTGGCGTCAACATTCGCCAGAACGGCATCCAGATAGACGGTGCCTCGGCGCAGGACATATTCGGCATCGGCACCACCGGTCAGCCCGGTGCCAGCGCCGGTGCAAAGTCGATCCCGCTCGAGTCCGTCAAGGAATACCAGGTCCTCCTGGCTCCGTTCGACGTTCGTCAGGGCAATTTCGGCGGCGTGCTCATCAACGCAGTCACCCAGAGCGGAACCAACGAGTTCCACGGCTCGGCATACGGCTTCACGCGCAACCAGAGCTTCACGCGCAGCCAGCCGTATCTCACGGACTTCTCGAAGCAACAGTACGGCTTCTCGCTCGGTGGTCCGATCATCCGCAACCACCTCTTTTTCTTCGTGAATCCGGAGTGGCAGCGTCAGACGGCGCCGACATCCGGTCTGTATGCCGGGGCGTCGGGTCTTCCGGTCGACCAATCGTACGTGGATCAGTTCGCGAGCATCCTCAAGAACCAGTACGGTCTGACCAACCCGGGTGACCTCGCACGTGTGACTCAAAAGAGTCCGAACGCGAACTTCTTCGGGCGCATCGACGCGTATCTCCCGTTCAACACGCGCCTCGTTCTACGTCACAACTATGCGTCGGCCGACCAGACGAGCTTCAGTCGGAGCACGGCGGGGGCGAATTCGCCACGGTTCCCACTCACCTCGTACCAGTACCAGTACAGCAATACGAGCCACTCGTCAGTCGCCGAGTTCCTGAGCAACTTCTCGAACGGCATCTTCAACGAGCTGTTGCTCAACTACACTACGATTCACGATTTCCGTACCGTTCCGGTGCAGTTCCCATCCGTAACTGTGCGCGGTATTCCGCGCAACGACGGTCAGACGGGAACTGTCACACTCGTCGCGGGCACCGAAGCGTCGTCGCAGGGCAACAAGCTCGACCAGACGACGTTCGAGATCACGGAAAATTTCACGATTCCGCTTGGCGCGCACCGCGTCACCATCGGTACCCGCAACCAGTTCTATCACCCAGTCAACCTGTTCGGCCAGAGCTCGCTCGGCTCTTGGTCGTTCCTGAGCCTCGACTCGCTGTCCAAGGGCCTGGCGTCCGGCGATACCGTCGGTGTTCCGGCTCTCAGCGATCCGAACCACGGCCTCTCGACCTTCCATGCTCGCCAGTACTCCGTATATGTGCAGGATGCATGGCAGGTCACGGAAAGGTTCAACGTGACCGGCGGCGTGCGTCTCGAGATTCCCAAGTTCGAAGACGTTCCACCGTTCAACGCGTCTGTCTTCGCCGCATATGGACGGAGCACCTCGTCCGTTCCGACGCGCCGCACCGTGTCACCGCGCCTGGCATTCAACTGGGATGTGACGGGTGATCAGCGCAATCAGCTGCGCGGCGGCATTGGTTACTTCACTGGCTCGCCGCCGTACGTGTATCTCTCGAACGCGTTCCAGAACTCCGGGCTGAGCGGATACGCCACGCTCGTCTGCAATGGTACGACGAGCGCCACGACGTCGTTCCTGCCGCAGCCGTTCAACTCAACGAACATCGCCAGCCCGCCGACGTCCTGCGCGGCATCCGGTACCAAGCCCGGCGCAACGGCTGCACTCAGCTCGACGATCAACACGATCGATCCCAAGTTCCGCTACCCGCAGTATCAGAAGATCTCGTTGGCTTACGATCATCAGTTCGCTGGCGGATACGTCGGAACGCTCGAGGGGCTGTACACGCACTCGCTCTCGAACCCGTTCTACCAGAACCTGGCGCTCGTCGGCCCGCAGTCGGTCGACTCGCACGGGCGCGTCGTGTACGGCACGTTCACGGCGACGCGTGCCAACCCGACGACAACTGGTCCGACGCAGCAGGTGCTGGACATGACCAGCATGGCTGGTGACTACACGTACAGCCTTACGGGGCAGCTCCAGAAGACCTTCACCAATCACTTCGAAGGCTCGTTGGCGTACACCTACAGCCAGGCTCGTGACGTGGTGACGGTGACCAGCTCCACTGCCAACTCGAACTACCGCTATCAGCGTGACGTATCCGGCAACATCACGGACAACAATCTCTCGCGCTCCAAGAACGACCAGCCGCACCGCATCATCGCAACCGGCACGTACCGCATGCCCACCCGGACGGACGTCTCGTTCATCTACCAGGGCAGCTCCGGGTCACCGTACGATTACGTGTACGGCAGCGGTGATGCAAACGCCGACGGGCAGACTCAGAACGACCTCGTCTACGTCCCCAAGGACGTGCGTGACCCGAAGGAGATCCTCTTCACCGGTTACAACGACCCGGCGAAGGCGGCCTCGGTCGCAGCGCAGCAGGCTTCGTTCGACAAGTTCATCAACAGCGTTCCGTGTCTGCGGGAAAGCCGTGGCAAGATCCTTAGCCGGAATGCCTGCCGGTCGCCGTGGGTCAACGAAGTCGACGTGACCGTGGCCCAGTCGCTCGCGGCGTTCCACCAGCAGAACCTCTCGCTGCGCCTGGACATCATCAACTTCGGAAACCTGCTCAATCCCAAGTGGGGTCGTCAGGCATTCGTTTCCAGCGGAGCGGGTCCTTACAGCAGCGCGACCAACCTCCTGACGACGACGGGCTACGTGACGGGACCAGTCGTCAACGGCGTCAACCCGGTGCAGGGCATTTACACGTTCGATTCCAGCACGCAGCGGTACAACGCGCAGAACGTGGCTTCCAACTACAGCATGCAGCTTTCGCTGCGATATAGCTTCTAAGTTCCTGAGGGTAGCAAACGCAAACGCCGCCACGGTTCAGACCGTGGCGGCGTTTGTGTTTTTATTCTCGTTCGCTGTGTTGGCTGAACCCTAGAACACCTTCACATTGATGTACCGTTTGGGATTCTTCTTGATGTCAGCGACCAGACTGTCCATCCGTCCAAGCAGCGAGTGGACGTCGTTGTAGAGCGCCGGATCGTTGACCAATTTTGCGGCTGATCCGTTACCGCTATCGACCTTGGCCACGATCCGATTCAGTGCGCGTCCGGTGGAGTCCAGCGACATGGTCAACGAGTTCATGTTACCGCTCGCGGTCCGAAGGTTCGACAGCGTCGAATCTATCTTGGCCGAATCCACCGCCGAGGTCGCACGCCGAAGCGACGTCATCGTAGCGGTGAGCTGAGCCGACTGCACGGTCGCGATGGCGCTCAGCTGCGACATGAGCTTGTTGGTGCCAGCGAGTGTCTGACGCAGATCCGCAAGTCCGCCTCCCGCCACGAGTTCCTTGTTCATCGCACTCGTAAGCGCGGTGACCGACGTCGTGATCGAATCGGCCTTCGCCGTCAGCTGCGCAATGCCTGCCGCGGCGGGACCGCTCACTACGGTATCGCCCTCGACATATCGCGTGCCCGACGG
The DNA here is from genome assembly GCA_027307165.1 of Gemmatimonadota bacterium. Classification (GTDB taxonomy): domain Bacteria; phylum Gemmatimonadota; class Gemmatimonadetes; order Gemmatimonadales; family Gemmatimonadaceae; genus Fen-1247. Next base: position 75,683 of record DAHUXM010000018.1, on the reverse strand, counting down.
TCGTGGTGTGAAGTTCACGGCAACGTCTCCGAAGATTCCATTCGGAACCACCGTCGCCGGACTCGGCTTCGGGATCGGTTGGTCGCTCGTTATTCGCAACTGAGTCAGGAGACTCCCGTCCGGACGAAACTGCACGTCCGCGACGTAGCCGACCGCTGCGCCGCTCACCCACACCGGCGCACCTGTCTTGAGGCCGGCGCCCCACGCGAACCGCGCGTACAGCGGGTAGCCCTTGGACAGGCCGCCGCGCGCAAGCCAGAGCGATCCGATGACCGCGATCACGAGCCCCACCACTATCACTACGCCGACCAGAATGTCGTCACGAGTCTTTTTCATATTGTCAGCCGGGTCAGGCCTGAAGGTATGGCGCCAGGAGCAGCGCAGTAACGGCATCGAGTACGAGTATCGCAACCGACGTTATGACAACTGCAGCAGCGGTGCTTCGCCCAACGCCCTCGGCACCCGCGTTTGCGTTGTAGCCTTCGTAAGAGCAGAAGAACGATATGGCGGCGCCGAATACCGTCGCCTTGATCAGGGAATAGACAATCTGGAACGGTGCAAACGCGAGCTGCAGGCCAGCCATGAAATCGGATGGAAGGATGTCAGTCGCAACGACCGATGTAAGAAACGCCATCCCTACGCCCACAGCGTCGGCGAACACGGTGAGGATCGGCAGCATGATTATCGCCGCGATCACACGTGGCACCACCAGATAGGCGATCGGATCGTACGCCAGCGTCTCCAGAGCATCGATCTGCTCCGTCACACGCATCGTGCCCAGCTCAGCCGTGATCCGCGCGCCGACCCTGCCTGTCAGCACCAGCGCCGTGAGCAACGGTCCCAGTTCGAGAATCACCGACTGTCTCGATATCAGCCCTACTACCGACAGCTGCACGCCGCCGAAAAGTTGATAACGTGTCTGAAATGCGGTGACGGCACCGATGAACGCCGCGACGATGATTGTGAGCGGTACCGAGTCGACGCCGATGTTGCGCATCTGCCGGATCGTTTCGACGCCGTACGTGCGCCAGTCCGGAAGCGCGCGCACGATATCCGCCGCGAAGTACCCGCGCTCGCCAATCCGGGAGAATGGTCGGCTGGCCCTGTCGAGGAACCGCACTCAGGTACGCACGCGCATGAAGAGCGTGAGCCCGATCACACCGAACAAGATACTGGGCAGCCACGCCGCTAGCTCTGGTGGAAGAAGCCCCTTTCCACCAACGGCTTTCGTCAACTGAATCAACATCAGGAATATGATTGTCGTGGCGAGGCTCACGCCCACACCGTAGGCGGCACCCCCTCGCTGCGTGCTTGTTGCAAGCGGTGCGCCGAAAAGAAGGATCACGAGACTCGTGACCGGGATCGCGATCTTGAGCATTCGCTCCACACGCAGCTCGTTCACGTCCGTGCCCGATCGCTCCATCGCATGAATGAATCGCCCCAGCTCGGCGTAGTCCATCTCGGCAGGCGCCTTGGGCGATGCGGTCAGCTCTTCGGGCTTCTCGGTAAATTGCTTGTCGTACAAGGAATCGTAGGAAAAGGTGATGTTGGTGCTGTTGCTCGTGATGATGTGCATCGTCCCGCGGCCCAGTACCCAGCCCCGCGGCGTGTAGCTGGCGCCAGTCGATGTCGCAATGTACGACGGATAGTCCGATCCACTACCCTTTCGCTCGATCTCGACACCGTCCGCCTTCTTCGTGGCCAGATGAAGCGCGCTGATCTTGTAAACACGTCCAGCTGTCGATGCATAGGCGAAGTTATATCGATCGGTGCTGGCCGAGAACCTCTGCGTCTCCAGAAGCTCCAGCCGTCGCTTGTTCGTGTGCGGCGCGACCTCGCCCAGCACGAGCCCGAGCGCAACCGCGAACAGTGCGCCGACGAAGATCGGCGCGATGAATCTGTAAAACGAAACCCCCGAAGCCTTGGCCGCCGTGATCTCCGAGTACCGCGTGAGCGATCCGATCGAGAACACCGTCGCGAACAATACCGCTGCCGGTAGAATCATGAACATCGAATCCGGCAGCCAGTACAAATAGCTCAGCGCAATCTGCGACTTCGGTAGGTTGCGCTGGAGATACGTGTTGAGGTTGTCCGTGATGTCGATGATGATCACCAGTACCGGAAAGCCCAGCGCAGTCGTCACGAAGATACGCCAGAATTCGCTGAACACGTATCTGTCCAGCGGCTTGATCATGTGGCTCAGCTTCATCGTTCCGTCCGGCGCTCGCGAATCAGATGCACCAGGCGCATCCGTTGCTTCATCCATCCGCGCGCGTTGCCGAGCATCTCCCGCATGTCACCTCCGCGCGCAGTGGCTCCTTCCTTGCCCATGCGCCAGAGCAGCGCAACCGCAACTGCGGCGAATATCACGTTGGCGGCCCACATCGCGATCACCGGCGGTAACAGCCCCTGCGACGCCGCCGCGGCCCCGGCGGTGAGTCCGATGTAATACAGCGCGAACACGAACAGGCTCACGCCGAGCGTGAGTCCGACTCCGCCGCGCGGAAAACGCAGCGCGATCGGTGCGCCCAGCATCACGAATACGAAGCAGGCAACGGCCAGCGCAAATTTCTTGTGGATCTCGATCTCGTAGCCGTCAATCAACGTCTTCGCATCCAAAAGTCGTACCTTCGCCACCGTGATCGTACTCGGCGTCACCTCGAGCCCCGCACTCGGCGGCGGCGTGGTGTAGATGCGCGCGCGTATCGGTGCGGCGGTTGGTGCGGGCGCCTTCTGTGGGAGTGCTTTGGAGCCGGACTGACTGGGCGGTGGTACTGGCACCGGACCAGCTTTCTGCGCTCCTGGTCTCACCGGTGGCGCACCGCCAGCCTGAGGCACCATCGGCGCGGGCGGTGCACCTTGCGCTGAGAGCGTCGGAATACGCAGTTCTTTCAGTAGCCAGCAATACGTCGCGCCAAGCGATATGTTCGACGGCACGTGTGTATCCGTCGCGTACATGTCGGCGCCGAGCTTGACATGGTTGTCTCGCGCCTGCTTCATCCCTCTCAGAAAATCCTTGCGCGCTTCCATGTAATCGGCGCGCCCGCGGCGCACCTCTCGCTGCATCTCGCACACGGACATCTCGCGATTGCCCTTGTTCTGTGCGTCGGTGGACTTCTGGAACTGATTCGCGACTCCTTTCACCGTCACGAGGTCGACGTTGAAGAAGAGCCGTTGCAGCTGAGATGGATTCAACACCGGCACGTCCTGCATCGAGCCGTGGTATAGCGTCAGGAGCAGATCGCTCTGGTTCTTCGCGAGTGCCATGTTGCCGCTGTCGGCGTAGATCGTTCTGCGGCGCGTCGCGTCGCTCAGATCGTAGATGGTCACGTCCCGCATGAGATTCGACGCTTCGTCCAGATGGTTCGCCCTCAGAAACAGCTTTCCCGGACTCACCTCGTTGATGACCTGCTCGCGCAGCGCGAACGTCGGCTTCTTCTGTGCGATGTCGGACTGCAGCACTGCCAGCTGATGATTGGTCCTCGGCAGAATCTGATCGTTGAAGACGATCATGAAGAGCGTGACGCCGGCCGCGGCTATCAGCACCGGCGTCATGAGGCTCTTGATACTCACCCCGCTCGCCTTGAGTGCGGTTATCTCGTTCTCCGCGGCAAGGCGACTGAATGCGTGCAGGGTCGCCACGAGCACCGCCATGGGCAGTGTGAGCGCGACCGTGAATGGAATGGAGAGAAGAAAGAACTCCGCGACCGCCGACCAGGGGATCCCCTTTCCGACCAGGTTCCCGAACTGCTTGGCGATGTAGTTGAGCAGCAGGAGCGACGTGAGAGCGGTAAGTGCGAATGTGAGGGGTCCCAGGTGCTCCTTGAGAACGTATCTGGAGAGTATCTTCACGGGGTGAAATTTACAGGGTGGGTCTCCCCCGGGCGCCCTTTGCGAGCGCGCCGGAGAGAGCACGCGTCCCCTGGCTCACGGGGACTGCGCCGGGCCCGCGCATCGGCCCCGTCCTTCGCCGGCCCAATCGCGTTCGCGATCGTGCTCGCGATTGTGCTCTCCAGCGCGCTGGCGTCACCGCTCAGCGCGCAAGTAAAGGACACGACTGTGCACGCGCCGTCACGCCTCCGCGTACGCATCGGGAAGGATACTCTCCCCCTTCAGCTGCCCACGGTCCAGACTCGCACCGACGCCGCACTGTACCGCGAAGCCGAAGCCCAGATCCAGGCAGCCCGCGCCACAGCCTTCCAGTTGAACAGTCGTTCGATACTGGAATCGGTCTGGGGGCAGGTCGCCGTTCAGAATTTTGCCACAGGCCGGCCGCAGCCGCTTTCCGCCGAAGACGCCCAGCAGCGTAAGGCCCGCGAGCCGGTCAAGAATGAACAACTGTTTGGCGATTACGCCGATCTCGGCATTCAGGTCGACTCCAGACTGGAGTTCCGAAACGAGAAGGATGAAACCAACCGCTGCCAGGGAGTCAGCTACTTCCTGGCGGCCAACACCTGTCGTTCCGCCTTCGAGCCGACTCTCGATTTTCAGTATGCGCTCCGATCCGCCGGCGTGGTCGCCGAGCGCGTGCACGTGAACGTGGACTACGACTCGCAGCGCGAGTTCGACGCGTCCAATACCATTTCGATTGCGTTCGAGGGCAAGCCCGACGAGTTCATACAGAAGCTCGAAGTCGGCAACGTCACGTTCCAGCCGCCGCCGTCACGCTTCATCACGGCGGCGATCCCGAGCGGCAATTATGGCGTGCAGGCGGTCGCCAATCTCGGTGAGGGAATCAAGCTGCGCAGCATCGTCGCGCAGCAGAAGGGCAACGTGGTTCGCGATCGAGTCTTCACGGTCGGTGATCACGTTCTGCAAGCGGTCGATCGCACGGTCGAAGACTACCAGTTCGAGCCGCGCCGCTTCTTCTTCACTGTCGATCCCAGGTTGTTCGCAGGATATCCCAACATCGACATCCTCAACCGGCAGCAGATGACGCAACTGGCTGCCGCGCTTCCCGACACGTTGCGTCCTGCCGCGATATATGTATACCGCCTTCTGATTGGTGGTCAGCCGCCCAATCCGAACGGTCCGCAGTTCCGCATTATCGGTGATCCCCGCTCGCAGAAAGGGCAGGTGTACGAGCTGCTGCGCGAGGGAGTGGACTACTACGCCGATCCGTCGCGCCTCTGGATCGCACTCGTGCGTCCACTGTCACTCAACAATGAGCGGCTCGTCGTTGCATATCGCGTCCGCATCGGCGGCGTCCTTACCACTCATGTCACCACTGGCGGAACGCCCGACCTCGAATATTCCGCGGCACACGATCAGTTCGCGAATCTGCTGTGGGACCCGAACGTTCAGCCGACGGACGCTGCGTTCCGGCATGAGATTCGTTCGGTCTATCGACTCGGTGGCAGCGACGTCATACGTCAGAGCGTGAGCGTCAAGGTCGTCACGGGAAACGCTACCGATCAGGAAAAGCCCGTGACGGGAAAGGCAGCTAGCTATCTGCAACTGTTCGGACTGGCACAGCCTACCAACAGCTCGACCTTCGATGTCGAGAACCGTCTCTGGCCACGTCCGACCGATCCCAACTTTGCCCTCGGTGTCGGCGCATTCGGCACGCCCACGATCCGCGATCAGTTCCTGGTATTTCCGTCGGTCCGCCCATTCGCAAGCAACGGCATGGCCGGTGCAGGGAATCCGCACAACGATACAGTCTACACGACCCCCGCCGACTATCTCATATCGTCGCAACGCCCCGGCGCCGTCTACCACATACGGCTGCGCTACCAGGCGCAGGGTAACGGTAACAACGGAACTCTATCACTCGGCGCCGTGCAGGTGCGGCCGAATTCGGAGCGCATTTTCGTCGACAACGTCCTGCTCGCACGCGGCAGCGATTATTCCGTCGATTACGATCTTGGCCGCGTGAACTTCGCGCGGCCGGATACGTTGTTCCCGCGCCCGCGACAGGTGACCGTGCAGTTCGAGGAGAATCCGCTGTTCGTGGAAACGCCGACCTCGATATTCGGGTCGTCACTAGAGATTCCGTTGTCCAACGGCCAGATCAATCTCCTGGCACTGTCGCAATCGCAGAAGAGTACATACACGCGCCCCACGCTCGGCCTGGAGCCGCAATCGATGCTCATCGGTGGCATCAACGCTACGATGAACTTCGATGCGGACCCGCTCACCAGACTGGTGTCGAAGCTCCCGTACGGCCACACCGACGTGCCATCCCATGTTTCTCTCGCCGGAGAGTTTGCAGCAAGCAAACCGCAGCCGAGTGCCGGCCAGCAGGCGTACATCGAATCGTTCGAGGAAGCTGGCGGTCTCGATGTTCTGCTGGGAGATCAGTACTGGTATTACAGCAGCCAGCCTGCCGTCGCACACAACGTGCTCGCGAAGTACGGCCCCAATCTGCTGGACATCAGTCACGCGACTCAGCTTGCATTTCAGACCAACATACGCGATTCCCTCGGCAAGCAGATTCAATTCACGATCGACAAGATCGATCCGGAGGTTGCGTTCTCCGGCGTCGGCGTCGCTGCGCCGGAGCAGATACTCTGGCTCACGCTGTATCCGCTGTCACGCGGGTTGCGCGATGACCAGAACAGCAATGCGCACTGGAGCACCGGAGTGACGCAGACGGGTCGCCGATGGCGCTCCATCCGGACATCGCTCAGTCCATCCGGTGCTGACGTGTCGCGCACTGAAAACGTCGAATTCTGGGCGCTCGTGGATACGTCCGCGGTCGGCCGGTCGCGCAACCCGACTCTCGTGTTCGACGTGGGAGAGATCTCCGAAAACTCGGTGGTTTTTCAACCCGATACGATTCGCATCCAGGCCGTGAACGCCGTGCTGCGCGACACGGTGATGTCAGGGCGCCGTCTTTCCGGATTCGACAGGCTCAATAGCGAACGCGATCCATTTTCGCGTGCGTTCAATGCAAACGCGAACGACACGGGATTGCCCGGAGATGTCGCGGACAGCGCAGTAGTGATCGCTGATACCATACCGGGGCAGCTTCCCACGCCGCGCATCGTTCCGAAATTCCCGATCTGCAGAAACCGGTATGGCGCGCTCTATCAGGTGGGCGACACGCGCACGAATTGCACCGTTGGCAATGGCCGCCTCGACGAGGAAGATCTCGACGGCGACAACGTGCTCAATCTCAGCAGTACCCAGCGTGAGCAGGAGCAGATCAGACGATTCGTAGTGGATCTTTCCGACGAACGGAAGTTCAATCGCGTTGGAAAGTGCATCGAGCGGCCGGTTGCGCGTGGCGAGACTGTTCCGCGCACACCAGCGTGCTGGGTCTTCGTTCGCGTGCCGTTCCGCGCACCCGACGACACACTGAATTCACCGTTGCTGAGTCGCGCCCGCGCCTTGCGCATTACCATGATCTCGGGAGCTGGCGTACCGGACACGGCGTTCAGTCAGGTGGCGCTGGATCAACTTCGTCTCACGGGCGCGCCATGGCTCAAGCGGAGCGAGGCGGCGATTCGCGGTCTGGCAGGTGAGCAGCCCGATCTCGGCTTCGTCACCGTCGGCACCGTCGGCACACAGGATCGCGGCGTGTCGGGAGGTGTGAATTACGATTCGCCGCCGGGCGTCACCAATCTGCCCGATCTCAAGGCAACTCCGGTTACCTCGTCGCGCGTTCCCATCAATGAGCATTCGCTCCGCGTAATCGCTGGTGGCCTGAATACGTTCGATCGTGCTGAAGCGTACTACCGGTTCCCCGAAGGTCAGAAGAACTTCATGAGCTACAAGGAACTGCGGGTATGGGCTCGCGGAGTGAGTAACGGATGGGGTGCTGACGGCGAGCTTCAATTCTATGTGAAGCTCGGTCACGACGCGTCGAACTTCTATATGTATCACACACCGTTGCCGGGTAACGGCGCGGGCCCATCAGCATGGCTCCCTGAAGTCCGCGTCCAGTTCTCCAGGCTCATCGCGCTCCGTGCGCAAATTCAGAATGCGTATCTCCGGGGTTCGCGGCGCAACACGTGTACCGGTGCCGATTCGGTTCTCATCGCGAATACTCCGTTTCAGCCAACCACGGCGACAAGTGCCGTGTACGCAGCCTGCGCCGATGGTTACATGGTGTACACCACCGACCCGGGCGTCAACCCGCCCAACCTGGCGGCGATTCAGGAACTCTCGGTTGGAATGATGCGCGTGCCGGGCACGTCGGCGGCACGTCCGATATCGCCGAGCGACACCCTGGAGTTGTGGGTCGACGACCTGCGGCTCGGCGGAGTCGTCGACGCAACAGGTTTCGCTGGCCAGGTTGCACTCGGCGTCACGGCGAGTGATTTCGCAGACGTTCGCGTCAATCTTACGCGACGCGATCCCAACTTCCGGCAACTCGGAGACCAGCCGACGTACCTCACTGACAATACGGTGGATGTGAGTGCGGCATTCCGTCTGGAGAAGCTGCTGCCGCGCTCGCTGGGTTACGCGATCCCGGTCACGTTCAACTACAGCGGTGCATCGAGCGTCCCCACTTATCTGACGCAATCAGACATCGACGCGAGCGCGGTGCCCGGTCTCAGATCGCCCCACAACGGAGCTACGTCCGTTACTTTCGGCGTCAAGCGCGCGACGCCGGTAAAGGGCGGAACGCTCGCGCCCGTGTTGAACAATCTGAGCATGCAGGGAACGTACACATCGGCCGACGCGCAGAGCGAATACGAGGACGGTCACGCCCATGACCTCCGTGTCGGTCTTGAGTACAATCTCATTCGTGCCCTCGCGCCTTCGCTCGCAACCGTGTTGCCCACCGAGGTTTATCTCACCTCGACGTACGAGAACGGCAATGACCGGCGATTGACCTATCTCAAGCCGGCCGCGGCGCTGGATGATACCGCGCAGGTCGTCAACGGCCTCACGAATACCATCAGCAACGGGGGCGCGATCGCGTTTCATCCGCTCCGCAATAGTACTATTCGATTCAACATGTCCTCGCTGCGCGACATGAGGTCTTACGGGGAAATCCCGAACCTCGGGGTGGTCGATGCGCAGGAGCGCAATCGCTTTGCTGGATTCGACACCGGCCTCGAGCGCCAGCGTACCGTGGGGACGCAGCTGAGCTACAGTGTCACTCCTCTGCCGTGGCTGCGCGCCCGCTTCAATAGCAGCTCGAATTACAACATGCTGCGCGACCCAAACACGCTCGACTTCATACGCGCAGCCGATTCCCTCGGTGAGTTCCGCATTCCGCGCAATATCGGCAATACCCAGAACGCCAATCTTGGTTTCACGATCGACTTTCGCGCGCTTGCAGGTGCAACGTCGTTCATTCCGGGCGTCAAGGCGATGATCAGCGCATTTCAGCCGCTGGACGTATCGCTGGACCGAAACGTGCTCACGGCGTACGACGGTGCCGCGGCGTCGGCGCCACTCATGTTTCAGCTTGGTTTCGGCAGTGTAAGCCAGTTCAGACACATCGGATCGGAGTCGGCGACCAGCGCGGGTGTAAACGATCAGCTCACCCTGTCGCAGACGATCAACCTGCCGTTCGGCGCGACGCTCACAAACCACCTGCAGAGACTCACGCAGCGAAGCTGGACATTGCGATCGGACAACGGCCAGGATGTGGGAGATGCGACGCAACTCGTCTTTCCCGATGTCGCATTGCGCTGGACCAAGCGCATCGCAGACTCCACGGCGTTGATCCGGAACTTCAGCGCGAGCGCGCGGGTCGCCGGCACGACTCAGCGGCTCGCCAGCCCGGGTGAGTTCTCCCTGCCGGATGGCGAGAACGGCGAGACGCGCATTCGAAGCTACCCCGTTTCACTGAGCGCCATATGGGCGGGATCGCGTCCGCTCACCACTTCGCTGGGGGTCAATCTCGTTCAGCGTCTGGACAACGAGCCCGGCCTCAGCGGCCGCGGAACTTCGATGGACATTAACGCCGATGTGGCCCGGGCATTCGCGCTTCCCGCGCAATGGCATCCGCACGGCGACCTGCGTACGCGGCTCTCGTTCCAGAACAGTCACGGCAAGAGCTACGTGCTCAATCCGCTCGACATCGTGGGCCGCAGCCGCCTCACCGACAACGGTCGTCGCTCGGCCAGCTTCTCCGCTGACACCGACGTGTCCGATACGATGACGTCCACCTTCGTAATCTCCCGCGTCAATAGCTTCGACGCCAACCTCAGCAGAACGTTCACGCAAACCGTCCTGAGCGCGATTCTCCATCTGCAGTTCTACTCGGGCGAGATGCACTGACGCCATCGGTCGCAGACAGCCAACGACCGCTACGCGGAGTATCTTTTCTCCGTCCACCTACACGCTACGTATGAATCGATTGCTCCTCTATCTTGCCATTCTCCCCCTTGTCGCTGGTTGTCAGAAGTCCAAAACGGGATTCGATGGCGAAGCGGCGTACCGCTATGCTGGCACGCAGGTATCATTCGGACCGCGTATTCCAGGCTCGCCAGGCTGGCAGAAGGCCGGTGACTGGATAGTCGCGCAGATGCGCACCCGCGCCGACACGGTCATCGAGCAGCGCTGGATGCACACGCTCGCAAACGGCGATAGCATCCCTATGCGAAATATCCTCGCGCGATTCCGTCCGCAGGCGACCGATCGCGTGCTCTACGTAACGCACTGGGATACCAGGCCAATCGCCGATAGTGACCCCAACCCGGCCAATCGGACCAAGCCCATCCTCGGTGCCAACGATGGAGCCTCCGGCGTCGGCCTCTTCGTAGCGCTCGGTGACCTCCTCAAGAAGACGCCACCGAATGTCGGTGTGGACCTGCTCTTCGTCGACGGCGAGGATTATGGCAGCTTCGGCCCGCCCAAGGACGTCGACGTGCTGATAGGATCGACGTACTTCGCGTCGCATCTCCCGTCTCCAGGCTACCAGCCCATCTTCGGCGTTCTTTTCGACATGATCGGCGACAAGGAGCTCAACATCTACGAGGAACAGAACTCCGTCGCGCGCGCCCCCGAGGTCGTGTCACGTGTGTGGAAGACCGCCGACGATCTCGGTTACTCCCAGTACTTCCTGCCTCAGATGGGGCTCGCCGTCACCGACGACCACATCCCGCTGCTTCAAGCCGGCCTTCGTGTGATCGACGTCATCGACATCGACTACGAATCGCCCACCAACAACTATCACCACACCCTCGCCGACACGATGGACAAGATCTCCGCCAAATCTCTCGGCATCGTAGGTGACGTCGCCGCCGCCCTCGTGACCACGCGCTAGCACCACCCCGGCACTCGTAAGGGCAGGCCCCCGTGCCTGCCCCCGACGACGCCCTCCCGCGCTACCAGTCATGTAGCCCGGGCAGGCCCCGTGCCTGCCCCGACGACGCCCTCCCGCGCTACGAGTCATGTAGCCCGGGCAGGCCCCGTGCCTGCCCAGACGAGTCCCAGTCCCCCAGCACCCGCTCCGGTAGCGCCGCAGCCCCCCGCGCCCCTCCCCGACGAGGCCCAGTCCGCAGCAGCGGCAGCACCACCACCACCCACCCCCCGCCGCACCGAAACAATCCAACGCGCCGCTCCTCGATCATCCGCGCCGCGCCGTTTTCTCCGATGTTGCCTCCATGGCAACCCCAGCTGAACGAAAGGCACTCCTCTTCTTCGGAATCGTCGCGATCCTCGGCGCCGGCGTCCGCGTCTGGCGCGCTCGGAGTCCAGCCGGGCCACGCCCTTCCACAGACACATTTGTGTCCGAACCAACTGGTTCGGCACCGGGCGGCCCGGGTGCCCCGGGCAAGTCGTCCAGTTCCAGGCGTAAAACCGCTCGAACTGGCGCGAGCGGGTCAAGAACGAGTCAGATCATCCGAGACTCCAATTCAATAATCGATCTCGATCGGGCCACGATGTCCGAGATCGATGCGATTGGTGTACTCCCCAAGGGTATGGCTCGTCTTATTGTAGCGGACCGGGATTCGTTCGGACCGTTTGGCTCGTTAGGGGAGTTGCAACGTGTTCCGTTCCTTTCAGCAAGTACCTTAAGAAAACTGGCACCCAGAGTGACATTCTCTCGCATTCCACGACCCCGGAATACAGTCATTCGTCCCCGCCCACTTCCGGCGAGCACATCCGGACGGCGGAAAACGGCGGCCAACCCATGACAGCCACTGTTGCGCCAGTCGCGCAGAGCGCGGAGCGCATCGGCGCCCTCCTTGTTTCCGAAGGCCTCATCTCCCGTGAACAGCTCGCGCAGGCGTTGCAGGAACAGCGCAGCAATGGCGGGCGACTAGGCTACACGCTCGTCAAGCTGGGAATGGTCGAGGAGCTGACGCTCACCCGTCTGCTCGCGCGTCAGTACAAGATTCCCGCCGTCGATCTTACCAAGTCGGACATCGATCCCGCACTCGTGCGGCTCGTTCCCGCCGAGATCGCGATTCAGCATCTCGTGCTTCCGCTCAAGCGTGAAGGTCGTGTGCTGTACGTGGCGATGGCGGACCCGACGAACATTCGCGTCATCGACGATCTGAAGTTCCGCACGCGCTCGGACATATATCCCGTGATCGCTGGCGAATACACTCTGCGCACGATGATCGAGCGAGTGTATCCCGAAGAATCGATGACTGACGTCGGAATGGAGCGGCTTCTCGACGACATCGACCTCGGTGACGAAGACGTCGAGATGGTCGAGGAAGAGCAGGAGGAGATGACCGCTGCAGCGTTGACAGTCGCAGTCAACGAAGCGCCAGTCGTCAAGCTCATCAATGCGATTCTCACCGACGCGCTGCACAAGGGCGCGTCGGACGTCCACTTCGAGTGTTTCGAGAAGGAGCTGCGCGTTCGCTATCGCGTCGACGGCGTGCTTCGCGAAGTAATGAAACCGCCGTTCAAGATGCGCGCAGCTCTCATCTCGCGCTTCAAGATCATGGCCGGTCTGAACATCGCGGAGCGACGCGTCCCGCAGGACGGACGCATCAAGCTCAAGATCGGCCGCAAGGTCATCGACTTCCGCGTCTCCACGCTTCCCACGCTGTTCGGTGAGAAGGTCGTACTGCGCATTCTCGACAAGGGCAACCTTACCCTCGATCTCGAGACCTTCGGCATCGAGCCGCGTGCAGAGCGCGAGTTGATGGAAGCGGTGCAGAATCCGTACGGCATGGTGCTGGTTACGGGACCAACCGGTTCTGGTAAGACGACTACACTGTATTCCGCTTTGTCCAAGGTGAACACGGTCGATGTCAACATCATGACCGCCGAAGACCCCGTCGAGTACAACCTTTACGGCATCAATCAGGTTCAGGTACGCACCGAGATCGGCATGAGCTTCGCCGCGGCGCTGAAAGCATTCCTGCGCCAGGATCCGAACATCATCATGGTCGGTGAGGTTCGAGATCTCGAAACCGGCGGCATCGCGATCAAGGCAGCCCTCACGGGTCACCTCGTCATGAGCACCCTGCACACCAACTCGGCGCCTGAGACCGTTACACGTTTGCTGGATATGGGACTGGAGCCGTTCAACGTCGCGAGTGCGCTCAATCTCATTCTTGCGCAGCGTCTCGTCCGCCGTATCTGTCCGAACTGCAAGACCCGCTACGTGCCCGACGACATCGAATTGACCGGCGCCAAGGTCAAGGCATCGACCACGCTTCGGGAGCTGCGATTCACCGAGATGTCGCTCAACGATGCTCGCTCGCGCGCGACGCCAGAAGCTGCGCCGCACCTGAACGGTCTATCGCTCTCGACCACCATTGGCGAGCTGCCCTTCTTCAAGGGTAAGGGCTGCGATGCGTGCGGAGGCACCGGACTCAAGGGCCGCCAGGGTCTCTACGAGGTCATGTTTGTGACCTCGGAGCTGCGCAAGATCATCATGAAGAACGGCGACGCCGACGACATCAAGGATGCCGCCATCGGCCAGGGAATGTTGACCCTGAGAATGGACGGATGGCTCAAGGTCCTGAAGGGAATCACGACACTTGATCAGGTAATACGCGAGACCGCTGCGTGACCCCGCATCGGTCTTTGCAGTCGTTTACGAAGCACATTTTCGGCTCCGTCAGGGGTCGCGCACTCAAACGCAAGAGCACATGACTGCACCAGCCTCGTCATTCAGACCACAACCTTCCGAGCCGTCCGGCGGTCCACACGCCGCGCGGTCGATGGAGCAGCCTCTGGCAGGCCCGGGTACGCCGCAGGCAAATTCGCCCCGCGCCCCGGAGCTGAGCCTGCGCGGCCTGCTCGAGGAGATGATCGAGCGAGGCGCGTCGGATCTGCACGTCGTTTGCAACACCCGTCCCAAGTTGCGCATCAATGGTGACATCACGGATTCGCGCTTTCCATTGGCGCTCACGCCAAAGGAGACGCTCCAGCTCGCATACTCCGTTCTTACCGATCAGCAGAAGAAGCGTTTCGAGGTCGAGGACGAGCTGGACTTCTCGTTCGGTCTTGCGAACCTGGCTCGATTCCGCGGGAACGTATTCAAGCAGCGCGGTTCGGTATCGATCGTCTTCCGGCAAATTCCGTTCACTGTCCGCACGTTCGAAGAGCTGAAGCTCCCTGCAGCGGTATCCAAGATGGCCGAGCGTCCGCGCGGCCTCGTGCTCGTCACTGGTCCCACCGGCTCGGGAAAATCGACAACGCTCGCCGCCATGATCGACCGGATCAATCGCGAGCGGCGCGGGCACATCATAACAGTCGAAGATCCGATCGAGTTCATCCACCGTCACCAGGGTTGCATCGTCAACCAGCGTGAGGTTGGTACCGACACGAAGTCATTCGCTACGGCTCTCAAGTACGCCTTGCGCGAAGATCCCGACGTGATCCTCATCGGCGAGATGCGCGATCTGGAGACGATCCAGGCCGCGCTCACGATCGCCGAGACGGGTCACCTCGCCTTCGCAACTCTGCACACCAATTCAGCCGCGGAAGCGATCAACCGCATCATCGACGTATTCCCGAGCCATCAGCAGCCGCAGGTGCGCGCGCAGCTCGCGTTCGTGCTCGAGGGAATCGTCAGCCAGACCCTCGTGCAGACTGTAGGTGGCAAGGCTCGCGCGATGGCCGCCGAGGTTCTGGTGATGAACCAGGCCGTCCGTGCGCTCATCCGCGACGACAAGATCCACCAGATATACTCGACCATGCAGTCGGGAAAGAAGTACGGAATGCAGACACTCAACGATTCGCTGTACGCACTCTACATGGCGCGTGAAGTATCCGCCGAGGAGTGCCTTCGCGTCAGCGGTGACCCTGCGGAATTCATGCGCATGACCGGTGTGAACGCCGACGGCGAGCCAAGCAAGGATGGACCGGTACGGGGCACGGCACAGACGCCGTACTCCACAAGTGGAGGCAGGAGGTAACCGATGCCCACGTTCGCATACACCGCCCGCGCTGCCGGCGGCGAGCTCAAGTCAGCGACCATGGACGCAGCGTCCAAGGATGACGTCATCGCTCAATTGCGGCGTCAGCGTTTGACACTCGTCAAGATCGAGGACGAATCGAAGAAGAAGCCCAAGCGTCTCGGGCGCATAAAGACGCGTGATATCGTCATATTCACGCGCCAGTTCTCGACGATGATCAACTCCGGCCTCCCGCTGGTACAGGCGCTCGACATTCTGTCCAAGCAGACCGACAACAAGGCGCTGGCCTCCGTGACACGTGAGGTGGTGTTCGACGTGGAGAGCGGCCACACGCTTGCCGATGCGTTGCGCAAGCATCCCAAGGCATTCACCGAGCTGTACGTCAACATGGTCGCCGCGGGTGAAGCCGGCGGTATTCTCGATACGATCCTCATGCGTCTCGCGACGTTCATGGAAAAGAACGACGCTCTCATTCGCAAGGTGAAGGGCGCGATGATCTATCCAGGCGTCATCATGTCTGTCGCGTTCATCGCGGTGACGACGCTGCTGCTCTTTGTCATTCCTGTCTTCCAGAAGATGTTCGGATCTGTGGGTCTCGCGCTGCCGATGCCGACGCGCATAGTGATTGGCGCATCGAGCCTGCTCAAGAGCTACTGGTGGTTGCTGGGCGGAGTGGGCACAGGCGTCGTGATGTTTCTCGCCAAATACTACCGTACGCCTGACGGCAAGCTGCGGATCGATCGCATGCTGCTGAGAGTTCCGATCCTGGGCGATGTGCTCCGAAAGAGCGCTGTCTCGCGCTTCACCCGCACGCTCGGTACGCTGATCAGCTCAGGCGTGAGTATTCTCGACGGCCTCGAGATCACGGCGAAGACCGCCGGAAACCGTGTGATTCAGGATGCCATCATGGCCAGCCGCGCAAGCATTGCCGGCGGTGACACGATCGCGCAGCCACTCGCCAAGAGCAAGGTGTTCCCGCCGATGGTCATCTCGATGATCTCGGTCGGTGAGCAGACGGGTGGACTGGACGAGATGCTGTCGAAGATCGCCGACTTCTATGATGAAGAAGTGGATGCGGCGGTTACGGGATTGCTGGCGGCGTTGGAGCCGTTGATGATCGTGTTCTTGGGTGTGGTGGTTGGCGGCATGGTCGTTGCCATGTACTTGCCGATCTTCGACATGATCAACGCTGTGCAGTAGGGGCTTCGCTGGTTGATGCCTAGCAAGGAAGGGCGACTGTCGTGCAGTCGCCCTTCTGTCATCCAGCAATCAGTATCTCCGTTCAGAATCCAGGCGGCCGCTCTCCCACAACTCCCAGCGACCTCTCCAGCGCCAACCCCGCACGCGCGATTGTTCCTTCGTCGAACAACCGCCCGATGAGTGTGACTCCATGCGGAACCCGGCGCGGCGGTGAGAACTTCGGCAGCGGATGTGCAGGATCGGGCGCCCAGTCACTGCGCGCCTCCGACACATGCACGAATCCAGTGCGTAACGTGAGCGACGGATGTCCGGTGTTATTGGATATCACGAGCATCTCGTCGCGGAGCGACGGAACCAGCAGCAGATCCACCTGCGACATCAGTCGCGCCATCTCGGCTGCAACCTTGCGTCGCAACCTGTCAGCCTGCACGAAATCGACCGCAGACAAAAAGCGCGCCTCGCGAAATTGATTGGGCCACGCGTCAGGAACCTGCGCCTTCAGCTCGTCATCACGATTGCTCAGCGTGAGCTCCTCGAACGCGGCCGCGGCTTCCGCAAACAACATCAGGTTCAGTGAATCGTATGGCCAGTCGGGAAGGGTGACCGGCGTCGGTACCATGCCGAGCTTTCCGATCGCGTCCAGCGTTGCGCGATCGACGTCCGTCGCGGGTGCTTCCTTCATCCACGCTGGGAAGTATCCCACGCGCAGACCCTTCACCGACGCGCCGGCATCGAAGTCGAGATGACTTGGCATGCTCGCTACGTCGCCCGAGTCGGGGCCTGTGATCGCATCGAGCACGAGCATCGCGTCTTCCACGCTTCGCGTCATCGGACCAAGCTTGTCGAGCGACCAGCAGAGCGTCATTGCCCCGGTGCGTGGTACGCGACCGTACGTGGGCCGCAATCCCGTGACACCACAACGCATGCTCGGGCTTACGATGCTCCCACCTGTCTCGCTTCCAACGGAAAAGCCAACGAGGCCAGCCGCCGTCGCCGCACCAGGACCTGCACTCGATCCCGACGCGCCTTCTTCCGGCAGCCACGGGTTCATCGTCTGACCGCCGAACCAGATGTCGTTGAGTGCCAGCGCGCCCATGCTCAACTTTGCCACGAGCACTCCGCCAGCCTTGCGCAGCCGCGCGACGACCGCTGAATCCGTGCTCGGTACGCGATTCCGAAACGGCTCGGCGCCGTACGTGGTCGCGATCCCTGCAGTGTCGAGCAAATCCTTCACGCCATACGGAATCCCGTGCAGCGGTCCGCGGTACTTGCCCGCAGCTATCTCAGCGTCCGCCTGTTTCGCCTGGGCCAGCGCTGTGTCGCGCGTCAACGTTATCACGCACCGTAGTTGCGGATCGAAGCGCGTGAGTCTGTCGAGATAGATGCGCGTTAGGCGATCGGATGTAAGCTTGCGTGTCTCAACCCAGCGAGACAGTTGCGTCACGGGCGCGAACGCAATGTCTTCATCGCTCGCCGGCAACGGGCCGTGATCTGTGCTGCTGCGTACGAACCGCTTCCGAACGGGTCCGGTCGATTGCCCTCCTATGTCCGGATTCCAGACGGTGGCAGGGGCGAGCGTCGGCTCCAACTGTACCTTCCGCGGTCCGACTCGCCGCTCGACCAGAGCAGCCATCGACGTACGCCAACTCGTCGCCGCCATCTGCCGCTCGGCGTCAGTCATCTGCACCTGGACCAACTTCTCAGCTTCGGCGAAGGTCGCCGGTGTCACCTGGGGTCCAACGGGGGGTGCAGTGTTGAAGGCCGGCGGTGCTCCCGGCGTGGCGGCGGCGGGATGCGCACCCGCTGCCTGTTCGTCGCTACGACAGGCGACGAGTGCGCCGAGGATACCAATTGGAGCTTGAATCAGGAACTGGCGACGGGAATTCACGAGAGACGGGTTGTAGTGGGCTGTTGGAAACGGCTCGAGTCGCAATGCGCGAGGTATGCGACTCGCCGCACTAATTAGCCTCACGATGTCCGTCTGCGCTAGACGAGCGCACGGTGAACGGTCGCGTACCTGCGGATTGCGGCGTGTCGAGCGCGGCGGCGCGCACTGCCGTCCCCGGACAGCCGGGATGTGAGAAAGGCCAGCAACGTATGTCGCTGGCCTTCTTCACATCGATGCACCATGAAAGTGCAATGGTTGGTCACACCTTGCGGCGACGACGGATGAGAGGAACGATGCCGATCAGTCCCGTGCCCATCAGCGCCAGCGAGCTCGGCTCAGGAACTGTCGAAGCTGGCACACGCGTGAAGCCGTGTCCCGTTACCGCTACCGTGGTGCCGGTCCCGCCGTTCGTCTGATCGTTGATGGATGCGTCATCGACCGCGAAGCTCAGCGTAGTGCCGTCGGCGAATGTGTAGTCATGCGCCGTGTTGTTGAAATCTATGAAGACGTTGCCACCCGTGGCGTTCGACAGATTTCCAGTCAACATCGCCGTGTACACGTTGTTGCCGACGACGCCCGTTGGGTTGGCGAAGTTCATGAAGAGAGCGAAATTCTGACCTGTATAATTGTTGTTGCCGTCCACCAGCTTGAAGGATCCGAGATTGTTCACGTTGGGCGAAGCCGGTGCGGCGCCGATTGATACGAGGCCATCCGCGGGGTTGCTGGTCACGTTGAACGTAGAGCCAGTGTAGGTCAGGTTACCCGTGCTCGCCAGCAGGCCAGAGCAGTTTGTCGGCGCGGTTGCGGTCGTGTAGAAGCAACCAAAGGTGCTGCCGGTGAACGTTACCTGCGCTCCCGCCGTGCTTCCCGCTATCAGGATTGCGCCGCCAGCCAGTGCTACCGCGCTGACTCCTCTCCAAAGTTGCTTCATGATGTACTTCTCCGTGCTGAAGTGTTGCGTCAGACGCGTATCTCTGGAAAATGCGAATCGCGGTGCATTCGAACCGCGCCGGCCATATCTGACGATGCGCTCAGGGAAGGCAGAGATCGTGCCGGAGGACTACTTCGCTCCCGAATGCAGCGTCGAAACCGGACACAACGTGACACATCATTGCGTTACAGTGATCGTCGCGACTGTGACAGCATTGTTCTCGCTCTTGTAACTGATGGTCCCCGTGCCTGGCGCAACGCCAGTAATCGTGCCACCAGACGCTGTAATGATCGACGGGCTGTTGTTGAACTCGACGATCGGTCGGCCACCGCTCAGAGCGTGTCCCTGGGCATCGAGTAGGGTGACTACTAATGTTTCGGACGCGCCGACCTTTATTGTGCTTGCAAGTGGGGTAACCTTGATAGTGTCGACAGCGGGACGAGTCACAGTGACCGAAACCTGTCCGGTCTGTCCACCGCTGCTAGCCATTATCGATGCACTGCCCGGTCCTACGGCAGAGACCACGCCCGTGCTGCTCACCGTCGCCACGCTTGACGCGCTCGATGACCACGTGATCGTCCGTCCCGAGAGTACGTTACCGCTCGCGTCTTTCACCGTCGGGGCGATCACAACTGTGCCAAGCGTTGTGCTATCAACAACGCCAACGAGAAGATTCGCCGTGGCTGGACTTACCGTTACCGACGCCACTGGGGCTGGATTTCCACCACCGCCGTTTCCGGGACCGGGCCCGGTCATATCGCTGCTGCCTCCACATGCGACGGCAAGGACAAGGAGCGCGGCCGACGCACGTTTCGTCAGTAGGCGCGAATCAGGGCGAAATGGTGCATCAGATGCTTGCATTGTGTAATCCCTGTGAGACATGAAATCGGTGGCACACTCGTGCCGCCATACTCATCGCAAGAGGGCCGAAGCGCGTCTGCGCGCGCCTGATCGCTTGCGGTGCTCACACTGGATTGGCAAAAATCGGCCCATTGCGGCCGAGTGGCCTCCCGCGCGCGGGCTATCCGTCGCGCATTCCCTTCGGCAGGGCAGGCCCCCGCGTTGGCGTGGACAAGCTCACGGGCCAGTCCACGCCAACGCTCGCAGACTTACTTCGTGTCCAGCTTTCGCCCCGCGTCGAGATGATCGAAGTTCAGGATTGCGTTGAACACGAGCGGATAGGCGCCGATCGTCTCCCCACGATAGATCGGGTTGTTCGCAAACAGGACTACATGTCCCTTCTGCATCGGGACATCCACGACTGCCGGTCGCTGCGCAACATCGCTTCCGCCATCGAGCAGCCCCGAGACCAGCAGATTGCGCTGATCGGTGAATCGCAGCGCAACACGCGGGCGCTGGTTCGGCGGGATGATCGACAACGGGTTGCGCAGTTGTTCATCGGTGATCGGAGCCGCCTGCCACGGCTCGACGGTCACGCGAGGCGGTGCCATGTTGCGCGGCGCGAGTTGAGGTCGACCCTGGGGCACGTCGGGATCGTCGGTTGTACCGCGACCCGTTGCACGCACCGCCTCTCCGCCACCGAAACGACTCCCCCGCCCACCGCCGCGTGTGTTGCTGACGCTGAAGCTCTCGCCGTCTTCGCTGTAAACCGCGAGGCTGTCCGACACGCCATACACGAGTGGACTGGCGTCGTCCACGATGCGAGTGCGCAGCAGACTTCCGACGATCTTGCCACGCCCTGCCTGATTCGCGCTGACGCCGCTGGCGAGTCCGTACTGGATCGCGAAGTCGGCGGTGCTCGATACGGTGACCAGCACACCGCCGCGCGCCACGAAGCCTTCCAGATTCTGCACTCCCTGGAGCCCGAGTCCCGGGCGGATGTCGTCAGTCTGGTCCAGCTTCCCGATGTTCGGCGTGAGCGGCGTCGTCTTCCATGGCATCGGGTTGCGCCACATCGGCATTCCCTGCACGATGGACTGAGCGTTCCCCGAGGGTGGAAAGAGAATCACGTCGTACTTCGCGTTCAGATTCGGATTCTTCGCGACATCCTGAACGTTGATGTAGCTGTACGGGATGTGCGCCACGTCGAAGGCCTGGCGCCACCAGCCTTCCGTTTGTGTGCTCGACCACGTATGCAGGATCGCGACACGCGCGGCGCGTGCGGGATGCATTGCGACCGATGGCGCCGACGGAATCGCGTACACAGAAACACCGAGCTCGCGTGCCGCCCTGTCGAGATCGCCCGCCGAGACGTTGCGTATCACGTACGAGCCGCGAGCGAACGACCGGCCCGCCGCCTGGAACGGCTCTTCAGCAGCCTGAAAATCGGCTTCACGCAGACGATAACGCAGTGTCGTGAGCGCGTTGTCACCGTTGTTGTTGATCGCGAACACGGTTCCAGTCCCTCTAACGCCACCAGGGGCCTTGATTGTGTCCGTGACGCGCTCCATCGGAACAGTCAATACCTGTGGATCGACGACCCGTACCGCCTGCACGTCGAAATTCTCCGGAAAGGTCCAGCCAGTGTCGTCGTATGGGGTCTTCTGCGGATCGTTCGGGCTCCAGAACTGATAATCGAGCAGCGCGTCGGCAATCCGTGAATACGGCTGGTCCATTCGCACGATGTAGCTTCCGGCCGGAAACTGACGCGTTTCCGTTGGCGCAACGCTCGGTGTCGTAGTGGATGCGGCGCTGTCTGCAGCTCCGTTGCGCCTTGCGCGCACATTGTGAGCTCGCACCTGCGCTGTGAACTGCGCGGTCGCGCGCGAGATCTCGACGTGCTGCATCTGGAGTATCCGCAACAGCTGAGCCTGTGCACCGGGGCGGGGATCTGCCGCGGAAAATATGTAGGCCGCCGGCCCTTCCGTGTGCGCCTTGAGAATCGAGCGCTTGCTCTTCTGGTAGAAATTCTCGAGCAGTTGATGGCGATTGTTCGCGAAGTAGCTCAACGACACGAGCAACCCCGTCTCCTCGTAATTGTTGTTGTCGCGGAGCGACCACATCACGCGGGGAAGTGGTGGATTCTGCCGGAACCAGGTGCGCGACGTCTCGCTCGGCGGAAGCGTGCGTTCCAGTGTCTCCGCCGTGCCGCCGTTGCCAAAGGTTTCGTACAACCGGCTTATCCCGTTATGCGTCGCAGCCATGAACATGAGGTAGCCCGGCGACCATGTGTCGAAATTCCCGTGCGCGAACACGCCCGGCATCCCCATGCGCGTCATCTCCTGCACGTTGTTCCAGCCGATCATCTGCCATTCGTTCGTCAGCAACGGATCCAGCCAGGCGTTGTACGGTCCATCTCCTACCGTATTGTCGTACAGATACGAACCCGACTCGTGCAGGTCATGCAGAACCATCGCACGCCAGTCGATGTACGTGTTCAGCACGTTCTGCGACAGCTTGAGCGTGAGTCCCATCGCATCGCGATTATTGTCGTGAGCGACGTAATGACCCCAGTAGATCAGATTCGAGTACGTGTCGTCCGGGTGGGCCATGTGCCACCGGAACAGATCGACCATGCGATCGCGCCCGTCGACTTCCACGATGGGAGTGATGAGTGTTATGACGTTGTTCCGGATGTTGCGAATGTACGGGCTCTCATCCACCGCGAGCCGGTAAGCGAGCTCCATCAGCGCGGTAGGCGCGCCGGACTCGGTAGAGTGGATCGTCCCGGTGATGTAATAGATCGGCGTGACTCCGCCGATGATCTGCTCGGCCTGCGCGTCGTCCATGTTGATCGTCCGCGGATCGGCCAGCTTGGACAGCTTCGCCTTGTTGTCGTCGAGCCTGGTAAGCAGCGACTCGGACGCAACCGCTACGGCGATCATCTCTCGCCCCTCTTCCGTAGTGCCGATCGAGTACACCCTGACGCGCGGACTCGCATTGGCGAGCATGCGCATGTAGGCGTACACCTGCTTGGAATAAGGGAGGTTGTTGCGCGCCCCCGCGATGTCGCCGAGCGCCGCTTTCGGTGTCGGGACCGTCGCCGACGCCGGCAGATAGTCGACCAGCGGCGAAAGGAAAAAGGACTCGGTGGTGTACTCGTGAATCTTGTTCGTGTACGCTGTGTCGATCGGCTGGTTCGGATCGCGCCCCGGTGCCGCGGTCGATATTTCGACGCTGCGGGCCTGGGGCGCCTGTGCGCTCATGGCGACTGGCGCGCCCATCAATGGAAGGAGCAGCGCGATGGCGAGTGAGCGACGATCCATGAATATTCTCATCGAGTGGTCTGTGGAAATGGCGGGGGAACGACAGTGGTAAAACAGAATCGGTCATCCGGACGTACAGAATGCAGATTATATCGACGTTAGGGAAGCACCGACGCACACTTACCCCATGGAAAAATCCGAATGGTTATCGATTGGCTAGCCCGCCGCGTCACGCTTCCACGCCTGCTCGGTCTCGCGACCGCCGCGGCGATATCGAGCGGGTCGCCCGTTCACGCGCAGGACCGCCTGAGAGCGATGCCGGAGTATGCGCGGTATCACAAACTCAGCGCAGAGATATTCAGCTCGGTTACGAGCGCGGCCATCCGGCCGGCGTGGGTGGATGGCGGAAAGGCATTCGAATACGAGTTTGGCGGCCAGCGGTATCACTATGACGTCGCCAGACGCGCCGCAACTGTTTCGGGCGCCGTCGATGCGGCCGCCGAGCTTGCAGCCCGGCGCGCGCGGTTCGCAGGTGGCCCGGAGCGGGGACGCCAATTCGAGTCTGCACTGTCCCCGGATGGCAAGCTCAAGGCGCTTTACCGCGACCGCAACATGTGGCTGAGCGACGCCAGCGGAGCCGGCGAGATTGCGCTCACCACCGACGGGAGCGTCCCCAATCGCATCAAGAACGGCACAGCTTCGTGGGTGTACGGCGAGGAGCTGGATCAGCGCACCGCCATGTGGTGGTCGCCGGACGGTTCGAAGATCGCCTACTACCGCTTCGATGAGAGCAAGGTCCCCGATTACTACATCGGTATGAACCAGACCGGGCTGCACACGACTGTCGACGTCGAGGCCTTCCCGCAACCCGGTGTCCCCAATCCGATCGTCGATCTGTTCGTGTACGACGTCGCGAAAAAGACCACGACTCGTATCGACGTGCGGGATGGCAAGCCGTTCGATAATTCCGTCGTCGGCCATTACGTGTATCACGTGGGCTGGAGTCCGGACGGACGCGAGATCACCTTCAATCGCACGAACCGCCGCCAGAACATCCTCGAGTTCACGGCATGCGATCCCGCCAGCGGAAAATGCCGAGCGGTGGTGCGTGATGCATGGCCCGCAAGCTGGGTCGCCAACAACCCGGAGATGACGTACCTCGCCGATGGAAAGCGCTTCATCTGGGAATCGGAGCGTAACGGTTTCCGCAATTATTATCTGTACGATCTCACGGGGAAGTTGCTCTCGACCCTCACCAGCAACCAGTTCGACGCAGGAGAGATCGTGCGCGTCGACGAGAAGGCGGGCGTCGTCTACTACACCGCTCACGATGGTGACAACGCGATGAAGATGCAGTTGCGTCGCGTCGATCTGAACGGCCGCAACGACCGTCGCCTCACGGATCCTGCCTTCAATCACGCGATAAGCTTCGCACCCGACGGTAAATACTTTGTCGACGTCGCACAGACTCACGATCGCGCGCCGATAGCACAGCTCGTCACTTCCGCCGGAAAGGTCGTTGCGCAGATCGCCCGGAGCGACATGACGAAGTTCGACCAGCTCGGTCTCAAGCGCGTGGAAATGTTCAGCTACAAGGCCGGTGACGGAACGACAATGTTGAACGGGATGCTGCACTTTCCTTCCAACTTCGATCCAACCAGAAAGTATCCGCTGCTCGTCAGCGTCTATGGCGGCCCCAATACCAACGGTGCAACCGAGAACTTCACGCTTCCGAATCGACTCACCGAGCTCGGATTTCTGGTAGCCACCCTCGACTCACGAAGTGCCGACGGCCGCGGCAAGCATTTCCTGGACGCCATCTACGAGAAGCTCGGCATCGTCGAGATCGACGATCAGGCCGCAGGTGTGCGGGCACTCGACGCACGCCCATACGTCGACCGCGATCGTGTCGGGATTTACGGCACGTCGTATGGCGGCTACGCGTCGCTCATGTCGTTGCTTCGCTACCCCGATCTCTTCGCCGCGGCGTGCAGCATGTCGCCGCCGACGGACTGGCGCAACTACGATACCATCTACACCGAACGGTATATGTGGATTCCGGAGGAAAACACCGCGGGCTACGACGCAGCAAGCGCGATGACCTACGCATCCCAGCTCAAGGGCCGGCTGATGCTCTACTACGGCACCGCCGACAACAATGTCCACAATTCGAACACCATGCAGATGATCTCCGCTCTCCAGAAAGCAGGGAAGAGCTTCGACGTGCAGGTCGGACCGGACCAGGGTCACTCCGCCCTCAATACGGATCGGATGATGGAATTCTTCATCGATAATTTGCCGGCCAGAACGGACGTATCTCTCGCCGGCCACTAGCCCAATCCGCGGTCGCCGTTTTTCTTCATTGGATCAATGGCGACCGCAGCAGCAGTACCCGCGAATGCCTCCGAATCGGAGGAGCTGAACCCCTTCCGCTGGATCATCCTGGCTGGGCTCATAACGGCGGCGATAATGGAGGTGCTCGACACCACCATCGTCAACGTCGCACTTCCCCAGATGGCCGGAAACCTCGGCGCCACGCTCGAGGAAATCGGTTGGGTTCTTACAGGCTACATACTATCGAACGTCGTCGTCCTCCCCATGACGGCATTCCTTACGGAAACCTTCGGCCGGAAAAACTACCTCACGGCGTCGATCATCATCTTCGTCGTTGCGTCGTTTCTCTGCGGCACGTCCACCAGCCTCACCGAGATCGTCATCTGGCGAATCGTTCAGGGCGCCGGCGGCGCAGCCCTGCTTTCCACCGCCCAGGCCACGATCCGCCAGATCTTCCCGCGCGATCAGCAGGGAATGGTCCAGGCGATCTTCATACTCGGAATCATCGTCGCCCCCACACTCGGGCCAACCCTGGGCGGCTGGATAACGGACAACTACAGTTGGAACTGGTGTTTCTTCATCAATATTCCGATTGGAATCGTCTCGGCGTTCCTGGTCAGCACCTTTCTCCACGACCCGCCCGGCAAGAGAGGCAGGGAAGGCGGGATCGATTTCGTCGGGATACTGCTGCTCATGGTCGGTGTGGGGTCATTGCAGTACGTCCTCGAGGAAGGCAACCGCAACGACTGGTTCTCGGATCCGCTAATTCTGCGACTCTCGGTCGTCTCCGGCATCTGCCTCGCCGTGATGCTCTGGTGGGAGCTCTCGTCGCGGAACAAGCATCCCGTGGTCGATTTCAGAGTTCTCAAGAACAGGCAGTTGTCGGCGTCGATCTTCCTCTTCATCGCGCTTGGCTTTGGTCTCTACGGCGGGACCTTCATCTTCCCACTCTTCACCCAGACCATACTCGGCTTGACGCCGATGGACACCGGTCTCGCTCTGCTGCCTGGCGGAATCGCAACGGCCGTCGCCGCAATTATCTGTGGCAAGCTTCTGAATGGAGCCAAGCCGCTGGTCGATGGCCGCATCCTTATAGTGATCGGCATCTCCATATTCACCGTCGCCATGTGGAAGCTGGGCCACCTGACGCCACAGGCGGGCGAGGCCGATGTCCGATACGCTCTCATCTATCGCGGCTTCGCGCTCGGTTTCCTCTTCACGCCGATCAATAACGTCGCCTATGGCGTTCTGGAGCCAAGCGAGGCACAACAGGCCTCCGGCCTCATCAATCTGTCGCGCCAGCTGGGTGGCTCATTCGGCATTGCGATTCTGAGCACTTATGTGACCACCCATGCCCAGATGCACCGCGCCGATCTGATCACAAATCTGTATTCGACCAATCCAGAGCTGGTCGCCCGCCAGCATAGCGTGATCGCCGGCCTCATGGCCCAGGGGATGCCGGCCGTAACCGCCGCCAGAACATGGTACGCCCTCCTCGAAGGCACCCTGGAGCGACAGGCATCCATGCTCAGCTACAACGACGCGTGGATCATGATCATGCTCACATTCATTGTCGTCTCGCCCGCGGTGCTTCTCCTCCGGGCTCCCCGTCCGAGGAGCGGCCCAGCGCCCGACATGCATTAACTGTTGCACTAGCAGTTTGCAATTGTAGTTGGCGGGAACCCGCCCGTCGTTTCAGTCAGCGCCTCGTTGCAGGAGCAAAACGATGGCACGCGAATGTGGGGCACGGATGCATCCGTGCCTCTCACCTGAAATGCAATCGAATCCGGATCCCCAAATCAGGATCCGCACAACCTCCAGAGCCATTCCGCCGTCCAAGAAGAGACAATGACGGCACCCGTAACCGACATCACGTCCGCACGGTCCGAGCGAGAGCTCGTCACCCGCGCCGGCTCAGGAGATCCAGCCGCACAGCGCGATCTCTACGACCGGCATGTGGATCGTGTGTATCGAGTGGCCTTCAGACTGGCCGGCGATGATGACGCCGCCCGCGACATAACGCAGGAAACGTTCATCCGCGCATTCGGAAGACTCGGGGAGTTCAGGCATGAATCAGCACTCGGCACGTGGCTGCACAGCATCGCGGTTTCCATCGCACTTGGCGCGCTGCGCAAACGATCACGCATGGACAAGCGGCACGTTCCGCTCGACGCTGCCGCGGATGTCGGAGCCAACGATAACCACGCGGACGTCGACCTCCGGGAGCAATTACATGCGGCGATCGATGCGCTGCCAGATGGATATCGCACCGTGTTCGTGATGTACGAGATCGAAGGATTCAGTCATCAGGAAATTGCACGCACTCTTGGCGTCGCCGAAACGACATCCAAGGGACAGCTCTTCCGGGCGCGCGCAAAACTGCGCGAATCGCTCAAGCATTTCGCGAGGGACAGGCAATGAACGACGACAATTACGCCCACGGGCAGGATCCGGGCGATTCACCGGAGTCAGTGGTGAATGAGGCCGAGGACGCCGAACTCGACGCGCTGCTCGCCCGGTTCGGCGCGGACTACCATCGGCCACCCGACATCGTGCCGCGCGAAGAGATGTGGCATGAGATTCGGGAGCAGGGCGAGCTCCGGCGATCGATCCGCAGGCGGCCCATATGGGGCGTGCTCGTGGCCGCTGGTCTCCTGCTTGGCGTCGGAATTGGAATCGGTGTGGAAGTGCACTCACGCGTCGGCCCGCACGCGAATTCGCTCGCGCAGAGTGCACCGCGGAATGTGTCGCAGGATTCGCATCAGGTAGCGGTAGCCGTGGTGCCCTCGTCGCGCGAGGCAAGCGGCGACACGGGCGCCGCGCCTGACTCGCGGCACCTGCAGCCATTGCCGACCGCGCCTCGCGTCGCTGCGAATCACGGAACGTATGCAGCCGCCAACAGTGCACCAGGATCGAGCGGGAATGCGCGCTCGCAGGCCTACGCACTGGCGACGGTTCGCCATTTCACAGCTGTCGAGGCACTGCTTACGTCGTACCAGACGGAATCGCACGACGCGCGTGGTGACGCCGAAATGGCGTCGTGGGCCCGTGCTCTGCTGTCGCAGACGCGTTTGCTGCTCGATTCGCCCGCCGCCGCCGATCCCGCGCGACAGAGACTCCTGGAGGACCTCGAGCTGGTGCTCGTTCAGATGACCCAACTGTCACCGGCGAACACGCCGATCGATCGAGAGATGATCGACGGGTCGGTTCGCCATTCCGATGTCATAACACGCCTTCGTACCGCAGTACCCGCAGGCGTCGCAACGCACCTACAATAAGGAAGAATTGACATGAAGCTCTACATACTTGGCGCGATCGTGGCTTCGCTCTCGATTCCGGCGCCACAGGCGTACGCGGCAGCTGCTGCGACGCATGATTCGTTCACGCGCGGTCTCGTTGTATCCACGGCCGTCGGTCCGGCGACGGCCGATCCCGCTGACTCGCTGTATCGCAGTGCTCGCGACGCGCTCACCAGAGGTGACTATGATCGTGCGGCGCAGCTGTTCCACGAAGTCGGCGTACGCTATCCGAAGTCGTCCCTGCTTCCTGACGCGATGTACTACGAGGCCTTCGCTCACTATCGCTCGGGCGGCGCCGCGTCGATGCGTACGGCGCACAACATTCTGGCTAACCTGCAACAGCGCTTCCCTGACTTTGGCCGACGCAGCGACGCCGCCACGCTCGCTACGCGCATATGCGGAGAGCTCGCACAACAGGGCGACGCCACGTGTGCCGCAAGCATAGCGGCGCAGGCGTCCGAAACTGGTGCGAGCAGCTCCACCGCGCGTGGTGCAGCGTCGGCCAAGTGCGTCGACGAAGACGACGACGAGCGCGTCGCTGCCATCAATGCACTTCTTCAGATGGACGCGGATCGTGCCGAACCGATTCTGGAAAAGGTACTTGCGCGCCGCGATGAGTGCTCCGCCTCGCTTCGCAGAAAGGCTGTATTCCTCGTGGCCCAGAAGCAGTCGCCACAAGCGGTGGACGTGTTGCTGCACGTAGCGCAGACGGATCCCGATGCCGATGTGCGCGGTCAGGCTGTCTTCTGGTTGTCCCAGGTGCACAGTGATCGCGCCGTGAGTGTGCTCTCGGACATACTTCACAACTCTTCCGACCAGGAGCTTCGCGACAAGGCGCTCTTCGCGCTTGGGCAGTCGGCCGGCGAGCGTGGGACGAGCATTCTCCGGGCATACGCATCCGATGCCTCCCAGCCAGTCGCGCTACGCGGCAAGGCGATCTTCTGGCTCGGGCAGCAAAAGGGCGGCGTGCCGAATGCGCAGTTTCTCCGCGACCTCTATACAAAGCTCTCGGACGATGATCTCAGGAACCAGACTCTCTTCGCAATTTCGCAGGGCTCGTCGCCCGATCGCGCCGAGTGGCTCCTGCAGCTTGCGCAGCGCAGTAATGAAAGCGTCGACAACAGAAAGCGTGCGCTCTTCCTCGCAGGGCAGGCGGGAGCGTCGGTTTCCCAGCTGACGCGCCTGTATGATGCGCTTCCAGCAGGCGAGCTTCGCCAGCAGATGATCTTCGTTTTCTCTCAGAGCCGCGACCCCGCCGCGCTCGACAAGCTCATTTCCATCGCACGCACCGACAAGGATGCCGATTCGCGGAAAAAAGCCATCTTCTGGCTCGGTCAATCACACGATCCACGTGCACTCAAGGCCATCACCGAGGTACTCGACAAGTGATAAGGAATTCGATTTCCGCCAGCATGAGAGCGACCGTCGCGCTCGCAGTCGTCGCGACCGCGTCCCTCGCGGCCGGACCCATCGTGGCCGGTGCGCAGTCAGGGCAATCGATCGCAGAGCGCGTTCACGCGGCGCCGGATGGAACGGTGCGGTTCACTTTCCGCGCACGTCCCGATGTATGCGGGTCGGGTAATTCCGTATATGTAGGCAATTACGGAAGTCGCAATACCTCTGGAGAACGCGCTGCCGCAGACGTGGAATGGGACGCGGACTGTGGCCGCGGCCCGGTTCGCATCGTGCTCGACGTACACGATCACGCGGTGACCGGCCTCAGGTCATATGTCGGCGGTCGCTGGCGCGCCGTGAACGGGGTCACCGACCTTGGCGATGTCGCGCCGCAGGCAGCCGCGGCTTACCTCGTTGCACTCGCCAGGCAGTCATCTGTCTTGGTCGGGAGGAAAGCGATCTTTCCGGCCACGCTCGGAGATAGTGTCGTTATCTGGCCGCCGTTGATGCAGCTTGCTCGTGACGCAAGCGTACCGAGCGAGACCAGACGTGACGCCGTCTTCTGGCTCGGCCAGATGGCTGGCGACACCGTTACGGCAAACCTGTCTCAGTTGGTTGCCGAGGACACCGTCGATCGCGCAGTCCGCGAGAGCGCCGTCTTCGCACTATCCCAGCAACCGCACGGGGATGGAATTCCCGCACTGATTCGCGTTGCGCAGACCAATCGCGATCCGTCCGTGCGGAAAAGGGCGCTCTTCTGGCTCGGACAGTCGAACGATCCGCGGGCTCTTACATTGTTCGAGAATATCCTGGCACGCCCAGGTAAATCCGGACGGTAATAGAACCATTTTGCGCGTCCTGACGTACATATTTCAGAGAGATACGCGGCACGAATGTGCCCGATCAACCCTACTTAAGGACGCGCGCGATGTTCTCGCTCAACCGGTACGTACTCGGGGTCACGCTGGGTTTCGCAGTCACGGTGTCAGCCGCACCCGCTGTGCAGGCTCAGCAATACTCCATAAAGAATATGATCAACTACAAGAAGCCATCCGAGTCGGAGCTGCGCAGCAAGCTGACTCGCGAGCAGTTCGATGTTACGCAGAAGGCAGCGACAGAAACGCCGTTCCACAACGAATACTGGGATAACCACAAGCCCGGTATCTACGTCGACATTGTTTCCGGCGAGCCGCTGTTCAGCTCAACCGACAAGTTCGATTCTGGAACGGGTTGGCCAAGTTTCAGCAAGCCTCTCGTACCTGCGAACATAAAGACGGACACCGACCATCTGCTCGGTTACGCCAGGACGGAAGTTCGCTCAGCGCACGCGAACTCTCATCTGGGCCATCTGTTCGACGATGGCCCCAAGCCGACCGGCAATCGTTACTGCATGAACTCGGCGTCGCTGCGCTTCGTCCCCGTGGATCAGCTCCAGGCGCAGGGCTACGGCGAATATCTGAGTCTGTTCAAGAAGTAACGGACTCAGCGGATCTCTTCCGCGCAATGGATAGAATGGAAACGCTGCAGGGAACGCTCTTTCCTCAGGGCGCTCCCGTCGCGCGCTTCGGCGACCGAATCTCCACCGTGGTCTCGAGCTCGTCCAGCGTTTGCAATATCTTCTGACGTAAATCGGCGCCAAGGTTCGGATTCGAATCGAGGAACGAGCGCACCGTCTTGGCCGCTTCGGCTGTCGTCTGACCGCCGATGAAGCCGCCCAGCCACGAGCCGATGAAGAAGATGCGTCGGTTGCGCTGCAACCACGGCAGTGTATCCAGCGCGGGCTTGAGATACTTGAGCGTCAGAGCCTGCTGATCGATCTCGTTGAATGCGCCGAGGCTCGACGTAGCCCACTCCTCGTTGAGATTTGGGTCGCTCAGGTAGCGTGTGAAGTACTCGCGCTTGACGTTCGAGTCGGGCGTCGCTGCTCTGGCAATGAATGCATACCGCTTGCCCTCGCTCGTCGAGTCGCTCTTCGTTTCTGCAGCCAGCCTGCTCATCGCGGTTGGTGCACGTGTCGCGATGAGATGCGTAACGATCGCCCATCGCGTCGGCGCCTTGAGTGGCGCGCCTGCTGCGTTAGCGCTGTCGAGAAGATGATCCAGATACTCGAGGCCAGCCGGCGTGTGTGTTACCCGGATCAGTGCATCCAGATTGGGTTTTCGGATCTCGTACGGTCGCGTCGAATCGCTCTCGACGGATCGAAGCGAGCCCTCCAACCCTGGTAGCAGTCCGGTACGTTCTGTCGGCGACAGATACGCCTCCGCCGCACGCGTTACATGTCGCAGCTGTGCACCCAGGATCTGCTCGTCCTGCTCGGCCGGCAATGCTCGCTCTGCGATAGAGATGAACTGAGCTGGTGTGAGGCCTCGGCGGCGCACCAGTTCCCACAGTGCGTCCCATCCCATTGCGCGTGTCAATGGATCTGTCAGTGTTCCCACGCTGTCCGCCAGCCAGTGACCGCTCACCGAGTCGGGAATGACGAGTGCGTAGGCGTTGTCACCCGCATTGGCGAAGACGAATGCCGGCGCCCGCGGGCTGTTGGCAAACCGC
The DNA here is from genome assembly GCA_027307165.1 of Gemmatimonadota bacterium. Taxonomy (GTDB): domain Bacteria; phylum Gemmatimonadota; class Gemmatimonadetes; order Gemmatimonadales; family Gemmatimonadaceae; genus Fen-1247. The sequence continues at coordinate 42,741 of DAHUXM010000018.1, read as the reverse complement.
GCGACGGTGCTGTCGGAGGCCAGATTGATCAGCAGGCGATCGGTTCGCCCTCCGGGATATCTCAGCAGCACTTGTGTGCGGATCGGCCATGGCCCTGCGCCGGAGATCGATTGAGCTGGGTGCTGCGCGAGAGACAGACTCTGGAGCACGCCATCGCGCACATTCACGTGTTGATCGATCACCGGCATGCCCGGACGCAGGATGTAAGCCTCGCCCCACTTCTTGAGCGGAATCCTTGCCGCCGCTCCGACCGATGAAAGAAGATCCTGCCATGTCGCGTTACCATACGCGTGCTGTGCCAGATAATCATGCAGCCCATGCCTGAACGCGGAATCCCCCACCAGATAGTTCAGCTGCTTGATGACACCCGGCGCCTTGTTGTAAACAATCGCCCCGTAGTTGCTCTTCGCCTGGTCCAGATTCGCCAGCGACTGCCAGATCGGCGTGGTTCCTTCGGTTCGGTCGACGCCATAAGCGCTCGGCTTGTTCTGGAGGTAGAACGTTTCCCACGCATTCGATTGCGGCTCCAGTGATGCGCGCATCTTCGCCGCCATGTAGGTCGCGAAACCTTCCTTGAGCCACAGATCGTCGAACCACTTCATCGTGACGAGATCTCCGAACCACTGGTGTGCGACCTCGTGGTAGATCGTCGCCTCGCGGGAGATGCGCTGCGGCCTCGTCGCGCGTTCACGGAATATGAAGCTGTTCTCGTTGTAGAAGATCGCGCCCGGATGCTCCATCCCACCGAACGGAAATGCGGGTGCCAGCACGAAGTCGAGCTTGGGCCACGGATATGGAAAGTTGAAATATTCCGCCAGCCAGTGCATGGCTCGACCGTTTGCTGCGATCATCGAATCGGCTTCTGCTTCTCCGGCTCGCGATGCTCGAACGTACATCCTGATCGGATGGCCATCCACCGAACGTGTGACGCGAGTCCATGGACCCGCTGCGAACGCTATCAGATACGTGCTGATCGGCTTGGTGCGCGTGAAGTGAATTGTCCTCGTAGTCGCAGACGAGTCGACGCGTTGGACTGTTCCATTCGCGACTGCATTCCACTTTACGGGAATGGTGAGGGTGAGTGCCGTGCGTGCCTTGATGTCCGGCTGGTCGAAGCAGGGAAAGAGTTGATTCGCGTCCGAAGGCACCAGTAGCGTGTAGAGATAGTCCGCGCCATCCGTTACGTCGTGATATCGAATCACACTCGCGCCTGCAGGGGCGATGAGTGCGGAGAAAGTCATCGATACACTGTTCGCTCCACGCCTGAGCGATGCGGCCGGAAGCCGGATGTGCATTCCGTTGCTGACATCCGGCGGTAGTGCCGTACCGTTGAGAATCACTGTCCCAAGACGCGGCCCGCGGAAATCGACTATCGCGTCACCCGTGCCCGACCGTGCGAATGCGATTGTGACATGACCGCGCGCGGTATCGTGCGCGGTCACATCCAGCGACAGGTCGTAGCGTACGTCGCTGATTCGTGATGCGCGATAATCGGCAAGCTGCCGCGAGATGCCGGCAGCCATCAGGGCCTGCGTCTTCGATGACGACACCTGCTGCGCCGGCATGATGCTGCTGACGAGGAGTGCCGGACCGGCCGCCACACCCAAAACAGTGGAGAATCGCATGCAAGACGATGCGGCCCAACAGCACCATTTGCAAGGCTGTCGAACGATCGTTCGATAGAAGCCCACGAATCTAACTGAAAATTGCGCTCCCGAACACGTAATTAGCGCGCCTCTTGCACTTCCACGTCCGGTACGAATCGCTACCGAACCCATTCAGAGAGGGAAGATGTTCCGCATATCGACTTTGATCGCAGCAGCGACACTGGCAGGTGCCATGATCGCGAACCCCGCATCCGCGCAGGACACGATTCATCATGGCGGCATCAATGGCGCCGCGCGGGCGGTGAGCGGCGCCGCAAAGAGCACCGGACGCGCCGTCAAGTCCGGCGTAAAGACAGTCGGGAGCAAGACGCACAAGGTTCTGAAAAAAGCGGGCCGGAGCACCAAATCGACTCTATCGCATGCCGTCGGTGACACGATCCACGATCCGAATCACAAGCCCGGCGGACTCAACAAGGCGGCGCGCGATGTGAGCGCCTCGATCAAGCACGTTGGAAGGTCGGCAAAGGCCGGTGTGCACGAGGAAGCCAGCGACACGCACAAGGCCTTGCAGAAATCCGGCAACGACGTGAAGAAATCGGTCAAGGACACGTCGCACACGTCGTAACGTCTAACGAGCGGTGGGGGAGTGCATTCCCTCACCGCTCGTTACGTGTAATAGATGGAGGCGCTGCAGGTGCACGTCGCCTACGCGGCGCGCACCTGTGCTCTGCGTCTTGCGTCCGCCTCCCGTCGCTTTTCGGCTGGCGCACTGCCCGATACGTGCAGCAGCTCTGACAGCTTCTCGGCTACAGCCCGTGTAGCTGCGCCGACAATCGCGTGGATCACTCCGTCCAGCGCGCTGCCCGCCGTTTCATTGATCTTCGTTGCTCCGTGCTTGACCTGATCGCGCGCTTCATTGACCGCGCGACTCGTCGCTCCGGTAGTCGCCAGCAACACTCCCGCGCCGAATGCAACTCCCACCAGGGTGAGCGGATGCTCGTCGACGATACGATGCGGATCGACTTTGCGCTCGATCGCGGCGATCGTATTGCCGAGGCGCGTGCGTGTGTCGTCTATCTGGCGCCTGATCTCGTGGGATGTCTCAGCCATGCCGCCGTCTCCTTGAGTGACTTTGTTGTTTCGCGCGGTGCGAGTGCCGACCGGGAGAATGAGCGGCTGCTTCGCCACACGCACAACCCACCGGTCGCGCCCAGTACCACCGCGACTATCAGCGCCCCGAGCCAGGCGCGGCCGCCCGCCAGATACTGCGAAACGACCATTATCAGACACGCCACGGTTGCGGCCGCCGCGCAGAGCGCCAACGCGATACCGACCCCAAGCAGAATCGCTCCGCGTCCCAGCTCGAGCAATGATTCCACTGTCTCCGCGCGAGCGAGTCGGATCTCGTCGCGTACCAGTGTCGCGCCGCCCTCCGTCAGCTCGCTCAGCAGCTCGCCCAGCGAGCGGCGGGACGCGATGTCGCGTACCGACGGCGCAGACATCGTTATTTCCTGGCTGCGCGGCCAAGCAGAAATCCGGCGCCCGCAGCAAACATCAGCGTACGCGCAGGATGCTCCCGGACCTGTTCTTCGAGCTTGGCCGTCAGCTCATCCACGCTGACCTTGTTGATCAGGTTCGATGTGAGTTCGCTTGCCTTCGCCTGCAGCTGGCTCATCGTATCCTCTGCGCTCGCAATCCCATGCTGGGCTGCGTCCTTCACTTTTTCCGCTGTATCGGACGTCTGATCGACGCCGAGGCTCTTCGCGAATGAAACGTCGTCGGTGGGCCCGGCTGGTACTGTATTTCCTTGCGGCATGCTCGCGCCGTATCCTGCGTTCCCCGGGGTGTTCAGTTCAGGTGTCGTCATCGTACTCTCCGCAGTGTGAATAGAGTGTGAAAAGGAATGTGGATTCGGCACACCACCGCCATGCCTTCGGACAGCCCCGTGCCGCCGGCATTTGCCGCGGTGGCGGGCATACCACCTGCCATACGCGCGCCGCGCGCGACCCAACTGCACGATTGATCCAGCGGATTCCTGCACCGAATAGCCGGATATGGCGCGGGAGCTTATTTTCGGTTCACCCTCTTTAGGAGAGATACGCCGACTGCCATGCCGAGACGATTTGTCCTCACATTCACACCACTTGGTCGCCCCGGCTACAGAGTGGGCGAGTTTCCAACTGAAGATCGCGCCCGCGCCGCGGCCGAACGCCATGGGGCACCTCCCAGGGGTGCAACACCGCGCCCACCGCTGGAGTGGGCGCCGGCACCACAATTCGGTGCAATCATGGCAATTGCGTCAACGGGAACGTTCGTCATAGCCCCTGCTTGACCGGACCATTGGCCGGTACGACTTCAACAGACTTGGCGGCTTTACCGTAGCACATCCATGTAGCAGCAGACCGCACTCACCCTCACCAGTGCAATGACCCATTCTCGCCGCGACTTCATCAAGACGGTATCCGCCGTTGCTGCCACGAGCGCCATTGGCACTCGTGGTCTCGGCACAGTCGACCGTCTCATCTCATCGACTGGCTCCTCCATCGGCGATCCGACCTATCGGGAGCTGACACAGGTCGCCCTCGATGCGGCCCGCGCCGCCGGCGCAACCTACGCCGACATTCGCATCTCGGCCCGACGCTCGCAGCGCATCAGCACGCGCGAGAATCGGCTGCAGGGCGCGGACGACAGCGACACACTCGGCTTCGGCGTCCGCGCGTTGTCCAACGGGGCATGGGGATTCGCCGCGAGTAACATCCTCACCAAGGATGTCGTCGCGCAGATAGCTCGCGATGCGGTGGCGATCGCCAAGGCGAACAGTGCGGTGCAGCTCAGGCCGATCGTTCTCGCTCCCGCGCCAGCTGCGACTGGTGAGTGGAAGAGTCCCATCAAGATCGATCCGTTCGACGTTCCGATAACCGACAAGGTTGCTCTCCTGCTCGAGGCAAACGCCGCTGCACTCAAGGTTCAGGGTGCCAAATTTGTAACGTCGAACATGTTCTTCCTGCGCGAGGAGAAGACGCTCGCGACAAGCGACGGGACCTTCGTAGTCCAGACGATCTATCGAGCGCAGCCATCGATGAATGTGACTGCCGTTTCGGCCGACTTTGCCGATTTCCAGAGCCGCCAGTCGAATGACGTCGCCCCGATGGGGCTCGGTTACGAATATGTCACTGGCGCGAACATGGTCGAGAACGCGACCCGGTGGGCCAACGAAGCGGTGCAGAAGCTTTCTGCAAAGTCGGTCGACGTCGGTCGCTACGATCTCGTACTGCACCCATCGCACCTCTGGCTCACGATCCACGAATCCGTCGCACACCCGACCGAGCTCGATCGCGCCGAAGGATTCGAGGCCAACTACGCTGGCACCAGCTTCGTGAGCCCGCCCGAGAAGATGCTCGGCAAGCTCAAATTCGGCTCGCCCCTCATGAACATCCGCGGTGACCGCACGCAACACGGATCGCTCTCGGCCATAGGCTGGGACGACGAGGGAGTCAAGCCTGATGATTTCATGATCATCAAGAACGGGATCCTTCAGGATTATCAGACAACGCGCGAGCAAGCGATGCAGCTCGACTGGTGGTACAAGAGCCAGGGCAAGCCGACGCGCTCACATGGCTGTTCGTACGGCCAGTCGTGGCAGGATGTGCAGTTCCAGCGGATGCCCAATGTGTCACTGCTGCCAGGCGATAAGGACATCAGCTACAACGACATCATCGCAGCCACCGATCGCGGTATCGCGATCATCGGCGACGGTTCCTTCTCGATCGACCAGCAGCGCTACAATGCACAGTTCGGCGGACAGGTCTTTTACGAGATCAAGGGTGGCAAGATCGTCGGCATGTTGAAGGACGTCGCGTACCAGATGCGCACCCCGGATTTCTGGGGTAGCCTCGACATGATCGGTGGCCAGAAATCCTACGAGCTCGGCGGTGCATTCAGTGATGGCAAGGGTCAGCCAAGTCAGTCGAATGCGATAAGTCACGGCTGCGTTCCGAGCCGGTTCCGCAACATCAATGTCATCAACACCGGGAGAAAGGCATGAGTCGGCCGAAGTCGCTATTTGGTGCCGTACCAGCCGGCATCCTTACACGCGCCGAAGCAGAAGCGCTCGGCAAGCGCGTCCTGTCATTCGCAAAGGCCGACGAGACGTCGGTCAGCATCAACAGCAACGCGCGCGCGAACACTCGCTTCGCCGTGAATCAGGTTTCCACAGCTGGTGATGACACCGACACGACGCTCTCGATCCGAAGCACATTCGGAAAGCGCTCAGCCAGTGTCACGACCAACAAGACTGACGACGCATCACTGTCCGCCGCCGTGAAGGCAGCCGAGGAGCTCGCGCGCCTGAGTGTGGAAGATCCCGAATCCATGCCTGGGCTCGGGCCACAAACGTATCCGCCGGAGCGTTCGCAGACCATCTCGTTCCCCGAGGCAGCAGAACGCGCACGCGCTGTAAAGGCGGTGACCGATCGCGCGCGCGCCGCGGGATTCGTCGCAACCGGTTACATAGAGTCTCGCGTTGGCACGCGCGCGCTCATCAATTCGCGTGGGCTGTTCGCCTTCGAGCAGAGTGGTGGTTGCAGCATGACCGCGACAGTTCGCACGCCCGACGGCACCGGCTCAGGATGGGGCGGTGCGAACGCCAACGACTGGTCGGGGATCGACGCCGATGCGGTCGGAGCAACGGCCACGGAAAAAGCAGGCAAGTCTCGCAATCCGGTCGCGGTCGAGCCGGGCCGCTATACCGTAGTCCTGGAGCCGACAGCTGTCGGAAATCTCATCCCGATCATAGCCTTCTCCGCACAGGCTCGCTCGGCGGACGAAGGGCGATCGTTCTTCTCCAAGCCCGGTGGCGGAAACAAGATCGGAATGAAAGTCGCTGACGAACGCGTTACTCTCGTTTCCGATCCAGCAGACAATATCGGCAGCAGCATCACCGGCGACGGTCGTCCGACCGAGAAGGTCGTGTTCATCGAGAACGGAATTCTCAAGAATCTCAATTACGATCGCTTCTGGGCGCAGAAGCAGGGCAAGCAGCCAACAGGCCTCGCATTCGGCTGCATGCGCCTCATGGGCGGAGATTCATCGATCCCGCAGATGATCGCGAGCACCGAGCGCGGAATTCTCGTTACGCGTTTCTGGTACATTCGCCCCGTAGATCAGCGCACCATCCTGTTCACGGGTCTAACCCGCGACGGAACGTTTCTGATCGAGAACGGCAAGGTGACGCACTCGATCAAGAACTTCCGATACAACGAGTCCCCGATCTTCATGCTCAACAACGTCGAAGCATTCGGCGCGCCGGTACGAGTGAGCGCAAGTGAAGACAGCAGCCCCGGTGCGGCGATCATCATGCCGCCGCTCAAGGTCCGTGACTTCAACTTCACCAGCCTGAGTGATGCCGTGTAGGATTTGATTGGCGGTAGTGCGCGGATGCATCCGCGCACTACCGCTCGGTCACCCCCACGCGCGCTCATGTACCCGAGCACGCAAACTGCGGCCACGGTGACTCCCGCCAGCAATCCGGCGATTACATCGGTCGTCCCGTGACAACTGTCGCCGCGTCCGGGGCCGGTGTCGGCAATGCAGTGCGATGTTTTGCCCAATGCTGCGAACTCGGGCCACAGCCGTTGCCCGCGCGTGATGGAAGATTGCTTTCCGACCTCCGGAGAGCATCGACGATCCATCGTGACGACATTGGCATTCATCCTTGCGGCAACGCTCGCCCCCCAGCAATACCAGCCTGGAATTCGACATGACTCGGTACTTGCTGAGCCGGTAATTCTCGAAGTTAGAATCGGTACCGTCGCTTCAGCTGTCGTCGTCGCACGCCGAATTGGCGACATCGCTCTGCTTCCAGTGGCTCCTGTACTTGAGCTGGCGCAGTCTCGTAGGATAGACTCGTCCAACGAGTACCTGCCAGCCGATTCGTTGGCGGTGGTGCTGCACGCACCGATCCTCATCGACTGGGGCGAACTCACCGCCACCATCGTCGATGATGGCGTATTGCCAGCAAGCCGTCGTGCTGCACGCGAGAGACGGCGCGCTCTGCTGGACGCTGCCAAACGGGATCGGGACGCGCCGCACGCAATAACCAGATTAACGCCGGTGCTGCCGTCCACACTGATCATCGACTACGACGCGGCGACATCCAGCATGAGTGCGATTGCGCAGCCGACCATACGCCTCGGCCTTGGTACCAACTTCCTCCGTGGCGCACTCGACGTCGACATGCTGACTCCAGTGAATCACCATCCGGCGATTCTCGCCTGGCACTGGGATCGAGAGCTCGCCGGCACCTTGCTTCGTTATGCCCGTGTCGGGCGAGTGCCTCTCGGCGACGGTTCTGCGATCGGCGATGGATTATTCCTCTCCAACCAGCCAGTCATCCACGACGACGCCCCGCCCGTTACACTCGCTGGTGCCACTGGCCCAGGTTGGGACGTCGAAGCTTACCGCGACGGTGTGCTTGTGTACTCCGGCCGCACAGACTCGACCGGGAGATATGCGATCTCCTTGCCAACCTCTCGTGGCTCCAACCGTCTCACCATCTCAGCGTACGGCACAGCGGGCGAAGAACGATCGGTGACACGATACGTATCGGTCGCCGACAATGCGTTGCCTGCGCGCACTGCTGCGTACAACGTCGCAATCGGGCGCTGCGCGATCACGACATGTGACTACGCTGCGGAGTCGACGCTGAGATACGCACCGTTCCTGCGTGTTACGACCGGAGCGGGCCTGCGCGTCTCGACCGGAGCGCACCGCACGATGATCGAGCCATCGTTGCTCGTGACGACGCACCTGCGTGACGACCTCAACGTGTCCTTCCGTTTCGCGAGCGCATCGACGAACGCCGACCTGCGCTATGCACCGTCGCCGATGTTCGATGCCTTCGTCACATATGCGAACAGGCGGCTTGCATCGATGTCGGCGCTATTTCCCGTCCGCTATTCCAACGCAACTGCGAGTGCCATCTGGCGCATCACGGGAGCGGGATATGCCGCGAGCGCGACGCTCTCCGTCGCAGGCTACGGACTGACCGATACACAGCGCCTGCGTCTTTTCATGTCGCTGCCCCTCGGATTCCTGTATCTCCGTCCATTCATCGATGTCGCGCGTCAGTTCAACGGAGCTTCGACTGCAAACGGGCGAGGTCTGTTCGCGGAATCTCCGGTCCCGTTCCCGTTCCCGATCGGTAGCCGCCTCCGGGCGGGATTTGCAACTGGCGGAGCCGGTGACAACTACATCACGATCTCCGCCCCGTTCGCGCGCTCCGGGCGACTCGATGTCGGCGTGGAGTGGCCACCCAGTCCCGCCTCGCCGCGTCTCACCGTGTCTCTCGACATGCTGACGCGTGCGGCCAGATACGAGGCGCGTTCCACGGCGGGATCCAATGGGTCGACCGTGCACTCGTTGAGTGGGTCGCTCGTACTGATGTCGAGCGCGCACCTCGCCGCATTGTCCCCGACGCAGCTCCGTGGACGCGCGAGCATCGACGGGGTCCTGTTTCTGGATGAGAACGACAACGGAGTCCGGGATGCGACTGAGCCCACGCTTCCGGGAATTTCGATTTCCGCCGGCGACGTACAGATTGAAACAGACTCAGTCGGCGCGTATCGGATCGATGATGTGATCCCGTATACCGCAGTCACGCTGAGCGTTGATTCGCTCGCTCTTCCAACACCCGGCATGACGGCCCCGGCGGTGCGAGTGACTCCTCTCCCCAACGGCGTCACACGTGTGGATCTTCCGATTAGGAGCGGTCGCTCACGCCTTCTGTCGGACTCCTGCGGCGGTATCGGCGGACTCCCGCAGGACACGCAGCGCCGCGACCCGCCGCCCATCCATGGCGACCACCTCGAGACCGGCATTCGGAATCCGAACCCTGTCACCCACGCGAGGGAGCCTCCCGAGACGCGCGAATACATATCCGCCCAGCGTGGACCAGTCTCCCTCGGGGATCTCAAGCTCGTAATCGGACCGTGCATCGATGAGTGACAGCGTGCCGGCCAGCTCGAGCACGCCGTTCATCTCAAGCGAAGTTCGCGCCGCCATGTCGTACTCGTCGGTTATGTCGCCCATAACCTCTTCGACCAGGTCTTCGATAGTTATGATGCCCGCCGTCCCACCATACTCGTCGATGACCACCGCCATGTACGCGCGCGTTCGTCGGAGATCGTCCAGCACGCGCTCGGCCGCGCGGCTATCAGGAACGTACAGCGCCTCCCGCATCAGCTCCGAAAGCTTGAACGGCGAGCTCTGGTCCCGAAGCCACAGATCCTTGGCGAGAAACACGCCGACTATGTCATCCAGAGTTTCGCGATACACAGGGTATCGCGAGTACCGCTCGGTGCGCAGAACGTGCAGCACTTCCTCGGATGTCGAATCGATGTCGATCGCGACCACGTCGGTCCGCGGCCGCATCACGTCGTGCGCCCGCTTCTGCTTGAAGTCGAAGACGCCCGCGAGCATGGCTCGCTCGGATTCGTTGAGCTCGCCGTGCGCGTGCGAGTGCATTACGAGCGTTCGCAGCTCGTCCGGCGAATGCGCCGGAACCTCGTTCTCGACCACCGCGTGCATTCCGAATGCACGTGCAACCAGACTGGCGATCGAGTTGACGACGATTACGAACGGAGTGAGAATCTGGCCAATAAGGCGCACCACCGGCACCGCATATTTGCGGGCAATATCCGGGTGCTCCCGAGCGACCGCTCTCGGCACCAGCTCGCCGACTACTATATGAAGGAGGACAGCAAGGGCAAACCAGGCTGCCCCGCCCACCACACCCAGGCCGACCGCGCTGAGCGAGCTTCCGATTCGCGCGGCGGTCGTCGGCGCGGATCGCCCGTCCTCCTCGTCTACTGGAATGCTCAAAGCGGCTTCGGCAGCCGCGAAGATCGCGCTCACCGCAACGAGCACGACGATCCAGATCAACCTGGTCGCCAAGGTGCCAGCCCAACTATGGTCTTGTAAGTCTGTCGGCATTCCGTCTCTAAATCTACCGGAACGGTGCCCGGTCCGACCGAAGCTGGCACTCGAACAATCGTTCTGCTTGCGCCTTCTCCACGGGCGCGTGAGACCACGTTTTCGATGGCCCCCACGGGGCTTCCACGTACAGTGGTGGCGCAACGGCACCATTCCGTTGCACGAGGCCACCCCCCATCGTCAAACTATTGCAAAATGCAATACCGCACTCCGCAATCAGTCGCTGCGATATCGACGTCGCGCCCGCCACAGCTCCCCGCTCGCCGGATCCTCTGGTGGCTCTATGTCGCGCGCCTGGCCGCGGCGGGCTCGGTCTACATCGCCGCCGTTTATTCGTGGCAGTACGCCTCGCGTGCCGACACGCTGTTGGCGTCGCTGATCTTCGCGACCGCGATGCTGTTCACTGGGCTGTCCGCCCTGTACACCCATGTCTATCGCCGCTCGATAGCGATCGCTTTCCTCTATTCCCAGGCGATCTTCGACGTCCTGCTCGTTACCGCGATGGTGCATCTGACGTGGCAATCGACCTCGTCTCAATTCGCTCCTCTCTACATCCTCGTCATCGCCATAAGTGCGCTGCTTCTGCCAGCGCGCGGCGTCACACTGATCTCGGCACTCGCGATCCTGCTGTACGCAGGAGAGGGAGTTCTGGTTCAGGGCGACACCGTGGGAATCGGCGTCTTCCTTCAGTTGGCCATATTCGCAGTTGTCGCGCTCGGGAGCGGGTATATCGCCTCCCGGTTACGCGCCCAGAGCGCCGGTACTGAAGCCATGGCCGAAGAGCTAGCTCGCTTCCGTCTGCACCAAGGTGAAGTGGAACGGCTTCATCTGCGCGCGGAGCGCCTGGAAGCGGTCGCCGAGTTGGGCGCCTCGATGGCACACGAGATCAAGAATCCACTCGCTTCGATCAGAAGCGCGGTCGAGCAGTTGGGATTGTCCGCCCAGACCTCCAGCGACGACCGTGTTCTCACATCGCTTGTAGTGCGCGAGTCCGACCGACTCGCCCGCCTTCTTACTGGCTTCCTCGACTTCGCCCGCGTCGACGTCCCGTTCACGCGCCGCCTCGATCTGCTGAGCGTCGTGCGTAACGCCGCCGAGCTGGCATCATCTCATCCGTCGCGCCCCCAGGGAACGCGGATCGAGTGCGATTTCCCTCGTAGCTCCATGGAAGTAAGTGGCGACGAGGACATGCTGCACCGCGCCTTCTTCAACCTGGTGCTGAACGCCTTGCAGGCATCGCCCGATGATGGAGTCGTGCGTATCGAGGCCGCGACACTGCTTCCCCAGCAGCTCGACTGGCGCGCCGCTGCTTTCGAGAGCGGCGCGATCGCCGTGCGTGTCATCGATTGCGGTCCTGGAATCACGGACGCTGCGCGTCCCAAGCTATTCCATCCGTTCTTCACCACCAAGCCGGGCGGAAGCGGGCTCGGACTCGCAATCGTGCATCGTGCCGTTGAGGCACACCACGGAGTGGTAGTGGTCGACAGCGATGCTCGCGGATCACGGTTCACCGTCCTATTCCCACGCACATGACACCCACTGCGCCCACAAGAGCACCCAGCGTACTGATCATCGACGATGAGCAGGGTATCCTGGACGTCATTCGAATCCTGCTCACCAACAATGGCTTCGTGGCGCACACCGCTCACGGCGGGCGCGCCGGGATCGAGCAGATCGGGGCGATCGAGCCCGATATCGTCATCAGCGACATACGCATGCCCGATGTGAGTGGCGCGGATGTGCTGTCGGCCGCACGTACTGCCAATCCCGAAACACCGGTGATTCTCATGACCGCGCAGGCAACGTTGCAGTCCGCCATGCACGCGGTAAACGAGGGCGCCTTCTACTACATACAGAAGCCATTCCGCAACGATGAGCTCCTGGCCATCGTGCATCGAGCTGCCGAACACCGTGCCCTGCGTGTGGAGAACCGCACCCTGCGACAGGAGATTCGCAAGCGCGATCGGGAGAATTCACCCATCGGGCAGAGTGCCAACTGGTTATCCGTGCTTCAGCTCGCCGCGACCGTCGCACCCACCGATTCGACGGTGCTGCTGCAAGGTGAATCCGGTACCGGCAAGGAAGTTGTCGCGCGCTACATCCACGAGATGTCCGGCCGCACTGGTAAGCCCTTCCTCTCCGTGAACTGCGGCGCGCTGCCGGAGAGTCTGCTGGAGAGCGAGCTGTTCGGACACGTGAAGGGATCCTTCACCGGCGCGGTGAAGGACAAGACTGGTCTCATCGCCGCAGCGATGGGTGGCACGTTCTTTCTCGATGAAGTTGGCGAGATGACCCCCGCGACTCAGGTGAAGCTCCTGCGCACGCTGCAACAGCGTGAAGTGCTCCCTGTCGGCGCAACAGAAGCAATTCCCGTCGATGCGCGCGTCATCGCAGCCACCAACCGCGACCTCGAGCGCGATGTGAAGACCGGACAGTTTCGAAGCGATCTGTATTACAGACTCAACGTGATAGCGATTCATCTTCCGCCGTTGCGTCAGAGAAGGGAAGACATCCCGTTGCTAGTCGAAGCCTTTCTCATGCGCGCCAAGGATCCCAACAAGTCTGTAAGCGCCGAAGCGATGAGCGCGATGTGCGAGTACGACTGGCCGGGAAACGTGCGCGAGCTGGAGAATGCACTCGAGCGAGCGTCGATCGTTACGAGCGGCCCTGTGATCATGCCGGATGCGTTACCCGAGCGCGTTACGAGCAAGTCCGGCGAGCACCTGGTACGGGACGCCGAGCGGCTCGATCCGACGCTGGACGTAATCGAGCGTGCCTACATCAAGTGGGTGCTGGAGACCAACGGCGGTAACAAGACCCGGGCCGCCGAGGTGCTGGGGATCGATCCGTCCACGCTGCACCGTAAGCTGCAGAAAATGGAGGGGTCGGCATAGCCACTGTACAGGATTGCGACATTGCGAAACGCCAGACAGATTGCAGAATGCGCTGGCACATTGCCTCTCCAGACGTTTACTAAAGTTCGCAAGTGCTTTGACGATAATGAGTTACAACGCGGTCACCAGTTGGCGCGACCGTTGCCATTACGCTGCCCGATCACCGCAGCAGCGGCATCCCCACGACTCCTTAGGAGATTGATTAATGAAGCGCAACGTGAAAGGATTTACCCTCATCGAGCTTTTGATCGTCGTCGTGATCATCGGCATCTTGGCCGCGATCGCGATCCCGAAGTTCGCAGCAACGAAAGAGCGCGCATACGTCGCGTCGATGAAGACGGACCTCAAGAATCTCGCGACGGCTGAAGAGGGCTACGCATCCGCCAACAACGGCGCCTACTTCACGCATACCTTCACGGCACCGAGCGATACGGCCAACGGGTTCTCGCCTTCAGTAGGAAACACGATCACCGCGACGGCCGACGCCGGCCCGCCGACCGCATGGCATGCGCTCGCGGTCAGCACACAGACCACCAAGCAGTGCGGTATGCACACCGGCGCAACGCCTGGCCTTGCTGGAACGGATACGACCTCTGGCGCTCCATACTGCCAGCCGTAATCGGCGCGAGCTAGCAATGTTACTGGAACGGCGGCCAACTGGCCGCCGTTCTTTTTGCGACTGTGACGTGGAGCGCTCGCTGGCGTCAAACACAACGGTGACTATTCCAAACGTCGCGAACAATCGCCCGACGCACGTGGGTAGGGCAGCATCAGTACTTGACGCAAGTCGGTCACTTGCCGCCCTTGCTGTTGTCATTGAGCATGCACGGACGGCAATACTGGTCGACCCGCGGTCCGTAGCGGCTCCCACAGGCGCGAGCATGATGGTCTATTGGGTCTCAGGCTTCGGCCACCAAGCCGTCGTGATCTTCTTTGTGCTGAGCGGCGCACTCGTTGGGGGTAGCCTTATCGCGTCCATATCGAGCGGTAAATGGACCTGGCGCAGCTATCTCGTGCGGCGGCTTTCGCGCCTTTACATCGTACTCTTCCCGGCGCTTCTACTCATCGCGCTGTGGGACGGCGCTGGAATGGCTTTGTTTCCCGTCCACAGCACGTACCAGGACGTACTCTCCGCCATTACGATCGGCTCACACACGCTCATCGTGCACAATCGTGACGTGGTGGCGTTCCTGGGAAACATGGCGTTTATCATGACTGTGTATGTGCCGGTATTCGGATCCGGGGCAGCACTCTGGAGTCTGAGCAACGAATTCTGGTATTACATGCTGTTCCCATGCATTGTCATTGCCGTCGTTCACCGTCGCGATTCATGGCGATCGCTATGCAACATCGTCTTGGCGCTTGGCATACTCGTATTCGTCAATCGCGACATCATCGAGTGGATGATCATATGGTTGCTTGGCGTCGCCGTCGTTCGACTCCCGCGCGTACGCATGTCGAAAGTGCGCGCAACGCAATTGGTCGGCGCGTCGCTACTCATATTCGGAGTGACTACCGCGTTCGAGCGTACGCTCCTGAACACAGTATCACTGGGTGGAGACGTGGCTGTCGGTTTCAGTTTCGCCCTCTTCCTGTATTGTGTTTTCTGTCGTGAGTCGCCGGCGCCCGTTGGCGCAGACATGCGGCGTTCTGCGGTAACCTGGCGACGGCTCGCGGGTTTTTCGTACACACTCTATCTGTTTCACCAACCGCCACTCGCGTTTGTGAGTGCGTGGCTCGTCTCCACGCAACACGTGCGATGGCAGCCCACCGCGCCACACGTCGCCGTAATGCTCGCCGTGGTCGGTATCATCGTAGCGTATTCATACGTCGGATCACGCGTCACGGAGGCCCATACCGACCTGCTTCGCCGCTTCTTGACGCGCTTGTTCATCAAACCCTCCGGAATTCCCATGAACTCGGGGATGAAGCAACCTCCGATTGTCGGGGACGCTATGTTGTCATAGAACGACAGGGGCCCCGCAGAACCGCTTCGTCTGTATCGGCCTGCCACGCTGTACAGTGTTGCCATGTCAAATGACTACTCGATCCAGCGGACTGGGTTCGTCCTGGTTGAAGCTCTGATCGCACTCCTCATCATAGGCGTGGTCTTCCTTGCGCTCGAAGGGTCGCTTACCCTCGTCTTGCGCAGCCTCGCCGACTCTGAACGGCAGGCCATCGCAACGCGGGTCAGCGAATCCCAACGCGAGCGAGCCTTCGCTGCCGGCTGCGTCGTGGGATTCGGTTCGGATTCCGTGAATGCCGTAGTGGCGGATTGGGTCGCGTCTCCAGCGGGCTCGCTGGTTCAGGTAACCCAGACGGTTCGATACTCGCAAAAGTCTGGCGCACGTGTCGAGCACTACCTGGCGACGAGCATTTGCCGGTGAGCCTTCACCCATCGGTCGCGGCACGGCGCGAACCGAGAGAAGGCTGCACGCAGCCCAGCGCAACTCGCGCTGTTTTGTAGCGAAATGAATGCGGCAGATCCGTTCGGCTTAATCCGTTGGCTCGAGCCTGTAGTACTGTATCGGCATGTCGCAGCCAGATCGATCAGACGAAGCGCACCATGACCCGCTAATCTCGCCATCGCTCATGCCATTTTTGAAGGCACGGCGCGCGGTGACATTGGTCGAGCTTCTAATGGGTATCCTTGTGGCGACGCTCGTCGTCTTGATGGCCGTGTCGCATATTGTCCGCCACCAACGCGCCTATGACGCGATCGCTGCCGACATCGATCTGCGTGCCCGGCTCCGTGATGCTTCAGATCTGATTGCTGCCGATCTGCGCGGAAGCTCGTCAGTCGGCGACAGCATCATCTTCACCTCCGACACAGCGGTCGAGTTCTACTCCGCTATCGGCTCGTCGACGGTCTGCACTGTTCCCAGCCTGGGGCAGATCACGCTGCCACCAGACACGATCTCGAGCGGCCGCACGCTCTCGAGTTGGGTTGTCACGCCGGACACTGGCGATTACGCAGTCGTGTTCGGCGACTCATCGTCCGCATCGCCCGGCGGGTGGACGCGTGCACGCATAACGTCGTTCGGGACGCTTCCAACTGTGACCGGCTGCCCGCCTTCAGCAGGTCTGGTTTCGGCAGCCGAGGCAGGATCCGCGCGCTCATATACGATATCGCTCTCTTCATCGCTTCCCAAGCCAGTGAGGCGTGGCTCGCCGGTACGCTTCGTCCGACGCGTCCGCTACGACGTCTACCGGGGCGGTGACGGAAAATGGTATCTGGGCTATCGTCGATGCACTGGAGGATGTGCACCGGTCCAGCCGGTGAGCGGCCCGTACGAAGGCACTGTGGGCCCGCCAATCAAGTTCAGATATTTCACGCACGGCGGCGCCGCTCTTGCCGGTAGCGGTCCCACCAATGCCGTTGCGCGCGTGGAGATCACATCGCATGCGAAGTACCAGCGCCCGGTACGTCTGCCCGGCCGTCCTGCGCCGCTCGCCGCGGACTCGGCAACCGTCATAGTTGCGATCCGCAACAGATGAGAGTCTTGCATATCGCGACCACGAGACCCGACCGGCGCGGGTTCGCTCTCCTCATCGTGCTGCTCATGATGGTGCTCGGCAGCGCCCTCATGTTTGGTGCGATCAACGGTTCGCTCGGCGAGACCCAAACGGCAAACGCTGGAGCGATTCAACGCCAGGTTCTGGTCGGCGCGGAGTCCGAAGCCTGGAATGCGCTTGCGGCCGCCGACGTCCGCACCCTGCGCTACCTCCCGCTCGGGCCCGTTGGCGCCACCAGTCGTAGCGACGGAAACATCGTGCTCAATGCAACGGTGGAAAAGGTCGATACTTCGATCGTATGGATAGTCGCGACAGCGACAATTCATGGGGGAAGCCTGGCAGCGCGTCACCGGGTTGGCATTACGGCGCTGATCCCGCACGATACCACCGATTTCTCGCTTCACCCGGTACCGGAACGCGCCTGGGTGGAGTTGTTCTGAAAACGTGACCTTTTGGGCCGACCAGTCGTATTGACCTCGATAAGAGTTGCGTAACGGACTTCCCGTCCGAACTCAAGATGGAGTCGCATGTCCTTTTTCGGCCGCAGTAAGACAACGGTTGGACTCGACATCGGCTCTGGACTCATCAAGGTCGTGATCATGGATCACGCCCGTGGGGTTCCGGAGCTGGTGAAGGTTGCCGTTGCGCCACTTCTCCCTGACGCAATAGTCGAAGGAGAGGTGATGGATCCACGACTGGTGTCGGATGCGATCCAGGAAGCAATGGAAAGGGCTGGCGTCAAGGCGACTCAGGTCGTCACCGCTG
Organism: Gemmatimonadota bacterium; assembly: GCA_027307165.1. GTDB lineage: Bacteria > Gemmatimonadota > Gemmatimonadetes > Gemmatimonadales > Gemmatimonadaceae > Fen-1247. Next base: position 24,968 of record DAHUXM010000018.1, on the reverse strand, counting down.
TCGGCGGACGCGACGTCATCATCAAGCGTATCCAGACCGAGCGTGTCAAGGAGCAACAGGCGCGCGAGCTCATGCGCTGGGAAGCTGAGCAGCACGTCCCGGACGTGGAATCGGTCGAGCTGGATTTCCAGGTTCTCGACGATGACGACGGTTCGAACCCCGAAGAGATGAGCGTGTTGCTCGTCGCGGCCAAGCGGGAGCTGGTGGACGCAAAGCTCCGCATTCTCGCCGAGGCTGGCCTTACCCCGAGCCTGGTGGATGTCGACGCGTTTGCGTTGCACAACGCATTCGAGCTGAACCATCCCGAAGCGATGCGCGGCGCGGTGGCGCTGGTGAACGTCGGCAACGAAATAACCAACGTCAATGTCCTGGACAACGGCGTGCCGATTCTCACGCGCGACCTGGCTGTCGGAACTCGTCGTTTTCAGGAAGATCTTCAACGCCATCACGGACTTGCCGCGGACGATGCGGAGCGCATGGTGCGTGGCTACGATCGTACCACTCAGCTCGACGCGGTCCTCGAAGCTCGCGGAGAGGAAATCGCCGTCGGTGTCGAGCGGGCGGCGGCCTTTCTGGCCGCATCGGCGCGCGGCGCGCCGCAGGTTCGTGCGATCTACATCTGTGGCGGTGGGTCCCGGGTACCGGGCCTCGCCGACGTCCTCGGCCAGCGGCTTCACCTCAAGGTCGAATACGCAAACCCACTCGCTAATCTCCACGTACGCGACGGTGCGCTCTCGCACTTCACCATGGACGAGATTGCGCCGCTCCTGATGCTCCCCGTCGGGCTCGGCCTCCGCAAGGCATCATGATAGAGATCAATCTTCTGCCCGGCGCCAAGCGCACCACTCGTCGTGGTGTCGACTTTGCCCCCGGCGCGGCCATCGCGAGTCTTGGCGCGAACCTGAAGGACAAGTACCTCATATTTGCCGTCGCTGGCGTCGTACTGGGCCTCGGCGGAATCGCAGGCATGTACCTGTTGCAGGTAAGACAGCAGAGTGCCGTGGACACACGCGAATCCGCAGCTGCGACTGACTCCGCACGATTTGCCGCTGTGCTCACGGCGCGCAGTCATGCAGAGACGGCGCGTGACTCCGTATATCAGCAGCTTGCCATCATCAAGTCCATCGATGATACACGGTATACCTGGCCGCACGTGCTCGAGGCGGTAAACCTCGCCGTGCCGCAGTACACCTGGCTCGTATCCATTGCTCAGACGAGTGCCGTCACTACGACCGCAGCAGTGATCGGCGACACATCCGCCACTGGAAAGGCGAAAGTGGACAGCGCCAAAAAGGCTGGCGGCATGAAGCAGGCTTCGGCGGCGGCGCGAAAGGCTCGCGCGGACTCGCTGTTCAACGGCGTTGCGAATACGATGACGTTCCGCATTGTCGGGCAGACGGTCGACGTCCAGGCTCTCACGCAATTCATGAAGAACCTCGAGGCGTCTCCGTTCATCAAGAATGTACAGCTGACCCGCTCCGATCTCGTCACCGCCGAGGGCAAGGAAGTGACAGAGTTCCAGCTCGAAGCACAGACCGAAGCTCCGCCTGCGCATATTCTGCAGACGGTTCCACTCTCAATAGCGGTGCGCTAGCATGGCACTCGGCGCAAACATGACGCAGCGCGAACAGGCGCTGGTCGGATCCGGAATCATCGCGATTCTGCTCGCTGTGGCGTTCTGGTGGTTCATCTTCACACCGAAGGCCGTAACGATCGGCTCGCTCAGTGCACACGTCGATTCCGTCGAGACGAACAATCGCAAGGCGCGTGTCGCGATAGCTCGCGGCACCGTTCAGCAGCTGCAGACAGAAGCCGCGCAATATCAGAAGAATCTGGACATGATGCGCGAGCTGGTACCGACCTCGAACGAAGTTCCCTCGCTCCTCGAAAATGTATCCACGGCGGCACGCCGCGTGGGACTCGACCTCGCGTCAGTCGAGCCGGTTCCTGTGATTCCCGGCGAGCAGTTCGATACGTACCGCTACAAGGTGTCGGTGATGGGCGGCTACCATGAACTCGCCGAATTCCTCACCAACGTCGGATCGCTCAACCGCATCATGGCGCCGCTGGGACTCGAGCTCAAGATTCACCCGGGAGACAAGGACAAGTCTCATCAGAAAGCGGGTGAGTCACTGCTCGACGCAAGCTTTCAACTCCAGACCTACGTCGCACGCACAACTCCGCTTGTGCTGAGCAAGGAGACAAAATGACGACGCACAAGCGTAACAGCGTTGTGAACCATCCTCTCGCGATCGCAGCGACGTTGGTGATGGCAATTGCCTTGTTGCTCCTGGTCAAGGGCGATGCACATGCCCAGGCTGATGAGGTCGCAGGCTCCGGCGGCACACGGGACAGCGCGACTACCGTCACGTTCAATCGCGAAGTCTTTCGTTACGATCCGGATGGCCGGCGCGATCCGTTCGTCTCGCTAGTCAAGAGCAGCGAGATCCGACCCACGCTATCCGATCTGCGACTGACCACTATCGCATTCGATCCGCTTGGGCGTAACTCTGTCGCCGTCCTTCGTGATCTCGGGACGAAGGAGCAGTACCGCGTCAAGGTCGGCACCGCACTGGGCCGCATGCGCGTCGTTAGAATCGATCCAAAGGTCGTCACGTTTGCACTCGAGGAATTCGGATTCAGCCGTCAGGAAACGCTCGCGATCGGTGATACCACAATAAAGAGGACACCATGAAGTTGCCCCTGATCACCCTCGCCGCGTTTGCAATCGCGCCGGGCCATTCTCTCACTCCTGCCGCGTCACAGGGATACACTGCCTGTTCTGGTGTGTGTTCCAGGACGGCTGCACCGACCGTAACTGGAGTGAGCGTCGTCCCCGCGACTGGCCACGCTGACGTTGTGATCGGCGTTCAGACTCCGGTCGAGATCCAGGATTTCACACTCGACGCCCCGTACCGCGTCGTCGTGGATATCAAGGGCGCTTCACTCGCCGAGACACCGTCCGCATACGATAAAGTCGCGCGCGGCGGAATCACCGACGTCCGCGTGTCACAGTTCTCGGCGACGGTCGTCCGCGTCGTGCTGCAACTGGACGGCTCTCATCCGTACGAGGTTCAGCGCGGTAACAACGAGGTGCGCGTCTCGATCAGCGGCGGCTCGGGTGGTTTCGCCTCATGGACCGGCCTCAACGGTCACGCGGCCGACGCGGCGCGCGAAAGTGCTCGCGCTGACGACGACGCCTCGCCGTCGATAGCGCCGCCACGCTCGACGATGACAGTCGTGAGTCAGCCGTCGTATCTGCCGAGCGTGCAACAGTCGACGCAGCCCCGCATTACAGTCACATACCAGGACGCCGACATTCGCGACGTCATCGCCGCGTTTGCCACATTTGCCGGGCGCACGATCGTTACAGGCCGCGACGTTACCGGAACCGTTACGGCCGAGATCCGGAATCAACCGTGGGACGTCGCACTTCGCGCGATCCTGCAGGGACAGGGTCTTGCGGCTTCGGAAGATCCTGCGTCCGGAATCATCACCGTCGACAGCTACGCGAACGTACAGGCCCGTCAGGCCTTCGAGCCGTTGGTCACTCAGCTTATCCCCGTCAACTACGCAAAGGCCGATTCGCTCGTGCCTGTCGTTACCAAGCTGCTCGCAAAGGACTGCGTCGCCGGTGGGCCGGCCAGTGCAGCCGGCGCGGCCGGAAGCGGTGCAGCGACCAGCTTCGGAAACCAGACCTGCATTACGCGTGGCGCGGTTGCGTCGAACCCCGGGACCAACACGCTGATAGTGACTGAGACGCCTTCGCGCATCGCCGGCATCATCAATTACGTCGAGGCGCTGGACGTCCGAACGCCGCAGGTCTCGATCAAGGCGAAGATCGTGTTCGTCGATCGCACGAACATCGAGGACCTTGGTCTCTCATACGATCTCGGTACTCAGAACCAGTTCTTCAGCACGCTCGCGCCGCGTATCGATCCGACCACGCTCAAGCCGATTACGAACGCGGACGGCGTACCGATCGGACTTGGCGGCGGCACACCAGTTACGGGGAACAGAATCGCGCTGGGCGGCAACACACTGTCCGGCATCGCAGACGCGAACAATCGCATAGCCTCACCGGCCTTGCAGCTCGTGTACTCCGCTGCGCTCGGGCACTTCTCGCTCACGAGCTTCCTGGACGCTCTTCAGGAAGTACGCCTCGCTGATCTGCAGGCGGAGCCGAGCATCGTGACCGTGGATAACAGGCAGGCAAACATTCAGGTGGGTCAGGATATCCCGGTACGCGTGCTCGACCTGAGCACGCAGCAGTCGGGCGCGGCCGGAGCGGTTCAGCCGAAAGCGACAGTGAGCTTCCACTCGGTCGGTATTATTCTCCAGGTCACACCCCACATCACGAACAACCATCAGGTGTTGTTGGACGTTCACGCCGAGAACTCGGATGCGCAGCTCGCGGGATCCGACATCGGTTACGTGTTCAACAAGCAGAGCGCGGATAACCGGCTCCTCGTGAACGATGGCGAAACTGCGGTTATCGGTGGTCTCACCGTGACGCAGGTGACGCAGAGCAAGAGCGGCATTCCGGTGCTCGTCGACCTTCCGCTGGTTGGCAAGCTGTTCGGCGTTACGCAGAAGTCCGAAGAGAAGCGCGACCTTCTCATTCTCATCACGCCGCACGTCATTGACGACGGTGAGCGCGTGAGATCGACTCGTGAGCGGTAACATGACAAAGCACATTAGCCAATCCGGCGTGGTATTAACTGCGCTCGCCCTCGGCGCGCTCGCCCTTGGCGCGCTCGCGTGCAGCGACCAGACGCTGAACGGAACGAGCGATCACACCGCGCCGACCATCGCTTTGGCGAAGGTGACGAGCAGTGTGGATTCCGTACTATCCTTTTCGGCAAGTGTCGGCGACAATCTGGGAATTGCACGCGTACATATAGACGCAACGGGTGGTGTGACGGCGGCCTTCGATACCGCCTTTCACTCGGCTGTGACAAGCACAAGTCTTGCCTTTTCGCTAGCCGTACCGCGAAGCGTTCCAGCCGGAACGCCGGTCATTCTGGTGGGAATCGCATACGACGGAGCCGGAAATGCCTCCAAGCCCGACACGCTCAAGCTTGGCACAGGCAATCTCGCGCCGGCCAATGTTGTGATTACGGCACCGGTAACCGGCTCCGCAACTATCGTGGGCAAGTCGACGGTCATCGGCATCACCGGGACGAGCAAGGTGAAGGTTCAGTGGCTTGGCTACCAGACTTCTGGCGCCTTTACATCGTCGGATTCGATCGCGTTCGCGAGTCCGCTCAGCGATTCGGCAGCAACGCAGTTGACGATGCCGGTTCCAACATCGACTGCCGTTGGTGCGGTGACGCTGACACCATTCATTCGCGACTCACTCGGCAACCGTGGGCTTGGTACGCCAATCACGTTGCAGGTGAAGACGGCGACCGGAGTGAAGGCGGCAGCAGTTGTCAACTTCGGATCCGACAAGCGTGTGGAAGTGAACGACACACTTTCCGTGACCGCGACCGACACCACCGGTTCGGGCATAACCGACATCGGATTCGAGATCAGCTCGACGATCGGTGGACCCATAATGGTGCAGGGAGATTCGACTTCTGACGGCCACCTGACGTCGCTCCCGCGCAAGTTCAATCTGAAGATTCCAAGCAGCATCGTACCACCGTTTCCGACGACCGTATACGTCAAGGCGTTCGCGACAACAGCCAGCGGCGTGAAGGGTTACGCGAAGCTTGCCAGTGGGGTCGATCGCGTAGACACGCTTGTCGTCGTGGCCGGCGTGACACGTCAGGTGCCGAACGGCGGCACGATTGCGGACGCGATCTATCACCCACGTTACGACAAGCTCTACCTCACGAACATCGATCGCAACGAGTTGGAAGTATTCAACCTCGCCGATTCCACCTTCAAGTCACCAATCGCTGTTGGATCGCGCCCGTGGGGCATCGCCCCGTGGCCGCGGAACCCGTCCACCGGTGATTACGGCGACACGCTTCTCGTCGCAAATTCTGGGGGTACCTCGATCGGATATGTAAGCCTCGTCGATCGCTCGATTCCGTTCTCGAGCGAAGGACGTGAAGTGTATCGATATCCGCTGCCTCACATGCGGGCGTTTACGGTGAAGACCGTAGCAGCCACAGGTACAAACCCCCCCGTGAACATTTCGCAGAAGACGCCGTACGACTTCAGCGACAGGCCCCAGTACCTGGCGCCCACATGTCGCGCCGCGTCAGCGTTCCCTTCCGGTACGACATGCGACCAGGTGATTCTCGTGTACTCGACAACGCCGACACCCGGTCAGACCGCACCGTTCGCCAACGAGGGAACGGTACGCTACGAGAACCTGACCACGAAGAGCTCGCATTTCTTCTTCGAGCAGGCGATGGGTCAGACTGCCGGAACCGCGGACTCCCTCGAGATCGACCGGTTCGGCGTCAACTGCGACAGAAACGGCCAGAACTGTGCGGCCGGCTCTGACTCGGTTCTCGTACCCTTCCAGCAACCGTTGGGTACGACGCCTCACGTGCCGAAATTCGCCGGCGATACCATCACGAAGCTGGATACCACGTTTTACTCGATCGTTGTCCAGCTACCGCTGATTGGATTTCGCGACACGACGTTCGCGCGCAGCTCCGGGAACTTCGCTCGCGCCATCCTGGGAGAGGGCGGCGCCGTGCAGGGCAGCAGAGTCATCGGATTCAACGCAGCCTTCGGACTGGATTCCACGATCACGTTGTCGAATGGTACCGTCACCAAAATCCCGATACCGGTCATCGACCTGGGAGTTTCTCCTCCTGAGCGTGTGGCCGATCTCACGGCGAATGCGTTCGCTCGGGTAGGTGGGGTCGCCATCAACTTCGACGGCGCGCTCGCCGCAGTTCGCGCGGACTCGATCTATCTCTTCAATCAGGATCTGCGGCACCAGGGAACATTCCAGACCGCGACATCAGGCAACCCAGGCTTTGATTTCGATCCGCGCAACAGCGGAAACGGCATCACGGCGTCGTCACCACTGAAGTCGTGCTATTCCTTCGCTGCCTCGACGGAACCGTCCATCGAAGTGTACGAGAACAATCACTTCAAGCGTATCGCAGTGATCCCGATCAAGAATCCGATCATCGGACCGATCAAATCTGCGGTGCGTCAGCCCAGCGGACAGTTGATTCTCGTTGGTGCGACCGCGAAGGGAGTCGTGATCGTGAACGTCGATCCGACGCTGTTCGGCGGAGCGAGCTGTCCGCCGTAAGTTCGGTGGCGCAGGGGGAATATCGATAGCAACAAGGCCCGGCGATGAGCCGGGCTTTGTTGTTTCGTTGAAGTGCGGTAGGGAGCCGGTGAGTGCAGCCAGCCCTGATGCGACGCGGAGGGTGGTTGCGACGGATGCGACGCCGAACTCGGTTGCTTTGACGCCGAACTGGGTTGCTTTATGGAATGACAGGCACGGATGCATCCGTGCCCCACCTGCGCGAACATCCAGGCGCGATTTTGGGCACGTTAGACAGGCTGGGCTTAGTCGGTCAGTGGTCGCTACCATGATATTCGATCGGTATGCGACCATTCCATCCGCGGATACCTCTGCGACGTCAATCATACGATTATGGGCAACCAGGTTCGTATTTTGTCACGATGGTGACCGCCGAGCGCAGGCCGATTCTCGGTGCACTGACCGGGCGCGGTGTGAAGCTGACGCCGAGTGGTGAGATAGTCCGGCGATACTGGGACATGATTCCGGACCGTTTTCGGAGTGTGTCGGTTGATACGCTCGTCATCAAGCCGGATCACCTCCACGCGATAGTTGTGTTTTCAGGGGATGCGGATCGCCGATATACCCTGAGCAATGTCATCGGCTGGGTGAAGCAGCGTGCATCTCGTGAAATCCATGCGAGCCGCTACCTGCGCGCCAGTGTCTGGCAGTAGAGCTTTCATGATCGCATCATCGATAACCCAGAGTCATTCACGAGCATACGACACTACATCCTCGCGAATCCAATGCGCGCTTCCTGAATTAGATCAGCGCGTCGACGTTCGCGCAGGTGGGGCACGGATGCATCCGTGCCTGTCATTCCCTAAAGCAACTGAACCCAGAGGTTCAACTGATTCCAGTGCACTGGTTCCAGTATCAGCACTGACTTCCGTATCAGCACTGATTTCCGTATCAGCACTGGTTCCATCGCCACAACGGGTCCCAGTGCCACAAACAGATTCCAGCGACACAAACTGACCCCAGCGACACAAACTGAATCCAGTCCCACGACTGACCTCACTGCCGCCGATTCCCGCGAGCCGGTTCGTCCACTGCTACGCATGGCGATAAAGCCCGAGCCTCGGCCAACACCGGAGACACGGGCGCGCCGGCACATTCGACCGATCTACCGCCGTATTCTGTCGGCACCGGATGGAAATCGTTTGCCGGACCGCCCCCGCCCGGGTTTATTATTGTCCCAAATGCTTCGTTTTACTACCGCTGGCGAGTCGCACGGCGCTGCGCTCGTATCGATTCTCGAAGGAATGCCTGCTGGCATCCCGTTACTCGTCGAAGATGTCGACGCGCAGCTTGCACGCCGGCAGGCAGGTTATGGACGCGGGCGTAGAATGCAGATCGAGACGGACCGTGCGGAGATCCTGAGCGGGGTGCGAGCCGGTGAGACGCTCGGCTCACCCATCGCGATGCTCATCCGTAACCACGACTGGCGCAACTGGCAGGAAATCATGAGTCCCGCACCGCTTCTGAATGAGTCTGCGGATTCCGGTCTCCGGAAGCGGGCTGTCACGCGCCCGCGCCCCGGGCACGCGGATCTTGCGGGTATGCTCAAATACGACCGCGCGGACGCACGAGACATACTCGAGCGCGCCTCTGCTCGCGAGACGACCGCGCGCGTTGCGGCGGGCGCTGTCTGCCGCACGCTCTTGAAACAACTGGATGTGACGATCGGGAGCCATCTGGTCGAGCTGGGTGATGTCGTCGCGCGCCGGCCGGAGCATCTGCCCGCCGACCTCAACACGGCGGCCGACAGCTCGCCGCTTCGTACGCTCGACAGAGACGCAGAATCACGGATGATAGCCCTCATCGACGAGGCCAAGCGATCCGGCGACACTCTGGGTGGAATCTGTGAGGTGGTAGTGACCGGCCTCCCCGTCGGACTTGGATCGCACGTTTCATGGGATCGCAAGCTCGACGGGCGGCTCGCCGCTGCCCTCATGTCCATTCCGGCCGTGAAGGGGGTCGAGATCGGCATGGGATTTCAGGCGGCGCGGCTGCACGGCTCCCGTGTTCACGATGAGATCGATCCCTCCGAAGATGCGATCACCCGGGGCAGGCTGAGCCGGCGCAGCAATAACGCCGGCGGACTGGAAGGTGGCATGACTACCGGTGAGCCGCTCGTACTCCGCGTGGCCATGAAACCGATCAGTACGCTCATGCGGCCCCTTGGCTCGGTCGAAATCACCACGCGCGAGAGCGCCGCATCCACAGTCGAGCGGAGCGACGTCACGGCGGTCCCGGCCATGGGAGTCATCGCAGAAGCGATGGCTGCCTTCATCCTGGCAGACTCGGCGCTCGAAAAGTTCGGTGGCGACTCCCTCAACGAGGTCAGACGGAACCGTGACGGGTATCTACTGTATCTGGCTGAGCGCGACGGTGGCCACGCCACAGGGCATGACGCTGGGTGACCGCTGACGCGAAGGTGAAGCACGTGGTGCTTGTCGGGTTGCCCGGCGTTGGCAAGAGCACCGTCGGCCGCGGCGTAGCAGCTCGGCTCAAGCGCGGCTTCATCGATCTCGACACTCATATCGAACGATCGTTCGGTAAGACCGTAAGCAAGATCTTCGAGGAGGACGGCGAGGCCGTCTTTCGGAAGGCGGAAGCCGAGACCAGTGCGGCGGTTGCCCGGATGGCGCCATCGGTGATCGCGCCGGGCGGTGGCTGGGTGCTGAATAGCGAAGCCACAGCACATTTGCTCGGCGCGGGACGTATCATATACCTTAGAGTGGCACCGGAGACAGCCGTTCGTCGTATGGGACGGGGAATCCGGCGAAGGCCGTTACTGTTCAAATCCGGCGACCCGTACGAGGCCATGCGCACGATCTACGATGCGCGCAAGGCGGCATACGAGGGATGTTCGGAGATGACGGTCGAGACGGGCAATACCGCAAGATCCAATGTGATCGCCACGGTGGTGGAGCTGGTGCTTTCCGCCGAGCGAGACTTCGAAAACGGGAATGACTGAAGGAATAGACGGCTACAGTGTACCGCGCCCCATGCGCGTCCTGGGACCCCACGAGCGCAGCCGCTTCACGGCGGAAGCTTGGGGCTACCTGGTCGGCCTCAGCCGGTCGGGGCTACTCGACGCGACGGAGCTCGAGCATGTGATAGAGCGCGTGCTCACCCATTTCGACGGGCGAGTTGCCTTGACCGACATCCGGCTCGTCCTGGGCGACGGAAGCTCGGAGGGCGGTGACGCTTCTCCGATCACCACGCACTGAAAGAAACAGCAGGTACTCACTACGTATTGAATCCGGAGCAATCCGGTAATGGTAAAATCATGGCAATTCGAAAGACGGCGGCGAAGAGCGCCGGAACAAAGAAGAAGACCGTGGCAAAGACCCCGGTCCGAAAGGCCGCTCGCAAGTCGGCCGGCAAGGGCGTGCGCAAGACCGCCGCTGCCGAAGGCGTCGTGTACGATGACGACGTTTCGATGGATGGCAACGGCAATGGGCAGGCGCTAGTTATCGTCGAGTCGCCGGCCAAGGCCAAGACTATCGGGAAGTATCTCGGGCGCGGGTACAAGGTGCGCGCGACGATCGGTCACATCCGTGATCTTCCTGTGAAGAAGATGGGTATCGATGTCGAAAACAACTTCGAGCCCGAGTACGTCACGATTCCGGGCAAGGAGAAGACGCTCGCGGAACTAAAGGCCGCCGCCAGGGAATCGAGCCAGATATATCTCGCGACTGACCCTGATCGCGAAGGCGAAGCGATCGCGTGGCATGTTGCATCGCAGATCCAGCGCAAGGGTGGCGCGCCGATCAGACGCGTGTTGTTCCACGAGATAACGCGTGACGCGGTACGCGCTGCGATCGACAACGCCGGACAGATCAACGAGCGTCTGGTTGAGGCGCAGCTCGCGCGTCGCATGCTAGACCGCCTGGTCGGTTACAAGGCGAGCCCGATGTTGTGGAAGACCGTGAAAAAGGGTGCATCCGCGGGGCGCGTGCAGACTGTCGCATTGCGGCTCATCGTCGAGCGCGAGCGCGAGATTCGTGCATTCAAGCCTGTAGAGTACTGGACGATCGCGGCGTTGCTGGAGAAGGAGCGTCAGGAATTCACGGCAAAGCTGCACCACGTCGATGGGAAGAAGCCAGAGATATCCAACGCAGCGGAAGCGCAGCGCATTCTCGACGACATCGGTGGCCTCAAGACGTTCCCCGTAACTGAGGTCAAGCGTCGCGAGCGTCGCAAGAACCCGTACGCGCCGTTCACGACCAGCACACTGCAACAGGAAGCGGCCAAACGGCTCGGTTTCGGCTCCAAGCGCACGATGCGACTGGCGCAGGACCTGTACGAGGGCATCGAGATCGGCGCCGAAGGGGCGGTTGGTCTCATCACTTACATGCGTACCGATTCCACACGTGTCGCGGAATCGGCAGCGACTGCAGCGCGCGATTATCTGCGGACGCTCTTCGGTGAGGAGTTCCTCGCGCGCGGTGGTCCGCAGCTATACGGCGATAGCAAGAGCAAGAACGCGCAGGACGCGCACGAAGCCGTACGTCCCACCGATCCGACGCGTAGGCCGGATGCCATCAAACGCTATCTGAAGGATGACCAGTTCAAGCTTTACGAGCTGGTGTGGAAGCGCTTCATGGCGTCGCAGATGGCGCCGGCCGTGTTCGATACGACGACGGTGAACTTCGATCTCGGGCGGTACGTGTTCCGCGCGACCGGAAGCGTCATGAAGTTCGCGGGTTACCAGGCGCTTTACCAGGAAGCACGCGAAGCCGGCGACGGCAAGGCGCTCGAAGACGAGCAGGCACTGCCTGCGATGTCGGAAGGAGAGAACATACCGGTCAAGCGCATCGAGCCCACGCAGCACTTCACAGAGCCGCCGCCGCGATTTTCGGAAGCGAGTCTGGTGAAGGAGTTGGAGCGACTCGGCATTGGTCGTCCATCGACTTACGCATCGATCATATCGACGCTTGCAGAACGGCGTTACGTACTGCTGGAGCAACGTCGCTTCTTTCCAACAGGTCTGGGAGAGCAGGTGGAGCGCGTGATGGTGAAGAGTCTGCCTGACATATTCAACGTTCAGTTCACGTCGAACATGGAAAGCAACCTCGACAAGGTGGAGGACGGGAGCGTCGACTGGCACGAAATGCTCAGCGCGTTCTACGGTCCGTTCGCCGAGCAGGTCAAGCATGCGGACGTCGAAGGGCTGATCGCCGCTGCGCACGACCTGTCGGAGTTCGAAGGGCAGAAGTGTCCTGATTGTGGCGGCAAGCTCGTCCCGCGCGGTGGATTCTTTGGACCGTTCATGGCGTGCGAAAACCACCCCAAGACGTGCAAGTTCACTCGCCCGCTTCGCGGCGAAAAGAAGGTCGCGCGTGCGACTGACGAGATCTGTCACGAATGCGGTGCTCCGATGGTGGTTCGAACCGGTCGCAGCGGTGAATTTCTGGGATGTAGCAAGTTCCCGAAATGCCGCGGCACTCGCTCCATGCCCACGGGCGTCAAGTGTCCCAAGTGTGGCGGCGATGTCGCAGTGCGACGGTCCAAGAAACGTGGCAAGGCGTTCTACGGCTGCGCGACCTATCCCGCGTGCGACTTCGTGGTGTGGGACAAGCCGGTTGCGGAGACTTGCCCGGAGTGTGGGTTCGTTGGGGCTGAAGCGAAGTCGAGCAAGGCGCGCGGTGAGTACCGCCGCTGCATGAAGTGTCAGAATGAGTGGGAGGCCGCTGCTCCGCCGGCGGAGGCCGTCGTTGCATGACGACGTCGTCACCGTGGTTGGTGGCGGCCTCGCCGGATCGGAGGCTGCGTGGCAGCTTGCTCAACGCGGGCATCGCGTAGAGCTGCATGAGATGCGGCCGGCGCGCCAGACACCGGCGCATCGCACCGACCGATTGGCGGAGCTCGTCTGCTCCAACACGTTCAAGAGCACGGAACTGTCCACCGCGCACGGCGCCATCAAGGCGGAGATGCGCGAGCTGGGCTGTCTCGTGCTCGAGTGCGCCGACCTCGCGCGTGTTGCAGCGGGCACGGCGCTCGCCGTGGATCGCGATGTGTTCGCGGCCGCGGTGACGGAGCGCATTCTGGCGCATCCCAATATCACGGTGATGCGCGACGAGATCGGCGAACTTCCCGATGCACCCGCTGTTATCGCCACGGGACCTCTGACCGGCGATTTGTTGGCCGAATCACTCAGACGGAGGCTCGGGAGTGATGCGCTCGCGTTCTACGACGCGATCGCGCCGGTCGTGTCGCGCGAGTCCATCGATGAAGCGCTTGTCTTCACTGCATCGCGTTACGGCAAGGAGACGATGGACGGCGCCGACGACGAGGGCGCCTATCTCAACTGCCCGATGACGGAGGACGAGTACAACGCGTTCTCCGACGCACTGGCCGCGGCCGATCAGTTTCACGGTCACGAGTTCGACGAGGTTCCGTACTTCTCCGGTTGCATGCCCGTGGAAGAGATGAACTCGCGCGGCCGTGAGACGCTGCGCTTTGGTCCGCTCAAGCCGGTCGGACTTGCGCACCCGCGAACTGGAAGGCGAGCTCACGCGGTTGTTCAGTTGCGACGTGAGGATCGCGCCGGACGTCTGTGGAACCTGGTCGGATTTCAGACGCGCTTGCGCATACCGGAACAGCAGCGTGTCTTTCGCATGATCCCGGGACTCGGGAACGCTGAGTTTCTGCGTTACGGGTCGATCCACCGCAATTCGTACGTCAATTCGCCGAGCGTGCTCACGTCGGCGCTGACGTTACGTGATGACCCGCGGATATTTCTGGCTGGCCAGATCACCGGCGTGGAAGGATACACGGAGAGCACTGCTTCCGGATTGCTTGCCGGAATTAATCTCTCGCGCGTCATGAGTGGCCTCGACCCGATCGTGCCGCCTGGCACCACGATGCTCGGCGCGCTTTACCGTTATCTGCGCGAGGCGGATCCGCGCCATTTCCAGCCGATGAATGCGAACTTTGGCCTGGTGGATGATCTGGACGAGCGCATTCGTGACAAACGCTTGAAGAAGGAGCGCGTAGCGGAACGGGCTGTACGCGACATGCGCGCGTGGCGGGACGAGATGTCGATCGAGCCGGTGGCGGCGTCGGCATGAGCGAAGAGATCGATCGCGTCGCGGAGTTTCTCGAGCACATGGAGAAGGAGCGGAACGTATCGCCCAACACCATCAAGGCTTACACGCGCGACCTTGCCGAGTTCGCCGCATACCTTGGCAGTTATTACGGTGTCGAGAGCTGGTCGTGGCAGGGATTGGATCGGCTAGCAATCCGCGGGTTCCTGGCGCATCTGGTGCGTCGCGGGGTCGGCAAGCGTTCGGCGGGTCGGTCGCTGTCTGCAGTGCGATCGTTTTACAAGTACCTGCACAGAAACGAGATCGTCGAGGCAAATCCAGCACGTGCCGTTGCAGCGCCGAAGCGGGACAAGTACCTGCCCGAATATCTCGACATTGCTCAGATGGGCACGTTGTTCAGCGCTGCGGAAACGCGCGCTCATGGTGGAAAGTTCACCGACGTCCGGAATCTTGCGATGCTGGAGTTGTTCTACTCCGCGGGTTTGCGATTGTCCGAGCTCCGCGGCATCAACCGCGACTCTCTCGATTTGCTGGCCAATCAGGTAAAGGTGCGCGGCAAGGGTCGAAAGGAGCGCATCGTTCCACTGGGTGATCGCGCGACGCTTGCTCTCCGCAATTACGAATCGAAGCGGGACGAGCTGCTACGCGTCATCGGACCAACTGGCGATCGAACGGCATTTTTTCTGTCGGCACGGGGGCGCCGGATCAGTACGCGCGCGCTCCAGAACGCTGTCACAACTCTGCTGGATCTGGTGAGCGAGGGCTCAGGTCTATCCACGCACTCGCTGCGACACACGTTCGCGACGCACATGCTCGATGCTGGAGCCGACCTCCGTGCAGTCCAGGAATTGCTGGGCCACGCGTCGGTGCAGACGACGCAGATCTACACGCATACCAGTGTCGAGCGGCTCAAGCAGGCGTACAAGTCCGCCCACCCGCGCGCCTAGCGTGCGACCTTCGCTGATGGCGTTGTACCTGTTTGTTCAGGGGAAATCATGGACGGTGGAGCGTCGCCACGAACTTGTGGGCGGCGATGCTCGACCGGAGAAGGTGGAAGCGTCCGGACTGTTTCTGTTCTTCACCGCGGCCGACGGCGAGATAAGGCGAAGCGAGATCGCGGCCGATTTCCCGGAAGAACCGGCCGCTCGGCTACTCGAGTCGGTGTGGCGCTTCGCGGAAGTGATGCGCGTCGCGGATCTGGGCGAGATGACCAGCAGGGGGGAGATAGTCATGCCCCGGATGCGGGATGTCGTGCGCGAATTTGCGCGTGCGTTCAGGCTGCACTGCCCGAATTGCGGTGGGGGCAGGGTACTGCGCACGTGGTTCAAGCTGCAGCATCGCTGCGCCAAGTGCGGACTTCGGCTCGATCGCGGCGAGGCCGATGATTATTTCCTCGGCGGGATGTTCTTCAACATCGTGCTGGCGGAAATCATTTTCGCGCTCGTGCTTCTCGTAGTGGTGATCGTGATGTGGCCGAACGTGCCCTGGGCCGGCGTCGAATACTCTTTGATCGTCGCGATGATCGCCGCACCGATCGTTCTCTATCCTGTATCGCGGCTGATGTGGCTGGCCCTGGACCTGTTGCTACGGCCGCCGGACGAGGCGGAAATGGCGTGGCACGCGAGTGAGGAGGAGTAGAAAGGTCGTCATTGCCGCTTCCGCGGCAATGACGACCTCCGGTCCGTCCCTCTACGCCGCGCTCTCCTTGTACCCCGTCTGGCCAACGAGCCTGTCGTAAACGTCGGCTACGAGTCGGTAGCACTCGCAGGAGACCTTCTCCAGCCCCTCTCTGTCGACGATTGTTATTTCTCCGCGCCGGTATCGAATGAGTCCGGCTCGCTGGAGGTTGCCCGCAGCGACCGTGACGCCAGCGCGGCGAACGCCGAGCATGACCGCGAGTGCTTCGTGCGTGAGGTGGAACTGATCGCCCGGAACCCTGTCATGCGTCATCAGAAGCCATCGCGCGCAACGCTGCCGGAGCGAGTGCCGCTGGTTGCACACCACCGACTGTCCGATCTGGGTGAACATTGCGTGGGCATAGCGCAGCATCAGCGTGCGGAGATCATCGTCGGACCGGAGCAGCTCGGTAAACCGGTCGGCAGTCATGACGGCGGATCTTCCGCCGATCTGGACGAAGAAGCGCATGTTTGCCATCTCGGTGCCAAAAACCGTCGGCAGGCCAATCATCCCTTCCTGGCCGACCGTCGCGACCTCGCCCTGTGTTGCGCCGAGGGGGGCTGTCATCGATATCACCGAATCGAGAGGGAAATAGATTCGGTTCACCATGTCGCCGGGCCCGTACAGTTCGGCGTGAGTGGGGGTGTTGATGATTACGAGATCCTCAGCGAGTCGCTTGATCGACGCGGACGGGAGCGCGCGGAGGAGCAGATTTTCGTCGTAAGTATCCATGGTACGGTTTAGTGCAAACAGCTTGCCGGTACATTATAGTACTGAATATCGTTGTATAGAATCTATATGGACTGAAGGTTATCGAATTCGCAATTTGCCCGATTTTGGCTGGATTGTATCATCATTACGGCGTGCTGCACCACGGAAAGTGAACACTTCCCGAAAATATTTCCGATTCCTTAGTGCGCCTAGAAGGATACAGAGGGCGCCAGCCAGTATGGTCACGGTTTCAAAGCGCCAGTCGCTGCCGATCAGCGCAGCACCTAGTAGCACAATTCCTACACCCGCGACGAACTCGCCCTTGAGGTCGATTGTGGCTCGGGCGCGCCGCCGCCGATCCCGCATCGGGCCGATCGTTTGCGGGCCCCAGGAATCCCACAAGAGACCGAGCCCCATCAGGATTACGATTACGCCCAGCAGTACGGGCACTTCATAGACGCTCACGATTGCTCCCTTCTCTCGTCTGATCCGGCTGGCTGCGGCCAATCCTCCCGCTCCGTCATCTCAGAGTGCAAAAAGGGGGCGCACGGCTATTTCTTTAGGGTATGCACAGCACACTTCCGACCATTCGCGCCACGACGATCCTGGCCGTGCGCCGCAATGGTCAGGTCGCACTCGGCGGCGACGGTCAGGTCACCGTGGGCGACACAGTAATGAAATCCAACGCTCAGAAGGTTCGCACACTCCAGAACGGCCGGTTGCTCGCCGGTTTCGCGGGCGCTGCGGCTGACGCGTTCACTCTATTCGAGAAGTTCGAGGAAAAGCTGAAGCGCTTTCCGGACAACCTTCCGCGGGCGGCGGTCGATCTTGCCAAGGATTGGCGAAGCGACCGTGTTCTCAGGCGACTCGAAGCGTTGCTGGTCGTTGCGTCACGCGAGCATGGTTTCATCATCTCGGGAACCGGCGACATCATAGAGCCGGACGACGGAATTCTCGCAATCGGCTCTGGCGGTACGTATGCACTCGCCGCGGCACGCGCGCTCGTCGAGAGCACGGAGCTCGATGCGCGCGACATCGTGCGGCGCGCGCTGACGATCGCCGGCGAGATCTGCATCTATACCAATACGAACATCACCATCATCGAGCCGGGAGCATAGCCATGGCCTCACCACGCACGCAACAGGCGCTGGCGAAGCTGGCCGATCTCACTCCGCGGCAGATCGTTCACGAGCTGGATCGTTACATAGTGGGGCAGGGAGACGCGAAGCGCGCGGTGGCGATCGCGCTCAGGAACCGGTGGCGCAGGCAGCGTGCACCGGACTCCATTCGCGATGAGATCTCGCCGAACAACATCATACTCGTCGGTCCCACCGGCGTCGGAAAGACGGAGATCGCGCGTCGCCTGGCAAAGCTCGCCGGCGCTCCGTTCGTAAAGGTCGAGGCATCCAAGTTCACCGAAGTCGGATACGTGGGCCGCGACGTCGAGTCGATGGTTCGCGATCTCGTAGAGGCCGCGATCAGCATGGTTCGCGACGATCGGGAGAGCGAAGTGGAAGAGCTCGCGAACGAGCGTGTCGATGACCGGCTCCTGGATCTGCTGCTTCCCATGCCGGAAGAGGCAAAGCCGGCGAGCGACGTTCAGACGGCGGCAAACGACGAGCAGGTGTTCTTCGTCTCCGGGAGCGGCGGTGTAACGAAGGAAGTAGAAGTGGCGCGCGATCGTTACCAGCGTACGCGCGACAAGCTCAAGGCGCTCCTTCTGGCTGGCGAGCTGGACAACCGTGAAGTCGAGATCGAAGTACAGCAGAACGCGCCGGTGATGTTCGACATGATGGTGCCGCAGGGAGCGCCAGAAGGAATGGAGAATTTTTCCGACATGCTCCGCGACATGATGCCCAAGCGTACGCGGAAGCGTACGGTGAAGGTGCCGGAAGCGCGCAGAATCCTGATGGATGAAGAGTTGGGGAAACTCATCGATCAGGACGAGCTGGTGACCGACGCACTCGAACGCGTCGAGCAGATGGGGATCATCTTTCTCGACGAGATCGACAAGATCGCGGGCCAGCGGGGCGATACCGGCGGCCCGGACGTCTCACGCGAGGGCGTACAGCGTGACCTGTTGCCGATCGTGGAAGGCTCGACTGTGTCGACCAAGTACGGCAACGTGAAGACGGACCACGTCCTGTTCGTGGCCGCGGGCGCATTCCACGTGTCCAAGCCCAGCGATCTCATTCCGGAGCTGCAGGGTCGTTTCCCGATTCGCGTCGAACTCAAGCCGCTCACCGAAGCCGATTTCGTGCGCATAATGACGGAGCCGGAAAACGCACTCACCAAGCAGTACGCCGCACTCGTCGAGTCCGAAGGTGCGTCGCTGACGTTCACAACCGACGGCGTTGCGGAGATCGCGCGAACGGCAGCACATGCCAACGATCGCATGGAGAACATCGGTGCACGACGACTCCACACGGTGATGACTACGCTGCTCGAGGACGTACTGTACGAGCTTCCGGACGGTGGCAAGGAGCCGGTGAACGTCGACGCGGCGATGGTGAAGTCGCGGCTCGCGAAAGTAGTGGAAGACGAGGACCTGCGACGGTACATCCTTTAAGGCACTGACATACTGATGGATTCGGCGGCAATCCTCAACGTTCTGGCCCACAGATACCCGTTCCTGCTCGTCGACTCCATCAACGTGATCGAGCCGGGACGCCGTGTGGAGGGAATCAAGCGTGTCACCGGCGGCGAGTGGTTCGGGGCAGCGTGGCACCCGCAAGATTCGGCGATGCCGAACACTCTTGCGATCGAAGCGCTGGCACAGACATCGGCGGCGCTCCTGCTCGGGCTGGTGGACGCCCGTGCAGGGGTGGTGGGCTATTTTGCGGCGATCGAGCGGGTGCGCCTCCGTGACCCAGCAGTGGCCGGTGACACCCTCCTTCTGAGCGTCGAGTTGGAGAGCTTCCGGCGTGGCATAGCTCATCTGAAGGGCCGCGCCACAGTGAACGGCCGCCGCGTTGCATCCGCGAGCTTCACAACCATCGTTCGCGCGGCAGCCTGAGTCCGCTAGAATTGATGAGGCAGAACCAGTAGACATTTCCCGCAATTCGGACCGATGACCACAGCACACCGCGACTTTCTCGCCATTCCCGATTTTTCGTCCGCCGAGCTTGAATCGTTGTTCGTGCTGGCGGATTCCATGCGCACGGGCACTTACACCAAAAAGCCACTCGCGGGCCAGACACTCGCGATGATCTTCATGAAGGCGTCCACACGAACGCGAGTGTCGTTCGAAGTTGGAACCTATCAACTCGGCGGTCATGCGCTGTTCCTGTCTCCGCGTGACGTTCAGCTTGGCCGCGGCGAGCCGATCTCGGATACCGCAAAGGTTCTCTCGCGTTATGTGAACGGCATAATGATCCGCACCTTCGCGCATGCCGATGTCGAGGCGCTCGCGAAGGACGCAACGATTCCTGTGATCAATGGTCTCACGGATCTGTTGCACCCGTGCCAGGTCCTCGCCGACGTCCTCACTGTGCGTCAGCAGCTCGGCGGGATCGCGGGGCGCAAGGTTGCATGGATCGGCGACGGCAACAACATGGCGAACTCCTGGATCAACGCGGCATACGTACTTGGTTTCGAGCTGTCACTTGCGTGTCCGGAAGGCTACGATCCCGACGCGGCTCTGATCGCACGTGCGCGGACGCGCTCGAAGGTGAGCGTCGTGCGCGATCCAGCCGAGGCCGCGAATGGCGCCGACGTCGTCACGACCGACGTATGGGCATCCATGGGGCAGGAAGAAGAACAGGCGGTACGCGAGAGAGCCTTCCGCGGATTCTGCGTGGACTCGGCGCTCATGGCGCGCGCTGCGAAGAACGCAATCTTTCTGCACTGTCTGCCCGCACACAGAGGCGAGGAAGTTACCGCGGACGTAATCGACGGCCCACAGAGCTGCGTATGGGACGAGGCCGAAAACAGACTGCACATTCAGAAGGCGATCATGGCAGTACTCATGGGAGGAGAGAAGCTTTGAGCCAGCGCACTCCATTACACGACGTTCACGTAGCGCTCGGCGCCAAGATGGTGCCGTTCGCGGGCTTCGAGATGCCGGTCCAGTATCCGGCGGGCATTACCGCAGAGCACAAGTCCGTGCGTGAAAATGTGGGATTGTTCGACGTGAGCCACATGGGTGAGTTCATGATCCGCGGGCCGCAGGCGATCGACTTCGCGAATTATGTGACGACGAACGACGTGGCGGCTCTCGCTGTTGGCCAGGCGCAGTACTCCACGATTCTGAATCAAGGCGGAACGATCGTGGACGATTGCCTCGTCTACAGGTTCCCGGATCATCTGATGATGGTCGTCAACGCGTCGAACAAGGACAAGGATCTCGCGCACATCAGTGCGTACATGGGTCGCTTTGATTGCAGTATCGAGGACGTGAGCGATCGTATCGCGTTGCTCGCGCTTCAGGGGCCCCGTGCGCAGGAGGTCATGGCGCGATTCACAGACGTGAACCTGGACGACATCGCGTACTATCATTTTCAGGTTGCGACCGTCGCGGGCGTACCTGGGGTCATTCTGTCGCGCACCGGTTACACAGGCGAGGATGGCTTCGAGCTCTACTTCGACGCATCGCGTGCAGTCGAGATGTGGAACGCGCTCATGAGCGAGGGCTCCGTCACACCGGCCGGACTTGGCGCGCGCGACACGCTGCGTCTCGAGATGGGAATGGCACTCTACGGTAACGACATCGACGACGGGACCACGCCGTACGAAGCAGGACTCGGCTGGCTGGTCAAGCTCAAGAAGGGTGACTTCGTGGGGAAGGAAGCGCTCGAACGGCAGAAAGCGGCGGGAATTCCACGCAAGCTCATCGGTTTCACGATGCCGGACCGCGCATTCCCGCGGCACGGATATCCCGTCTCGTACAACGGCGCGGCGAGTGGCGAGGTGCGGAGTGGCACAATGAGTCCGACGCTCGGTATTGCGATCGGCACCGCGTATCTGCCACTCGCAGCGGCGAAGGAAGGCACTGAGTTCGAAGTCGAGATAAGAGGCAAGCGTCTTCCGGCGGTTGTGCAGAAGATGCCATTCTACAAGAACGCTTCGCATCGTTGAACATCGCCATTGTCACCGTCTCGGATTCCGTTGCCCGTGGAGCGCGTGCCGATCTGTCGGGTGATGCAATCGCGGAGTGGGCTGCTGCACGCGGTGACACTGTCATATCGCGTGTCGTAACAGCTGACGACTCGGTCGAAATCGTGCGCGCCCTGCTCGCAGTCTGCGACGGCGGCGCATGCGATCTTGTCGTCACGACCGGCGGCACGGGGTTGTCGAAACGCGACGTGACGCCTGAAGCAACACGCGCCGTGATATCGGCCGAGGCGCCCGGCTTCGGCGAGCGGTTGCGCGATCACGCGACACGGTTTCCGCGCGCGTCACTTTCGCGTGGTGTCGCCGGCGTGCGCGCACGAACGTTGATCGTGAACCTTCCCGGCTCGCCGGGCGGGGTGCGCGACGGGCTGGCTACGCTGGAGCCGGTGGTGTCGCATGCGTGCGACATTCTGAGCGGGCGTTTTACCGAGCATCCAACCGAGCATCGGAGCGGTGATGGCGCGTAGCGGCGGTGCGACCGTGGTGATCACGCTCGCCGACGTGGAGCCCGCGGTGCGTCTCAACGCGTTGCTCGAAGCCGCCGGCATCACCACGTCGATGGTTTCGGCTGTGGACAATCTCGCGACCGAGATTCGTCGCACGCGGCCGGAGCTGATCGTGCTGACGGGAAACATCGCCGACCCTGCGGTGCGCCAGGTCGTGCGCGACCAGCTCTGGGAAGGAATTGCGGTGATCGGCCTCGCCGACGTCGCCGATCCGCAGTTGATCGAGCGGTTGCGTGCGATCGGTTTTGTGGACGTGTACACCAAGCCCGTTGTCGCGGAAGATCTGTTCGATGCAGTGAAGCGTGTGCTCGAGCGTCGCCGGCTCGCCGAATCGACCGGGCTGGTGGGACAGTCGGACGCGATCCGCGAAGTTCTCGTGCGCGTGGAGCAGATGGCGCCCGTGTCCAGCACGGTTCTGATCGAGGGCGAGAGTGGCACGGGCAAGGAGCTTGTTGCGCGTGCAATTCATCAGTTGAGTCCACGCCGGTCGCGACCGTTCATCGCCGTCAACGTCGGTGCGCTGCCGGAAACGTTGCTCGAGAGCGAGCTGTTCGGCCACGAGAAAGGAGCGTTCACCGGCGCTGCCGAGCGTCGCATCGGCCGCTTCGAGCTGGCCGATACCGGAACGCTGTTCCTCGACGAGATCGGCGACGTGCCGCCAGCGACGCAGGTCAAGCTGCTGCGCGTGATCGAGGAGCGTGAGGTGACGCGGGTCGGAGGAACGACGCCGATCAAGGTCAACGTGCGCGTCGTGACCGCTACGAATCAGCCGCTCCGTCAACTCGTCGAAGAGGGCCGGTTCAGATCGGACCTGTACTACAGGCTCAATGTTCTCAGCATCTATCTACCGCCGCTGCGCGAGCGTCGCGCCGACATCCCGCTACTCGTGCGTCGCTTCGTCCGGCAGTTTACCGCTCAGCACGACCGGCCGTTCCACGGTATATCGGCGGACGCGATGCAGATAATGGCGGATTACGCGTGGCCCGGGAACGTGCGGCAGCTCAAGAATCTGATCGAGAGCATGGTGGTGCTCGCTCCGGGCCGGGAGATTACCGCGTCCGACATTCCGGCAGAGGTGCGGGAAAGGTCGAGCTTGCTGCCGGTGAGGATAGCACCACCGGTAATGCGGGGCGGTGAAGGGGGGGCGGGGGCGGGGGCGGGCGCGGGCGCGCGCGAGTTGGAGTTCATCGTCCACAGTCTGGTAGAGCTGAGGCTGCAGCTGGACGAGCTGCGCCGGCGGGTGGACGAGAACAGCGCAGGCGTCGGGTCAGCTGTGGGCGGAGGTGTGGAACCGCGCTCCCTGGCGCCGGCGATGGCAGCGCTCGAGCCGGCGGCACCGCCCGCCCCAAATGTTTTGACGATAACGCCGGGAATGACCATGGCGGAGATCGAGCGGGGGGCGATCGAAGCCGCATTGCGCGAAACTGATGGGAATCGGCGTCGAGCTGCCGAACTTCTAGGGATAGGTGAGCGGACGCTGTACCGGAAGTTACGTGATTACGACATTCCGGATGGCTACGCCACTATTGCCTAAACCGGCATGTGGCCACAGTTTGTGATGGCCGCCAAAGGAGGGAGAAAGATCCCTTTCTTGGCGGGCTTGTGTCTTACGGGTCATCTATCGTCGGGTGGCATCTGCGGGGGCGACTATCGTCTCGCGTAGCCAAACTTTAGTTCCTTAAACGCGTGACTACATTTGTGACGCCCGCACGGCTCGGGGAGCAAGCCGAAGAGTTGATCCGCACCTTGCCCGGGGTGGTGTCCGTGCGCGTCGTGGATAACGGCGAGGGGTCGATTCAGGAGGTGCACATCCTGACGACGTCTGAGGTGCCCGCCAAGCAGACTGTGCGTAACGTCGAGAGTGCCCTGTTTGCGCACCTTGGGTTGCGGATCGACCATCGCCGCGTGTCGATAGCTGCGGTGAGCGAGGCGCCACCGCCACAGCCGAAACCGGCACCGCCGCCGACGTCCACGCCATCGCCAATTGCGCCTCCGAAAAGTCGGAGCGCTGCCGATACTGAGGGAATGGGTGTTTACACGCCTACACCGGGGCTGGACGGGCCGCGTCGCCGGATCTATTTCGAGGATGTGGAAGTCCGCGGGTCCAGGGCGCGCGGTGTGTCGTGTCGCGTGTCGCTGATCAAGGATGGAACGTCGTTCATCGGTGAGGCGCGCGGAGTCGATGGCGATCGTGCGCGTCTGGAGTTGGCGGCTCGTGCAGCATGTCTCGCGATTGGAGACGCTGACTCGAAGGACCGTCAGTTCGGGCTCGAAGGTGTGCGCGTGTTTGAAGCGTTCGACAGAAAGTTCATCTTCGTTGGCGTTGCGGTGCGACACGGACGCGAAGTCCGGTTGCTTGCTGGAACGTGCGAAGTGAGTGATAGCGCAGAAACGGCGTCGGTACTCGCCGTGCTGGATGCAACGAACCGTTGGTTGGAGTACGGCGCGTAATCATGCGTGACCTGATGCTTACCTCGAGAAGAACTATAGACTAATCAAAACAAAACCCCCGTTCCCCGGCCTAGCGGAGTTGAGACGGTAGGTTAGGTAGGAACGAGCGGAGCCAACCTTTGCAGTTTGCACGCGCGCAAGCGTCGTGACAAAACGGATGGGAGGTGACGCGGACATGAGTTTCTTTGCAGCTTTATTTGTCGCTATGTTTTCGGGCGGCGG
>DAHUXM010000015.1 GCA_027307165.1 Gemmatimonadota bacterium | reverse complement strand
TCCCGCGACGTCGATCCGCGACCTCGTCGTCAAGGATAGCGATCTCGTCGTCGCAACCCACGGCCGCTCGTTCTGGATTCTCGACGACGTAACCCCTCTCCGCCAGCTATTGGCGCAGACTTCACACGAAACCGCTCATCTCTTTGCCCCGGCAGCTGCGTTCCGCGTTCATCGCGATACGTACACCGACACACCACTGCCCCCCGAAGAGCCTGTCGGTCAGAACCCACCCGACGGAGCAATCATCGACTACTACGTCGGCAGCACGCCGACGAGTCCGGTTACGCTGGAAATTCTCGACGCGAGTGGCAAGCTCGTGCGTCGCTACGCCAGTAACGATCGCCCAGACATCACCGAGAAGCAGATCGACGCGCTGAACGTACCGGCATACTGGATCCGCCGTCCGCGCATCCTCTCCGCTGCGCCTGGCATGCACCGCTGGATATGGAACCTGCACTATTCCGATCCGAGTGTGCTCATGCACCAGTATCCCATCTCGGCGATCTACATGGATACGCCGCGACTGCCACTTGGACCAGCCGCGCTCCCTGGCACCTACACCGTTCGCCTCACCGTCGACGGAAAGAGCTACACGCAGCCACTCGTGGTGAAGATGGACCCGCGTGTGCACACGCCGACTGCCGATCTGCAACAGCAATTCGCGCTCGCAACGCATGTCGCATCGATGATCGAGCGTGACTTCGATGCAGTGGTCGAAGGTCGCGCGTTGTTGAATCAGCTGCAGGAAACCAGAACGCACAATCCAGGCGCATCGGCGAGCGTGCGTGCAGCAATCGACACACTGCACGCGCACGTCGAAGCCCTCCGGGTCACGCGTCTCAACAGTACGCTTGGTGGATTGCTCGAAACCATAGATGGCGTCGATGCACGCCCAACGACGCAGGCGACAGCTGCCGTCTCCGCACTGCAGCAGCAGCTCGACGCTGCAATCGTCGACTGGAACAGAGTCCGGGGATCGGAGCTCAATTCGCTGAACGTGAAGCTCAAAGCGGCCGGAATTCCCGCCATTTCGATTCCCGCAGACCTCACTCCCTATCGCAACTCACTCCAGCAGGGAGAGACCGCCGACAAGGATGACAATGACCCCTGATCCGCCGCTGCTCAACCCTTCGGAATAGGCGGAACTGGCCAACTCCTGAAAAACCAGTTGACAATCCCGGGGAAAGGGCGTAATCTCCTGAAAAGTCAGGAGTTAACCCCTTTCCCCGAGTGGTTATGTACTTCCCACCGCGTGAACTGGAAGTAATGAGCATCCTCTGGCGCCTTGGATCCGCGAACGTGGCGGAAGTCCGCGCCGAGCTGAAGGACTCCCTTGCATACAACTCCGTGCTCTCTGCGCTGCGGACGCTCGAGGAGAAGAACTGCGTGCGGCATGAGCCGGAAGGTCGTGCGCACAGATACTTCCCCACCATCGACGCGCGGCGTGCTGGAAAGAGCGCGCTCGCGAGAATCAGGGAATCGATATTCGAAGGCTCCGCCGAGCGCATGTTCGCGCAGCTCGTCTCCGACCGGCGCATAAGTAATGCCGAGCTCGAGCGCATGCAGCGTCTCATAGCGGAGCGCCTGGAGCGCGAGCCGTGACCGTGGCGTTCGTCGTATACATCCTCATCGTGACACTGCCGCTCATCGGCGCAGCCATGTTGACGGAGAAGATCCTTCGACTCTGGAAATTACCGGTACGCGGTGCATGGGTAGCTACCGCGATCGCCATTCTCCTCATCGGGGGACGGACTGCGGTGCAGCAGATGATGCCCTCACCCGCACCGCTGGTGATTGCGTCGACAACTCACGTGACACCGATCCGTCACGCCGATGCCGGAGCCATGGCCAACCTCGCACGCGTCGCGAGCAACGTGATCTCCTTTCCGCGCTCTGCCGCGGCATACGCAGCGCATGCCGCTGGACCGGCACAGAGTCGCGTGCTCACTACAGCGTGGTGCGTTGCAAGCGCAGTCATGTTGATCTTCGTCTGTATCGTCTACGCTCGCGTATGGTACGTCGCGCGGCGCTGGAAGCTGACTGAGTTCGCGGGCCAGACCGTGCGCGTGGCTCCGCACGCTGGGCCCGCTGTCATCGGTCTCTTCCGCCCGGAGGTTGTGGTCCCGCACTGGATGCTCGAGTACGGTACCGATGACAGCAATCTCGTCGTAATGCATGAGACGGAGCATCAGCGAGCACGTGATCCATTGCTGCTTGCAGCCATGTGGACACTTGTCGCTCTGATCCCGTGGCATCCCGGCGCATGGTATTGTCTCGCCCGCACACGTCTCGCGATCGAGCTCGACTGCGACGCACGCGTGGTACGGCGCGGCGCTTCACTCAGAACATATGCGCAGTTGTTGTTGAACCAGGCGAGAGTACGACTCGGCGCACCCGCGCATTTGTGGCTCGGAGCGACGTCGCTGCTGGAACCGTCTTCACACCTCGAACGGAGATTGAACGCCATGATACCACACAACGACCCCTCTCTCGCACCGCGGCCCGTCGCGCGCTATCTACGGACACTGTCGTATCTCGCAGTCGTATCGACGATTGCCATCGCCGCGTGCGAGTCGCACGTTCCGACCGCGGCAGACATCAGTGGGCTCGACGCTGCATCGGCAGAAACCAACGCGCGCAAGGCATCCATCATCGACGACCACCCGGTGACATTTTACGTCGACAATGTCAAAGTCTCCGCTGACAGCGCCCACGCAATCGACGCGAAATACATCTCCTCCATTCGAGTTATGAAGGGGAGCAGGCTCGCAAGCGGAAACGAGATATGGATTACCGTGCCGGACTCCGTATACCGCGTTCGGATGATGGACTCCACCACGGCCGATGGAAGTCATGAGAAACAGTTTTCCGTCCGGATGTCCATGGCACCACCGTCTGGCCCAGTACCGGATCAGCCCGGCATGACCGCCAGACAGAAGCAGCCGTTCACCGGCGCAGTCACGATCGACGGTGTAGCGTCCGACCTCGCCGCGATGAAAGCGATCGATCCGAGCCGGATCGCGACTGTCGACGTCTTCAAGGGCGCGGCCGCACTGGCGCAGTCGTCGGATCCGCGTGCGAAGGACGGACTGATCCGGATCATACTGAAGCACTGAGTCGCACAGGTCGCATCGTCATTCCCGCGAAAGCGGGAACCCACGCTCTCGTCATTCCCGCGAAAGCGGGAATCCATGTTATCGATCTTCAAGTGCGATGATACCACAAAGCCGATCGGCAGCAGATGGATTCCCGCTTTCGCGGGAATGACGACAGGAGGATGGACCCGGTTTTTGCGGGTCGACGAGCGTTTTTCTACCCCGGCTCCCCAGCCAGCCCCTTGATCTTCCGTACAGTCCGCTCGCGCGCCTGCACCGACCTGCAGATGATCAGAATCGTATCATCGCCGCCAACGGTACCAAGTATGTCCGGCCACCCCTCGCCGTCCAGCGCGCTCGCAATCGGTTGCGCCCCACCCGGAACCGTGCGCAGCACCGCCATCTCGCTCACCCCGTCGATCCGCATGAACAGCTGCGGCAGCAAGGTATCCAGCGCGACCCGCGCCTCCTCGATGTTGCCGTCGGTCACCGCGTAGCGCGCACCCTCTGCCGTCGGGACCCGCGCTATCCTGAGTTCGCGCAGGTCCCGCGAGAGCGTGGCCTGCGTAACGTCCCAATCCCGCCTCAGAAGCAGCTTTCTGAGATCTTCCTGGCTCACCACAGGATGGTTCTCTATGGTCTCCAGGATGGCGTTCTGCCGCTCGCGCTTGTTGGCCATTCCGAGAAGATAGCTCTCCCTGGCCAGCCCGGGGTAGATAGTTGCAATTCTCCCTCGGTCCGACTATTTATACATGTTAGTCGCATAAAATTTCATTCCTACCTTGACAGAGTACCGCCATGTCTTTCTCACCCAAGAAGATCGCTCTCGCCTACTCCGGAGGACTCGATACCTCGATAATCGTCCCCTGGCTCAAGGAGCGATTTCCGGGCGTCAAGGTAGTCTGTGTAGCCGCTGACATCGGCCAGGGCGACGAGCTGTCCGGCGTCAAGGCCAAGGCCATCGCCTCCGGCGCGGACGAGTGCTACGTCGAGGATCTGCGGGATGAATACGTCCGCGATTTCATCTTCCCCACCCTGCGCGCCGGTGCCATCTACGGCCGCAAGTATCTGCTGGGCACTTCCATGGGCCGGCCGCTCATCGCACGCCGCCAGGTCGAGGTCGCGCGCGCAGTCGGCGCCGACGCACTCGCCCACGGCTGCACGGGCAAGGGCAACGATCAGGTCCGCTTCGAGCTGACGTACGCGGCCTTCGCACCGGATCTGCCCGTCATCGCCCCATGGCGTGAATGGGACATCCGGAGTCGCGAGGATGCCATCGCCTACGCTGCCAAGCACAACGTCCCGGTAGCAGCAACAAAGGAGAAGATCTACTCCCGCGACCGCAACATCTGGCACATCTCGCACGAAGGCGGCTGCCTCGAAGATCCAGCCCAGTCACCGCCGGACGATCTCTTCATGCTGTCGCAGTCGCCCGAGTCCGCACCCGACGTCTCCGAGGAAGTGACAATCACCTTCGACCGCGGAACGCCGGTCGCGGTCAACGGACACGTAATGTCGCCGGTGACGTTGCTCGCCACGCTCAACGAGATCGGCGGACGCAATGGCGTCGGTCGCATCGACCTGGTCGAGGATCGCCTGGTCGGCATGAAGTCCCGCGGAATCTACGAGACGCCGGGCGGCACGTTGCTGTATACCGCACACAGTGAGCTCGAACAGCTCACGCTCGATCGCCGCACACTCGCAGCCAAGGACCTCATCGCCCCGCGCTACGCCGATCTGGTGTATGAGGGACGCTGGTGGACGGTAGAGCGCGAGTCCTACGACGCGTTCGTCAATGTCACGCAGGAAACCGTAACCGGTTCGGTCACGCTCCGTCTCTACAAGGGCAACGCCATCGTCGCCGGCCGCGAAAGCGCCTACGCGCTGTACGACGAGCGCTTCGTGACTTTCGGTGAGGACGACGTCTATCAGCAGAGCGATGCCGCCGGCTTCATTCGCCTGTTCGGTCTCTCTGCGCGCGTCCGTGCCCTACGCGACCAGGAGCGCGCAGTCGAGGCCGCAAGCGGAGATCAGCAAGCCGCGTAAGGGCGGGGCCCCCGTGCCCGCCCC
>DAHUXM010000005.1 GCA_027307165.1 Gemmatimonadota bacterium | reverse complement strand
TGGGGTGTTGGGATGACAAAGGCGGACCTCGTCGAGCTGGTAACCGCGCAGATTGCGCAGACCGCCGGCCCCACGATCTCGAAGAAAGACTGCGCTCGCGTCGTCGACACCTTCCTCGACGCGATAAAGGACGCGCTGCGTGAGCAGCAGAACATCGAGGTGCGCGGGTTCGGCACCTTCAAGATCCGGCAGCGCAAGACACGCATGGCCCGGAACCCTCGCACGGGGTCCCCGGTCGAGGTGGCTGCGCGCCCGGTTCCGGTGTTCAAGCCGTCCAAGGAGCTGCGGGCGCTTATCGCGGACATCGATATTACCGAGCTCTCGGAAGCCTGATGAGTGCGGCGTACCGATGAACGTCACGTGAACGTCACGGTACGCGTCTTCGCGTCATACGCCGACGCGCTGGGCGCCGACCGAGCCACGGTCACGGTGCCCGATCCGGCTACCGTCGGATCCGTGCGCGCGGCGATCGCGGCCCTGTCGCCTAAACTGCCGCCACGACCGATCATCGCCGTCAACGAGGAGTACGCGACCGACGACGTTGCAATCTCTCCCGGTGACGAAGTCGCCGTGATCCCACCGGTAGCGGGCGGATGAGCAGGTCAGGAATAGTTGCGGCCCCCATCGACGTGGCGGCCATCACCGACGAGGTCCGCGATCCCCACACCGGCGCGGTCTCGACGTTCCTTGGCACCGTTCGCGACAGCTCCGATTCGCGCACCGTCACGGGGCTGGAATATTCCACCTACACGGGGATGGCGGAGCGGGAGATGCAGGCGATCGTGCGCGAGGCGATCGCGATCGCACCGGGCGTCCGAATCGTAGCCGTCCATCGCGTCGGCAACCTCGCCGTCGGCGAAGTCTGCGTCATGATCGCAGCAGCGCATGGGCATCGGGGTCCAGCGTTCGACGCCTGCAGATACGCCATCGAGGAGATCAAGAAGCGCGTGCCGATCTGGAAGCGCGAGCATTACTCCGACGGATCATCCGAATGGGTGAACGCGTGCGCGCCGGACGCGCACGCGCCGCGCCCGAAGGACGCTCACGCATGATCGATCAGTTCGGGCGCAGCATCGAGTATCTCCGCATCTCCGTCACCGACCGGTGCAACTTCCGCTGCGTCTACTGCATGCCGGAGCGCGGACTGGACTGGATTCCGCGCGACGACATCCTCTCTGCATCCGAGATACACGAAGTCGTATCGCAGCTCGCCCCGCTCGGTCTGCGTCGCATCCGGATCACGGGCGGCGAGCCGACGTTGCGCAGAGACGTCTGCGACATAGTGTCGCGCATCGCGAGGGTCGATGGTGTAACTGACATCGCACTCTCGACCAACGGCGTGCGTCTCGAGGCGATGGGCACGGAGCTTCGCGCAGCGGGCATCACGCGTGTCAACATCAGCGTCGATTCGCTCCGCCCTGACCGCATCGCCGCGATTGCTCGGCGAGATCTCAAGTTCGAGCCAGTTCGCGTACTGCGTGCAGCAATAGATGCGGGCTTCGCTCCCGTAAAGGTCAACACCGTCGTCGTGCGTGGTGTGAACGACGACGAGATCGCATCACTCGCGCGACTCACACTCGATCTTCCGGTGCACGTGCGCTTCATCGAGCTGATGCCGGTGGGCGACATGAGTGACTCGGGATTGGAGCGCGTTGTCCCGTCGGACGAGGTGCTCGCGGCCGTTGACGACGCGCTTGGCGGCATTCTGCCCGACATCGGGCCGGCACTGGGCAACGGACCGGCGCGATACTATCGCGCGCCCGGTGGCCTGGGGACGATAGGTGTTATAACACCTATTTCACATACGTACTGTGCCTCGTGCAACAGGGTGCGCCTCACTGCCGACGGCCGGCTCCGGACCTGTCTTTTCGGCGACCACGAGGTCGATCTCCGGACTCCGCTCCGCGCGGGCGCCCCTCTCGCGCCATTCGTCGCTCGCGCGCTGGAAGAGAAGCCGCGCGAGCATGCGCTACTGCAACTGCGCACGGGCGGCCTTCGCGCCCTCTCGCAAACGGGGGGCTAGCCGCCTAAGTTAGAAGTATGGCATGTAGCAGTTGGCAAATCGGACTCACTCAAGACTCGAACACTTAAATGGTCAATAAAATCACGGTCGTCGGGGCTGGTAACGTTGGTGCTACCACCGCTCAACGCCTCGCCGAGAAGGAGCTTGCACGCCACGTAGTCATGGTGGACGTCGCTGAGGGGATCCCGCAGGGCAAGGGGTTGGATCAGTGGGAATCCGCTCCGATCGAAGGGTTCGATTCGCGAATCATCGGAACGAACAGCTACGACGAGACCGAAGGCTCGGACATCGTCGTCATAACGGCCGGAATCGCGCGCAAGCCCGGCATGTCGCGCGACGATCTGCTCAACACCAACGCCGGTATCGTCAAGCAGGTTTCCGAGCAGGTGAAGAAGACCTCGCCCAAGGCGATCCTGATCATCGTTTCCAATCCGCTCGACGTGATGTCCTACGTCGCGATGAAGACCACGGGCTTCCCGCGCGAGCGCGTGCTCGGCATGGCCGGCGTGCTCGACACCGCACGATATCGCAGCTTCCTCGCCGAAGCAGCCGACGTCTCGGTTCGCGACATCCAGGCGATGGTGCTCGGCGGACACGGCGACACGATGGTGCCCTTGATTTCCTACACCAGCGTGAGCGGCATCCCGATCACGCAGCTCATCTCGAAGGAAAAGCTGGATGCAATAGTCGCGCGCACGCGCACCGGCGGCGGCGAGATCGTCAAGCATCTCAAGACCGGATCGGCGTACTACGCGCCATCGGCGGCCGCAGTGCAGATGTGCGAGGCGATCGCGAAGGATCAGAAGCGCATCCTTCCGTGCGCCGCGTGGCTGCAGGGCGAGTACGGGTTGCGCGATCTCTTCCTCGGTGTGCCGTGCAAACTCGGTCGCGCGGGACTGGAGAAGATCTACGAGGTCGAGCTTACGGCTGACGAACGCAAGGCGCTCGAGGCGAGTGCGGAAGCGGTTCGCGAGCCGATGCGCGCTGTCAAGCTTTAGTCAGGGATGAACCAGGTCACCAGATTCTGGCGGTCGACGATCGGCAGGAAGATCGTCATGGCCGTCACCGGCATTATCGGCATCGGCTTTCTGCTGGCGCACATCACTGGCAACCTGCTCGCGTTCAAGGGACCGGACGCGATCAATTCATACAGCCACTTTCTGCACGGGCCCGGGGCGGAGCTGCTCTGGGCCGCGCGTGTCGTATTGATCGTGGCGTTGATTCTTCACGTCGCCGCCGCGTACTCGCTCACACAGCAGAGTCACGCCGCGCGGCCTGATGGATACACGAAGCGTGTGCCGCAGGCATCGACGCTCGCGTCGCGCTTCATGCGATGGGGCGGGGTCCTGCTGCTCGTCTTCATCGTGTATCACATTCTCCACTTCACAACTGGCACGTTCCATCCCGGCGGTGAGTACGTGGAAGGCGACGTGTATCACAATGTCGTACAGGCGTTCCACGTATGGTGGGTTGCAGTGTTCTACATGGTGTCGATGGTCTTTCTGGGGCTGCATCTGTATCACGGAGCATGGAGCTCCGCACGTACACTCTCGATCACCGGTGACTCACCACATCCGCTCAAGCACCAGCTATCCGTGGCGATCGCGGTGGTGGTGTGGCTCGGATTCACTCTCGTGCCACTCGGCGTCCTGCTAGGCTGGATTGGATAGGTAATGGAACTGAACTCGAAGATTCCACCGGGACCTCTCGCGGAAAAATGGGACCAGCACAAGTTCGACATCAAGCTTGTGAACCCGGCGAACAAGCGAAAGTACAGCGTCATCGTCGTCGGCTCCGGACTGGCGGGTGCGTCCGCGGCTGCGACACTGAGCGAGCTCGGCTACGCGGTAAAGTGCTTTTGTTTCCAGGACTCGCCGCGCCGCGCGCACAGCATCGCGGCTCAGGGCGGAATCAACGCGGCGAAGAACTATCAGAACGACGGCGACAGCGTCTTCAGGTTGTTCTACGATACACTGAAGGGAGGCGACTTCCGGTCGCGCGAGGCCAACAGCTACAGGCTCGCACAACTATCCGTGAACATCATCGATCAGTGCGTCGCGCAGGGTGTGCCGTTCGCGCGCGAGTACGGTGGCCATCTCGCCAACCGCTCGTTTGGCGGAGCGCAGGTGTCGCGCACGTTCTACGCGCGCGGCCAGACCGGCCAGCAACTCCTGCTCGGTGCATATCAGGCACTCGAAAAGCAGATCGCCAAAGGCCTCGTGACGATGTACCCGCGCACCGAGATGCTCGACCTGGTCATGATCGACGGTAGAGCGCGCGGTATCGTGGTACGCAACCTCATCACCGGCAAGATCGAATCGCACGCCGCGGATGCAGTGGTGCTCGCCACCGGCGGTTACAGCAACGTCTTTTACCTGTCGACCAACGCGCGCGGCTGCAACGCAACTGCAATCTGGCGCGCGTACAAGCGCGGAGCGGCATTCGCGAATCCGTGCTATACGCAGATCCATCCGACGTGCATTCCCGTGAGTGGCGACTATCAGTCCAAGCTCACGTTGATGAGCGAGTCGCTGCGCAACGACGGCCGCGTGTGGGTGCCCAAAGCGAAGGGCGACAAACGACCGCCCAACGAGATTCCGCCCGCCGAGCGCGATTACTACCTCGAGCGCAAGTATCCGGCGTTCGGCAACCTGGGCCCCCGCGATATCACCTCGCGCGCGGCAAAGGAAGTGTGCGACGAGGGTCGCGGCGTCGGCGAGACGGGCCGCGGCGTGTATCTCGACTTCGCGGATGCCATCAAGAGGCTAGGTGCACAGACAATCACCGAGCGGTACGGCAACCTGTTCGAGATGTACGAGCGCATCACCGACGAGAACCCGTACAAGGTTCCGATGCGCATCTACCCTGCGCCGCATTACACGATGGGCGGGTTGTGGGTTGACTACAACCTGATGACGACCATTCCCGGCCTGTACGCGCTGGGCGAGGCGAACTTCTCCGACCACGGCGCCAACAGACTCGGCGCTAGTGCGCTCATGCAGGGGCTGGCGGACGGCTATTTCGTGATCCCGTACACGATTGGCGATTATCTGGCGCGTGGCGGTATCAATGCCGTTAACACCGACATGCCGGAGTTCAGGAATACGGAGCGTGAGATCGCCGAGCGAACGTCGAAACTGCTGTCGATCGACGGCAAGCGCACTGTTGACTCGATCCACCGCGAGCTTGGCCACATCATGTGGGATTATTGCGGCATGTCGCGCAACGATGCCGGGCTGCGCAAGGCGCTGGAACTGATCCCGCAACTGCGCGATGAATTCTGGAAGGACGTCAACGTTCCAGGTTCCGATGCGGAATTGAATCAGGCACTGGAGAAGGCAGGACGCGTTTCAGACTTCCTGGAGCTCGGCGAGCTGATGGTTCGTGACGCTCTCAACCGCACCGAGTCATGCGGCGCGCATTTCCGCGAGGAAAGTCAGACCCCGGATGGCGAAGCGTTGCGTGACGATGAGCATTTTGCATACGTGGCCGCCTGGGAATACGCCGGCGCGAACGCTGCACCGATCCTCAACAAGGAACCGCTCGAGTTCGAGAGCATCCATCTCTCCCAGCGGAATTACAAATAATGAACCTCAAGCTTCACGTCTGGCGCCAACCATCGGCAAAGGACACGGGCAGGATCGAGTCGTACGAGGCGCGAGACGTTTCGCCCGACATGTCGTTCCTGGAGATGCTGGACGTCGTGAACGAGGAACTGATCGTCGCCGGCAAGCGACCCATCGCGTTCGATCATGATTGCAGGGAAGGGATCTGCGGATCGTGCGGCATGATGATCAACGGCGTCGCGCATGGCCCGCAGAAAGCGACTGCCGCGTGTCAGCTGCACATGCGTACGTTCAAGGACGGTGACGAGATCGTGATCGAGCCGTGGCGGGCGCGTGCGTTCCCGATCATCAAGGATCTGGTGGTGGATCGCAGCGCTTTCGACCGCATCATCCAGCGCGGTGGTTACGTGAGCGTGAACACCGGTGGTGCGCCGGACGGCAACGACATACTGATCGGCAAGTCCAGCGCCGACCATGCAATGGATGCCGCGGCCTGCATCGGCTGCGGCGCGTGCGTGGCTGCGTGTCCCAACGCCTCGTCGTCGCTGTTCACCGGGGCCAAGATCACGCATCTCGGCAAGCTGCCGCAGGGTCAGCCCGAGCGCGATCGTCGCGTGATCGGCATGGTCGAGCAGATGGATATCGAAGGGTTCGGAAATTGCTCGTGGTTCGGTGAGTGTCAGGAAGCGTGCCCCAAGGAGATCAGCATCGACGTGATCAAGCAGATGAACCGCGATTACGTCGCCGCGTCGGCACGAGCCTCCAGCAACGAGTAACCCGGAGCGGCCCAATGGCGAGAGAGTCCACGAACGATCATCCGGATCCGAAATTCGTGGACCCGGAGACGGCGCTGGGCGGCGCAGATGCGGTCGAGAAGACGACATACGTCGTGGGTGACGGGACCAGCCCGGAAGCGCTCACACCCCGCGACCACCCGCCGAGCGTCGGGCGCGCGGGGCCGAGCGTGATTGCGTGGGTCGCGATAGCGGTGGCGCTGCTGATCGCAATTGTTTACGCAATCGGAGTGGTTCGGAGCTAGGTAGAGCGCAGACACCAGTCATTCCCGCGAAAGCGGGAATCCAACTGTTGCCGACCATCCGTGTGCTACCGTCACACTTGAAGATCGATAACATGGATTCCCGCTTTCGCGGGAATGACGGCTGCCCGCGCTCTACCTAGCTCCGAACCACTCCGATTGCGTAAACAATTGCGATCAGCAGCGCCACCGCGATCGCGACCCACGC
>DAHUXM010000001.1 GCA_027307165.1 Gemmatimonadota bacterium | reverse complement strand
GCAATCGAGGTGATCGCTGCCCATTGCGTGGCGTACTCGCTCTGATGCTCACGGACCAGCCGGACTGCCCGCTCCCTAACCTCTGGAGAAAACCGCCTCTGCTTTGTCATACTCCCAACCTCTCAACTCTGGGAGTCTCCGCCAATCCCGGGGCGATTCAACTCTGTGCTTGCGCGCTTACCGGAGTTCGTAGGCCTCACGGCAAAGGAAAGTATCGACGGATGGTGGCGCGCCGAGACTGAAAGAGTGGGTGGAAATTGACGAGGGAGCGATGAGGCGATGACTGGTACAAGGCTCGCCGCTTCTCTTGCTGTCCCTACCACGATGAGTAAACACTCTCGGCGAGCGTGTATGAACCTTACTGAGCATCCGTGGCCCCAGAGTGGCCCCAAGCACAATTGCGCCGGCTGCGGATGCAGCCGGCGCAATTGTATATAAGTGCTTGTTGTTACACGAGTTAGCTCGTGTTTAACTCAGTCGGGGTGGCCGGATTTGAACCGGCGACCTCTTGCTCCCGAAGCAAGCGCGCTACCGGGCTACGCTACACCCCGATGCCTTCATGGTACAACCTTTCAACTTAATCAGGGCCAAGGGGGCGGCGCCACCCCGGATGGCGGCGGGCTGGCGTGGTGAACAGCGTCGATCGCGTAAACGGCTACGTGGATTCCCGCTTTCGCGGGAATGACGAGGGTGTAGCGGGAATGACGAGGGTGTAGCGGCTCCCTCGCCATCTCTCGCCTCCCCCGATTAACATAGGCTCGTAACTCGCAATTACGCACCCGCAGAAACGGTCCAACACTTCAATCCGACCCTCGCATGGCCACCGCCGTCCTGCAAGAAACTCCCACAGCCAAATCGCTGTACGAGGCCTCCAGCAAGCCTGAAACGCTAGCCCAGCTGGTCGCTCCGCTCCGCGCGGCCGACATCGCCGAGCTGGTGAATCAGCTGCAGCCTGCCAGGGCGGGCCGGGTTCTGGCCAATCTTCCGTTCGACGTTGCGGTAGATGTGATGGACGAGCCGGAGCTCGACCGCCGGCACGACATCGTCCAGCACATGGACAGGGGGATCGCCGGAGCGCTGGTGGCCGCCATGGCGCCGGATCGGCGCGCCGATCTGCTGCGCGAGCTGAGCCCGGGCAAGCGAAAGGCGGTCCTCGCCACGATCGAGGAGCCCGATCGGTCCGTTCTCAATGCGTTGCTGGTATACCCGGAAGGATCGGTTGGCGCGATCATGACCACGGAGTTCGTGAGCGTTGCAGCGAACACCACTGTCGCCGATGCGATCGAGCGCGTCCGCATTCTTGCGCCCGACGTGACTGCCGTCTACGCCGTGTACGTGGTCGATCCGGTGAGCGGGAAACTCGAGCGCTCGGTGCACCTGCAGGACCTGCTGCTTGCCGATCGCAACGCTCCGATCAGCAGCATCGGCGATGCGCGCAAGCCGCTTTCCACGTCGCCGCTCACGAGTGAAGAAGACGTCGCGCGACTCATCTCCAAGTACAATCTCGTCGCGCTTCCGGTGATAGATGACAGCGGCAGGATGATCGGCGCCGCGACGGTCGACGACGTCATCGACGCGATGGTGCGCGAGACGACTGAAGACGTTCAGCGCTTCGGTGGCGTTGCCGCGCTCGAAGTTCCGTACCTGCGCATCTCGCTCGCCGGCATGGGCCGGAAGCGCGCGGGCTGGCTCGCGGCGCTGTTCCTGGGTGAGATGCTCACCGCAACTGCCATGGGATACTTCCAGGACGAGATTGCGCGCGCGGTAGTGCTCGCGTTGTTCATTCCGTTGATCATTTCGTCGGGAGGCAATTCCGGCTCGCAGGCGACGTCGCTCATCATCCGCGCACTCGCGCTGCGCGAGCTGTCACTGCGCGATTGGTGGCGTGTCGCGGTACGCGAGCTGCCCACGGGACTGGCCCTGGGCGCAGTGCTCGGCGGCATCGGTGTCATCCGAATTCTCACCTGGCAGCATCTTGGATGGTATGACTACGGTCCCCACCACAATCTCGTCGCGCTCACGATCGGTGTCTCGCTCGTCGGGGTGGTCACCTTTGGATCGATGGCCGGATCGATGCTCCCGTTCCTGCTCCGGCGGCTCGGCTTCGACCCCGCCAGCGCATCCGCCCCGTTCGTCGCGACGCTGGTGGATGTGACCGGACTGGTCATCTACTTCTCGGTCGCCTACGCAATCCTGCGAGGGACGTTATTGTAAGGCGTGACCCAATCAAACATGCCTCTGAATCCGCCGGGTTCACCACTCTTCCGGGACCATCTGGAAACGAAGGTCGCCTCGTGGATCCGTCCGTGGGATGGAACGGAATCCGTCGACGTCGTCCTGCTCGGCGCACCGCTGTCCAAGACCTCCATCTCGCATTCCGGTGCGTCCGGAACGCCGCAGGCGATGCGCGACATGTTCGGCGCGGTATCGACGTACAACTTCGATCACGACATCGATCTCGCATCCGCGCTGACCATCCGGGACGCGGGCGACGCCAGGGTGCACGTGACCGATCTCGCGCGATCGCGCGCGGGGATCGGCGAAGCCGTTGCCGCGGTGCTGGCGCGATCCTCAGGTGCGCTCACGGTCGTCATGGGCGGCGACCACTCGATCTCCGCACCGTCGATCGAGGCGTTCCGCACGCACGTCGGAGGCACGGTCGGGCTTGTGCAACTCGACGCGCACATGGATCTCCGCAATCTCGACGACGGTGGGCCGAGTAACGGAACTCCGATCAGACAATTACTCGAATCCGGAACGCTGGAAGGTCGCAACATAGTACAGATTGGCCTTCACGCGTTCGCGAATGCGCGCGCATACCGCGACTTTGCGCGCGACGCGGGCATCACGCAGATCTCAGCACGCGAGGTGGCACACACGCCTCCAGGAGACATCGCGCGCATGGCTCTGTCCCTGCTGGACGAGCGAGCGGATGCGCTGTACGTGACGCTCGACATGGACGTGCTGGACCAGGCCTTCGCACCCGGCGTCCCCGCACTCGTGCCGGGTGGAATGACGTCGTGGCAGCTGTTCGAGATGTTGCTCGTACTTGGCGGTCATCCGAAAGTGCGCGCGATCGACATAGTAGAGGTCGATCCGTCGCAGGATCCGCGACGTGCGACCGTGCGCGTCGCAGTGCACGCGATGCTGACATTTCTCACCGGCATGGCGCTGTGCCGAGGCAAGGCATGAGCATTATGGATACGGTACGAATCGACGGGCGATCGCTCAGGATCGCCGACGTGATCGCCGTCGCGCGCGGACTCGCGCGCGTCGAGATGACCGACGCAGCGCGGACCCGGATGGCGGCGTCGAATGCGACCGTCAGCAGCATCGTGGAGCGCAACGACGTGGTGTACGGTGTCACGACCGGGTTCGGAAAGCTGTCGGACATCGCGATACCGCCGAACCGGCTCGCCGAGCTGCAGGTGAATCTCATCAGATCCCACGCGGTGGGAGTCGGACCGCTGTTGAGCGAAGCCGAGGTGCGCGCGATGATGCTGTTGCGCGCGAACGTGATATCGAAGGGATATTCGGGCGCGCGCGCCGTACTTGTGGATCTGCTCGCGGGCATGCTGAATGCCGGATTGTATCCGCCTGTGCCCGAGCAGGGGAGTGTCGGCGCCAGCGGCGATCTCGCGCCGCTCGCGCATCTCGCGCTGTCGATGATCGGTGAAGGATTGTTGTTCAAGGGCGATCAGGCCGGCCCCGCAGCCGCAATGTTGCGCGCGAGTGGACTCGAGCCGATCACGCTTGGTCCCAAGGAAGGGATCACACTCATCAATGGGACGCAGGCGCACACGGCTATCGCGGCGCTGCTGGTGCACGACGCAGAGCGGCTCTGGCGCGCAGCGCACGTCGCTGCGGCGATGTCGCTCGAAGCGCTCAAGGGAACGCCGGTGGCGTTCGACGCCCGGATTCAGGAAGCGCGCGGCCAGATCGGACAGATGGAATCGGCGCGCGTGATGCGGCTGCTCCTCGACGACAGCGAGATTCGAGAGTCGCACAGGTCGAACGATCGCAGAGTGCAGGACGCGTATGGACTGCGGTGTGTTCCGCAGGTTCACGGGCCCGTGCTGGATGCGCTTCGATGGATCGAAGGGATGGTGTCGCGGGAGCTGAACGCCGCGACCGACAATCCGCTGGTGTTCGAGAACGGCGAGATGTTGAGCGGTGGAAATTTTCATGGACAGGCAGTTGCGATGGCGCTCGACTTTCTCGCAATTGCGACAACCAATCTCGCAGTGATCAGCGAGCGTCGCACTGATCGGCTGGTTCATCCGGACCTGAACGAGGGCTTGCCTGCATTTCTGTCGCCCGATCCCGGCACGAATTCGGGGTTCATGATGGCGCAGGTCACCGCCGCGTCGATCACGAGCGAGTGCAAGGTGCTGGCGCATCCATCCAGCGTGGATTCGATCCCGACCGACGGGAGCAAGGAAGACGTGGTGCCGATGGCGATGGGCGCAGCGTGGAAGGCGCGCCGCATCATTGCAAACGTGCGAAACGTGCTTGCGATCGAGATGATGTGCGGCGCGCAAGGGATCGATTTCCGTGCGCCGCTCAAGCCATCCCGTGCCGTGGCCCGTGCGCATGGCATCGTCCGCGATGTAGTCCCACACCTCGATCGAGACAGAGTGATGAGCGGGGACATCGGAGTGATCGCGACCGAGATTGCCAACGGACGCTTCGATGAGTGCATAGTATGGGAAGTGGAGGAGCAAGTTCAATGACGCAGGGTGCCAGAGTAGTTCGCGCACCGCACGGAACCGAGATCACCTGCAAGGGGTGGCAGCAGGAAGCGGCGATGCGAATGCTGATGAACAACCTCGATCCGGACGTCGCCGAGCGACCGGATGATCTCGTCGTGTACGGCGGAACGGGGAAGGCCGCGCGCAACTGGGAAGCGTTCGACGCGATAGTGCGAGAGCTTCGCGACCTGGGCGATGACGAAACACTGCTGGTGCAGAGCGGCAAGCCCGTGGGTGTGCTGCGCACTCACCGCAGCGCACCACGGGTGCTCATTGCGAACAGCAATCTCGTGGGCCGGTGGGCGACGTGGGACAAGTTTCGTGAGCTGGAGCGTGCCGGACTGATCATGTACGGGCAGATGACAGCCGGTTCGTGGA
The DNA here is from genome assembly GCA_027307165.1 of Gemmatimonadota bacterium. GTDB lineage: Bacteria > Gemmatimonadota > Gemmatimonadetes > Gemmatimonadales > Gemmatimonadaceae > Fen-1247. The sequence goes on along the minus strand of DAHUXM010000001.1, from coordinate 225 downwards.
TCTACATAGGCTCGCAGGGCATCGTGCAGGGAACCTACGAAACGCTCGGCGCCGTTGCACGCAAGGACTTCGACGGCTCGCTCACGGGGCGACTCGTCGTCACCGCCGGACTTGGCGGAATGGGCGGCGCGCAGCCACTCGCTGCAACGATGCTCGGCGCTGCATTTCTAGGCGTCGAAGTCGCGGAGGCGCGCATCGACAAGCGGATCGAGACCGGGTATTGCG
>DAHUXM010000036.1 GCA_027307165.1 Gemmatimonadota bacterium | reverse complement strand
CTGCGGCTATCCCGATGGCAACGACTTCGACCGGCTGCGCTTCGATCCGGCGTTCAAGCTGGCCTGCGGACGGCTGCCCGATACCGGCGGTGACCTCTGCTCGCAGCCGACCATTTCGCGCTGGGAGAATGCGCCGACGCTACGCGAGATCATCCGGCTGACCTACGCCCTGGTCGATATCTGGTGCCGAAGTTACCAGAAGCCACCTCGGTCTGTTGTCCTGGACATCGACGACACGGTTGATGTTGTGCACGGCCACCAGCAATTGGCGCAATGGAACGCCCACTATGATGAGCGCTGCTTCCTGCCGATCCATGTCTATGATGCGGCGACGGGTGCTCCAGTTACGGTGATACTGCGTCCCGGCAAGACGCCGTCCGGCGTGGAGGTTCGCAAGCTGCTCGGTCGCCTGATCGGGCGCATCCGCCGACACTGGCCCAACACTCACATCAGCATCCGCGGCGACGGCCATTACGGCCGCGAAGAGGCGATGACGTGGTGCGAGAGCTACGGCATCGACTACATTTTTGGGTTCTCCGGCAATGTTGTGCTCGACCGCCTGGTCGACGCCGCCGCTGACGATATCCGGGTGCGCCGTGCCGAGAGCCAAGCCGAGGTTCTGCGCGGCTTTGCCGAGACGCGCTACGCGGCCAAGTCATGGGACAAGGAGCGGCGGGTCGTAGCCCGGATCGAGGCCAGCGCCAGCCACGCCGATGACATGCTGCGCCGAGGCATCGATATCCGCTACGTCGTCACCTCGCTGCAAGGCAGCGATGCCAAACACATTTATGAAACGATCTACTGCGCCCGCGGGCAGGCCGAGAACCTGATCAAACAGCACAAGGCGCAACTCTCATCCGATCGCACTAGCTGCCGCTCGCCGCTGGCCAACCAGATGCGGCTCATCCTGCACACCGGTGCCTACTGGCTGCTACTCGACCTTCGTGCTGCAATCCCGAGTTGGAATCCGCTGCGGCACACAGAGTTCGCCACGATTCGTCTGTGTCTCTTGAAGATCGCCAGCCGTATCATCGAGCGCGCGAGCCGCATTCGTATCGCGCTCGCCTCATGCTGCACGGAGGCCGAGACGTTCAGTCTTGTCGCGCTCAAGCTGCAACCGTCTGGACCATAACCAGCGGGGCGATGATGCCCCGCCGAGCCCCGATCCTTTCACCCCCAACGCGTCGACAGCGTCATCGACTCAATCAATCTGCCGAGCTTGGCGCGCGCAGAACGGACGCGCGTGCCCCGCAAAAACTCGCCTTCAGATCATGCGTCCGCGTGCATAAAGTCGGCTAGATGAAAAAGCGTGTATTGATCGATTGCTCACAATAGAACCACATGCACGGCAAAGTTACGCCTTTCGGGCAAGAGTTCAAGACAGCCCGCTCGAACTCACCTCTCAGGTCGGCACGAGCTCCTCGCAGCTTAAGGGTGCTCTTCATGCACGTATGATTACGTCGTCGTGCCTGATTTGAGTGTGATGTATGTCACCGAGATCGAACGCAATTAAACCTCGGGACGTGAAACGT
>DAHUXM010000033.1 GCA_027307165.1 Gemmatimonadota bacterium | reverse complement strand
GTCGTCGTTCGCTCCGTTGTAAATCGAGTCGCCCTTTACCGGTCGTCCGATTCCCAGATGGTCCAGATGTGCAGAAAGCAGAATCGTTCCGGCCGACGGATCGGAACCCTGCAGATATCCAATCGCGTTGTACGTCATGCGCGGTTCAGCCTGCGGTGCAACCTGCACCGCGAGAGTCGCGGGCGCGCCATCGTTCTCACTTGCGAGCCGGGCGGCTGCAGCAGCCGTGAGCACGACGACATTCCGTGCTCGGTGAAGGACAAGTAACGCTCCGATAGTGGGGGCGCGCCGACGGAGCGAGATGTGACGGTGGCATACCACCCTCCTGGCGGAACCATCGTGCCCCGACGACCCAGGACACGCGTGCCTCCGTGACCGCAGCCTCCGGATAGCAACACCGCGTGCTATGGCGGACCAGAAGCGTCGCCTATCTTCGCGTCGCCCGACAGGCGGCCGACCGGCGAGCGTAACGCCGCTCGCGTTGAACGACTCGAACGTCGCTTTCCTGTTTTCGTCATCGCTCATCTCAGTGACGGCGTGTTGCGACGACCGATTGAATCCACCTTGACAGCCTTGACCCGAATGGTGAATCACCCCATCAGGCTCAGTAAGGTGTCGCTGTCTAACAGCCATCTCCAGCGCATCCAGCACCAGCTCAGTCTTCAAGTGCGTTGCCATCGCCCCCAGCCTACCACGCGTCGGCTGAACGCATCGAGCACTACGGCGAGATATAGAAACCCCAGCCATGCCGGCACGTACATTATATCCGCGACCCAGAGCTTGTTCGGTGCATAGGCCGTGAAGTTGCGCTCGACCAGGTCGGTTGGTGTCGGTCTGGCATCTGATGAACGAATGGTGGTGCGTATGACCTTGCGACGGTGGCTGACGCCGGTGAGGCCCCGGCGGCGTATGAGCCTCGCAATTCGCTTCTGGCTCACGTGCCCACCTGCTTCACGGACATCGGCCAATATTCGAGGTGCCCCGTATGTGCCGTCAGACAACGCGTGACTCGTTCGCACTTGAACCGCGAGCTCGCGATCACGCTGCGCATGTGCGGACGGTGGGCGCTTCGTCCACGCATAGAAACCATTGCGGGAGATCCGGAGCGCGCGACACATCGTCGCGACCGGAAAGCGGGGCCTGGTGATTCCTCACGAATCCGAACCATCGCTCGTTGGCTTCGGTATCGTGCCGGTCTCCCGTGCGAACCAGGCATCGGCTTTTGACAGGATATCTCGTTCCAGCTTCATCTGCCGTAGCTCGCGGCGAAGACGCTGGAGCTCCTTTCGCTCAACGGAAGTGAGGCCGTCAGCGCGTGTTCCGCGATCTCGCTCGGCCTGAACAACCCAGTTATGAATTGTCTGGGCCGTCGGCTCGAACTCCCGGGACAACTCCTCCGGCGTTCTGCCGGCCCGAACTAGCTCGATCAGCTGCTCCCGGAAAGCCGCCGGGTACGTAGGATGACTCCTTGGGATCGTGAACTCCCCTTCTAAAACGGTGAGGTGTCCACCGATCCGGGTCAACTCCAGAAATCTGTCAGGTCAGGACGGACTCTAAACAACTGCGCTGGCGTCCGCTTTACTGAAGCGACGGGGGAAGCTCTTGTATTCTGCACCTTGTTCCGTGCGGCGTAGCCGTTGTTGGGGGAGTGCGGCTAACGAATCGATGGAGCACCAGATTAGTTTCCCACGTCGTCTGTCGCCGCCCGTTTTCAGCGCGCACGCCGAGGCGTTCAAAGTGAATATGAACGCCTCAGGTGCATGGCGGAAAGCTCATCAGCTTCATGGTGCCGCCTACACTACATCGGCCGCGTAATATCCGTGTCGAGGATAACTTTCGGAAAACCACTAGCAGCGCCTGTCTGTTCAACACGCAAGTGAGATATCGTAACGGGTACGTCTTGCGACAGCACGGTGAAGTCGAACGAGCCAATCACACTCGCGCATGACTCTCCGGATGATGTTGTTGAGAAAGCGTCTAGCTGAATGATAAGAGTCGTATCATTGATTTGATCCGTCGCGGTGATTCGGTAACACGGAGTTGGCGTCGCTATCGTACCGGATACTGAAACAGAAGTACGCGTCGGCGTCTGGACAGTAGCCGGAGGAGGTGAAAACGGATTCGGTGCGTATGCGGCCGCAAAAGTAAGCTTTGGTGCGGGTCGCGATGGGCCTGTTAGGCCTCCAGAACACGCTGCCGCTGCAACGAGTCCGAACGTCGCTGGCCAAAGCATCTTGCAGCCCGTCAGCCACCGTATGCATGCTTTCATGATTGCCTCCTACGGCATTCCTTAAGAGTAGCGCGCACGTACCACTACTGAATATATGATGATGTTCGCTTTTATTACAGAACAGATAAGATCCTATGAAGAGATTGAGATTTGTAGCTCCGCTTGGGAGTCCCCTTATCGCGAAATCATTCCGAGCAGTGACCCCGGGCTGGAGGGACAGTAAAAAGCGGTCGGGCGTAATTCCAGAACTTCCCTCTACGCACCCTTTGCGCACTTCCATTGACGAGCACTGTGTATAATCTTTAGATTTGACCTGCGAGGGGTGGGTGCGACTAATCTGTCGACGCGTTTCCAGTGGCCGATAGTACCAGTGCTATAGACTCATTTAACGTGGGATTTGGGGGCGAATGAAAGCAAGAGCACTAATCACGGTGATAGCTGCACCGCTCGTGGCCCTCTCTGCCAATATGAGTGAGACACTGAAGCAGCTGTAGTTTAGTGTACACTTGAGGGTGATCGAGGATGACCGAATGACCGCCGTAACTCCTGCTTTTGCTCTTGCTTCTGATGTTGTTATTCCACACGATTCAGCGGTGTCACCGACGCCTGGTAGGCGCCGCTTCACTGCGGCCTACAAGATGAGGATTCTGGAGGAGATCGACCGATGTAATCACCACGGTGATATCGGC
>DAHUXM010000032.1 GCA_027307165.1 Gemmatimonadota bacterium | reverse complement strand
GCCGATATCACCGTGGTGATTACATCGGTCGATCTCCTCCAGAATCCTCATCTTGTAGGCCGCAGTGAAGCGGCGCCTACCAGGCGTCGGTGACACCGCTGAATCGTGTGGAATAACAACATCAGAAGCAAGAGCAAAAGCGGGAGTTACGGCGGTCATTCGGTCATCCTCGATCACCCTCAAGTGTACACTAAACTACAGCTGCTTCAGTGTCTCACTCATATTGGCAGAGAGGGTTCGCGACTTCCCGCCGCAGTATTGTTAGCTTAACCTGTTCAGGTTTCTGCTGAGTCTCGGCAGGCAAGGCGTGCGCCGGATCCGCCTTCTGCTCTCGCACCCATTTCCGAAATACGTTCGGATTGAGCCATAAATCGCGAACTGCGTGAGCGACCGTGACACCGCGCTGCGTGACGAGCTGAACAGATTCATGCTTGTACTCCTTCGCAAATCTCCGCCTCGCACACCTCCCGACCTCGGATGCCTCTCGGTCCACCTAATTACGATGTCCGTGAAACCGGCACTAGACCAAGTGTTTACTTCGGGGGTAGTGGCATGGAAATGGTGTAAGTGCATGGCAACGCGGAAGATACACCTTGTGGGAGAGAGGCGCGTGGGCATCTTATACCGGATGCCTGCAGCATTTTTGAGATGGAGAATTTGATGAGCGCTGATTTCATCGTACAGCCTTCTGGAGCGTTCCGGATCGGTGACTTCCTGAAACAAGGCTTCGCTGACACTCGTTGGACGGAATTTCGCGCCGCTATCGCCTTCGTAAAACGTTCCGGCACGAAGCACATCCGTGAAGAGCTCAAGGCATTCAGCGTACGCGGCGCGGCGGTTCGCATCGTATCGGGCATCGACGCTCGTGGTACTTCTGTCGAAGGTCTATCAGACCTTATGAACGCTGTGGCAGGCCGCGGTACCGTCTTCGTCTTCAATAACGCGAACAGCTCGACCTTTCATCCGAAAGTGTATTTGTTCAAGAACGATACCGCTGCGGAAGTTGTCATTGGCTCAGGCAACCTTACAGAAGGTGGTCTCTTCAGCAACTATGAGGCGAGTTTGCTCCTGCACCTCGACCTTGCCTGTAAACGCGATGCCGCCTTGCTCGTCTCTATCTGCGCGACACTGGACACTTGGAGCACGCCCACACTAAGCCTGTGTTATGCGCTCGACACAGCGGTGTTGGCGAAGCTGGTAGAGGGTGGATATGTGCCCGACGAGAGTAAGGCTTGGGGAGATGAAAAGATCGCTATGGCGGATGCGAGAGCTGCCGAGTCTACTCTCTTTGCCTACCATGCGGTTCCCGGTGCGCCCAAGGTTTCTCGGCTACCCGGCCCTGCGCCAGAATCCGCCGAAGAGCCAGAGGAGACGGACGAAGACGAAGGCCTTCAAGTTATCACTCCGCCGCCTGTGGAGGCGCAGGATGGTACGTACAACATCTTTCTAATGACTCTGCAGAGGACAGACGTGGGCGTCGGCCAGACGACGAGTGGCACCTCGCGTCGCTCTCCAGAGATCTTTATCCCGCTCGCCGCACGCAATTACGACCCAGAGTTTTGGGGCTGGCCCGACCTTTTCACGAACGATACAACTTGGACGGGACCGCTTGACCGCGATGGCAGGGGCAAGATGGATCGCGCCGGCGTGATGGTGCGGTTGGGCGGGGCGACCTTCCCGGTACATTTCTGGTATAACCCCGACAAGAAGGACGTGCGCCTTCGCAGTGAGCATATCCGAAGTGCGGGCTCCATCGGCGACATCCTGTATGTCGAGCGTAGCAACGGCGCGGGGGGGTTCGCGTATTACGTCGATATCGTACCGCATGACAGTCCCCGTCATGCTGACCTGCTTGCGAAGTGCACGAATACTGTCCGAAATTCGAAGAAGGTCTTCGGCTATCTCTAGACTGGCTTCCGCAGGAACAGGATCTCCTCGGTCGCCATCGCATTCTTTCTGAAAATATCGCGGGACACGAGCATATCCATTGACAACGATGACCGGACCTTGAAGCCCACCAAGGCGGCCGTCTCTGCTAGAAGATTCGCGGTGCAGATGTCCACGCGCTCGCCGCCCGCGATGGTGTGGCTGTTGCCAACAACGACAAACGCATCGCCGCCACGCTTCAGTGCGGAGAACATGCCTCTCATTACGCCCCGCATATCGAAGAAGTAGTTCGACAGCAACGCGGGCAAATTCGTTCGGCGGAAGCCCGCCTCAGTGCCATCGTTTAGTCGTTCGATCCGCTTGACCAGCTTTCGCACCGAATCCGGCAGCAGAGTTCCCTCGCGCTCTAGCCGCGCGAGGTAGGCGCGGCGCAGACCTGCTGTGACCTCACGGTTGCCAATCATCTGCTGGTCGCGATGTCGATGCTCGGGACGTGGCAGCAGGCCGAGGAAGCATAAACTCAGCCGGTCAGTATCTAGATAAGGCAACGCAGTCGCATACGGCGGCGATGTAATTATGGTATCGATCCTACCCTTGTGCTCTGACCATAGCTCGCCGCAGTCGCGCGCGTCACCGGCCTCAATGCTCTGCTTCGGCACTCTCGTCGGTCGTTCCTGGTACAGGAATGCAAGCACGGCGCGCACCGAACGAGCCAACTCCTCAAGGAACTCGCGCTTCGGGTCGATCTCGACGTCGAGACGCACTTCTTTTCGTACGCGGAGGTCATCGTCTTTCTGCCACGAGACTGATCGCAGGATATTGCTAAGCGCGATCCACATCAGGTTACGCGCTGGCGCATAGGACACAGCCTTGATGATAGTCGCGATTTCATCCAGTCCGGCGAGCACTTCTTCGCCGAACCAACCGCCCAAGTAGATCTGGTCGGCCTGAGGCAGGCCCTGCAGGTACGCCAGCCTGTGTTTACCGCGTGCCTCGGGCGCGAGCACGGCGTCGCGCACCTTTCGATAGGCCGCTTCCAGCTTCTTTGCGTCTGCCGAGAGCAGCTCGCATTTTGTATTGCCAAGGTAGGTGGATAGTGGATTCATGTCGAGGCCCAGCCCGCGACAGCCGAACATGGCTGCTTCAACGAGTGTCGTACCGCTTCCACTCATTGGGTCTGCAATGACACCGTCCGGACGTGTGCCCGAAATATTGATAAGGGAGCGCACGAGCTGTGGAAAGAATTTCCCGCGGTACTCGTGGATACCATGCGTGCCGTAGCGCAGACAGCGTCGGTTCGGCAGGGGCACCTCGTCCTGAAATGGCAGGAGCCGCTTGAGTGCATCGAGGTCAATGCCGTTCCGCACCACGTTGGTCGTTGACTCGCGCAGCGATTGCCGCGTTGTCGTCGCGGCGGACTTGGTTGACACCAATTCCCAATACGCTAGGCTGTCGGCTAGGAGGCGCCTCGGTTTTGTCGTGGTGACGATGAACTCGGTGCAGTAGCGATTGTCATCGCTGAGCGGGAGCGGGGTCGCGCAGGCAACAGCCGACAGCTCCCGTAGTGCAAGCGCGCGCTCGAACGGTTGGATGTAGTCCTTGATGCGACAGCGAATGACTGTCATCGTGCTCCATCTGCGTTTTGCAGAACGAGTATCTGCTCTTGTTTTATTTTTCCAATCACGGGATTGAAAGCCTTCTTTGTGGATTGAATCGTGCGCGCAATGCGCATGGCCTCGCGAAAGCCTGCCGCTCGTGACGCCTCGCTAAGAATGTCGGCGTTGTTGTAGGTTTTGCCCTTTAGCGTCGAGTTGCCAACGACGAAGCAGGCGTGCCCGTTCCGCTTCAGGTGACGAGCCAGCCATTGGAAGATGCTCGCAAATTCGCCGCGAAATGTCTCGGCTGTCGCGCCGTTCTTCCCGGGGCTGCTGTATTTGCGGTGGCTGCCAATCTCTTCTCGCTTGAATTTCGGCTGGTCCATGCCCATCCAGATCATGCGGGTCTGGTGGTACAGGTGATAGCTGTAGGCATTCGGGTAGGGCGGCGAACAGACCACTAGGTCAAGCGGCGGAACCTGCGGCGCATCGAGCAGATTGGCTTCGATTATGTGCCGTTGAAAGCGCGATTCCGCGATGTCTGTGAACTCAACGGCCGCGTTGGTCGCTTGTTCAAGCGTGCGACTAAAGCGTCGCATAGTCTCGCCTTGCGGAATATTCTTTTCTCTGCGCACATACCGCGTATCCGAGTCCTGGCGCGATACCGCAACAATGATGGACGACAGCGAAGTCAGCGCGAGGTCGCGCGCCGCTTCGCTGGGTAAAGCCCGACACCATTGTAACGCCTCGGCCAGCTCTTCAATAACATGCGCATCGAACCAGAACGTCAGCTTATCATAGCTAGGTCGCCACGCCGAGGATACGAATCGTCCGGGTGGGAACAGGTCGCCTTCCTCCTCGGACGCCAGTATCGAATCTCCAAATGCACGGCTCTTAGCGGTTAATGCCTGCAAGATCTCGATGTCCGCATCTTCCAGCATCGTCGTCTTGCTCTTTGATATGAGGCAGGCAAGTGGATTCGCATCAATCCCGACGGCGTTCCTCTTAAGCGTCAGTGCCTCAACGAGTGTCGTACCGCTACCGCAGAAAATGTCCCCCACGGTGTCACCGACACTCGACAGTTCCTGAATGAGTGCGTTCGGAATCTGTGGGATGAACTTCGCCGGGTATGGATGGATACGGTGCGTCAGATAATTGGTCTTGGCGCCTTGGAAGTCCCAATCGATATCATTCAGCGTGGTAGCGTAGGGTGGCGGTTCCGCTTCCCGTATGGTCATGATTCTCGCCGATGTCTCGCTAGGCGATTTAGCAAACGAGATGATCGCACGTGCCTCCTCTTCGGAAAACGTGCGCCAACCGTGCCGGTTACGGCTTGGCTCCAGTACCAAGCCATGGCGCAGCCAGCGCAATAACGTGTCACGGTGAACTCCAGCGCGACGGGCGACTTCGGCTGTCGACGATCCGTATTGCTCAAGTCGGTCTCCGGACATTCGCATATACTTACATATAGGCGCCCGATTGTCAATGACCCACTGTCGAGGGTTCCTTTGTCTTTTGCTGCCGGTCCGCTTTGTCGGTACAGAGCGCGCTAGGGACGGACTCCGCCTGCACGGCGCGACTCTTCCGAGGCCGCACGGGTTAGCCTGGCTCAGCCGACGCCGTTGTTCAGCAGCGCGATGGTGATGCTCTCGGGCCTCTTCCGCCCGTCCAGCTGGCCGTCGCTAATGCCGGCGACGAGATAGGGATAGGAGTTGGCCTTGAGAAGCCGCGACTCGATGCGCGCGTTGTAGATCGCGATGCCGATCGAGCAGACGGAGATGATCAACACCGAGATGGCAGTGGTCCATTCCAACCAACGCGGCAGGCCGGCGGGCGGTAGTCTCGCTTCCATTGGCCGCCGCGGGCCTCCGCGCCGGTCTTGTTCTGGCGTGTATGTCGAATCACCGATAGATTGAGATATCGTCATACGATATCGCTATCGATCGAGGCCTTAATGAACGTAGTAACCGTTTCGCCCAAATTTCAGGTCGTGATCCCGCTCGCAATCCGCGAGCGGTTGGGGCTGGAGCCCGGGCAGAGGGTCCAGGCGCTTGCGTACGACAATCGGATCGAGTTCATCCCGGTGCGCTCGCTCAAGAGCATGCGCGGCTTTCTTCAGGGTATCGATACGACAGTGCGCCGAGAGCGCGATCGCGTGTGATCGCGCCACGCAAGCACACCGGGCCGAATGTCGTCGATTCTTCGGCATGGTTGGAGTACTTCGCCGACGGAGCTGGGGCGGTGCACTTCGCGGCAGCGATCGAGTCTGTCGGTCGGCTTGTGGTGCCGGCTATATGTCTGCTCGAAGTGTTCAAGGTGGTCTTGAGGCAGCGCGGTGAGAGTGACGCGCTGCAGGCGGTTGCGTTGATGCAGCAGGGAACGGTGATCGATCTGGACGCGTCGCTGGCACTTGCTGCTGCGAAGGTCGGCGTTGACCACAAGTTACCGCTGGCGGACAGTATCGTGTATGCGACTGCGCAGAGCGTCGGTGGAGTTGTGTGGACTCAGGATGATGACTTCGATGGGCTGATGGACGTCGAGTATTTTCGTAAGGGCGGCGGGAAGTCCTGACACTTTCACCAAGCTGACAAGGGAGATGCGGAATCCGTCCTGGACGTGCAGATTATCGTGCGCCCTTGCAGTTGAGCTGGGCGTTAGCGAGCCATACCTGCTCCGTGTCCGCCAACCTGTGAGATCCAATGGCCCCCGCGAATCCGCGGCCTCAGCCCCTGCAACAGATCCGCCTTTTTCTACTGGTAGGAGTATTGATGGTCGGCGCCGTCGTTCTGGTCGTCCACCGACAGCCGAACTGGAAACCAGGCGCGATCCCTGCCGCTATTCCATATGCACTGGTGGCATACTCCATTCTGGCAGTGTTGATCGCCACGATACTGAAAGGACGCGTGGGGCGGGAGCGCGACCCGCAGCGCCGTGGCCCGTTGCTCCTCATCGGGTGGGTGGTCGGCGAGGGCGCGGCGTTGATCGGAGTCGTAATCTTCTACATCAACGGCCAGGCCCAGTGGTATGGACTCGGGCTCCTTGCAATGTTGAGTGCGTACGCAATACTGTCGCCTGGAGCAGTGTTGCCAACCGCAGGCAGCCTGGATGCACCCGGATAAAGAGAACAGCACTTCTCGAATTGGTCGGCATGCTTGCTGTTGTGTCGATCCGTCCGCTGCGTCGCCCGTCGCCAGGTCCAGTGAAAACAGGGTCGGAGTACACTTCTCATGGCAAATGTCGCCGACCATTCGCGTCCACTCGAGTTCGCGTCAGATGCCATCTGACCATTCGATCATGGCAAGTCGCTTATCTGTAACGTCAGGTAACGGTGTGAATCCCGCAAGTTTGTCGAAATAACCGTGGACCGCACCACGCGTGCGTATCAAACCGAGATGACCCGGGACGGGAGCGAGACATGAACGTAAAGACGCAGATCGGCGAATACCTTGCCGCTCAGCCGGAGCCGAAGCGCGCCGACATGCAGACGCTGCACGGCATGATGCTGAAGCTGATGCCCGACTGCAGGTTGTGGTTTCTGGATGGCAAGGACGAGAGCGGCAAAACGGTTTCCAACCCGAACGTCGGGTATGGGCTCCGGACCATCACCTACGCCGATGGCCGAACCCGAGAGTTCTATCAGATTGGCCTGAGCGCCAATACGAGCGGAATCTCCGTCTACATCATGGGCCTCGATGACAAGACGTATCTGGCCAGGACCTACGGCGGTGACATCGGCAAGGCGAGTGTGACGGGGTACTGCATCAAGTTCAGCGCACTTCGCAACATCGACCTGGCCGTGCTCGAAGCGGCGATCCGCGACGGGATTGCGCAGACCAGCGCGTGACGATGCGGCGCTATCTGACGAATCCGAAGCACGCCTAAGGCTTGGCGTCGAGAAAGTCGTTCACCATCGGGACTATGATGGGTATGCGCTGCATCAGTGTCACGTGCGTCGTGTTGGGCAGGATGGCCAATCTCGATGCGGAGCGTGGCTGCATGTCGCCGTGGATCTCGCCACCCTTGAGGCGAAACATCTCCGCGACGTGCGCGAGCCGTATTCCGTCGGCGTCACCGAAGATGAAAAACATCGGCGCCGTGGTGGCCTTGAGGTTGTCGGCTCCGAGGTCGTACCCTTTCGCGGCCGTTGCGGCGAGTCGCTTGACGAACTTGGGAAAGTCGTCCGGAGTCGGACTCAGCTTCTTGTACTCGGTCTCGATAGGCGAGCCTTTGAAATCGTCAGCCGTGAGATTCCGGATGGCCTGGACCGCTTCCGGGGCCATGCCGTCAGTGCGGAACGTTGACGAAATGATGACTGCCTTCCGCACTTTGTCCGGATGTCGGATGGCACACTCCATCGCCACGGTTCCGCCCATGCTGTAGCCGATAAGGTCCGCTCGCGGGATCTTGAGATAATCGAGCAGTCCGGCCACGTCGTCGGCGAGGTTTGCGTAGGTGATGTCTCGTGCGACGTCCGCCGTCCGGCCGTGACCCTGCATTTCGATTGCAATCACCTTGCGCGTTTTGGAGAGCTCTTCGATCCACCCGCCCCAGTTGTTGGTGATGGTCATGAACGCGCCGTGAAGCAACACCACCGGTTCGCCGCTGCCGTGGATTTCGTAATACATGTTGATTCCGTTGACCGGCGCGTAGCCGCTCGTTGATTCCTGCTGCGCCGACGCGGCAGTCGCCGCGAGCGTCATCAGGAGGAAAGCCGCTGTCCGCATGCTGGTGTAATTCCGTTTCATCCAAACACTCCTTGGTAATCACCCATTACGGGAATCTTGGTGGACGATTGGCTGCGTCATCCTGTCTCTGTGTTCGATCACAGGCTGGCGAGAAGCTCGTCGAGCTGGTCGAGTGCCTCGGGGAGCGCGCCCGTCGATCCGGTTTCAACCGCTTCTTTCGATGGATAGAGATCGTGCACTACCAGCAACGTCTTGCCGCCCTTTTCCTCGAAGGTCACCGTGGTGATGGTCTTGCCGGCGTCTCCTTCATCATTGGTCCAGACGAGGCGTGAGTGCGGTGTCACTTCGACGTACGTGCCGAAGAACTCCATCGTCGAATCTTCGAAGGGAAACACCAAACGATACTGCCCCCCGACGCGAACATCCATCTCGCAGGAAAGCAGGGTCTGCCCATACGATTTCGGCACCCACCACCTTCTGAACAGTTCTGCCTTGGTCCACGCCTCGAACACGAGGCGCGCAGGAGCGTTTACGGTTCGTGTGACGACGACTTCACGGTCGGACTTCCGTTCCAGCGTCGTGCGGTTCTTCGTGGGCGTGGCCTCACTTTCTCTTCTTTCGTCCATGGGCTCTCTCCTTGCGGGCTAATTCCGCGACAACGTTGTCCAACTCATCGAAGCGTTCGCTCCAGAGCTGGCGGTACTTCTCGATCCATTCTGCCTCTTCTTCCAATCCGCGGGCGCCGAGTCTGCAGGTCCGCACGCGCCCGACCTTCTCCGTGGTGACGAGCCCCGCCTGCTCCAGGACGCCTACATGTTTCTTCATCCCCGTCAGGGTCATCTGAAACCGCTCGGCGAGCGCCGAGATCGAAGCGTCCGCACGGCCGAGCTGCTCCAGAACGCCGCGTCGGGTGGGGTCCGAGAGCGCGCCGAACGAGGCGTCGAAGTGGCTTTGGAAATACTGAACCATGTGGTTCAGTATATATCGTGGCGTGGCCGCATGCAAGGGGGGCCTGATGACCCGCGGCGATGCCGGCAATCCACCTGAACTCAGGAAACTCGACTCCGATTCCGTTTTCGGCGTCGGATCGGGCGCGTGGTATCACGCGAAGAGAATCGATACGATGGCTGTGGTACTGACCACATTCCGGTATTGATGTAGCCGCCGGCCTTTGCTACGTATAACGGTATGCGTTATACTACGACGTTGTCGCTCTTCGGTCGCCGGCGTGATTAAGTCTTTCGCAAATACCGGCATCCAGGACGTGTTTAACGGCGTCGATTCGCGGGCCGCGCGGCAGTTGTGCCCGAGTCGACTCTGGCCCATCGCGCGCCGGAAGCTCGATCAACTAGCGGGAATGGTCTCCTTGAGTGGACTGTTTCTGCCGCCTGGCAACCATCTCGAGGCGCTCAAGGGCGATCGGCGTGGGCAGCATAGCATCAGACTCAACCAGAAATTCCGGATCTGTTTTGTCTGGGCATCGGATGGCCCGCGCGAGGTCGAGATAGTGAACTACCATTAGGAGGAAAGCATGGTTCGCATTCCAACACATCGTCCGCCAACACATCCTGGAGAGATGCTCATCGAGGAGTTCCTCAAGCCGCTCGGTTTGACGCAGACCGAGCTCGCGGATCGCCTCGGCGTATCGTATCCGCGTGTCAATGAGCTCGTGCATGGAAAGCGCGACATGACGCCGGACACTGCACTTCGCCTGGAGAGGTTGCTTGGTGTCGAGGCGCAGTTCTGGCTGAATCTCCAGTTGGCGTGGGATCTCTATCATGCGAAGCATTCGCTCGCCGCAAAGGCGATCGCAAAGATTCGGCCGTTGAAACGTCGTGTCAGATTGAATGCTGGAGTAGGATCACGAAGCGCGTAACGGGTTACGTTTTCCGCCACGCGTTCGCGACCCGTGTCGGTTTAACCAATAATCCACACCGGTAATGAAGACTCTTCCAATTCTTGCGACTCTTGTCGTGGCCGCGGCGTGTGCGCGCTCGACTCCACCAGTTGCGCGCGCGGCCTACACTCCGCGTACCCGCGCCATCACCATAACGACGGTTCCGCTGCTCGTGAAAGAAGAGCAGAGCATGTATCCGTTTCTCAAACCAGCGTTCGCCAAGGGCGGCGTGCTCGATGGAAAGGAGGTCTACGCTTTTTCGCCGAGCTCCATCACGGTGGTCGAAGGCGACACGCTCCGGCTCGATATCATCAATCCCGAAGATGACGCGCACTCGTTCGTGCTCCCCGACTTCGCCGTTTCATTGCCCGGCGGAACGGCCACCCAGGCGACCTACGTTGCGAAGCACGCCGGCATCTTCACCATCCAGTGTGCCGTACCGTCACACCTGCCGATGATGGCGGGGCAGTTGATCGTGCTTCCCGCTCTGACGATGGCGGGCGTCGCGCGACAACCGTCTTGACACCCGCCGCCAGCCGCGGCAGGTTCTACCGCGTCGAGTTGGCGTTCCTTGCTGCAAACTCCCGTGTTGCTTCTCCGTTCACCGGTGTTCTGAATGCCGACGTCACGAATGCGTCACGCAGCCGCCATCGCGCCGCTCCTGATTCTTGGGACTGCGTCGTCAAACCGTACACCCAACAGGTGGAACGCCGGCACAGCGCCACCGCCAGTCGCGTTCAACGACAATCGCGTTTCAGCCGGAGTGGTTCGAGCCGGCGTGCTCGACGTGCATCTCGAGGTGGACACGGGTGAATGGCACCCGTATTCCAAGGACAGCGCCGGCGTTCGGATCCTTGCATTCCGCGAGGCCGGACATCCGCTCGAGACGCCAGGCCCGATGCTGCGTGTGGTTGCCGGTGAGCGAATCCATGCATGGGTCACGAACCGCGCCGCCACCACGCTGGTGGTGCACGGGTTGTCGTCACGCCGTCGCACGGTCATGGACACGCTGGTCGTGCCGTCCGGCGCAACCCGCGACGTGGAATTCACCGCCGACGCCGAGGGGACGTACTACTACTGGGGCTCGACGACGGGCACTGATTTTGAGAAGCGGCTGTACCAGGACGCCCAGCTCAACGGCGCACTCATTGTGGATCCCACGGACGCGCGCCGGCGAGCGCCCGATCGTGTCTTTGTCATTCAGTGGTACATCCCGGGACACGACTCGGCCGGCAACCCGGACCGTTCGAACGGGGTCTTCACGTTCAACGGCCGTCCCTGGCCGAATACGGAGCGCCTGTCGTACCAGCAGGGCGACAGCATTCACTGGCGAATCATCAACGCAAGCGCGGACGTGCACCCGCTGCATCTGCACGGCTTTTTCTATCAGATCCGCGCCCGTGGAGATGTTCAGCAGGACTCGGTGTACTGGCCGGCACAGCGCAGAATGGCTGTCACCGAACTTCTGCTCGACGGCACCACCATGGACCTGGCATGGTTCGCCGACAGACCTGGCTCGTGGCTGTTTCACTGTCATCTGAACTGGCATGTGGTGCCGAATCCAGCTGTCGGAGCGGAGATGCAATCCGACGCAATCCGCGACCATGAACTGCTCACGGGTCCGGTGATGCACAACATGATGGACCATGCGCGCACTGGAATGGGTGGTCTGGTGCTGGCGATCAACATTCATCCCAGAAAGGGATGGCATGATTATGCCGGGCCACGCCGTCAGCTCCACCTCTACATCGAGAGCGACTCTGCGTCTGCGGACACCCTGCGCCGTTTCGGGTATGTTCTGACCGAAGGCAACGCCCCCGAGCCACACGGCGCCGCGATAAAGTGGCCAGGACCCACGATCGTGTTGCACCGCAACGAACCGACGAGCATCACGGTCGTGAACCGTTCGCCAGAACCGTCACAGGTGCACTGGCATGGATTGGAGATTGACAGCTACTACGACGGCGTGGCCGGCGTCAGCAGTAACGCGGGCAAGATGGAGCCGATGATCATGCCGAACGACTCCTTCGTGGTGCACATCACGCCGCCCAGGGCGGGAAGCTTCATGTACCACACACACATCAATGACATCCGGCAGCAGAGTCATGGCCTGTATGGCGCGCTCGTCGTCCTGGACAGCGGACAGCGGTGGGATCCCGACGCGAATCGCATCTACATAGTGAGCACGAACGCGCAGGACGAGCGCATTCTGGACGGCGGAGACATGCCGCCTGTCGCGACCTTCCAGGCGGGCAGGACATACCGGCTGCGGCTCATGAACATCACGCTGGACTCGCCTGGACTGGAATTTCGCCTGCTGCGGGGCGGTGCACCTGTCGAGTGGACCCACGTGGCCAAGGACGGATTCTCTCTGCCAGCGTGGCAACGCGAAAGCAGCCGCGCATCGCAGCGCGTGAGCATCGGGGAGACGTATGACATGCAGGTCCAGTTTCCCAAACCGGCCGAACTGGCACT
>DAHUXM010000023.1 GCA_027307165.1 Gemmatimonadota bacterium | reverse complement strand
CCGGGATGGATCGGACGGTGGCCGCGCCATCGGCCTGTCGCCCCGAACCCGGTCTGGTCCATGGCGAAGCGATCGATGGACGATCGCTGCGGGATCAGGATATGTGGCGTCGCGATATTACGTCGCACGGCCGGGCGCGTATGGATCGGGGCGAACCGGCGAGGTGGCGGTTACGAACGGCGTCGCGTCACGTGGGCGGGCACGGGGCGGCGCGGAGCTTGGCGCGAACCGGCGAGGTGGCGGTTACGAACGGCGTCGCGTCACGTGGGCGGGCACGGGGGCCCGCCCCTGCGGTTTCGCGCACGCCGGGAATGCGTGGGGGGTCCGACGCCGTCGTCGAGAGTACGGATCCACCCTCCGCCACTACCGTCGGGGCGTTGCCCGCGCTATAATTCGAGGCTGCACCAAAACCAACACGATTCCATGCCATACGCTATCATCCGAACCGGCGGCAAGCAGTTTCGCGTCGAGCCCGGCAAAACCTACAGAATCCCCACGCTTGTCGGCGACGCCGGAGCAAAAGTCACGTTCTCGGACGTGCTGCTCGGTAGCGATGACAAGAATACCCACGTCGGCGTGCCGGCCCTCAAGGGCGCCTCAGTCGCCGCCGAGATCGTCAAGCACGGCCGCGGCGAGAAGATCATCGTCTTCAAGCAGAAGCGCCGCAAGAACTACGCGCGCAAGCAGGGACATCGTCAGGGCTTCACCGAGATCAAGATCGGCGATATCACACTCGCCTGAGGCTTAGAAAAACATGGCACATAAAAAGGGCGTAGGATCCACTCGCAACGGTCGCGACAGCAACGCGCAGTACCGTGGCGTCAAGAAGTTCGGTGGCGAGCGCGTGGTCGCGGGCAACATCATCGTCCGCCAGTGCGGCACCAAGTGGCACCCGGGCCGCAACGTCGGACTCGGCTCCGACTACACGATCTACTCGCTCATCGACGGCGTCGTGAAGTTCGAGCACAAGAGCAAGACGCGCTACAAGATCAGCGTCTATCCTCAGCAGCAGGCCGAGACGGCGACTGCGTAGTCGCGCGTAGCGGTGCGGCTTAAGGAATGAAAGGGCTCCCCAATGCGGGAGCCTTTGTCTTTCCCGCGCGTAGTGCCCGTGGTTTGCGAACTCACTTGATAGGAGGGATAGCAATTGCCACCTTTCGCGTGATAACTCGCCCTACCCCTGTTGAGTAGCGGCAATCACACCGCTGAATAACAAGAAATAAACGATAGCTTAGTGATACGGCTCTCAGGAAAACCCTGTACTCGGTCAAGTGCCCCACTGATCGACGTGTCTGCTTGCGCTGGGCGCGCTTATTACCGCGGGGCAAGGTGAAACATTCCGTTTACGGAGTCTGATCGATCCAATGTGCCAGAGCCTCAGCGTAAATGTGCAGGCGCTTGTGAATCGCGGCCGTCAAAATAATCTCGTGTGTGGAACCCGACGTGGTGTCCGCCGCAGTGCAATGGAGGGCCTGCCGAAGGCGAATGGCACGACGCGATGCCCAACGAGATGCGCCTATGGGGCAACCCGACCGATGGTAAGCTACTTCGGACCGCGCGACATGACTCGACGCACTACATGCGGCGGGGCTCGTCCGACCATGGCGATTTCGAGTCTGACGATCCAACAGGATATGGGCGCATACGCACTATCGGACTATTGCGGACGGGCATCGTGATGCAACGCCGGATTCCATTTTGGTTTGCCAACCTGGTCCTTGTCGTGGTCAACGTCGCCGCACTAGCGTTTTCGCTGAACGCAACACCACTGTTGGCACAGGATCACACTGTATTACCCACGAGCTCCGATACAGCAGAGGTATGGCGGGCGGCCGCCAACTATCTCCAAAAAGCAGTCGGACCGCGACTGTTGATCAAAAACGGGCCGGAATGTATACCGGGAATACCATTGTGTTCCGATTCCGATGCGATCGCGGCGCACCAACACGCCGTCGCAACGGCTACCGGATTGCCGGAGATGGTCGCGCCACCCAACCAAACCTGCGGCCGTTACATCTGCCGTTTCGATGAAATCAATGGCGTGATCGGCTTGGGAACACCCAAGTTTTCCGATACAACCGCGACTGTAACGGTCAGCATGAACATACGTCCCGAGGGCGCGCCGGTTAATTCGTATGAACAGGATGAACTGCTGCTACGTCGTACGGCGAATGGCTGGATCGTCACTGCGCGAAAACGACTCTCAATCACGTAGCATCAGATTATAATGCAAGGCTGCCGTCCCGTACCTTCTGGACGCGCGGTTTTTCATTACCAATTGACGAGTATCAAGGCATCGCATTCACGCGCGCGGGCGTCGCATTCGGCGGCTAGAGGCCAAACTCCTGCTTTTCCAGGGGATCGATTACGCCTAACTGGGCCAGGCGCGGAAGGATGCGCGCCCTGCGCACGACAGCCAATCCGCCGCGTGTATGGCGTCGTCGTTCCGAAGACCGCCGACACACAAAGAAGTCGCCATGATTATGAGGGCGGCTTCTTCATGTCTCCCCAGCATGACCATTCACTTTGGGAGGTGTCAGTCCTTTGGGAAGGTGATCGCAACGACCCGAGCGAACCGCAAGGCGATGAGCGCGAGCGAGTCGCTGAAAGAGGCGGAGTAGCGAGACCCGCGGGCCGACGAACAGGGATCGGATATGAGGCGTGGCCGACAAGGGCGAGCGGGCATGTGACCGCAAAGCTCTCGCGATCAAACGTCAGGCTGCGTAGGATCCGGCGCTCGTGCAGTGACAGTGAATGGCATTACCTGGGGAGATCTCGCTTTATGCCTGAAACGGCGACGCACCGCAGGGATCTGTGGCGGTGCTTGCCGACACGCCCGGAGTATTCGAGGACGTGGACAAGTGGCTACACCGCCGACTGCGTATGCTAATTCTCAAGCAATGGAAGAGTGGTCCGACGACGTATCAAGAACTCCGGCAGCGTGGGCTTCCTGCGAGGCTGGCTCGGGCGGCGGCTCACACACGCCAATGGTGGGCGATGGCAACACATGGTGCGGTCCAGACAACATTCCCGGTGCGGTACTTCGATCAGCTTGGAGTGCCGCGCTTATGTGCTCGCTAATTACCAAGTACCGCTAACCTCACCTTTCTGAACCGCCGGATGCGGACCCGCATATCGGGCGGTGTGGGAGGGAAGTAGAGGAGATATCCTCCTCTACTCACTATCCCGATTGGTGAATGGAAATGTGGGCGGGCCTACGGATCGCCCCTGTCCTAACGCCACTCTGCCGTTCCGAGCCGCCCCATTATCTCCGTGTACAGCTCGATGCCGTCCCATAGATTCTGGACGCGCAGATTCTCATTCGCGGCGTGCTGGTTGTCGTCGTAATTGGCGATCGGCACGATGATCACCGGTACGTGCAGAGTCTGCGCGAACACGTAACTCGGCGCACTGGCACCCATCGTCGGCAACACAACGGGTGGCTTCCCGGTGCTGTCAGCAGCCACGTTGATGACGGCCCGCGCGACCGGTGAATCCATCGCGGTGCGATTCGCGGGATAGCCACCGGCCGCCCACACCACGCGCGCGATTCGCGGATGAGCCAATCGCATTGCCATCGTCACGCTGTCGCTGGTAACGAAGTAACCCTGCTTTCGAATGTGCCCGTCAACGAACTCGCGCACGCGCTCCGGCGTCTCGTCTGGAACCAGGCGGAAATCGAAGGACGCGTGCGCTTCCGTCGAAATCACATTCGCCGCGTGCTCGCCAACGCTGCCGTAGCTCAGGCCGCGCAGGTTGAGCGCTGGTGCCATGAGTCGCTCGGCGAGTGGAGCGTTGTTGTCTTCCGTTCGAACGAGACCGAGCGAGCGGCGCAACGCTGAATCGATCGGCGGCACGGCTCGGATCGCGGCCTGCTCCGCGCGCGAGACAGGCACGACGTCGTCGTAGAAGCCGGCGATTTTGATGTGGCCGTCGTCATCACGCATGCTGGCGATGAGATTCGCGAGCATTGCGCCAGGATTGGGCGCCCAGTTGCCGTAGTGCCCGCTGTGCAGCGCAGCCGTGGCACCATAAACGGTGAGCTCCATGCTTGCCGTGCCACGTACACCAAAGAGCAACTGCTGCCTGCCGCTCTGATGCTCGGGGCCGTCACACAGCAAGAGAACGTCACCCGTCAGCAGCTCGCGATACCGCTGCAGGATCGCGAGCAGATGAGGGGAGCCAGCTTCCTCCTCGCCCTCGAAAAGAAATTTGATGTTTACCGATGGCTTGCGCCCGTTCGCATGTAGTGCGTCGAGGGCCGTAAGCATCGCGACGATGCTTGCCTTGTCGTCGCCGGATGACCGCGCATAGATGCGCGTCTCGCCACTGACGCGCGTCGTATTGTCCGCAGGAAACGCGATCGTCTTTCCGCCCTCAGCCAGTGATTTGTCGCGAAGCGTCGGCGACCAGGGCGGCGTTGCCCATTGCGACGCGGTGACAGGTTGGCCGTCATAGTGCGCGTACAGAATGACGGTGCGCGTCGCGCCCGGCGCCTTGAGTACGCCATAGACCGCCGGCGACGCGTCTTCCAGCTCGAGCGTGCGGGCATCGACTCCGCGCTTCCTGAGCATCGCTACGAGCATGTCTGCATTGCGGCGAATATTCTGATGGTCGGAGGCGACGTTCGGCAGCGCGAGAAGATCCGAGAACTCGCGCAGAATCGTCGCTTCGTGGGAACGGCGGTATCGCTGCGCTCCGATGCGGAGCGTCGCCGCATCGCCGGAAGGAGCGGCTGCTCGCGACGGCGATGTGACTGGCTTGGAAATTCGCTGCGCGCTGCAGGGGGCAGCAACGCACAACGCTGCTATGAGAAGAGTCTTTTGCTGCATCGATTCTCGTCCTGGTCATGAAGAAAGCCGCCCTCGTATCGAAGGCGGCTTTCTCGAATGCTCACCGTGTCGTGTGGCTCACGGCTGCGAATATTTTGGCGGAAGCGTCTTGTATCGCTGAGTCAGCATGTCCTGCCGGCTCGGCGCGATTACGTCGCGACCATGAATGTACACGTGCTCCGCGTGCGTCGAGAACTCGAACGGATCTCCGCTCCAGATCACAACGTTCGCGTCGCGCCCCGGTTGCAGCGAGCCGACGTGATCCGCAACACCGAACATCTCGGCCGGCGCCAGCGTCACGGCGCGCAACGCCGCATCGTGCGTCATGCCGTACGCAACTGCGTTACCTGCTTCGTACTTGATGTTGCGCACGTTGAACAGCTCCTCGTCGCCGTCGCCGTTGTTGCCGACGATCGCGGTGGTCACGCCAGCCTTGCTCAGGATTCCAAGGTTCTCCTGACGCTGGTTCAGTGTCTCGAAGCTGGTCGGAATGTTGTTCATCGCGCCCGCAACGACCGGAACGTGCGCCGCGGCGAGGTCAGTGGCAGCGAGCCATGCTTCGGCGCCACCCATGATGATGATCTTGAGGTTGAACTCCTTCGCGAGCCGGAGCGCAGCCTGTATGTCGTCAACACGCTCGGCCTCGATCGCGAGCGGGAGCTTGCCTTCAACGACCGGGATCATTGCTTCAAGATCCACGCGCGGCGCGGTGAGGCTGCGCGTTGCGGAACGGTCGTAATCCGCCCTGTGAGCCTGGTAGAACTTCACGTCCTCGATGAGGTTCCGCAGCTTGCCGATCAGCTCGCCACGCGCGCCAGTCTGCGCGCTGCGCGGATTGTCGATCTGTGCGATCATCGCGACGGGTGCCCGCCGGATCATCTGCGCCGCAGTGCCATCGGCCAGGTCGACCATTGCTGCTCCTCCGGATACCAGGCCGCCGCCGGGCAGCACGACAGCACTGGTGACACCTTCGTTGCGCGCCGGCGCCCAGTTCACGGACTCCGAGTTGAGTCCGTCCCACGAACGGAACGAGGCCGCGATTGCGTCCGTTCCCTTCGCGTTGGCATCGCGCGTACTCGGCTCACCGCCGATCTCGACCAGACCAAGCGTCGTCGATGCATCGATGAATCCCGGCGTCACGATCTTGCCGGTCGCGTCGATGCGTTGCGCGCCAGCGGGAACGGCCACGTCAGCACCGACCGCGACGATCTTGCCATCGCGCATCAGTACCGTACCATTCTGAATCGCGGGACCACTCACCGGATACACAGTTCCGCCAGTGATCGCGACTGTCTGCGCATGTGCCGCCGCGACGGTAACGAACGTCACGCACGCGGCAAATAGAAGTTGCTTTTTCATCAGCGGGATTCTCCCTTCACGTAGCCGAGGTCGAAGTCAGTGCGCCAGTTCTGTGCTGGGTCGTCACGGTTGAACAACATCGCGCCGTCGATCCAGACCTTCTCGGCCTTCGTGTAAACGCTGAACGGATCTCCGCTCCACAGTACGACGTCGGCGTCCTTGCCAGGCTCGAGCGAGCCGATCTTGTCGTCCAGCTCCAGCGCCCACGCGGGATTGATGGTCATCCACTTGACTGCTTCGTCTTCCGTAACGTCGATCCCCGCTGCGCGGCCGGCGTACATCGCCTTTGCCACTTCCTGATTGAGACGCTGCGATCCGGACGGATCGTCCGAGTGAATCATCGCCTTCGCACCTGCCGCATCCACCAGTGCGATGTTGGCGCGAATGCCGTCCATCGCTTCTTCCTTGAAACCGCCCCAGTCGGCCCACATTGCGGCGCCCGTTCCGTTTTCGCGAAGCAGGTCGGCGATCTTGTAAGCTTCGACCGCGTGATGGAACGCGCGGATCTTGAAGCCGAATTCCTTTGCGACGTCCAGCATCTGCGCCATCTCGTCGGCGCGGTAGCAGTGCATCTGCGGAAGAATGTCGCCGCGCAATACTTCTGCGAGCGTTTCCTGGCCGAGGTCGCGTGCTGGCGGCGGTCCCTTGTGATTCGCGTTCCATTCGTCCCACTTGCGGCGGTATTCGGCAGCCTGAATGTACGCCGTGCGATAACCCGCGACGTTCCCCATGCGGGTTGACGGCCCGCGCGAAGCGTAGACACGCTTGGGGTTCTCGCCGCACGCCATCTTAACGCCGTACTTGGCGCCGGGAAACTTCATTCCCTGTACCGTGCGCGACGGTACGACCTTCAGAATCGCGCTGCGGCCGCCGAAAAGATTGGCCGAACCTGGAAGGATTTGCACCGTCGTGACGCCGCCAGCGAGGATGCGCGGGAACTGCGGATCCTGCGGCCACACCGAGTGCTCGGCCCAGACGTACGACGTGTTCGGATTGGTCGCCTCGTTTCCGTCATTGAGACCACCGCCGCCCGGGGCGGCGTAAACGCCGAGGTGCGAGTGTATGTCGATGATTCCCGGCGTCACGTACTTGCCCGTGCCGTCGATCACTACGGCGTCGGCCGGTGCGGTGACCGATGTACCGACCGCGACGATCTTGCCATCGCGAAGCAGGATCGACGCGTTCTGCATCGTCGGACCCGCGGCGGTCATTATCGTTGCGTTCCTGATCAGCGTCGTGTGTGACGGGAACGGGACGTAAGTGCTCGGGAACGGATTCGCATTCGGAAGCGACAGCGCGCCGATACCAGGCTTGCCGACGCTGTCGCGTCCCGATGTGGCGCTGGCCGTTGCGCCCGCTGTTGCGGAACTGGACGGCGCACTGCTCGACGGCGACGCGGCTGGCGTCGGTGCCGGATTGTGCGCGCATGCCACTCCGGCAGCGCAGAGGAGAAAGAGACTAGTGGTTCGCATCCAGAGATGAGCCTCGCGGGTGAGTGCTTCGAGTTGATGCCAACGTCGGACTGATCGGCAGATCAGTACAGATCGCGGCGACTCCCAGATCATCGAATACGCGCCATTCCGAAGGGGTGTTTGCAGTCCACACAATCACCCTTCCGCCGGCCGCCGTTACCTGCTCGACCAGCGCGCGATCGACGAACTCGTGCCACTGCCAGAGATCCGTCGCGCCGGCGGCCCGGAGAGCGTGGGCGCTGTCCACGAGCCGGCTGGTCTGAAGAATCCCGGTGCGAAGTTGCGGCAGCAACTGCCTCATGCGCAAGATCACTTCGTGATCGAACGAGTGGACCGAAGCCTCGGCGGAGCTGCGCCGGATGACCTCCGCGAGCTCGACTTCGACCTCGCGGTTCTTGATCTCGACGTAGGCATGTGCCTTTCCGGAGACCAGGTCGAGAACCGCATCGAGCCGCGGCAGCAGCGGGGCTGCGGCGTGCAGCGTGTCGTAGTAGGTGCCTCGAATGGATAGCGCGACCCTGGACGTCACGACGGACTCGTCGTGATTGACGACACAGACGCCGTCCGCGGTTACATGTACATCCAGCTCGATACCGTGGAATCCGAGATCGATCGCGCGCTGGAACGCATCCAGCGTGTTCTCGGTGAAAACGTCATGGACCCCGCGGTGCGCAATGAACTCCATCACGCCCGGCTTGACGGCGGAGTTCCTCCGGTGAAGCCGTGCACGAACAGATCGTAGATGAGCCGCGACGCGATTCCGACATTTAACTCCGTGTCGGACACTCCCCACTGGCGCGGCCCGCTCATCATCGCGAAGAGCATGTCGGCGGCGAATGCGGTGGAGACTGGTGCCTCGAACTCCTGGCGCACGCGATCGAGGATGTCGCGCAAGACGTCGACGTACTGCTTTCGCTTGAGCTCGACCGCTTCCCGGCGCTCGTCCGAGCCGTCCGGTGCGGTCTCGTGCGACAGAACGCGCACGAAGGCGGGGTGCTCGTTGGAATACGAGACGTGATTCTCCACGAACTGGAGCAGCTGGTCCGTCGGCTTGGTGACTCGGGACAGAGCCTGAGCCGCCGAGGCGATGAGGGCGTCTATGGTGCGGGACTGAATCTCGTAGAGGAGCGACGACTTGCCGCGGGTGTAATAGTAGATGCCGGAGAGGGAAATGCCGGAATCGTGCGCGATGTCACGCATGCTCGTTCCGCTGTAGCCGCGGGTCGCGAAGGTCGTGGCAGCGGCGGCCAGGAGCGTTTCCAGCTTGGGCGCGCGCGGGGCATTGGCGGCTGGAGCGGAGGTCGGGTCGGCGGGGGTGGGCGTTGTTTCGTCGGGCATCGTCCTGTACCTCTTGAGACTTGGCGGGTTCCTGACCGTCGAACGGTCGTTCTAAAGAAGCTAGCCACGTGGCGTAAATCCGTCAACCGCTGCCACTTAACATATGTCGCCGGATAACGTCTATTTAGCGTGTGGAAGTCACTGCTCAGCCGGTCGCCGAAGAACCAACTGACGCGGAACTCATTCGCCGATGGCGGATCGGTGAAAGCGTGGCGGCCACGAGACTGGTCGAGCGGCATGCTCCCGGACTGGCGCGCTTCGTCGCGGCCGAGGGAGAGCGCGATAACGTGGATGAGGTGGTTCAGGATACCTTCGTTAGAGCGTTTGCGGCGATCGACAGCTTTCGCGGCGAGAGTGCCTTCCGAACGTGGCTTTTCACCATTGCGCGACGCCTGATACTGGATCGACGACGATCGGAGCGACGAAGCAGAATGGTGGCGACCGTGGAAGAGGGCGATGCTGTTACGACGTTCGATGCACTGGACACGATGGTCGCGGACGAGTCGATGGTGCGGGTAAGGATGGCAGTGGATGCGCTGTCGCAGAAGCAGAAAGAGGTTTTCACGCTCCGGCTGGAACAGGGGCTTTCGTACAAGGAGATCGCGGAGCTGGTTGGTACCACTGAGGGCGCAGCGCGCGTCCACTACCACAACGCGATGCGCGCGGTCAAGGAGTTTCTCGATGATGAATGATTGTGACAACATAGAGGTTCGCGAAGCGTTGCCGGAGCTGATGCTCGGCGCGCTGCCGGAGGCCGAGCGCGTGCGGGTGCAACAGCACCTGGATGCATGCGACGATTGCTCCGCGGAGCTCGCGATCATTCGCGCAGTGCGTGCAAGTGCAGTCATGCCTGCCGTGAACGTCGAGCGTATAGTTGCCGCAATCCCACCGTACCGTCGCAAGCGGACAAGCATGCGCAGGGTCTATCTGGAGCTTGCTGCTGCCTGCCTGATCGGTGCGGTTGGCATCTCCACCTTCGCGCTGCACAATTCCGGACACGGCGCCACGCCGGCGGCGAACAGCGCTGCAGCCGTCGCAAGTCAGGGACTCGCGCTCGTCAACACGAGTGATCTGAGCGACGATGGGCTGGCGCAGCTCACGCGTGATCTCGACAAGCTTCAGGCGATGCCGACGGTCGATCCGGAATCCGTGACACCGGCTGCGCTCGAAGACGCGCCCGAACCTGCAAGCGCGGGAGATTCGGCATGAGAGCAGTCACCTTCATGACGGCTGCGGTGCTGTGCGTAACAAGCGTCACCGGCGCCACGACCGCGAGTGCCCAGGGCCGTCGAATACGCCCGATGCGTCCGCCGCCTACCCAGGGCGTGCAGCCGCACAGGCAGGCGCTGGAGCAGGAGTTTCGCCAGCGCAGCGAGCAGATCGTTCGGCAGCGACTCAACCTGAGCGACGATCAGGTCAATCGTCTGCGCTCTGTCAACGCAAGCATCGGTGGTCAGCGTAACGCTCTTCTGCAGCAGGAGCGCGCCGTTCGAATGAGTCTTCGTGACGAGATGGCCAAGGGAGGCTCGGCAGATCAGGCGCGGGTTGCACAGCTCATGGCGCAGGCGCACGACCTTCAGAGTAAGCGCTTTGCGTTGCAGCAGGACGAGCAGCAACAGCTCTCCAGCTTCATGACTCCTGTACAGGTTGCGCAGTATGTCGGACTCCAGGCACAAATCCGCCAGCGCATCCGCGAGATGAAGCGGACTCCGGACGGCGAGCAGCCGGATCCCAACCCGTAGTAGTTGAAGCCGGCGGCTTGCCGCCGGCACTGGGCCCGGGTAAGTTAGCGGCGGGTAAGCAGCCTCACATTCGCCACCGCACATGCGCAAACCGCTCGCGGCCGCAGTCGTATCAATGTTTCTCGCGTCCGTGCCCAGGGCACGCGCGCAGGACACCACATCCGTCCAGCCCGTACTGCCTCCGATGCCCGTCGTGCGCGCGATGCTCTTTGGCGACGCGACGTACGTTGCGACGGACCGG
The DNA here is from genome assembly GCA_027307165.1 of Gemmatimonadota bacterium. Classification (GTDB taxonomy): domain Bacteria; phylum Gemmatimonadota; class Gemmatimonadetes; order Gemmatimonadales; family Gemmatimonadaceae; genus Fen-1247. Next base: position 41,345 of record DAHUXM010000023.1, on the reverse strand, counting down.
AAGATTCCGTCAGGATTCCAGCTCGGGCAGATGGTTGGCCACGTCATCGTCTCCTTCAACGATCGGCTCAACTACTTCGGTGAATTCAGCGCCACGGCGCAATCGACGGGTTACGCCTTCGAGGTCGAGCGCTCGATTCTCCGGTACGACTTCAGCGATGCCGTGAAGCTGTCCGTGGGCCGCTACCACACACCGATCGGGTACTGGAACACGGCGTTCCATCACGGTACCTGGTTGCAGACGACGGTATCGCGTCCGGAGATGATCAAGTTCGGCAGCCAGCTCATCCCCACGCACTTCGTCGGGGCATTCGCGGAGGGCAACCTTCCGGTGGACGAGCTCGGGCTGCAATACATGGCTGGTGTGGGCAACGGTCGCGGCAGCGTGATATCGCGCGCTGGCGATGCGGGCGACGTGAATGGAAACCGCGCCTGGACGCTGGCGCTCTCCGCACGCCCGTCAGCACTGTTCGGAATGCAGATCGGCGCCGATTACTACCGCGATCGCGTAAGCGAGGCGAGCGGTCCGAGCGCGACCGAAGGAATCTCATCGGCGTACGTCGCCTGGCAGCGTGAGCGTCCGGAGTTCATCGCGGAATACGCGATGATCGATCACACTCCCATTGCCGGCGGCGCCACGACGCGCAGTCATGCGGGCTACGTCCAGCTTGCGTATCGTCTAACCGGCGATGCACGGCAATTCAAGCCGTACGTGCGCGTCGAGCGTACGACGATCGGGAGAGGTGACGTGATCTTCGCGCCGCTGAGTCTCGGCTACGACGGCGGGATTGCGGGACTGCGCTACGACTTCACGTCGTTCGCCGCGCTCAAGGCGGAATACCGGCGCGAACGGTTCGAGACGTACGACTGGTCCAACGGCGCGTACGTGCAGGCCAGCTTTACCGTTCCCAACCTCGGCGGCGGCGACCACAACCCTGCGCAGCCATGATGGAGAAGCAACGCGTATCGCGATACGGAGTGCGCGCGGTGCTTGCGCGATCACTCGTGCATGTGATGCTCGGTTGCGCGTTGATGCTGTGCATCCCGTTCGGCCATGCCGATGCGCAGGCTGGCGGCTCCGCCGCGCGTCAGGCGGTCGCGATAGTTGTGAATCCGCACACGGCCGTGACGGATATTTCGTTCGCTGAATTGCGCAGGATCTTCCTCGGCCAGCAACAGTTCTGGCCTGACCGGTCCAAGATCACGCTGCTGGTTCGCGCGCCCGTTGCGCCCGAGCGGGCCGTGGTGCTGGATCTGATCTATCGCATGGACGAGGACCAGTTCAGGCAGTACTGGATCGGCAAGATGTTCCGCGCCGAAGTGGCCGGCGGTCCCAAGATCGTGTACAGCTCGGACATGGCCATCAATCTCGTGGACAACGTTCCCGGATCGATTACCTTCGTTCTCGCTTCGGCGGTAACGCCCAACTCGAAGGTTCTCAGGATCGACGGCAAGCTGCCGTCGGACCCGGGGTATCCGCTCAAGTAGTCGTTGCTACGCAGATCGCTGTAATCATGCGCAAACCCGCGTGGCTGGCAGAGGTGATAGTTCAGTCGATTGCCGTGACTGTGAGCATTCTTCTGGCGCTGTGGGTGGATCAGTGGAAGCAGCACAGAGCAGCGCGCGAGCTCGCGACCGAATCCATGTCCAATTTCGCGACGGAGATACGACAGAACGAGGCTCGCGTCGATGACATTCTATTGTATCACGAAGGGCTTCGCTCCATACTGCAGAAGGCGGAGAAGTCGCACTCGATACGCACGCAGGCGGAATTTCAGAGCTCGGTAGGAATCGACGGCCTGAGACCTCCCTTCCTGCTGCAGACCGCGTGGCAGACCGCGACCCTGACCGGCGCGCTGACGCATCTCGACTACGAAACGGTGCGCGCGCTCTCGCTGACGTACACGCTCCAGGACCGATTCCGGGAAGACAGTCGTGCGGGCTTCCAGTCGATGATGCAAGCCAGCAACTTCAAGCCTGGCGACGCCGACCTGGCTGTGCGCAGCGCCGACAATTATCTGCGCGAAGTCGTAACGTCGGAAAACGACCTGCACGCGACTTACGAGCAGGCCGAGCAGGTGCTGGGCAGGAAACTCAAGGAGATGGGCGTGGCGCAGAAGGCCGACAGCGGCCCGGCTCCGTCACCGCCGCAACCAACGACCGGACAATGATCGCCTATCACGACTTCGCGCCACACCTCATCAAGCGCGGCATGCTTCACGCTGATCAGATGGAGAACTTCGACGCGGCGGTCGCGGCGGCGAACGAGTGGATCCAGGCGAACGGCATCGAGCCCACGAATGTCGAAACGGTCGTGCTCCCGAACATCACGCTGGACAGGAGCGAGGGGACCAACGACGGACGGGTGGAGACGGAGGAGGCGATGACGTCGGTGAACGAATGGTATCAGTTTCTCCGGGTCTGGTATCGGACGTGACTGTTGACCTGCGCGAGTCATTGCAGAGCGCGCTCGGCGACGCGTACACGCTGGGCGCCGAGCTCGGCGGTGGCGGCATGTCGCGCGTCTTTCTTGCGGACGACACGAGTCTTGGCCGACAGGTCGTCATCAAGGCGCTCCTCCCCGAGCTTGCATCCGGCGTGTCGGTGCAGCGGTTCGCGCGCGAAGTACACGCTGCAGCGACGTTGCAGAGCCCGCACATCGTGCCTGTGCTTTCGGCCGGTCACACGACCGACGAGATTCCGTACTACATAATGCCATTCGTGCGCGGCGAGTCATTGCGGGTGCGGCTTGGACGCGGGCGCATTCCGTACGCGGAGGCGGTCCAGCTTGCGGGCGACGTTGCGAAGGCGCTTGCAGCTGCGCACGACGCGGAGATGGTGCATCGCGACATCAAGCCGGATAACATCCTCCTGACGGGCGGCGCGGCGTCCGTCACTGATTTCGGGATTGCGCACGCGCTGCACCAGGCACGGACGGAGGCGGCGGATCCAACGCTCACGAGCCTCGGGACGTCGCTCGGCACGCCGGCTTACATGGCGCCGGAGCAGGCATGCGGCGACGCGATAGATGCGCGCACCGACGTGTATTCGTGGGGTGTCGTGACGTACGAGATGATTGCCGGACACCATCCCTTTCCGACCGCGCATACGGCACAGAGGCTGATCGCCGCCCAGATCGCCGAGCGTCCAGTCTCGCTGTCAACGCACCAGACCGGAACGCCGGCCTGGTTCTGCAAGCTGGTGATGAGCTGTCTCGCAAAGGAGCCGGACCTGAGGCCCCGCGACGGCGTTGCGCTCGTCCACGCGGTGGAGTACGGCGAGGCCGCGCAGGGCAGCTTGCCGTTGGGAGCGATGATGCGAAGGATGCTCGGGCTCGCACCGCGCGACGCGTAGAGATCGCGACTGTTATGCGGCCGGCGGCTCGCCATCCGCATCGCATTCCGCATTCCAGCACGTTACATTTTTCATCGGTCCATCGCCGCGTTGCCACTCGGTACCGCCGAGCAACACGCAAGGCAACATGCGTTGATGCGAGACCGCGCGCTCACGAAGTGATGCTACAGGCTCCTTCAGGAAAACGATGCGCAACTCGACCCCCGTAACGCCCCCCGCTGCGACAGCGAGCGCGGCGCCAACCACCCGGGTAGTGGTTCACGACGAGGCGTCCGCGAACGCGCCAGGCCGGCACTGGTCCGACATCGTGGGATGTCTTGCATTCCTCGCGCTTGCCGCATGGGATGTACGAATCGCACCGACGGTGTCGTTGGCGCTGATACCGGTATTCGCGTACGAGGTGGCGGCGGGACTTGCGTTCCTCGGCCGGCGACGCGCACGCGCTTCCGTACGCGGGCTGGGTCCGCGGATCGCGGCGTACGGCGGGACGTTCGCGGTGCCACTGTTTCTCGCGTTTGCGGCATCACGAGAGCCATCGTGGCTGACGCCAGTCACGCGTACGTTTCCGACGATCGCACATTGGGCCGTACCGACGGGAAGCGTTCTCATCCTGAGCGGCGCGTGCATGTCCGCGTGGGGACTGTGGTACCTCCGGTACTCGATTAGTCTCGAGCCGGCGGCGCGGGGACTGGTTACGACGGGACCGTATGCGATCGCCCGGCATCCACTTTATCTGGCATACACGCTGAGCTATGCGGGCGTCACGATTCAACACCCGACGATGCAGGTCGCGATCCTCATGGTGATCTGGTTCACGATGACGTGGGCGCGCATCAGATACGAAGAGGGTCTTCTGATGGCTGTGTTTCCGGAGTACGCTGCGTATCGGATGCGTGTCGGTGCATTGGGGCCAATACATCTACCTGCAGTTGTCCGCGCCTACCAATAGGCGCTAGTGCGCCATCGCGCTTGTGGCTCGCCCGCGCGCACGCGCGTGGCGGTGTCGCACCAAGTGATGCAAGGAAGCCACAGTGACGCGGCACTGATTCCCTGAAAGGCGCAGGCTCGACGCTCACAGCATCGATCTGTACTGCAGCGTGCGAATGCATCGATACGCACTGCAAATCCCCGAATCGTAAGGATTTGATTCGATCAAATGGCGGCCCCGTTGTTCCTTTCCGAGGGAGCAAACGTAAACAGTTGCAGCCGAGAGCAAAAAATGGCACACCTCTGGCCCAGCGGCAAGCAACGTCTGTTACGAGGGCGCTCTGGTCGTCGGATTATCGGAGCGCACACACCCTTCATTTTGTTAGGAGAGGTTTCGATGAAGAAGCTCACTGGCGGTTTCCGTTCGTTTCTGACGGATGAAGATGGAGCAACGATGGTCGAGTACGGGATGATGGTCGCACTTATCGCCGCGGTGTGCGCAGCCATCGTCGGGATACTCGGCGGACAGATCAACCAAGCATTTACAAACGTCAGCAACGCAATCGCGGGTGCGTAAGTCATCCACCTCGGCAGTATCTCTACGTACACACGAATTGGGCGAAGGGGTACTGCCGATCTCTCGGGTTACAGTGATTTCGTGAGATTCACTATGAAGCGGTTGGCAAGGCTGACTCGATCAATCATCATCGATGAGGACGGCGCCACTCTCGTCGAATACGGCCTGATGCTCGCGCTTATTGCCGCTGTGTGTGCTGGCATCGTGGCGACAATTGGAGGCCCGCTTCAGGCTGGCTTTGCAAACGCGAGCGCGGGGATGTAAGCCGTCGACGTCGCGCGGCCGCGACCCGTCGAGACCGCGCGACGCCAGCAACAATTCGGGTCCGGGAGCCCGGTAACGCATGAAAGCATCTTTGTTCGCAGGTTCAACAATGTCGGTTGTCGGCTTCGCGATATTTGCGACGCTTCTGTTGTGCGCCTGTGTATCCGACTTTCAACGCAGACGGATTCCAAACAGTGTCGCGGGTCTTCTCGCTGCGACCGGAATGGCCTATTCCGCCGCGGCAGCAGCAAGACCAGCCCATGCGTTGATCATCAGTCTCGGCGGATTGCTCTTTGGCCTGGCGCTGTGGCTGCCGCTCTACATGGTTCGGTGGTTGGGAGCTGGCGACGTCAAGCTGTTCGCGGCTGCGGGCGCGTGGCTTGGCCCGGCGCGGACGCTCGATGGCGCCCTCATTGGCGCCCTGGCAGGCGGAGTTCTGGCCCTGGTGTGGATGCTGTTCGCGTACGGTGTCAGCGGAACTGCCGCGACTGCCGCGATGGCAATAGCCAATCCACGCAGGATCGTAAATCACAGTGTCGATGTGAAATCGCGCCGCGCGATTCCTTATGGCGTCGCGCTCGCGTTCGGTGCGATGGCTGCCGCTTTGCTACCACTGGCGTAACCGAGGATCGCATGCGTCTGCCCAGACTCTTTCGCCGAGATGACGGTGCCGCGATGGTCGAGATGGCCATCGTGCTACCGATCTTCCTGTTGCTCGTGTGGGGTGTGATCGACTTCGGGCGCTTGTTGTTCACGGCCAACAGCATGGCGAGCGCGGTGCGCGAGGGTGCAAGAGAGGCAGCGGTGCTGGCCGATCCGGTTGCAAGTCAGGCAGTGGTCAAGGCGCGCGTCGAAGCTGCGTTCACTCCGTTCGGCAGTCCCCCAATCACCGACGCCGAGATCACCATCGATGTCGCAACAGTGCCAGGCAGCGTGATCGTCAAGGTCACCAACTATCCCTGGCCGACGATAACGCCGCTCGCGTCGCTCCTTGGCGCCAACATCAACATCACTCGGCAGGCGACGTTTCGCCTCGAGCGAAGTACCGGTTGATCCTCTTTGAAGCACCAGCACACGCGAGTCGCAGTTCCGTAACGCCCACACGCTGAGGTTGGACCGATGGCTGAACGACGGTACACGATGGTTCTCTATGGCGCTCTCATAGTCGCGGCGCTCGCGACGTTCGGCGCCTACCGCATGCTGGGGGCGCTGCGCGACCAGACGCGAGTTCCGACTCGGCCTGTAGTCATCGCGACGAAGGATCTCCCGGAAGGAGTGTCACTCGACCGCCTCGCGCTCACCACGCGAAACTGGCCGATCGCGACTGTTCCTGTCGGAGCATTCTCCTCGGTCGACTCGGCGGTAGGGCGTGTCACGCGCATCGCCATCTTCAACGGCGAGGCGATAGTACCGGGGCGGCTGGCGCCGGTCGGCGCGGGCGCGGGGCTCGAGCAGAAGATCGCGCCGGGGACGCGCGCGATGGCGGTGCGCATCAACGATGTCGCAGGCATAAGCGGCCTGCTTCAGCCGAACAGCCGCGTCGACGTTCTCGTGACTCTCGCCGAGGATGCGAACAACCGCGATACACAGATGGCAAAGCTGTTCATGGAGAACATGCGGGTGCTGTCTGTAGGGACGGCAGTGCAGCGTGACGCCGACGGCAAGCCCAACAACGCGACCACTGTCACGCTTGGCGTGACGCCGCAGCAAGCCGAGCAGCTCGCCGTTGCGATGAACAAGGGGAGCATACAACTGGTTCTGCGCGGGTATGGCGATCCGGATACGGTTCGCACCGCCGGAGCGACGTCCATGGACGTGCTTGGCCTGCTGCGCGGAGCGCCCGCCGTCAAGCCTGCGGAGGCGCATCGTGAGGTTCGCAAGCACGTTGTCGCGCCTCCGAAACCGGTGCCAGTAGCGGTCGTGATGGCCAAGCCAGCACCGCCGGATTCGGTGACAGTAAGCGTGTATCGCGGCGAGAAGCCGACGAAACAGACCTTCGAGAAGCCGAGCACCGGTGGCGTTCCGAAATCGCCGTGAGGCGGGGGATGGTGGGATGCAGGACCGTTCGCAGCAGGGTTGCACGCGCTCTTTCTTCATTCAGCGAGGAATTCTTGTCCCTTACGAACATTCGGCACACGGCGACAGCGCTCGCGACCGCGGGCGTGTTCACGGTCATGACTGCGGGCGTCGCGCTCGCGCAGAGTGTAGCCGTTTACGGACCAGAGACGCAGGGACGCGCCGACCCTATCTCCCTGATCGAGCTTTCCGTGGGAAGATCGCTGCCGGTTACTACACCGGTCGCGCTCACAAAGGCGTCGGTCGCCTCGCCGGACATCGCGGATCTCGTAGTCGTGAGCGGTCGTGAATTCGTGATAAACGCGAAAGCGATCGGCGAGACGGACGCTGTCCTCTGGCTCGCGAACGGGACACGGCAGCACCTGCGTGTGTCGGTGCGGTCCCCTTCGGATCGGCAACAGGTGGCTGTCTACATACGGTTCGCAGAGGTGAATCGCACGTTGCTCAGGACGATCGGCGTATCTGCGCGATATCGCGACGCCCAGGGTCACGAGCGCATAGGGACGGGCACGTTCAATACGGACAACCCATTCAACGCCGACGGGTCGATCACGCTCCCCGGAACCACCGGATTCCTGACCGTGTTGACCGACTTCAACACCAAGCGACTGCTCGCGCTGCTGGACGCGAACGAGCAGAAGGGTCTTTCCCGGACGCTTGCGGAGCCGGACGTGCTTGCCGCGAATCGTGACACCGCAACGTTCCTCGCCGGCGGCGAGGTTCCGATTCCGATCGTGCAGGGAAGCCAGACCGCCGGTGGCTCCAACACGGTCACGATCATGTTCAAGGAGTTCGGTGTGAAGCTCAAGTTCGTGCCGGAGATTCTGAACGACAGTCTCGTCAAGCTGTCGCTCGCGCCGGAAGTCTCGAGCATCGACAACAACAATGCGATCACTCTGTCGGGATTCCGCATCCCGGCATTCCAGACGAGACGTGTGACGACCACGGTCGATGTCCGGCGAGACGAGAGCCTGATCATCTCCGGACTGTTCAACAATTCACGTAATCTCGTGAAGACCGGAATCCCGTTCCTGCAGGACATTCCCATTCTGGGCCAGCTCTTCTCGAGCACGCAGTGACAGAACGACCAGACTGAGCTGCTGGTTGTCGTCACTCCAGTGGTGATCGATCCGATGCACACGCGGCCCGTGGATACGTTGCCGATCATTCCGGACACTGCACTTCCTGCGCGGGGCGCGATACAGGATCGGCTTCCGCCCGTTGCGAAACCGGAGCCTCGCTAGATGACGCAGCGTCGCGCAATCGTCGTCGCGGATTCCGCTGGCTCGCCCGACATGGTCGCGGACGCGCTCAGCCGTTTCGGCTTCACGACGATCGTTCCATCGCCGCGGCTGGACCAGGCGCTTGGACGGTTGCGCGCGGAGCCGTTCGATTTGCTGATAGTGCCGCTGCACCGCATCGAGCCGAGTCAGCTCGCGATGCTGGAGCGGGAGATCAGAGGGCGCGCGAACCTGTCCGTGATCGGCACGGCGCCAACGGCCGATCCGGATCTCATTCTGCGCGCCATGCGGGCGGGGGTACACGAGTTTCTCGTCTTCCCACCGACTCAGCAGGACCTCGCGGCCGCCGTCGAGCGGTTGATAATTCGGGGCGGCGCCACGGATCATAGCGGCCAGGTGATAGCGGTATACAGCGCCAAGGGCGGACTCGGAACCACCAGCATCGCGGTGAACATGGCGCAGGCGTTTGCTGCGAACGATACGCGCGCGAAGGTCGCGCTGGCCGACTGTGTATTCACCGGCGGCGACGTGCGCGTGTTCCTCAACCTGCAGCCTGCGTACGACATCAGCGATCTGGTGGACAAGCTGGACTCGGTCGATGGCGCATTGCTGACGTCGCTCATGACTCAGGGACCGATGGGCGTATCGGTCCTTCCGTCCAGTGAGGATCCGGTGATGGACGACGCGTTCGACGCCGCTACTGTCGGCGTCGTGGTGGATCAGCTGCGCGCCAACTTCGACGTTACCGTGATCGATTGCGAGCATCACTTGAGCGAGCGAACGCTCGCGATCCTCGATGCAGCCGACCGCATCGCTCTCATCACCCAGCCCAACGTCCCATCGCTGCGCAGCACACAACGCACGCTGTCGCTGTTTCGCAGGCTTGGCTACGCCGAGACAAAGTCATGCGTGGTGCTCAACCGGTTCCAGTCGGGCGATGTGTTCACGCTGTCGATGGTTGCCGAATCGCTGAAGCACGAGCTCTTCTGGAATCTGCCGAATGATTATCGGACGTCGGTTGCCTCGCTGAACAAGGGAATATCGGTGTCGCAGGAGGCGGCGGGATCCAAGTTGGCGCGAAGCTACGGGCAGCTCGCGGCCAAGCTGCGCGGGGCCGCAGCGCCGCGCGATCCCGTGCGTCCCGCAACCGCGGCAGCGCCGGAGCGTTCACGTCTGCGCAGTCTGTTCGGACTGACCGGGAGGTCTCCAAGTGTCACTTAAAAGCCGTTTGATGGGACGCGCTCCGTCGCCAGATGCCAACGGAAACGGTGGTGCGACAACAGCCGCGCCAGCTGTGACGATAACTTCGCCGATGTTCCCGACGCCGGGGCCGACGAAGCCGGCGCCGGCAGCAGCTGCATCGGGCATGTACACGCACCGCATCGAGGAAGAAACGCTCGGCACTGTCGATCAGCTCAAGAGCGATCTGCACCGCAGGCTCATCGAGCGACTCGATCTCGACGCGCTGGAGCAGATCAAGGACGAGCGCGTAATATCGGCGGAGATCCGGCGCGCGGTTCTGGATCTTCTGCGCGATGAACCCACTCCGCTCAGCCAGAGCCAGCGTGACGAGATCATCGAGCAGATCATTTACGAGGTGATCGGACTCGGACCGATCGAGCCGCTGTTCCGCGATCCGTCCATCAGCGACATTCTGGTGAACGGTTCGAAGATGATCTTCGTCGAACGCCGCGGCAAGTTGACGAGGGTCGCCACGTCCTTCAGAAATGATGCGCATCTCACCGCGATCATCGACCGCATCGTCAGTCGGGTGGGACGTCGCGTGGACGAGTCGTCACCGATGGTGGATGCGCGCCTGCCGGATGGGTCGCGCGTGAACGCCATAATTCCGCCGCTCGCGCTCGACGGGCCGGTATTGTCGATTCGCCGCTTCGGTGCCGATCTGGCGATCGACAACCTGCTCGCCAACGGTGCAATGAGCGAAGGGATGATGGAACTGCTCTCCGGCTGTGTGAACGCGCGGCTCAACATTCTGATCTCGGGCGGTACCGGTGCCGGCAAGACGACACTGCTCAATGCTCTCACATCGTTCATCCAGGCGGACCATCGCATAATCACGATCGAGGATGCAGCCGAGCTGCGATTGCAGCAACACCACGTGGTTCGGCTGGAGACCCGACCGCCCAACGCAGAAGGGCAGGGCGAGGTGGTTGCGCGTGATCTAGTCAAGAATGCGCTGCGCATGCGGCCGGACAGAATTATCGTCGGCGAGGTGCGATCCGGGGAGGCGCTGGACATGCTGCAGGCAATGAACACCGGTCACGAGGGATCTCTGACCACGATTCACGCCAACAGTCCGCGCGACGCACTCGCCCGTCTCGAGACGATGATCCTCATGGCTGGAACGAATCTGCCCAACCGAGCGATGCGAGAACAGATCTCGTCGGCACTGAACGTGATCATTCAGGTGTCACGCCTGTCCGACGGCACTCGCCGGATCACGAGCATCGTGGAGGTGACGGGGATGGAGGAAGCGGTGATTTCGGTGCAGGAGATCTACAGATTCCGGCGCCGCGGAATTGCCGCCGACGGAGCCGTCCTGGGCGACTTCGAGCCGACGGGAATCCGGCCTGCGTTTACCGAGCGTCTCCGCCTCGCGGGCGTGGAGTTCGGGCCGACCATCTTCTCGGAGCGCTGACGGCGATGCAGCTCATCCTCCTCGCTGGTGTATTCATCGCGACGCTCGGCGTAATCGTCGGCGCCTACCTGTTTGCAAACAGACGCGCATTGGCCGAGGCCGACGCGGTACGTTTGCGGCTGCATGGCGAGACGCTCATCAACGGTCCTCAGACGATTCTGAAGGACGACGCAGTGAGCGAGGTGCCGTTTCTCGATCGTCTGCTGAAAGGGCGCGACGTAACGGACGTGATAAACACACGCCTGCAGCGCGCCGGTTCGGCGCAGAACCCCGGCGTCTTCCTGCTTTTCTCCGCGCTGCTCGCTGTCGTTGGTCTCGCGCTTGGTGCAAGGGCGGGCTTTCTGATGTCCGTTCTTTTGGCCGTCGTTGCCGGTTTCATTCCATGGGTGTGGCTCGGCTACGCACAACGCAGACGAATCGCCGCCTTCGATGCCCAGCTTCCGGAGGCGCTCGACATGATGTCGAACGCAATGAAGGCGGGCTATTCGTTCCAGGCGGCCACAAAGTTCATCAGCGAAGAGCTTGGAGCGCCGTTGGGCACCGAGTTCGGCCGTTTCTACGACGAGCAGCGACTTGGAATCGACGTTCGAACAGCGTTGGTTGCGATGCACGAGCGTATCGACAGCCTCAACCTCAAGATGTTCGTGACCGCCGTACTCATCCAGCGCGAGACCGGCGGCAACCTGACCGAACTTCTCGGCAATCTCGGCACCCTGATGCGCGAGCGGGTCGCATTGCGCGGACAGATCGATACGCTGGCGGCCGAGCCCAAGCTTTCGGGACGTTTTCTCTCGCTGCTGCCGGTCGTGATCTTTCTCCTGCTCGGCGCGCTGAACCCGACCTTCGTGGCGCCGTTCAGATCGAGCACTGCCGGTCACTACATGCTGGCTGGCGGCGTTGTCTCCTGCATCATCGGGTACATGATCATGATGAAGATGGCACGGATAGACACATGACGCGGAGCTATCCGAAATGACAAGCCCACTGGCACTCGCGGCGCTCGTATTTCTCGGCATCACATCGCTCGGCGCTGCGGCATACGTCTATCTGCTCGAGCGGTCGCGACGCAGCATCGTCGATCGCACAGCGGTGCAGACACAGAGCGCGTCGTACGGCAGGCTGTTCGGAGCGGGCGCGCAGAGCGCGAAGCGATCGTTCACACGTGTGCTGGCCGAGTTCGTCCCCGAGGCGTGGGCTAACAATGCGAAGACCGAAACGGCGCTGGTGCAGGCCGGTTACGACTCCGCGACCGCGCCGCTCACATATGCGGCGATCAGGGTAGCGATGCTCGTTGGCATCCCCGTGCTGGTGCTGCTGCTGGCGCCCAAGCAGACCTTCGCGCGCGTGGTGATGTACGTCGCCTCGGCAGCGATAGTTGCCGCGCTGCTTCCTGCGTGGTATCTGGTGCGCGCGGTGCGTTTGAGGCAGGAGACGATCCGCCGATCGCTGCCGGATACACTGGATCTGCTGGTCGTGTGTATCGAGGCCGGAATAAGCCTGGATGCGGCGATACTGCGTGTCGCAAGAGAGCTCGGCGGCGTCCATCCGGAACTCGCCAGCGAGCTCGTGATCGTGAACCGCAAGACGAACGCGGGCATGTCGCGCGAGGACGCATTGCGCGGATTGTGGACTCGGACGGGTGTGCACGAGATCAGGACACTCGTGTCGCACATAATACAGGGTGAGAAATGGGGAACGAGCAGCGGACGCGTATTGCGCGTCTACTCGGAGACGCTGCGCCGACTGCGGCGACAGGCCGCTGAGAAGAAGGCCGCCACTCTGCCCGTGAAGATGCTGTTGCCGCTCGGGCTGTTCATCTTCCCGTCGATCTTCATAGTGATATTGGGACCCGTTGCGATGAACGTGATGAAACTGTTCGCGAAGTGACCCTGTCGACACTTCCATGAGAGTCCCATGCCCAGACTGAAGAACAGGAAGGGGGCGATACTCTTACTTGCGGCGTTCACGATGGTGGTGCTCGTCATCATGCTTGCATTCGTCATCGACGTCAGCCGCATGCTGGTGCAGAAGAACGAGCTGCAGACCGGGACGGATGCTGCAGCGCACGCGTCCGCGATTCAACTGCTGATAGATCCGTCGCAAGTCGCCGCTGTCGCGAGCACTGCGGGCGCTCGGAATCTGGTGCTCGGGCGTGCAACGACCTTTCCCGCATCGAGCGTCCAGTGCGGCGTGTGGGACGGAACGACGAACGGCTGGAGTGCGGGATCGCCGCACACGCTGCCCTGTACTGCAGCGGATAACGCGGTGCAGGTGTCGGGGAGCGACCCGACCAGCTATCTGTTCCAGTCGGTACTGGGGGCTGCGGCGCAACAGGTTCACACGATCGCCGTGGCCTGGGCGGCGCCGCAGGTTACGAGCTCGAATTGCGTGAAGCCGTGGGGGATGTTCTACTCGGAGCTCACGAAGCGGCTCAATGCATCGGCGCCGCCGGACAGGGATCTCACGGCTGCCGATCTGATGCAGCTCGCTACGCTCCCGGCATCGCAATTGACCGTCACGCTGAAGCAGGGCGCGCCCCCATCCCCGTCCGGGGGAAACTTCGGCGCGATGGACTTCGGGAACGGTGCGAATGCATACGGCACGTACATCAACACGTGTTATCCTGTCGTGCTCGGACCGGGCGACATCATCGACACGGAGACGGGCAACATGGCCGGTCCCACGCGCTCCAACGTCTGCATCCTGTGTAATCAGCCGGGAATGTGCTCCGGCAACCCTCCGACTTACACGTGCAGGAACGCGGACGGATCTGCTGGTGTGGCCGTCAAAATCCCGCTGTTCGACCTTGTCGGCCCAAAATCGAATGGCAAGTATCCAGTCACGATACGAATGATCTCCGGCTTCACGCTCGATCAGGTGAGCAACAAGGGATCCGAGATCACCGGACATTTCGTTCGCGCGATCGACGAGGGCGCGATCGGAACCAAGTATGGAACGCTCGTGCGCCTCGTCCTTGTCCAGTAGCGGTTCGATTTCACGGCCCGCATCGGAGGCCTCATGCCGAGGTTGAAGAACAGAAGGGGAGCGATCATGATTCTGGCCGCATTCGCGGTCGCCACGCTCGTGATCATGCTTGCGTTCGTGATAGATCTGAGTCGGTTGTACGTGCAGAAGAATGAGCTTCAGACTGCATCGGATGCCGCTGCGCTTTCAGGGGCGCTGCATCTCTCGGTGACTACGAATCATGTGTCGGATTCGGCGGTTGCCGCGGGAAACAGGAACCGGATACTGACGCACAATGCGGCGCTCGTTGTCGGCGATGTGATGTGCGGCGTGTGGGATGGGCTCCCCGTCAATGGCACGACGCCCAACACGTGGCATTCAGGCTCGCCGCACGCGCTTCCGTGCGTTTCAACCGACAATGCAGTGCAGGTGACGGGCAGCGATCCGACGAGCTATCTGTTCTCCGCTGTTCTCAACGCGACCAACGGAAACGTCGGTGCCGTGGCTGCGGCGTGGGTCGCGCCAACAGTTGACAAGACATCATGCATCAAGCCGCTCGCGGTCGACTATTCGCTGCTTCTGGCCGCACTCGATCCTTTCCGCGGCGGCGTTGCCCGCAATCCTCTGCGCGTTCTGGACGGAATCGATTACAGCACGCTGCACAACAATTCGTCGCAGCTGATCTTCTGCCTCAAGGATGGATCCACCGGCCACGCTACGTGCCCCAACAGTGCCAACACGCCCGGAAGCTTCAACATCATCGGATTGCAACCCGGCGATCGCGGCGGGAACCAGTACGGCAACGAGCTTGCGGCCAACTGCAGCGAATCCTATGCGATCGGTGCAGGTGACAACATCGACGTTCAGACCGGTAACATCGTCGGCCAGACAAGGCAGGGGGTAAGGACGTTCTGCAGCAACAACACGCCGTGCACGATGAAATTCGCGCTGTACGACAATCCCACTACGGATCCCGGAGCAACGTATCCGACGGACAAGCCTGCGACGGACGGGGCCGCCTGTTCCGGCCAGACGACGGGTACCGGTGTCTGCTACAAGGTCGTAACGATAGGCGCCGCAGTGATCGACTATCCACCGCTCCCTGGCACGCCAAATGGAGTGATAACCGGACACTTCACAATCGCGAACGACCCCGGTGGAACCATCGGAACCACGCCGGGCTTGCTGCAGCGGGTCATTCTAGTGAAGTGACGGTGGATGCGTGACGTTCGTACGTCCCGGTTCGGACTGCGCCCGCAGATCCCTCGCCGCTGTGCTCGGCGCGTACGCGGCGTTGTGCGCGACAGCCACTCCGTTGCTCGCGCAGCGCGCGCACGCACATCCCGCGCCGGCTCCGGCGACGATCATCTTCCGCGGCACGGTCGTGCGTCAGGATTCCACTTCGCCGGCACCGTACAGCAGTGTCGAGCTGGTGGAGGCGCACGCCCGGCATTTCGCAGACGACGCCGGCCATTTCTCATTCAAGGTCGCCGCCGGGCGATATCACGTTCGCATCCGGCAGCTCGGCTTCGCGGCCCACGATACGGTCGTTGATATTTCGGAGCGCTCACCGCCGCCCACTCTCGTCGTCGTGATGAAGGCGGTGACGATCAGGCTGACCGATGTCAATGTCCGTGCACCCCAAGTCTGCACCAGCCCCGGCGTCGACAGCGAAGCCACTCCGATTCTCGGCGAGTTCATGGCTGACGTACGCCAGAACGCGGACCGTGAGCTGCTGCTCAGACGGTCATATCCGTTCGAGTACACCGTCGAGGACGTCCAGACGAGCACGCCCGTTGGCTCACCCGATTCCGCGCGCTCGGTGCTAGACACGCTCGCCTATCGCAGCGACGCGCTGATGCCGTACGGCCGCGGCCGTACCATCTTCACCGATCGAACCGACCCGCGTGGCGCGTGGGAGCGCATGCGACTGCCATCGACGCTGGACTTCGCGGACAGCACTTTTCTGGCGACGCACTGCTTCGACTACGGTGTTGCCGAATCGGGTAATTACGACATCAACTTCCGTCCGCTCGCGACGATCACGGCGCCCGATGTCGAGGGCACCGTGACGCTGGACAGTCTCACGTTCGTCGTGCGGAGCGCGGTGGTGCGACTTACCCACCCGGGCAACGTCGCGCCCGGTTATGGCCGTCTGGAGGTGAGAACGACATACCGCGAAGTGCTGCCGAGAATCGCCCTTCCGGATACGATTGCATCGACGCAACGGTACAGCACACCCGCGCCGGACAGCCGCCCCTTCATCGCGACAGAGGTTCAGTCGATGCGCGCGCTCAGGTTCGTGGGCCGGGCGCCGAGCGGAGTGAGCAAGGAGCAGCTATTCGGAGGCCCGGTAAAGCCGGGACGCGGGTTGTCGGCCCGGTTGCACGTTTCGTTGCAGGATCCTCAGCCCTGACGTGCTGCCGAGGGTGGCAAAGTCGGCGTGTTGGGGGTGGCTCGAGTCTTCACTGTCGGTTGTAGGCTACGAGTGAAACGGGTAAATTTGCCGGTCGGCCCGGATGGCGGAATCGGTAGACGCAGGGGACTCAAAATCCCCCGATCAGCGATGATCGTGCGAGTTCGAGTCTCGCTCTGGGCATAAGTACGCTATCACTCATACCATGTTCGGTTGTAGTCGCTGGCCCAGTGCCCCCCGAGTCGCGGTACGCGTCCATGGCACCGTCGATGCGTCGGCCGGGGGGGTCGATTGAGGCCACAGGAGTCCAGTAGATGCAGTTGAGAGGCGTCGAGCGTGCGTGGCGTCTTGCGTGGATGCGCGCCATAGCTCGAATGCTCCCCGGACAGCGCGAGACCACGCTTCCGGACGTCAAAGCGCGCCCGCTCAAGGTTCTTTTTCTGAGGTATGAGCGTATCGGTGACATGATCATGGCGACGGGGATGATTCGAGCCCTGGCTCAATCGTCGCCTCTTGTTACCCTCGACGTCGTAGCGGCGCCCAACACGGCCACTGTACTCGATCGCAATCCCTACGTCCGACGGATCTTCACGCTGGATCGGAAAAGCTGGGGCAGTTATCGCAGGCTCGCCCGCGAGCTCGCCGCCGAGCGTTACGACGTGATCGTGGACGGCCGCATCAACAATCCCAGGACGTTCACTTCGACGCCGTTGCTCATGCTCGCCGCGCGTGCGAAGTATCGGGTCGGCGTTGGCGGCGGGAACAACGATCTGGTGTATAACGTTCGCGCGCGGCCGTACGACAGACACGAACACTATATCCACGGCTCGCGCGCGCTCGCAGAACCGTTCGGCGTGGACGTGCATAGATTCAACTGGCGCCCGCAGTTGTTTCTCTCGGGCGAGGAGCTGGATGACGCTGAAGGCACGTGGAGGCGCGCAAAGGCGCAGCCTGGATCTGACCGCGTGCGCAGCGACTCGCGCGAGCCGCGCCTGCTGGTGAATCTGTCAGCATCCGAGCAGAAGCGCCGCTGGCCGGACGATCGCTTCGTGACGGTGCTTCGCGCTGCCCGTACTGCGCATCCCGACATGCCGATCGTCGTGATCGGGCTTCCGAGTGAGTGGGAGAGCGTGAAGACCGTCGCTGCAGCCGTGAGAGGGGAGGCAACGAAGACGCCCGAGCTGCGCGACGCGCTGGCGCTGGTTGCGACCAGCGACCTTGTATTCACCCCTGACACCAGCATCTCGCACGCGGCAAGTGCGTTCAACAAGCCAGCAGTTGTATTGCTGCGAGGCGACTGCTGGCCGTACGCGCCGTGGGACATTGCTGGCGAGGTGGTATGCTGGAGCGGGGAAACGATCTCCCGGCTGGATGTGGAAGACGTATTGCCCGCGGTGCTGCGCCTGTGCGAGCTGCCATCCGACCGCGACGCGATACAGCACTCCGATCTCGCGTCCCGGCAGCGCACCGCTGGATGACGGAACCGCTCAGCAATGTTTTCGTAACGCAGAACTTCCCGCCAGTCGGCGGCGGCATGTCGCGACGCCACGCAGAGCTGGTTCGTCGCTATGGCGAGCCAATGGATGTATCCACGGTTGCGTGTGACGATTCCGCGGCGCTGGATGCGCTCGAAGCGTACCGCATCGACCGGCAGGAATTCCCATTTGCATCGGCAAAGTTGTTCGCGAACGAGATACGCTGGGGGCGCTGGCTTGCGCGGCGCTGCACTAGCGGCGTAGACGTCATTCACTGCGGAGAGATTCGTCCCGTCGGCTATGCGGTCTGGTGGGCGCACAAGCGGACCGCGGTGCCGTATGTGATATATGTGAACGGCGGAGATCTGCTGCGCGAGCGGCGCAAGACTGCGGCGCACTGGAGCAAGCGCATAAGTGCGTACCGCCTGTTGAGTGACACCGCTGGCATCGTCGCCAATTCGGAATGGTCCGCATCGCTCACGCGCGACATCATGAACGAAATTGGAATCGTCAGTCCGCCCCCCGTTGCAGCGATCGATCTGGGGACGGATCCTGTGCGCTTTTCTCCGTCGCGCGAGACGGGCAAGTTGCGCGCGAAACTGGAGCTGGGTGACGTCCCGATCATGTTGTCGGTGGCGCGGCTCGTTCCGCACAAGGGGCAGGACATCGCGATCGAGGCCCTCGGCGTGCTGCAGTCGGAATTTCCGACGCTGCACTACGTGATAGTGGGAACCGGCGATGACGAGCCGCGGCTGCGCGCGCTTGCGGAAACGTTGCGTGTGGCCGATCGCGTTCACTTTGCGGGACAGCTGAACGACGAGGATCTCGCCGACGCGTACGCCACGTCCACCGTTTATGTGGGGCTTTCGCGCCTCGACAACGAGATAAACGTGGAAGGATTTGGAATTTCGTTCGTCGAGGCGGGCGCAAGCGGAATTCCCGTCGTCGGTGGTGATTCCGGCGGAGTACGTGCGGCCGTTCGCGACGGCGAGACTGGTTTCGTGGTGGATCCCACCGACATTGGTGCGGCAACGGCTGCGATCGGCAGCATTCTTCGAGATCCGTCTCTTCGCTCGCGCCTTGGCTCGGCGGGACGCGTGGCCGTGGAATCGCATTACAACTGGGATCGCGTCGCAGCGGAGACTCGAGAGTTCGTTCGCGAGTGCGTGGCCCGTGATTGACAAGCAATTCACCCGGGCATTCATTACAGAGACCGGCGCGACTGCGCCATCTTTCACGGAGCATTCATGTCGTCGATGAACAGAACGATCGAAGGCGAGGTTCTCGTCCATCACCTGTCGCAGGATGAACTCATAATCGACCGTGAGCTTCTCGCGCAGCGGGACCGGACTGCCCGGACTCTCGTAAAGGAAGGCCCGCTTCGCCTGGTGCTGATGGCGCTTCCTCCCGGCGGCGATCTACCGCCGCACAGCGCCGATAATCCCGTGACGATTCACGTGACCGACGGCGAGATAACATTCCGCGCGATGGATGGCGAGTATCATCTCGTCAAGGGCGACGTTCTGGTCTTCGCAGGCGGCGTCGAGCACGCGGCATCGTCGAGAGACGGCTGCGTCTTTCTGCTCACCGTGGTGCATGGGAACACCAACGCGGACGCGGCACCGCCACACATCTGATGCATGACGTGAACGCGATCCGGCGCGACGTCCGCGATGAGGATCTCGACGAACTCCTCACGGCGTTCTACGCGATAATCGCATCCGACCCGCTGCTTGCGAAATATTTTGCGGAAGTCGACATGTCCGTGCACATGCCGAAGATCGTTGCGTTCTGGTCCACGCTGTTGTTCCGCACGCGCAGCTATACCGGCAACGCGTTCCGCCCGCACATGGCAATGCCGGGTCTCACCGGCGACCACTTCGCGCGCTGGGTTGCAACGCTGGAGCGCGTGGTCGATGCGCGATTCGCAGGGCCGTCGGCTTCGCTGATGAAGGAACTGGCACATCGCATCGCGTACGGCATGCAGCTGAGGCTCGGGATCTCGCCCTTTGAGCCATTCCGCGCGACGGCGTAGAAAGCACCGCGTTGGTCGTAAAGCATCATCTCGGCCTTCGCCGCAATGACGACTTGCGACGGGACGAATCTTCCCTCTACTGACGTACCCCGCAGAGATCGTTGTACACCGCGTCGAAAAAACTTCGCGGCTTCACTTGTTCCGGCTTGTCGTGCGTCTCGGGGACGTTGAAGATGATGTCGTTACCCAGCAAATACGTTATGGTGGTAACGGTCCGCGTGTGCTTCGAGCAATCGAACACGTTGAGCCCTATCACGGTGTCGAAGTCAAGCGTGTCCTTGCCCGCGACAAAGGACTTGGGAGATGGATCGATGGATCTGATCCACACCTTGCGCAGGTTGCCCGTGCGCACGATGGTGGTCGTATCCATGTACATCACAGTTCCGTTGATCGCACCGACCCCGGTCCACGTCCCCTGCGCCACGGCCATGCGTGGCGTCATCGCACAGAGGGCCAGCGCGGCGATCTGAGCGAGCCGGAGTGACACTCTGAAGCAGGCAGTCGGCATGCGCTTCAAGCTAGGACACGCGCGGGGCTGGCGCCACGCGGAATCCCGCGCCATGTTCCATCGTCCAGACCGGATAGGGGAGGGTGGGAAGAAGATGAAGACGACGATTGCCGGACTTGCCGGACTTCTCATGGCGACGACACCTGTTGCGCTGCAGGGGCAGGGCCTGCGGATCTCATCGGTAATACCGACGCAGTCGCTGATCCAGCACTCGGCGGCCTTCCAGCAACTGACCCCGCGTGCACCAGCCGTCGTAGCGGTCGAGCCGGCTCCCGCGGCCTCGTGCAACATGCCCGTCGTCGCACCCGCGCCCGACGCCCCGGGCACGGATGCCGGCGGCGTCGCGCCGCCCGCGAATCGGGCAGTCTCGATGCCGACCGCCAGGTCAACGTGCGTCAACCGGCTGGCCGGCCCTGCACCAGACCGCGATCTCCTGAAAAAGCCGTAGATCGCCATTCCGGTTTTTTAAGGGGCGCCGGGCAAGCCAGCGCCGCTGGCCCGCCGGTAGCCGCCGGGGTAACTTTCTCAGGTTTACCCCCCTGAACAACCAAACCGAGAATGGCCACGTACAAGCACGCAACGGTTCCCTCGAGCGGCGAGCGAATCGGCTATGCCGGCGGCGCCCTCCAGGTGCCGAACAACCCGATCATCCCGTTCATCGAAGGCGACGGTACCGGCCCCGACATCTGGGCTGCCTCTGTGCGGGTCTTCGACGCAGCGGTCGAGAAGGCGTACGGTGGAGAGCGGCGTATTGCGTGGATGGAGGTCTTTGCCGGCGAGAAGTCCTTCAAGGCCTTCAACAGCTGGCTACCGGACGAAACGGTCGATGCCTTCGCCGAGTTCCGGGTTTCGATCAAGGGCCCGCTGACGACCCCCGTGGGCGGCGGTATCCGCTCCCTCAACGTCACGCTGCGGCAGGTGCTTGACCTTTACGCCTGCATCCGTCCGGTGCGCTACTTCGAGGGGGTCGGCGCTCCGGTCAAGGAGCCCGAGAAGGTGAACGTGGTGATCTTCCGCGAGAACACGGAAGACGTTTATGCAGGAATCGAGTACAAGGCAGGATCCGCCGAGGCGACCAAGCTGCGCGATTTTCTGCACGACTCGTTCGGCGCCAACATCCGCGAGAATTCCGCGATCGGCATCAAGCCGATGAGCAAGTTCGGATCGCAACGCCTGGTCGACATGGCGCTGTCCTACGCGGTGGCAAACAAGCGCCCAACCGTGACGCTGGTGCACAAGGGCAACATCATGAAGTTCACCGAAGGCGCCTTCCGCGACTGGGGCTACGAAGTGGCGAAGGAGAAGTACGCCGCCCAGACCATTATGGAAGCGGATCTCAAGGGCGGGAACGCCTCCGGAAAGATCGTCGTCGGAGATCGCATCGCAGATTCCATGTTCCAGCAGCTCTTATTGCGCCCTGCCGAATATTCGGTGATAGCCACGCCCAACCTGAACGGAGACTATCTCTCCGACGCAGCAGCAGCACAGGTCGGCGGACTCGGCATCGCGCCAGGCGGCAACGTCGGCGACGGGATCGCAGTGTTCGAAGCAACCCACGGCACCGCGCCAAAATATGCCGGACTCAACAAGATCAATCCCGGCAGCGTGATCCTGTCCGGTGTGATGATGCTGGACCACATGGGATGGGGCGAGGCCGGCGCGCTCATCGTGCGCGGGATGGAGAATGCAATCAAGTCGCGCACCGTCACATACGATCTCGCACGCCAGATGCCCGGCGCGACCGAAGTTTCGACCTCGGGCTTCGCAGACGCGATCATCAACGGCATGCGCGCATAACGTCAAACAGAGTCAATCACAGTGACCAGTCCTTTCGCCGTCGCGCTCTCGGGCGCTGACGCTGCTGCTTCGCAAGCTCCTGTTCTCTTCGTCGCACTCTCATCCGGCGCCGCGCTGCCGGCCACACTGGCGAATCTCGACAACGCTATGGGCGGCGCGATTGCAACAGCACTTCGCAATCGCGATTTTCGTGGCTCGCGCGACGAGATTCTATTTCTGAGCGGCGTGACCTCCGGTCCTCGACGCGTTGCGGTGATCGGCCTCGGATCTTCACCCGCAACGGCGCATGCAGTGCGCAGAGCGGCGGCGCTCGCGGCCCGCACCGCCGCCAAGTTGGGGACGGGATCCCTCGCGATCACTGGCGACTCCTTCGCAGCGCCGCAGATCGAAGCAATCGCCGCCGGTCTTCATGCCGGCGCGTGGCAGTATCTCGATACAAAGTCGCCGCCGCCAGACGCGGACAAAAAGGCGGCTGTAGCATCTGCCACGATACTCGCGCCAGTCACTCCCGAAACACAATCTGCGCTCGACGCCGGCAACGCCATGGGCGCGGGTGTATCGCTCGCGCGCACGCTCGGCATGACGCCCGGTAACATCTGCACGCCGGATCTGCTCGCCGCGACAGCGCGCGATCTCGCAACGCGCCACGGGATGCGCTACACGGAGCTGGATCGCCGAGGACTGGAAGCCGAGAAGATGGGATCGTTCCTCGCAGTCGCGCAGGGAACGCCACAGGAGCCGCGTCTCGTTGCGATCGAGCATCGCGGCGGCAAGGATGGCGACGCTCCGGTGGTGCTCGTCGGCAAGGGATTGTGCTTCGACTCCGGCGGCATCTCGATCAAGCCCGCTGCCGGCATGGAGTGGATGAAGTTCGACATGAGCGGCGCGGGCGGCGTCATCGGCGCCATGGAAGTGGTCGGCCGCATGAAGCTTCCAATCAACGTCATCGGTGTTTTCGGCGCGACGACCAACATGCCGTCCGGCACCGCGATGAATCCGGGCGACGTCGTGCGCAGTCAGCTCGGCAAGTACATCGAGATCGTGAACACGGACGCAGAAGGACGTCTCGTGCTCGCCGATCTCCTGTCGTACGTACGGCGATTCAAGCCGTCCGCCGTCATCGACGCGGCAACGCTCACCGGTGCATGCGTCATCGCACTCGGTCACACCGCGACCGGCGTGTTCGGGACCAATCAGTCGCTGGTCGATGAAGTGCTGGTGGCTTCGGATCGTTCCGGCGAGCGTGGATGGCAGCTGCCGCTCTGGGATGACTACACCGATCTCATCAAGTCCGACGTCGCAGATATCAAGAACTCCGGCGGTCGTCCGGGAGGGGCCATCACCGCCGCCGCGTTCCTGCGCGAATTTGCGGAAGAGTATCCCTGGGTTCACCTCGACGTCGCGGGCACCGCGTATTCCGAAACGGACCTCGGCTTCATTCCCAAGGGACCGACGGGCGTGCCGGTCGGGACGTTCGTCGAATTCCTGCGCGCGCGCTGCGCTCGTTGATGTCGATTCGCCTCGCGCGGTGCGCGCTGATTGCAACGGCGTGCATCGCGACGATGGCTGCTGTTCCGGCGGTCAGCGCAAACGCACAGGGGCTTCCACGCGACACTGTCCGCAAGGCGCCGGAGGATGCGCCACCCAAGCCGCAGCACGCCGATAGCGTGCAGGCGCGCTTCGGCCGGGACGACGTCATGCCGTCGCTCGAGATCGGGCAGGCGTTCACGTACGATCGTGACGCGCTCTTCGCGACGGGCGCGCTCACACTCGGTGACCTGCTGGATCGCATCCCGGGATTCACCACCTTTCGCACCGGCTGGCTCGCGGCGCCGCAGGCAACCGCGTTCGGCGGCGACTTCAGTCGCGTGCGCGTATTCCTCGACGGCATCGAGCGCGACGACCTGGAGCCGCGTAACGGCGTTGCACCGGATCTGCATTCCGTTCCTCTCTGGACGCTCGAGAAAGTTTCGCTCGCGCGCGGTGCCAACGGATTACGCATCGACATGCGCACGTGGGAGTACGATCAGACCACGCCGTACACGCGCGTCGACGCGCTCACGGGTGATCTGAATACCAATCTGTATCGCGCGTACTATGGCAAGCGCTTCTACAACGGTGCTGGCCTTCAGGTCGCGTTGCAGCAGTTTGGCGTTACCGATCTTCGTAATGGCGGAGGCGGCCAGGACTTCGGTGGAATGGTGCGATACGGCATCGCGCATCATTCCTGGAGTCTCGATGCGACCGCAATTCGCAGCAACGACACACGCACGGTTACAGGCCGTTTCGGCTTCGGGCAGGATCTGCCCGGGTATCGCTCTGCCAACACGATGGGTTATCTGCGTGCCGCGATCGGCCGGGAAGGGAGCGGACCATTTCTTCAACTCGTCGCGTCGACGCAGATTCTCAAGGAGAACAGTCCGCACTACGACTCGACCACTGCACGTCAGTACGGGTTCGCGCCGGACACCGTCGACTCGCTTGCGTCCGCCACGCAGTACGTGGCAACGCTCGGGATGGACGCGGCCGGAGGGCGTCTCAGACTCATCGAGCGCTACCGAACGCGGCTCGGCAAGGGCTACAACTCGCCCAGCGCGACGTTCGATCTCACGCACACGTTCCTGTCGCTGAGTGCGATGGCCGAGCGTGACGAGTATGCCGGGTTGACGCGCGTGGAAGGTGGTGCGCGACTCACGCCGCTGCCCTTCATATCGCTGCTCGGCTATGTCGGCCAGCGCACCGCGTTCGGCACGCCCGCGATCGGCTTCATCAGGCAGCCTGACTCACGGAGCGGACGTTTCGAAGCGGGGCTACGAGTACTGCCGGCTGGCCTCTGGCTTACCGGCGGCGTCGTAACGCGGGACACCGCGTTGCTCGTCCCGTCGGCACAGTGGGACACGGCATTCGTCGCGCGCGCGGTGGGGCGCCAGACCGGAACCATTGCGGGTTTGCAAGGGCCGATCATCGGCGGCCTGAGCGCTGACGCGACCGTTACCCACTGGCAGAACGTGGCCGCGTACACGCCGCAGACCGAGGCACACGCGGACATCCGGTACTACACCGAGTGGCTGTCGCGCTTTCCGAACCGGAATTTCTCGTTCCTGATCCAGCCCGGAATGGACTACCGCAGCTCGGCGCCATTCCCTCAATCGGGTGGAACGGACAGGCTGGCGATGTCGAGCCGGGTGTTTTCGGTGCTGGTGGAGCTCCGGATCTTGCGCGGCGTGCTGTCCTTCCAGCGGCGGAACGTGGTGGGTGCGATTTACGACCAGGTGCCGGGTTATCTGATGCCGCGGCCGGTGAATGTGTACGGGGCGCGGTGGTACTTCTTCAACTGATCGGACGACTCCCCGAAATTTGACAAAGTCGTTGTGGTACAATAACTTAGTTGGCTGCACATGATCACGAGCATGACCGGTTTCGGGATCGCTGACGGGACGGTTGGCGCGCAGCGCGTCTCCGTTGAGATCCGCGCGGTCAACCATCGTTTCTTCAATCCATCGATAAAGCTTCCGAGCGCAATGGCGCGCTGGGAGGGCGACGTACGCGAGGCGCTGCGCAAGCGGTTCAGTCGCGGCCACGTGTCGCTGACGGCGCGGATCGAGCGGGAAGGCGATAGGGCGCTGGCGATCGACGAGGATCGGGTCGCTTCGTACGTACAGCAGCTTCGGGCACTGAAGGATCGGCTGGGTCTGGCCGGCGACGTCGACGTTGCGACCGTGATGCGGCTTCCCGACGTGATTTCCGCGGCGGGAGACGAGAGCGGCGACGGCGAGGCGGCGGATGGAAACGTCGACCAGCTGCTGGCAATCGTCCACGATGCCGCGAATGGACTGGACGGAATGCGTGATGCGGAAGGTGCACGGATCTCGGAGTTTCTGCACGAGCACCTGCGAATCATCGAGGACGCGCTCGCACGGATCCGCGAGCGGGCACCGGCAAGATTGATCGAGCAGCGCAACCGGTTGCAGACGGCGGTTGCAGAGTTGGCAGCCGGCGTCGCGGTGGATCCGCAGCGGCTGGCGCAGGAGATCGCGATTCTTGCGGATCGCATGGATGTGTCGGAAGAGCTCAACCGGTTCGGCGCGCACATCGCAGCGTTCCGCGCAGCTCTCCGCGAACAGCGGGGCGCTGGTGTCGGCAAGCGGCTTGGCTTTCTGATTCAGGAAATGCTGCGCGAGGCCAACACCACGGGGAGCAAGGCGAGTGATGCGGCGATTCTGACCGACGTGGTCGCGATCAAGGAAGAGCTCGAGCGGTTGCGCGAGCAGAGTGAGAACGTCGAGTGAAGTGTTTCCCGGTCATTCTTTCCGCACCCTCAGGTGCGGGCAAGACCACGATCGCGAGGCGGTTGCTCGAAGTAAGGAAGGATGTTGGATACTCGGTATCGGCGACCACGCGCACGCCGCGGCCGGATGAGGTTGACGGAGTCGCGTATCACTTTCTGAGCACCGCACAGTTCGAGCAGGCGGTCCAGAATGGTGAGTTCGCTGAGTACGCACGAGTGCACGGCAACATGTACGGGACGTTGCGGCGGGAGGTGGAGCGGGTTCTGGCTTCCAACCGCAACGTGGTGATGGACATAGACGTTCAGGGCGCGATGCAGTTCTCCGCGTCGTTCCCTGACGCTGTTCGGATCTTCGTTCTGCCGCCATCGGGCGAAGCTTTGCTGGCGAGATTGAAGGACCGCGGTACGGAGGACAGTGCGACGATAGCGACGCGGTTGCGCGACGCCATCGGCGAGATCGGGGTGATTGGCGAGTTCGAATACGTCGTTGTCAACGACCAGTTGGAGCGCGCAGTCGCACAGGTTTCGTGCATCATCGATGCAGAATGCCTCAAGCGGGTGAATTCACCACAGAGTGCACGCATCGCGGCTGAGACGGTTTCCGTCCTCAAGGCGGAGCTGCTTCATTTTTAGGGGAGTCTGTAAATGAGAGTCTATACACCTGATGACGTTGCTGCACACGCGACCAACAAGTACCTCGGCGTTCTCGTCGCGGCCAAGTTTGCGCGCGTTCTCAACGAGTTCCCGCGCGACCGCTCGGCGCCGGGCGAGAAGAAGCTCACCACGCGTGCGCTCGATGAGCTGGCTGGTGGCGAGATCGATTACCACGTAGTTCCCCGCCGCCGGCAGGAGTAGCACTGCGCGACATCCGGGGGCGGCGCGTCGTACTCGGCGTCACCGGAGGGATCGCCAGCTACAAGTCGGTAACGCTGGCGCGCCTTCTGGCGCAGGACGGAGCCGAAGTCGACGTGGTCATGACCCGCGGCGCCCAGCAGTTCGTGGGTGCCGTGACGTTCGAGGGTGTGACTGGACGCCGCGTGCACAGCGATCTGTTCGAATCGGGTGAGGCGCTCGCGCACATTCGATTGGCGCGCGAAGCGCAAGTCATCGTCGTGGCGCCAGCCACAGCCGATTTCCTCGCGCGCGCCGCGCACGGGCGCGCAGATGATCTTCTCTCTGCAATGCTGCTCGCGGCGCGCTGTCCCGTACTGATCGTGCCGGCCATGAACGACAGGATGTGGTCGCACAGACAGACAGTGTTGAACGCCGAGCACCTGCGTGAGTTAGGCTACGATGTGATCGAGCCGGCAACCGGCCCGCTCGCATTCGACGAAGGTGAAGGTCCTGGTCGCATGCCCGAGCCTGAAGCGATCGCTGCACACGTCGAGCGTGCGTTGCGCGGCGGATCCGCCCTTGCGGGCAAGCGCCTCGTCGTCACCGCAGGGTCCACGCGCGAGGCGATCGATCCTGTGCGGTTCATCTCCAATCACAGTACCGGGCGAATGGGCATCGCGATTGCCCGCGCAGCGTGGGCGCGTGGTGCGGACGTGACACTGATCAAAGGCGCGATCGAGGTCCCGATTCCCACTGGCGTGCACGTCGTGCGCGTCACGAGCACCGCAGAGATGTCGTCTTCCGTGAGCGTCGCGATAAAGAATGCCGACGCGCTGATAATGGCCGCCGCGCCCGCCGATTTTCGTCCTGCGGAAGTTGCGGCGGAGAAGATCAAGAAGGCACAGGCGCCATCTTCGATTCCGTTGACTGCGACCACTGACATTCTTGCGTCTATCGTCGCAAACCGGCCGGCAAAGCTCGTGACCGTTGGATTTGCTCTGGAGACACAATCAGTGGTCGAGAATGCGCGCGCGAAGCTTGCCGCCAAGCAGCTCGACATGATCGTTGCGAACCGCGCAGGCGTCGCGGGCGAGGGATTCGGCGCGGATACGAATCGCGTGACTTTTCTGTCCGCGAATGGAGAGGAGGTTCTTCCGCTCATGTCGAAGGACGATGTTGCGGAGTCATTGCTCGACAGAATCGAGGTGTTGTTGAATGGACGGTAGGGAGCGGCTGCGGGCGTATCTCGAGCAGCGGCGCGAACTGGGCGAGTCGGAGTTCGTGCTGGACGGCATGAGCATCGACGAGGCGCTGAGCGCGATCGACAAGCTGCGACCGGCGACAGCCGCAAAATCGTCGCAGGCATCGCGTCCGCAGCAGGCCACACGCCCGCTGGAGGCGCGCCGAGCACCTCGCGTGGCTCCGCCCGCGGTGCAGCGTGACCCAGTGCCTGTTGCACCCGCGCGTGCTGCGGATCGGGTCCCGGAAGTGCATGCGGAGTCGCTGCATGTCTCCGAAGAACGGGCGCAGTTCAGGGCGGGGGAAGATGCGATGAAGACTGAGACGCAGGGGCTCGTTGTGGGGAACGCCAACGGGACGTTGTTCGAGCAGAATCCATTTCACAGCGTCAGATCGATCAACTCGCTGGCCACGCTGATCGAGGAATGTACCCGCTGCCCTCTGTACAAGACCGCCAAGCATGCCGTGCCCGGCACCGGCGACCAGAGCGCCGAGCTCATGTGCGTGGGCGAGGCTCCTGGTGCGAACGAGGATGAGACCGGACAACCGTTCGTGGGGCAGGCCGGAGGGCTCCTCACAAAGATTCTTGCGGCCATCGACCTGACTCGCGATCAGGTGTTCATCACCAACGTTTTGAAGCACCGTCCCCCGGGAAACCGCAATCCGGCACCGAACGAAGTCGAGGCTTGCAGCCCCTATCTCGTACGCCAGATACAGATGATCAAGCCGAAAGTGATTCTGGCGCTCGGGACGTTCGCGGCGCAAACTCTACTGGAGACAAAGACGCCGATCGGCAAGCTCCGCGGTGCCGTTCACCGGTACTATGGAATTCCGCTCATCGTTACGTATCACCCCGCCGCGTTACTGAGAAACCCCGCCTGGAAGCGACCAACCTGGGAAGATGTCAAGCTCGCTAGACACGTACTCGACTCCGCGAAGTCATGAATTGAGCGCCGGCCGCGATCCGTATCGCGACCGGACGCCGCCATACTCCGAAGCCGCCGAACAGGCGGTGTTGTCGGCGATGCTGCTCGACGCCGAGGCGTTGCTGCGCGCGACGGAGTATGTCGACGAATCGATGTTCTATCGTGAGTCGCATCGTCGCGTGTTTCGTGCGATGCTCGCGCTGTCTGAGCGCGGCGAGGTAATCGATCCACTCACGCTGACGGAAGAGCTCTCGCGCAAGAACGAGCTGGAAGCTGCCGGCGGCCGCGAGTACATCGCCTATCTCGTCGACGTCGTTCCGACTGCGGCGAACGTGGAATACCACGCGAAGATCGTGCGCGAGAAGGCGCTGCGTCGCCGGCTGATCGAAGTGTCGACTGCAATCGTGAGCGAGGCATTTGATTCTGCGCTCCCCGCCGCCGAGCTGCTCGACGCCGCGGAGCACAGCATCTTCGAGGTGAACCAGAGTCGCGGCACCGAAGGCTTCACGCGCGTCAAGGAGTTGATGTACGAAGCGATGGAGCGCATCGAACAGCTTCATCTCGCGGGCGAGTCTGTTACAGGCGTGTCGAGCGGGTTCCACGATCTGGACGAGCTCACGGCTGGATTCCAGCCGTCGGAGCTGGTGATCATCGCTGCAAGACCGTCGATGGGAAAGACGGCCTTCGTCCTCAACATCGCGCAGAACGCGGCGCTCGACGCCAAGACTCCCGTTGCGTTCTTCTCGCTCGAGATGAGCAAGCAATCGCTGCTGCAACGTATGCTGACGAGCGAAGCGCGCGTCGATGCGCAGCGGCTGCGCAAGGGCAAGTTGCGCGACGACGAGTTCGTTCAGCTGGGACGCGCTGCGGGCCTCTTGAGTCAGGCGCCGGTATGGATTGACGACACACCCGCGATCTCACTGCTCGAGATGCGATCCAAGGCGCGACGACTCAAGGCCGAGAACGACATCGGGATGATCGTCGTCGACTACCTTCAATTGATGCAGGGACCCGCGTCATCGGAGAACAGACAGCAGGAGATCAGCACCATCTCGCGCTCGCTCAAGGCGCTCGCGCGCGAGTTGCGCGTACCGGTCATTGCGCTGTCTCAGCTGAGTCGTGCGCCGGAGCAACGCGCGGGCGACAACAAGCGGCCGCAGCTATCCGATCTGCGTGAATCGGGGGCCATCGAGCAGGACGCCGACGTCGTGATGTTCCTCTACCGGCAGGAGTATTACGACGTTCTCGAAGGCAAGGATCCGAGCGTGCCGGACAAGGATGGGAAAACCTCGCAGGGACTCGCCGAGGTAATTATTGGAAAGCAGCGCAACGGCCCAACGGGCAACGTCACGTTGTTCTTCAATCGACAGTACACCCGCTTCGAGAATTATTCCGGCCGCCAGAATGGAGGCGGGCAGGGGAGCTAGTGAGTCCAAAGGCGAGAACGATCTACCGATGCACCAATTGCGGAGCCGATCACCCCAAGTGGGCCGGTCGCTGCGACGTCTGCGGCGACTGGAACACTCTTGTCGAGGAGATCGTCTCCGCGCCCGCGAATGCGACCGGTGCGACTGCGCGACGCCGCGGCGGGACTGCGTCGCTCTCCGCTGGCGGTACCGCCGTCGCCGCGCCGCGTCTCCGCGACGTGCACGGCTCCGAGGCTCGGCGATGGAAAACGGGAATCGGTGAATTCGATTTCGTACTAGGCGGCGGTATCGTCCCGGGATCGGTCGTGCTCATCGGCGGCGAGCCCGGTATCGGAAAATCCACGTTGCTGCTTCAGGTCGCGGCCACCCTGCAGGGACGCGAACACGAAGTGCTGTACGTGTCCGGTGAAGAATCGCCACTGCAAGTCAAGTTGCGCGCCGACAGACTCGGTGATTCGGCACAGAACGTCGCGCTGTTGAGCGAGACGAATCTCGAAACGATTCTGGCAACAGCATCCGCACAGGCGCCCGCTGTGATGATCGTCGACTCGATCCAGACCGTATTCACATCCGATCTCGAAGGCGCTCCGGGAAACGTGGGGCAGGTACGCGAGTCCGCTGCGCGTCTCATGCACTTTGCCAAGGCGTCCGGGACGAGCGTGTTCCTCGTCGGGCACGTCACCAAGGGCGGAGGCATCGCCGGCCCGAAGACACTGGAGCACATCGTCGATACGGTTCTCTATTTCGAGGGCGAGGGCACGTTGGATCACCGCGTGCTGCGCGCGACAAAGAATCGGTTCGGCAGCGTGGACGAGATCGGCGTCTTTCGCATGCACGAGAATGGGCTGGAGCCCGTCGCGAACCCCTCCGAACTGTTCCTCAGCGACCGGCACGACATCGCCTCGGGCAGCGCGGTGACGACACTGCTGGAAGGATCCCGTCCGATTCTGATCGAGGTGCAGGCGCTCGCGGCCAAGGCCGGGTACGGCACTCCTCAGCGAGTGAGCACGGGATACGACGGACGCAAGCTCGCGCTGCTGCTCGCGGTTCTGGACAAACGTGCCGGACTCTCGTTCTCATCGCTCGACGTGTTCATCAACGTTGTCGGAGGCGTGCAGTTGCGGGAACCTGCGGGTGATCTTGCGGTCGCAGCGGCACTTGCGTCGAGCGTGTACGATCGTGCGTTGCCATCCGACGCGGTATTCATCGGCGAGGTAGGGCTGGGTGGCGAGATCCGTCCCGTCGCGCAGACCGAGCGTCGCCTCGCCGAGGCGGCGAAGATGGGAATGCGCAACGCTTTTGTAGCGCAACGCTCTGCCGGCGGCCGCATTCCGAAGGACGTGAAGGCGGTCGGCGTCGCGACCATCGCGGACATGTTCAGGCGACTGTTTTCATGACCGAAACCATGCAGGACGTCGGCGTGGTCATCGTCGCGGGAGGAACCGGAACACGTACCGGCTCCAATGAGCTCAAGCAGTTCCGCTGGGTTGCTGGCAAACCGATGCTGCTGCACAGCGTGCAGCTGTTCCAGCAACGTGCCGACGTATGCATGGTAGTTGCGGTGATCCCCAAGGCGTACGCGGGAGATCCGCCGCCATGGCTTTTCCAGAGCGACCTGAGCCGCCTTCTGATCGGAGTCGGAGGCAATCAGCGCGGCAACTCGGTGCGCAGCGGACTGGATGATCTTCCGGCAGAAGCGCGCATCGTCGTGATCCACGATGCCGCGCGCCCACTGGTTCTCGACGCAACAATAGATGCTGTCATTGCTGCCGCGCGGAACGGAACCGGCGCAATCGCAGCGCTTCCGGAAGTGGATACGCTGAAGCGAGTCGATGCAAACGGCAGGGTAATCGAGACCGTCGAGCGCACCGGTCTCTGGCGCGCGCAGACGCCTCAGGCATTCCCGCGCGAAATGATCGACGACGTGACGCGGCGCGCCAATCGTGAAGGGATCTCCGGCACCGATGATGCTGCGTTGTGCGAACACTACGGATACCCCGTCGTCGTCATTCCCGGCAGCGAGCGAGCCATGAAAATCACCACCGAAGCCGATTTCGCGCGCGCCGAAGCCCTCAGCATGCTCACCGAATGAAAGTTCCTCCGCGCGCAATACCATTCTGGTCCGACGAGGAAGTCGAGGCGTCGCTGCACGACACCATCGCGCACCTCAATCAGCGGCGCGTGCTCGCCTATCCGACCGAAACGGTGTACGGGTTCGGCGGCGGGGCGGATTACGAATCGGTGCGCAATCTGGTCGCCCTCAAGTCGCGTCCACGGGGAAAGCCATTTCTGCTGCTCATTGCCGGCGTCGACATGCTGGCTCGGCTGGATCTTCACATGACTCCGGCTGCATCTGCACTTGCTGCACGATTCTGGCCGGGACCGTTGACGCTGGTTCTGCCGGGGGGCGACAAGCGCGTGCCTCCGGAGCTGCGCGGCCCCGAAGGCGGCGTGGCTGTGCGGTGGACGTCGCACGTTGCATTGGGCAGACTGATCCGCGCTTACGGTGATCCGATCACATCCACGAGCGCGAACAGACCTGGGAAACCGCCCGCGGATTCTGCGGCGACGATTCTGCGCGACTGGTGGGACGCCGTTGCGCGGGACAGACTGCGAGTGCTGGATGGTGGCACGCTTCGCCAGTCGCAGCCGTCCACTGTTGTAGATTGCATGGGTGCACGCCCGCGCGTCATCCGGCCAGGCGCGATCTCCTCCGAAACGCTCAGGCTGGCTGCACCTACCCTGGTACCGATCGCATGAAGGTCGTATTCGTTTGCACCGGCAACACGTGCAGGAGCCCCCTTGCGGAGGCGCTCGCACGGCGCGCGGCGCAAGCACGTGGCATCGATGCGACGTTTGCGAGTGCCGGAACAGGTGCAGCACTTGGATCGCCCGCGACCGATGGTGCAATTCTCGTCGGGCTGGAGCGCGATGTGGATCTGTCCAGGCATCGCAGTCGTCCGCTGCTCCCCGCGGCTGTTTCGAGCGACACGATCATACTTGCGATGGCGTCGAGCCACGTCGCGGGAATCCGTTCGGTGGTGCCGAATGCGCGCGTGTATCTGCTGGATGAGTACGGATCGCACGGCAAATCGATGCGGCCAGTCGCGGATCCCTACGGCGGCAGCCTCGATGACTACCGCATCGCCGCGGATGCGATCGAGATGATGCTGGAACCCGTGCTCGACCGGCTGCTTTCCGAACACACTTCGGGCACAGCGTGAATCGTCCCGCGCGGCTGGTGCTGCTTGGCCATCCCGTAGCGCACTCGCTCTCCCCGAGAATCCACAACGCGGCTTTGCGTGCGGCCTCCATACCGCTCGAGTATGTCGCCCTCGACATACTACCGTCGCAGTTGCGCGCAACGCTACGCACGCTCCGCGCGGAAGGTGCAGCCGGAAACATCACCATCCCTCACAAGCAATCGGTGTTCGACATCTGCGACCACGTCACCAACGTCGCCGAGCGCGCCGGCGCAGTGAACACGTTCTGGGTGCAGGACGGTGAGTTGATCGGCGACAATACCGACGTAGCCGGCTTCGACTTCGCGGCGCGTGAATTGATGCTGAGCGCGCGCGCGGAGATGCCGAAGTGCGTGGCGCTCATCGGTGCCGGTGGTGCTGCGGCCGCCGCTGCGACCGCGATTCACGATTGGGATGACGCCGAGCTCGTGATCTGGAGTCGCGATCTGAAGCGTGCAGAGACACTCGCGCAGAGATTTGCGCACGCACGCGCGGAAGCAGATCTGTCGTCGGCTGTGAAGGGTGCCGATCTTGTCGTGAATGCAACGCCGATGGGAATGTCGGACGACCAGCTTCCTGTACCGATTGCCCTTCTGCCCGGTAAGTGCGCAGTGTTGGATCTTGTATACCGCCACGGTGAAACGGCGTGGGTCCGAGCGGCGCGCGACGCAGGGCGCGCGGCATCGGATGGACTGCCGATGCTGGTAGAGCAGGCGGCACGATCGTTCAGGAGGTGGCTGGGCGTCGAGCCCAATCGCGAAGTGATGTGGGGCGCGGTCGGATAATAACGACGACGCCATTCGACGCACCGGATTGGTGGTCATTCCGGATCACGTTAACCACGCGCCGGATTGGTGGACATGCGTAGGGCGCGGATTCTTCCGCGCCTGGCCCCTGTACGCGATATCGGAATTGGATATCCGTGCCGTCGATTCCGGAATCCCGCGGATCGAATCATTACGATTGATGGAATTTGATGGAATTGGGATGCGGTGCAGGTAACCGAATATCGCCATCCCACCGAAGGTCAAATATGGCAATTCATGTCAACCCGGTTGATATCTGATTTCGATTGTGCCGACAGGGGCCAGGCGCGGAAGAATCCGCGCCCTACGCAGGCGTACCGGATCGGTGCGTCGAATGGAGTCGTCAATGTGCGTGACCATCAATTCGGTGCGTGGATAGCGTCGTCAATATGCCCGACCACCAATCCGGCGCATGGTTAGCGTGATCCGGAATGACCACCAATCCGGTGCGTGGTTAGCGTGATCCGGAATGACCACCAATCCGGCGCGTCGAACGGCGTCGTTCGGACGGTGAAAACCTGGTCGTCCGTCGCCTTCCAGTCGACGCTCGACTTTCTCCTTCCGCGCACCTGTGTCTGCTGCGACGCGGCGCTTGGCGAGTCGGACAACCGCGTCCTCTGCACCCTCTGCGTGAGCCGGCTTGCCCGGCTTCCTGCGCCGCAATGCGCGCGCTGCGGACACCCGCGTTCGCCGGGCTCCTGCCGCTGGTGTGAGGCGCTCCCGGCATTCGTCAGGGCCGTAAGATCCGTCTGCTGGGTCCCGGGCGGCCCGGCAGGCGAAATAGTCCACAAGCTCAAGTATTCCGGCTGGACGGCCCTCGCCGAGCCAATGGCAGAACAGATGGCGCGGCTTAACTTTCCTCTGGACGTCACCGAGGAGCGCGATCTGCTCGTTCCCGTGCCGCTGGCCGCAGCACGGGCTCGCGAGCGCGGCTACAACCAGAGCGAGCTCCTGGCGCGCCTTCTGGGTGAGCGATGGGGCGTCCCAGTGCAGGAAGCACTCGTAAGGCGCCGAGCCACCGAGACACAGACGCGCCTGACGCCCGGCGATCGTCTGCGAAACGTGGCCGGCGCATTCGCTACTGTTCTTGATGGCAGGGAATTAGCCGGACGACATGTGGTCCTGGTGGACGACGTCGTTACCACCGCGGCCACGCTGAACGCTTGCGCGACGGCGCTTCATGCCGGCGGCGCACGCATCATCTCTTACGTCACATTCGGGCGAGCCCGCGCAGCGGGCGACATGCCTTAGCGAGGATAGAAACATGGCAATTCGTGTTGGCATCAACGGCTTTGGACGAATCGGACGGCAGGTAATTCGCGCCGCCTTCGAACAGGGAGTGGCAGACGTCGACTTCGTCGCCGTCAACGACCTCACGGACACAAAGACGCTGGCGCACCTCTTCAAGTACGATTCCATTCACGGCACGTTCGATGGCGATGTCTCCCACGGCGAGGGAACGCTCGACATCGACGGACACGATGTGAAGGTCCTCTCCGAGCGCGACCCCTCGGCGCTGCCATGGCGCCAGCTCGGTGTCGATATCGTGCTCGAATCGACCGGCCGCTTCACCAACGCGGCTGACGCGCGAAAGCACATCGACGGCGGCGCCCGCAAGGTCATCATCTCGGCGCCGGGAAAGGGCGAGGATATCACGCTCGTAATGGGTGTCAATTCCGACAAGTACGACAACAGCAAGCACCACGTGATTTCGAACGCGTCGTGCACGACCAACTGCCTCGTGCCGATGGTCAAGGTGGTGCGCGATGCATTCGGTTTCAGGCACGCGTCGATGGTGACCATCCACAGCTACACCAACGATCAGCACCTTCTGGATTCGCCGCACAAGGACCTGCGCCGCGCGCGCTCTGCGGCGATGTCGATGATCCCCACGACCACCGGAGCCGCGAAGGCGACCAGTCTCGTGATCCCCGAAGTGAAGGGCAAGATCGACGGAATCTCGATCCGCGTTCCAACACCGGATGTGTCCCTCACCGAGCTGACTGTCGAAGTCGAGAAACCAACCAGCATCGAAGCAGTGAACACTGCCTTCCGTGAAGCCGCCGATGGTCCGCTCAACGGAATCCTCCGCTACACTGACGAGCCGCTCGTTTCGTGCGACTTCATCGGCGATCCGGCTTCCTGCATACTGGATTCTCTGAGCACCAATGTCATCGATGGCACGCTCGTGAAGGTCTCCGGCTGGTACGACAACGAGTGGGGCTACGCCTCGCGCTGCGTCGATCTCATCAGGTTCGTCGGCGCGCGCCTCGGTTGAGGAGTCGCGCGTGAAAAAGAAGACGCTGCAGGAACTTCCGGATTCGTTGCTCTGCTCGCGCCGCATACTCGTGCGGCTCGATCTCAACGTTCCACTGGATGACAACTGTAACGTGACAGATGACACGCGAATCCGTGCGTCGCTGCCTACGCTGGATTACATCCTCAAGCGCGGTGGCCGTCCCGTTGTGCTCTCGCACCTCGGACGGCCCAAGGGCAAGCCGGACGAGCGCTATTCGCTGCAGCCTGTCGCGGACGTGCTCGAGCGGCTGAGCGGTCATCACGTGGTCTTCTGCGAGATGACCGATACCGACGAGGCAATCAAGGCCACGCACGAAATGGTCGACGGCGAGATTCTCCTCCTGGAGAACACGCGCTTCCTCGCCGGCGAGGAGAAGAACGACGACGGTCTCGCACGCACCTTCGCCGAGCTTGGCGACGTGTTCGTGAACGATGCGTTCGGCGCGGCGCATCGCGCCCATGCATCCACGGCCGGCGTCGCGAAGTATCTGCATCCCGCCGTCGCCGGATTGCTCATGCAGAAGGAGCTGGACTACCTCGGCGGCGCACTCGCTGATCCCAAGCGCCCGTTCGTCGCGATACTCGGCGGCTCCAAGATATCAGGCAAGATCGACGTCATACGCGAGCTGCTGCCAAAGGTCGATGCGCTCTTGATCGGTGGCGCGATGGCGTGCACGTTCTACAAGGCCATGGGCTACGAAGTCGGCAAGTCACTCGTCGAGCCTGACAAGGTCGATCTAGCGCACGAGCTCATCGAGACATCGGGCACGCGGTTGATCCTGCCGCACGATGCGACGGTCGCGCCGAGCCTGGATGACACTGGCAAGGCGCACGCGGTGAAGCGTGACGCGATCCCTGCCGGCGAAGCCATGTATGATATCGGGCCAGCGTCCGCGGAGTCGTACGCGCGTGCGGTCGCGTCGGCAAAGACCGTTTTGTGGAACGGGCCGATGGGCGTTTTCGAGAAACCACCATTCGACGCCGGTACTATCGCAATCGCGCGCGCGATGGCCGACGCGACCGCGAAAGGCGCGACAACGATAGTCGGCGGTGGCGACTCCGCCGCTGCGGTTGCCGAAGCCGGACTTCAGTCGCAGATGAGTCACGTCTCCACCGGCGGTGGTGCGTCGCTCGAGTTTCTGGAAGGGAAGCAATTGCCCGGCGTAACGTCGCTCGACGACGCATGACACAGCAGATCTTCGCAGCGAACTGGAAGATGAACCACGGCCCGACGGCGGCGGCTGGAATCGTCTCTGAATTACGGCGTCGCTGGCGTCGTTTCGACGTCGAGATGATCATCTTCCCGCCAGCGCTCTCGTTTGCATCTGCGCGCGCTGCTGCTGGCGATCCATCGCCGTTCAAGTTCGGCGTTCAGAACGTGTACTACGCCGAACGTGGTGCGTTCACCGGCGAAAACTCCGCGCCGATGGCGAAGGACGCGGGCGCTGATTACGTACTGGTCGGGCATTCCGAGCGCAGGCACGTGTTCGGCGAGACCGATGAGGATACGGCGAAAAAGTGCGCAATGGTCGAGCGCTCGGGAATGACACCGCTGCTCTGCGTGGGTGAGACACTGGATCAGCGCAATCGCGGCGAGACGGCCGGCGTAGTGACGCGCCAGCTCCGTGCCGGCCTCGCGCAGCTGGACCAGGTCGAGCTCACCACATCCGTCATCGCGTACGAGCCCGTCTGGGCCATTGGAACCGGCAGGAACGCGACTCCGGAAGATGCCGCGGAGACGCATGGGGTGCTCAGGTCGGTGCTCCGCGATCTCGTCGGGGATAGAGCCGCAGAAGTCAGGATTCTTTATGGCGGCAGCGTCACGCCAGCCAATGTCGAGCAGATCCTGGGCGCGGCCGACGTGGACGGCGTTCTCGTAGGCGGCGCCAGCCTCGAACCCGATAGCTGGTTGTCCATATGCTCCGCATAGTCTAGATTTAAGGGCTACATGTACACATTTCTCCTATTCCTCCTGATCCTGGTCAGCGTCATCCTGATCGTGGCGATTCTGCTGCAAAGCGGGACCGGTCAGGGTCTATCCGCCAGCTTCGGCGGTGCCAGCTCCTCGCCTGACTCGTTCATCGGAGTGCGACAGGCCGGCAATCTGCTCACCAAGATCTCCTGGTGGGGCGGCGGTCTCTTCCTCGCGCTCGCCTTCATCCTTCAGCTGATGTCGACGCAGCAGCGCGCACCCAAGTCGGTCCTCGAGGGCAAGCTGGGCGCACCCGCTCCGTTGACAGTACCGTCGCCAAGCACTGCTGCTCCGGCGATACCGCTCACACCGGCGAATCCGGCACAGGCGAATCCTGCCAGTCCGGCGCCTTCCACAACGCCGCCCAAGAAGTAGGAATTCAGTGACAGCTGTTTCAGTGGGTCCAGGGTTCCTTCTTCTCGAAGACGGAACCCTTTTTCACGGTCGCCTGCATGGCGAGCCGCCTCTTGAGGGGGCCGAGGTCGTGTTCACAACGAACATGACCGGCTATCAGGAAGTCTTTTCGGATCCGTCGTATCGCGGCCAGATCGTGGTGATGACCGCGCCGCAGATCGGCAACTACGGCGTCAATCTGGAAGACCCGGAATCCTCGCGCGCACAGGTTGCGGGCGTGGTCGTGCGGGAGTTGTCCGCGACGTATTCCAACTGGCGGGCGGACGGCGATCTGCTTTCGTGGCTGACGGGAGCCGGCGTTCCCATACTGGAAGACATCGACACGCGACGCCTCACAAAGCACTTGAGGTCGGCCGGTGTCATGCGAGGCATACTCGGGCGCGGAGAGACTCCGTCACCTGAAGTCGTCGCGCAGCTCGAGTCCTGTCCCTCGATGGAAGGTCTCGACCTCGCGACGGTAGTGAGCACGGGCGAGAGCTACGAATGGGGTGACGCGAACGCGCCGCACCACATCGTGGCGTACGATTTCGGTATCAAGCGCAATATCCTTCGGCTGTTCGAGAAGACCAATTGCCGAGTGACGATCGTCCCAGCGGAGACACCGGCGAAGGACGTGCTCGCGATGCATCCGGACGGTGTATTTCTATCCAACGGCCCCGGCGATCCCGACGCGGTTACGTACGCACCTGAGACGGTACGCGAGCTCGCCAATTCGGGTATTCCGATGTTCGGCATCTGCCTTGGCCATCAGCTGATCGGTCTCGCATTTGGTGGCGCGACGACCAAGATGCCGTACGGGCATCGTGGCGGAAACCACCCAGTGCTCGATGTCGCGACGGGGCGCGTTCTGATCACGTCGCAGAATCATGGCTTCTCGGTGAAGGGAGACGACACCGGAATTCCGGGCGCCCCCGAGCTCGAGGTGACGCACGTGAACCTGAATGACAAATCGGTGGAAGGCCTGCGCCATCGCACGCTGCCCGTGTTCGCCGTTCAATATCATCCCGAAGCTGCGCCAGGACCGCACGACGCCCAACCACTGTTCAGGCAATTCCTCCAAAGCGTCGAAGCCGGCCCAAAGGCACGGTAGCACGCATGCGTAGGGCGCGGATGTATCCGCGCCTGGCCCCTTTACGCGCGATGGAAATCGGATGACCACGCGACGCATCCGCGCCTGGCCCCGTTACGCGCGATGGAAATCGGATGACCACGCGACGCATTCGCGCGTGGCCCCTTTACGCGTGACCGAATTCGGATGACAACGCCCACCGTCAAACCGCCGTCCGACCGGCGAAGGCCAGGACGATCTGGACGCGTCATCCCACCCGCGCGCCGTTTCCCAGCTCGGGCGCCTGGGCCAGGCGCGAGCTCCGCACGTCTCTCTGCGACACACCATCCCGCTGTTGATCCACCGCTTGCGCGCTTCGTAGTAAACCCATACATTCCAACGACTTAGCCAATTCCATTGGGGTGTTGGGATGACAAAGGCGGACCTCGTCGAGCTGGTAACCGCGCAGATTGCGCAGACCGCCGGCCCCACGATCTCGAAGAAAGACTGCGCTCGCGTCGTCGACACCTTCCTCGACGCGATAAAGGACGCGCTGCGT
>DAHUXM010000017.1 GCA_027307165.1 Gemmatimonadota bacterium | reverse complement strand
CGTTACGAGCCGCCGCGAGCGGCTTCTAAACCGCCTGCGCGGCGGTGAATCCCTGCCAGGTGGGCGGTTTCTTTTTCCGGGACTTCTAAACCGCCTGCGCGGCGGTGAATGCGGCTTTGCCTGTTGGGGCTCCCAGTCTCTTCTTCTAAACCGCCTGCGCGGCGGTGAATATGCCCGGACGGTCATGCGCTACGCGACATGTCTTCTAAACCGCCTGCGCGGCGGTGAATGGGCGTAACCGCCTGGATACCTGTCATAGATTCTTCTAAACCGCCTGCGCGGCGGTGAATCGAACTGATACTGCGCCGGGGAGGTGCATGATCTTCTAAACCGCCTGCGCGGCGGTGAATTCAACGTCGTAACTCAGCGAGCGCAGTAAAGTCTTCTAAACCGCCTGCGCGGCGGTGAATTTGCAGGATTGAACATCGATGTGGGCGGCGTACTTCTAAACCGCCTGCGCGGCGGTGAATCTCGCTCACATCCCAATGGACCGACGGCCTTTCTTCTAAACCGCCTGCGCGGCGGTGAATGCGAACATTCCCGTCCAGCACGCTATCAACCACTTCTAAACCGCCTGCGCGGCGGTGAATTCCGGCCACTGGCCGGTATATTTAGTTGTGTACTTCTAAACCGCCTGCGCGGCGGTGAATTGGCTCGGTAGTCAGCCAGAGTGCGGCGACAACTTCTAAACCGCCTGCGCGGCGGTGAATGTCAACCGTTAGCGTGTGCTCCTGTTCGTTGACTTCTAAACCGCCTGCGCGGCGGTGAATCTCGGCGTTACGATGCCCTGTGACTGGCGCTTCTTCTAAACCGCCTGCGCGGCGGTGAATCTGCGTCAGCGCGTCTTTCGCGACACTCTCCACTTCTAAACCGCCT
Source organism: Gemmatimonadota bacterium (assembly GCA_027307165.1). GTDB lineage: Bacteria > Gemmatimonadota > Gemmatimonadetes > Gemmatimonadales > Gemmatimonadaceae > Fen-1247. The sequence continues at coordinate 26,065 of DAHUXM010000017.1, read as the reverse complement.
GCGCGGCGGTGAATTCACGGAGCTGGTCAGCGAATCCGTACTTCTTCTTCTAAACCGCCTGCGCGGCGGTGAATGGCATATTGCCCCTTGCCACCGGCCACAGGCCCTTCTAAACCGCCTGCGCGGCGGTGAATTTCGTGCTCGTCCAGCTCCGCCATCTCCGCGCCTTCTAAACCGCCTGCGCGGCGGTGAATGGTGCCGTGGTCTGTGCAGTGAGTACGGATAGCTTCTAAACCGCCTGCGCGGCGGTGAATCGGACCCGCTGGCGTTGCTGTGGCTCGACTCGCTTCTAAACCGCCTGCGCGGCGGTGAATCTTCCAAACTGTGTCGGCCAATGAGATTGCGACTTCTAAACCGCCTGCGCGGCGGTGAATTTCGAAGCTGAGGACGCTGGCAAGACCTTCGACTTCTAAACCGCCTGCGCGGCGGTGAATCAGTCCACCGGCCTCGTTGCATACAACCTCGACTTCTAAACCGCCTGCGCGGCGGTGAATGCGTGGCAGATCAACCCAAACGTGCTCCGTCTCTTCTAAACCGCCTGCGCGGCGGTGAATTGGTGGCCCTCTCGTGTACTACGTTCCAACTACTTCTAAACCGCCTGCGCGGCGGTGAATTCAGACGGCGACGGCATCCCGCTCTATCTCATCTTCTAAACCGCCTGCGCGGCGGTGAATTCGCGGCTTCCCATAGTCGTATTTTCGCAATGCTTCTAAACCGCCTGCGCGGCGGTGAATAAGAGTGTCAAACCGGCATCTGCTTGCCATCAACAAAGTTACGGTTCGACACTACCCAAAACCTTCGACAAGCCAGCATACCTGTAACCCGTTGCGATAGCTACACTTGGGCGCAGAGCTCGGTTACGAAGGTAAAGAGGTAGTCGAGGACATTTTTTTCCTGAAAGAGCTCGATCAGCGCAGTGCGAAAATCTCTCTGACTGTCCCCTTTCAGCGCACTGGCAAAGGCCAATGGCATCACGTACGCGTCTTTCACAAGATCGGCAATATCGAATACGAGGGCGCCGCGCCGCGTTTTCCCGTGTAACAGCGGGAATGAATAACTGATGCCCAAGCCGCAGAGGACAACTGCTGCGTATCCATAGGCAATGTAGTTTCCATGGTCCAGGAACCCGTTGACGACGTCCGCAAGCGACTCTCGGCGCCGAGCGCCCTCATCCCGTACAAATTCGATCTCCCACGCTCTGGCCAGTTCGCCGTATAAGCGCTGCGCCCAGCGCCCCTCAGCAAGAAGCAGATCCGTAGTTGTCGCCGCACTACGTACGGTTGTTTCAAATGCGTCAGCGTGTATGGATGAAATGGCTACTCCGCGGTCCCGATGTTCCGGGTTCTGTGACCATGCCTGGCGGGTAAATCCCAGTCGTTCGAGAAGGAGTGTTCGACCGGCGGCTAGCCGTTTGTCTTCGTCAAACCACATGCGCGCCCACGCCTGCATGTACTCGGTTGGTCTGTATTCACTCTGGGGCGCAAGGAATGCGATGTCGAGCGCGCCGAACAGTGGTGAACCGCCTGATCCGCAGAATCCGACCACCACATTCGATTCTGCTAGACGTCGAGCAGCCGCGTCGGTGATCGAGGTACCCTTGCCGAGCAACAACATTGCTGTGTTACGCTCGGGAATGTTGAAAAAGCGCTCGATGTCTCCGCCGTCTTGCGTCAAATAGACGATGCGGTCGTCCATAAGGATCACGCGAGCGTGCTCGATGTAAAAAACATTTGCACGCTTGGAAAGAATAAGAGCGCGCGGTCGAGACTGACGCGCGCTCTTACTCATTGCAGCTCTCGAGTCTGTTACTCAATATCGGGCAGGTTGAATGGTTGGGTGGTCGTGCTGAACCCATAACTGTTCGGCAAGCACGTCTGCGACGCCGGGACATCCTTACGTCGCTGGATGATCAACGTAAAGCGTTGCGAAGTACTCGTGCTCGCCAGAAGAAAATAGTCCATGCCATCTTCGGATGCCTTGCGGAGACGGCGGGCACGCAACCGTCCAAACTCGTCGCCGGTCTTTCGATCGCTCTTAAGTGTCGGAATGCGATACCGGACGAAACTCGTCCAGCCACCATCAAACGATGATGGAACCAGGCGAGGTGCGTTAACAATCGCGTAGTCTCGGATCCATCCGTTGCCCGTCAATCGACCCGAAAGCCACTCCAGTTCCTCGATCGTTGTGGCGAATACCCGAAGGCCGTGCGATTGCGGACGTCGCGACGGATTCAATCCGACTGCGAAAGCGCCGGCACGCTGGGAGAAATTACTGTGCAGTATGCTGAGAAGACGGCCACGCGCCCGCCATACCCCGGTATCAAGATCGCCTTCGTCCGGTCTTACGCCGATCGTGAGGTACGCATGAGGATTCATGCGTCGTCGCTTCCTGAATAGACTCCTCCTCTGATGATGCACGCGAGCAGGAAGTTGCCTTCGGGCGAATTGTCAGGAGTAATTTCCCCGATTCGACGCATCAAGTCGAAGCCGGATGTCTTTCTGTCGCGGAAAAACTCCTGGGCATCGAGGCTTGCTCCGTTCGGTTCGACGGGAATAGGTGCCATCCGCTCGGCAAAGCTCGGATACCATACATCTATTGTCCGGAGAGCGTTGCCGATCTTCTGATCGCGAAATGCCGCTTGGCCCATCTCACGAAGGCCGTGCTCGTTCACAGGTCCGGGCTGGCCGACGCAATACAAGGGGCGCGCGAACCCCTTGGATTTATCTTCCAAGTAGTTCTGAGACGGAAAAACCTCCAGAGGCCCCTGGACACCGAACCCTACCCGTGCAGTAACTTGCAGAACGGCCTGCCTGTCGCCTCGAAAACCGCTAGCCATCACCTCAGCGACGGCCTGCTCCGACGGATCTACATTGTCGAAGCTATTGAGTGGCTTGCTCAGCGCATCGAACGTTGCCAGTTCTCTCTCGCCATCGGTGACAGTCACACTAACGGACTTCGCAATGACGCGATTGCGCCACAAGAATCTGCCATTTGTGATGTTTCTGGTGAATCCTTCGGTAACCCGCCGAAGAGCTCCGTTATCCGACTCCTTCGCCGCGGATATGAACGTGCCGATCTGGTCGCGCAACTCGCGTATTCCGTCGGCGGTATCGCTCTTGCCCGGGGCGCACGCGAACAATGCGCTTGAGAGATCCACGAAGCGGAGCGCGAAACGAACCTCCAACTCCGTTGCACCTGGAGCCATCTTGGCACTGTCGGTTGTCTGAATATTGGATACCTCAGCACGCTTGGCACTTGTCGACGTGGCCCCGGCGGATTCCGGCTTCGACTTCTTGTTTACGTTCTGCGTGCCACGAATGCCATGTCGAACGACGGGGAGATCGGTGATCGTCCCGTCGTCGAATACGTTGAAGAATCGTGCATCAGTCGGAACCAGACAGCGCTGGAACGACAATACACCCGGGAGCTTACTTGCTACTGGCATCTGCTTCACCCTCCTGTTGATTGTTAAGTGCCTGCTGAACTACAAATACGTCCTCGGCCAGCCACGTCGGGCGCCATAGTCCGTTCTGCGTCTCGACTTTCACGCTTCGGAGAGATTTATATTGAACCAGACCGATCAGCGGTTCTGCAAATGCGTGAGTGTACCCTTCGCGCGCTCCGCGTCGTCGTTGAAATGGCGTGAGTGCGGCGTACCCAACGCAAGTGGCGGATATCCACGACTGATTGTCCCGGCTCGGATCGCAACCAAGATGCGCGACAAACGCGGAATGCCGGTCTTCTTTAGCACCAACGAGCAAATCACGCCGATCCATCACGCAGAATCCGGACGAGATGCTATCGTACGCCGCGCTCAACGAATCGAACATCGCTACCTCACGGTGATCAACGATCTGCCCTCCTGAGAAACGTCCAGCATAGAGTGACTTGGTAACAGCGTTCGTGGAGTGAAGGTTGGTCACTTCGGCAATAATACTGACGGTCATATGAGCTGAGGCGGTCGGCTGGAGCGACAACGCATGTTCATTCTTGCTTGAATAGTCACGACCCGCGCCCGATTTGTATTCAAACGTGTAGGCTGCGCCCCGGCGTTGCTGGGGGCTAAACACGCCGTTGAACTGCTGCCCAAGCAGTGTTTGGTCATGGTGAATGAGAGCCACCGCGCCCACGCCGAAAGAAGCTCGTCTGCCAATGGCGTGAACAAGCGACCACGCGGCGAGGACTGGTGGCCCTCCGAGCAGAAATGCTGAACGCTGGATGTTCGCTGCCTGTGTCCGGAGGCGTGGGATCGTCAAGTATCTCATCTGAACACCCGCTCCAAGATAGAGGCGACACTCGTCTTGGCACTTACATCAAGTGGGAGGACGTGAACCTCGCTACCGTCGATCAGCGAGGTGACGCTGTCCATACGTGCAACGACGAGCTGCGCCATTTCACGCGGCCAGTTCATTCGACGGGGGGCGACCGGTACGGCTTCTGTATAATCGAATTCGCGTAGCCGCGCATCCACAAGACCACGGAGTGGGCCAGGCACTCGACGTGAAATCATCTCCAACGCATCGTTGAACCCCGGAAGGCCGTTCTCGCGCGGGAGATCCACGGCATGGGCGCTCAACGCTGCGAAAGCGTCATGGCCTACTCGCAAGACTTCCTGACCAATTTGCCGCAACAGTATCTCTTCCTGTTCGCGTGCTTCCATTGTGGTAACAACGCCGCCGTTTACTCGCGTCATATCGCGAAATTCAGCATAGATATCCAGCGAATGTCGCAACCGCCCCCGACGGAAGTCTACGTCCGGGCCCCGATAGTAGATACGTAGCGCATTTCGCAGACGATTCTTCTCCTTCGGAGCATTTACGATGATGGGGCGCTGCATTTCCCTTACGAGGCTGCCGACATTCTGTGGGTTTGATCCACCGATCCCCAGCCGAGCTCTCTGAATACGGCGCTTACCGTTATCGACGTCGATACCATCATTGTGCATCGTGACCGCGCGGTTGAGTGCGCGACAAACGCCGGCTGCAGTAAGCGGTGTCAAGGCGACGTAGCCGCCATCTACTGTATCATTCGGGACGAGTATCTGACGGAGATGGCAATCCACGTGGTCGGTCCCTATCTCACTGCAACTCGAGCGCGTCTTCTCCATGATTGCACGAATCGCTTCAGCGTCATTTTCAGGGATCTCAGCGGTACTGCCTTCCAGCACCATCCGGATCTGTTTGACGACTGTTGCGGTCTTGCCAGCGTTGGCTGGATAGTCTACGTCAGGGTATTCATTCTCTGCGAGCATTGTGCGAGCGGATACGTACGGAAGATCCAATTGCGACTCGGGTGAGAGCCGAATTCCACCGGCACTCGCGTTCGAGTCAACAGTCTTCATGCTGAAGTGGACCAGTCGTGGTGCAGTCCGTTCGTACTCATCGTGCGGCAAAGCCTTCCATTCCGGCTCTGTCACCTGTTTGTCGTCCGTGATTCTTCGACCGCGCTTTGCTGCCATTGCCAGTCCTCGCTCATTCAGGTTTTCTTGACTCGCCGAATCCCAAAGGCGTGATCATACTCCAGTACCATCACGCTTTGCGAGTCGTAAATAGGAATTACTGCGACCATGCCGCGCTCGGGGTCGACCCTTCTCGTCTCACACGCTTCACGCATCGCGTCCGGCGACGTACTCAACCACGCGTTGGTGCGCGGCCCGACCTCTAGTAATGATCCCGTTATCCATTCATCATGCAGACGCCCGCTATACCGACTCACTCTGTTGGTCTTCTTTTCGAATTCAAGGCTGCTTGGGTTGACTCGCCATTCCTCACGTCTTTGATTGACAGATCGGAGAGGAGTGGCTCTGTATGGACTGCCAGGCCCGGATGTCAGCGTCCACACATACCCGTCGGGCCGTGTAAAGACGGAGTCCGCCTCGCCAAAATACGCGTCGACTCGTTTCTGAATCGCTACGTCGTCGGCCCGAGCGAAGAGGCAATGTTCGGTATCGAATCGTAGCTGCGCAGAAACGTTGATGGCATCGTCGTTCCAATTCAGGAGCTGCTCGATGTCATGGTGTGCATAGTCCTTGGTGTTGTCTTGTACCTCGTATCCCGGCCACCTGAACGCGGGGAGGTCCGGGTTGAGGCAATGGCGAAGATTGAACTGAAGTATCATGACGTTCGACATATCGACCAACGCGTTCCTATGCCGATTGACTCTCCCTGAGCTCTGTACGATTGACTGTGAGCTCGATGGCTCGATAACAGCCCAGTCGAAATCGTGATCGCGGCCAATTTCCTCCACGGACGTCGCAACGACGATGAATGGCAAGTCCCCGGTCGTCGCAGCCTCGACGGCCGCCTGAATCTCGACGTCTGCAACGATATTGATGTTGCCGCGTTTCCGCGTCAGCAGGTGATCGAGACGGGCCTCTTTATGCAGGCGTGAAATAGCAAATTCGTTGGCATGGTAGGTCGCCACGCGAGCATTTGGAAGGCGATCAGCCAGCGCCCTCGCGAGTTGTATGCAAGGGTCAACGTTGGCAACCCGAACCAGTCCAAAAGACACGCGAACATCGCTGCTCGGGAAGGAGAAGGAATTTGTTGCGTGAAGTGTCCGTACGGCCTCCACCGCCGCGTCGATCCACCCGGACTCCGATATATCGGTAACACGCTGAAGCGATGCTCGCCTTCTTGGGGCAAGCCTGCCCACGTAGCTCCCGAGTTCGTCTATACGCGCGCGGTACATATCCGAAAAATCAGACCGACCACTGTCAGTGACCCCGACCACGGGAACCAAGCTGTCATCCATCATGACACAACGGAAACGGGCCGCGTCCGGTCCGGCGGGTACCGATCCCTCATGCACACGTACCTGGAGCAATCGAGAATACATCGCTATCCCCGATCGATATGCCCGTTCCACAGCCGTCGCAACCGGATGGGAGAGCGTGGCGGACGAACAAATTACGTTCCTGCCGAACAGACCCGCCATTTGAATGATGCGAAGCACGGCCACGAGCGACTCCGGCTCGTAGCTATCGATTTCGTCCAGGATCAGGTCGGAGTTCATGACACGCAGCAAGGCCTTCACGTAATGCCCCTGTTCGCCAGGTTCCCCGGCGGCTGCGAGAAAATCCACGGTCGACACAAGTATGGGCGCTCCGATCAATTCCTGATCCTGCGGCCGAGATAGGAAGTCCATCAACCATGCCGGTAGCATCCGGGGTGAACCGCTCGCGTCAAATGCCGGCTCGATCGGGTTTTCGTCGGCATTTCCCACTTCAGCAATTGCCTTCTTTTCAGCTTGGGCGTCCCGACCTTTTTCAGTCGATGCATCTGCCCATTCGTCCGGTCGAATGCCGCCGTACACCACGGCAATATCATCCTCGCCAATCCGGACTTCTTCTCGCAATGCACGCCCGGTCTGCGCCGTAAGCGTCCTGAGGTTGAGCGCAACCGAAAGGCGCACCCGTCCACGACAAAGCAGGCACGCGGTTCGGACATTCATACGTGTCTTACCTGAACCTGTGCCCGCCATGTTGAACACGAGACTCGGCAGCCCTGGCTCGACCCGCTTATGCGCTTCCAGCGCCGATGAGCAGGTATTCTGCCACCTGAACCTGGGATCCGTGGAAACGTGCTCAACAATCCTTTCGACGGTGTCGTCGTTGAGATAGGGCAACGAATCATAGTCGTTCGCGGAGTCGATCAACCTCGACATTCCCCACACCGCTGAACGAGCGACCCGTGATACCTCGCGCAGATGCCATTCAAGCGGTTGATTCAACTGGCGTCGACTACGCTGCTTGCCGATCGGCGCGGTGTTCGCGTAAAGTCCCGACGACGATCGCTGCCTTTCGACGAGACGTGCAGATACGGAGTGATCCGCGAGGATCAATGCGGCGCGTGCATAAACGCAAAGCGGCTGCCAATCGCTCGGTGTACAAAAACCGGCAGTAGAAAGTAGCCGCGACTCCAGCGAACGATATTTATCCACCAGATTTCGCGGCAACTGAGCGGCCGGAGTGATCTGATCCTCTCTCGGAGGAAAGCGTCGGACATGACGCGGTTGCGCATCCGGTAAGCGTCCATTGCCGGCTTCACAGGAAAAGAGACCGTGATGGGTGCCAATGAGGAAATCCAATGCCTCTAGAGCTGTCCCAGGTCCTCTAACCGATGCGTTGACTAGGTTTCGATCGCCCAAAGTCACATCTGTCAGTTTCTGCTTTAGGGCATTCCAACTGGCGGTCCAGTCGTAGTCACGCTTTCGCAGCGCTTGGGCCAGCTTCATTGATATCCACTCATGGCGAACGTCATCGCCGCGTGGCGTTTCTGGGTCGGGCTTCCGTCGCGACGACCTGGCTGGTATAACCGCGTCGGCGAGCTTGCTTTTAAATAGCACGCTCGCTTTTCCAAAATCGTGCGCCAAACCAGCTGTTGCTGCCAAAAGGCTCGCAACGCGGATCCATGGCGCAACGACCAACGTATCTCGCGATGTACCGCTAGGAGCAGTGGTTCCGGAAGCAAAGTGTCCACCGGTCCCGAATTCCGACTTGCGTCCGATTATCCAGAGCAGCCGCATCCGTCGTCGCCCGTCGTTCTGAAAGCAAGCGACCGACGTCTGGCGCGTCGCCTGCTGGCGCAACGCCGCCTGCAGGCTCGCAAGACCTTCCGCAGTCATCGCGCTCGACCACGTGCGCGGACCGACTCGCATGGCAAAACTGTCGAGAATCGCGCGCGACCGTCGCAGCGCACGTTTCTCGCATGCTGAAACCAACAACACATGCATCAGCTATCGCCTGCGACGCACGGACGTGACTATTCCTAGGAATAGAACATCGAGCCTGTAGTCGGTACGAATCATGCGCAGCAAACATGATCTGTACCTGGAGAGATTGTCAATAACGCTTCAAGATCGCCCCGCGTAGCCGCGACCGTGCCGAACGGCGCTACGAACAGCACGCCGCCCACGATTGTTGGCCTAGATGGCGTTGGTTTACACGGGTCGAGAGTCGCTACGGATCCGGCTGCTTTCCACGCGATGCTCCGCTGCGATCAGCAAATCACTGTAGATTCTATCGATTAGCACGGGATATCGGCCGTCGCATTGCGGAAAGGACTATCTCTCCATGAACTGGCGCACCCAGATTACCGTCGATCCACTCATCTGCCACGGCAAGGCCTGCATCGCCGGTACTCGCATTCCCGTTGCCGTGATCCTCGCGAACCTTGCCGGCGGCGAGTCAATCGACTCCGTGTGTAGATCGTATCCGGTTCTCACACGCGACGCGGTCTACGCCAGCCTTGACTATGCTGCGGAACTTGTCGAGGAACGTGTGATTTCTCTCCCGGACTGATTCACTGCGGTACTGCACCACGGAACCTCCCCTGTTCCGCAGTGTAGCATCAGTGCTCATCAGGGTGCGCATTGCGGCGCCCCTCGTTCGCTTGACTTCCCTCACCCCTCTGGCTACCCTACCCACAGGGAGTCGCGTCCCGACCATCTACCACCAGACGTTTCCGGCGGTTTCCCGCCGATCGCTCTGATCGTGTAAGCCACCCTGCCTCGGCTCGGTGCCCAGATATCGGATCACGCGACCTTTTTTGCTAACGGAGATCATCTAATGTCGACTTCAACTCAGCGCGCGGATCTCGATCCGACTTGCGGCACTGGCCGGTCCATGGCCTGCCGGCCGGTCGGCTTGCGCGCGCCCAAACGAGTCGATCTCAGATGGATGATGCGCCGGAGCACGAGTTGCAGCCGAGTGTCGGCCATGCGACTGCGCACATCTCTCAATAGCAGGACGGGCAGCCAGGAGTACCGCTACAGCGGTTGATCCGGCTCACAGTCAGAGGCGAGCTTCACCGCTCGCCAAATCGACACCCCGCCTGCGCTTTTCCAGCCTGGCGGGGTGTTTTTCGTTTCCAGCACGCGTACACAACGCACGCTATACGGACGCTTCACGCGGCACCACGCACTTGCTCGAATCACGCAGGAGGCAAGGATGAAGGCACTATGGACCAAATTCGCAATCCCGGTCTGCACGCCACCAGCGATCTCCGAACGCAACACGCAACGTCCGACGCACCGAAAGGAGGAGGAATCGGAAACCATCAATGGCAACGCAATTAGAAGAAGCGAGAGCGGCAACCGTCAGAGAAATGAAACAGTGCATTGAAAACGACGCGGATCTGCTGAAGGCGCTGCACCACCGCGCCGATCTGCGCCACGTCGTGCCGATGGTTCTCGATGTGATCGAACGTGATCCACTTGCATCGGCTGGAAGCTTTCGCGGCGATCTGCTGCGGGCGCTGATCGAACTGCCGGCAACGTTCTGGCACGACGATCCGGCTTCGTTCCAGCGCTACAAGGCGGCGGTCCGCGCAGGTGCGATCGCGCGACTGGCGCTGCCACGCTCGGAGCGGATGGCGTTCTGGACGAACGCGGAAGGGTAGAGCGCGGGATGTTCGAAGGAAGTCGTCATTCCCGCGCAAGCGGGAATCCATGTTATCGGTCTCTGGATGCAATGACGGCGGAAAGTGGACCGGCAGCAGATGGATTCCCGCTTTCGCGGGAATGACGACGGGACGCGGGAATGACGACGGGACGCGGGAATGACGACGTACGGGCGGGCTCCAGTGCCTGCCATTCACCAGATTCAGGAGGACCGAAATGAGATCGACCGGAGCAATATCGAGTGCACAACTGCGCGAGCTGGAGGCGGACATCCGCTCGGAGCTGGCACGCATCGAGCGATCGCTCGCGCGCGACGCGCAGGAGGAGGCGCTCCTCGCGGACAGCTCGTCGCTTCGCGTCGCTTCCGGCACGGCGAGCGACGGTGGCCTCACGGTCACGCTCACCGGCCGCGTCCATGCTCGGCATGCAGAGCTCACCGAGGCACTGAGGCGCATCGAGGACGGCAGGTATGGTGTCTGCGGGCACTGCGGGGAGGGCATTGCATATGGACGCCTGCTCGTCGTCCCCGAAGCAACCAACTGCCTGGAGTGCCGATAAAATGAGCGGCTCCGAGCGAAAGCGTCTCGTCATGTGGCGTCGCTTAATGTTGATGCATGCAGCTGCCAGAGGACAGAAGGGTTCAGTCACAGATGCCGACGCACAAAAGCGCCCGCGGGAAATTCCGGAACCCGTGGCCACACACGACTCCTCACGGACTGCGTGATGTACTGAAATGGGTCCGGGATCGCCGCAGAACTAGGCGCCCGGACCCGCCGGTGTCGATCTTTCCCCGCGCAACTCCGGCATTTCCAGCACGTGCATCGACGGACGAAGTCGTCGTCACGTGGATAGGCCACTCGAGCTTTCTGCTCCAGATCGGGTCCGCGAACATCCTGCTGGATCCGATCTGGAGCAACCGTGCATCGCCGGTGAGCTTCGCTGGCCCCAAGCGCGCAACGGCACCCGGCGTGAGCTTCGATTCGCTGCCGCCGATCGATCTGGTGCTTCTTTCACACGACCACTACGACCATCTCGACGTCGCAACGATCCGGCGCATCGCCGCGCAGCATCCGCACGCACAATTCATCGCGCCCATCGGTGTCGGTGCCTGGCTCCGCGCTCGCGGTGCACGGGTCGCGGCGGAGCTGGACTGGTGGCAGAGCGTGCACTTGCTCGACCTCGACATCACCTGCACACCGGCACAGCACTTTTCCGGCAGACGCCCCAACAACCGGGACTCGACGCTCTGGTGCGGCTGGACAATCCGCGCGGGCCATCGCGCTGTCTTCTTCGCCGGTGACACGGGACGGCATCCGGAGTTCGGCGAGATCACGCGGCGACTCGGCCCATTCGAGGCTGCGTTCATTCCGATCGGCGCTTACGATCCGCGCTGGTTCATGCAGCCGGTGCACATGGCGCCGGATGAGGCCGTTTCGGCTTATGTCGATGTGCTCGCTGAGAACTCGGGACAGGCATGCAGGTTCATCGCGATGCACTGGGGGACCTTCAAGCTCACCGATGAACCGCTGGATGAGCCGCCGGCGCTTACACGCGTGGAGTGGGCAAAGGCGGGGCTGGAGCCGGAGATGTTATGGGTGATGGCGCACGGTGAGACGCGCAGGGTGTGACAGCGGCCAACGCGGCGGAGATTCCAATCCGATCGCACGTAGATGCGGGCAGGCGCGTGGTGCGGTTGGTCGACGACGGGGTTATCCGGGTTCGATTGCGCGTGGAGGGGCCAGGCGCGGAAGAATCCGCGCCCTACGCAGGACCACCAATTCGGCGCGTGGTTTGACGTCGTCGGAAACGCGTGCCAATTCGGCGCGTGGTTTGGCGTCGTCGGAAACGCGTACCGATTCGGCGCGTGGATGGAACGTTACGCCCGCCGCCGGATCACGGATACGGGGGTCACGATCAGGTGCAGATTGTGGTTGATCCGCACGCCGGTGATTCCGTTCAGCGGTACGTCCTTTCCGGTGATGGTGGTGATCGGGACGCCGTTCACGCTGACGTTGGCGGTCTTGCCGCTGACGTCGATCCTGATTCCGTAGAGTCCCTTGCCGGATGCATCCTGCACGGGGATCGATGGGTGCGCGGTCCAGTCCGTTACGGTGCGGGTGTTGGCGCCGTCGCGGACCTTCACCATGTACTTGCCGTCGCCCCGCACTATGAAATACGTGTACCGGGCGGTCGGCGTGCCGAGTTTGGTCGCACCGACGAAGACGCCGAATGCTTCGGGGTGTGACGGGGCCTCCAGCTGCTGGAACGTGGCGGAGACGGTGTACTTGTTGGCTGCGGTGTCCTTTGGTGAGTACAGGATGTGGGCAGGTCCTGTCTTCACTTCCCAGCGGCCGGGCTCCTTTTCCGAGTACGATGCATCGGAGCTCTTCGCGTTCGCGTTGTCGAACTGCGCGAGGTATCCGGTTGGCAGGCCGGCGCCGTTCGCAGTGTGGCCGGTGTCGGCAGCAGCCGGTTGCGCGGCAGTCGCGGTGATTGTGCCGGCGACCGGGGCGGAACTGGAGGACGATGTATCGCTCTTGTTGCACCCGGCGACCGAGGCGACAGCGCCCAGTGCGACTGCTGCGAACATCGATGCGCCCGGTGTGAACTTGCCGGTGAATCGCCGAACAGACGGCGAGATTCCGCGCGCTGGATGATGATGAGATGGCATTCGTTGGGATGAATCGGCGTGAATTTCGAATTGTCGCACGGAAAGATATGCACGGATTGCACGAAAAACTCTTGCGCGTTATACATTTGTGCGCGATTCTTGCTTGGATTCACGTGAGCTGATTCAACCAACGTTCCGGAGTAGAGCATGGCAACTAAGAAATCGACCCGTAAGAGCTCGAGCCGCACTTCCGGTTCACGCACCGGCGCAAAGCGCGGTTCCAAGTCGAAGGCGAAGAAGGGCACGCGCAAGACCGTTGCTCGGAAGGCGTCGTCCCGCAAGGGCGGTGCGCGCAAGACCACCCGCAAGACCACCCGCAAGACTGCGACCCGCAAGAGCACGAGAAAGGCTGGCGCGCGCAAGACGGGAGGCCGCAAGTCAGCCAGTAAGCGAGGCGCGACCAAGGCTGCGGCCAAGCGTGGCCCGGCGCGCAAGAAGAGTGCGGCGCGCAAGTCGTCCGCTGCCACGAAGACGCGGAAAAGCGCCCGTAAGAGCACGCGCAAGCAGTCGCCGGTCACGCGCGTGAAGCGGGTTGCAGCTGGTATCGCCGAGCAGGTGACGCACGTTGCCGAAGGCGCTGCGACTGCGGTCAGCGATTTCGTGCAGGACAAGTTCTAGGAGGATTCGTCATCCCCGCGAACGCGGGGATCCAAGTTATCGATCTCTGGATGCGATGACAGCAGAAAGTGGGTCGGCAGCAGATGGATTCCCGAGGCGCGGATGCATCCGCGCCCTGCAGCGGGAATGACGAGAATATCCGGATAGCTGCAGACCCAAGCTCAGCTATTCCGGGCGCCCTGGCTGGGGCGAGGTTCCGGGACCAGTCCCCAGCCAGGCGCGCACTTCCTCGAACACACGCTCGCGGCCGTAGTCCACGGTTATCACATGTCCGCCCGCGTGCGTGAGAACCAGCTTCTTCGATTCCGTCCTCAGCTCTGCGAATGCCTGCCGCGCGCTCTGCGCGGAGATCCGATTGTCGGTTTCGGACTGAATCAACAACGTCGGTGCGGTAATCTCCGGCAACGCGCGGCGCGCCTTGTTGACCAGCAGCGCGAGCTCGTGGATCGACTTTCCGGTCACCGACCCGTAGGCGAGATTCGCCTCGCGCTCGACGGGGTCCAGGATCGAGCGCGTAGTTCGCGAGTGAATCGGACCGACCACGTCGCTCCACAATCCAGATGTGGCGGAGAGCCAGCGCAGCCGCTTGGGCATTCTGAGATACGGCGCAATCAGTACGAGCGAAGGTAGATCGCGCAGCTCGGCGGCCAGTATCGCGGCGATCGATCCACCCATCGAGAGGCCGCCGACGGCGGTCCACCTGTGGCGGGCGCGCCTGGCGAACAGCTCGGCGCGCGCGCTGTCGAGCCACTCGATGTGGGACGACGCATCCATCGCGCTGATGTTGCGGCCATGGCCCGGGAGCAGGGGGACGCGAACGTCGAATCCCCGCTCGTGCAGGTACCGGGCGAGGTATGCCAACGTTTGAGGTGTGTCGCCGAAACCGTGCAGGAGAAGAATCCCCCGCTCGTTGCCGGCGCGCAGGTCGAGCTGACCTGCGCCTTGAATTATGTCTGCTATCGGAATCGATGGGAATGCGAGCCGCTACTGCTCGGTGCTCTACGCTCGGGCCGATTCCCTGGTCATTGGCAGGGGAGTCTGCTCGTCGTACCGCGAAGCGTGATGGCGGGATGCCAACTGCCGCGTATCAATAACAAAGCACGAGCCGGCGCGCGACGCTACCCCACCGTTCACCATGCGGCTCAATGCCAGCGCAATGGATTCGCGGGTGGCACCCACCATCTCACACAGCAGACGGTGGTGCGACGGGTCCAGCTTGAGGGTGGCATCGTCCACCATGAACCCGGTGTCCTCGCTCAGCCGCATGAGCACGGAGACGAGCCGATCCTCGACGTTGAGCGACGCGAGCTCCTGCAATCTCTCGAGCAGTGTGCTGCGCTCGGCGAGGATCTGGCCGATCAGGGATATTGCGTGGGCGGGTTGCTCTCTCAGGAATGCGCGGAACTGCTCGCCTCCCAGGTGCAGCGTCTCGACTCCATCGGCGGCCCGGGCATCGGTTACGTAACAACCGCGCGGAGCGAGGCCCTCGGCTCCGAAGGTCTCGCCCGGCATCGCTATGCCGCTCACGAAGCCCCGTCCGCCCTTCATAGGGCTTCGCAGCACAACGTGGCCGTGCAACACGATGAAGACTCCGTCAGCGGCTGTACCACTCCGGTACACCTCGAATCCGCTGGGCCAGTGTGCTTTTGCGCCGAACTGGGACGCCGCGATTCGCTCGCTGAGCGACAGTCGCGGCGTCCGGCGCACCGATGCTACATCATCCATGACCTCACTGTGTTCGCAAGCTTCGCGCCGCCGAGTCGAGCAATCCAGCCGCCTTGATGAAACGCTGCGACAGGTCTGCTATCTCGCGTACAGATAGCGCTTCATCTCCAGCCTTCACAGCCTCGTTGATGCTGGGCAATCCGATGTTTGCATAACCGTTGTCATTGTCGGCTGCGTAGATCACGTTGCGGAACCATTCACGCTTGCTGACGGGCAGTCCGCCCGCGCGAACGAATACGCGCTCGACCTGCATGAGCAGCTCATTTGCCTGCTTTCTCGATGCCGCCGATACGCCTCTTGCGAGCGCTGCATCACGCGTCTCGTTGAACTTGCTCGCGGCTGTCTCCATCACCGTGATCGATGAATCCAGTGCGCCGAGCGAGACGTTGGTCCAGTGCTTCTCTGCGATATTCCTGGCCGCGGTCGCGGTAAGGCCGCGCATCGCGCGTGCGTATTCGACATAGTCGTACGGGATGATATCGGCGTCGGCGAGACGAGTGATGGCAACAGCGCCCATCACGCCCATGGTAGCGTGATACTTGTAGCCTGGATCGCCGAACTTGCTCATCCAGTGGTACGAATCGAACGCCGAGTGATACACGCCCATCGGTCCGCCGAAACCCCAATCGGCGATGGGAATGCCGAGGTGATTGTAGAAGCCGGCGAAGTCGGAGCCGCCGCCTGGATCGCCGATCACCGGCTGCGCGGTGTCGGATTTTATCCGATCGGAGATGCGCCACGCATCATATACCGACCCCTTTCCGGTCGGGCTTGCGACGACTTTCGTGACGTCGCGGAAGAAAGGACGCAGTGACGGCGATCCACTTGCGCCGAGGTCGGGACCAGTCGTGACTTCGTCGAAGTTGATGTATGCAGTTCCGTCCTTGAAGAGGCGGGCGGAATCCTGCTCGACGAATTCCGTGGAGCCCATCAATCCCCATTCTTCAGCGTCCCAGGACGCGAAGACAATTGTACGTTTCGGACGATAGCCTTGCTTAACGAGATCGCCGATGGTGCGTGCGGTCTCGAGAATACTGACGGTGCCGCTGATGTTGTCAGCAGCCCCGGGGCCCCACGCGTCGCGATGTCCGCCGATGATAACGAGCTGATCGGGGTATTCCGACCCCCGAATTGTGCCAAGCACGTCCCAGATGTCCTTGTACGGATGCGTCTGTGCGTCGGTGGTGACTACGACACGCGCGCGGACGGGTCCCGGTCCAACGTGATAGCGGAACGGCAGGCCACCCTGCCAGCCGCGCGGAAGCTCGCCGCCGCCGCGCACGTCGCGCAGCAGTTCAGCGGCGTTCTTGTACGATGCGGGGATCACGGGAATGCGTGGCAGGTTTGTCTGATCCAGCGGAATACGTTTCGCGCCTGGAACGCTCGCGTAGTCAGGCGTGGTGGGATCACCATTGTCGTTGAAGACACTGCCACGCTGGACGCCGGTCCACGGACGCATCGGCCCTTCAGGATAGACATCGCCGCGCGTGAATCCGTCATCTGCAGGATCGCTGTAGATGATCAGCGCTGCCGCTCCGTGCTTCTCGGCTTCGCGTGCCTTGATTCCGCGGTAGGATCTTCCGTAGCGCGCGACGACGATCTTGCCCTTCACGGAGATACCGAGTGAATCGAGCGTCGCGTAATCCTCGATCAGTCCGTAGTTGACGTAGACCACCTCGCCCGTTGCGTCGCCAGCCGCGCCGTATCCATTGAACGTGAGCAGCTGCGGGTAGCTGAACGACGTTGTGTCCTCGGCGATCGTTCCTTCGGAAAGCGACAGCTCAGCGGCGTCGGGCGACACTCTGTACAGGTGCACGCTCGTCGGATGCGGCATGTAGATGCTGTAGGTGCGCACCTCCGGATCGATTCCATATTTCCTGAGCTCGCGCGCAAAGATATCGCGCGTTCTGGCCTGGGCCGGCGTGCCGGCCATGTGCGGTTCCTTCGACAGTTCGCGCGACAGCGAATCCGCATTTGCAGGCGAGGCGAGCGTGGCGGTTTTCGCTTCGAGTTCGCGTTGATGTTGCGCGTTTGCCGAAGTGAAGCCGACAATCGACGTCTGCGTGTTCTGCGTACCTTGCGCCGACGCGAACGATGCAGCCGCAGATACGCTGGCGAGTGACACTGCTATCGCAGCGGTGAGCCTTGAAATTGTCATTACTGTTCGTCCAGTTCTTCGAGTGCGTGTTGGATGGCGGCGCGAAGCTCCACTTCGGGATCATCCGCGCCGGATAGAGCGGCGGTAAGCTTGGTGAATTTCGTCACCATCTCCGACTCCACGAATTGCTCCGGGTTGTGAACGCCGAGCATGAAGAGCGACGATACAGCGAGCTCTCTGAGCAGCTTGAGCGTTTCGGGTGAAAGGGCTGACAGGGAATCCGGGATCGGAAGCGATACCGCGGGCTCGCGCCGGCGATTGGGAGCTTCGAACATCGCCGTCATCGGTGCCAGCGTCACTACGAAGGAGCCCTCGGTGTGCTCCTCCCACTTCGTTATGATGTTGCGCCGCCGCAGGGATGGGAACAGCGCGAGGATCGTCTGTCGCACAACCGCTATTCCGCCCTCGCTTCCATTGCCGCGGCCGGTGATGATGAGCAGCTCGCCCGCGCGCTCGACCTGCTTGGTGCGGATCCAGCTGTCGGCACGCGCGCGCGCCGCTTCGGCAGTCGGAAGCGACTCCCGGAGGTTGAGCGTTCTCAGAGGTCCGAACCTGATCTCGTCGAATGCTTTCTGAATATGACCTGGATAACCGCGTGGCATCTTTCGAGGCAACCTATCGGCGCGTCCAGTCAGTCAACGTTGTGGCACGATGGGCGGTGTTCACAGCAGAATGCCTGCGCATCCGTAAAAGATACGAAAGGACACAGACTCCGGCACTTGAGAGGGACTTACGCTCGGCATTTCTGGCACTTAATTAGACAACTCAGATGCCGCGTTTCCCAATCGCCGAGCCGTTTCCGGAGAGCGCCAGACCCGATGGCCTCCGCCACACCCCTCACACCGTCCTGGTACTTGGCGGTGGTGCGATGCGCGGAATGGCACACATCGGAGTCATTCGTGCGTTGATCGAAGCGCGAGTCCAGGTCGACGCGATTGTCGGAACCAGCATCGGTGCGCTGATCGGCGCGCGCTGGGCCATGGGCGCCTCTATCGAAGAGCTGGAAGAAGACGCGCTTGGCGTGACGGAGCAGGCGGTACTGAAGCGCAACATCAAGGCGTACATGATCGCCGGTCTTGCGCAGATATCCATCTATGATGGCGAACACTATCGCGATCTGATCCAGCGGATAATCGCGCCGGCGACGTTCGCGTCACTGGTACGTCCCATCCGCGTCAATGCAATGTCGTTGCGCAACGGTGACGAACGCTGGTTCGGACATGGCGCGGAATCGACGCTGAGTCTCGTCGACGCGGTGTACGCGTCGGGGGCGCTGCCACTTGTCTTTCCGCCGCTCACGCTCGCTGATGGCGACCTGCTCGTGGACGGCGGATTGAAGACGATGGTCGGACTGGTCGAAGCGATCCGATGGGGTGCGCGGAGGGTCATTGCGAGCGACGTGAGTGAGCTGATCGACGCGGAAGACACAACCTGGGAGCGACAGGGGTTAGTGGGAATTCACAGTCGAGTCGTTCAGATCCTCGCCGAGCCACAGCGAGCCGCGATTCAGGCGGAGCGCGAGCACGTTCCGACGCTTCATGTCCGGCCGGCGGTATATGACTGGCCGTCGTTCACGTTCGGCGCTACGCGCGAGCTGATCGGCGCCGGGTACGACGCGGTAGCGGAGGCTCTGGCATCGGCGTCTGCGGCACGGTTTCACGCAGCGGCGCCGGTGGGTCCGGCCATTGTGGGGCGAAGGGCGTAGGGTGTTCGAACAGTTGTTCGATAACGGGGATCGGCGCGGTGGCGCGGCGGATATCCGGATCTGATTGCGCGTGACGGGGGCGGGGGGGGCGCGTACCATTACGAAATCGACGCGGCGGACGTCCGAATCCGATTGTACGTAGTGGGGGCGGGGGCGGATATATTCGGCGAATATCCGAATTCGATTACGCGTAACGGGGCCAGGCGCGGATATATCCGGCGGACATCCGATCTCGATTACGCGTAACGGGGCCAGGCGCGGATATATTCGGCGGACATCCGAATTCGATTATGCGTAACGGGGCCAGGCGCGGATGCATCCGCGCCCTACGCAGGACCACCAATTCGGCGCGTGGATAGTGGGGGGGTGGTCCGTCCGGCACGGTAATCATCAACGAACGATCTCTCCATTAAATCCAATTCCCGTGGCCATTCCTCAGCTGCATCCGACGACGGTCCGCAACGAATCATTCGGCGGAGTCACGTATCATCTCGAAGGCGAGCTCGTTCCGGTGCTCCATGTGGAGATCACATCGACGCCGGTGTACTTCGAGCACCACGTATTGCTATGGAAGCATCCGACGATTTCCATCGGCGTGAAGTCGCTCGCCGGCGCGTTCAAACGGCTCATATCCGGCATGCCAATCTTCATGACGGAGGCAAAGGGGATGGGGCACATCGCGTTCAGTCGCGATGGTGCGGGCCAGATAATTCCGCTGCATCTCACGCGCGGACAGGCAATCGACGTGCGTGAGCATCAGTTCCTGGCGGCAACCGATTCGGTCGATTTCACTTTCCAGCGTGTGAACGGAATCGGCAACATCCTCTTCGGTCAGTCCGGGTTGTTCATCGACACGTTCGGTGCGCGAAACGGCGACGGGATCGTATGGCTGCACGGTTACGGCAACGTGTTCGAGGTAACGTTGCAAGCGGGCGAGCAGATCGACGTGGAGCCGGGCGGCTGGATCTACAAGGATCCATCTGTGCGCATGGAGCTCGAAACGCAGAGCATAGCGACAGGATTCTTCGCGAGCGGGGGACAGATCTTCTTCAATCGATTTACGGGACCCGGGCGAGTTGGTATCCAGTCGATGTACTACCATCCGCCTGTCGCGACGACGGAGAGCAATACGCAGGCGGCGGTTGGCGGTGGAATACTCGGCGCGGTGATGCGCGGGGTGATGGATAATCGCTGACGGGTGAACTGACAGGAACAAGTGCCCGTCATTCCCGCGAAAGCGGGAATCCATGTTATCGATCTCTGGATGCGATAAACGCAGGAAGCTTCTAGGCAGCAGATGGATTCCCGCTTTCGCGGGAATGACGACTTTAGCTCGATAACATGGATTCCGGAGGCGCGGACGCATCCGCGCCCTACAGCGGGAATGACGAATTCGTCTACTTGCCCGTCTTCAGTGCTGTCTGAATTATCGCCTGCGCCTCCGACTGCACGACTCGCAGGTGATCTCTCCCCTTGAAACTTTCTGCATACAATTTGTAAACGTCTTCAGTACCCGATGGACGGATAGCGAACCAGCTGCTGTCCGTACTAACTTTGATGCCGCCGATCGGATCCTTGCTCCCGGGTGCTGTCGTTATGACGCTCGTAATCTTCTCGCCCGCCAGCTCACTGACAATCACTTCGCTTGGCGCGAGCTTCGACAGTATCTGCTTCTGTGCCGGGGTCGCGGGTGAATCGATACGCTCGTACACGGGATCACCAAATTCATGAGTGAGATCCTGATACAGCTGCCCGGGGTCCTTGCCAGTGACGGCGGTCATCTCAGCGGCGAGCAGTCCGGCGATGATTCCATCCTTGTCAGTCGTCCAGATCGTGCCGTCACGCCGCAGGAACGATGCGCCGGCACTCTCCTCACCTGCGAATCCGATCGTTCCATTCATGAGTCCATCCACGAACCACTTGAAGCCGACCGGTGTTTCCTTGAGCGGGCGGCCAAGTCGCGACGTGACTCGATCGATCATGCTGCTGCTCACCACCGTCTTGCCAACGCCTGCCGAACGCGACCAGTCGGGGCGATGATCGAAGAGGTACGATATCGCAACTGCGAGATAGTTGTTCGGATTCAGCAGGCCGACGCTCTTCGCGACGATGCCATGCCGGTCGTGGTCAGTGTCGCACGCCCACGCGACGTCGTAGCTGTCCTTGAGTCCAATCAACCGTTGCATCGCGTACGGCGAGGAGCAATCCATGCGGATCTTGCCGTCCCAGTCGACGGTCATGAACCTGAACGTCGGATCGACATCTTCGCTCACGACGGTAAGGTCGATCCTGTACCGCTCGGCGATCATTCCCCAGTAAAAGACGCCGGCGCCGCCGAGTGGATCGACGCCGAGGTGAAGTTTGGCGGATCGAATCGCGTCGAAGTCGATTACTGCGCCGAGGTCGCCGATGTAGGCGTCCATGTAATCGCGCTTGTGCGTTGTCGCGGCACGAGTGGCGCGGTCGAAGGGGATGCGTACAACGCCCTTGAGGCCGTCACCGAGCAACTGGTTGGCGCGATTCTGGATCCAGCTCGTGACGTCGGTATCGGCCGGACCGCCGTTGGTGGGGTTGTACTTGAAGCCGCCATCGTCGGGCGGATTGTGCGATGGAGTCACGACTATGCCGTCAGCCAATCCGCTGGTGCGCCCGCGATTGTAGCTGAGGATCGCGTGCGAGACAACCGGAGTCGGGGTGTAGCCGTCGCGGTCGTCGATCATCACACTCACACCATTTGCGACGAGGACTTCCAGAGCAGACGCGAACGCGGACGCGGACAGCGCGTGTGTATCGATGCCAAGAAACAGAGGACCATCGATCCCATGTGCCTTTCTGTATTCGCAGATTGCCTGCGTTATGGCGACGATGTGATCCTCGTTGAAGGCGTAATCGAAGGCGGATCCACGATGACCGGACGTCCCGAACGACACGCGTTGCGCCGCGACTTTCGGATCCGGTACCAGCGAGTAGTACGCAGTCATGAGCCGCGGTACGTTCACTAGAATTGACTGCGGTGCCGGCTTGCCGGCCAGTGGGCTGATGCTCATTAGCGATCCACGGTGAGGACACCCGTACGAGTACGCGATTGGACGAGATTTTCGACATCAACCTTTGCAGACATCGTCATGTCCATCCCGAATTATGAAGTGACACCAACCGCTCGCGCAATTGGCATGCCTGCGGATACGGCGACCGCGCGCCCTGCGCGGGTGCGCATTCAGTCGGTGGATGTGGTGCGCGGCCTGATAATGATCGTCATGGCTCTGGATCACACGCGCGAATACTTCACCTCGCCCGCGATCAGTCCCACGGATCTGACTCACGCATCCGCGGCGTTGTTTCTGACGCGCTGGATCACCTACTTCTGCGCGCCGGTGTTCTTTCTGCTCACCGGGACCGGTGCATTCCTTTCGCTGCGCCGGAAATCGAAGCGCGAGCTGTCGCGTTTTCTGTGGACGCGCGGTCTCTGGCTCATCTTTCTCGAGGTGGTCGCCACTCGTTGTCTGGGCTGGCAGTTCAACTTCGACTACCGGCTCACGATACTCTTCGTCCTGTGGGCACTGGGCTGGTCGATGATTGCGCTGGCGGCGTTGGTCCACCTTCCGACAAAGGCAGTCGTGTCATTCGGCGTGGTGCTCATCGTCGCGCACAATCTGTTCGATTCCGTCAGTGCGGCATCGTTCGGCGCGCTGGCACCGGTGTGGCTGATTCTGCACTCGCCCGGCGTACTCGTCTCGACGCCGAGGTTTACGATCTTCGAGGCGTATCCACTGATTCCGTGGATCGGAGTCACGGCGGTGGGCTACGGCCTGGGGGAGCTGTACAGATGGGAGTCGGTCCGTCGCAAGGATCTCCTGCTCCGACTTGGCGCATTTCTCACCGCCGCTTTTGTAGTGCTGCGTTACGTAAACATCTACGGCGATCCACAACGCTGGTCGGCGCAGCATTCTGTTGGATTTACAGTTTTGTCGTTTCTCAATACGACCAAGTATCCGCCGTCACTGCTGTTCCTGCTCATGACGCTGGGGCCTGCGATGTTGCTTCTCTGGGCGGTGGATGGTCGCACGCCAGGGTGGCTGCGACCAGCGCTCACGGTCGGCAAGGTGCCGATGTTCTACTTCGTGCTGCACATTCCGTTGATACATGCTCTTGCGACAGCGGTGTGTTACGCGCGCTATGGGCAGGTGCACTGGATGTTCGAGTCACCCACGCTGGATCGGTTTCCGATAACGCCGCCGCCCGGGTGGGATTACAGTCTGCCGGTGGTCTATCTGATCTGGGCGATCGTCGTCGTGACGCTGTATCCGGTGTGTCGCTGGTATGCGGCGGTCAAGCAGCGGCGTACGGATTGGTGGTTGAGTTATTTGTAGGGGCGCGGGGGACGGGGTGGACATCGGAATCCGATCGCTCGTAACGGGGCCAGGCGCGGATATATCCGGGGCGGTCATCCGATTTCGATCGCACGTAAATGGGCCAGGCGCGGATATATCCGCGCCCTACGCGGGACCGCCAAATCGGCGCGTGGGGAATCGTGGGATCCGCGCGACGCGGCGGGCATCGGAATCCGATTGCGCGTGACGGGGCCAGGCGCGGAAATATCCGGCGGTTATCCGAATTCGATTGCGCGTAATGGGGCCAGGCGCGGAAATATCCGCGCCCTACGCGGGACTGCCTTCGATCACGTCTATGTATTTTAGGCCCGACCCTGTGTTGAAGAGCACGACCCGATCTGTCGGCTTGAGAAAGCCTGACGCGATCAACTTGTTGTAGGCGACCAGGGTCGCGGCGCCCTCAGGTGCGGCGAAAACGCCTTCTTTCGACGCCATCGAGGAGATCGCTTCCAGCATCTCCGCGTCGGTCGCAGTCACAGCTGTTCCCTTGCTGTCGCGAAGGATGTCGAGGATGATGTAATCAGCGTAAGCTTTCGGCACCCTGAGTCCGGCGGCGATGGTGTGCGCATCCTGCCAGAACTCGGACGTCGGCTTGTGCTCGTCCCACGCCCTGGGGATCGGCGCGCAGCCTGCTGCCTGCACGGCGATCATCTTGGGGCGCTCGGCGCCAATCCAGCCCAGATACTGCATTTCGTCGAACGCCTTCCACATGCCGATGAGGCCGACTCCACCGCCGGTCGGATAGAAGATCGCATCGGGCAGCTTCCATCCAAGCTGCTCGGCGACTTCGTAGCCCATCGTCTTCTTTCCCTCGACGCGGAATGGCTCCTTGAGACTTGAGATGTCGAACCAGCCCTCGGCCTGCTTACGCTCATTCACGATCTTGGCGCAATCGCTGATCAATCCGTCGACGAATGTGACACGCGCGCCATACTGCTGGCATTCCACTCGGTTCGCAACCGGAACGTCCTTCGGCATGAAGATGTGCGCCTCGATGCCGGCTGCCGCACAATAAGCTGCGAGCGCGCTAGCAGCGTTGCCGGCAGAGGGGATCGCAATCTTGCCGATTCCGTACGCCTTGCACATCGTCACCGCGGCGCACAACCCACGCGCCTTG
Source organism: Gemmatimonadota bacterium (assembly GCA_027307165.1). Classification (GTDB taxonomy): domain Bacteria; phylum Gemmatimonadota; class Gemmatimonadetes; order Gemmatimonadales; family Gemmatimonadaceae; genus Fen-1247. The sequence goes on along the minus strand of DAHUXM010000017.1, from coordinate 1,279 downwards.
AACGAGCCTGTCGGATTCAGCCCCTCGTCCTTGATGTACACGTTCGAATTATGCCGGCTCTGAATCATCGGCGTAAAACCTTCGCCGAGTGTCACCGGCTCGACCGCTGGCAGGACGTCGGAATAGCGCCACATGCTGGCGACGCGGCCCGAGAGCGAGTCACGGGATGCGAGGCCGCGATATGGCTCCAGGTCGTAGCGCGCGTAGAGCGATCCGCCATCTACCGGACAGACTGTATGAGGTTCAGCGGGGCTGAGTCGCTCCCCGCACTTGGTGCATTCGAAGTAGGTAAGATTTGCCATTCCGGTTCGATTCCTCAGGAATTCCAGGGATATGCGTGCCGTCGGACTCTCCGCTTACTTGCGGGATGATTCAGCGTCACATCGATGATACTAATCTGATCGGTCCCGCGTTGCGCGTGGTAAGTTGATCGATGGCGGGCACTGCCCGGAGACGCCGCCATAGGGGGAATACACAGAGTCCGGCGCGCATCTTCCGGAAGGAGCATCATGCCGCAGTCATCGCTCGTTACGTGGGTCGGATCCGCCGTGGGCGCTACTGCTGCTCGCGCTCTGCGGGGCCGCGGTCTACGCAACCGTGCGAGGGCCGGCGCGCGAGCGGATAGTGCGCTGGCCCGCGACGCGGCTCATAGGGGTGTGTGTGCTCGCGGTAATACCGTGGCTCGTGGTATGGCTGAGGGTGAGTCGGTTCTCCGTGACCGTCGACGGAGTCGGGCCCTTCATTGGCTGGCTGCTCGTGGGGCTGCTGGCCTTCGCTCTGCTGATCCTGTTGCCGCTGGCTGCCATGCTCGCCCTGCTGGTCTGGTCGGCTACACGGATCCGGCGTTGAGCGCCGACAAGCAAGGGCAACCGGATCTCGCGCGACACGTCGTCATCATTGGCGCCGGTGCCGCGGGCACGATGGCCGCCATTTTCGCCGCAACTTCGGGCGCACGGGTAACGCTGCTCGAGCGCACTGCCGACGGGGGACGGAAGATCCTCATCAGCGGAGGCGGCCGCTGCAACATCTTGCCCGCGCGACTGGACGAGTCACGCTTCGTCACCGATTCGTCCCGCAACACACTTCACAAGATAGTGCGATCGTGGCCGCTCGCCGAACAGCGCGCGTTCTTCGAGGGTGAGCTTGGTCTCAGGCTGGTCGAAGAAACGGAATCGGGAAAACTATTTCCGGAATCCAATCGTGCACGCGACGTGCGTGATGGCTTGCTGTCGTACGCCACGCAACGCGGCGCGCACATAATGATGAACATTCGCGTCAC